>NZ_JADYVF010000001.1:0-1104862 GCF_020193625.1 Bradyrhizobium sp. IC3123 | reverse complement strand
ATGCCGGTCACGTGCTGTTCGAGGCCGGCCTTGGGCGCGGCGGGGGCGCCGGCCCCCGGCGCAGGGGTCTGGGCCTCGGCGGCAAACGGAACGGCCAACGCCGTCGCCGTCAACAGGGCGAGAAGTCGCCCGCGCGGCCGGACGGACGCGGCCAAGTAACGGAAATTCATTGCGGAAAACCCTTTCTGAACGGGAAGTGCCCGAACCGCTCCGAAGCGCCGAACCTGGCCGCCTTGGGCGCGGCTCTCTCCCCGTCAATTGAGGCGGATAAGTGACGGGCTCGACGCTCTTGCGCGATTGGGTGCCTTCTTAACGTGGCCGACGAAAAGATCAATGCCGACAAGCGTCTTTGGCCGGTCTGGCGCGAAAGCCCCATCAAATTCCCTGTGATAAGATTCGCCCGACGGTCCTCGAATCACCTTGTGCCGATGTTCATGTTCCAGCGCCTCTTCGAGGGCCCCGGCCTCCGCCCCTATACGCTTGCCCTTGCACTTGCCCTTGCGCTTGCCGGGATGCTGTCGGCAGGCACCGCCGCGGCCGAGGAGGCCCACGCGATCGCCATGCACGGCAAGCCGGCGATGCCCGCCGACTTCAGCCACATGCCCTACGCCGACCCCGATGCCCCCAAGGGCGGCCGTCTGACCTGGGGCATTCTCGGCACCTTCGACAGCCTCAATCCCTTCATCGTGAGGGGATTGGCGGTGCAGCCGGTCCGCAACTACGTGGTCGAGAGCCTGCTGGCGCGCGGGCAGGACGAGCCGTTCACGCTTTACGGCCTGCTCGCCAGGACCGTAGAAACCAATGACGAGCGAAGCTTCGTCACCTTCCGTCTCGATCCTCGCGCCCGCTTCTCCGACGGCAAGCCGGTCACGGCCGAGGACGTGCTGTTCTCCTGGCAGCTGCTACGCGACCACGGCCGCCCCAATCACCGGCAGTACTACGGCAAGGTCGCCAAGGCCGAAGCGCTCGATCCCCTCACCGTCCGATTCGACCTGACAGGCGCCAACGACCGCGAGCTGCCGCTGATTCTCGGCCTGATGCCGATCCTGCCGAAGCACGCCATCGACTTCGCGACCTTCGAGGAGACGACGCTGACCGCGCCGATTGGCTCAGGCCCCTATCGCGTCACCGCGGTGAAGCCCGGCGCCAGCGTGACACTCACGCGCAATCCCGATTATTGGGGCCGCAACCTCGCCATCAATCGCGGGCTCTACAATTTCGACGAGATCCGGCTCGACTATTTTCGCGAGGCCAACGGGCAGTTCGAGGCGTTCAAGCGCGGCCTCTACGATTTCCGCGTCGAGCACGAGCCGCTGCGCTGGCACGACGGCTATGACTTTCCGGCAGCCAAAAGCGGCGCGGTGATCCGCGACACCGTCAAGCCCGGCCTGCCGCAGCCGTCCGAATTCCTGGTGTTCAACACCCGCCGTCCTGTCTTCGCCGACATCCGCGTGCGGCAGGCTCTGACGCTGCTGCTCGATTTCGAGCTGGTGAACCGCAGCTATTTCTTCGGGCTCTATTCGCGCGTGGCCGGCTATTTCGCCGGCTCGGAGCTGTCGGCCTATGGCAGGCCTGCGGATGCGCGCGAGCGCGAGCTGCTCAAGCCGTTCGCCGCACGAATTCCGCCCGACATCCTGGACGGCAGCTACCGCCTGCCGGTCACTGACGGATCAGGCCGCGACCGCACCACGCTGCGCGCCGCGCTGAAGCTGCTGTCGCAGGCCGGCTACGATCTCGACGGCACCGTGCTGCGCAATCGCGCGACCAAGAGCCCCTTCACCTTCGAGATCATGGTCACGACGCGCGACCAGGAGCGCATCGCGCTCGCCTTCCAGCGCGACCTCAGACGCGCCGGCATCGAGGCCAGCGTGCGCTCGGTCGATCCCGTGCAATTCGACCAGCGCCGGCTCGCCTACGAGTTCGACATGATCCAGAACCGCTGGGACCAGTCGCTGTCGCCCGGCAACGAGCAGTACTTCTATTGGGGCAGTGCGGCGGCGGACAATCCGGGCACCCGCAACTACATGGGCGCGAGGGATCCCGCCGTCGATGCCATGATCGCCGCCCTGCTCGAGGCCCGTGAACATACGGATTTCGTTTCGGCGGTGCGCGCGCTCGACCGCGCCCTGATCGCGGGCTTCTACACAATCCCGCTGTTTAACGTATCGGAGCAATGGATCGCGCGCTGGAATCGGATAGAACGGCCCAAGACCACCTCGCTCTCGGGCTATTTGCCGGAGACCTGGTGGTCGAAGGGGCAGCCGCAAGCTCATCAAGCGAAGTGACGCCGTGAACCAGCCAGCAATATCGCCGACGCTCGACACACTGTTTCAGCGCACGCTGATGCGGCAGCCCCACGCGACCGCCCTGCTCGATCCGCTCAACAAGGCACGCATCACCGGGCACCGGCCGCGGCGGATGACCTATACCGAGGCCGATACCGCCATCGAGGCGCTGTCGGCGCATTTCGTCGAATCCGGCCTGCCCGCCAATTCCGTGATCGCGATCCAGTTGCCCAACACGGTCGAGTTCGTGCTGACCGTGCTCGCCGCCCATCGCGCCGGCCTCGTCGTCGCCGTGCTGCCGCTGCTCTGGCGCCATGCGGAACTGACCGCAGCGCTGAACCGCACCGCCGCGCGCGCCATCGTTACCATGAGCACGGTCGACGGCGTCAGCTATGCCGATCTCGCCATGCACGCCGCGGCCGAGGCGTTCTCGATCCGGCACGTCTACGGCTTCGGAAGCGACCTGCCCGAAGGCATGGCTTCGCTCGACGACGTCCTGGCGCGCCCGCCCGGCACCACGCGCGCCGTGATCCAGGACGGCCGCAAGGCGGCCATGATCTCCTTCGACGTCACGGCGGAGGGCTTCCGTCCGGTGCCGCGGCCGCATTTCAGCCTGATCGCGGGCGGCCTTGCGATGTCGCTCGAAGCCGACATCAAGCAGGGCGCGACCGTGATGGCGGCGTTCACGCCGATGTCGTTCGCAGGGCTCGCCTCCTCGCTCGCGGTGTGGCTGCTCTCGGGCGGCACGATGGCGCTGCATCATCCGTTCGAGAACGATGTGCTGGAGCAGCAGATCAACGAGCACGAATGCGAGGTGCTGATCGCGCCGGCGCAGCTCGCGCTGCGGCTCGGCGATGCCGACCTCGCGGCGCGGATGCCGACTTTGCGCAACGTCATCGGCCTGTGGCGCGCGCCCGAGCAGGTCGCGGCGAGCGATGCCTGGATTGCGCCGCATGCGCCGCTGACCGACGTCTACCTGTTCGGCGAGGCCGGATTGTTCGGCGCCCGCCGCGGCGAGGACGGCATGCCGGTGCCGGTGATGCCGGGGCCGCACGGCGCTCCGCGCGAGCAGTCCGGCTCCTCCATCGCCGGCGAGATCCTGCTGACGCCGAAGGGCACGCTTGGCCTGCGCGGCGCGATGGTGCCGATCGCGGCCTACGCCCCGCCGCAGCCGGTCGGCGAGACGCTGACGGCGCAGCCGCCGCGCGACTATGTCGACACCGGCTATGCCGCGCGGCTCGATCGCCCGAGCGGCGCGATCTGCATCACAGCGCCGCCCTCCGGCATCATGGCGGTCGGCGGCTATCGCTTCCTCTCAAACGACCTGCAGGAATGGGCGCGCCGGCTCGGCCAGGGCGCGCTGCTCACGGCGCTGCCCGACCGCCTCTCCGGCCACCGGCTCGCCGGGCGCGCCCAGGACAATGCCCGCGCCCGCGAGGCGCTCAGCGAGCTCGGGCTTAACCCCCTGATGGTCGAGGCTTTTCGCGACCGCTCCGGGCCTGTCTAGGCGCGGTTTCAGCGCCTGCGTTGACGCAGCATTAAGGCGGCCAAACTAGATTGCGGCGGCAAATTGTTGCGCGATCAGAGTTTTTACATGTCCCAGGCGGGCCCGATCCTGTTTGTGTCCGATGCCGAACGCCCCGCCTTCGTGGCGGCGCTGGACGAGGCCCGGCTCTTTCCCGTCGTCGACACCGACTGGACCAGCGCGCCGCGCGCGGTCGAAGAGGTGCAGCCGGCCGCGGTTCTCGCTGCGGTCCATGCCGGACACGAGCCGCATGTGACGCGGCTCGCAAAGACGATCACCGCTCAATCGCCTTACCTGCCCTTCGTGGCCCTGGATGCGGCGGGCACGCTGCCGCACAACGCCCTGCCCTTCTCCTCGCGCGGCGGCAATCCCGACCGGCTGATCGCGCGGCTCCGGGCGGCGCTGCGCGTGCGGACATTGCACGCAACGGTTCTGCGCCGGCTGCCCGAAGTGAAAATCGCGCTGCCGCAGGGCGATCCCGCACGCGATGCCACCGTGCTCCTGATCGGCCGCGGCGCGGCTTACCCTGCGCTCTCCGTCGCGTTCGGCGAACGCGTCGGCGTGGTCGGTGCGCTCTCGATCGAGGCTGCCGCGAAACACCTCAACACCCGCGATCTCGACGGCGTCGTGCTCGCCGAAGGCTTTACCGCGCGCGTGACCGATGCGTTTCTGACCGTGCTCGCCGAGGACACTCGCTTCCGCAGCCTGCCCGTGGTCGTCACCGCCCACCAGCTCACCCAGAGCTACGACCTGCCCAATCTCGAGCTGATCACCGGCGAGCCGCCGAGGATCGCGGCCAACGCGCTGCCCTTGATCCGCCAGCACGCCATGGAAGCGCAGCTGAGCCGCACGCTGCGCTCGATCGATGCCGGCGGCTGGCTCGATCCGCGCAGCGGCCTGCTCACGGTGGAAGCCTTCGCCCGCGATTTCGCCAAGGCGGTCGAGCAGACGCTCGCCCGCGGCGGCGGCCTCTCGGTCGCCCGCTTCGCCTTCGATCCCAACAATCCCCGCGCCCAGCTCGACGCCGCCCGCATCCTCAGCCGCCTGATGCGGCAGATGGATTTTGGCGCCGCGCAGAAGGACGGCTCGGTCATCGTCGTGTTCGCCGAGACCGACTTCCGCACCGCGCATATGATCGCGCGCCGCCTGTCGGCGGTGATGCGGCACACCTCCAACGGCAAGCACGAGATGCGCAGCGATCCCGTGGTCAGCGTGGACTCGCTGTCGCCGTCGGATACGGCACGCTCGCTGCTGGCGCGCCTGTCGGCGGAGGCATCGAGGGCGGCGTCGTAGTTTTTCGCGAGCTGCAGCAACAACCACCGTCATTGCGAGCGCGCGAAGCAATCCAGAATCCCTCCGCGGAAAGACTCTGGATTGCTTCGTCGCAAGGGCTCCTCGCAATGACGCGGTGAGGCCGGTGCCTCTACGCCGCCTTCTTGCTCTCGGCGAGCTGCGCCAGCTGCCGCATGATCTCCGTCGTGCCCGCGAGCCGCTCCTCCGGCGTTTCCCAGTCCTGCAGGAACACAACCTTCATGTCGGGCCGCACCTTGGCGGCCTGGCCGTAGCTGCGGATGAAGCTCACGAGGCGCTCGGGATGGGCGAAGGAATTGTCGCGGAAGACGATGACGGCGCCCTTCGGGCCGGCGTCGATCTTCTCGACATTGGCCCGGCGGCAGAACGCCTTGATCGCGGCGACCTTGAACAGATAGCGCACCTCGTCCGGCAGCACGCCGAAGCGGTCGCGCATCTCGGCGCCGAAATTCTCGATCTCCTCCTCGGTGTCGAGATCGGCCAGGCGCCGGTACAGCGACAGCCGCACCGAGAGGTCGCTGACATAGTCCTCCGGAATCAGCACGGGCATGCCGATGGTGATCTGCGGCGACCAGCGGTCGGCGGCGGGCTCGGAGACGCCGGCCTTGAGGTTGACGATCGCCTCCTCCAGCATCGACTGATAGAGCTCGAAGCCGACCTCCTTGATGTGGCCGGACTGCTCCTCGCCGAGCAAATTGCCGGCGCCGCGGATGTCGAGGTCGTGGGAGGCGAGCTGGAAGCCGGCGCCCAGCGTCTCCAGCGACTGCAGCACGGTGAGCCGGCGCTCGGCCTGCGCCGTGATCTTCTGCTGCGCCGGCAGCGTGAACAGCGCATAGGCCCGCAGCTTGGAGCGGCCGACGCGGCCGCGCAGCTGGTAGAGCTGGGCAAGGCCGAACATATCGGCGCGATGCACGATCAACGTGTTGGCGTTGGGGATGTCGAGGCCGGACTCGACTATGGTGGTCGACAACAGAACGTCGAACTTGCCGTCGTAGAACGCGGTCATGATGTCCTCGATCACGGCCGGCGGCATCTGGCCATGCGCGACCGCGACCTTCATCTCGGGCACGTTCTTGTCGAGGAAGTCCTTGACCTCGGCGAGATCGTCGATGCGCGGCACCACGTAGAACGCCTGGCCGCCACGATAGCGCTCGCGCAGGAGCGCTTCGCGGATCATCAGGGGATCGTGCGGGGCGACGAAGGTTCGCACCGCGAGACGGTCGACCGGGGGCGATGCGATGATCGAGAGCTCGCGGACGCCGGTCAGTGCCAATTGGAGCGTGCGCGGGATCGGGGTCGCCGACAGCGTCAGCACGTGCACCTCGGCGCGCAGCGCCTTCAACCGCTCCTTGTGGCTGACGCCGAAATGCTGCTCCTCGTCGACGATGAGCAGGCCAAGGTCGCGGAATTTGATCGCCTTGCCGAGCAACGCGTGGGTGCCGACGACGATGTCGACCGAGCCGTCGGCGATACCCTTCTTGACCTCGTTGAGCTGCTTGGTCGGGATCAGGCGCGAGGCCTGCGCGACATTGACCGGGAAGCCTTTGAAGCGCTCGCTGAAGGTCCGGTAGTGCTGACGCGCCAACAGCGTGGTCGGCACCACGACCGCGACCTGCTTGCCGTCGAGCGCCACGGCGAAGGCGGCGCGCAGCGCCACCTCGGTCTTGCCGAAGCCGACGTCGCCGCAGATCAGGCGATCCATCGGGCGGCCCTTTTCGAGATCCTTCAGCGTGGACTCGATCGCGCCCAGCTGGTCCTCGGTCTCGTCATAGGGGAAGCGTGCGCAGAACTCGTCGTAGACGCCCTGCTGCACCGGCAGCTTCGGCGCTTCGTGCAGCATGCGTTCGGCCGCGATCTTGATCAGCTCGCCCGCGATCTCGCGGATGCGGTTCTTCAGTTTTGCTTTTCGGGTCTGCCAGCCCGAGCCACCAAGGCGGTCGAGCTCGACCGTGGTTTGATCAGAGCCGTAACGCGATAAGAGCTCGATGTTCTCGACCGGCAGGAACAGCTTGGTCTCGGCGGCATAATGCAGCTCGAGGCAGTCATGCGGCGCGCCGGCGACGTCCAGCGTCTGCAGGCCGATGAACCGGCCGATGCCGTGATCGACGTGGACGACGATGTCGCCGGCGGTGAGGCTCGTCACCTCCGAGATGAAATTGTCGAGCTTGCGACTGGCCTTGCGCGGCCGCACCAGGCGGTCGCCGAGGATATCCTGCTCGCTGATGACGGCGATCTCGTCGGTCTCGAAGCCGCTTTCGAGGCCGAGCACGGCGAGCATGGTCTCGTTGCGCGGCGTCGCCTGCACCGTCCGCCATGAGTTGACGCTGGTAGCGTGGGCGAGCTTGTGGTCGCGCAGCATCGACGTCATGCGGTCGCGCGAGCCCTCCGTCCACAGCGCGATCACGACCTTCTTGCGCTGCGCCTGCAACGCCATGACGTGGCTGACGACCGACTCGAACACGTTGACATTGCTGTCGTTGCGCTCCGGCGCGAAGTCGCGGCCCTTGCGCGCACCCGCATCGACTATGCCAATGCCGTCGGTCGGCACCGAGAACGGCGTCAGCCGCGCCAGCGGGATCGCGCCGAGGCGCTTGCTCCATTCCTCCTCGGTCAGATACAGCCGGTCGGGCGGCAGCGGCTTGTAGATCGCGCCGCCGCCGGGATGCTCCATCGCCTCGCGCCGGGCCTCGTAATAGTCGAGGATCTGCTTGAAGCGCTCGCGCACGGCGTCCTCGGCCTGCGGCTCGATCGCGATTGCCGCGCCTTGCAGATAATCGAACAGCGTGTCCATCCGGTCCTGGAACAGCGGCAGCCAGTGCTCCATGCCGGGATGGCGGCGGCCTTCGCTGACCGCCTCGTACAGCGCATCGTCGCGCTCGGGCGCGCCGAACTCGGCGACATAGCCCATGCGGAAACGGCGGATGGTGTCGGTGACGAGCTGAAACTCGGAGACCGGCACGAGGTCGAGCGAGCGCATGTCGAGCAGCGTGCGCTGGGTCTCCGCGTCGAAGGAGCGGATGGATTCCAGGCTGTCCCCAAAGAAGTCGAACCGCACCGGCTGCTCGAGGCCGGCCGGAAACAGATCCAAAATGCCGCCGCGCACGGCATATTCGCCGGGCTCGCGCACGGTGGAGGAACGGTTGTAGCCGTTGTGCTCGAGCCAGGCGACAACGGTGTCCATCGGCACGACGTTGCCCGGCGCGACCGACAGCGCCTGCGCCGCGACCAGCTCGCGCGCGGGCACGCGCTGCACCACCGCGTTCACCGTGGTCAGCACGATCAGCGGCTTGTCGCTGCCGGTGAGCGAGGCCAGCCGCGCCAGAGTGGTCAGGCGCTGGGCGAGAACGCCGCCATGCGGCGAGACGCGGTCATAGGGTTGGCAGTCCCAGGCCGGGAAGGTCAGCACCGGCAGATCGGGCGCGAAGAACCTAAGTGCGCGTTCGAGCGACTGCATGCGCCCGCCGTCGCGGCAGACGACCGCAAGGCTGACCGCCGGCATTTTCGGCCGCGCCGCGATGGCGCGCGCGAGATCGGAGACGACGAGGCCTTCGGCACCTTCCGCGACATTGGCGAGCGTCAGCGCGCGGCCGGGCGCGAGCAGCTCGGCCGGAGATTTCATTCCCTGCTTCATGCGTTGCCGTCCGCGATCGGAAACGCCTTGATGCGGGCAAACAGCGCGCCGGCGACGTCGGCCGGCAGCACCTTGTCGCCGGTGATGGCGGCATAGAGATCGGGATCGTTGACCTCGAGCAAGGTCTCGAGCTGGCTCAGCTCGTCATCGGACAGATTGCCGATCTCGGCATCCGCGAAGCGGCCGAGGATCAGGTCCATCTCGCGCGTGCCGCGGTGCCAGCAGCGGAACAGAAGCCGCTTGCGGCGGTCATCCAGCCCGCTGCTCGATCGTGTCGTTCCCGTCATGTCTCAAATCCAGTCAAACGCAGAAAGCCCGGACGTGCCGGGCGGGGGTGATATAGCCACTCGGACCCCCGGTGTCAGCCCTTTGTTGCGGGAGGTCGTCCCTCCAATCCGTCATGGCCGGGCATAGCCGTCTGAAGGACGGCGTCGCTTCCGCTCGCCTATGTCCCGGCCATCCACGTCGCGCGGAAAAAAAGCCGTGGATGCCCGGCATAAAGCCGGGCATGACGGCGAGGAACGATCTTAGATTCCCCGAATGCGCCCCAGCCTGCTCAATCCGCTGTTTGCTCCCGTGACCAGCCTGCCCGGCGTCGGTCCGAAGCAGGACAAGCTGTTGCAGTACCTGCTCAGCCGCAGCGAGACGCCGCGGCTGGTCGATCTGCTCTTGCATCTGCCGAGCCAGGTGATCGACCGCCGGGCCCGGCCGAAGATCCGCGACGCGGCCGTTGGAACCATGGTGACGCTGGAGGTCACGATCGATCGTCACCGCCCGCCGCCGCCGCGCAATTCGCGCGCGCCGTATCTGGTCTACGCCAGCGACGATACCGGCGACGTGGTGCTGACCTTCTTCCGCGCCAAGCCGGGCTTTGTCGAAAAGCTCTTGCCGGTCGGCGAGAAGCGCTTCGTCTCCGGCACGCTGCAAATGTACGACGGCATCCCGCAGATCGTGCATCCCGATCGCGTGCTCGACGAGGAGGCGATCTCGAAGCTGTCGGGGATCGACCCGGTCTATCGGCTGACGGAAGGGCTCGCGCTCGGCTCGCTCCGCCGCGCGATCGCGCAGGCGCTGCAAAAGCTTCCCGCGCTGCCGGAATGGATCAGCCCGGAGGTGCTGCGCCGATGTGACTTCCCGCCGATCGCGGAGGCGCTCAATCGCGTGCACCAGCCGGTCGAGCTGACCGACATCTTGCCCGACCGGCCGTTCTGGTCGCGCCTCGCCTTCGACGAGCTCTTGGCCGGCCAGCTCGCGCTCGCCCTGATCCGCGCGCAGCTGCGCCGTCCTGCGGGCGTGCGCAATGCCGGCGACGGGCATCTGCGCAACAAGATCATCGATGCCCTTCCTTACGCGCTCACACCGTCACAGCGCAACGCTGCGGCGGCGATTGCCGAAGACCTCAAGCAGCCGCTGCGCATGCTGCGCCTGCTGCAAGGTGACGTCGGCTCCGGCAAGACCGTGGTGGCGCTGCTCGCGGCCGCCGCGGTCGCCGAGGTCGGCAAGCAGGCCGCGTTGATGGCCCCGACCGAGATCCTGGCGCGCCAGCACATCAAGACCATCGCTCCGCTCGCCGAGCGCGCGGGATTGCGGGTCGCGATCCTCACCGGCCGCGAGAAGGGCAAGGAGCGGCGCGAGATCATCACTGAGCTCGCCGAGGGCGGGATCGACCTGCTCGTCGGCACCCATGCGCTGATCCAGGACGATGTCGCGTTCAGGGATCTCGCGCTCGCCATCGTCGACGAGCAGCACCGTTTCGGCGTGCGCGAGCGCCTCGCGCTGACGTCCAAGGGCGAGGCTGTCGACGTGCTGGTGCTGAGCGCAACGCCGATCCCGCGCACGCTGGTGCTGACCTATTTCGGCGATATGGACATCTCCGAGCTGCGCGAAAAGCCGGCCGGCCGCCAGCCCATCGATACCCGCGCCGTGCCGATGAGCCGCATCGGCGAGGTCATGGAAGGCGTCGGCCGTGCGCTCGAAGCCGGCAAGCTGGTCTACTGGATCTGCCCGCTGGTCGAGGAGTCCGAGGCTGAGGGCACCGAGCATCTCACCAACGCCACCAAGCGTTTCGAGACCCTGCAAAAGCGCTTCGGCGATCGCGTCGGCCTCGTCCACGGCCAGATGAAGGGCACCGAGAAGGACCGCGTCATGGCCCAGTTCGCCGCGCACGACATCGGCCTCCTGGTCGCCACCACCGTGATCGAGGTCGGCGTCGACGTCCCGGCCGCCACCATCATGGTGATCGAGAACGCCGAGCGTTTCGGTCTTGCCCAGCTCCACCAGCTGCGCGGCCGCATCGGACGCGGCTCGGAGGCCTCGACCTGCATCCTGCTCTATGGCGAGCCGCTCGGCGAGATGTCGAAGGCGCGGCTGAAAGTGATCCGCGAGACCACCGACGGCTTCCGCATCGCCGAGGAGGACCTGAAGCTGCGCGGCGAAGGCGACGTGTTGGGCGTGCGCCAGAGCGGCCTGCCCGGCTACCGCATCGCGCGTCCGGAGGTGCACGGCCAGCTGATCGCCCAGGCCAGAGACGAGGCGCTGCGGATCCTTAAAGATGATCCCAAGCTGAAGAGCGAGCGCGGCGAGGCGCTGCGCTGCCTACTGTATCTGTACGAACGAGACGAAGCGATCCCGTTGATCGGAGCGGGTTAGCCGTTGGACGCAGTGTCTCCACCGCGTCATTGCGAGCGCAGCGAAGCAATCCAGAATCTTTCCTCGGAGGGACTCTGGATTGCTTCGCTGCGCTCGCAATGACGCATGGAGAGACTTCGACTTTCAAATCCGGGGCCGAGGCTGCTGATCAGGCCTTCTTCCGCGCGATGCTCGCCGCGAAGGTCTTCATCAACGCGGCATCCACAGCCTCCCCCTTCGCATCCTCCGCCAGATGCTCGAACCACCGCGCAAAGCCCTCGTAGATCTGGCTGGCCGGATGATCGGGCCCGAGGAATCCTGAAATCTCCCGCATCTCGGCGACCCAGCGATAGGCCTTCGGGATCATGTCGGGCAGCGCGACTTCGAGCCGCGCCAAGATGCCGGGCTGGCTCAGCGCGAGCTCGTCGCGCAGTGCATCGGCCGCGCCCGCCTTCGTGGCTGCGACCACCATCGCCGATCCGATGCCGGCGAGGCCCTTGACGATGCCGGCATAGGACATTTTCAACGCCGAGGCCGCGCCGACCGGGCCTTCGACGATCCGCACGTCGAGGCCGAGATCCCCAAGCACGGCAACGTCCTTGGCATGCTCGCCCGACATGTAGAAGGCCGGGCTCTTGCCACCTGGCTGCGGCGGAAAGCCGATGATGCCGGCATCGACGAACGGCGCCTGCGCCGACCCGATGATCTCCTCAATTCTTTGCACGGTATCGACATTGACGGCGTTGCAATCGACCACGACCGGCTTCTTCTCGCGCCTGACGATCAGCGCGGCCAGCCGTTCGGCCAGCGCGACGGCTTCGCCCGGCGGCACGATCGAGAGGATGATGTCGGCGTCCGCGATCGCATCGTCCTCGGCGCCGACCATTCCGGCGTCCGCGGCGCGTTTGCGCGTCGCCTCGCTCCGCCCCTTGAGCGACGTCAGCACGCGCGCACCGTTCTCGCTGAGGCGGCGGGCCACGGCGCTGCCCATCGCGCCGGGGGCGAGGATCGCAATGGTTTTGGACATCGTGCACTCCAGGTCGAATTCCGAGCGGCAGGTTCGGTCGACCTGAGCCTAGCAGAGGACGAATGCGCCCGCGTGAACGCGACCATCCCGCAACGGAATGGCCCTACTCCGCCTTCGCAGGCTCGGGCCGGAGCGTGGAGGCATTGGCGATACGCGCGGCATTCGCCATGCCCGCAAGCGCGGCCGCCTTCTTCGGATCGGGCGACGAGCCCGGCTGCACCACGCCGGCCGACATGATCAGCGTCGCGGCGTCCTCGGCGGTGAGATCGACCTCGATGATCTTGCTCTTGGGGACATAGAAGAAAAAGCCGGTTGTCGGGTTCGGCGAGCACGGCAGGAACACCGACACGTGCTCCTCCTGCCCCGGCAGGCTGCGCGAGATGTCCTCGTTCGGCGACTGCGAGATCAGCACGATCGACCACATGCCCGGCGAAGGAAACTCGACAAGGCCCACTTTCCGGAAGCTCGAGCCCTTGCCCGAGAACAGCGTCTCGAACACCTGCTTCAGGCCGCGATAGATCGCGCGCACCGCCGGGATCCGGCCGAGAAAGGTCTCGCCGACATCGACCAGCGTGCGGCCGATCAGATTGGCCGCGAGGAAGCCGACCAGCGTCAGCGTGAAGAATGCGACAATCAGTCCCCAGCCGGGAATGACGTAGGGAAGATAGGTTTCCGGCCGGTAGGCCAGCGGCACGAACGGCCGCACCACGCCGTCGACCCAGGTAACGAACCACCAGACCAGATAGAGGGTGATCGCAATCGGCCCCGTCACCACGAGGCCGGTCAGGAAATAATTGCGGAAACGGCCCATCAGGCCGGTATGCGGTTCCGGAACGGGATCAAGAGGCGCAGGCGCGTCGTCGCGGGGGGTCATTCGGGTTCCAGGTCGGTCGCTACCACAAGCTAGGGTCTTCTAGCAGGTTTTGGAAGAGAGCGGCCGATCGATATCCAGATTGCCTATTCCACGGTCACCGATTTTGCGAGGTTGCGCGGCTGGTCGACGTCGGTCCCCATCACGACGGCCGTGTGATAGGCGAGCAGCTGCACCGGGACAGCATAGACCATCGGCGTGAAGGCTGCTGCCATATCGGGCATGACGATGGTGACGAGGGACTCGACCGTCGCCTCCGCCGCGCCCTTGGCATCGGTCATCAGAATGATGTTGCCGCCGCGCGCGGCGACCTCCTGCATGTTGGAGACGGTCTTCTCGAACACGCGGTCGTGGGGTGCGATGACGACGACCGGCATGGTCTCGTCGATCAGCGCGATGGGGCCGTGCTTGAGCTCGCCGGCGGCATAGCCCTCGGCGTGGATGTAGGAGATCTCCTTCAGCTTGAGCGCGCCTTCGAGCGCCAGCGGGAAGCTGGTGCCGCGGCCGAGATAGAGCACGTCGCGCGACTTGGCGATCCGGTGCGCCAACTTCTCGATCTGGAGCTCGCTCGTGAGCGCATCGGCCATCAGGCGCGGGACCTCGACGAGCCCGTGGACCAGCTTGGTCTCGTCCTCGTCCGACAATTCGCCGCGCGCCTTGCCGGCCGCGATCGCAAGGTTTGCCAGCACCATGAGCTGGCACGTGAACGCCTTGGTCGAGGCGACGCCGATCTCGGGTCCCGCCAGCGTCTGCAGCACCGTCTCGCTCTCGCGCGCGATCGTCGAGGTCGGCACGTTGACGACCGCGATCGTATGCACGCCCTCGGCCTTGGCATAGCGCAGCGCCGCCAGCGTATCGGCGGTCTCGCCCGACTGCGAGATGAAGATGGCGAGGTCGCCCTTGCGCAAGGGGGCCTCGCGGTAGCGGAATTCGGAGGCGACGTCGACCTCGACCGGCAGGCGCGCAAAGCGCTCGAACCAGTATTTGGCGACGAACCCGGCATAGCTCGCTGTGCCGCAAGCGGTGATGTTGATGCGCTGGATGTTCTTGAAATCGAACGGCAGCGCGACCGGCAGCGCGACGCGCTCGGTTGCCATGTCGACGTAGCGCGCCAGCGTGTGGCCGACCACCTCCGGCTGCTCGTGGATCTCCTTGGCCATGAAGTGACGGTAATTGGCCTTGTCGACCAGCGAGGTCGAGGCGGCGTGCCTGATCTTGTCGCGCTGGACGGCTTGGCCGTCCTTGTCGAAGATCGCGGCGCTCTTGCGGGTCAGCACCGCCCAGTCGCCGTCCTCGAGATAGCTGATCGTGTCGGTGAACGGGCCGAGCGCGATGGCGTCCGAGCCGAGATACATCTCGCCGTCGCCGTAGCCGATCGCCAGCGGCGGGCCGTTGCGGGCGCCGATCATGAGGTCGTTGTCGCCGGCGAAGATGAAGCCGAGCGCGAAGGCGCCGCGCAGGCGCGCCAGCGTCAGCTTCACCGCTTCCACGGGCTTATTGCCGCGCGTGAGCAAATCGTCGACGAGATGCAGCACGATCTCGGTGTCGGTCTCGGTGTGGAACACCGTGCCCTTCTTTTCGAGCTCCTCGCGCAGCTCGCGGAAATTCTCGATGATGCCGTTGTGGACCACGGCGACGCGCTCGGTCGCGTGCGGGTGGGCGTTGTTGACGGTCGGCTTGCCGTGGGTGGCCCAGCGCGTGTGACCGATGCCGGTGGTACCCTTGAGCGGCTCGGCCTCCAGCCGCTTCTCCAGATTCTTCAGCTTTCCCTCGGCGCGGCGGCGCTCCAGGTGCTTGCCTTCGAGCGTGGCCACGCCCGCGGAATCGTAGCCGCGATATTCGAGGCGTTTGAGCGAATCCACCAATTGCTCTGCAACCGGCTCGCGCCCGAGAATGCCGACAATCCCGCACATGCGGATCACTATCCCCCAAATCGTCGAAAAATCGCCTAAACGACACGCCCGGTTTTTAGCGAAAATCGCAGGGAACCAGATACTCAATAATTATTGCTGATTGAGACAGCACGGGCCCGCGACCGCTGCGTTGTCTGCGTCGAATTGGCCGGCCTTAAACCGCGCCCGTTAACTCATTGTCAATACATTTGGCCAACGATTCGGGTCAGGAGAACCAGGCCATGAAAGGCTCATCCGACCGCAAGGGTCTGTCGTCGATGTATCTGCGCGCCAGCGAGACCACGGGCACGCACCTTGCGCATTGGCCGCCGCCGCTGCGCGGCAAAGAGAACAAGCCCCTCTTCATCAAGCATCCCGAAGGCGAGCCGGTGAAGCGCGCCAAGCCGCGCGGCTGGCGCCTGACCCGCGCGATCTTCTCCGAATTCGCCGACGAAGAATAGCGCCGCTCACGTCTCCGGCTTCTTGCCGCCGGTCTTCATCTCGCGATAGCGCGCCGCGCCGCCTTCCCGGATGGTCTGCGGGCTCCGCTCCAGCGCCATCGCGTCGTCGGGGACGTCCTTCGTGATCACCGAGCCCGAGCCGATATAGGCGCCGTTGCCGATCGTCACGGGGGCGACCAGCGAGGAGTTCGTACCGACGAAGGCGCCCTTTCCGATCACCGTCTTGTGCTTCTTGAAGCCGTCGTAGTTGCAGGTGATGGTGCCCGCGCCGATGTTGGAATTGGCGCCGACGGTGGCATCGCCGATATAGGAGAGATGGTTGACCTTGACGCCGGCCTCCAGCGTCGCCGCCTTGGTCTCCACGAAATTGCCGATGCGCGCGCCGTCGCCGAGCGAGGTGCCGGGCCGCAGCCGCGCATAGGGTCCGATCGAGACCTTCCTGCCGAGCGTAGTCTCGACGATATGCGAGAACGAGTGGATCACCGCGCCGTCCGCGATCGACACGCCGGGGCCGATCACCACGAACGGCTCGATCGTCACGTCCTTGCCGAACACGGTGTCAGTGGACAGATAAACCGTCTCCGGCGCGATCAGCGTGACGCCGGCCTCCATCGCCGCCTTGCGCAAACGCGCCTGCATTACGGCTTCGGCCTCGGCGAGCTGCGCCTTGGTGTTGATGCCGCGCACCTCGTCCTCGCTGGTTTCGATCACCACCGACTCCCATCCCTGCCTGCGGACGATTTCGACCGCATCCGTCAGATAATATTCGCCCTTGGAATTGGCATCGCCGATCTGCCCGAGAATGTCGAGCGCACGGCGACCGTCGATCGCCATCACGCCGGCATTGCACAGATCGATCTTGCGCTCGTCCGCGCTGGCATCGGCCTGCTCGCGGATCGCAACCAGGCGGTCGCCCTCGACGATGAAGCGGCCGTAGCCGGTCGGGTCGGCGGCGCGAAAGCCGAGCGCGGCAATTGCTGCGCCGCGGGCGAGCGGCGCGCGCAGCCGCGCAAAGGTCTCGGCCGAGATCAGCGGCGTGTCGCCGAACGCGATGAGGAGATCGTCGGCGCCGCTCGCGATCGCCTCGCGCGCCGCCAGCACCGCATGCGCGGTGCCGAGCCGCTCGGCCTGCACGAAGGTCAGCGCGTCGGGACGGATGCGCTTGGCTTCGTCGGCGACCGCCTGATGATCGGGACCGATCACGACCGCGAGCGAGGTGCCGGTTCCCTTGGGTGCGGCGGCGAGCACATGCGCGAGCAGACTCCGGTGCGCGACCGGATGCAGCACCTTCGGCAGGCTCGATCGCATGCGCGTGCCTTCGCCGGCGGCGAGCACGATCGTGAGGCTGGAACGGGCGGTCATCGAAATCCTGACAGCTATGGCCGAATCAAATTGGCGCGGACGGGCGGCAACGCCCTCGGAAGCTATCGCCTTGCTACCCCCGCAAACGCCCGGAATTCAAGTGCGGCGCGCTTTTCCTGTTAATGTTCCCTGATTGATTCGGGGAAGCCGGACGGGGCTGGGCGCTTAACATTCATGGCAAGGGATTCCGACCCACTGGCGGACGCTTTCTCCACCAAGGAGACCGGCGGGCTGTTCTCCGGACTTTTGGCCGAGGAAAGCGCCTTCGACGGGCGCTTGATGTGGCGGCTGGGCTCGTGGGGCGTGGCGGCCGTCGGCGCTGTCGTCATTGCCGTGATGGCCAACCAGGCCCAGCTCGGCTGGCGGCGCGACCAGGTTGCGTCCGCCGATCTCGTGCGCCAGGCCGACCGGCTGCAGCTGCTGACCAAGGAGAGCCAGAACGAAGCGCGCCGGCTCACCGCCGCGATCGAGACGCTGAACAGCGACCGCGACCGGCTGTATTCGCGCGTCACCGTGCTGGAGCAAGGGCTCGATTCCGTCACCGGCGCCATTGCCAAGCAAGCGGCCGCGCCGCCGCCGGGCGCGAAGCCGCAGGACGCAGCACCCGCGGCTCCCAATGTCGCGCCGGTCGCTTCGACGCCGACGGCGACGAGCGAGAAGCCGCGCAGCGAAGCCGCCAAGGATGCTCAGAAGGATTCGCCAAAGGATGCTCAGAAGGAAACGTTGAAGGAGCCGCCGAGCCCGCCGCCGCAGACCGCGGCCGCCGCCTCGCTCGTGCAACAGAATCCGGCCATGACTTCGGCGCTGCCGACCATTCCGCTGGTGCCCGCCAAGTCGCTCATGGCGCCACCTGATCCGGCCGCGTCGAAACTGATTCAACCTGAGACAGCCGAGCAGAAGGCCGAGCCGGCGCCCGCCGCAGCCGAAATCGTGGCGGCAGCAACCAAGCCGCCAGAGCCAGCCGAGAGCGAATCCCCTGCCATCGCCGTTCAGCAGACGCGCTTTGCGATCGATCTCGGCGGCGCCAACTCGGTCGACGGCCTGCGCGCGCTCTGGCGCGGCGTGACCAAGTCCAACCCGGAGATCGCAGCGCTGCGGCCGATCATCATGATCAAGGAAGGCAACACCGGCCTCGGCATGCAGCTCCGCCTGGGCGCCGGCCCCCTGGTCAATGCCGCCGCCGCCGCAAAATTCTGCGCGGGTCTCGCCGAGAGCAATCGTCACTGCGAGACCACCGTGTTCGATGGCCAGCGCCTGTCGATGCGTGGCGGTCCGGACAAGGTACAAGACAAGACGCAAGAGAAGACTCAGGACAGAGTCCCGGACAAGGGTTCTGAGACAAGCCAGGACGCTGGCCCTCCAGCCGAAACGGCGCCTGTGTCGAGCGCGAAGCCTGAAAAGCCGCAACGCCGCCGCAGCTACTCCTCAAAACGCACCAAGCGCGACGAGCCCGCCCCCGCTCCCGCCGCGCAGCCGGCGCCAGCACCGGCGAAACCGGAGGCGGCAGCGTCGTCCGCGGGATCGACGCTGTCGTCGTTCTTCAGGCGACAATGACGCCTCGGTCCCGGCGCGCACGCCGCCAGCATGCGACCAACGGACGCTTGGACCTCGGCCGCGCTTGGCAGCAAGTTCGCAGGTCCATGTCCGACGTGCGCGAAGCGTCGCCCCTCCAGAAACGCGGGTCTTGATGAACGAACTGGATGATGTGCTGAGACTGCTCGTCGCGGCGGCTACGGGCCTCGTGATCGGCATCGACCGCGACATGAACGACAAGCCGGTGGGCATGCGCACCCTGGCGCTGGTGGCCTTGGGCTCTGCGCTGATCTCGATTTCCGTGATCGAGTTTCAGAATTTGCGCGACCACCCGGATGCAGTCTCGAGGGTGGTCCAAGGCATTGTTACCGGCGTGCTGAGCGGCGTCGGCTTCATCGGTGCGGGCGTCATCCTGCACGACGTCAAGGCCAAGACGGTTCATGGCCTCACTACGGCGGCGACTGTCTGGATCGCTGCCGGTCTTGGCATCGCCTGCGCGCTGGGCGCCTGGCTGCTGGTGGGCGCCGCCATCGCAGTCACGTTATTCGTGCTGTTCGCGCTCAGCTGGCTCGAACGTCGCCTGGGGTTGAAGTAAGTCTGGTAGTCGCACATGGCCGGTGAGCGGCTTCATGCCTCCGCCCAAGTACCAAATGATACGAACGAGACCAACCTGACACGGCACACTCCGTACCGGACTTGATTCGGAGCGGAGATGACGGACGCGAACTTTCTGCGGGAGCAACTCGCGTTGATCCGCGAACTGGCCGAGCGGGCCGATCCCCACATCAGGAAGCGACTGCTCGCCTTGGCTGAAAAATACGAGCGCCGGCTGGCGGAGCAGAGCCGGAACACGCAAGGTCGCAATTGATCGCCTGCTGATCGCCCCTTGGCGCAGGCGATGACCTATTCCATGCGCGCCTTCTCCTTCAGATCGCGGATGCGCATCTCCGCCTCGTCCTTGGACTGGACGATGTCCGACCAATCCTCGACCCGCGCCTCCTTGCTCAGCCTCTTGAGCTCGCTCAGCTGCTCCTGCGTCGGCTTGTCCATGCCTCACTCCTAGGCGGTGTTGGCAACACAATGTTGAGAACCAGCGGGAGGCTCGCGTGTTCCTGGAGAGTGCCCGGGCGGATCAACAGAAACCTCGCCTGCCCTGTTGCCTGGCCGCGCCTTCCCGACCATATTGCGGCCATGACAAAGAAGCCCTTCCGCCTCACGCCCTACCAGGTGCAGTTCCTGCTCGTGGTCGGATTCGTCACCGTCGGCTGCGCGCTCTACGTGCGCTATCTCGCGATCGAGTTTTCGCAGGTAGCGCTCGCCTGCGACGCCGGGCTTCAGACCCTGGTCTGCAAGTCGCGCTCGGTCTCGACCGTGCTGTTCAAGAATTCGGTGTTCGGCATCGTGGCGCTGGTGGTTGCGACGCTGAACCTGATGCGGCCGTCGATCGTGCTGCTGACCGTCGGCCTCATCGCCGCCGGCCTCGGCATCGTGCTCTACAATGTCGTGCTGTCGGGCCTTGCGATCGGCCTGCTTATTCTTGGCTTTGCTCGGCCCGCGCCCGCCACAGCGTGAGCGCGAACAACAGATAGATCGCGCAGGTCCATAGCGACTGCCAATTGTCGCGACCTTCGTTGAACAGCACGTACACGGCGGACAGCGCCAGCACCCCCGCGAACACCGCTTCGGCGATCGGACGCTGGCCGATCTGCGGCCGGTTCAGCATCAGAAGCGCAAACGGCACCACAGCCATCGTCAGCGCGGCGTAAGGAAAATCCTTGTAACGCGGGTCGAACACGAAGCCGAGCGCGGTCGCCGAAGCGATCACCGCCGTCACCGCCAGCGTCAGGCCGAGCACCGCCGTGAGCTTCGACCATTTCCGGCCCTCGCGCGGGCCGAGCAGGTCGAGGAAGGTCGGCAGGCTGCGGCCGATCACCATCGCCTGCGCGCAGAAAATCGGCGACAGGATGCCGTCCAGCAGCAACGCGCCCCAGAGCAGCCAGCCGCCGATCCCGTAGCTCTCGTAGTACATCTTGTCGGCGCCGATCCCGAGCAGGATTCCGGCGGTCGTCGCCGAGATGCCGACGCCGAGCCAGGCCGGGAAACGCGGTGTCCACGGCCGGCGGCGCAGCGTGATCAGCGCGACAGCGAACACCAGCACGGAAAGCCCCATCCCGGCGCCCATGTACCATTTCCAGTACGGGAAATTGCTGATCGGCTGTCCCGGCGGATATTTCAGGCTCCTGCGCACCGAGTCGTAGAGGCCCCAATAGCCGCCGACGGTGCCTTCCAGCCTGCGCTTCCAGGGCTGGTCGTAGGACTCGATGAGATTGACGCGGAACTTCTGCGCCTTCGCAAGGCCGAGGATTTCCGAGACGACGCGCGCCTGATTGGTGCGCGAGGGCAGTGCGCCGTCGCGCATGCGGCCCGCGCTCGGCCAGCCGGTTTCGCCGATCAGGATCTCCTTGCCGGGAAACGCCACCGCCATGCGCTCGCGGATCTGTTCGACATGGGCGGCAGCGAACTTCGCCCTGATCGGGAAATCCTCCCAATAGGGCAGGATATGAATCGTGACGAAGTCGACGGCGTCATACACCTCGCGGTTCTTCAGCCAATATTCCCACACATCGGCATAGGTCACGGGCACGCCGACCTGGGTCTTCACCAGGCGGATGAGAGCGACGAGGTCCGCCGTCGTCATCTCACCGCGCAGCAGCACCTCGTTGCCGACGATGACGGAGGTGATGACGTCAGGGAATTGCTTGATGAGGCGAATGGCGAGCCCGGCCTGCTCGTAGTTCTTGGTGCGGTTGCTCGAGAGCCAGATGCCCTGCAGCACCTTCATCCCGCCGACCTTGGCGGCGATCGCCGGCACCTGGTCGAGCCCGTTCTCCAGCGAATAGGTGCGGACGCAGTCGGTGATCTCCTTGAGCTGGCGCAGGTCCTGTTCGATCTGGTCGGCATCGATATGGGTCCATGCGTCCAGCGGCGACTGCTCGCCGCGGAACGGCGCGTAGGAGACGCATTGAACCTTGTCGGCGGGATCGATCGGGGCGCGCGCGAGCGTGATCGGCGTGGCAAGCCACCACCACACGGCAGCGATCGCACCCAGTGAGACGAGCAGAAGCGCCAGTGGCGTACGAAGAGAAATCGGTTCCGTCCTCCGCGAAGGGCCGTCGATTACCTTCTCGCACGCCGTCTGCCAAGGGGGCACGTCCGGTGGATCCCTTGCGCCCCCAAGGAATTTACCTGCGCCGGTTCACCGGGATCTAGGATCGTGACTTTGCTGGACAAAATTCGAAATACAGGTCATGGACTCCGAAAGACTTTTCCGCCGCATTGGAGACCCATTTGGACGCCATCAGCTAGCGCGTCCGCGGGGCTCCTGACGCGGACGGCCAGCGGATACATTGGGGAATTCATGCGGCAACGGGTGTTCGAGTCACGAAATGCGGTCCTGCGGCAGTTCGCCGCCACCTTGGCCGTCTCCTGCCTGCTCGTTCTGACCGGTGCTGGCGGCGCTTCCGCCCAGAGCGGTCCGCCGGGCCCCGAACAGGGCAAGGCGGCCGCCCAGCCCGCCGACGCCGCCAAGGACGCCGCCCAGAATCAGCGCCGCACCGACGAGTTCGCAGAAGCCGCCCAGGTCATCAACGGCCCGGCCGGCAATCCCGAATGCGTCTGGCTCGGCCGGCGCGTGGTGCGGCTGATGTGGCGGGACGACCTCGATACCGCATTCCGTCATCTCGACCTCTACGACCGCTTCGGCTGTCCCGGCGGCCACATCCAGGCCGCGTTCCGCTGCCTGACCCGTTTCGGCGGCCAGATCGACCCCAAGGTGGCCGAAACTCTGGATAGCCGCGTGCACGCGTGCTGGATCAACCCGGCCGCCCAGCCGCAGCAGGCGGCGGCCGCGGCCGCTCAGCCGGCAGCGCCGGCCGCCAATGCGCAGCCGCAGCCGGCCGCGAGCCCCTCGCCTGCGGCAAGCCCGTCCCCCACGCCGGCGAAATAGCCCAAGCCAAAATAGCTCCGGTCGTTTCAGCTGCCGTTCAGGAACGACCGGCCATAGAGACGGTTGGCACTGCCGCGCGTCGTTCGAAAAGGCCATGCCCTCATAAGGACATGAGGCCATGACAGTTGTGAAACCGCGCGGCAGAGATATGCTCCCTTTGCCGCGGACTTGGTCGGATCTCGGGGTCGGATCCGCTTCCCTGCCACCTCAGCCCCTATTGGTTTAGCCGCGATGCGCGTTGTCGCCGCCGTTCTGTTGCTCGTGTCTGCGCTCCACGCAGGCAGTTGGGGAGTCCTGCGCGACAGGGAACCTGCGCCGGACTTCAAGGGCCTGGTGCCGAGCCTGTCCTATACGCCGTTCGAACCGGGCCATGCCGTCGACCTCAACGTCGACCCCGACAAGATTCGCGCGGACTTGAAGAAGCTCTCGACCCTCACGCGAGCGATCCGGTCCTACACCGCGACGGAAGGCAGCGAGCTGGTGCCGCCGATCGCGGCCGAGTTCGGCCTCAAGGTCACGGTCGGCGCGTGGATCGACAAGGACGAGGATCGCAACGAGCGGGAGATCAAGGCCGCCATCGAGCTCGCCCGCAAGAACAGCAACGTGATCGGCATCGTGGTCGGCAACGAGGTGATCTACCGCGGCGAGATGAAGGTCGAGGACCTCATCAGCAAGATCAAGAAGGTCAAGAGCGCGGTCCGTGTTCCCGTGACGACGGGCGAGATCTGGAACATCTGGCGCGATTTTCCGGACCTCGCCTCCAGCGTCGACTTCATCGCCGCGCACGTGCTGCCCTATTGGGAAAACTTCCGTTCGGATCAGGCCGTCGACCAGGCCGTGGACCGCTACAACCTTCTGCGCAATCAGTTCCCGGGCAAGCGCATCGTGATCGCCGAGTTCGGCTGGCCGAGCGCAGGCTATAATTTGCGCAACGCAGATCCAGGTCCGTTCCAGCAGGCGCTGACCTTGCGCAACTTCGTCACCCGCGCCGAAGCGCTCGGCATGGACTACAACATCGTCGAAGCCCTCGATCGGCCCTGGAAATTCTTCGAAGGCGGCGTCGGTCCGTATTGGGGCGTCCTCAATGCCAGCGGCGAGCCGAAATTCGCCTGGACCGGCCCGGTCGAGAACCCCGACTATTGGAAGCTGATGGGCATCGCGCTGCTGGTCGGCGTGCTGCTGTCGTTGCCGATCCTGCGGATCGAGAAGGCGACCGCGAGGCAAGCCTTCCTGCTGTCGGCGACCGCCAACGGCGTCGGCGCCTGGGCCGCGACCGTGTTCGCCTATTGGAACGGCCACTACTTCTTGTTCGGCTCGGCTTTCGCGCTGACGCTCGGCATGATCCTCCTTGTTCCGCTGGTCCTCATCGCGATGGCGCGCATCGACGAGATCGCCGCGGTTGCCTTCGGCCGACCGCCGCAGCGCCTGATCGCCAAGAACAAGCCGGTCGAGAACGTGCCCGAGGATTACTGCCCCAAGGTCTCGATCCATATCCCCGCTTATTTCGAGCCCGTCGAGATGCTGAAGCAGACGCTGGATGCGCTGTCGCGGCTGAACTACCCGAACTACGAATGCGTGGTCATCATCAACAACACGCCGGATCCCGCCTTCTGGCAGCCGATCCAGGACCATTGCCGCGCGCTCGGTGAACGCTTCAAGTTCATCAACGCCGAGAAGGTGCAGGGCTTCAAGGCCGGCGCGCTGCGGATTGCGATGGACCGCACCGCGGCGGATGCCGAGATCATCGGCATCCTCGATGCCGACTATGTCGTCGAGCCCGATTGGCTGAAGGACCTCGTGCCTGCTTTTGCCGACCCGCGCGTCGGCCTCGTGCAGGCGCCGCAGGAGCACCGCGACGGCGATCTGTCGATCATGCACTACATCATGAACGGCGAATATGCCGGCTTCTTCGACATCGGCATGGTCCAGCGCAACGAGGCCAACGCCATCATCGTGCACGGCACGATGTGCCTGATCCGCCGCGCCGCGATGGACATGGCCGGCGGCTGGTCGAGCGACACGATCTGCGAGGACTCAGATCTCGGCCTTGCCATCCAAGAGCTCGGCTGGACCACCCACTACACGAATACCCGCTACGGCGCAGGCCTGCTGCCGGACACCTACGAGGCCTTCAAGAAGCAGCGGCACCGCTGGGCCTATGGCGGCCTGCAGATCGTCAAGAAGCACTGGCGCCGCTTCCTGCCCGGCGCAAGCCGGCTGACGCCCGACCAGAAGCGCGAATATGGCCTCGGCTGGCTGAACTGGCTGGGCGCCGAAAGCCTCGGCGTGGTCGTGGCGCTGCTCAACCTCATCTGGGTGCCGATCGTCGCCTTCGCCGACATCGCCATTCCCGACAAGATCCTGACGCTGCCGATTGTCGGCGCGTTCATCGTCTCGCTGGTGCACTTCCTGTCGATGTACCGCGCCCGCGTCGCCATCAAGCCCGGCCAGATGCTGGGCGCCATGATCGCGGCGATGAGCGTGCAATGGACGGTGTCGCGCGCGGTGGCGCAGGGCCTGATCACCGAGCACATCGCCTTCGCCCGCACCTCCAAAGGCGGCCTGTCCCGCATGTCGATCGAGTTCCAGGCATTCTGGGAAGCCGTGATCGGCACCCTGCTCCTGGTCGGCGCCGGCGTGCTGATCGCCACCAACAGCTACAAGCAGATCACCGAGATCTACATCTTCGCCGGCGTCTTGGTGCTGCAGAGCCTGCCGTTCCTCGCCGCGGTCGCCATCGCCATCCTCGAGCTCAGCCGCATCAACTCGTTCCAGTTCTGGCGCGACAGCGCGATCCGCACCGCCGAGCTGATCGGCCTGCGTCCGGTCGCGCTGCCCCACCCGACCGGCACGCCGCAGCCGGTGCCGAGCGAGGTGCGGCGGGAGACGAACTGATCCTGCTCCACGCCGGTCTTCGGCCTCGTGCCTGGAATCACGCGGTCTCCGGCGTGGATGACCGGCCGCCAATCGAGCTGAGAATTTTGGCCTAAGCGACGGATAGCCCAGGCAAATCCCCGCTCCTGCCGCGATCTTCGGCAACCACCCGCACTATTGACCTCCGCAGCCACTCCCCCTACACAGCGCGGGCCGAAGGCATGATCCGGAAACAGCCGGTTTTCCCCGCGACGCGATCTCTAGGCGAAGCGGCAAGACATGCCTCTCGAATGTCCGAACACGATGGCGATCTCTTCGAGCCATCAGCGGCCATGGGAGCGCGTAGCTCAGCCGGTAGAGCACGTGACTTTTAATCACGGGGTCCTGGGTTCGAGCCCCAGCGCGCTCACCAAGCTAAATCAAGCACCTAGAGCCAAAATTCAGCCCTTCGAGTTGAGGGGATTTTTAGGGCCTGCACACAGTGTGCACACTCGCCGGGTGCAGCCATGACCGCCATCGATATTGTCGGCTGGGTTCTCTTGGCAGAGGTTATGGTGCTAACCCTAGGCTTTGCGAAGAAGCCGCCAACGTGAGCCGTGCCATTCACAGCGGGTTCATACGTGCTGAGGCACGCTGCGCCCCATGGAGATTCTCAGATGATCGTTTCCGTGCTCGCCGCAGCATTACTTATGGGCCCGCCCGTGCCGGGGCTGGTTCAGCCACCCATCCAGCAGGTCCAGTATGGTGTGCCAAGACACCCTCCTCCATGCGGCCACGGTTGGGACCTGAGCGCCCGAGACGGCATGTGTTATCCGAACGGAGCCCTCCCTCCTCAAGAACAGGCTGCGCGGCAGTACTATCATCGCGGCGGCGGAGGTTACGGTGGAGGCTACGGTAGACATCCCGTCCGATGCGGCCACGGCGCCGACGTCGATATTCGAGACGGTCGGTGCTACCCCAACGGCACGGTGCCGCCACAGTTTCAGCAGGGCCGGCAGGGATATTACGGTTATGGCGACTATTATCACCGCCCAAGGCGCCATTACTATTAAGCTATCAAAGGCCCGCCAGCGCGAACCGGCGGGCTCCTGTCACAAGCCTGTGGCATGTCCGTTGCACAGTCGAAGCCAACTGGGATTTCAGCGCTCAGTTTGAGAATGACACGCTGCCGGGACATGTATTTCGAGCCCGGCAGCGTTCGATTTCGAGACTCGTGAGACAACCGCTATGGCATGAGCAGAATCAAGCGCACGGGCACATTTCCGGAGCCTGCTGCTTCGCCTCCCCCGGATCATCGTCCTCAGCGTCGCTGTCGTCCTGCTCCATGTCGGTGAAATAGTCGCCTCGCATGCTCTTGGTTCATTGCCCGATCCAGGCTCCCGGCCCTGGGTTCGAGCCCCAGCGCGCTCACCAATAAAATCAAGTAGCAAAAATCGAAATGCCGTCCGGCTCAGCAGGTGGGCAGGAACAAAGGTCACCCGTTCCAGCTTGAGTCTCGCTGGCTCGTCGGCCGAGTTGGCGGAGGCGGCGCCGACCAGCCGGCACTATGTTTTCTGCGCATGGGTCCTCATGTCGTGGACGAAGAGCGCGACTGGAGGGAGACTTGCGGGTTCTTGTAGCCGAAGACGAAGACCTGATCCGGGACGTGGTGGTCGACATCCTGGAGACTCACGGGCACGAGGTGATGGAAGCTGATAGCGGCGAGCGCGCGCTCGAGCTCTGTGCCGAAGCCACACCCGATCTCTTGTTCACCGACATCAGGTTGGCGGGCTCGCTGACGGGCTGGGATGTCGCCATCCAGTGCAGGCAATCCAATCCGCGCATGCCTGTGATCTACGCCACCGGCTACACGCACGCCGCTCCGCGTCCGGTGTCCGGCAGCATCATGCTCCAGAAGCCGTTCGGGCTTGAACGCCTCTTGGAAGCGATGCAGTCGCTCGCGGGCGATTAGCTGCAGCCAGCCGCGGTCACTGCTTTGCAGACTGACAATTGTCAGTCGTTCGACTCCACGCAGGAACGAAGGGCCTTCCGCACGCTTTGGCAGGAATGCCAAATGTCTCGCCCGGGATGGTCAGGCCGCTGCGGCTCGCTCTGCTGTATGGGCACCTGATCGCGCGGGGCACGCGGCTGTATCATCCGGGCGGCTCGCAGCCGGTGTGCAGCCTGTCATTTGCCAAGCAAATGGTCGAGGCGGGTTTGCTCTGCGCAAATGGCGAGAGCTTCGAGCTGACGCAGGAAGGCCGGAGCTTCGCCGGTTGATGCGCACATCATTGGCTTCCCCACGAACTCAACAACCGCTGGCGCGTGACCAGGGTCGTGAAGTCAAGCGAGGCGTTCCAAGCAGCCCGCCCGCCGGATCTGACAATCTACGGTGACAGTGCACTCAACTGTGAACGAAAACTCGACCAATTGCCATTTTTTCCCGAAACGATTCACATATGCGAATGAAGCTACAAAGAAGAATGCCGCTTCCTGAGAGGTGCTGGGCAAATCGGGAGCATGCTTCATTGACTGACGAGGTTCCGTCGCAAAGCCGATTTTTCATTCGCATGGGCGGCAAGGGTTGGATGGTCTACGATCGAGAACGCAGGGGCCCAGCACTGATCGGGACCGATATGGCGGCCAATCTGACCAAGGAGCGAGCTGAACAATTGCTACTTCTGCTGATGCCCTCACGCGCGGAGAGGTCGCGTGCGGCGAACGATGGTGGTTCGCCAGCGTGAACCGGTAGGCCCAATGGTTGCAGCCTCCTTTCTCGCGCGCCGCATTCGAACGTGTTCACCGGCCGCCGTTCGCGTTGCCGTCGGGGCTGGTTCTGGCCTAGACCTCGAAAATTTAATGCTGGACGGTATCTTTTGAGACACCCAGCTCGAATGTTTGAGCAGACGATATCACCCGGCGTGCCACGCTGAGTGGTGCGTCGGGCGGCCTCGGTGTGTCCGCAGCCAGCCCCGGGACGCCCGGGGCCGTTCCTTTGGATTCACGTTTGTTGATGCAGGAACGTCCCTCCAGGACGAACATGTCGTTACCGGGGCCGGCAAGTTTCATCTCGGATCTATCGTAACCCGGTAGGGCCGCTGTTCCAGAGCGGCGGCCCTTGTTCTGAAGCGTGAACCGGGGGCCGCGCCTAGCGCCTCTTTGGCCGATCGGTTTCTGCTGATCGCGATTTAGGGTTGCCACCCTTGCGAATTGTCGGGGGCGGCTTGCCCGCGTGACTATGCCTCTCTTGCATTTGCTCGGCTGCGACTACGCGCGAGCGCAGATCTTCCAATGCGGAAAGCCCAGAAGCAAGCTCATCGAAACGCTGCTTCAGAACAGCGGTGTGATCGAAAGTGCCCATGTACCCCCTCCGTCAACGAGCCGACCGAAAAGTGGGAAAATCATGCAATCGAGGAATGCAGAGGCATGGAGTCAGTTCCTTTGAAGAGTGCTGCGCCGTTGTCGCAGTTCGTGCGATGCGACTCGGCTCCTCCATCCGCGAACGCTCAGAGGCAGGCGCCACGGCTACGATCGCAAATCGCGCCTAGCGCCAATGACGGCCCCGACCGTGGGGGGCTTTTGGGGTGTGAGGCCGGGGCCGCTGGAGGTGCTTGGACCTTTGGGGAAGGCCAAAGCCACCGAAGACTAGGAAAAATCGGCAATCGCTTCTGCTCGCTTTCGCACATTGCTTGTACGTTTTGTTTGCGCAGAACGAAGCCAATTGCCAATGAAGGACTATCTGGCGCAGATCGAGAAACTTGGCAAAGATGCGGCCGAACGCGCCCTGATCCGCGACTTGGCTACCGATCCAGCCAAGCGCGAAGTGTTCGACAGGCTCGCAAGCCACCTCACGGTCCTTGCTGACCAAGTGGAAATGGCGATGGTTGAGCGGAAGGCCGGGACCGACCCGTCTCGGCCTTAGAAGCACGCCGCGGATCCGGTGCCCGATCCGCGCAGACATGGCCCAGTGATTTTGTGGCTCCAGGCTTCGAAGCCGCAGTGGTGGTCGACATGCTGAGCGGAGCTGCGGAGATGCTGATGCACCGCCAATCCAGATCAGCATGGGAACGTTTCGATCGGCACTGAGTCCTACAGGCGCAATCCATCCCGTTTCCTCGTGGATCGAACGATGGAAAAAGCACTCGCCTATGCCATCTCGGCGGCCCTTGTGGGCTTCGGTCTTTTGATCTTTTTCGCCGGTCTGTCTTCCAGCTCGCCCGCCTTATGGACGATCGTCGCGCTGGTCCCGATCACGATCGGGATCGTGAGCGCCTTTGGTCCTGTGTGACTTGATGTGGAAACCAGGGCTTTAGGTCAGCCCGTCTGTATTTTTCGAATCGGCAGCCCGTGTTCGCTCTCTCGGAGCTTCCAACCGCTGGTGACCCGCGTGAGCCATTTCGTCTCGATGCTTCTGCTTGCGACGGCCCTGGTCCTGACGTTGTGCTTCGGAGTGGCGGCCTGGCGCCTCTCGGCAGACAAAGAGGCCGACATCACCGCCACGATTTCCCATCAGGAATACGGTTGGAGGCCAAGGCCCAGCAACTGAAACTTTGACAAACCCGCTGACATCGCGCCGGAAACGTGTAGGATTCCCCAAAACCGGAGGAACGGCATGTTTGAAATCAACGGTTTCGACACGGCGGGCGTCGTCAATCTCAAGCGGTCCTCACTCGCCGCGGCCCTCAAAAAGGCCAGGGAGCTGGTCGAGGACGGATGCTGGGACGTTCAGGTCGTTGATCCCACAGGCCGGGTCTATACCTCGTTCGAGGAGGAAGCGGCCTAGCCAGAACGCGTCCTCAGCTCTCCGGCGCCGCCACCGCAGCCGGCGCGGTCAGCGGAGCCCCTCCGATCGACACCGGCCCTAGAGGCCCCAGGGGCTTGGGCTCACGCACCAGCCGCTTGCGCATCGCGGCGGACAGTCCGTAGCGCGCATTCGCTCTGCGAACGGACGATGTCACGTCCGACATCATCACGTTCTGCAGCGAGTCGACCTTGGCGATCAGCGTGGTGAGCTGCGAGGAGATCTTCTTCACGTCGACCCGCTCGTCCGTGATGCTCTGCCGCAGCGACAGCAGCAAGAGTGAATCCTGCTGCAGCAAGGCTGCATTCTGCTGCAGGGTTTGGTTGTTCTCCTGCAGCGAAGCCGTGTGCTGCTGCTGGGCCGACTGGATCTCCTTCAGGGCGGTGACGACCGGATCCGGTTTCGGCGCCGACGCTTCCTGTCGCGGCAGCAGTTCAGCCAGGCTGGCAACATTCAGTGACGGCATGCCGGAGGGCGACGTATAGATGGCCGCCGCGCCGTTGATGGCGAGGGCACACACCGCCAGCGGCAGGATCGTCTTGCGGCGGGGCGTGATTGGCGGCGTTTCAGCTTCCGGGCCTGCGGGTTCCTGCGCGCCTGCAGCGTCTGCAAGGGCGACGGCGTCGAGCTCTTCGGCGAAGCTTGGCGTTTCGAAGGACGTGGTCATTTGCACTGACCCCCATGGAGCGAGCAACAGGAAGCCGCCCCTGGAACGCCTCGCGACGATCCGCTTACGCAGCACCCATACACAACTGCCTAAAATTGTCGGCTTTCTGGATTAATTCCGCGTTAGCGGCGCGGCCGGCGGACGGCCCGGCAACCCCGGCCGATTACGGATCCGGTGCAAGCTCCTCGCCGTGCATTCGGCAACAGCCATGCCAGCAACGGATTTTCCGAAGTTGGCATAATGCCACTGTTTTGCCCGACAAATCAACGGCCAAGTGACGGCGCCTCCGGCACGGACTCGGCACTATAGGCCTGATCCGGGTCGTGGACCACGCTTGCTTGGGCCACCTCGGCCGCGATGGACGCGCCGAATGCAGAACGCCTTATCGCACAAGCACATAGCTACTGTGCATGGGGTTGTTTTCGCACTTTCCGATTTACCCCTCGTCCAGCAGCTCGAACAGCTCGTGCGTCCGCTCAAACCGCGAGCGCCACATGTGCTTTGGTAGAGCGCGATGCACCGAGTCGACCTGTTCCCCCGTCGCTCGCAGATTACAAACCTGATCCTATCGGGCTCGTAACGCGTTTGGGCGACACAGTCGTTCGTCGCTCGACCCGGGCCTTGGCATCCAGCACCTTGTCTCCAGCTCGTGCGGCTCGCGGCCGACTGATCTGGTCCGAAAGGCTCGAGCCTCTCCCTGACAGACTATTTGAACCAACACTGGCGTTTCCTTGAGCCTGTGTTGCCGGTCGGAATCTGCTTTGGGAGAACGCCGAACCAGCGGCCTTTTGATCTTCATTGCTCGTGCCGCTGCCAATTGCGCCGATCGGCAGGCCATTTTGAGCGCGACCAGCCCCGGCATTTCTCGCGGCCTGAGCTGCCGCCCGCGACCTCGCAGGCGTGGCGGGCTGGACGTTCGAATTGGTCGCTTCGCTGTTGGTGCCCAGATCTCCGCCGGGCGCGATGTCCTTCGTCCCCATCCCTGGGGGTGCTGAGGGACCTGCATTGCCCGCACTCGTCCCCATTCCAGAAGGCGCCGAGCCGCCAGCGCTACCCTGCCCCGTTCCCATGCCCGCTCCGGCGGAGCCGGCATTTGCGCCGCCCGCTTGCACCAGGGCCAACAGACATGAGCCTGCGACAATCGTGGCAATCACTGGACGAATGGCATGTGACATCGGACGATCTCCTTCGCCACGCCCAAATTAACTATAATGGTGGAGCAGGGTTTCCGCTACGAATTCGCAGTTGCGAGCGCTGACGAACGCGCAAGCCCCTACCCCTCGTCCAGGAGCTCGAACAGCTCCTCCACCCGCTCGAACGGCGCATCGCGCATCGGGCTGTGATAGACGACGCGGTCGCCGTCGCGTTGCAGTGACTTGCCTCGCGACTTGCGCAGGCGTCCGGGCAGGAACGTCGCTGCCGCAGCTTCAGGCCCGACGTCGAGGCGGATGATGCCGCGTCGCTTGCATTCGATCCTGAGCTTGGCCGCGGCGAAGAAGTCGCGCGCGAGCTTTGGCAAGGGTCCGAAGCGGCGGGAGGTTTCCTCCTCGAGGTCGTCGAGATCGTCCTCGTCGTTGCATCGTGCGGCGCGGGCATAGAGCTCGAGCCGCACCGGCTCGGACTGCACATAGCTCTCGGGCAGCATGTCCCCGACCGGCAGGTTGAGGTCGGGCACCCACAGCTGCTCGTCGCTCTTCTCCGAGGCCATTTTCAGCAGGTGGCTGTAGAGCACCGGCCCGAACACCTGGACGTGGCCGGATTGCTGTTCCGAGAACAAATCGCCCGCGCCGCGCAGATCCAGGTCGCGCTCGCTGATGGCAAAGCCCGCGCCCGGCCGGCTGAACTCCTCGAGCACGGCGAGGCGCTTCTCGGATTGTCCGGACTCCGTCTCGGTGAGCAGATGCGCGAAGGCGCGGATGCCGCCGCGGCCGACGCGTCCGCGCAGCTGGTGCAGTTGAGCGAGGCCGAATTTTTCCGGCCAGCACACCACGATGGTGTTGGCGCGGGGAATGTCGAGACCGCTCTCGACGATGTTGGTCGCGAGCAGGACGTCGGCATGGCCTTCGACGAAGCTCATCATGCGGTCGTCGATTTCGTCCGCGGCCAGCCTGCCGTGCAGGCAGACGATGCGCAGGTCGGGCGCCACGGCCCGCACCCGCGCCAGCATGGGATCGAGATCCTGGATGCGCGGGCAGATCAGGAAGCTTTGGCCGTGGCGGCGCTGCTCGCGCAGCAGCGCCGAGGCGATCGCCGCATCCGACAGCGGCGCGATCCGGGTCGCGACCGGAAGCCGGTGCACCGGGGGCGAGGCGATCACGCTGAGATCGCGGAAGCCGGCGAGGCCGGCGGCCAGCGTGCGCGGGATCGGCGTCGCGCTCATCATCAGCACGTGGACGTTCTTGGCGAGCCCTGCGAGCTTTGCCTTTTCCGCCGCGCCAAAATGCTGCTCCTCGTCGACGATGACGAGGCCGAGATCGTCGAACCTGACGTCCTTGCCGGTGAGCGCCTGCGTGCCGATCACGACCTTGGTCCGGCCGCTGCGCAGGCCCTCCCTGGTCTCCCGCAGCGCCGCGCCGGAGGTCGCGCGCGAGAGGTTGCCGACCTCGATGCCGAACGGGGCAAATCGCTTCTGGAACGTCGCGACGTGCTGGCGGGCCAGCACCGTCGTCGGCACCGCGACCGCCACCTGCTTGCCTGACAGCACCACCGCGGCTGCGGCGCGCAGCGCGACCTCGGTCTTGCCGAAGCCGACATCGCCGCAGATCACCCGATCCATCGGATGGCCGGATGCGAGATCATCCAGCACGTCCCGGATCGCCTGGGCCTGGTCGATCGTCGTGAAGTAAGGAAAACGCGCGACGAACTTCTCGTAGGCCGATCCCGGCGGCACCAGCTTTTCGCCGCGCCGCCGCCGGCGCTGGCTGATGTGCTTGGCGAGCGCCTTGCCGGCGATCTGGATCTCGCGCTCGGCCTCGCTGCGGCGCGCCCACCACGTGCTGCCGTCCGCCTTATCGAGCGAAAGCCTGCCGAGCTCGGCGGCGTAAGGCCACATCAAGGCGAGATCGGGCGGCGGCACCAGCACCGCATTGTCGCCGGCGAACTTCAGGCGGATCATCTCGCGCATCGCGCCCCCGCCGGTGTTGACGGTCTGCAGGCCGTCGAGCACGGCAAGGCCGCGCTGGAGATGAACGACCACCGTGCCCTGCTCCGGCGCATCGGCATGGTCGAAGGCCGCGCTCCAGGCGCGCGCCATCGGCTGCGGATGATGCGCGCGGCTGCCGAGCACGTCGGACGCCGTCACCACGACCAGAGGCTTCTTCGCCGGCACGACGAAACCGGCATCGAGATCGGCGAGCAGCGCCATCTCACCGCCCCGCCCGCGGGCCGCCTCCTCCCAGTCTTCGCAGCGCTCCGCCTTGACGCCGCTCATCCGCTCCATCACGCGCAGATCGTCCTCGTGCGCGGCAACGAGGATCAGCCGCGACCCGGCCCGGCGCGTCTCCTCGACGAAGCCACGCAACGCCTTCCGGGAGGATGTCAGCTTCGAAAATTCCGGGATGGCCTGGAACGGTGCCGTCCGCGGCAGCACCTTGATGCCCTTGGAGAGCCGCTTCCAATCGCTGCGCCCGAGATATTCGCGCTCCCGCTCGCTGCGGGGCGCGGCCTCCTCGATCGTATCGAGCCATCCGTCGGCATGCGACGGCACGCCGGCATCGGCGATCCATCTGGCGCCCACGCAATAATCGAACAGGCTGGCGCGCTTACCGCCTTTGCCGGCAAGGCCGAGCCGCTCCGACATGGGATCGACGAGCAGCTCCCTGGTCTCGAAGATGATCCTGTGCTCATGCGGGTCGAAGGCCACGATCCGTTTGATCGTGTGCTGCGAATGCTCGATCCGGAACGGCCCCAGCGCGCCCGCCGGGAATATCTCGAAGGTCTGGCCGTGGAACAGCGCCCCGCCCGGATAATCCGGCTCATCGTCAAGATCGTAACCGAGGGATTGCAGGCGGGACTCCAGCTCCTGCTCGGAGAACGTGCCGCCCACCTTCAAGCTCAGGCTCAGGCGCGACAGGCTGGCCGGCGGCGGCATCCGCTCCATCACCGCTTCAGCCGTCGATACCAGAAACACCGGCTTCTTGGACTTCGCAAGGCGCCTCAGCACGGAGGCTCTGCGCCCCGCGAGCTCGTGCGAGGGCTCCAGTTGATCGAACGGCAAGGTATTCAAGCGCGGAAACACCAGCACCTCGCAGGCGGGGTCGAGCGCGTGAATGACGCTGCCGAGCCGCTCCGCCCTGTTCTCGCTCTCGGCGAGAAACACGATGCCGCTGCGTCCGGACTGCTTCCATTGTCCAAGCAGATGAAGGGCCATCATGCCGAGAGGCGACGAAGACGAGATCGTGGCGCGCTGCGATCCTTTGCTCTTCTTCGGCGGCTTCTTGGCCACCCTTGCCTTCGTGGAAAGCCTCACTTGGACCCGTTTCTGCTTTTGAACCGCCGCAAACTGAATGCGAGCCGCCTTGCCCCTCGAATCGGCAGCTCGGCGCCATGCATATGGGATTTGCCCTGCGAACGCACCCCTCCTCGGTAACGTTCGAGGCGGCGGCGCGATCCCTTTCGATCTGCTCTTGGCTGTGAGAATGGAGGCACGAAAAAGCCCCAGCGCTTGGAGCAACGCTGGGGCGTTTCGTTCGAAATGAATCGGTTAAGCAATGACGTCTTCATAGCAGCGGTTTCGCCGCGCGCTTGTGAACTGGTTCACACGCCTAGTTGGCTCGGCGATGTCTGGCGGCATCGGGCCAGGCCGGCATTCAAGCTTTCTTCAGACATTTCGGATCAGCTGACGATCCATTTCAAAGTGATTGTCATCCGCGCATGAGTTCGGTCCAGGTTCAGTGCACGCGGTGCAAGAACGTGTTTCGCGATCGCGCCGGCCGGTTGCAGGACGGCTATTCCAGGCAATGTCCGAGCTGCGAAGTCGTGCTGTTCTTCGCCGAGGACTCGCAGCATCCCTTCATCAAGCGGGCGATGCGCAGTGCGCGCCAGGCCCGCAAGGAGATGCGGGAGCTCCAGGCCGCGAAGCTCGCCGCACCCGAGCCGGAGGTGGCGCAATCGAGGAGGTTTGCTGGCAGGACGCGATCGGCGGCGCGGGAGGACTAGCGGCTCAGCTTCGCCGCCGCTTGCGCGGAAACAGGCGGTCGCGGATGTAGCGCGAGGTCGCCGTCAGGCGGATGCCGCGGGGCTTGTGCCAGGCGGCGCGGTCGATCTCCTTCTTGTCGCCGATCGCCAGCCTGCCCTTGGCGGACTTGGCGATGAAGATCGCGTCGCTCATCTTGCGGCCGGAGCGCTTGTTCCTCGCCTTCACTTCCTTCCAGAGGCTGATCCTGCCGAGCTTCAGCTTGGGCAATTCCTCCTTGATCTCCCGCCGCAGGCAGTCCTTCTCCGACTCGCGCGCACGCTTGCGGCCGCCCGGAAACATCCACAGGCCGTCCGACCGGCGTCTGACCAACAATACCTTGCCGCGCCTGGCGGCAACCAGCTTGGAAGACTTTGCCATTGCTGCCGTTGTCGAAAACAGAATCGACCCAATGGTAACTTGTCTAGTCAAACAGACAAGTTAGCGACGCGCCTTGATCACAAGCCACGAGCTAACCGGCATGGGCGGCTGACACCGCGCTGGCGGGCGCGAGATCACCCCTTCCCCGTCTCCGCCCGGTCCTCGGTCCTGATCCAGGCCATCATCATTTCCCAGGCCACCGACAGGATGATCGGTCCGATGAACAGTCCGACGATGCCGTGGGCCAGCGTACCGCCGATCACGCCGACGAAGATCACGATGGTCGGGGTGGTCAGGCCACGGCCCATGACCAGCGGCTTCAGCATGGTGTCGATGAAGCCGACCAGGACGAAGAACACGGTGAGCAGCAGCGCGGTGGTGACGTCCTTAGCGGTCCAGATCCAGATGATCACTGGCAGCAGCACCAGGAAAGCACCGATCTGCACGATCGAGAGCAGCAGCACGATGAAGGCAAGAAGGCCCGCGCTCGGCACCGAGGCGAGCTTGAAGCCGATTCCGGCGAGCAGCGCCTGGACGATCGCCACGCCAATGACGCCCTGCGCCACGGCGCGGATGGTCGCACCGGCGAGCGAGAGGAAATGCTCGCTTTGCTCCGGCACGATGCGAAACAGGAAGTTGCGGCCGGCCGCGACCAGGCGCGGCCCATGCGGAAACAGGAAGCCGGCCACGAACACGGAGACGAGAAACTGGAGCGTGCCAAGGCCGGCGTCGCCCGCGAGCGAGAGCAGCGGGCCGGCCAGCGGCTGAAGATACGGCGCCACCTCGCGCACCGCCGTCCGAACGTTGTTGTAGGCCTGATCCCAGAGCTCGTAGAGCCAGGGGCCGACCAGCGGCCAGGACTTAAGCTGCTCCGGAGCCGATTGGAGCACGAGGTCGCCGGTGCCGAGCTGGTGCGCCAGCTCACGCACGCCGTCCACCGCGCTGATGCCGAGCCAGGTCGCCGGGCCGATGACGATACCCAGCGTGATCAGGGTCAGGATTATTGCTGCGGTTTTGGGTCGGCCGCCCAGGATCTTGGCGACCCAGCTGAATGCCGGATAGAACGCGACCGCCAGCACGCCGCTCCAGGCCAGGATTGGCACGAATGGGCGGATGATCAGGAAGGTCCAGATGATCAGCAGGGCGAGCAGGCCGAGGCGGATCACGAGCTGGATGACGTCCTCGCCCGTCAGCAACTGACGGAGGCTTTTCACGGGCACAGCTTTCCTTGCGGCATGAACGCAACTTCCGCGCTTGCGGGCTCAGCCGTTATTGCCAGCAACGTATCTGGCGTCAAGACGACCGGCTGCCGGATACCACATCGCCCGCCCCCAACCCGGCTTGGCTAACGCGGGTTAACCGGATTTCCCCGCGCCGGTTTACGCCCCTGCAAATGCTGGTGACTACCTTTCTTCGTAGTCACCGAAACGCATTCTGGGTCATGGCCAACAGCATCTGGACGATCGAAGAATTCACCTGCACCGGTTGCGGCATGAACTACACCGCGACCAGAGAGGAGCACAGCGAGGCTCACAGCGGCAACTTCAAATGCGGCATCTGCAGCGGCATCGTGCATGCCTGGTCCGGCAAGCACCACTTCTTCGGCTGGCAGGCCGTGAAGACGAGGCCACCGGTGTTCGGGCGGCGCTGGGCCGGCGTCGAATGGTAAGCCGCCTGCGGTGACGCCGGATCCGCCGAATTGCGCCGGCGCCGTTTGCACTCCGTTCACCGATCGCGGCTAGATCAGGACGGATCCTCCGCTTCGAACGCCATGGCCGACCTCAACGCCGTCCTGACCAGGCTCAACGACCGTCTGCTTCGCCTCGAGGGCGAGCTGTTCGTGCTGCGCTCGCTGGCGCGCGCGACATTGACCGCGGGCGACGACCATGCCGCGCGCATGCGCAAGCTGGTCGAGGCCGCAAAAGTCGCGCTCGACGACGAGGCCAAGCGCTCTCTCGACAAGCCGACCCGAAAATATGTCGATGCCGCAACCGCACTGGTGGAGGAGCTGCTGGTCGAACCCACCCCGGCGCGGCCGCTGTTCACGGTGATCGACGGCGGCCGGCGCGACTGAGCGCCCGCCTCAGCACGGCGATGACTACCGCCCATACATGCCCGGCGCACGTGCCCCGTGCGGGTAGCACTGTTCCTGCGAGTAATTGTAATCATAGCCGTCCGGACAGAGCCCGCCGCGTCGTCCGTAATATTGAGGGCGACCGTAAGCGCCGGGCGCGTGCGTACGATTCGGGTAGCACTCGCCTGTCGAGTAATTATAGTCGTAACCGTGCGGGCACAGGCCACCACGGCGCCCATAGCCCGAGCCGCGGCCCCCGGTGTAGACACCCGGCGAGTGACGGTCGTTGGGATAGCAGCGGCCGTTCGAGTGGTTGTAATCGTAGCCGTGTGGACATTGCCCGCCCGGACCGCCCCTGAACTGAACCTGCTCCACCATGGGCGCTGTCGGCGCCGCAGGCACGGTTGCAAGCGCAAGCAGGCCGGCCAGCGCAAGTTCGATCATGACGATTCCTTCAAAACACGGGACAAGCCTATCAGGATTCGCGTCCCACGAAACGACATGGCAATTGACGCATGGCTGGCCTGAACCCCGCATGAACCGGGCTCGGACTGCGACAATGCGTCAACGCCAGGCATCGCGCACGATGCCGACGTCTAGATCGTGGACTTATCCGACTTGAGCCGGCTGAGCCCCGCCTCGATGATCGCGATCTCCTCGTCGATCTGACCGATCGGCAGGCTGAAATCATAGCCGGACCGGCTCTTCAGATCGACCGCGAGCCGCTGCCTGTGCATCATCAGCTCGTCCAGTCCACGGCGGTTCTTCAGACGCACATAGGCGTCGACGATCTGCTCGATCGCGTTCGGCATGAGATCTGTCCCGGCGAAAAGGCCCGGCGGCGCGCCCACGCCGGCGGACGATTTCGGTGTCGCGGTACGCAATACAAATCCGCGACGGATTCGTCGATACGCCAAGCTGGTTGAGATCGTGTTACCGTTCGATGATTTCGTCAGTCGTGGGCATGAAAGGCCGCCGGCGGCCAAAAGCCGGGGTCGAAAACGGATGCGGGTTGAAAATGTCGCCAGCCCCGGTTGGCGCACCCTTATCAGCCAATCCGAGGCATCTCTGTTAAAAACGAAACACAGGAACCGCTACAGGCTCTCATCGACGACGCAGGGCCCCAGGCAACGGTAGGCGTCCGAGATCGGCGCCACCTGATGGCGCAACGCCGGTCGGGACCGCCGGGAAGGCCCGCCAGCTTGGGCCGAAGTGGCCGCCAGCAGTGTCGCGACAGCGAAAAACCCGACGCTGCGCATTGCCTTCGCTCCCAAGCCGATGTCATGCCCGCTTGGAAGGCGCCGGACGGCTCGACGGCGCAATCCCGGCGTTCGCGCAAGCGGCACCCGGCGCATTGTTGATAACCCACGCAAACGCTGCGCGGGTGGTGACAGGGCATGCGGACGTGTTATCGGGGGATGACGCAGTTGCGAGACGGATCGGACACCCATGCGAATTACCCTCGTCGGCTCCCGCCATTTTGGCGTGACCACCCTGAACATGCTCCGGGAGCACAGCGTCTCGGTCGTCCGGGTCGTGGTGGCGGACGCCGACGACCGCCTCGCCGCGGCGGCCAAGGCGGCGGGCATCGAGGTGCAGGTGCAAGCCAATCCCAAGCTGGTGGTGGCCTCCGAGATCGCCCCGGACACCGATCTGATCATCACCGCGCACAGCCATGCCAGGATCGGCAAGGATGCGCTCGCCGCCGCCAGGCTCGGCGGGATCGGCTATCATCCCTCGCTGCTGCCGCGCCACCGCGGCAAGGCCGCGGTGGAATGGACCATCAAGGAAGGCGACCCCATCGCTGGCGGCACGATCTACCATCTCGCCGACCGCATGGATGCCGGCGCGATCGCCGCCCAGGACTGGTGCTTCGTCAAGAAGGGCGAGACCGCACGAGAGCTTTGGGAGCGCGCGCTGGCGCCGCTCGGGCTCAAGCTGCTGGCCGACGTGATCGATTACGCCAAGGTCCACAAGGCGCTACCCGCCAAAGTCCAGGACGAGCAGTTCGCGACCTCCGCGCCGAGCCTCTCCTGAGCCAAGACCCTCTGAGCCTGCCCTCGGAGCCGAAGTCTCCTGGAGCAAGCTCTTTCCGAGTCGTCCTGACGTTTACCCTTAACGTGCGGCGCCCTTGATTCTGCTTCGGAAATTGGAGCCAAAAGCGCAAATAAACCATTGTTCCCAAAGGAACAATTTTCGCTTTGGCATCGCAACAAATTTCCGTCACATTTCGTCCGAATAAGCGTCAACAACTCAGACACATTCAAGGACGAATTCATGCGTTTTGGTCGCATTGCGGTGTTCTGTGCCGCCCCAGTTCTCGCTGGCACCCTCGCCGCCCCCGCCTTCGCCCAGAATCCCTATGACGGCAATTGGCAAGTCACCATCGTGACCAAGAGCGGTTCGTGCGAGCCGACCGCAAGCTCGATGCTGACGGTTGCCGGCGGCAAGATCACCGCGCCCGGCGCTAACGTTTCCGGCACCATCGGCAGCGGGGGACTTGTGAAAGTTTCGATCAATGGTGCATATGCCAACGGTCAACTCAGCGGCAACGCCGGATCGGGGAAGTGGAATGGAGCATCTGCAGGCATACCGTGCAGCGGGCGGTGGGAAGCATCGCGCCAATAAACCAATTGAGGCTCGCGCCCGGAACCGGCGGCTGCTGATCGCGGCCGCCGTTTTGTTTGGGGCTGGGATCGCCGCGACCGAAAGCAGTGCCCAGTCGGGTCCGTTCGCCCCACTGGCGGGCAGCTGGAGCGGCGGTGGCACGGTCACGCTGGATGACGGCTCGACCGAGCGGATCCGCTGCCGGGCCAAATACGCTCCGATCGGACCGACCATGGAGATGTCGCTGACCTGCGCCAGCGATGCCTACAAATTCAACCTCGGCGCCAACGTGAAGGCCGAAGGCGGCGCCATTGCAGGCAGTTGGTCCGAGACCAGCCGCAACATCTCCGGTTCGCTCCAGGGCCGCGGCAGCGGCGGAAGCTACGAGCTGGTGGCCTCCACCGCGGGCTTCAACGCCAACATCTCTCTCAAGACGTCCGGCAACAAGCAGAACGTCACGATGCGCGCGGACAGTCAGTTCCGCGGCGCGCACATCTCGATGTCGAAATAAGACGCTAGCTCACGCGACAATCGATCCGGCGCCCGCGCCGGATCGATTTTTTATGGGCCGGGCACGAACGCCGTGACCTCGATCTCGACCTTGGCACGCTCGTCCACGAGGCCTCCGATATAGAGCAGCGTCGAGGGCGGAAAATTGCGGCCGAGCGTTTCCTTCCAGGCCGCGCCAATGCCGGCACCTGCCGCTTCGTACTCGGCGCGGCTGGTCAGGTACCAGGTCAGGCGGACGATGTGCTCGGGGCCGGCACCGGCCTCGCCCAGCAGCTTGACGATCCGCTTCAGCGCCGTCGCGACCTGGGCTGCCATGTCGGGATCGTAACTGCCGGCCTCGTCGCCCCCGGTTTGGCCGGCGAGTACCACCCATCGGCCCGGCCCCTCGGTCACGACGCCGTGGGAAAAGCCGCGCGGTTTTTTCCACTCGGCCGGCTGCAAGATGCGCATGGGCAATGTCTCCCGATCTTTGTCGTTGTTCGCTGATGCCTTAGCATGCCGCCCAGCATCGCTGCATCCGCAGATTTGGCCGTTGCAAACGGCGGCAATGTCGCCGATACCGGCCGCCCCTCCTTGGTCCATCCCTTTCCGTATCCGCCGCAGATGAGCACCACACCGTCGAAAATGATGGCTGCACTGTGGATGGCCGGCTGGCTGTCGCTGATGCTGATCATGGCGGTGGCCGGGCGCGAGACCACGCGCGAGCTGAATGTTTTTCAGATCATGGAAATGAGGTCGCTCGCCGGCTTCGTCTTGCTCTCACCGATTATCTACCGCGCCGGCGGCTGGAAGGTGCTCAAGACATCGCGCCTGCCGCAGCATGTCGGCCGCAATTTGGTGCACTATGTTGCCCAACTCGGCTGGTTCTTCGCACTGACACTGATCCCGATCGGCCAGGTGGTGGCAATCGAGTTCACCATGCCGATCTGGACGGCCGTCCTCGCGGCGAGCTTCCTGTCCGAGCGGATGACGCCATGGAAGATCGCCGCCATCGTGCTCGGCCTCGTCGGCGTTATCGTCATTGTCCGCCCCTCGACCGGGGAGATCAATCCGGGGCAGCTCATTGCGCTGGGCGCCGCCATGGGATTTGGCGTCGCGATGGCGCTGGTCAAATCGCTGACCCGCACCGAGAGTGCGCTCTCGATCCTGTTCTGGATGCTGGTGGTGCAGTCGGTTGCGGGCTTCATTCCGACGCTGTTGGTCTGGACGTGGCCGTCGCTCTATGTCTGGGGCTGGGTCGGCGTGATCGCCGTCTGCGGCACGTTCTCACATTATTGCCTGGCCAGTGCGATGCGCTACGCTGACGCGACGGTCGTGGTTCCGATGGACTTCCTGCGGGTTCCACTGACTGCAACTGCCGGTTGGCTGTTGTATTCCGAGCGGCTCGACGCCTGGACCGTGCTCGGCGCCGCGCTGATCCTGTTCGGCAATTTACTCAATTTGAAGCCCGCTTCGTCGGTTCCCGCCCGGGCCAGGTGAACCTCGCGCCGTCTCGCGCGACAAAACCAAGTGGCCGTGTGATTTGGATCACGTTGGAGCGACACTCCATCGTGCACATTCGGCCACACAGCAGCGGGTTGAACGCAACGGACTGCCGTTTTGGTGGCGCGAAGTCGGGCACTTCGTGTAGGTTCGTGGCCGATTTGTTGCTGCCTGCAATTCGATTCTGGGGATTTCAGAATGCGCTATCTCACCCTCCTCGCTTCGCTGATGTGCATGGCGCTGTCGATCAGTGCCGCCAAGGCTGACCGCCGCGTCGCCTTCGTCGTCGGCAACGGCTCCTACAAGAACGTCGCGCAATTGCCGAACCCGCCGATCGACGCCAAGGCGATGGCGGCCACGCTGCGCAATGTCGGCTTCGAGGTGATCGAAGGCTCCAATCTCAGCCGCGACCAGATGACCGAGAAGCTGCTTGATTTCGGCCGCAAGGCGCAAGGCTCCGATATCGCGCTGTTCTATTATGCCGGCCACGGCATCGCCGTCAGCGGCACCAATTACCTGCTGCCCGTCGATGCCGACATCAAGTCGGAGATGGACGTCAAGCTGGGCGCCGCCATCAACATCGACCTGACGCTCGAGCAGACCATGGGCGATGCCAAGGTCAAGCTCGTCTTCCTCGACGCCTGCCGGGACAATCCGTTCGCCGCGAAGATCAAGTCGAATTCGGCGACCCGCAGCGTCAACGTCCAGAGCGGCCTCGCCGAGATGAAGTCCGGCGAAGGCACGCTGATCGCGTTCGCCACCGGCCCGGGCCAGACCGCACTCGACGGCCAGGAAGGCAACAACAGCCCGTTCACGCGGGCGTTGATTGACAACATCACCAAGCCCGGCGTCGAGATCCAGCAGGCCATGACGTCGGTGCGCGCTCAGGTCAATGAAGAGACCCGCAAGGGCCAGCTGCCCTGGGGCCACACCAACCTGACCGGCTCCGTCTATCTCAATCAGGCGCCGACCACCCAGGTCGCCGCTGCGGCCCCGACCGCGACCGGCATTGTGCCGGCGGCGACCGGAAGCTCGGACGGTGTCGAGCTCGAATACTGGCGCTCCGTTAAGGAGTCCAACAAGGCCGAGGAGCTCAATGCCTACCTCACCGCTTACCCGAACGGCCAGTTCAAGGCGCTGGCGCTGGCGCGGCTAGCGGCGATCAAGAGCGGCCCCTCGACCGCGACCCGCACGCTCAATGCCGGCGTCGATCCCGCCACCTTCACGGATGAGGCTACCCAAGTGACCGAGGACCAAATCGGTCTCGACAAGAACAAGCGTCGCGACGTGCAGCGTCGACTCACGGCGCTCGGCTTCGACACCAACCAGACCGGCGTCTTCAACGACGAAACGCGGTCCGTGCTCAAGCGCTGGCAGACTGCGCGCGGCTATCCCTCGTCGGGTTATCTCAACAAGAACCAGCACAAGGCCCTGCTCTCGGAAATCGTGGCTGCCCCGGCAACGGCGAGCGACGGCAGCCAGAAGCCGGCTCGGCGCGCCGCCACCGCCCCGGCTCAGAGCAGCGCGCCGGCACCGGCTCCCCAGCCACGCAGCAATCCCGGCGATGCTGCCGGTGCGGCCTTCGTCGGTGGCGTCGTCGGCGGCATGATGGGCGGCATGTTCCGCCGCTGAGAGCGAGACGGATCCCAGACGACAGAAGCCCGGCTCGCGCCGGGCTTTTTCGTTTGTGATCCTCATGGTGAGGAGGCGCGAAGCGCCGTCTCGAACTATGAAGGCGCGCCTCGACCAGCGGGGCCTTCATCCTTCGAGACGCTTGCTTCGCAAGCTCCTCAGGATGAGGAGCTACAGCCCATCCGCGAAGTCTACTTCCCTGCCACCTTGCGCAGCGCCTCGTTGATGCGATCCTGCCAGCCAGGACCGCCCTCCTGGAAGAACTCCAGCACGTCCTGGTCGATGCGCAGCGTGACCTGCTCCTTGATGCCGGGCACGGCGTTTTGCTTGGGCGGCGCCGTGGCGACCTTGGCCGTCACCTTCTTGAACGCCGCCTCGGCCTCGGTCCTGGCATCGCCCAGCGTGCGCGGCCGTCTCGGTTGATCCGCCATGTCCTAGATTCCCTCAAACAGAGCCGTCGAAAGATACCGCTCGGAGAAGGACGGCACGATCGCCAGGATGGTCTTTCCGGAAGCTTCCGGCCGCTTGCCGATCTCGAGTGCGGCGGCGATCGCGGCGCCCGACGAGATGCCGCCCGGAATGCCCTCATGCCGCGCCAGCGCGCGCGAGGTCTCGATCGCCGTGGTCGAGTTGATCTTCACGATCTCATCGATCACGGAGCGGTCGAGGATGTCAGGGACGAAGCCGGCACCAATGCCTTGGATCTTGTGCGGAGTATGCTGTCCCCCCGAGAGCACCGGGCTCTCCTCCGGCTCGACCGCGACCACACGCAAGCCCGGCTTGCGCGGCTTGAGTACCTGGCCGACGCCGGTGATCGTGCCGCCGGTGCCGACGCCGGCCACGAAGAAGTCGATGCTGCCGCCGGTGTCGTTCCAGATCTCCTCCGCGGTGGTGCGGCGGTGCACCTCCGGATTGGCGAGGTTCTTGAACTGCTGCGGCATCACCGAATTCGGCGTCGTCTTCAAGAGCTCCTCGGCGGCCGCGATGGCGCCCTTCATGCCCTGCGCCGCCGGCGTCAGCACCAGCTCCGCGCCGAGAAAGGCCAGCATCTTGCGTCGCTCGATCGACATCGATTCCGGCATCACCAGCTTGAGCCGGTAGCCGCGGGAGGCCGCGACGAAGGCGAGCGCAATGCCGGTATTGCCGGAGGTCGGCTCGATCAGCACGGTGTCCGGCTTGACGATGCCCGCCTTCTCCATCGCGATGATCATGGCCGCGCCGATGCGGTCCTTCACGCTCGCGGCAGGATTGAAATATTCTAGTTTTGCCAAAATGGTCGCGTTCACGTCGTGCATGCCGGGCAGCCGGCGCAAGCGCACGATGGGCGTGTTGCCGAAGGCATCGACGATCGAGTCATAGATCCGGCCACGGCCGGGTTGGTGCGCTGCACCCGTGTTGGACGATACGTCCATGATGAACTCCCTGTGGCGACGATCTGCACGTCTGTCGCGGCCCTGCGCAGTTACGGACAGCTTGCGGCGACACGCAAGCGGCTATGCAGCACATGTTAAATACGCTGCATCGCAAAATCGCGTGAGCTTTAATTAGCAGAAAACCAACGTATTTGTGTTGCGACCTCGTCAACTGATTCTGCTTATGTTAGACTTAGGTCTCAAAGCAGGGAGGTCACCACGATGTCAGCGGTTGCTGAAGTGATGTCGACCGTAGCGCTAAGGCGTGATCCGCGTTGCAGCGAGTTGCCGACCTGTCCCGTCTGCGCCGACTCCATGGTCGCCGCTGAAGCATCTGCCTACGTCTCGGACCACATCATCAGCTACCTCTGGACTTGCGACAATTGCGGCTACGGCTTCGTGACCAAGCATGCCGTGAAGCGGCGGCTCGTGTGCAACTGAGTTTGGACTGTTGAGCTAGCGCGGGGCGATATCGCCCCTCGCCCAGTCCGCGCGCGTACGCTGATAGAACTCCTCGAAATTTCCTTGCGCGATCGCGTCCCTGATGCCCTGCATCAGGGACTGGTAGTACGCGACATTGATCTCGGACAGCAGCATCGCGCCCAGCGTCTCGCCGGCCTTGACGAGATGATGCAGATAGGCGCGCGCGCAGTTCCGCGTCGACGGCCATGAGCTCTCTTCATCGAGCGGGCGTGGATCGTCGGCATGGCGCGCGTTGCGCAAATTGACCTGGCCGTAGCGCGTGAAGGCGACGCCGTGCCGGCCGTTGCGGGTCGGCATCACGCAGTCGAACATGTCGATGCCGCGCTTCACCGCCTCGAGGATGTCGTCGGGCGTGCCGACGCCCATCAGATAGCGTGGCCGCTGCTTCGGCAGCAGCGGCGCGGTCTCGTCGATCATCGCCAGCATGACCGCCTGCGGTTCGCCGACGGCGAGCCCGCCGATCGCATAGCCATGGAAGCCGATCCCGACCAGGCCTTGCGCGCTCGCATGGCGCAGCTCGGGCACGTCGCCGCCCTGCACGATGCCGAACAGCATGTAGCCATCCGGGGCGCTCGCGAAGGCGCGCTTGCTTCTCTCCGCCCAGCGCAGCGACAATTGCATCGCGCGCTCGATGTCGGCGCGCTCGGCAGGCAATCGTACGCATTCATCCATCTGCATGGCGATGTCGGAGCCGAGCAAACGCTGCACCTCGATCGACCGCTCCGGCGACAGCTCGACCTTGGCGCCGTCGATGTGCGAGCGGAACGTGACGGCGTGCTCGCTGACCTTGCGCAAATCCGCCAGCGACATCACCTGGAAGCCGCCGGAATCGGTCAACATCGGTCCGTTCCAGCCTGTGAACGTCTGCAGGCCGCCGAGCGCCGCGATCCGCTCGGCGCTTGGACGCAGCATCAGATGGTAGGTGTTGCCGAGCACGATGTCGGCGCCGGCATCGCGCACCTCGCGCCAGTGCATGCCCTTCATGGCACCGGCGGTGCCGACCGGCATGAAGGCAGGGGTCCGCACCACGCCATGCGGGGTGGTCAGGCGCCCGGTACGCGCGGCCCCGTCGGTGGCGAGCAACTCAAAGTGATTGGGAAGGTCATTGTCGGGATTCATGGCGGTGCTTATTGCGTGTCGGAGCAGGCTGATCAACCCGCCGACCGCGCTCGGGCCGGTTTGTGCATCAGACTGGGACACCGACCCACACAAGGATGAGTGTGCCCGCGCCCTTGTCAAACGAAACGATACAGTATAGTTTTGTGCGCAGGGCTGGACGAGATGCCGCGGCGAACTTGCCGGCGGCGGTAGATGCGTGATCGCCAGCCACCGACAATGCCGTACCCTCCGTGTTCGACCGACGCATCCGTCTCCTCGCGTGACCGGATCAGGCAGACTGGCGTCGGCCTGATCGGATCGGTGGTCCTGATCTGCAGCCTGGCGCTCGGCGCCTGCACCGCCCTGCCCCGCACGCCCTACACAGCCGCTGAAGCCAGCGCCTCGCGCGTGCTGGATATCGACGGCCTCCGGCGTTACGCCGACGAGCCGGTCACCAAGTTCAGCTTCGATAAAGACAACAGCACTGCGACGAGAACCTATCTGGCGCTGTCCGGCGGCGGCGCTGACGGCGCCTATGGCGTCGGCGTGCTCAACGGCTGGACCGCGGCCCGAACCCGCCCCACCTTCTCGGTCGTCTCGGGCGTCAGCACCGGCGGCCTGATCGCGCCGTTCGCGTTTCTCGGACCGCAATATGACGACACGCTGAAGGAGGTCTACACCAGCGGCATCGCGGAGAGCCTCCTGAACGATCCCAGCATCATGCGCGTGCTGTTCGGATCCGGCCTGTTCGGCAACACGCGGCTGCGCGAGCTCGTTGCACGCTATGTCGGGCCCGAGATCATGGCGCAAGTCGCGCGCGAGCACGCCAAGGGCCGCAGGCTGCTCGTGGTGACGACCGACCTCGACACGCAACGCACCGCGATCTGGGACATGGGCAAGATTGCCGCGGTCGGAACGCCCGAGGCACTCAAGCTGTTTCGCGACGTGATGGCGGCCTCCGCCAGCATTCCCCTGGTGTTTCCGCCCATCATGATCGATGCCGAAGGCGGGGGCCGCAAGTTTCAGGAGATGCATGTCGACGGCGGCGTGACCGCGCCGGTGCTGACCTTGCCCGAAGCTCTGCTGTTCCAGAGTGGCCGTCTGCCCGGCAATGCGAAGGTGGACATCTACATCCTCGTCAACAAGAAGATCGAACGCAACTTCGAGCTCGTCTCCAACGGCACCATCGACGTCGCCTCGCGCAGCCTGTCGGCGATCACCCAATCGCAGACGCGCTCGATCATCTTCTCGACCTACGATTTCGCTAAGCGCAACCGGCTGGGCTTCCATCTCTCCTACATCGCGCGCGGCTATCCCGCGCCGCCGTCGGAAGGGTTCGACACAACCTATATGCGGGCGCTCTACCAGTACGGATACGAGAAGGCTGCATCCGGCCAGGCCTGGACCTCGACGCTGCCGTGATCCCTCGTGACGGAACGAGGCAATACCGAAACCGTTGACGATATGGCCAATTCGGCCAGATTCGCGATGACGCCTCCGCTCCTGCGCGATATAGAGCGAATGACCGATATCACGACCGCGCAGGAATCATTGGGCATGGGATTGACTGCGACCAGGACAAGACCGGCAGCGCCACGGCGCGAGGTGCCGAAATCGCGTGGTGGCCGGCCGACGAAGACCGCTGCGATCGAGCGCGATCTGCGGCTGATCGAGGTCGCCACCCGCCTGTTCCTTGATCGCGGCTTCGATGCGACTTCTCTCGATGCGGTCGCGGAAGCTGCGCGGGTCAGCAAGCCCACCGTCTATTCCCGCTATGGCGACAAGCGCGGTCTGTTCGCGGCCGTGCTGAGGCGCGAGATCGAGCGCTGGCTTGCGCCGCTGTCGGCGGCGGCGGAGACGCAGCTCTCAAGCGCCTCGAACATCCCGGTCGAGCAGCGGCTGGTCGAGATCGGACGCGAGATGCTGACCTTCACCTGCGGCCCGGATGCCGTCGCCTTTAGCCGCATGATGACGGCACAGGCCATCAACTTCCCCGACGTCGCCAAGCTCGGCAAGGAGGAAGGCTGGCTGAAGGCCGTCGCCACCACGGCGCGCTTCTTCGACCATCTGGTGGCGCAAGGCGCGCTCGATGTCGACGACACCACCATCGCAGCCGAGGTGTTCCTCGACGTCGTCGTCGGCCACACCCATCGTATGGCGACGTTCGGAACGGCGCTGGAGCTGAAGGCTGCCGAGAAGCGCATGCGCGCGGCGATCAAGCTGTTCCTGGCCGGCGCGCTGGGACCTGCCGACCGCGTCCAGGACACCTCGAAACTCGCGCCACGGCGCCGCTCCTCGCGCTGACAATTCCGTGAGCTTGCGTGCTTTCCCCAGGGGGCGACGATGCGGCGTCATTGACCGAAATAAAACGATACCGTATGGTTTCATTACAGTCGGTTCGGGCCGCTTTTTCACCAGCCCCAAAGAGGTCCGGACCCGCTTCGATCGCCGCGGCGGGTACAGCCTGCCGCGGCGCTCCGCGGCCGGCCGATGCCCAAGGCCGGCCGCGAATTCTTTACGATCATCCGGCACACTCGCTGGCCGAGGGTTTCGAGCATGACGACTGCCCAACGATGGACCTCGCACCTGCTTGCGATCGCATTGCCCGCGCTGCTCATCGCCGCACCGGCACAGGCCATCGTGACCGCGAGCACGCCGACCGCGCTTCACAGCGACACAGATGGTGATGCCGAAGCGAACCGCCAGGCAGTCAGCCGCGAAATAGAGCGGTTCCGCCGCTCCTCGATCACGATCAGCCAGGCCATGGCGATTGCCGAAGCCCGCCATGCCGGCGCCACCACCGCCGATGTGAGCTTCGATGGCGGCTCGGGCGTGCCGGTCTACCGCGTGAAGACCCTGCACAACGACCGGATCTGGCGCCACACCATTAATGCTTCGACCGGCGAACTGGTCGGCGGGGAAGCGGCCCTACCCCTCACCGAGCTCGACCGCGAGGACCGCAGCAACCTCGCAGCGCTGGGTGCGATCAGGCACCGCCTCTCCGATGCCGTACGCGTCGCCGAGCGCGCCGCCGCAGGCAAGGCCATCAGCGGCGGGCTGGTCCGCGAGCGCGGCCGGCTGAACTTCTCGATCGTCGTCGTCAGCGGCGACGACCTCAAGGAGGTCACCCTGGAGCCGCCTGGCGCCAAGGGGAAATAGCGGGTGCCAAATAGCGGCAGGCTGCCCCCGGCATCGGCCGGGCCGAAAAGCCATTGACGGCCGCAAGACTCTCCCGCATAAGTCGCCGCCATGTTCACGACCACCAAACGCACGACCAAAACCACCACGGCCGAAGGGGCCCGGGGAGGCGTGCGCGCGTAGGTCGTCGACTTAAACGCATCAGCTCTACGGCAAGCCCCGCCCTCGATGGTCCGGGGCTTTTTTGTTGTCTAAATTCTCAATGCAACGGAGGACAAAGTGAGTAACGATCCCGTCGTCGCGATTGTCGGCGTCACCGGTGCGGTGGGCGCCGAATTCATCGCCACCATGGACAAGCGCGGCTTTCGCGTCGGCAAGCTCAAGGCACTGGCGAGCGCCCGCTCGGCCGGCAAGACGGTGTCGTTCCGCGGGCAGAGCGTGGCCATCGAGGAGTTGACCGAGCGCTCCTTCGACGGCGTCGACATCGCGCTGTTCTCCGCCGGCGGCAGCATCTCCAGGAAGTATGCACCGATCGCGGTGAAGGCCGGCGCCGTCGTGGTCGACAATTCCTCGGCCTTCCGCATGGACCCAAACGTGCCGCTGGTGATCCCCGAGATCAACGCGAGCCGCATCCGCGACCACAAGGGCATCATCGCCAACCCGAACTGCGCCGCGATCACCGCGCTGGTGCCGCTGTGGCCGATCCACCAGCAGAACCGCATCAAGCGCGTGATCATCTCGACCTATCAGGCGGCCAGCGGCGCCGGCGCCGCCGCGATGGAGGAGCTCGTCGAATCCACCCGCGCCAACCTCAACGGGCAGGTCTATACGCCGAAGGTGATGCCACACCCCTACGCCTTCAACCTGTTCAACCACAACACCGCCATCGACCCCGAGACCGGCTACAACGACGAAGAGACCAAGGTCATCAAGGAGACCCGCAAGATCTTCGAGGACGACAGCATCGCCGTCGGCGTCACCTGCGTGCGCGTGCCGGTGCTGCGCGCCCATTGCGAAGCCATCACCTTCGAATGCGAGAAGCCGATCAGCGAGGACCAGGTCCGTGCCATCATGGCGCGCGCGCCCGGCGTCAAGGTGGTCGACGACCGCGCCAAGAACTACTTCCCGATGCCGATCGACGCCTCGGGCCAGGACGACGTTCTGGTCGGCCGCATCCGCAAGGATCTCAGCGACCCCTCAGGCCATTCGATCTCGATGTTCGTGGCAGCCGATCAGCTGCTCAAGGGCGCGGCGCTGAACGCCGTGCAGATCGCCGAGCTGTTGCCGCAGAAGGTGATGGCGTAACGGGAGGTGCGTAGGGTGGGTTAGCCTAGCGGATGCGCGAAGCGCGGCCGCTGGGCGTAACCCACCTCTTTCATATCCGCGGAAACAGAAGCGGTGGATTACGCCTGACGGCTAATCCACCCTACGGGACCGCTCGAAACAGCAAACACGCATCGCCATACGAATAGAACCGGTATCCGCTCGCGATCGCGTGCGCATAGGCCTGCTTCATCGTCGCGAGCCCGGAGAAGGCCGACACCAGCATGAACAGCGTCGACTTCGGCAAATGGAAATTCGTCATCAGAATATCGACTGCGCGGAAGCGATAGCCGGGCGTGATGAAGATCGACGTCTCGGCGGCGAATGGCTGGATTGTGCCGTCCTCGCGCGCTGCGCTTTCGAGCAGCCGCAATGACGTTGTGCCGACGGCAACGATACGGCCGCCGGTCTTCCGCGCGGCGTTGAGCCGCTCCGCCGTTGCGGCCGAGATCGTGCCCCACTCGGCGTGCATCTTGTGGGCTTCGGTGTCGTCGACCTTCACCGGCAGGAACGTCCCTGCCCCGACATGCAGCGTCACGCGGTTGAGGCCGACGCCGCGGTCGCGCAGCGCCTGCTCCAGCGCGGGCGTGAAATGCAGCCCCGCGGTCGGCGCTGCAACTGCGCCTTCATTCGCCGCGAACATGGTCTGGTAGTCAGCGAGGTCCTGATCGTCTGGCGTGCGCTTGGAGGCGATATAGGGCGGCAGCGGCGGGCTGCCGAGATCGGCGATGGCCTGGTCCAGCGCCGGGCCGTGGAACGAAAACGCCAGCGTCACCTCGCCCTCGGTGCCCTTGGCCTCGACCTCGGCGTCGAGATGACCGAGCAGGCAGACCTTGCCTTCGTTGCCGAAGCGGATGCGGTCGCCGGGGGCGAGCTTCTTGGCCGGCTTCACCAGCGCCTGCCAGCGCGAGCCGTCGAGGCGCTTGATCAGCGTCGCCTCGATCTTCGGCTCGGTGTCGCGGCCGATGCGGCGGCCCTTCAATTGCGCCGCAATCACCTTGGTGTCGTTGACGACGAGCTGGTCGCCGGGCCTCAGCCATTGCGGCAGGTCGGAAATGATCTGATCGCGCAGCGCGCCATTCTCGACGACCAGCATCCTCGCGGAATCGCGCGGGCTCGCCGGGCGCAGCGCGATGCGCTCGGGCGGCAGATCGAAATCGAAGAGATCGGTGCGCATGAGCAGGCTTGGCGCGACACAGCCAGACCCTCATGGTGAGGAGGCGCTTAGCGCCGTCTCGAACCATGAAGGCCGGGTTGCAGCAGTGGGGCCTTCATCCTTCGAGACGCGCGTTCCGCGCTCCTCAGGATGAGGATCGAGTGACTATTCCTTGTCCGCGGCCATCCGCGCCTTGACGATCTTGTCGGGGTTCTGCACCGGCTCGCCGCGCTTGATCTTGTCGACGTTCTCCATGCCCTCGGTGACCTTGCCCCACACCGTGTACTGGTTGTCGAGGAAGCGGGCGTCGTCGAAGCAGATGAAGAACTGGCTGTCGCCGGAATCGGGATTGGCGGCGCGGGCCATCGAGGCGGTGCCGCGCACATGCGGCTCCTTGTTGAACTCGGCCTTCAGCTTCTTGCCGGAGCCGCCGGTGCCGGTGCCGTGCGGGCAGCCGGTCTGCGCCATGAAGCCCTCGATCACGCGGTGAAACACGATGCCGTCGTAGAAGCCCTCACGGACCAGCTCCTTGATACGCGCGACATGGCCGGGCGCGAGGTCGGGGCGCATCTCGATGGTGACGGGGCCCTGCGTGGTCTCGAGGATCAGGGTGTTTTCGGTGACGCTCATGCTCGTCTCTCTTGCGTTGGGGGTGAAGTCTTGTCGGGTGACGTCTTGCGGCTGCGGAACTGGATCGCGAATGGACGTCCCGCGGCGGCGCCGGCCATTGCATCGGTAAATGGCACCGGCGTGCAGCGTTGCAACGCCTCCATCACCGCGATCCGGTATTGCAGCCGGTCGTTGTCAGAGGCCTCCGCGGATTCATAGGTAATCCTCGGATGGCCCAGAATGTTTCCGGCCCGGTTAAAGCTCACCAGGACGGTGATGTCGAGTGGGCGGGCCCTCGCCGGCGACGGCGGTCTCCAGCAGGTGCGCAGGTGCCGGAAGATGTCCTGGATCGTGTCGACCTGGGCGGCCTCCACGGCCGCACGGGAGGTGGCGAGCAACAGCACCGCGGCAACCAGCAGGAGCCTGCCACCGCGGCGCGCCATGGCCGCGCCTATTTGATGTCTGAGGCGACCTGCACCTTCACCATCTTGTCGGGATCGGTGACGGAGCCGCCGGGCGAGCCGGGGGGCGCCTTCTTCAGCTTGTCGACGACGTCCATGCCCTGCACCACCTCGCCGATCACGGTGTACTGGCCGTCGAGGCTGCCGCCGTCGGCGAACATGATGAAGAACTGCGAGTTGGCGCTGTCGACGCTGTCGCCGCGCCGGGCCATGCCGACGATGCCGCGGGCAAAATGCACCTTGGAGAATTCCTGCTTCAGGTTCGGGTATTTCGAGCCGCCGGTGCCGTTGCCGTTCTGGCCGTCGCCGGTCTGCGCCATGAAGCCGTCCATGACGCGGTGGAACGGCACGTTGTTGTAGAAGCCTTCGCGCGCCAGCTGCTTGATGCGTTCGGCATGCTGCGGCGCGATGTCGGTCCTGAGCTTGATGACGATGCGGCCCTTGGTGCTGTCGATGACGATGGCGTTGGCCTTGTCGAGATTTGCCGGCAATTGCTGCGCCACCGCCGGCGCCGCGAACAGAAGCGCGGCAAGAACTGCGAGAATTCGGATCATGACAACTCCGGATCAGAGAGAAGAGGAAGCGCGCCGTTTTCAGGCGAATTTGGCCTTGAGCTGTGCCGCGACCTGCGGCGGGACGAAGGCCGAGACGTCCCCGCCCATGCCGGCGATCTGGCGCACCAAAGTGGCGGTGATCGGGCGGACCATGGGAGAGGCCGGCAGGAAGACCGTATGCACCTCCGGCGCCATGGCCTCGTTCATGCCGGCGAGCTGCATCTCGTAATCGAGGTCGGTGCCGTCGCGCAGGCCCCGGATCATGATGGTCGCGCCGTGCTTGCGCGCCGCGGTCACCGACAGATCGTCGAACGTCGTTGCCTCCAGCACGCAGCCGGCCTGCGCCGCAATCGGACCGCAGACCTCCTCGAGCATCTTGAGGCGCTCCTCGGTCGAGAACAGCGGCTTCTTGCCGGGATGCACCCCGATCGCGACCACGAGCCTGTCGCACAAGGAAACGCTGTGCCGGACCACGTCCAGATGGCCGTTGGTGATGGGGTCGAAGGAACCTGGGTAGAAGGCGATGCGCGGCATGGCCCCGTCCTACCGCGCCCCGCCCGAGCCGGCAAGCCGGGCAGGTTCCTAGCTCGTTTCCGGTCCAGCCCCTCCGAAAATGTCCCGTTGGGCGTCAGCGGCAGCCGGTTTGTTTCGTCCTCGGGCGGCCACGAAACAAAACGGAGCGCGAACGAAACCATTTCCCACATCGGCGAAGACGTCCGGAAACTGGCCATGGTTACTAATCCGGCCAACGAATGACGGGCCGCGTACTGGGCGTAGGCGGCCGCATCACAGGGGACTGTCATGATCAAGACCATTTCAGCGATCGCTCTGTCTGCGTGTGTTGCCGCGGCCCTCACCCTCCTGCCCGGCTTTGCCCCGAAGGTCGAAGCCAGCGTGCCGCAGCCGCTGGCCAAGAGCGACCGGCTCGACATCCGCAGCATCGGCCGTGACTGCTCGCAGCAGGCCTGGCCGAACTTCGAAGCGTCCTGCCTGCGTAGCGCCGGCACCAAGGCCAACGTCCGCGAGGCCCGCCTCGTGACCGCCAACCGCACGCCGTAATCGGATCTGTCAGGTTCGCGTCGGGCGGGTCTCTCAAGACCCCAGGAATTTCTGTGACGTCTCGTCGCAGACTACGCGACGCTCGCGCCCGTCGGAATGGCCCGACGGGCGCGATCTCGTTCAGGGGGCACTATCGGCTGCGAGGAACGGCGGGTGGATGAGTCCCGATTCGCCAGCCTCTATTCCCCGTTCGCTCCATTCCCGTTCTCGGCCTCTTCCGTGATGTGCTCGACTGACACCACGTGCTCGTCCTCGGCGGTGTCGAACACGATCACGCCTTGCGTCGAGCGGCCGGCGATGCGGATGCCTTCGACCGGGCAGCGGATCAGCTGGCCCTTGTCGGTGACCAGCATGATTTGATCCGCCTCCTCCACGGGGAACGAGGCGACGAGATTGCCGTTGCGGTGGTTGACGCTCATAGCGACGATGCCTTTGCCGCCGCGGCCGGTGGTGCGGTACTCGTAGGACGAGGTCCGCTTGCCGTAGCCGTTGACGGAGACGGTCAGCACGACCTGCTCCTGCGCCGACATCTCGACATAGCGCTCCTGCGGGAGCTGGAAGCTGCCCGAGGTCTCCTCGGCCTCGGCATCGGCCGGCGCCTCGTCTGCGGCGGCTTCGCCCGCGACCGCGCGGCGCATCTTCAAATAGGCCGAGCGCTCGTCCGAGGTGGTGTCGACGTGGCGCAGGATCGCCAGCGAAATCACCTTGTCGCCTTCGCCGAGCGCAATGCCGCGCACGCCCATCGAGGTGCGCCCGGTGAATACGCGCACATCGGTGACGGGGAAGCGAATGCACTGGCCGCCCGCAGCGGTCAGCAGCACGTCGTCGCGCTCGGTGCAGATCTGCACGTCGACGATCGCCTCGTTGTCGTCGAGCTTCATGGCGATGATGCCGGAGCGGCGGACGTCGACGAAGTCGGACAGCTTGTTGCGCCGGACGTTGCCGCCCGTGGTCGCGAACATCACGTCGAGCTGGCCCCAGGTCGATTCATCCTCCGGCAGCGGCATGATGGTGGTGATGCGCTCGCCCTGCTCCAGCGGCAGGATGTTGATCATGGCCTTGCCGCGCGCGTTCGGCGCGGCCATCGGCAGCCGCCAGACCTTTTCCTTGTAGACCTGGCCGCGCGAGGAGAAGAACAGCACCGGAGTATGGGTCGAGGCGACAAAGAGCCGGCTGACGAAGTCCTCGTCGCGGGTCTGCATGCCGGAGCGGCCCTTGCCGCCGCGGCGCTGCGCCCGGTAGGCCGACAGCGGCACGCGCTTGACGTAGCCGGCGTGCGAGACCGTGACGACCATGTCCTCGCGCTGGATCAGGTCCTCGTCCTCGACCTCGCCCTCCTGCTCCATGATCACGGTGCGGCGGGGCGTTGCGAACTCGGCCTTCACCTCGGCAAGCTCGGTCTTGATGATGTCGAGGATGCGCCCGCGCGAGCGCAGGATGTCGAGATAATCGCTGATCTCGCCGGCGAGCTTGGACAGCTCCTCGCCGATCTCGTCGCGGCCGAGCGCGGTGAGGCGTGCCAGGCGCAGCTCCAGGATCGCCCTCGCCTGCTCCAGCGAGAGGCGGATCGTCCCGTCTTCGTTGATGCGGTGACGGGGATCGTCGATCAGCGTGATAATGTCCTCGACATCGCGCGCGGCCCAGTCGCGGGTCATCAGGGTCTCGCGGGCGGCGGCCGGCGTCGGCGAGTGCCGGATCACCTTGATGATCTCGTCGATATTGGCGACCGCGATGGCGAGGCCGACCTGCTCGTGCGCGCGCTCGCGCGCCTTGCGCAGCTTGTATTTGGTCCGGCGGGTCACGACCTGCTCGCGGAAGCCGACGAAGATCGTCAGCATGTCCTTCAGGTTCATGGTCTGCGGACGGCCGGAATCGAGCGCGACGGCGTTGACGCCGAAGCTCGTTTGCAGCGGCGTGAACTTGTAGAGCTGGTTCAGTACCACGTCGGGCACGGCATCGCGCTTGAGCTCGACGACGACGCGGTAGCCGTCGCGGTCGGACTCGTCGCGCAGGTCGGAGATGCCTTCGATCTTCTTTTCCTTGTAGAGCTCGGCGATGCGCTCGACCATCGTCGCCTTGTTCACCTGATACGGGATCTCGGTGATGACGATCGCCTCGCGTTCTTTCCGGAGCGTCTCGAAGGTGACCTTGCCGCGCATCACGATGGAGCCGCGGCCGAGATGATAGGCGCTGCGGATGCCCTGGCGTCCGAGAATGATGCCGCCGGTCGGGAAATCAGGCCCCGGGATGATGGCGTTGAGCTCGTCGATCGTCAGCGCCGGATTGTCGATCAGCGCGACGCAGGCGTCGATCACCTCGCCGAGATTGTGCGGCGGGATATTGGTGGCCATGCCGACCGCGATGCCACCGGCGCCGTTGACCAGGAGGTTCGGGAACCGGGCGGGCAGCACCACCGGCTCCCTTTCGGAGCCGTCGTAATTGTCCTGGAAGTCGACCGTATCGTCGTCGATGTCCTCGAGCAGCTTCAGCGCGATCTTGGTCAGGCGCGACTCGGTGTAGCGCATCGCCGCCGGGGGATCGCCGTCGACCGAGCCGAAATTGCCCTGCCCGTCGATCAAGGGCGCGCGCATCGAGAAGTCCTGCGCCATGCGCACCAAGGCGTCGTAGATCGCCTGGTCGCCATGCGGATGGTACTTACCCATGACCTCGCCGACGGCACCGGCGGACTTCTTGTGCTTCTTATCCGGGGTATCGCCGCGATTGTTCATCGCGAACAGGATGCGGCGATGGACCGGCTTCAACCCGTCGCGGGCATCGGGCAGCGCACGCGCCACGATCACGCTCATGGCGTAATCGAGGTAGGACTTCTTCATCTCCTCGTAGATCGAAACGGGGCGAATGTCCGAGGGGTGCGCCGGCTGGTCGCCGGGCTTGTTATCGTCGTCAGCCAAGGGGGAATCCGGTGAGGGTTTGTCTGGGAATCATATAGCGCATCCGGGGTCGGATAACCACCCTGACCGCCCTCGGAAAGTCCTTTTTCCGCTTATTCTTCCAATAACTTACGGCTTCGGAACAGCGCCCTGCACGCCCCCGGAATCGGTCCTTCATGAACGCCCGCAACGCCGGCCTGAACACGCGTCAAGGGGCCTCCGGTCAACCCGTTTTGCCCGGCTTGATACGAACCTCACCCCACACATGAAGCGCGCCCGGAAAATCCGAGCCCGTTCAGTCAATTAGGAATGTCTCCTGACGGGGAGGCGCAAGCGGCGCCGAGGTTGCCGCCGCATCTCCGTCGAGTAATCCCGCCCTCTCAGAACGGGATATCGTCGTCCATGTCGCTGTTGCGGCCGCCGCCGGCGGCAACGGGACGGCGCGGCGCGCTGCTGACGGGTCCGGAGGAGCCGAAGTCGCCGCCCGGCTCGTCGCCGAAGCTGCCACCTCCGCCGCCGCCACCGCGGCCGTCCAGCATCGTCAGCGTTGAGTTGAAGCCCTGCAGCACGACCTCGGTCGAGTATTTCTCGACGCCGCTCTGGTCGGTGTACTTGCGGGTCTGGAGCGCGCCTTCGATGTAAACCTTTGCGCCCTTCTTCAGATACTGTTCGACGATCTTGCAAAGCGGCTCAGAGAAGATCACGACGCGATGCCACTCGGTCTTCTCCTTGCGCTCGCCGGTGTTCTTGTCGCGCCAGGTCTCCGAGGTCGCGATGCTCAAATTCGCGATCGGCCGCCCGTCCTGGGTGCGGCGGATTTCGGGATCCTTGCCGAGATTTCCAACCAGAATGACCTTGTTGACGCTTCCCGCCATCGCCGCTCTCCACTCCGAATGCCACTGAATTTCAAAAGGGCGAATCCGCTGCCCGCGTTCCTCTGCGCCCGCTAGGGCGACCCTATACGCTTGCGGGCACCGATCAGCCTGCCACCCCCAAGGTTATCCCCACATATAGCATCGCGCGCACGTTTGTTCCAGATTTGTTCTTCGGCACGAGCGAGCGGAAATTTCCCGCATGTCCTCTCATGCCACAAAAAAGGACAGCCCTCGAATGGAACCTTTTTGGGTTCCCGAGTATGGCAAAAACCATTTAACATTCATCAAGTTGGAACCCATTCAATCAATCCGCAAGTGTGGCATTCCGGAGACGGACTCTGCCCTTTCCTTAGGCTACCTTTGCCTTGGAATTGATTCATATGGGTGTCGCGTCTGATCAGCCGCTTCGGGGACTTTCATGAAGCGGACGAAACTTGGGGAGACTGCAATGAATAAGATTCTTTTCGGCGTAATCAGTGCAATGGCAATGGGGCTGTCGGCTCCGGCAAGCGCGGCGGATATGGCTGCGCGTCCCTACACCAAGGCTCCGGCCCCGGCGGTCGCCGCGGTTTACGACTGGAGCGGCTTCTACATCGGCGTCAACGGCGGCGGCGGCACGAGCCGCAAGTGCTGGGACTTCGTGACCCCGGTCACGGGCGTTCTGGTGGCTGAAGGCTGTCACGATGCGACCGGCGGCACGGTCGGTGGTCAGATCGGCTACCGCTGGCAGTCGACCAATTGGGTGTTCGGCCTCGAGGGCCAGGGCAACTGGGCTGACTTCTCGGGGGACAACGTCAGCCTCCTCTTCCCTGGAAGCGCTTTGGTCACCGGTGATCGTAACCGCTCTCACATCGATGCTTTTGGCCTGATCACGGGCCAGGTCGGTTATGCCTGGAACAACGTGCTGCTCTATGTGAAGGGCGGCGCCGCCGTAGTCGGGGACAAGTACGACGTCTATGCCGCGCCTGGCACGCCTGGCGCCGGCACGCTGCTGGCGTCGGCTCGCGAGACCCGCTGGGGCGGCACCGTTGGCGCCGGCCTGGAATTCGGATTTGCTCCGAACTGGACGCTCGGCGTCGAGTACAACCACATCTTCCTCGGCGACCGTACGATCGCCTTCACGACGCCTGCGGGCGTTGCCTTCGGGAGCGATCGCATCAGTCAGGACGTCGACATGGGTCTAGTCCGCCTGAATTATCGCTTCGGCGGCCCGTTGGTCGCGAGGTACTGATATCCCTCTCATTTCGCGAGCAAATGGAAGGGCCGGCCCTGCGCCGGCCCTTCTTTTTTTCGGCACATGCCTGGACGTAAATAAGTCAGTAACCATCACCTTTTGGACTGTTGTGGCTTTTCGGAGACACAACTTGCGGCTTTGGTGGTGTAAAGACGGCGTCAGTTGGGCCGTTTGAGTCCGCTGCCCTTCCGCCACGGAAGGCAACAACAGAAACTGGGACTGGGATTAAGTTGAAAATGAAGAAGGTTTTGTTGGCTTCGGCCTGTTTGTTCGCTCTCGCGGCCCCCGCTTCGGCTGCTGATCTGGCAGCCCGCCCCTACACCAAGGCGCCTGCGCCTGTTGCCTCGGTCTACAACTGGACCGGCTTTTACCTGGGTATCGTCGGTGGCGGCGCCTGGGAAAACAGCTCCGATGATCCGCGCATGCAGGGCGGTTTCGTCGGCGGCACCGTTGGCTACAACTGGCAGACCTCCAACGTCGTGTTCGGCATCGAAGCTGATGGCGCGTGGGCTGACGTAAACGCCTCGGCGACCGGTCTTGTTGATTTTGGTGGCGCCCTCGTTCCCACGACGGTCAGTTCGCGTATCGACGCGCTCGGCACCGTGCGTGGTCGCATCGGCTGGCTCGCTTCCCCGAGCGTCCTGCTGTACGCCACGGGTGGTTACGCCTGGATCAACAACAAGATCAGCGTCAGCGCGCCCCCTGTTCTGAGCCTCTCGGAGAGCCAGTTCCATTCGGGCTGGACGGTCGGCGCGGGCGTCGAGGCGATGTTTGCTCCGAACTGGTCGGTCAAGGGCGAGTACCTCTATCGCAGCCTGGGCGGCGAGACCTACTTCTCGGGCGTCTTCCCGGTCAACACCGGCACTCTCGACCTCCACACCGTGCAGGTCGGCGTGAACTACCACTTCGGCGGCCCGGTCGTCGCCAAGTACTGAGCTTCGTCTCTGACGCATCATCGTCACGAAAGGCCGGCCTCGCGCCGGCCTTTTTGTTTGTTGCGGCCGCCCGTTCGCTCGCGCTTTTCGAAGGGGTGTGGCCGCTGGGTGACACAACCTTTGGCTTCAATGGTGTAAAAGCAATGACGTTGCTTGAGTCATAAGGTCCGCTGCTCTTCCGCTCTCCGGAAGACCGGAATGAGAAATGGAAGTGGGGAATGGATATGAAGAAGCTTTTGCTGGCTTCGGCCAGCTTGTTCGCACTCAGCGCGTTGGCACCGGCCTCGGCGGCCGATTTGGCAGCCCGCCCCTACACCAAGGCTCCGGTGGCACCGATCGCGGTGTACAACTGGAGCGGTTTCTACCTCGGCGCCAACGCCGGCGGTGGCTGGAGCCGCAACTGTTGGGATCTCACCAGTGTCGGCCCCTTCGTGGTCGCTCCGGCGGTGGCCGAAGGTTGTCACAATGCGACCGGCGCACTCGTCGGCGGCCAGATCGGTTATCGCTGGCAGTCCGCCAACTGGGTATTCGGTCTCGAAGCCCAGGGGGACTGGGCTGACCTGAAGGGTTCGAACATCAGCTCGCCTGCCGCGCTCGCGCCGCTGGTGAACGAGACCAGGATCGACGCCATTGGCCTCTTCACTGGCCAGGTCGGTTATGCCTGGAACAACGTGCTTTGGTACGTGAAGGGCGGCGCTGCCGTCACTCACAACAAGTACACTGGCAGTTTTGGCGGCGTTACGCTCGACACCGCGAACGAAACGCGCTGGGGCGGTACCGTCGGCACCGGCATAGAATTCGGCTTCGCCCCGAACTGGTCGGTCGCTGTCGAATACAACCACCTGTTCATGGGCAGGCACAACGAGACCTTCACCTTCCTCGGCGTGACCACTCGCACCGACAGCATCAAGCAGGACGTGGACATGGCTACCGTTCGACTCAACTACACCTTCGGTGGCCCGGTGGTCGCGAAGTACTGAACTTCCCTGCCGAGGTCACATCGTCACGAAAGGCCGGCCTCGCGCCGGCCTTTTTGTTTTGGCTGGGTGCTCCGCGAGCGGTTCCGCGCGTTCCTGCTGCCAGATCCCGCCAGCACGCCAACAATCCGTTGACGATTCGCAAGTCCCACTGGAAATCCGCCGCCGTTCTTCCTACGTTCGCTGCCATACCCATCGGCGCCGATCCCGGTTCCGGGCGCAGCGCGCCTTTTTTGTTGGCGCGATCGCGCACCTTTGGGCTTCCTTGAGGGCAACTCGGATGGATGAAGTGATCAAGGCGAAGCGCCAACAACAGAACGCGGGCTCCAGCCTGCGCGCAATTACGATCCGCGGCGCGCGCGAGCACAACCTCAAGAATATCGACGTCGAGATTCCCCGCGACAAGCTGGTGGTGTTCACCGGGCTATCCGGCTCCGGCAAATCCTCGCTCGCCTTCGACACCATCTATGCCGAGGGCCAGCGCCGCTACGTCGAATCGCTGTCGGCCTATGCCCGCCAGTTCCTGGAGATGATGCAGAAGCCCGACGTCGACCAGATCGACGGCCTGTCGCCGGCGATCTCGATCGAGCAGAAGACGACGTCGAAGAACCCGCGCTCCACCGTCGGCACCGTCACCGAGATCTACGACTACATGCGCCTGCTCTGGGCCCGCGTCGGCGTGCCCTATTCGCCGGCCACGGGCCTGCCGATCGAGAGCCAGACCGTCTCGCAGATGGTCGACCGCGTGCTGGCGCTGCCCGAGGGCACCCGCCTCTATCTGCTCGCCCCCGTCGTGCGAGGCCGCAAGGGCGAGTACAGGAAGGAGCTCGCCGAATGGCTCAAGAAGGGCTTTCAGCGCGTCAAGATCGACGGCACCTTCCATGAGCTGGCGGAAGCCCCTAGCCTCGACAAGAAATTCCCGCACGACATCGACGTGGTGGTCGATCGCATCGTGGTGCGTGCCGATATCGGCCAGCGCCTCGCCGAGAGCTTTGAGACCGCGCTGAAGCTCGCCGAAGGCCTTGCCGTCGTCGAGTTCGCCGATGCGCCCGCGGCGGCTGCGCCTGCGGAGGAAAAGAAGAAGACCGCGAAAATCCACGACAAGAGCGGGCCCGAGCGCATCCTGTTCTCGGAAAAGTTCGCCTGCCCGGTCTCCGGCTTCACCATCCCCGAGATCGAGCCGCGCCTGTTCTCCTTCAACAATCCCTACGGCGCCTGCCCCGCCTGCGGCGGCCTCGGCGTCGAGCAGCATGTCGACGAAGACCTCGTCATCCCTGAGAAGGATCTGACGCTGCGCAAGGGCGCGATCGCGCCCTGGGCCAAGTCGTCGTCGCCCTATTACGTGCAGACGCTGACCGCGCTCGGCAAGCACTACAAGTTCACGCTCGACACCAAGTGGAAGGATCTGCCGAAGAAGACGCAAAACGCGATTCTCTACGGCTCGGGCGAGGACGAGATCAAGTTCTCCTACGAGGACGGGGTGCGCTCCTACGACACCAAGAAGCCGTTCGAAGGCGTCATCACCAACATCAACCGCCGCTACCGCGAGACCGAGAGCGAGTGGGCCCGCGAGGAGCTGGCGAAATATTTCCACGACGTCCCCTGCGAGGGCTGCAAGGGCTTTCGGCTCAAGCCCGAGGCGCTCTGCGTCAAGGTCGGCGGCAAGCATATCGGCGAAATCTCGGAGCTGTCCGTGAAGGGCGCCGGCGCATGGTTCGAGACCGTGCCGGAGGCGCTGAACGCGCAGCAGAACGAGATCGCGGGCCGCATCCTGAAGGAGATCCGCGAGCGCCTCACCTTCCTGCTCGACGTCGGCCTCAATTATCTGACGCTGTCCCGCTCCTCCGGCACGCTGTCCGGCGGCGAGAGCCAGCGCATCCGCCTCGCCTCGCAGATCGGCTCGGGGCTCACAGGCGTGCTCTACGTGCTGGACGAGCCTTCGATCGGCCTGCACCAGCGCGACAACGCCCGCCTGCTCGATACGCTGAAGCGGCTGCGCGACCTCGGCAACACCGTGGTCGTGGTCGAGCATGATGAGGACGCCATCCGCCTTGCGGACTACGTGCTCGACATCGGCCCAGGCGCCGGCATGCATGGCGGCAACATCGTCGCCGAAGGCACGCCCGCCGAGATCATGCGCAACCCGAAATCGCTGACCGGCAAATACCTGACCGGCGAGCTCGAGGTCGAGGTGCCGGAGCGGCGTCCGCCGAACCATCGCCGCACCATCAAGGTGGTGAACGCGCGCGGCAATAACCTCAAGAACGTCACGGCGGAAATTCCGCTCGGCCTGTTCACCTGCGTCACCGGCGTCTCCGGCGGCGGCAAGTCGACGCTGCTGATCGATACCCTCTACCGCGCCATCGCCCGCAAGCTGAACAATGCCAGCGAGGGCGCCGCCCCGCACGACCGCATCGAGGGCCTCGAGCACATCGACAAGATCATCGACATCGACCAGTCGCCGATCGGCCGCACGCCGCGCTCGAATCCGGCGACCTATACCGGCGCGTTCACGCCGATCCGCGAATGGTTCGCCGGCCTGCCGGAAGCGAAAGCACGTGGCTACGAGCCCGGCCGCTTCTCCTTCAACGTCAAGGGCGGCCGCTGCGAGGCCTGCCAGGGCGACGGCGTCATCAAGATCGAGATGCACTTCCTGCCCGACGTCTACGTCACCTGCGACGTCTGCAAGGGCAAGCGCTACAACCGCGAGACGCTGGAGGTGCTGTTCAAGGGCAAGAGCATCGCCGACGTGCTCGACATGACTGTCGAGGAAGCTGCCGAGTTCTTCAAGGCGGTGCCGCGCGTGCGCGAGACTTTTCAGACATTGCACCGCGTCGGCCTCGACTACATCCATGTCGGCCAGCAAGCGACGACGCTCTCGGGCGGCGAAGCCCAGCGCGTCAAGCTGGCAAAAGAATTGTCAAAGCGCGCCACCGGCCGCACGCTCTACATCCTGGACGAGCCCACCACCGGCCTGCACTTCCACGACGTCAAGAAGCTGCTGGAGGTGCTGCACGAGCTGGTCGCGCAGGGCAACACGGTCGTCGTCATCGAGCACAATCTCGAAGTCATCAAGACCGCCGACTGGGTCATCGATCTCGGCCCCGAAGGCGGCGACGGCGGCGGCGAGATCGTGGCGTGGGGACCTCCGGAAGACATTGCGAAGGCGCCGCGAAGCTATACGGGCAAATTTTTGGCTCCCGTGCTGGAGAAGGCGCGGAAGCCGAAGCGGAGGCGTGCGGCGAGCGAGGCGGCGGAGTAGATTGCGCTGCATCGAAGCCACAGGGCTGTAGGGCGGATTAGCGGAGCGTAATCAGCCACTATTCGATCGGGAAAGAACCGACATGTCCGCTGGACTCGTACAAACCTACCGCGCCTTCGCCCACAACAACGCTTGGGCGAACCATCGCCTGCTCGCCGCCTGCGCTGCGCTATCCCAATCTGAATTCGAAGCCCCCCGCACCGGCTTCTTTCCAAGCCTGCAGCGTACGCTGAACCACATCTACATCATCGACTTCTTCTACATCGATGCGCTTGAAGGGGGCTGGCTCGGACCGGCAGCCTGGAAGAACGAGGTGCCGTACCCCTCGTTAGCCGAGCTCAAAGCTGCCCAGGCCGCAATGGACAACCGCCTGATTGCGATCTGCGATGCGCTGACAACTGAACGGCTCGACGCCTTCGTCCGGATCAACCGCGATACGAGCGTTCAAACCGAGCGCTGCGACCGGCTGCTCATGCATCTCTTCCAGCATCAAGTTCATCATCGCGGACAGGCGCATGCCATGCTGTGCGAAACGGATGTCGCGCCCCCGCAGCTCGACGAGTTCTTCGCGGAAGGCGAAGCGCCGCTGCGAGCCGCCGAATTCGCCGAACTCGGCTGGACCGAGGAGACCGTTTGGAAATCCAGGACGTAAGCTACGCCAGGAACTCCGGCGGCACATGGTCGGTCAGCCACACACCGTTCTCTGCGCGAAAAAACTTGAATCCCTTGGCATGCATGCTGCCGGCATCGACCTTGAAGATGTGCGGCTTGCCGTGGCGCTGACCGACACGCTGCGCAGTTGCCTCATCGGAGGACAGATGCACCTGCTGGCGCGCCTGCGGCTTCAGGCCCTCGGACAGGATCGCCTCGACAAACCGTGTCGCCGTGCCATGATACAGGATCGACGGCGGCTCCTGCGGCGCCAAGCCAAGTTCAACCGAGACGGAATGTCCTTGCGCGGCGCGAATGCGATCAGTTCCAGGGGATAGCGAGAAACGCTTCTTGTCGCTCTCTGCGACGACGCGCAGCAGATCATCGCGGCCAAACTTTGTGCCGGCGGCATTTGCCTTGGCGATCAGGTCGTCGATGCTGGCCCACCCGTGCGAATCCAGCACCAACCCGATCGTTTCCGGCTGGTGGCGCAGGACCAGGCTCAGAAATTTGCTGAGCTGGGTGTCATTGATCGGCATGGTTACCCTTCCAGTCCCGCATCACTACACTCAAGTGGTTGGCAAGGCCAGATGATCGATCTGGAGGGAGCAATGAGCCAGTCGAACCTATACGCTATTTCGGAACGCGATCCTCGCCGAGCAACAGGTGACTTGCGTCTACGAGGGTCGCCGTCGCGAGCTCTGTCCGCATATCATCGGCACCGACAAGTCCGGTGACGAAGCCGTGCTGGCCTGGCAGTTTGCAGGCGAAAGCAGCAGGCGCTGCCGCAATGGCGCTGCCTGAAGCTGGCCAATGTCAGTGGTGCCCGGGCGCGGGATGGCCGCTGGCATGAAGGCGGCTCGCATAAGAGCACCCAGACCTGCGTGGCGAAGATCGATCTCGACATCAATGTCGATGTTCGTAAGTTGCGGTGAGAGAGCTACAGGGGTCGAGATCGGAATCGAACCCCGTCGATCACGACGTAACGGCCGATCGCAGGGTTGATTTCGATCCGCTCGTGTCGCATGGCTGTCCTCGAACTCCACGAATATTAGCACGCGACCTCACGCTTGTCAGCGAGCTCAAAATCCGGCCTCATGCCCTATTCCCTCGCCATATTCGATCTCGACGGTACCCTCGCCGACAGCTTCCCGTGGTTCCTGCGCACCATCAACGACGTCGCGGACCGCTTCGGCTTTCGCCGCGTAAAGGACGAGGATGTCGAGGAGCTGCGCCACGCCTCGTCGCGCGAGATCCTCGCCAAGCTCGAAGTGCCCATGTGGAAGCTGCCGGCGATCGCGCGGCATGCGCGGCGTCTGAAGGCGGAGGCGGCTTCCGAGATTTCGCTGTTCGCAGACGTCGAGACGATGCTGCGAACGCTGGCCGAGAACGGCGTGCAGCTGGCGCTGGTGACGTCCGACAGCGAGGCCAATGCGCGCGAGAAGCTCGGGGACGCCGCAGCGCTGTTCTCGCATTTCGACTGCGCAGCGTCGCTGTTCGGCAAGGCCGCGAAATTCCGCCGGGTCATCCGCCGCGCCGGCGTCGCGCCTAGCAGGGTGATCTCGATCGGCGACGAGGTCCGCGACATCGACGCGGCGCGGGCGGTCGGGATCGCCTGCGGCGCGGTGTGCTGGGGCTATGCGGCACCGGCGGCGCTAACGGCGCTTCGGCCCGACCATGTGTTCGAGCACATCCGTGACATCGCGCCGGCGCTGATCGGCGTCACAGCTCCGATGCGGGCTTAACACCACCGCGCGGCCGTATTGCTTTTCCATCGAGAGCCCGGGCCGGCCCTCACTCACTCGCCGGATCGACCGGCAGCCTTGCGCGAGGCTCCCGCTCCGATCTCCCGGTTCAGGCACGCAAAAGCCTCTTTCACGTAGACGGCCAAGGGCCGCTTGCCCTGGTCGCGATTCCAACTGTCCATCGCAAGCCGCAAGGCTCCGACCGACATCATGGCGACCACGCGCAGCGCAGCCTGCCGATGCGGCTGCGGCCACATCTGGGACAGCGCCGCGAACACGGCAGCTTCCTTCTCGACGTATTTCGCCTGCTGCCGGATGCGAAGCGACTCGTTCGCGGACATCAGGCGCTCGATCACTTTTGTTTGCTTGTAATCGACCGGGAAGCGGGCTGTCAGCTCCAGCAGGCCGTTCCTTGCGGCATCGAGCGGCGACTGCTTGGTCGTTTGCTCGAGCACGGCGGCACGCAAGGTCTCGCTGAAACCACCATCCTGCCACGCCAGGAGGATCTCTTCCTTGGACTTGAAGTAGTAGAAGAACGTCCGCCGCGAGATCCCCGCCGCCTCCGCGATCGCGTCGAGCGTGGTGGCATCATAGCCCCTGGTCAGAAACAGTTTAAGGCCCTGCTCGGCGATACGATGCAGCGTTTCGCGCCGCTTCCGCTCGCGCAGGCCTTCCTCCTTCCGGGATGAACTTTTCATGACCTGTTTTGCCATGAAATCGACCAGTTTGCAAAATTACACTAAGTGCAATACGTCGATTACACTCGGTGCGACTTCATACAAGGTGCCTTCATGGTGAACGGGTTGAGCGACACTTCCTCTCGGCATGTGCGATCCGCGCACGCGAATGGCGCGGACGGTGCGAGCGGAGCGACAAGCCTGACCCGACGGCGGTTCGGTGCCGCGCTGCTGGCGGTCGCCGTCACGGCCACGCTCGCCGCGCCTCCAGCCCGGGCGCAGTCCGCGCCCCCCGCGGTCGTCGACTTCGACTGGGTCGATCCGGCGCGTTCGCGGCCCGTTCCGGCGCGCCTGCACTGGCCGGCGGATGTTGCGCCGGGATCGCGCGTGCCGCTCATCGTGTTCTCCCATGGGCTCGGCGGCTCTCGCCGGGGCTACAGCTATCTGGGGCGATATTGGTCGGCCCGCGGCGTCGCCAGCCTGCATGTTCAGCATGCCGGCAGCGATTCCTCGCTCTGGGCGGGCAATCCCCTCGCCGTCGTGGACCGCCTGCAGCGTGCCGCTCACGAGAGCGAGGCGCTGGCGCGAGCCCTGGATCTGCGCTTTGCCCTGGATCGCATGCTGTCGAGTCCCCATGGTGCCCATGTAGACCGCCGGCGCATCATGGCGGCGGGGCATTCCTATGGGGCGAACACGGCGCTTGTTGCGGTTGGCGCCCGCGTGATGCGCGACGGCAAGTGGGTCGAGGCGCGCGACCCGCGCTTTGCCGCCGCCATCGTCATTTCGGCCCCTCCATTCTATGGCGAACCCGATCTTGCCTCGGTGTTGAGCAGGATCACCGTTCCAACCCTGCACGTGACGGCGACGAAGGACGTCATCCAGATCCCCGGATATTACTCACCCGCTGCCGACCGGCTGGAGGTCTTCAACGCCATTGCCACACCGCGCAAGCTGCTTGCCGTGTTCGAAGGCGGCTCGCACAGCATCTTCACCGATCGCTCGTTCACCGGTGGTCCGGCGCTCAACCCGAAGGTGAAGCTCGCGACGGCCGAGCTCACCCTGGCCTTTCTCGACCTGGTTTTCGATGGCAACGGTGCCACGCTGGCGCGCTGGAACGTGACCTGGCAGCCCATGCTCGCCTCGGCGCCGGGCGCCGCCCCTTCTCCCCTGCCCGTCGCGCAGTCCCGGCGCGTGGCCCAGGGAGTGGCGACCGGTCTCGTTCCCTCGCCATGAGGTGGCTCGCAGTTGCGGTCTTGAGCTCGATGGCCGCCGGTTGCGCGGCGGCTCCGCTGGAACGAGCGGGGTCGCTGGCCTCCTACGACGATCTCACGCCGTCCGATGGTCTCTTGACCAAGTCGCAGCTCCGGATCAGCAAGGCTGATGTTCTCGCCGCGAAGACCGCTCGCATCGAGCCGACCGCGTTCACGGCGACCGCAGCCAGCCAGCCGTTCACGCCGCAGCAGCGCAGGCTGATCAAGAACGCAATCAACAGAGCGATGTGTCTTGCGCTCAGCGAGCGCTTCCGGATCGTAGCTCCCACGGAGGCTGCGGACTTGAATGTTCGCGCCGTCATCACACAGATTGCGCCGACCGATGCGGCGGCAGCCGGCGTCTCCAAGGTCGCGAGCGTCGTGCCGTCCATCGTCGCTCCCGGCGTGCCCATTCCGGTGCCGCGCCTTCCGATCGGACTGGGAAGCCTGTCCGTCGAGGCCGAGGCCCGTGACCGCAGCGGCAACCAACAGGCGGCCATGATCTGGGCGCGCGGAGCGAACTCCTTCACCAGCGCTCCGCGTGTATCGAGCGATGGCGACGCCTATGACCTGGCCGAGGCTTTCGGAAGCGATTTCGGGAGGTTTCTCGTTGCCGCGGAGAGCCCGTTCGGGAAGGTCCCCACGCCGCCTTCCGTCGACAGATTGAGCGCCTCTCTCGGTGGTGCGCCCAAGGAAGCGATCTGCGAAACATTCGGCCGGGCGCCAGGATTGGCAGGCCTGGCCGGAGAAAGAATCGGGCTGCCGCCGGACTGGACCGACCGAGGCGCGCCGGAGAACACAATCTTGGAAGCGCAGAACGTCAATTGAGCTCTGGCGGAATGGCCGCTTGAATTCGGCCGGCCGGAGCAAGCGGCCTCGGGTTGTGACGAACTACTCCGTCCTGCGCAGGAACGCCCCGAACGCCCTTGGGCCGTCGCCGGTCTTGATCTCGCCGATCACCTTGAGCTCGGCCGCATCGATGATGCTTAGCGTGTTGCTTTCCCAGCAGGCGACAATGACGCGCTTGCCGTCGGCAGTCGCCGCAATGCCTTCGGGATAGTCGCCGACATGGATGCGCTTGACCGGCTTGAGGCTCGCCAGGTCGAACACGCTGACGGTGCCGCCATATTGGTCGGTGACGAAGCCTCGGCCTAGCGTCAGCGCCACCGCATATGGGCGCATGCCGACCGGCACGCGGCCGATCTCGCGGCCTTCCGCGATATCGATCATGGAGACATCGTCGGAGCCGACATTGGCGGTGTAGGCGCGCTTGCCCTCGGCATCGATGGTGACGCCGAACGGGCGGGTGCCGACCTTGATCACGGCCTTGCGTTGGCGCGTTGCCGTTTCCACCACCGAGACGCTGTCGTCGTCGCGGTCCGCCGAGAGCAGCAGCTTGCCGTCGGGCGTCACCGCAAGACCCGACGGCGAGGCGCCGACCGCGATGCTGGCGACAACGCTGCGCGAGGCCGTATCGATCACCCGCACCGCGGCCGCGTACCAATCGGCGACATAGACCGTCTTGCCATCGGGCGCCACGGCAATGCCGAGCGGCCCGCCGCCGACCTCGACGCGGCCGGCGACCTGCCGCGTGGCAGCGTCGACCACCGTCACCGCCTTGGCATCCGGGCTCGTGACATAGGCAAAGCGCCCGTCGGCGCTGACGGCGACGCCGGCCGGCTTGCCGCCGATTGGGATGGTCGCAACGCCGCGCGCGCCAGCGAGATCCACCACCATCAGATCTTCGCTGAGCTGGTTGGTGACGAACGCCTCGTCGGCGCGCGCGCCTCCAAAGCCGGCGTAACAAAGGCTGGCGGCGAGCGCCGCCAGAACCAGCGCTCGCACGATCAGCTGCCGCTCTCGATCTTCTTCTTGAGCGCCTCGAGCCCGGCCTTGTACAGCCCGCTCACGGCCTTGATCGCGGCCTCGTCGCTCAGCTCCGGCGGCGGGTCGTTGTTGGGATAGCCGCGATAGAACGCGCCGGCCCATTCCAGCTTGGCCTTGCCATCAGGCGCGGGCGAGACCGTCAGCGTCGAGGAATAATTGGTCACAGGCAGCACCTTCACGTCGACCTTGGTGATCCGGTACGAATAGCTCTGCATGTCGGGCTCGTATTTGTAGAGCTCCTCCTCGACCGTCCCGCCGCCCGTCAGGGTCAGCTTGCGCGTCGCGCCGATCTCGTTGCCCTTCTCGCCTTCGGTCTTGGTGACCGGCTGGAGCCAGCTCATGTCCTGGAAATTGCCGATCACCGCCCACACCTTGGCGGGGGCCGCGTTGATCTCGATGGATTCCCGCACCTTCTGCCGCGTCGGCCCATGGGCCCAAACCGGCTCGAAGGCGGTCATCAGAGCCATCCCCGCCACCGCCAGCGCCGCCACCCCGGCGATCGCCGGTCCGCTTCTCATCCTCATCTCGTTTCCTCGTTTCTCAATCTGCGCGACTTGGAACGCGCGCTGAGGTCATGCTAGCGCATTTTTGGGCCATGGGGAGACCCGTTCGTGGCACGGCGGTGGCAAAGCCAATGCACACCATTGATTGGGTTGGCGGACGGGTAAAACACCAGACCGGGGTCAATCATGCCAAGTCGAAATAATTCGCTTTACTCGAATTCGGAATTATCGCATGTTGCGCCTACCCCAACCCGGGCCGAGGGGCGCATCGCGATCGTCACGAACGCGGGATGGGAGGTGGTGGACGCAGGCAGCGTCGCGCGCTGGCGGTTTGCAGGGCGGATCACTCCGTGAGCAGGCGAGGCGCGCACACGACGGGCGCAGTCTGCGTACGGCAAAATCGTGTGGTCCTGGCGCCCGGGGTCTGTGCGCCAAAGGCTTGCGGTGACGTTGCGGGCCGACCGGGCCCGCACCGTCAGTCATCCGCAAGGCGACGGGGGCAATAGTGCATCGCTCCCCGGGGAGAGCACGACATAAGCCGTCAACCCACTGCGCAGGGAAGGCCGGATGTTTGGCTTCACCTGTATGCCGCTGTGCAGCTTTTTCAAGCACACGCTTCGCACAGTGGACCGCGGGTGCCAGCCGGCACCCGGCCTTCCCTGCGCCCTCGGCACTCTCGAGGGTGGCGAATGCAGCAAAGCTCGGGCGGAATCCGCCGCGAGGATGCGAAACCGCGCCAGCGAATTGATAACGGTCTCGTGCCACAGACGCTGCGCAGCACCATAAGCGCGTTCACGCGCGTCTTCGACGCTATGGTGATGCGCTGCAGAACCGGAGCCCATGCATCCGCGATGCTGCGGCTTTCTGAGTCCCGGCTCTGCGCCGCAATGCTCACGCGTTGCAGCTTGTCCGGGACACGGGAGTTGGCGCACTGCTGCTCCACACTCCGTCATTGCGAGCGCAGCGAAGCAATCCAGACTGCTGCCGCGGAAAGATTCTGGATTGCTTCGCTGCGCTCGCAACGACGACAGAGAGAGCTGGTGTTAGGGGATTCCCTTACCTACTCCCCCAGCGTCGCCTCCACGAACCCGCGCGGATCGACACAAAACTCGCGCATCAGCCGGTAATGGTCGGTCTGCTCCACCGTGACAGGCTCCAGGCCATATTTGCCGAGCCGCAGCAGCCGCGCGTTGGGATAGGCCATGAGCATCGGCGAATGCGTTGCCATGATGACCTGGCAGATGCGGGAGTCTTCCATGCGCCGCAGCAGCTTGAGGAATTCGATCTGGCGCGCCGGCGACAACGCCGATTCCGGCTCGTCGAAGATGAAGATGCCCTGGCGCTGGCAACGCTCCTCGAAGAAACGCAGGAAGCCTTCGCCATGGGAGTGCGACAGGAAATCGGGGCCGACCTGGCCGGCATCCCGCGCAGCCTTGTCCAGATATCGCGCGACCGAGAAAAAGCTCTCCGCACGAAAGAACCAGCCGTTGGTGATCTTCGGCAGCCAGCTTGCGCGCAGCGCCTTGGAGAGTTGGCCGCCCATCTCCTCGCGCGCTTCGGAATGATCGACCGGCCTGTAGCCCTTGCCGCCTCCGGCATCGTCATATCCGGCGAGCGCTGCGATGCCTTCGAGGATGGTCGACTTCCCGGTGCCGTTCTCTCCAACGATGATCGTGATGGGGCTGTCGAAGCTAAGCTCGAAATCATCAGGGAAGATGGGCAAGCAAAACGGATAGGCTTCGCGGTCGCGAACCTGCGACGGGTCGAGCCATACCCGCTTCAGATACGGCGCTGGAAGGTTGATCGTTCGATTGCCTCTTCGTGCCATGACGTCCTGCCGCTACTCGTATCCGCAACGGAACATGACAGGAACATCCGGATTGCAAAAGCGCTATCTTGCACCTGCCACGTCACGGCTCACGAGCTAATCCCCTTCCTCCAGCACCAGCTCCATCGTCATCAGCACCGGATTGTCGCCACGGATCAGACGCCCCTCCGCAACGCCGCCGGTATAGTCGATCAGGGCGACATCGAGCGCAGCTTCCAGCGCGCCGGAGGCGCCGGGCGCGATTGTCCCTGCCGTGATTGCCAGCTCCGTCGCAAACGGCTCGGTCACGCCGCCATGGCTGAAGCGCGCGCCGATGGTCGATCCGACGCCGCCATGGATCTTCGCGCGGGCGATGCCGTTCGTGCGGCAGAACGCTTCGAGTGCGCCGGCAAAATCCTGGTTCGGGCGCAGGCGGAGCGCGAAGGCGCGGCTCGTCGTGAGCACGCCGGTGCTTGCAGCCGCGACCGGTCCGAACAGCTTGAAGTTGGTCTCCGCATCAGGCTCGGCCGTGAACACCGCACCGTTCAGACCGAAGGCTCCGACCTCGAACGGCTCGGCGACGACGGTCTCGTCCGGCATCATGTGGCCGCCGCTCGTCTTGCCGTCAGCCTCCGTCCACAGTCCGTGGCAATGAAAGAACGGCGCAGCGTCGCGCGTGCCGAGCGTCATGCTGCCGAGCCTCAAACGCGTCACGCCGGCGGGCCGGAACGTATCGCTGTAGAACGCCGCATTCTCACCGGTCTTCGACAGCGCCGGCATGACATAGGCGAACGGCCCGAGCGCGCCGCGGCGGAAGTTCAGCACGCCGCCGGCGAAGCCCTCCGCGGCAAAGCCGCGCCGCGCGGCCTCCAGCAGCGGCAGACCGGCCTGAAGTGTGAACGAGAAAGCGCGTCCCCTCGCCTCCACCCATTGAATGCGTTCGGGAAGCGGCGCGCCCGGCTGCTTGATGCTCCGCATGTGGTGCGCTCAGCTCGCCTTGTCGAGGTCGAGCAGCCCGCGCGCTTCGAGCTCGTCGCGCACCATGCGCTTCGGCACCTTGCCGTAGCCCGATTTCGGCAGCGCGTCCCAGAAGAAGAAGCGCTTCGGCATCTTGTAGCGCGGCACTTTCGGCGACAAGAACGCCGCCATCTCCGCTTCGGTCACCGCCTTCGCGCCTTCTCGGACGACGCAGACGGCGACGCCGACCTCGCCCCAGGTCGCGTCGGGCACGCCGAGCACGGCGACCTCGCCGATCCCGGGATGGGTCAGGATCTTCTCCTCGATCTCGCGCGGATAGATATTGGAGCCGCCGGAGATGTACATGTCCGACGCACGTCCTGTGATGTACACAAAACCCTCCTCGTCCATGTGGCCGAGGTCGCCGGTGCGGAACCAGCCATTGCGGAACGCCTTCGCATTGGCTTCGGGGTTGTTGTAATAGCCGGCGAACACGGCAGGCCCGATCACGCAGATCTCACCGCTCTGGTTAGCCTTGAGCTCGCGGCCCTCATCGTCCTGAATCGACACCTGCATGCCGGTGCGCTCGAAGCCGCAGGTGCCGATCCTGGCGTGCGGGCCGTCCTCCGGGTCGTGCAGCGCCGCCGGCAGCACGGTGATGTTGCCGGTGACCTCGCCGAGGCCGAAATACTGCACGATCACCTTGCCGAGCTTCTTCAACGCCGCCTTCTGGTCCTCGCGATACATCGGCGCGCCCGCATAGATGACGTAGCGCAGCGAGGAATGGTCGTATTTGTCGGCGGCGGGATGCTCGACCATCATCTTCAGGATGGTCGGCACGGTGAAGAGATTGCTGACGCGATGCGCCTCGATCAGGCGGAGCGCCTCGTTGATGTCGAATTTCTCGGTCGGCAGCAGCACGGTGCGCGCGCCGCGCGCGGTCTGCATCAATTGGTGGACGCCGGCGCCGTGCGACAACGGTGCCACCACCAGCGAGGCATCCTGCTCGGTCGTGCCGGGCGTCAGATCGGCGAGATGATTGGTAACGACGAATCCCATCTGGCCGTGGGTGAGCACGGCCGCCTTGGAGCGTCCGGTGGTGCCGGAGGTGAAGAAGAACCAGCAGGGATCGTCATGCTCGACCGCGACATTCTCCACAACGGCGCCCGCATGCGAGGCGATCGCATCGGCCACCGAGCGCTCGCCGAACGCGGCCTTGCCGTCGACGCTCCAGGTGAACTCCAGCGCACCGTCCTTCACCGCCGCGGCGTGCTCGGGGAAATCGACATGGCACAGGAACGCCTTGGCGCCGGAGGCCTGCGCGAGATAGCTGACCTCATCCGGCATCAGACGGAAATTGGTGGGCACCCAGACCGCGCCGAGCCGAAACGCGGCGAACATCGAGACAAACATCTCATCGCCATTCTTGGAATGGACGAGGATGCGGTCGCCCTTGGCTATGCCCCGCGCGGCGAGCGCCGCGGCCAGGGCGGAGACCTGCGCATCGATCTCGCGCCAGGTCCAGGACTTGTCCCCCCAGACGAAGCCGGGACGCGCGCCATGCCGCCGCGCATTCTGGGTCAGCATATAGGCGAGATTCATGACGCGGCGGGACATGCGCAGGGGCTGCATCGGGCTTCCTCTTCGACGACGGGCGGCACGCAAGCCGTCCGTTCATTGCAGCCCATTTATCGCCAACGCCAGCGGCCCTGCAAGGCCGGCTGCCGCGGACTTGGCCTACTGCTTGAACGCAAAAGGCGTCGCCGTGATGGCCTTGGTCTTCCAGCAGGCTTGCGGACCAAAGCCGCCGCAGAAACTGCCATGCAGATCGAAGCGGATGGTGCGCGCGGCGCCGCGCTTCACCGGCGCTGCCATGATCTTGTAGCGAAGAACGTAGCCGTCGAACACCTCGCGCACGCTGCCGTCCGGCAGCGTCACCAGGATCTTCATGACGCAACCGCCGGTTCCGCAATAGGTCGTCTCGCGATCGCCGCATTTGGTGTCCTGGAAATCGACGATGTAGTCCTCACGACCATCGCCGGTCAGGTCGATCCTGCGCACCGTATCATGCGCGAAGGTCACCTCGCCGCCTTGCTGGCTCTCGCATTCCTCATTGGCAAAGCGCACAGCCTTCTGCACGCCGGGCGGATAATCGGCCGGATTGAACGGCTTTGCGTCGTCGGCACGCGCGCCGGTCACGAGCAAGCTGAGCAGGAGGATCAGATATCGCATTGGTGTTGGTCGCAACCACAAACGATATCGTTCAGGAAGTCTTAAACATGATCGACGCAACCTCGCTCAGTTCTCGCGTACAGAGTGCCGCATCATGGTCAAAGCGCCTGCCCTCCTTCTGTTGTCACTGGCGCTCGCCGGATGTGCCGCGACTCCGCAAGCGCATCTGGCATCCGATCTCGCCGTCAAGCCTGCGCGTTATGCCTGGGATGGCGCCGGCGAGGATCCCAACCGGCCCCGCGCCGCCTCGCAGCCGACACGAACCTCCAGCCGCTCCGAGCGCAACAGGTTGCAAGCCGACGCTCAGCCCCATTCGAAGGAACGGTGGCAGGCGCAGGATGGCATCGAGGCCGAACAGGACGCCAGGGTCAGCCGCTCCCTGGTCATCTGCCAGGGCTGCCTCCGCCCGCAGCCACAAGCCGAAGATTCCAGGCTCGCCAAAGCGACCGATTGAACGGAACAGCTTCGGATTGGAAACCCCGGCCGGACCGCGCGTTACGATCTCGTGCGCGAGGCCGGCAGCTGCAAGGCAATGATATGAGCGACGTCATCAACAACAAGGCCCATCACCGCTATGAGCTCGACGTGGAGGGTCATCTTGCGACCGAGCACTACCGGCTCGACGGCGGTGTCATCACCTTCGAGCACACCGACGTGCCGAAGGAGCTTGGCGGCAAGGGCATTGGCTCGAAGCTGGTGCAAGGCGCGCTCGACCAGGTCCGCGCCGACGGATTGAAGCTAATCCCGCAATGCCCGTTCGTGAAGGCGTGGATCGACAAGCACCCGGACTATGCGGATCTCGTGACACGGTGAGTGCACAGGCCCGCCGCTCGTGGCCGGCGGGCCTGCCGTACTTACGGTCTATTGTCCGTGCTTGAGCAAGTCCTGGTCATTCATATCCCAGTCCTGCCATAGCTGGAGAATGCCGAGCAGCACCACCACCGCACCGAGGGTCGTGTGATAGATGCGGAGAAATCCCTCACCGGAATAGCCGATCACGTATGGCGAGGCGATGAGCCACAGTCCGGCCAGGATCGTCATCACCTCCTGCCAGCGCTGCAAGGCGACATATTCGAGCTGGCTGATGCCAAATACGACGAGACCGATCGCAACGGTGTTCAGGATGGCCGTCTGGTGACCGGAGATCGCCTGATCCTGGATCGGGAACCACGGCGAGGCCACGATCAACGCGCCCAGCAGCATCCCACACCAGTCTTCCCACGTTCGATGAGTCTTCAAAAAACCAGAATCCGACATCGTACCCTCCTGCAAAAGAGGCATACGTCTGCGGCTGGCGATCATGACACTCCGAATATCTGGCGACCCTGCCGGCCGCATTCGGGCGTATGTCCTTTCCAGGACGTGGGAACCGAACTCCGGCTTGCAAGAGCGGTATCGGGAATTATTTGCGGAGTCGCGGGACCATGCTCGCCGGGCGCCATGGCCATACCGCAGTGCGGTCAGGGCGGCGCGCATTTGCAGATATCTCATCTGCGCAATCTCCCCCTGGTCTCACCTTGGCAAGGGCCGTGTCAGCCTCCTAGATCAGGAGGCACCTGCAGTTCGGAGGGACCCCGCATGGCGGCTTCGGTACGCGACAACAAGGACAGGAGCCGCTTCGAGCTCGATGTCGGCGACGACATCGCCTTCGCCAATTACCGGCTGACGCCGTCGGCCGTAATCATCACCCACACCGAGACGCCGCGCGCGTTGCGCGGGCGCGGCATCGGCTCCGAGCTGGTCAAGGGCGCGCTCGACCTGATCCGGCGCGACGGCAAGAAGGTGATCGCCGGCTGCGGCTTCGTCGTCGACTATCTCGATCGGCATCCGGAGGATGCGGATCTGGTCGCCTGAATGCAAAAGGGCCCGCGGCGATCGCGGGCCCCTGCGGCACTACCCCAGGTCCGGTCAGTGCTTGATCTCCGGCGGCAGCTTGCCGCCATTAGCGGCGAGCTTGGACATCACCTGCTTGTGCAGCCAGACGTTCATGCTCGCCGAGTCGTTCATGTCGCCGCTGTAGCCCAGCTCCTTGGCGAGATCCTTGCGCGCAGCGAGGCTGGAATCGATGTCGAGCGCCTTCATGAGGTCGACGATGGAGGTACGCCATTCCAGCTTCTCGCCCTTGTGCGCGGCGGCCGCCTTGTCGACGATCGCCGCCACGTCGACCGCGGCCATGGGCGCGGCGGCCGGCGCCGAAGAACTTGCCGACCCTGCGGGGGCGCCCGGCGAAGCGGCGCCGCCGGCCGGCGCAGCGGAGGCCGGCTGGCCGCCGAAGATCGCGCTGATGATTTTCCCGAAAATGCTCATGTCTGCTCCCCGAAAAGGAATCCGTTGGAAGGGCCTTGCGTGGCACTTATAGACGAAGTTGGTGCGCCGCGCCCGCGAAGTTGCGCGAACGGACAGCAGCATCAGCTTATCTGCGGCGAAATGACGACAGAATGACGCCGCATTGATTGCGTCGCGGCATCGAAATTTCACCCAGCGTGAGGGACAGGACTCGGACTTGGGAGTATGCTTGCCGTTCAGCTCGCGATCCATCCGGAATTCGCGTCTGGTCGGAATCGTGGGATTTCAAGAGAATGGGCGGCCGCTTGCGCCGTTTGCCGGCGCCGGATGCAGCCGCTTGGCAAGGGAGCTAGCGACCATGGCCACACTCTACCAGGGCAATGTCCCCACGATGGCCCAGCCCACGGATGCGGCTGGACCGGTGATCCGAACCATTCAATTGTCCGATCTGCACGACGCGCTCAGGCGCGGCTGGGAGGATTTCAAGGCCGTTCCGAGCCACGCCATCATCCTCTGCGTGATCTACCCGGTGCTCGGCCTCGTGCTCGCCCGTGTGGTGATGGGCTATTCGGTGCTGCCGCTGCTGTTTCCGCTCGCCGCGGGCTTCGCGCTGATCGGACCTTTCGCTGCGCTCGGGCTCTACGAGCTTTCCAGCCGGCGCGAGCGCTATGAACCGGCCAGCGCCTGGGATGCCATGGAGGTGCTGCGATCGCCGTCGTTCGGCGCGATGCTCGGCCTCGGTACGTTGCTGCTCGCCCTGTTCGTCACCTGGGTGGCGACCGCGCAGGCGATCTATATCGCGGCGTTCGGCTACGAGGGCGTCACCGGATTCTCGGACTTCATGATGCGCGTGCTGACGACGCAGCAAGGCTGGTGGCTGATCGTGGTTGGCTGCGGCACCGGATTCCTGTTCGCGCTCGCCGCGCTCTGTCTCAGTGCCGTGTCGTTCCCCTTGATGCTGGACCGCCATGCCGGTGCGTTCGAGGCGATGAGCACCTCGCTGCGCGTGGTCGCGAAAAACCCGGTGCCGATGGCGGCCTGGGGCCTGATCGTGGCGGTGCTGCTCGCGCTTGGCACGATCCCGGCCTTCCTCGGCCTCGCCGTTGTGGTCCCGCTGCTCGGGCACGCCACGTGGCACCTTTACCGCAAGGTGATCGCGTCGGATCCGGGCGCACGTCCGGTCCCCCCTCCGCCGCATCGGCCGCGCAAGCCGGCCGCCGACTTCCCGGCCAACCTTTTCCCGTGGCGGAATCGGACTGACGTCTGACAATCTCGTGACGTGCGGCCCTGGCCGGTTCGGACAGGGCCGCGCGCCTTGCTTTGGCCGCGGTTACAGCCGAGATTATGCTGCCGGTCAGGTCAATTCACGGAAATCCATTTCATCTGATGACTCCGACGATTTCTCGTCTTGCTCTCGCAGCCTTGGCCGTCTCCGCGTCCCTTCTCTCAGTCCAGCCAGCGCCCGCCGCGGTTGCCTGCGACTCGGGCAATTTCGACGCTTGGCTGGCTGATTTCAAAACCGACGCTGCGGCGAAGGGCATCTCGCAGCAGACCATCACTGCCGGGCTTGCCGGCGTCACACTGGATCAGAGCGTGCTCAACCGCGACCGCTCGCAAAAGGTCTTCACCCAGAGCTTCGAGGAGTTCTCCGGCCGCATGGTGCCGCCACGCTTGGAGCGCGGCTCCAACAGGATGAAGCAATACGGCTCGGTGCTGTCGCGCATCGAGCAGGCTTACGGCGTGCCGGGCGAAGTCCTGGTCGCGATCTGGGGCCTGGAGACCGATTTCGGCGTCAACACCGGCAAGTTTGCAACGTTCCGCTCGCTTGCAACGCTCGCTTACGATTGCCGTCGCTCCGAGCAGTTTCGCGCCGAGCTGTTGGATGCGCTGCGCATCGTCCAGCGCGGCGATCTTGCGCCTGCCGACATGAAAGGCGCCTGGGCCGGCGAGCTCGGCCAGACCCAGTTCATGCCGTCATCCTGGATGAAATATGCCATCGACTTCGACGGCAACGGCAAGCGCGATCTTCTGCATAACGTGCCCGACGTGCTCGCCTCCACGGCCAATTATCTGGTCGGCTATGGCTGGCAGAAGGGCAAGGACTGGCAGCCGGGCAGCCCGAACTTTGAGGTGCTCAAGCAGTGGAACAAGAGCGAGGTCTACTCCAAGACCGTGGCCTATTTTGCCGCCCAGCTCGCACGCGCCCCTTAGATCTCAGCCCAGCCGAAGCGCGCCGAATCGCCGCTGCCGAACCCCGGCAAGCGGGCCTCGCTGTAGCGGCGCCAGCGCATCGCTCATGGGCGCATTTTCGGTATTCAATGGATCTTAAAGTGAATCTATATTCATATAATAGCGTCGCGTCCTATGCGAATCAGGCAGGCATGACTTGAGTCTATAAGCTGCTGGGTTGAACTTGCTGGCCGCTTATAGGCCACCTATTTCCGCGATGACCCAGATCAATCTTTGACATAAACCCGTTATTTCACGGGTACTTATCGTCGACACCGGACGACCTTGGCCAAGCTCTGGGCGGGAGCGCCTTCCGGTTAAGCATCCGTTACGTATGCCATGCACATAGCGCTTAGCTGCATCGCAACATCGGAACTTTCGCACTGCACCACTCTCACCTATATTCATTTCAACGATGAGGCCTCAAGCAAAGGCTGAATCGAACTACAGGAGACTACCAATGCTGCTCTCGCTCATCCGCATGATCCAGGCCTTCCGGGACTATCAGCGCAATGTTGCCGAGCTGTCCCAGCTCAGCGATCGCGAATTGGCCGATATCGGCCTCGATCGCTCGGACATCCCGCGCGTTGCCGCCGGTCAGTATCAGGGCTGATACCCTTCAGCCCTTCACTAGAACGGACCGATAGCGCCCGCCTCGTGCGGGCGTTGTCGCATCTGGTGGCAGAAAACTCGATCTCGGCGATTCCACTCTCCGCCGAAAAGCGCTACCTGTCCGCCCCATGACAGGACCCCAATCCAACCTCGTCCACGTGATCGGTGCCGGCCTCGCCGGTTCGGAAGCTGCCTGGCAGATTGCGAAGTCCGGCGTGCCCGTGGTGCTGCACGAGATGCGGCCGACCCGCATGACCGACGCGCACCGCACCGACGGACTTGCCGAGCTCGTCTGCTCCAACTCGTTCCGCTCGGATGACGCCGCCAACAACGCCGTCGGCCTGCTGCATGCGGAGATGCGCCGCCTCGGCTCGCTGATCATGCGCGCGGCCGACGCCAACCAGGTGCCCGCCGGCGGCGCACTCGCGGTCGATCGCGACGGCTTCTCGGCGGCCGTCACCAAGGCGCTGAACGATCATCCCCTGATCGAGATCGCGCGCGGCGAGATCGCGGGCCTGCCGCCGGCCGCGTGGAGCAACGTCATCGTCGCCACCGGCCCCCTCACCTCCGCGCCGCTGGCCGACGCCATCCGCGAGCTCACCGACGAGAACGCGCTCGCCTTCTTCGACGCCATCGCGCCGATCGTGCACCGCGAGTCCATCGACATGTCGGTGGCCTGGTTCCAATCGCGCTACGACAAGGTCGGCCCCGGCGGCAACGGTGCCGACTACATCAACTGCCCCATGACCAAGGAGCAGTATGAGGGCTTCGTCGCCGCGCTGATCGCCGGCGAGAAGACCGAGTTCAAGGAATGGGAGACCAACACGCCCTATTTCGACGGCTGCCTGCCGATCGAGGTGATGGCTGAACGTGGCCCCGAGACGCTGCGCCATGGTCCCATGAAGCCGGTCGGCCTCACCAACCCGCACGATCCCACCACGAAACCGTACGCGATCGTGCAACTGCGCCAGGACAACAAGCTCGGCACGCTCTACAACATCGTCGGCTTCCAGACCAAGCTGAAGTATGGCGAGCAGCAGCGCATCTTCCGCACCATTCCGGGGTTGGAGAACGCCGAATTCGCCCGCCTCGGCGGCCTGCATCGCAACACCTTCTTGAACTCGCCGAAGCTGCTCGACGGCCAGCTGCGGCTGCGCGCACAGACGCGGCTGCGCTTCGCCGGCCAGATGACGGGCTGCGAAGGCTATGTGGAATCCGCCAGCGTCGGCTTGATCGCGGGTCTCTATGCAGCCGCGGAAGCGCGCGGCGAGACGCTTGTCAGCCCGCCGGCTACGACCGCACTGGGATCGCTGCTCGGTCACATCACCGGCGGCCATATCGAGACCATCGAGCCGGGCACGCGCTCGTTCCAGCCGATGAACATCAATTTCGGCCTGTTTCCACCGCTCACGAGCGTGCCAACGAAGAAGCCCGACGGCACGCGGCTGCGCGGCAACGAGAAGACGGTGGCCAAGAAGCAGGCGCTGAGCGCACGGGCGCTCGCCGATCTCGATCGCTGGATCGCCGATCACCTGCGCATTGCCGCCGCCGCGTGAGTTTGCAATGAGCTTGCCCAAAGACGACGCGGCAGAGCTGTCGGCGCGCTGGACCGAAGGCGTGATGCTCAAGCGCGACGTGTTCTCGACCGTCGAGCGCGGCCGTTTCCGCAGCGAAAGCGGCGAGATCGACGCGGTGCTGCGCCGGCTCGACGAGGTGCCATGGTGGTCGTTTCTGCTGGCACGCCACCTGTTCGCCCGCGAGAAGCAGGCCTTGGTGCGGGCCAAAGGCCTCGACGTCGGCCCCGAGCTGCTCTGGGCCGGGCGCCGCGCTCTGGTGCGCGGCTTCGTCGACGGCGTCGCGCTGCACCTGGCAAAGCCCCATGGCGATGTCGCCTATTTCCGCTCCGCCAAGGCCGCACTGCGTCGGCTGCGCCGCGCCGGCATCTGCCACAACGATCTCGCCAAGGAGCAGAACTGGCTGGTCGGCCGCGACGGCCGCGCCTATGTCACCGACTTCCAGCTCGCCGCGTGCTTCAAGCGCCGCGGCCGGCTCTATCGCATCCTCGCCTATGAGGACCTCCGGCATCTGCTCAAGCACAAGCGCTCCTACGCGCCTGAGGCGCTGACGCCGCGAGAGCGAAAGATCCTGGCGAGGAAGTCGTTCGCCGCGAGCCTATGGCTCGCCACCGGCAAGAAGGTCTATCGCGCCATCACCCGCGGCCTGTTCAACTTCACCGATCGCGAGGGCGGCGGCCGTCGGCTCGTCAACGACGCGCCGGTGCTGGCCGAGCTGATCCGCCGGAATCCCGCCGTGCGCGACGCCGCCATCGTCGCCTTTGCCGACCGTCGCTCCGGTGTCGGGCTTTACGCCTTCGTCGAAGCCGATCAGGCCGCGCTCGAGGGCCAGCTCCGCAGCGAGCTTGCCGCCTCCAAGGGACCGAAGCCGCCCGAGCACATCCAGGTCGTGCACGCCCTGCCACGCAACGCCAGCGGCAAGCCACGCATCGAGGTCCTGCAACTGGTCGCCATGAACCAGCTCGACCTGATCGAGCCGATGATGAAGAACGAGCAGGATCGCGCCTTCCTCAAGGATATCCTGGAGCAGCGCAAGAACCTGCGCGACCGCTTCAATTTCGAGGCGAAGCTCCCGACGAGCTAGCGCGGAATCTGCGCCTTGAAGCCTCCACAATGGCGATCGAGAAGCGCTTGGATCAGGAAGGGTTGGCAGAGATCATGGGCGCTCGGGGGACGATGATGCATCGTATGGTTGGCGGAACGATCGCCGGCCTTGTGCTGCTGGCAGGGGCGCCTGCGCTGGCCGACTCACCGGCAGAGCTGATCTCCAGCTTCCGTCTCAAGCATGGTGAGGCCCGCGTCGTGCGCGACGCCACCCTCGATCGCATCGCCATGGATCAGGCCCGCGCGATGGCGGCGAAGGACGACCTCAGCCACGACACACTCGGCCCATTCAATCGCCGCGTCGCACCGGCCGGCGCGGGCCGCGCCGCAGAGAACATCGCCTACGGCTACGACAGTTTCGACAAGACGCTGGGCCAGTGGATCGACTCCTCCGGGCACCGCAAGAACCTGTTGCTGCACAATGCCTCCCGCGTCGGCATTGCCAGCGCCAAGAATGCGAGTGGCAAGCGCACCTATTGGGCCATGGTCATCGCCGGCGACTACGAGAAGGGCAAAGGCAAGAAAAAGGACAAGGAGCCCGTCGTCGCGGTGAAGCGCGAGGTACCGCCCGCGAGCAAGCCGAAGTCCGGCAACTGTCACGTCAAGCTGCTCGGCCTCTGCATCTGAGGCGCGACCGTCTCAGCCGCGGCGCGCGGCTTCGATCGCGGCGACGTCGATCTTCGTCATCCCCATCATCGCATCGAAGGCGCGCTTGGCCTCCGTGCCACCGGCGGCCAGCGCCTCGGTCAGCACCCGCGGCGTGATCTGCCAGGAGACTCCCCATCTGTCCTTGCACCAGCCGCACGCACTCTCCTGCCCGCCATTGCCGACGATGGCGTTCCAGTAGCGATCGGTCTCCGCCTGATCGTCGGTGGCGATCTGGAACGAGAAGGCCTCGTTGTGCTTGAAGACGGGTCCGCCATTGAGACCGAGACAGGCAACGCCGGCTACCGTGAACTCGACGGTCAGGACATCGCCTGCCTTGCCGGACGGATAGTCGCTGGGCGCGCGATGGACCGCACTCACCGCGCTGTCGGGAAACGTCTCGGCATAGAAGCGGGCCGCGGCTTCAGCATCCTTGTCGTACCAGAGGCAGATCGTGTTCTTTGCCATTGGGTATTCCCTGTGATTCCGTGCCAGATTGCGCTTCCGATCAGCATAGGCATCCCGATCTGCATGCTCCAGCTGGAACAGTCGTTTGCCCGAGCTTGCTCGCGTGCGTCATTGTGTCTACGAGGAACCTGAAGATGGAGGCTCTGACGTGATCGACATCAACCAGATACGTGCCGACACGCCTGCTGCCTCCCGGCTCGCGTATCTCCACAATGCCGGTGCGGCTCTCATGCCCGCGCCCGTCGTCGCGGCGATGAAAGGACATATCGATCTCGAGAGCGAGATCGGCGGCTATGCCGCAGCCGATCGCGCGTCAGATCGGCTCGAAGCCGTTTACGGCTCAGTGGCCCGGCTCCTGAACGCATCGCCGGATGAAATCGCCCTGGTGGAGAACGCGACGGTTGCCTGGCAGATGGCGTTCTATTCGCTTTCATTTCGAGAGGGCGACCGGATCCTGACGGCCGAAGCGGAGTACGCCGCCAACTATGTTGCGTTTCTTCAGGCCGCCAAACGCACAGGCGCGGTCATCGATGTGGTGCCGAGCGATGCGACGGGCGAGTTCGATGTCGGCGCACTCGAACGTATGATCGACGAACGCGTGAAGCTGATCGCCATCACCTGGGTTCCGACCAATGGCGGGCTGACCAATCCCGCAGCGGCCATCGGCAGAATTGCGCGAGCACACGGCATCCCCTATCTGCTCGATGCCTGCCAGGCGGTCGGCCAGATGGAGGTCGACGTCGAGGCCATCGGCTGCGACATGCTGTCGGCCACGGGACGCAAATTCCTGCGGGGACCGCGTGGTACCGGCTTTCTCTATGTGCGCGGGGCGCTCCTGCAGCAGCTCGAGCCACCGATGATCGACCATTTTGCAGCGCCCTGGGTCTCGCGCGATGAATATCGGCTCCGCGACGATGCCCGCCGCTTCGAGACATGGGAGAATAATTACGCCGCCCGGCTTGGGCTCGGCGCTGCCGTCGATTATGCGCTCGACATCGGCATGGATGCCATCGAGGAGCGCTGCCGGCTGCTCGCGGGCCGCCTTCGCAGCGGCCTCGCTTCCATTCGTGGCATCACTATTCACGACCTTGGCCGCAAGCCTGGCGCCATCGTCAGCTTCACTTTGGATGGATATGAAGCGGAGGCCATTGTCAGCAGCGCCGCGGCGGCGGGCATCACAATCGGCGCTTCAGACCCGTCGAGTACCCGCATCGATGCCGAGAACCGCGAGCTGCCGCCGCTCGTCCGAGCTTCCCCCCACTACTACAACACCCAAGCCGAGATCGACCGGCTGATCGACCACGTCGCGGATTTGGCGTCACGTTAGCGCGTGCTCAGGTGCAGCGCGCGCTCAGTCCGGATGCGCTGAGCCTGGCCATCACCTCGTTGAGATGGGCGGCATCGCGGGTCTCGATGACAAGCTGCAGCAGCGTCGCCTTGGCCGGCAGGTCGGAGAAGGTCCGCTGGTGTGAGACCTCGATGATATTCGCACCCGCTTCGGCCAGCAGTGCCGCTACCGCGGCGAGCTGCCCCGGCCTGTCGGGGATATCGAGCGACAATTGCGTCAGCCGCCCCTCGCGCGCGAGCTCGCGGGTGAGCACGGAGGCGATCAGCCGCGTGTCGATATTGCCTCCGCTCAGCACGAGGCCGACCTTCTCGCCGGCAAAGCGGGACGGATCGGACATCAGCGCGGCGAGGCCGGCGGCGCCGGCGCCCTCGACGACGGTCTTCTCGATCGAGATCAGGGTCGCGACTGCACGCTCGAGCTCGGCTTCGTTGACGAGCGCAATATCGTCGACGAGGCGCCGAACGATTTCGGTGGTGATCTTGCCCGGTGATTTCACCGCGATGCCCTCGGCGAGCGTATCGCCGCGCGCCGGCAGATTGCCGTCGTGAATGGCGTTGTACATCGAGGGATAGAGCCAGGCCTCGACGCCCAGTATCCTGAGCGACGGCTTGATCGACTTCGCGGCAATGGCAATCCCGCTGATCAAACCGCCGCCGCCGATCGGGACGACCAGCGTGTCGAGCTCCGGGACCGCCTTCAGCATTTCCAGCCCGATCGTGCCCTGCCCGGCGATGACGAGCGGATCGTCGTAAGGATGGACGAAGACCATGCCGTGCGCTTCACCGTGGCTGCGCGCAAAGGCGGCCGCCTCCTCCAGCGTCGCGCCCGTGACCACCACCTCGGCGCCGTGATGCCGGGTGTTCTCGATCTTCACCATGGGCGTGCCGATCGGCATCACGATGGTGGCGGGAATGCCGAGCCGCTTGGCATGGTAGGCAACGCCTTGCGCGTGGTTGCCCGCGGACATCGCGATCACGCCCCGCGCGCGCTCCTCCGCCGTCAGCGCGGTAAGCCGGTTGAGCGCGCCGCGCTCCTTGAACGAGGAGGTGAACTGCAGGTTCTCGAATTTGAGCCAGATGTCGCAGCCGCAGATGCTGCTCAGCGTCCGGCTGTGGCTACAGGGCGTCTCGACAACGGCGCCTTGGATGGTCTTGGCGGCGGCGCGAATGTCTTCAGGGGCGACCGGAAGGCCGCTGAGATCGAACGAGCTTTGGGACATGTCAGCCATAGGACAGCATAGAGCATTTGGGCGGGCCAGGCGATAAGCCGGCGTCTATTTGGTAAATTCACGCGATCGCGAGGCGCGCCACAGCGTCCAGAGCGTGCGCAACCGCGAGGTCGGCTGCAACCTAAACGGATTGCGTCCCGGGCGCGACAGGCGCTCAAGATCGGCCTGCGCCTGGCGCAGCGGCAGAAACGCCGGCCGCAACGGCGGCGCCAGCTGCGCCAGCAGCGATGAAGCCGCGGTCATATGCTGCCGGGCTTCACCCGCCAGTTGCTCAAGCACCGCATGGAGATTGGGTGTTTCCTTGCCGGCGAAGACGTCCTCCATGCTGCAATCGTGCTGCTCCAGCACCTGCTGCGGCACGAACAATTGCCGGTGCGCGGCATCGCGCGGCAGATTGGCGATGACCTGCACGATACCCTGCGCCAGCCCGGCATGGCGGGCGACATGCTCGGCCGCCTCCGAAGGCGGTCCCAAGACCTGCGCTGCCAGGGCGAACAGCGCCGATGAGGTCGCCGCGAGGTAACCTTCCAGCGCGGCCATCGTCGGCATCGGGTCGTTGTAGAGATCGAACTGATGCTCCTCGGCAAGCAGCGACAGCGGCTCGACCGGCAGGTCGAAATCGCGGATCGCGCGAAGCAGCTCGGCCGCCACCGGATTGCCTTCGGCGCTGCCATGGACGTGGCCCGACAGCATGTCGGTCCACCATTGCAGGCGGATCTCGCCGGGCAGGGGCTGGCTCACCTGGTCGCGGACGCGAACGATCTCGACGTTGAAGGCATAGATCGCCAGTAACGCGCGGCGCTCGGCGGCCGGCGCGAACAGGGTCGCGGCGTAGCGGGGAAAGTCGTGGCTGCGCACGAGATCGGCGCAGAACGCGGCGGAGTCGGATGGCGGGTTGCTCATGGCACGGCGATCAGCGCGGCGGCAACCCGCCGCCGTTCGCCGATCATGATGTTGTAGGTACGCACGGCCGGGCCGGTCTGCATCGTGTCCAGTACAACCCTCACCGCCTTGAGCGCCTGACGCAGCTCCGGCGGCGGCAGCCACAGCCCCGTTCCAGTGCCGACCAGGAGCGTGTCGATGCTGTTGGCCGCCGTGAACACCCGATCCAGCGAGTAGCGGTCGATCTTCGCGGGGTCGGTCACGTCCCAAGCCCAGATCGCGTCGGGCAGACAGAGCAGCGAGCCCCGATGCGACATGCCGGCAAAGGCGAAGCCGCCCTTGCCATAGGCATCGATCGGCGCCGAGCGCGGAAAATGCGGAGCGTTGGGATCGCCGGCCATGAGCTTCGTCCGAATGGGCTTACTGCCCTCGCAAACGCCTGCAAGGGCATGAGGTTCGGATCATGCCTTGCTTTTCTTCGCCGGCGTCGCCGTATCGGGCGCGTCTTCGCGGTGCTCGCCGACGCCGAGATAGATCAGGATCGGTGCTGCAATGAAGATCGAGGTGTAGGTGCCGACCAGCACCACGCCGAACATCATCACCGCGGTGAAGCTGTGGATGGCATGGCCGCCGAACAAGAGCAGCGCGAGCAGCGCGAGCGTCACCGTGACGTGGGTGATGATCGAGCGCGACAGCGTCGAGTTGATGGATTCATTGAGCAGCTGGGGCATCGGCATCTTCTTGTAGCGACGCAGCATTTCCCGGATGCGGTCGTAGATGACGACGGTATCGTTGAGCGAATAGCCGAGAATGGTCAGCAACGCCGCGATGCTGGTCAGGTCGAAATCGACCTGGCTGATCGACATGAAGCCGATCGTCAGCACGATGTCGTGCACGTTGGCGATCATGGCGCCCAGCGCGAACTGCCATTCGAACCGGAACCAGAGATAAATCAGGATCCCAACGATCGCGAGCATCAGGCCGAGCATGCCGTAGGCCAGGAGCTCGCCCGCGACGCGCGGACCCAGCACCTCGGTGCGCTGAATGTCGACACTGTCGCCAAGCGCGCCACGAAGCTTCTGCAGGGCTGCCTGCTGGGCCGCGTCGCCACCCGGCTGCTCCGCAACGCGGATCAGGACGTTCTCCGGACCGCCGAACTGCTGCAGCTGGACCTCGCCGAGGCCCAGGCCGTCGAGCGAGGTACGCATTGCCGCGATGTCGGCGGTGCCGGACTTCGCCTTCACCTCCAGCAGCGTGCCGCCCTTGAAGTCGATACCGAGGTTCAGGCCATGGGTGAAGAACAGCACGATCGCGACGATCGACAGCGCCGCCGAGATCGGAAAGCTGATGCGACGGAAGCGCGTGAAGTCGAAATGCGTATCGTCGGGGACGATGCGCAGCGACGGCAGCAGGCCGAGGGCCGAGACCACGGTGAGGATGGCAATGAGGACGCCGAGCCCGATGAGAACGGTGTGAGTCACGATCAGGCTCCTAGATCGGCACGCTCTGCGGCCGCTTCCACCGCACCCACCAGGCGACGATCAGCCGGGTCAGGGTGAAGGCGGTGAACACCGTGGTGATGATGCCGATGCCGAGCGTCACGGCAAAGCCGCGCACCGGACCGGTGCCGATGTAGAACAGCACCGCGGCAGCAATGAAGGTGGTGATGTTGGAATCGAGGATGGTGGCGAGCGCCCGCTTGAATCCGGCGTCGATCGCCGAGATCGCATTGCGGCCGCCGCGCAATTCCTCGCGGATGCGTTCGTAGATCAGCACGTTGGAGTCGACCGCGATGCCGACGGTGAGCACGATGCCGGCGATGCCGGGCAGCGTCAGCGTGGCGTTGAGCAGCGACAATAAGCCGAAGATCATGGCGACGTTGATGGCCACCGCGATGTTGGCGAACACGCCGAACAGCCGGTAGGTCAGCAGCATGAAGATGATGACGAGGATCGAGCCGACATAGGCCGCGAGCTGGCCCTTCTCGATCGAGTCCTGACCGAGTCCTGGACCCACGGTGCGCTCCTCGACCACCGTGAGCGGTGCCGGCAATGCGCCGGCGCGCAGGAGAATCGCGAGATCGTTGGCCGATTGCACCGTGAAATTGCCGGAGATCTGGCCCTGGCCGCCGGTGATGGGCTCTCGGATGACGGGCGCCGAGATCACCTTGTTGTCCAGCACGATCGCGAACGGCAGTCCCACGTTCTCCTGCGTGGCCTGCGAGAATTTGCGCGCGCCCGAGGTGTTGAACTTGAAGCTGACGACCGGCTCACCCGTGCGCTGGTCGAAGGTCGCCTGCGCATCGGTCAGGTCGCCGCCGGCGACCAGCACCTGCTTCTTGACCACATAGGGCGTCGGCGGAGGCGAGGCGCTCATCAGCAGTTCGGATTCCGGCGGCACCCTGCCCGCTTGCGCCTGATCCGGCGGCACGGAGGTGTCGACCATGCGGAATTCCATCTTCGCGGTCCTGCCCAGCAGTTCCTTCAGGCGGGTCGGGTCCTGAAGACCGGGGACCTGCACCAGGATGCGGTCGTTGCCCTGGCGCTGGATGACGGGCTCGACGGTGCCGAGCTCGTTGACGCGGCGTTCGACGATCTGGATCGACTGCTCGATGGTCTTGCGCAGGCGATCGAGCACCGCAGCCTGCGGGACGCTCAGGCGGATCACCCCGCCGCCGGCATCAGTCACCTCGAGGTCGCGCTGACCGCTGGATCCCATCAGGCCGCCCAGCGGCTGGGACAGCTCGCGCAGCTTGGCAAGCGCCGGCTGCGCATCGGTCTCCTTGGTGATGCGAACCTCGACGGCATCGTTGCGCACGGTGACGCCGCCGGTGAATCCGATCTTGGCGTCGCGCAGGGTCCGGCGAACGTCGTCGCGGACCTGGTCGAGCCGCTCCTTCTTCACATAGGCAGCGTCGACCTCGAGCAGCAGATAGGAGCCGCCCTGGAGGTCGAGGCCGAGCACGATGCGGCGCTGCGCCCAGGCGGGCCAGCTCTTGACTTGCGCCTCGGGGAAGAAGTTGGGGACCGCGCAGAGGCACACGATCAGCGCCGTCAGGATAATCCCCAGCGCCTTCCACCGCGTGAAATACAACATCGACTGGACCTGTCAGATCAGGAGACTTGAGACTCGCGGTGAAGCTCTCACTTCGCCGCGGTGTCGTCCTTGGCGCTCTCTTTTGCGCTTTCCTTGGCCGGCTCGCCCTTGGCGCGCACGCCCGAGATCATCTGGCGCATCTGCCGCACGCGCACGCCGTCGGAAATCTCGAACTCGATCTGGTCGTCGTCGACCACCTTGGTGACCTTGCCGACGAGACCTCCTGAGGTCACGATGGTGTCGCCGCGGCGGATATTCTTCACGAGCTCGGCGTGGTCGCGGACCTTCTTCTGCTGCGGGCGCAGAATCAGGAAGTACATGATCACGAAGATCAGGGCGAACGGCAGCAGCGACATCAACATGCTGTTGGTGTCGCCAGCGGCCGCGGCCTGGGCATACGCAGGGGTAATCAGCATTCGGACGATCCTCGCGAGAACGGGGGAAAGCCGGTCAGGCCCTCAAAGGCGACCGGTTCGGTCAAATTCGCGCGGACTATAGCGGCCATTGCCCCAATTGCAACGCTGCCAGACTGCCCTTTTGGGCCACCTTGCGGCGGCCCGTCAGGCCCGATAAGGCTGCGTTCTCAGGAACTTCGGACATGCCCAAAAACCATAGCAAAAGCCCGGCCGGCAAAGGCCCCCGCACCCCTGCCAACAAGCCCACCCGCCTCGCGGCAAAACGCCCCACGGCGGCGGTCACCAAGGCAGGCCCGGACCTCCCGCAGGAGCGCATCGTCCGCGCCCTGGAGACCATTGCGGCGCACCTCTCCGCGCAGGGCAAGCCGGCGACCGAGGCCGAGTCGTTCAAGCGGGCGGACGCCTATGTCTGGCATCCCGACGGACGCCTCTCGGCGGTGCCGCGCGTGAGCCGCGTCGAGCTGTTCCTGCTCAAGGGCGTCGACCGGATGCGCGACATCCTGATGGAGAACACCGAGCGCTTCGCCAACGGCCTGCCCGCCAACAACGCCCTGCTCTGGGGCGCACGCGGCATGGGCAAGTCGTCACTGGTGAAGGCGGCGCATGCCAGCATCAACGCGGAGCGCAAACCGGCCGACAAGCTCAAGCTGATCGAGATCCACCGTGAGGACATCGAGAGCCTGCCGGCCCTGATGGAGCAGCTGCGGGCCTCCTCCTTCCGTTTCATCGTGTTCTGCGACGACCTCTCCTTCGACGGCAATGATGCCTCCTACAAGTCGCTCAAGGCGGTCCTCGAAGGCGGCATCGAGGGCCGGCCCGAGAACGTCATCCTCTACGCCACCTCCAACCGGCGCCATCTGCTGGCGCGCGAGATGATCGAGAACGAGCGCTCGACCGCGATCAATCCGGGCGAAGCGGTGGAGGAGAAGGTCTCGCTCTCGGATCGCTTCGGCCTCTGGCTCGGCTTCCACCGCTGCAGCCAGGACGAATATCTCGCCATGGTGCGCGGCTATTGCAGCCATTTCGGGATCAGGGTCGACGACGAGACGCTCGAGCGCGAGGCGCTGGAATGGTCGACGACGCGCGGCTCGCGCTCGGGCCGCGTCGCCTGGCAGTTCGTGCAGGAGCTGGCGGGACGGCTGGGTGTGAAGCTGACGGCGTAGTAGCGCGAGCTGTTACCCCGAATTCAACTGTCATCGCCCGCCTTGTGCGCACTTGCGCACTGGAGCGGGCGATGCAGTATTCCAGAGACGTTTGTTGTCAATCGAGAGGCCGCGGCGTACTGGGTCACCCGGTCGAGCCGGGCGACGACACGGTTCGTGCGGAGGCTACGTAAGTCTCACGCCCCGTTGAGGAATTGAAGCGGGTCAACCGGGCTCGATCCCTTGCGGATCTCGAAGTGGAGCTGCGGCGACGCCACCTCCCCGGATTGACCCGACTTGGCAATGACCTGGCCGCGCTTGATGGTATCGCCGCGCTTCACCAACAGCTCACTCGCATGGGCATATGCGGTGACGTAGCCGTTGGAGTGCCGAACCAGAACCAGATTGCCGTAACCCTTCAGCTCGTTGCCGGAATAGGCGACGACGCCATCTTCGGCCGCCTTGACCGGCGTCCCCTCGGGCACCGCCAGATTGATGCCGTCATTGGACTTGCCATTGGTCTTGGCACCGTAGCTCGTGACCACCTTGCCGCGGACGGGCCAGCGGAAGGTCGGCAGCGCGCCGGTGGCCTCCGCAGCCTTCGCCGGCGTCTCGGCAGCCTTCTCTTCCACATTGCTCGTGGCCTGGGCGAGCCGCGCGCTCTGCACGGGCGCGGCGGCAGTGGCCATCTTGGTCGCGGGTGCCGGAGCTGCCGCAACAGGCTGGAGCGTTCCGGCCACCGGTGCAGCCGCGACCGGAGCCGCAGCAACCGGCGCCGCGACGGCGGCGGTCTTGGCGCCGGGCACGGTCAGCTTGGTGCCGAGCTTCAGCTTTGCCGACGGATCGATGCCGTTGGCACGGGCGAGCTCTGCCGCCGAGATGCGGTTCTTGCGCGCGATGCTGGCGAGCGTGTCGCCACGGTTGACGAAGTGCGTGCTCGGCGGTGCCGCGACGGCAGCAACCGGCTTCGCCGCAGGCGCTGCCGCGACCGGAGCCATCGCGGGCGCCGGTGCAGCTGCGGTGGCAGGAGACGGAATGATCAACTGCTGGCCGGGCGAGAGCGCCCGCGGACCCTTGTAGCCGTTAGCGGCAAGGATCGCCTGCGGCGTGACGCGATAGCGCTTGGCGAGCACGTCGAGCGTGTCGCTGGTCCCGACGATGATCTTGGTTCCGCCGGCCGGCTGGGCGGCCGCGACCGACCGCGGCGGGACGGTCGCCGTGGTTTCCAGGTGCGGTTGTGCCGGGGGCGCATATGAGCTGACGCCGCGTCCGCCGCCGGACACCCCGCCCCCGGAGGCAACGGGATAGGACTGCGGGGCAGATACCGCGGGCGGAGGCAAAGCCTGCGACTGGTAGTAACCGGGCTGCGTCTGCGGCCGCGCATATTGCGGCAACTCACGCTGCGGCGGCGGCTGCTGCACCGAACCGGTCTGCTCGGAGGCGAAAGGATTGGAGAAGTTGGTCTGGGACAGCCGCGACGACATGTCGGCGCTGCACCCTGCAAAGCTGAAGGAGATCAGCGCCAGCACCGCGACCTGCGGCACGCGGCGCGAGTAAAGCAACTCGGCGACAGCGGACATGGTTACTCACTCGTACGCAACAGAACTGGTGTTTTAAGTAAACACGCGGCGAGTAAATAACGGCTTAACCCTCACAATAAGATGTTGGCGGCACTGCCGATCCGGGATTCTACAGCTCCCGCGCCACCCCGGGCAGTGCCGGCACGAAGCGGACCTCGACGAGTTCCTTGCGCTCGATTCCGGTTTCGCTGCGGGCCAGGCGGGTCAGCGTCTGCACGCCCTGATGCGGGCCGACCGGGGCAATCAGGATGCCCCCGACCTCAAGCCGCTCGACCAGGTTCTCCGGTATCTGCTCCATCGCCGCGGTGACGATGATGCGATCGAACGGGCCGATGTTGGGAGGCAGATTGAGACCGTCACCGAGCATCACCTCGACATTGTGACAATCGAGCTTCTCAAGCCGGGCGCGTGCCGTGTCGGCGAGCTTGCGATAGCGCTCGACGGTCAGGACCTGGCCGGCGAGCCGCGACAGCACGGCGGCCTGGTAGCCGGAGCCGGTGCCGATTTCGAGCACCCGGTGCTGCTTCTGGAGCTGGAGCTGCTCGGTCATGTAGGCGACGACGAAGGGCTGGCTGATGGTCTGCCCGCAGGCGATCGGCAGCGCGCTGTCACGATAGGCGCCCTCGCGATCGGCCTCGTCGACGAAAAGCTCGCGCGGCACCTCTTCCATGGTCCGCAGCACGGCCTGATCGCTGATGCCCCGACGCCTCAGCGTGAGCTGAAACATCATCTTTTCCGGCGGGTGCTGGTGGGACGTCATTGCTGCTATCGCTCGTCTCGTCTGGCGGATCGCCGTACTGCACCGCAAGAACCCGAGACGAGAATCTTGTTCCGGCTCAGGAACTCATGATATCCTTTCGGCACAGCATTTGACCACAACAAGGCCTTCAAAGCGCTAAGCCATTTGCGAGGTTTGCGTTCGTCGAAACGCGCATTGCGTCGCCTATCGTTATCTGCGAACGTTTACGAGAATGGGCAAGGACTCAACCATGACTGCGACAGGGCTTTCGGGCCGCTCTGTTTTCCTCGTCGAGGACGAGGTCATGATCAGAATGATGGTCGCAGACATGTTGGAGGAGCTTGGCTACAAGGTTGCCGCCGAAGCGGGCGACATCAATGAGGCCATGCGGCTTGCGCAATCCACCGAGTTCGATCTCGCCATTCTCGATGTCAACGTCAACGGCAAGGTCATCTCGCCGGTCGCCGATGTCATCATGGCCAAGGGCTGCCCGTTCATCTTCGCCACCGGTTACGGCTCCTCCGGCCTGCCCGAGCAATATCGCGACCGGCCGGCGCTCCAGAAGCCGTTTCAGCTCGACGCGCTCGGCAAGACCATCGAGGCCGCGCTTCGCGGCAGCTAACCTTTATTTCAGGGTGAGGCCAAGCTGCTCCGAAAACGCCTCGTCGGTGCGGTCGAGCCTGAGCGGGGTGACCGAGACGTAGCGCTCGCGCAGCGCCGCGAGATCGGTGCCGTCGGCGGGCGTGTCGAGCATCGCGGTCCGCTCGAAGCCGATCCAGAAATAAGGATTACCGCGGCCGTCCCGGCGCTCGTCGATCCTGAGGAAGCCGAGATTGCGCTTGCCTTGCCGCGTGACGCGGATGCCAAGCACATCCTCCGGCGCGCAGGATGGGAAGTTGATGTTGATGACGGTGTCCTTCGGAACGCCGGCGGCGATCACCTTGCGCAGGATATCGGGCCCGAATTTGCGGGCCGTGTCCCACGGCGGCCGTTCGCGGGTCTCGACGCTGAACTCCTGCGACAATGCGAATGACGGCAACCCCAGGATGGTGCCCTCCAATGCGCCGGCAATGGTGCCGGAATAGACCACGTCCTCGGCGACGTTGCGGCCCTTATTGACGCCGGACAGCACGAGATCGGGCAGCTTGGCTCCCAGGATATGGCGCGCTCCCATGATGACGCAGTCGGTCGGCGTGCCGCGCACGGCAAAGTGCCGTGGGCCGACCTCGCGCAGACGCAAGGGATCGTTCAGCGACAGCGAGTGCGACACGCCGGACTGGTCGAGCTCGGGCGCCACCACCCAGACATCATCGGTCAAAGCGCGCGCAATCTCCTCCACGACCTTGAGGCCGGGAGCGTGGATGCCGTCGTCATTGGTGCAGAGAATGCGCATGCGGAAGGTTCGATTCCTGAAAGCGGGTCTGAGCCGTCTTATCCGGCCAGCGCCGATCAGGCAAACCGGACGATTGCGGTCCGGCGGCTGGTTCCCTGGCTGGTCCCGCTAGCGGCGAACGCGCCATTGCGGCAGGAAGCGCGCAAGCCGGCCTTCTGCACGCAGTTGCATCGCCGGCACGACCGGGTTCACGACGGAAGCCTCGATGACGCCGAGCGCCTTCAGCTGCGCGAGGAACGGATCGGAGGTCGGCTCCTGCGGAAAGCGTTCGCGTGCCACGCTCAACGCCTTGTCGAAATCCGCGGCATTGACCCCGGGCTTGGCCCGCCGGCTCTGCACGAGATCGTCGTCCCAGAGCCGCGCGATCCCGATGTCGAGAACGCCGCGGAGGCGCTGGTCGATGGCCTGGATCCCGGCCCCGGTCACCGCCCATTGTCTTCCGACCCAGAAGATGTCGCGGTGCAAGGCCATGAAGGGAGGGTTCGCGTGGACGGGCCGGCAGGATAGCCGGCCGCCCGATCTTCGCAACGCGATTCTCGTCATGCCGCGTTTTCGGACGCGAACCGGTGCCCACTTCGCGGGAAAACGCTTTAGTCGCGCGCGATCACCTTCAGCCCGCCCATATAGGGCTGGAGCACGTCCGGGACCGCGATCGAGCCGTCCTCCTGCTGATAGGTTTCCATCACGGCGATCAGCGCGCGGCCGACTGCGGTGCCGGAGCCGTTCAGCGTGTGCACGAAGCGCGGCTTGCCGTCGGGCCCGCGCGAGCGCGCATCCATGCGCCGTGCCTGGAAGTCGCCGCAGACCGAGCAGCTCGAGATCTCGCGGAACGCCCCGCCCTCGCCCTGCCCGGGCATCCAGACCTCGATGTCATAGGTTTTTTGCGCCGAGAAGCCCATATCTCCTGCGCAGAGCGTCATCACACGGTAATGCAGGTCGAGCTTCTGCAGCACCTGTTCGGCGCAGGACAGCATCCGCTCCAGCTCGTCCTTGCTCACTTCCGGCGTCGTGATCGAGACCAGTTCGACCTTGGTGAACTGGTGCTGGCGGATCATGCCGCGAGTGTCGCGCCCCGCCGCACCCGCCTCGGCGCGGAAGCATGGCGTCAGCGCGGTCAGCCGCATCGGCAATTGCTTCTCATCGAGGATGGATTCGCGGGCGAGATTGGTGAGCGACACTTCGGCGGTGGGGATCAGACCGAGGCGCTCGGTCTTCAGCCGCTCATGGTCCGGCGAGGCGAGCAGCTCGCCCTTGATCGCCCAGAACTGATCGTCCTCGAATTTCGGCAATTGTCCGGTGCCGAACATCACCTCGTTGCGCACCAGGAGCGGCGGATTGATCTCGGTGTAGCCATGCTCGGTGGTGTGCAGATCGAGCATGAACTGGCCGATGGCACGCTCGAGCCGCGCCAGCCCCTTCTTCAGCACGACGAAACGCGCGCCGGAGAGTTTTGCCGCCGCTTCGAAATCCATGTAGCCGAGCGCGGTGCCGAGATCGTCATGCAGCTTCGGCGCAAAGCCATAGTTGCGCTTGTTGCCGAACACGTGATGCTGCACGTTGCCGTGCTCGTCGAGACCGTCGGGCACGTCCTCGAACGGAATGTTCGGGATCGCGGCCAGCGCTTTGGTCAGCTCATCGTCAGCGGCTTTTGCCGCCGCTTCGAGCTCGGGCATCGTGGTCTTGAGCTCGGCGACCTCGGCCATCAGCTTGGCCGCACGCGGCTCGTCCTTGGCCTTCTTGGCATCGCCGATTTCCTTCGAAGCTGCATTGCGCCGCGCCTGCGCCTGCTCGGAGGCGAGGATCGCCGCACGCCGCTTCTCGTCGATCGCGAGCAGCGAGGCCGACATCGGCTTCAAACCGCGCCGTGCGAGGCCGGCGTCGAAGGCTTGCGGATTGTCGCGGATCGCTTTGATGTCGTGCATGGCTGTGGTCCTGGATCAGCGCGTAAATAGTCAACGTTTATGCCGACAACTTACGTTGGCGCGCTTTCCCCTAGCATTCCGTCATCGCCCGTGAAAGCGGGCGATCCAGTATTCCAGAGACGTCAGTGTTTCCCCGAGGGGCCGCGGCGTACTGGATTCCCCGCTCCAGTGCGCAATTGCGCACAAGGCGGGGAATGACACCGGTGGGCTTGGTCGCCCTACTCCGCCGGATTGGCCGGCGTCGACACGTCAGTGCCGGTGGCAGCCTGTGCGGCGGCCGCTTTCCTCTCCACCATCGCCACCGCGAGGATCGAGCCCTCGTAGAGCGCCATCAGCGGAAACGCGAGGGAGCACTGGCTGAGCACGTCGGGCGGCGTCAGCACGGCTGCGATCACGAAGGCCAAGACGATGAAATAGCGGCGCTTCTCGCGCAACATTGTCGAGCTGACGATGCCGATTCGCCCGAGCAGCGTCAGGATCACCGGCAGCTGGAAGGCGATGCCGAAGGCGAAGATCAGCGACATCATCAGCGACAGATATTCGCCGACCTTGGGCAGCAGCTGGATCTGCGCGGTCTCGTCGCCGCCGGTCTGCTGCATGCCGAGCGAGAAGCGCACCAGCATCGGCAGCACGACGAAATAGACCAGCGCCGCGCCCAGCACGAAGAAGAACGGTGTCGCGACAAGATACGGCAGGAACGCCTGCTTCTCGTGCTTGTAGAGCCCGGGCGCGACGAACTTGTAGATCTGCGTCGCCACGATCGGGAACGAGATGAAGCCGGCGCCGAACAGCGCCAGCTTGAGCTGGGTGATGAAATATTCGAGCAGCGCCGTGTAGATGAATTTCGAGTTCTCCGGCCCCGCAATCCACACGAACGGCCAGACAAGCACGTTGTAGATCTGCTTGGCGAAGAAGAAGCAGAAGATGAAGGCCAGGCCAAAGCCGAGCAGCGCCTTGATCAGCCGCGAGCGCAGCTCGATCAAATGGTCCATCAGCGGGGCTTTGCTGGCCTCGATATCGGCGTCGGTCATGACGCTTTGGCGTCCTTGATCGCTTCGGATGGCGCGGTGTCCTGCGCAACCTTTGCCTGTTCGACCTCACGGGTAATCGCGAGCGGCTCGTTCGCGGCCGCATGCGCTTCGGCTTCCATGAAGGTCGACGGCGTCGGGGTCTCCGGTGTCGTGGGCGTGACGGGCGGATCGACGGCAGTAGCGGCCGGCGTCTCGGCCGGCTTGTCCAGCGCATCGATGCGAAGCGCGTCGCTCACGTCCTTCTGGAGCGAGCTCATCGGATTGAAACCCGTGGCGGCTTCCTTGACCTCGTCGAAGCTTTTCTTGAGGTCGGCCATCTCGGCCTCACGCATCGCCTCCTGGAACTGGCCCTGGAATTCGGCCGCCATCTTGCGCGCCTTGCCCATCCACTGCCCGACCATGCGCAGCACGCCCGGCAGCTCTTTCGGGCCGATGGCGATCAGGGCCACGACCCCGATGAGGACCAGTTCACTCCACCCGATGTCGAACATGAGGTCTTCCGTTCACGCGAAGCCGGAGCCGGCCCAATCCCTTGCGCGCAGGATCGGGCCGCTACCCGCGTCTCGCGTGCTTCTTCCGGCTCAGACGGCCTTGCTGCCGACGTCGGACCGTGTCGCGGTCGGCGCAGCATTGTGCTCGATCGACTTCGCCGGCTCGGGCTTCTCGGCAGCCTTGTCGTCGTCCTGCATGCCCTTCTTGAACGCCTTGATGCCCTGAGCCACGTCGCCCATCAGATCCGAAATCTTGCCGCGGCCGAACAGCAGCAGGACCACTGCGATCACCAAGATCCAGTGCCAAATGCTGAGTGAACCCATCCTGCAACCCTCCAAACGCGCATGGCCGGGGACTCGGCCGATCTCACCGAAACCTAGGCTTGGCAGACCTCAAAAACAAGGACCAAGGCAGCGCCAATTCGCTGTCGGCGCTACGCAATCTTGCTAGTGTTAACTGGTCGCAGGGGCCCGTATTTCGCCGGTACGTCAGTCCTCGGCGCCGCCTTCGCTGCCACCCTCATTGCCGCCTTCTGGCGGGCTCTCAGGCTCGACCGCAGGCGCAAGGGCGAGATCGAGGTCATCGCCCGGTTCCAGCGGATCCTCGTCCTCCCGCAGGGCCGGATCATCCGACGGCGTCGGCACGCTGAACCCGGTGGGCAGACGCGAATCCAACAGTCCCGTTCCCTTCAGCTCTTCCAGGCCCGGCAGGTCGCCGAGCTGTTCCAGGGTGAACTGCGACAGGAACTCCTCGGTGGTTCCGAAGGTTAAGGGCCGGCCCGGCGTCTTGCGCCGGCCGCGCGGCTTGATCCAGCCGGTCTCCAGCAGCACGTCGAGCGTGCCCTTCGACGTGACGACGCCGCGGATCTCCTCGATCTCGGCCCGCGTCACCGGCTGGTGATAGGCGATGATCGCGAGCACCTCGATTGCGGCCCGCGACAGGCGGCGGGTCTCGGTGCTCTCCCGCGTCATCAGCCAGGCCAGATCGCCCGCGGTGCGGAACGTCCATTTGTTGGCGACGCGAACGAGATTGACGCCGCGCGAGGCATAATCGGCCTGCAACTGCTCGAGCGCAGCCTTGACGTCGACTCCCTCGGGCATGCGCTTGGCCAGCGTCGCGGTGTCCAGCGGTTCATTCGAGGCGAACAGCAGCGCCTCCAGCAGCCGCAACTCCTCGGGACGCGCCTGGGATTCGTTCTCCATCGGCTCGGCCTCTTCTACCCGCACTTCAGCCAGGCTTGCCATGGCAGATTCTCCTTCTTGCACTTAAGCGACCGGCGCATCAGGCGCAGGAGCTGCGTCCGGGACCGGTTTTGGGCGCCCCTTCCGGAAATAGATCGGCGCAAACGCTTCCTTCTGATTCAGCTCGAGCTGACCTTCGCGCACCAGTTCGAGCGCGGCGGCAAAGCTCGAGGCGAACACCGTCGCGCGCTGCGTCGGGTCGGCGACATGCCGGATCAGGAAGTCGTCGAGAACACCCCAATCGTCCTGCTCGGTGATGCTGCCGACCAGCCGCTCCAGCGTGGCACGTGCTTCGGCGAGCGACCACACCGTGCGCTTGGCCAGATGCACGCTCGCCAGCACGCGCGACTGGCGTTGCGCGGCATAGGCGGTGAGCAAATCATAGAGCGTGGCCGTGTATTTCGGGTGCTTGATCTCGGCGATGTGCTCGGGCGCGCCACGCGCGAAGATGTCGCGCTGCAATTGCGGCCTGTTCATCAGCCGGTTGGCGGCTTCGCGAATGGCTTCCAGGCGGCGCAGCCGGTTGGCGAGCGCCGTCGCCATCTGCTCGGCGCTCGGGCCTTCCGCGCTCGGCGGCTCCGGCAGCAGCAGGCGCGACTTCAGGAAGGCAAGCCATGCGGCCATCACCAGATAGTCCGCGGCGAGCTCCAGCCGGATCTTTCGCGCGGCTTCGATGAAATGGAGGTACTGGTCGGCGAGCGCGAGAATCGAAATCTTGGCGAGATCGACCTTCTGCTGCCGCGCCAGCGCAAGCAACAAATCGAGCGGGCCCTCATAGCCCTCGACGTCCACCACCAACGCCGGCTCACCCTCGGCGAGCTCTGCGGGCCGCCCGGTTTCGAACGATAGGATTTCTGCAGTCATGCCGATGCCGTGTTTGCCCGTGCGATCAATGCATCCAGTTCGGCGCGTGCGGCCACGCGGTCGAACGGCTGCGGCGGCTTGCGTGCGGCGAGCGCGGCGTTCGCCCGCTCCAGCGCCCCACCGGCCAGTTCAGGTGTCTCGCCGGCGACGTCGCGCATCTCCTCGATGTTGCCGTTGCAATGCAGGGCCACGTCGCAGCCGGCCGCGAAGATCGCGCGAGTCCGCTCGGCGATATTTCCCGACAGCGCGTTCATCGACACGTCATCACTCATTAACAAACCCTGGAACCCGATTGCGCCGCGAATCACGTCAGCAATCATTGTCGCAGATGTCGTCGCCGGATGGGCGGGGTCGAAGGCGCTAAACACAACATGTGCAGTCATGGCCATCGGCAGATCAGCCAGCGGCTTGAATGCGGCGAAATCGGTCCGCTCCAGCTCGTCCCGCGGCGTGTCGACGGTCGGCAGCTTGAAATGGGTGTCGGCGGTGGCGCGGCCATGCCCGGGAATATGCTTGAGCACCGGCAGCACGCCGCCCTGCTCCAGGCCCTCGGTGACTGCACGGGCGATGGCCGCGACCTTGCCCGGCTCCGTGCCGTAGGCCCGGTTACCAATGACCGCATCGGCGCCCGGCACCGGCACGTCGGCCAGCGGCAGGCAATCCACGGTGATGCCGAGATCGGCGAGATCGGCTGCGATCAGGCGGGCACTGAGGCGCGCCGCAGTGAGCCCGAGGGCCGAATCAGTGTCGTACAAATTCGCGAATACGGCCCCCGGCGGATAGACCGGCCAGTGTGGCGGCCCCAGCCGCTGCACCCGTCCCCCCTCCTGGTCGATCAGGACCGGCGCGTCGGGGGCCTTCGCGACCGAACGCAATTCTGCAACCAACGCAGCAACTTGTGCTGGTGTTGCGACATTACGCTTGAACAGGATGAAGCCCCATGGGCGTTCGGCACGGATAAACTCCCGCTCGGCGGCGGTCAGTTCCGTTCCGGATACGCCGGTAATGAAGGCCCGCGTGCTCATAACGGCCGATTAACTCTGCCCCGCGAGGGGGTCAAGGAAACGACCGTTAATTCCTCTGGACGAAGCAGGCAGACAGGCCTGCGGACTTCAGATTGTTGCAGGCTTGCGTCGCTTCCTCGGCCGAACCATAGGGGCCGGCGAAGGCGCGGTAGACGACTCCCTTGCCCTTGTCGGTGAGGTCGACACGCTTGATGACGGGCGAACGGGAGCCGAGCACGCTGCCGTATTTGCTCTGAAGCACCCGGTAGGATGCGGCGGCGCTATCCTCGCTCTGCTGCGAGGAGACTTGCACGATGTAGCCGCCACCGCTGCTGGTGGGCGCGATCTGCGTCGGGTTGGTCGCAGCTATCCGCTGCGGCGGCTCGGCCGCCGGGGACGATTGCGGCGCCAGCGACATCGGCTGGTTGGCGCTGGCATTGGCCGAGGTCGGCGGATTGCGCGGCGCGGCGGGCGCAACCGGCGCGGCAACGGGCTTCGGCGCCGCGGGCGCCGGCTTGGCGGCGGCCGATTGCGGCACGGCGCTATCGGTCTGATCGCCCTTCACCGCAACGGTCCTGATCGCGCGCGGCGAATTGTTCGGCAGCGTGCCGTTGCTCGGGCTCGGACCCGCGCTCGGCGGCGGCACGGTGGATGGTGACACGCTCGCCACCGAGGGCGGATTCGCATTCTGGTTCAGCGGCGGGAACACCACGCGCGGCCCGCCCGCCTTGGCGTTGACGTCGACGGGCGCCTCCTCGCGCGGCACGATCTTTTCAGTGCCGTCACCGCTGACCATGCGATCCGGCACCTTGGCCGCGGAGTCCGTCGGCGCCGGCACGATCTTGGTCGGGGTGTTGTCGGCCTTGATGATCGGCGGCTCGCCGCTGCGAGGCGAGCCGATATAGGTCTTGTAGGCGAATGCAGCACCGGTGCCGAGCACGGCAAGCGCCAGGATCGCCGCGACCGTCATCATGCCGCCGCGCTGCTTCTTCGGCTCCTCGACCTCGTCCTCCGGATAGTCGCTCTGGTCGGCGTAAGGGTCGTCGGGATAGGCCGGCTCGCGCTGATAGTCCTGCTCGCCTGTCTCCAGCCGACCATAGAGCGCATCGTCGTAGCGCGACGGATCGGGCTGCGCATACGGCTCCTGATAGGATTGCTCCTGGTAGGCCTGACCATGCTGCTGATAGGCCTGCTCCTGATGAGCCTGATCTTGATGAGCCTGATCTTGATAGGTGTCCTGATAGGCCTGGGGCTGATAAACGACAGGCTCGGGCGCGGCAGACTTGGCGGCGTAGCGATGCAGCGGGTGGACCGGGCTTACGGTGACCGGATAGTCAGGCTCCGGCGCGGGTGCCGGCTGCGGTTGCACGTTGGCACGCCGCATCCATGAGGGCGGCGACGGTGCCTGCTCCGCGTGGTCCTGCTGATCGTCGAGCTGGCGGTAATCGTGGTCCTGATAGCTCTGGGCGGGCGCCGCGGGCGGACGCGACTGCGCCGCAAACGGATCGGTCTGCCCGATCAGACGGGCGAGCTCGGCCAACGGATCGCTATCCGCCTTCCCATGCTGGTCGCCGCCGCGACCATAGTCATCGGAAGGAAACGGTCTGTCCTGATATCGTTCGGCCATCGTGATGATGCGTCCCTTCGGGAAAGCCGCGCGCCCCTCGACCAAGGCACGGCTTTCGACCCACAAGGCTTTCAACCAAGTCTAAGCGATCCGGCTTCTGCCGGTTACCCCCGAATTCCCCTTAAGTAGTTCGCCCCAAACTACCGCATCTCGTCCGGGGCATGGACGCCGAGGATGGCGAGGCCCGATGCCAGGACCGAGACGACGCCCTGGACCATTGCCAATCGCGCCTTTGTAAGATCTGCATCATTATTGATAATGAAGCGTAAATAGGGCAAATCGCGCCCTTTCGTCCAAAGCGCATGAAATTCGCTGGCTAAATCATAGAGATAAAAGGCAATTCGGTGCGGCTCATGGGCCGCGGCGGCAGCTTCCAGCATGCGCGGATAAATTGCGAGGCGCTTAAGAAGATCGAGCTCGACGGGGTCCGACAACCGTTCCACCGCCGACTCAGCGAGCCATGCGATCCGCGCGCCGGCATCCTCTGGGAGTTCCGGGAACACCTCGGCCCGCGCGTTACGGAAGATCGAATGGCCGCGCGCATGGCCGTACTGGACGTAGAACACCGGGTTGTCCCGCGACTGTTCCATGACCTTGGCGAGGTCGAAATCGAGCACCGCGTCGTTCTTGCGGTACAGCATCATGAAGCGGACGGCGTCCTGGCCGACTTCATCCACCACGTCACGCAAGGTGACGAAGTCCCCGCTCCGCTTGGACATCTTCACCGGCTCGCCGTTGCGCAGGAGCTTCACGAGCTGGACGATCTTGACGTCCAGCGATCCCTTAGCCGACGTCGTCGCCTTCACCGCCGCCTGCATGCGCTTGATGTAGCCGCCGTGATCGGCGCCCCAGACGTCGATCATCTCGGCAAAGCCGCGGTCGAACTTGTCCTTGTGATAGGCGATGTCGGAGGCGAAGTAGGTGTAGGAATTGTCCGACTTGATCAGCGGACGATCGACGTCGTCGCCGTAGGCGGTCGCCCTGAACAGCAGCTGCTCGCGGTCTTCCCAATCCTCGACCGGCGCGCCCTTCGGGGGCGGCAGGCGGCCTTCGTAGATGTCGCCTTTGGCCTTCAGGAAGTCGATGGTCTCCGCAACCTTGTTGTTGCCGGTCTCGATCAGGGAGCGCTCGGAGAAGAACACGTCGTGGCGGATGTTGAGGGCGGCGAGATCGTCCTTGATCTCGTCCATCATCATCGCGATCGCCTTGGCGCGCACGGTCGGCAGCCACTGGGCCTCGCTCATCGCGAGCAGCTTGTCGCCATGCTCCGTCGCCAGCGCCTGCCCGACCGGCTTGAGGTAGTCGCCGGGATAGAGCCCTTCCGGGATCGCGCCAATGTCCTCGCCGAGCGCTTCGCGATACCTCAGGAAGGCTGAGCGCGCGAGCACGTCGACCTGGGCGCCGGCGTCATTGATGTAATATTCGCGCGTGACATCGTGGCCGGCGAACTGGAGCAGGCTCGCCAGCGCGTCGCCGAACACGGCGCCGCGGCAATGGCCGACATGCATCGGCCCGGTCGGATTGGCGGAGACGTATTCGACATTGACCTTGGTGCCGCCCCGGATGCGGCCGTAATCGGCGCCTTCGCGCAGCACCGTGCGCAGCGCCTCGGCCCAGGCGGCGGGCTTCAGAGTCAGATTGATGAAGCCGGGACCGGCGACATCGACTTTGGCGATCAGCGCATCCGTGCGCAGCCGTTCGGCGATCTGCTCGGCGAGATCGCGCGGCTTTGCCTTTGCCTCTTTCGCAAGCACCATGGCGGCGTTGGTCGCCATGTCGCCATGGGAGGCATCGCGCGGCGGCTCGACGACGACGCGGGAGAAATCGATGCCCTCGGGCCAGCTGGAATCCGCCGCAAGCGCGCGGCAGGCGCCGTGCACGCGTGCGAGCACGTCGGCGAACAGATGCAGCGATGAGGATGTCTGGGGCATGGCCGCCGCCTAACGCAAATCCGGGGTCGAGTCAAAGAGCCGCTGGTGCTCGGTCAGGGCGAAGCGGTCGGTCATTCCGGCAATGAAATTGCCGATCCGGCGGGCCCGGTCGCCCTCGTCGTCGGCCTCAGCCCCCAGCAGCCATTCCGGCGGCAGCTCGCTGGGGGATTTCAGGTATTTTGCGAACAGATCGAACAGGATCTGCTCGGCCTCGCCCATCACCCGCATCACCCGCGCGTGGCGGTACATGTGCTGGTACAGGAAGCGTTTGATGGCGGCCTCTTCCTCGGCCACTTCGGCGGGGAACGCGACCAGCGCCCGGCTCTGCCGGCGGACATCCTGGGCCGATTGCGGCTTCACGGCCGCGAGGTTCTTCCCTGTCTCCGCAAACACCGCTCCGATCAGGTGCGAGATCAGCTCCCGCACCAGCTCGGCACCGCGCCGGACGTCTTCAAGATCGGGATAATGCGCCGCAGTCTCGGCGATGATCTCCGCCGTCAGCGGCATCACCTTGAGATCGTCGAGCTGGAACAGGCCGGCGCGCAGACCGTCATCGATGTCATGGGCGTCATAGGCGATGTCGTCGGCGATCGCGGCGACCTGCGCCTCCAGCGAGGCGAAGCTCCACAATTCGAGATCGTAGGTCTTGACGTAGTCGGCGATCCCGACGGGAACGCCATGCTCGCGGTAGCGCCCGACCGGGGCGCCGCTGCGATCGGTCAGCGGCCCGTTGTGCTTGACGATGCCTTCCAGCGATTCCCAAGTCAGGTTGAGCCCGTCGAACTCGGGATAGCGGTGCTCGAGCGAAGCCACGACGCGCAGCGTCTGGGCATTGTGGTCGAATCCCCCGAACTGCTTCAGGCAAGCATCCAGCGCCCGCTCCCCCGCGTGCCCGAACGGCGGATGACCGAGATCGTGCGCGAGCGCCAGAGTTTCGGTGAGGTCCTCGTCGAGCCCGAGCTGGCGGGCCAGCGCGCGGGCGATCTGGGCCACCTCCAGCGAATGGGTCAGCCGGGTGCGGTAGTGGTCGCCCTCGTGGAACACGAACACCTGGGTCTTGTACTTGAGGCGGCGGAACGCGGTGGAATGGATCACCCGATCGCAATCGCGCCGGAACGGGCTGCGGGTCCGGCTCGGAGGCTCGGCGACCAGCCGGCCGCGGCTGCGATCGGGGTCGCAGGCATAGGGCGCGCGGGGGGCTGCCATTCCGACGGACACGGCGAATTTAGTCCCTATCCATTTGATTCTGCGTATGGTGGCACTTAACTATGTCGGGCGCGGGATACCAAATGAATTGGGTATGACGCCGGGACTATCGGAGACCAGCAATGACGACTGCCGTGACCATCAGCGACCGGGCCGCACGCCGGATTGGGGAGATCCTCAAGGGCGAAGGCTCGGGCGCGATGCTGCGCATTTCGGTCGAGGGCGGCGGCTGCTCCGGCTTCCAGTACAAGTTCGACATCGACCGCGCCCGCACCGACGACGATCTCGTGATCGAGCAGGACAATGCGGTGGTGCTGGTCGATTCCGCCTCCCAGCCGTTCCTGGCGGGGTCGCAGGTCGATTTCGTCGACGACCTGATCGGCGCCTCGTTCCGCGTCAACAATCCCAACGCCACCGCGTCCTGCGGCTGCGGGACGAGCTTCTCGGTCTAGCGCGCCTACGCGCCCGTTATCTCCCTTTCCTCGTCCGTCCAGGCCACCTCGACCGGCATCAACGTCGGCTGGAGCGGTGCGTCCTCCGACATGACGTGACCGTCCAGCGCCCGCAGGAGCGCTCCGACCAGTGCCGGCTTGCGCAGCGGCTTGGCCAGGAAGTCCGACATGCCGGCTTCGCGGCAGATCTTGATGTCCTCGGGGAAGGCATTGGCGGTCAGCGCGATGATCGGCATGGCTTCGAAGCGCTCGCCTTGCGCGCGGATCGCGCGGGTGGCGGCGAGCCCGTCCATGTCGGGCATGCGCACGTCCATCAGCACGACGTCGTAATTGCCCTCGCAGGCTGCCGCGACGGCTTCGGTCCCGTCGGTGACGACACGCAGCTCGATGTCGAATGCCCCCAGCATCTTGCTCACGACCATGCGGTTGACCGCATCGTCCTCCGCGACCAGCACCTTCAGCGGCCGGTCGAGACCGGAGATCCGGGCCTGGAGCTCGTCGGCTTCGTCGCGGCCGCCAGCCTGATCGGACGCCTGCGCCTGGCTCCAGGGCAGGACCAGCGTGAAGCGGAAGGTCGAGCCCTCTCCCGGCGTCGAGATGACGCCGATCGTGCCGCCCATCTGCTCGATGATCCGCCTGCTGATGGCAAGGCCGAGGCCAGTGCCGCCGAAGCGACGGCTGATCGAGGCATCAGCCTGGGCGAAGTCGCTGAACAGCAGGTCGAGCTTGTCGGGCGCGATACCGATGCCGCTGTCGGTCACCGTCCATTCGACGGTCGCCAGCAGGTCGCGCCGCGCCTGGCAGGTCGCCGATATCGTCACCTCGCCTTCGTCGGTGAACTTCACCGCGTTGGAGGCGAGATTGAGCAGCACCTGGCGGATGCGCGCGACGTCGCCGCGGAGCGTCGGCGGCAGGTTCGGATCGAGCTCGACCTTGACCGTGAGCCCCTTGCTCTTGGCGCTGGCGCGCACCACGGTCGCAACCGTCTCGACCAGCGCCTGCGGCGCGAAGTCGATCGCCTCGAACTGGAAGCGGCCTGCTTCCAGCTTGGAGAGGTCGAGAATGTCGTTGAGGATGCGCTGGAGGTTGTCGCCGGACTCGCGGATCGTGGTGACGGCCTCGCGCTGCTCCGGATCGAGCCTGGTTTCGAGGAGCATGCTGGCAAGACCGAGCACGCCGTTCATGGGCGTGCGGATCTCGTGGCTCATCACCGCCAGGAAGTCTGACTTGGCGCGGCTTTCGGCCTCGGCCTTTTCCGCGCGCCAGCGTTCGGTGACGTCGCGCCCGAAGCCGCGATAGCCGAGGAAATGACCGTCACGATCATGGGCCGGCTTCGCCGTCAGCGACCACAGCCGGGCCTCGCCGCCGGCGACGACCTTGAGATTCATCTCGTGCAGCGGCTCGGCCTGCTCCATCAGGCCGACGATGTTGTAGGCCGCTGACTTGTCCTCGGGGCAGAGCATGTCGAGCACGTCGGCGAACTGCGCGCCTTTCAGCAGCGGAAGCGGCAGCTGCGCGACGTCCGCGAAGCGCTCGGGCACGTCGACGAGGCGTCCCTCGGCATCGGTCTGCCAGAGCCAGTCGCTGGCGTTCTCCTGAAAATCCTTCAGCAGCAGCGAGATGATCTCGGTCTGGCGCTCGAGCTCGAGCTGGGCCTTGAGATTGCCGAGGAAGAGGTTGCCCTGGGAGACGATGTTACGCGCCATGAAAAATGCGAACAGCAGCAGGAACACGGCGGTCACCAGATATGGGCCGGTGCCGCACAGGAGGAGCGCGCCGGCGCAGGCGATCGTCATGGTCGCGAGATAGACGAGGCCCGCGCGCGGGAAGGTCGAGAGCGTGAAAGCGCCGCCGGACATCATGCCGACCATCAGGCAGGCCAGGAGCAATTGACTGGTCGGCTCGATGCGGCTGAACAGAGCGAGCGGCAGCGCGCCCCAGATCGCGGCGAGAAAAAACGCCTGCCGCAGCATCTGCCGCGCCGCGTGCGGCGATGTCTCCTGCGGCGGGTTCTGATGCGACTTGTGCCACGCGCGCACCGCGAGCGAAGCGGTGGCGGCGAGCGTCAGGCCCCAGATGGCGAGGAAGTCGTTCCAGCCCCTGCCCCAGAACAGGATCAGCACGATGGCGACGTTCAGCATCGTCACGGCCATCGTCACGGGGATCAGCTGGGTCACCGCGTCGATCTGCTTGGCGCGGATGCGGCGGATCTCGCGCTCGCTGAGATCGGCGGTCAGACCGTCCTCGATCTCGAAGCCGCCGAGCCAATACAGGAACGCGCCGATCAGGCCGTCACGCGGCTGAGTTCGATTCATCGCCTTGTCCGGCCATCCATCCGAGGAACCTCTTGACGATCAATGGCCTGCGGCCTGCTTAAGCCGGGTTAATTTTGTGGGAGATTTTGCGGCCGGCTTGACGGGTGCGTTTGCATTTTGTTCTAACCAAGACCCCCGCCCGGAGCCCTGCCAATGCCCATCAGAGTAGCCACCTGGAACGTGAACTCGGTCCGGCAGCGGATCGATCTGCTCCTGACCTGGCTGAAAGAGTGCCAGCCGGACATCGTCTGCCTGCAGGAGATCAAGTGCGTCGACGAGGCCTTTCCGCGGCTGGAGATCGAGGCACTCGGCTACAACGTGGTGACGCACGGGCAGAAGACGTTCAACGGCGTCGCCCTGCTCTCCAAGCTCAGGTTCGACGAGACCAAGTCGGGCCTCGCCGGCGACGACGAGGATAGCCATGCCCGCTTCCTCGAAGGCGTGGTGACGCTGAAGCGAGGGGTGCTGCGCATCGCCTGCCTCTATCTGCCCAATGGCAATCCGGTCGGGACCGATAAATATCCCTACAAGCTCAAATGGATGTCGCGGCTTCTTGATTATTCGAAGGAGCGACTCAAGGAGGAGGTCCCGCTGATCCTGGCCGGCGACTTCAACGTCATCCCGCATGCCCGCGACGTGCACAATCCGGCCGCCTGGACCGAGGACGCGCTGTTCAAGACCGAGACGCGCGAGAGCTTCCAGTCCCTGCTCGGCCTCGGCCTCAGCGACGCCTTGCGCGCCGTCACCGACGAGGGCGGGCTCTACACGTTCTGGGACTACCAGGCCGGGGCCTGGCAGAAGAACCAGGGGCTGCGGATCGACCACCTGCTGCTGTCGCCGCAGGCCAGCGACAAGCTCGCCAATGTCGGCATCGACAGCTATGTGCGCGGCTGGGAGAAGCCGTCGGATCACGTGCCGGTGTGGGCGGATCTGGATCTCGAGGCGGCTTAAGGCCGCCTCAGCCGATCACTCCCGACGCCCCTGCACCCATTGCTCCAGCATTTGCAGGGCCATGGCGCGGTCGTCGTCGGAGGCCTTGGCGAAGGCGCGGTTGTAGCTTTCCTTGATCCAGACCTCGTCGGCACCGGCGCTGTCGCGCGCCAGCGTCAGCCACATCAGGCCGCGTGCGGCCTGCCGCGGCAGGCGGTCGCCGTTGAACAGCATCTGACCGAGCAAGGCCTGGGCCTGATGCTGGCCCTTCTGCGCGGCGAGGCCAAGCCAGCGCGCGCCATAGCGGTAGTCCTCGCGCGAAGCGTCCGGGGTCTTCAGGTACAGACGGGCGAGGTCGTACTGCGCGTCCGCGTTGCCGAAATAGGATGCGGCATAGGAGAACATCTCGCGGGCGCGGTCCGGGTCGGCCTTGACCTTCGAATTCGGGATACCGGCCAGATAGTAGCGGCCGAGGGCGACGAAGGCGTTGGCCACGATCTGCGCCTGCGGCGCTGACGGGCTGTCCTCGGCATGCGCGTTGGCGATCCGGCTGAAATATTCGAAGGCACGCAAATCGTCCTGGGCGACGCCGTCGCCGTTGGCGTACATGCGGCCGAGCTTCCACTGCGCGATGGGGTGGCCGCCCTCGGCGGCATATTGCAAGGCGCTGAGCGAGGTTTCCTGGGTTGCGACCTGCGGCGGAACCTTGGTGCGCACCGCACCCGCAGCGCCGGGCAAGGTCGTCACGACCGGGATGGCGGCATCCTTCGGGTTGACCGGCGCACCGTCGAAGGCGAACGCCGGCGCGGCCAGCGCAGCCGCCCCCAACACAAACGCAACTGTGGCACGCCTAAATGTCCGCATAGCACTGTTTCTCGCGCGCGCCGCCCGGATGGGTCACTGCCCCCCCGACCGCCGGTCCAACCTGCTGAGCATATTTCCAGAGCGCACCCGACGTGTGGTTAGTCGCGCGGGCGCTCCATTTGGTTCTGCGCTGGGCGAGCTCGGCGTCGCTCAATTTTACGTTAAGGGTACCGGCCACCGCGTCGATCTCGATGACGTCGCCGTCCTCGAGCAGCCCGATCGGGCCGCCGACCGCCGCCTCCGGCCCGACATGGCCGATGCAGAAGCCGCGGGTGGCACCGGAGAAGCGGCCGTCGGTGATGAGCGCGATCTTGCCGCCCATGCCCTGGCCGGTCAGCGCTGCCGTGGTCTGGAGCATTTCCCGCATGCCGGGACCGCCCTTCGGCCCCTCGTAGCGGATCACGATGACTTCGCCTTCGCGGTAGGTGCGATTCTGGACCGCCTCGAACGCGTCCTCCTCACGGTCGAAGCACCTGGCGGGACCGGTAAACCTGAGGTTGGACATTCCCGCGACTTTCACGATCGCACCTTCTGGCGCCAAATTGCCCTTCAGGCCGACCACGCCGCCTGTCACGGTGATGGGCTTGTCTGCCGGGTGCACCACGTCCTGGTGCGGATTCCATTTCACGCTCTTGAGGTTTTCGGCGATCGTGCGGCCCGTGACGGTAAGGCAATCACCGTGCAGGAAGCCGTTGTCGAGCAGCGTCTTCATCAGAAGCGGTATGCCACCTACTTCAAACATGTCTTTGGCGACATAACGGCCACCCGGCTTCAAATCCGCGACATATGGTGTCTTTTTGAAGATTTCAGCGACGTCGAACAGGTCGAACTTGATGCCGACCTCGTGCGCGATCGCAGGCAGGTGCAGCGCAGCATTGGTCGAGCCGCCGGATGCAGCGACCACGGCGGCCGCATTCTCCAGCGCCTTGCGGGTAACGATGTCGCGCGGCCGGATGTTCTGGGCGATCAGGTCCATCACCTTCTCGCCCGCGGTCATGCAGAAGGCGTCACGGATTTCATACGGTGCGGGGGCACCGGCCGAGTAAGGCAGCGCGAGGCCGATCGCCTCAGACACGGTCGCCATGGTGTTGGCGGTGAACTGCGCGCCGCAGGCGCCGGCCGAGGGACAGGCGACGCGCTCGATCTCGTCGAGGTCCTCGTCCGACATGGCGCCGACCGAATGCTTGCCGACCGCCTCGAACATGTCCTGCACGGTGACCTGCTGCCCGCGGAAATTGCCGGGCAGGATCGAGCCGCCATAGATGAAGATCGAGGGCACGTTGAGGCGGACCATCGCCATCATCATGCCCGGCAGCGACTTGTCGCAGCCGGCGAGCCCGACGAGCGCGTCATAGGCATGGCCGCGCACGGTCAGCTCGACCGAATCGGCGATGCATTCGCGCGACGGCAGCGAGGAGCGCATGCCGTCATGGCCCATGGCGATGCCGTCGGTCACGGTGATGGTGCAGAATTCGCGCGGCGTGCCGCCGGCGGACGCGACGCCCTTCTTCACCGCCTGCGCCTGACGCATCAGCGCGATGTTGCAGGGAGCAGCTTCGTTCCAGCACGAGGCGACGCCGACGAAGGGCTGGTGGATCTGCTCGGTGGTCAGACCCATGGCGTAGAAATAGGACCGGTGCGGCGCGCGCGCAGGGCCTTCCGTCACGTGACGGCTCGGCAGCCTTTGCTTGTTGATCTTCGCGCCCATCGCAACCAGCTTCTCCGGCCAACCCTTTCAGACCCGAAAAATCAGAGCCAAGATTTGAATCGACCTTGGGATTTTCTCGTCGCCTTCGAAGACCGCCACTGCCCTTAAAACATTAGAGCGATTTTATTCATGTTCGGGTGTGGCCAAAAAGCGGCGGCGATGCGAACCGCCGGTGATAAGGGTTAAATCCGATGTGGGTGTTGCACAGACAGCACAATCGTTACCGGGAAGACACGGGTTTGCTTACGGCGATACCTCGCTAAAGTGACGATCCACAACCTGAGATCTTTGGGAAGGCACAGAACATCCGCTCTGGACGACAGGCGGGCATTCCCGAAGTGAGTCGGCGGCAGCCCCACGCGAAGCGATGCGCATCGCTCGTGTCCCGGACAAGTTGCAACGCGCGGGCGTTGCGGCGCGGAGTCGGCACCCCAGGCAACACGGCGATTGCGGATAGATGGGCGCCGGCTCGGCAGCGCACCGTTGAACCGGACGATGCTTCGCATCGCCGGGGGACGCTGCGCTGCGTCCGGGGCACGAGAGCGAAGAGTAGCGCTCGCTCTCTCCTCCTCGTCATTGCGAGGAGCCCTTGCGACGAAGCAATCCAGAATCCCGCCGCGGAAAGATTCTGGATTGCTTCCGCCTTCGCCAAAGGCTTCCGCGGACAAGTCGCTGCGCTCGCAATGACGGAGTGTGAGGCGACGCTGCGTTCTCCAAGTAACACTGTCATTCCCCGCCTTGTACGCAATCGCGCACTGGAGCGGGGAATCCAGTACGCTGCGGCCTCTCGATTCAATCACTGGCGTCTCGGAGTACTGGATCGCCCGGTCAAGCCGGGCGATGACACCGAATGTGTGGACGCAGACGTGCGTATTCGGCCCCGCAGCGCATTTCGCCCGAGCTTTGCTTGATCTCGCCGCCCTCATAGCCAAGAGGGCGCAGGGAAGGCCGGGTGCCGGCGGCACCCGCGGTCCGCTGCGCTAGAGCACACGCAGGAAGAACCGCACAGCAGCATACAGGTGAAGCCCAACACACGGCCTTCCCTGCGCGATGGTCGGACGGCTTATGCCGCGCTCTCCTGGGAGCCGAGTTCCTTCTGGCCTCCCTCGCTCCCGCGAAAGTCACCGGCACCGCGCCGGTTGACGCCAATGCCGCATTTGCCAGAGCTTGACCGTAGCAACGACGGCCAGGACCACACGGTTTTGCCGTACGCGCGGTTCGTTGGCGCCGCAGGGTTCGACGGCGTTGTGCACGTTGCCATCGAAATGCCGGCACGACGAACCTGACAGCGCCGCTCGTCCGTACGAAGCCTCGGGGCTCACGGAGAGCAATCCGCCCTGCCCTCAGCTCTCGTACACGACGCTGCCGCGTCCACCGCAAGCCCGGCTCGCGACAATGACGACCTCATGATCGCCCCTCGAGATTGAGCCGGGTTGGGCGACACATACGTCATTTCCGAATTTCGGTAAAGCGGAATATTTTATGCGGGCAGATTGACAGAGAAGCGAAACACCGACGAGACGGCGACGCCGAACGTCAGGACCGCCCGCGCGAGCGTTGCGCCTGGGCCCAGGCGACAGCGACATCGCGTGGCGGGGCATCCACGCGCTTGATGGGGGTCAATTCGCCGGAGGCCGAGACGATCGCCGTTTCTTCGCGGCGGCAACGCGTGCAGACGAAGCGGACCTCGTGCGGCGACGCCGACCAGCTCGACCGTTTTACATTGGCCGCCATCGGCCAGGCATCGCAATGCGAGCACGACACCAGAAATCGACCGGGATCGAGCATACCCATTCCATTGGACTCCGCGTCCTGCCGCCTCCTTCAATGATTAATCCATGTGAATCGTTCCGGTGCTACAGCACCGCCGGCATTGGCTCGAGTGCCCTACCGGTTCCGCGCATCCGCAAAGTGCTCAGCGGGCGCCCTTGAGGGTGCAGGAGGTCGTGCAGGTGACCGTCGTGCCGCGGTCGCACGTTTTACAGGCGCTGACGCACTGGTTCATGTCGCGTGGATTGTAGCTGTAGTTGCGCAACGGACAGGCCGGATTCGTCGAGCCGGTGATGTCCTGCTCCTGATCGCAGGCCGCCGTCATGAGCGCGAATATGATCACTGCAACGAGGCGCATGGGATTGCCCTGTCAGACATGGCAAATCACACTCACGAGGCGCGCTGCATTGCAGCGAACCCCGGCCTTCCCACCAACGAGTGTCGCCGACCGGCGATGCTCGCTTGCTCCAAGGATGCGCGCCAAACGTTAAGAACGGATTTCAGCCGGCTCAGGCCGCAGCCGTCGTCGCGATCGCCTGCCGGATATCGACGGCCAGCTGACGGTACTGTTCCCCGAGCTTCAAATAGAACTCGCGCTTGCTGCTGTCGGTGGCGAGCTTGGCGATCAGCTCGCATTCGGCGCTGAGCGTCTCGAACCGTTCCAGCCTGTCCTCGAGATGTGTCATCGGCGTGTCCCCATCAGACGCCTCATGGACACCCAACCTAAGCCCGGGAAATAGGTCACGGCGAACATCGTTATGGAGTAGCATCTTTTTTCCGGCGCGGCGTGCCGACCGCAAAGGCACGGCTATTTCTGCTCCAGCCGCCAGACGCCGTCCCAATCGGGATCCGGCGGATTGGCCACAAATTGAGCGATGCGGCCGAGCATCGTGCGCGAGGGGCCGTCGCCGGGGACCGCCTCGAGCGCCGCGTTGAAGGCGGCTCGGGCATCGTCGAAGCGCCGCGCACGATAGGCGGCGAGACCATCGGCATAATGCGTGCGCAAGCTCACTTGCGCATCGCTGAGCGCGCCCGGTCTCGCCATCAGCTCGAAGATCGCCTGCGGCGCGCTTTGGCCCGCGACCGCCAGACGATCGATCTCGCGCAATTCCAGGCGCGATCCGATCCCGTCCGCGGTCGCCTGCGAGATCAGGATGCGGGTGCCGTAGACCTTGTTGACGGCCTCCAGCCGCGAGGCGAGATTCACGGCATCGCCCATCACGGTGAAGCTCATCATCAGCTCGGAACCGATACTGCCGGTCAGGACCTCGCCCGTGGCGATGCCGATGCGAAGATCGCACGGCGCCGGCATGGCGCGGATGCCGAGCAGGTCCGGCAGCTGCTTCTGCAGCGCGGGCACCTGATCGGTCATCTCGACGGCGGCGAGCCCTGCGAGCAGACCCTGCTCCTCCTCCTCGATGAAGGGCGGCCCCCAATAGGACATGATGGCGTCGCCGATATATTTGTCGATGATCCCGCGATTGTTCCTGATGGGAGCAGACATCACGGTGAAGTAGTGGTTCATCACCTTGACGAGGCCGCGCGGCGTCATGCCCTCGCTCATCGAGGTGAAGCCGCTCATGTCGCAGAACAAGATGGTCATCACCCGGCGCTCACCGTCGATGGCGACCTCCGGCCGGTCGATCAGGCCCTGCACCACCTTCGGGTCGATGTAACGGCCGAAGGTCTCGCGAATGCGCTCGTTGTGCCTGAGCTGCTCGATCATGCGGTTGAAGGCGGCAGCGAGCTCGCCGATCTCGTCCTGTGTCGAGACGGTGATGGGCTTGTCGAACCGGCCCGCCTCGACCTCGCGGGCGCCGGCCAGCAGCAGGCGCACGGGTCGCGTAATGCCGCTACTCACCAGCAGCGCAAACACGAAGCCGACGATCGCCGCGAGCAGGGTTACGACCCCCGAGACGATGATGGTCTGGTGCTGGCGGCCGATCACCTGAGACGTCGAGAAATAGACCTGCGCCAGCATGTCGGCGCGGATCGCATCGACCTTCCGGTTGAACGCATCGCGCAGCGTGTCGAGGTGTTCCAGCGTGCCGCGGGCCGCGGCCATATCCTTGGCGTCGACCTGCTTGAGCAGTTTCGCATTGCCCTCGTCCAGATCGCGCCGCAGCTCGGTGACGGAGCTTTCGATCCGGACGTCGAGCCGTGCCAGCGCGGCGTTGTCGGAATACGTCCTGGGGTCGTCGATGATCGCGTTGATGAGCTTGCGAGCGGCCTCGGCCTCCCGCTCGAAATTGCGGTCCAAGGCCTCGAAGTCGCGAAGCCGCGCCGCGTAGGCCTCCTCGTCCGACGGCGCCTCCATCCTGGTCATCACCATCCGCCGCTGCGCCAGCGCCCGTTCCAGCGAGCGGATGTTCGCGCGCGCCAGATGGCTATAGGCCGGGATGTAGCGGTTGGTCAGCTCGTCGAGCAAAATGCCGACCTGGCTGGACATCACCATCGACAGGATCGAGGTGACCAGCATCAGGACGATCAATCCGAGCGCGATGCCGACGATCTTGCGCCGGATCGACTGGTTGAAAATCGGCATAGGTACAGGGCAAAGGTTGAAAGGATGAAGAGAAGGAACTCATACACCGGATTTCGCCGAGGGAACACGCGCAATCTGACCGTTCCGGCGTCCTGTACCGTGCGCAATCGTCGCGCGAGTCCAGATCGTTAACAAAGGTTAAAGCCACTGCCTCTTCCGTCCTTTCGGAAGTTCCCCAGTTCCAATCCGTATTTTGCCGCATTGTTGCGACAGCCTGAGGATGCGACACGATGCCGACGCATCGTTCGGTACTTTGATTCGCAAGCCGCATGTCGCGGACCTTGGTTTGTAGTGGTTTTCGCAGGGGGACCATCCAATGAACCAGTGCCTACGCTCGCTCGCGTGTGTCGTTGCCGTGGCCGCGATGGCCCTCCTTCCCACCGAGCTTGCGGCGAAGAGCAGTCAAAAATCATCCGCACCGAAGAAGACGCATGAGGCGAAAGCGGGCAAGCACCGCCACGCCTCCGCCGGCAAAGCGCGGCACGGCAAGCACGCCGAGGCCAAGCGCAAATCGAAGAAGGCGGTCGAGGAGCCCGCGGCCAAGCCGCCGCTGACCGGCGACCTTGCCGCGCTCAAGGACGCCATCGACCTGACGCGCAAGGGCAAGACCGAAGACGCGAGCGCTGCGCGCGACCGCATCACGGACCCTGCCGGACAGAAGCTCGCCGACTGGTTCATGCTGCGCCATCCCGACAGCACCGCGAATTTCAAGCGCTACGCCGCCTTCCTCGCCGCCAATCCCGGTTGGCCGAGCAGCGCCCTGCTCCGCCGCCGTGCCGAGGCACGGCTGTGGCAGGAGAAGGCCGACGCGGCCATCGTGCACAAGTTCACGATGGATCGCCCGACCAGCGCCAAGGGCAAGTTCGCACTCGCGCGCGTCCTGCTCGCCGAAGGCGAAACCGACAGGGCTGCGCGGCTGGTCCGGGAAACCTGGCGCGCGGAGGAACTGTCCGAGCGGAGCGAAGAGGACTCCTATGCGGCGTTCGGCGACCTTCTGTCCGCCGACGATCACCGCGCGCGCATGGACAAGCGCCTCGGCGCCAAGGATTATGCAGGTGCGCGGCGCGCGGCGAAGCGGCTCGGCGAGGACGCGCTCGCGATCGTGAAGGCCTGCGCCGCCGTCACCGGCAAGGCGAGCAAGGCCAAGGATCTGCTCGAGGACGTCGCGGCCGAGGAGCGACGCGATCTCGGTTACGTGCTGTGCCGCGCGCAGTGGCATCTTCAGAACGACCGCATCGACGACGCGGCCGAGGTGATCCTCGCTGCCAAGCCCGACATGATGGCCGCGCAGGACACCGATGCCTGGTGGCGCGAGCGCCGCATGCTGGCGCGCAAGCTGCTCGATCAGGGCAAGGCCAGGATCGCCTATGACGTGGTGCACACGGCCGCGGTGCCGGAAAAGGAGGTCTACCGCGTCGACTATCACTTCATGTGCGGCTGGATCGCGCTACGCTATCTCGACGATCCCAAGACGGCGATGGTGCATTTCGCCTCGATCGACGCTGGCTCGTCCAATCCGATCGCGCTGTCGCGGGCGCATTACTGGCGCGGCCGCGCGGCCGAAGCCATGGGCGCGGCGGCCGACGCGCGCATGAGCTACCGGGCGGCGGCGCGCTATCACACCGCCTATTACGGCCAGCTCGCCCGCGCCAGGCTCGGCCTCGACGGCATCGAACTGCGTCCGCCCTCGCCGGTGCTGGCCTCGGCCGATGCGCAGCTCGCGGACGAGCGCGTGCGCGCCGCCGACATGCTCTACGGCATCGGCGAGCGCGACATGGTGTTCTATTACGCCGAGGATTTCGCCAAAGAGAGCACCGACGTCGCCGCGCTGGAAGCGCTCGGCGAGCTTGCGGGCCGGCGCAACGATGCGCGCGTGATGCTGGAGGTCGGCAAGACCGCGCTGGCGCGCGGGCTCGCGCTTGACCATTACGCCTTCCCGACCATCGGCATCCCCGAGCACAAGCAGGTCGCACCGGCGATCGAGACCAGCGTGATCTATTCGGTGGCACGCACCGAGAGCTCGTTCGAGCAGCGCGACAAGTCGCATGCCAACGCGGTCGGGCTGATGCAGGTGACGCCGGAAGCGGGACGCGACACCGCGAAGCGCTTCGGCCTGACTTACGACTGGGACAGGATGGTCTCCGACCCCGTCTACAACACGCAGATGGGCGCCGCCGAGCTCAGCGCGCTGTTCTCGGAATATCGCGGTAACCAGATCATGACCTTCGCCGGATACAATGCCGGCCGCGGCCGCGTGCGCGAATGGGTGCAGAAGCGCGGTGATCCCCGGGACCCCAACGTCGACCCGGTCGACTGGGTCGAGCGCATCCCGCTGTCCGAGACGCGCAACTACGTCCAGCGCGTGATGGAGAACGTGCTGGTCTACCGGGCAAGGTTCGAGGGCAGCAGCATGATCGCCGGCAAGAGCGACCAACGCGTGGTGACGCACGAGGCCAGCGCAACGGAGCCAGCGGCGGCCGCAGCACCCATTCCCTGATCGACGCCGCCGGGGCTGGACGCGGCGCCTGCAAGAATACGGTGCTGCGGCTTCTACGCGCGTGCAGCCGCGCAGCTAAAGCGCGATGCGATTAGGATGAATCGTCATCGCGCTTTAGGTTATTGTTTGAGCATGATCGTTTCGGAAAACCGCTTCACACTTTTCCGGATCATGCTCTAGGTGTCACCTCCTTCCATCGTGATCGGGTCGCGACTGTCCAAATATGCGCCGGTCAAAGCTCTCGCGAAGGTCCAGGCGGTGATCGTGCAGCTCCAGCACCAGACGGCACTCATCACCGTCAACGTCTGGATCATGCTGCCAGCGGCGAACTCGACCTTGCCGGCAATTGGTTCCGTCCGCCCAGGCACCGGCCAGTGCATGAACAGCGTGGAGAATTCGCCGCGCCGGTAACAATCGTCGTCACAGTAACGGCGCTGCGTCCGCGCATGGCGGACATAGCCGGAGCGGAGCGACCGCGAGCATGTGCTGCACGCGGCCGCGTGCAACGGGGGCTCGTGATTGACCACCACGAACTTCATGAAGCCGCTCTCACGCCATCTTTCGCGAGCGTCTCGCAGAACAGCGCGTAGCACTGATGATCGCAGTAAGGCAGACGGGTCGCGATCTCGCGCAAATAGCTGCCGCTGATCGGCTCGCAGCACTGCATGCACGAGGTCTGCCGGAACGGGGTCCGGCCGTTGACCAGCACGAAAGCGAATCTCATGTGGCACCTCCCAAAGCGAAGCAGTAAACGCTGTCGAGCGGAGACAGTGCGGGCGGTGGAGCGCACAGATGATTCCGGCCGTCCGGATTATCCCTGTTTCGCTCCACCTTTTGCGGTGGGATCAGAATGTATCTCCCGTCCTCCCGGCGCCGCGCATAGATCTGGCCGTCGATGTACTTGATGTCGGTCGGATAACAGTCGGCGCTGTTGCAACAACTGAGGCTCGGGTTATCAGGCATGTGCCAGGTGGAATAGAACTTTTCGTGCAGCGCCTGGTCCTGGGGTGGGTGCTTGCGATGAACGGCACCGTGTCCCGTCTCCTGTGCCTGGCCGGCCGCGATGGGGGCGATGAGAACGATCCAGCAGAAGAGCTTGCATGAGCGGTTCAACGCACGGCCTCCCGGATCAACTCTCCAATCCAGCCTTATGCGACCTGGGCCCGAAACAACCACCGGCGGTCGCGTTCGCTTCGCGTGCGGAAACGATCAACGCACTTCTTGGAGCAGAGCGCCGTGCGCCAGGAATAGTAGCGGATCAGGCCAAACTTGCCGCCGCACACCGCACAGCCCTTGACTGAGGAGCAACTTTCGGACGCCGATGGGCGACGCTCAGGAAGTACCGACATATCGCACATTGCTGTCTCCCTCTGTTGCTTGCGCTTTTCTCGGCTGTTCGCTTCGACACTCCCGATGGTCGAGAGGCTAGTCCGCCGGGCACGAAACGCTCAATTGTACGGAGGTAAAATGGCCGACATGAGTAGGCATGGAGGAGCTATACCTAAGTTTGTCCCGTATTCGCCCGGGCCCACGCGGCCCGAGTTCAACGAGACGGCGCACGACGCACCGGCTGCACGGTCACCGTGAACCTCGGCCGGCACGGTGTCCTTGAGGCGCCGCAATGGACCTGGCGGTGAGCGGACGGTCCAAAGGCGAACGTCATGACGGCCGACCCGACTTTGGCTGGAATTGCTCCTCTGGCCGCAACGTGCTCTACTCCTGTTCACGCAGAGAGTGCCGGGAGCGTCAGCGATGAAGCCTGGCCGGGCAGCGACGTTCGGAAAGTCAGCCGCGCAATTCCTCGTCGGCTGCTTGAGGCAAACTGTTCCCGCCAAGCAGCGCACTGATGCCAATGCCGCCGACTTGCTCGAGGCCGTCAAGCAATGGCAGCAGGTCTTCGAGCACACGCCGGTCATGTACTTCATGGTCGATCCGGCCGGTACCGTGATCAACGTGAACACATTCGGCGCCGAGCAGCTGGGCTACACGCCGGCGGAGTTGATCGGCCGATCCGTGCTGGATGTCTTCCTCGCGGAAGATCGCGCCACTGTCCGCGCCTGTGTCGCGTTGTGCCTCAAGACCCTTGATCAGTCACACACCTGGGAGATCCGGAAGGTTCGCAAGGACGGCTCGATGTTATGGGTGCGCGAGAACGCCAAGGCCATGCTGCGAGCCAATGGCGGGCCGATCGTGCTGGTCGCCTGCGAGAACATCACCGAACGCAAGGAGGCCGAGAACGCGCTGCGACAGAGCGAGGCTTATCTCGCCCAGGCGCAGGAATTGAGCCACACTGGTAGTTTTGGCTGGAAGGCCGCAACCCGCGAGATCACCTGGTCCAAGGAGACCTATCGCATCTTCGAATGCGAGGAAGGGACGAAGCCCGCGATCCCCTTCATGCTCCAGCGGATCCATCCGGAGGACCGGCTCGCCGTGCAGCAGACGACGGGCCGGGCGGCGCGCGAGGGCAAGGACTATGATCACGAATACCGGCTGGTGATGCCCGACGGTTCCATCAAATACGTCCGAGCGGTGGCACGGGCAACGCGAGATGCGAGCGGTCGCGTTGAGTTCGTCGGATCGGTCACCGACATCACGGCGACCAAGGAGGCAGAACGCAGGCTTCGTGACAGCGAGCAGCGCTTTCGCGATTATGCCGAAACTGCGTCTGACTGGTTCTGGGAAACCGGGCCGGACCACCGGGTCACCCAGATATCCGAGCACTCCGATACCAACACCGCCCCCGCCGGCCTGATCGGGCTCACGCGTTGGGACATTGCGCCCGACGCCGCTCTCGAGCCCGAAAAATGGCGACAACATCGAGCGGCGCTCGACGCCCACGTCCCGTTCCGCGACCTGGTGTACCGCAGCAAAGACCGTAGTGGGCAGCCGATCTACGTCCGGACCAGCGGCAAACCCTTCTTCGACGCGGACGGCACTTTCCTGGGCTACCGTGGCGTTTGCACGGACGTAACCGCCGCCATCCGGGCCAACCAAGCCGAAGACGCACTGCGCAAGGCCCAGGCCGAGCTCGCCCATGTGACACGTGTCACGACACTGGGTGAGCTGACCGCTTCGATTGCGCACGAAATCAATCAGCCGCTCGCTGCAGTGATCGCAAACGCCGACGCCTGCCTCGCCTGGCTGCAGCGCAGTCCGCCGGATCTCAAAGCGGCCCGCCGCTCGGTCGAGTGGATCATCGAGGACGGCAGGCGTGCCGGCGACGTGATCCGTCACGTTCGGGCGCTCGCCAAGCGTTCTGACATCGAGATGGTTCCGCTCGACGCCAATGCGGTCGTGCGGGAGGCCGTCGCGCTGGTTCAACGCGAGATGGCCAGCCACGCCGTGTCCGTCCGCATGGAGCTGTCGTCGGCACTGCCGAGGATCTTTGGCGATCGCATCCAATTGCAGCAGGTCCTGATCAACCTGATCATGAACGGGATCGAGGCCATGGCAGACGTCCACGATCGCCCGCGCGAGCTGGCGATTCGCTCACAGGCGAGTGGCGATAGCGCGATGCAGGTGAGCGTTTCCGACTGCGGAACCGGCATCAGCGAACAGGCGATAGACCGCCTGTTCACGCCGTTCTTCACTACGAAGTCCTCCGGCATGGGCATGGGCCTGTCGATCTGTCGATCGATCATCGAGGCCCATGGCGGGCGACTTTCCGCCATATCAAACCAGGAGCGCGGCGCGACTTTTCAGATCACCTTGCCCCTCCACCGAGAGGAAGCATCGTGACCGAGCGCGCGGACTCTTCGCCGCCGCAGAAGGACGGCGATCAGCCCCTTGTCCTCATCGTCGACGACGACGCGTCCATGCGCCGTGCGCTCACCAATCTGTTCGAGTCGGTCGGTCTCAAGGTCGAAGCATTCGGCTCGGCGCCGCAGCTCCTGCAGGCCAAGCCGCCAGACGTCCCGAGCTGCCTGGTGCTCGACATCCGCCTGCCCGGAACGAGCGGCCTCGAGCTGCAGGCCGATCTTGCCAGGGCAAATATCCACACGCCTATCATCTTCATTACCGGTCATGGCGATATTCCCATGACGGTTCGGGCCATGAAGAGCGGGGCGATCGATTTTTTGACCAAGCCGGTCCGCGATCAGGACATTCTCGACGCAGTTCAGGCCGCGATCGAGCGAGACCGCAAGCGCCGCGACCTCAACAGGATGGTCTCGACGGTCAGATCACGCTTCGAGTCACTGTCCTCGCGGGAGCGAGACGTATTGTCACTGGTGACGTCCGGCCTGATGAACAAGCAGGTCGCCGCCCAGCTCGGATTGGCCGAAATCACCGTCAAGATCTACCGCGGCCAGATCATGCGGAAGATGGGCGCGAAGTCGCTGGCCGATCTGGTGAGAATGAGCGAGGCGCTCGGGATCGGCCCGAACAAGCCCGATGCACAAACCTAAGTATGAGTTTCCAATCGTGACCGGCAGGTCCACCTTGCGCCTTTATGTTCTAGCCGTGGCGACGGCAAGCGTAATTCCCGGCGAGGAGCGGACGTCTTGTCAGTGGCTTCGGTCATCTCGGTGCTTGACGACGACCCCTACGTTCGGGCCGCGATCAACAATCTGCTGGAATCGCGCGGATACAACGTCCACACATTCGCCTCGGCGGAAGAGTTCCTGAGCTCGACCGATTCGAGCGACACCTCGTGCGTGATCGCCGACGTGCAGATGCCGCTGATGAGCGGAATCGATCTGTTGACGCAAATGCGGGCGCAGGGTTCGGCTACGCCGTTCATATTCATCACAGCTTTCCCGGATGAGGTCGTGCGTGTGCGAGCGCTCGATGCGGGCGCAATCTGTTTTCTCGGTAAGCCGTTCGCCGCCTCGGATCTGATGCAATGCCTGGACCGTGCGCTGGCACCAGGTCACCAAACCACGTCGTGAGCGCCCCGCCGCCAGCAAACGCGGCGGTGACGCCGCGAGGAGTGCGCCGCCCGGTTCAATCCACCTTGATGTTCGCCGCCTTGATGATCGGCCACCATTTCGCGATCTCGGCCTTTTGCCGCGTGCCGAGCGCTTCGGGCGTGAGCTGATCCTTCGGTGTCATCTCGAGACCCTGGCTTTCGAGCTGCTTGCGCACCGCAGGATCGTTCAGCGCCTCCACGGCCGCGGCGTTGAGCTTTGCGACGATCTCCTTCGGTGTGCCCTTCGGCACCCACATGCCCGACCACAGCGTCATGTTGAAGCCTTTCAAGCCCGCCTCCTCCGCGGTCGGGATCTCGGGTGCGGAGGCGAGGCGTTTGTCGTCGGTGACGGCATAGGCGCGGATGGTGCCGGCACGGACCTGGCTGATGGAATTTGAGGTCTGATCGACGATGATGTCGATCTGGCCGGCGATGAGATCGTTCAATGCCGGTGCAGTGCCGCGATACGGCACGTATTGCAACTTGATGCCGGAGACGCTCTCGAAATAGACGCCGGCGATGTGGCTGCCGGAGCCCGCGCCGGCCGTGCCGGCGGTCGGCGGCGACGGTCGCGACTTCAGCCAGTCGATCAGCTCCTTCAGCGAGGTCGCCGGCACCGCATTCTTGCTGACCACGATCATCGGGTTGCTCGGCAGCAGCACCACCGGCTCGAGGTCGGCAACGAGGTCGAATTTGAGCTTGTAGACGGCGCCGTTGGCGACGTGGGTCCCGAGATGGCCGAACGAGATGGTGTAGCCGTCGGGCGGCGATTGCACGGCACGGCCGACACCGATCGAGCCGCCTGCTCCGGTGACGTTTTCGATCACGACCGGCTGGCCCAGCGGCACCCGCATACGCTCGGCGAGCACCCGCGCCATTGCGTCCGAAGGGCCCCCGGCCGCGAACGGCACGATGATGGTAATGGGACGCGAGGGAAAATCGTCGGCGCGCGCGGCGCCTGCAACAGCGAGAACAGCAATCAGCGCAGCCCAGAAGGCCTTCTTCATTGTCTTCTCCCCAGTGATGTCTTTTTCTTCACCTCGCCCCGCTTGCGGGGAGAGGTCGAATTGCGAAGCAATTCGGGTGAGGGGGAGTCTCCGCGAACTCAACTGTCACTGTGTTTGCGGAAGCAGCCCCTCACCCCGACCCTCTCCCCGTAAGAACGGGGAGAGGGAGAAGCAAGTTAGAACTTCGAATAGTCAATCGGCATGTGGCGATCGAGCGTGCGGGTGACCGGCGGCAGCGGATATTTCAGGCCGGTCGCGCAGTTGAACAGCATGACGCGATCGGTCTTGCTGACCCGGCCGTCGGCGAGACTTTCCTTGTAGGCGGCGTAGGTCGCGGCACCCTCGGGGCAGAGCAAGAGCCCCTCCTCGCGCGCGACCTCGTTCAGCGCCGCCGAGATCTTGTCGTCATCGACGGCAATGGCAAAACCTTTGCTCTCGCGCACGGCACGCAGGATGAGGAAATCGCCGATTGCCTGCGGCACGCGGATGCCCGAGGCGATGGTGTGTGCGTCCTCCCAGCGCGTCGCATGCTCGGTCCCGGCCTCATAGGCGCGCACCATCGGCGCGCAGCCGGAGGCCTGCACCGCGACCATGCGCGGGCGCTTTGAGCCGATGAAGCCGATCTTCTCGAGTTCGTCGAACGCCTTCCACATGCCGATCAGGCCGGTGCCGCCGCCGGTCGGATAGAAGATCACGTCGGGCACGTCCCAGCCGAGCTGCTCGGCGAGTTCGAGGCCCATCGTCTTCTTGCCCTCGATGCGGTACGGCTCCTTCAAGGTCGAGGTGTCGAACCAGCCGACTTTCGCCTTGCCCTCGCCGACGATCTTGCCGCAATCGTCGATATAGCCGTTGACGCGGTAGACGGTCGCGCCCTGCAGCTCGATCTCGCTGACGTTCACCTCGGGCGTATCGGCCGGGCAGAAGATCGTGGTCTTGATGCCGCAGGACGTGGCATAGGCCGCCAGCGCCGCGCCGGCATTGCCGTTGGTCGGCATCGCCATGTGCTTGATGCCGAGCGCCTTGCCCATCGACACCGCCATCACGAGGCCGCGCGCCTTGAACGAGCCGGTCGGCAGCCGTCCCTCGTCCTTGACGATGACCTCGCCGCCGCCGAGTTTTGCGCCGAGCTTCGGCAGCCGGACCAGGGGCGTCGTGACTTCGCCGAGCGAGACAATGTCCTTGCATTTGCGCACGGGCAAGAGCTCGCGGTAGCGCCACATGTCGCCGGGGCGCTGGGCGAGCGCATCCTTGGTCAGCGCCTTCTTCACGCCCGCGAGGTCGTAGCGGACCAGAAGCGGCTTGCCGGCCTTGGAGAGGTTGTGAACCTCGTCGGCCGCGTAATGATCGCCCTCCATCGCGCATTCGAGATGGGTGACGAAGGTCGGACGTTCGATGGTGAGATTGTCGTTGTCGTTCATGGGATGATTTCCTTCTTGTTCTGCAAACAGCTCTCTCTGCTCGTCATTGCGAGCGAAGCGAAGCAATCCAGAATCTTTCCGCAGCAGCAGTCTGGATTGCTTCGCTTCGCTCGCAATGACGGCGGCGGGCGACGCGCTCGCCCCTCAAATGTTCAACACCCGTCCATACGCATCCAGCACGGCTTCCTTCATCATCTCCGACAGGGTCGGATGCGGGAAGACCGTGTGCATCAGCTCTTCTTCCGTCGTCTCCAGATTCATGGCGACGACGTAGCCCTGGATCAGCTCGGTGACCTCCGCGCCGACCATGTGGGCCCCGAGCAGTTGGCCGGTCTTCTTGTCGAAGATCACCTTGACCAGGCCCTGGTCCTCGCCGAGCGCGATCGCCTTGCCGTTGCCGACGAAGGGAAAGCGGCCGACGCGGATCTCGCGGCCGTTCTCCTTGGCCTTGGCTTCCGTCAAGCCGACCGATGCAACCTGCGGGTGGCAATAGGTGCAGCCCGGGATCATGTTCTTGTCGAGGGGATGCGGATTGAGGCCCTTGATCGCTTCGACGCAGATCACGCCCTCATGCTCGGCCTTGTGCGCCAGCATCGGGGGGCCGGCAACGTCGCCGATCGCGTAGATGCCGGGGACGTTGGTCTTGCCGTAGCCGTCGACCACGATGATGCCGCGGTCGGTCTTCACGCCGACTTTTTCCAGGCCGAGATTCTCGATGTTGCCGACGACGCCGACCGCCGAGATCACGCGCTCGAACTCTGATGTGACAGGCTTGCCCTTGCCGTCGTCGATGGTGGCGAGAACGCTGTCGGCCTTCTTCTCCAGCTTGGTGACCTTGGTCGAGGACATGATCTTGATGCCCTGCTTCTCCAGCCGCTTGCGGGCGAGGCCCGCGATCTCTGCGTCCTCGACGGGCAGGATCTGCGGCAGCACCTCGACCACAGTGACGTCGCTTCCCATGGTGTGGAAGAACGAGGCGAACTCGATGCCGATCGCGCCGGAGCCGACCACCAGCAGCGACTCCGGCATCCGCTCCGGCACCATCGCCTCGAAATAGGTCCAGACCAGCTTCTTGTCGGGCTCGAGGCCGGGCAGCACGCGCGGCCGTGCGCCGGTTGCGACGATGATGTGCTTGGCCTGATAGGTCCCCTCGCCCAGCGCGCCCTTCGGACCCTCGACGTCGGACTTCTTCACCGTGACCTTGCCGGGCGCATCGATCGAGGCCGCGCCCCAGATCACGGTGACCTTGTTCTTCTTCATCAGGAAGCCGACGCCGTCGTTGAGGCGCTTGGAGACGCCGCGCGAACGCTGCACCACCGCCTTCGGATCGAACGAGACCTTCTCGGCGGAGAGCCCGTAGTCCTTGGCGTGCTGCATGTAGTGGTAGATCTCGGCCGAACGCAGCAGCGCCTTGGTCGGAATGCAGCCCCAGTTGAGGCAGATGCCGCCGAGATAGGATTTTTCGACGATCGCGGTCTTGAAGCCGAGCTGCGCGGCGCGGATGGCGGTGACATAGCCGCCGGGGCCGGAGCCGATGATGATGACGTCGAAGGATGTGTCGGCCATAGCGGCTCCCGTTCAACTCAAGAAGCGCCGCGGGCGCGGCGCTTGACCAGAAAAGACCTCACCAGCCATTCGAGCAGCACCACCAGGACTATGATGGCAAGCGCAGTGAGCACGATCGGCTGAGCGATGTTCCGTGCCAGCTGCTCGCCGGCAAAGAACGCAGAGTGAAGAAAATCGAGCCCGACGGGGTTGAGCGCGACGATGACTCCGAGCAATAGCGATATCCATGGCCAGCGGGTCCGGACATGCAAGGTTGCCCCCTCTGCCGCCGCTTCAGACCATCATCATCACGGGGTTTTCGATCAGCTGCTTGAACGCGCCGATCAGCTCGGCGCCGAGCGCGCCGTCGATGGCGCGGTGATCGCAGGACAAGGTCACGCTCATCATGTGCGCGATCTCGATCTTGCCGCCGCGCACCACGGGACGCTCCTCGCTGGTGCCAACCGCAAGGATCGTGGCATGAGGCGGATTGATCACCGCAGTGAAGTGGCTGATGCCGTACATGCCGAGGTTGGAAACGGCCGTGGTGCCGCCCTGGTATTCCTCCGGCTTGAGCTTGCGCGAGCGGGCGCGCGCGGCAAAATCCTTCATCTCGTTGGAGATGGTCGAGAGCGTCTTGGTCTCCGCTTTCCGGATGATCGGCGTGATCAGGCCGCCGGGCATCGCGACGGCGACGCCGACGTCGGAATGGTGGTGCTTGACCATGCCGCTTTCGGTCCAGCTGACGTTGCAGTTCGGGATCTTCTGCAGCGCCACCGCCATCGCCTTGATGACGAAATCGTTGACCGAGATCTTGTAGAGCGGCTTCTTCTCCTTGTCCTTCGGCGCGGCGGTGTTGATCTCCTCGCGGGCAGTGAGCAGCTTGCCGATGTCGCAGTCGATGGTGAGGTAGAAGTGCGGGACGTTCTGGATCGATGCGGTCAGGCGCTGGGCGATGGTGCGGCGCATGCCGTCATGCGGGACGATGTCGTAGGAGCCGGGCTCGAACAGCGACAGGATCTGCTTGTCCGACATGGTCGGCGCGATCGCAGGCGCGCCTGACGGTGCCGCGGCGGGCGCTTTCAGACCCTTGCCGGACTTGGCCTGCTCGACGTCGCGGGCGACCACGCGGCCGTGCGGACCGGTGCCGGCGACCAGGGCGACATCGATGCCGGCCTCCTTGGCGAGACGGCGCGCCAGCGGCGACGAGAATACACGGCCGCCATGACCATTGGCTTGCGCTGCCGGAGCTGCAGCCTGCTGCGCGGGTGCCGCGGCGGGCGCAGCAGCTTTCGGTGCGGCAGGCGCAGGCGCGGGAGCCGGCGAAGCAGGAGCCTCAGCAGCCTTCGGCGGCGCGGCCGAAGCGCTGGGCTTGGCGCTCCCTGCAGCCTTCACGTCCTCACCCTCGCCGGCGAGTACCGCGATCACGTCGTTCACCGGAACGTCCTGCGTACCCTCTGGCACCAGGATCTTGGCGATCGTGCCTTCGTCGATCGCCTCGACCTCCATGGTCGCCTTGTCGGTCTCGATCTCGGCGATGACGTCGCCGGATTTGACCTTGTCGCCTTCCTTCTTCAGCCACTTGGCGAGGTTGCCCTTCTCCATCGTCGGCGACAGAGCGGGCATCAGGATGTTGATGGGCATGCTGACCTCACGAAGAACTTCTCAAAAACGTCGTCCTCGATGTGAAGACGAACAGACCAGGTTTAGTTGCCGATGTCGCCCTGCCACAGGCGCTCATTGGTTGGGATGGAACGCCAATTCTTCATCATGGTGATGGAGCGGTCGTCGGCAAGGTCGATCCACGGAATCCCGAACTTGTCGAGAATGTCCTTGGAGCCTTCGAAGGTGACGGATTCCCCGATCACCACCAGCTTGACCTTGAACAGCGCGAGCGCGCCGGCGCACATCGAGCAAGGCGACAGCGTGGTGTACATGACGGTGTCGTGGAACGAGATCGCGCCGGCCTCGCGCAGGCAGCTCATCTCGCCATGCAGGATCGGATTGTTCTCCTGCACGCGGTTGTTGTGGCCGCGGGCGATGATCTTGTTGTCGCGCGTCAGCACCGCGCCGATCGGCAAGCCGCCCTGCGCGATCGAGGCTTCCGCCTCGCGGATCGCCTCCAGCATGAAATCGTAATGATAGGCTTCGATCGCCATGGTCAGTGCCCCTTGCCACGTGGCGTGGTGGTGCCCGTGTCGGTGGGACGCTCGATCTCGGCCTGGAACATGTCGAGGATCCGGTTCAGCGCGTCCTCCTCGGTATATTCGCTCTCGCGCGCATAGGCGCGCGCGGCATGACGGGCGAGATCGACGAGCAGGAGGCCCCACATGTCCGGCTCCTCGAAGGCGCGCTGGAACGCCATCGACAGCCCACCATCCAGGACGAACACGCGCAGGATCTCGACCGCGTCGTCGCGGGTCATGACGTCTGGCGGCAGTGGCTGCTCCTTGGGGCCTGCCATGATCTACCTGTAGCAGACGGCTTTGGCGGCTTCGACGACGTCCGCCGCCGAGGGCAGCGCGAGCTTCTCCAGGTTCGCGGCATAGGGCATCGGCACGTCCTTGCCAGACACGCGCGTCACCGGCGCATCAAGATAGTCGAAGGCGTTCTCCATGATGCGCGCGGCGATCTCGGCGCCGACGCCGCTCTGGGCCCACCCCTCTTCCACCGTAACCGCACGTCCCGTTTTCTTCACGGAGTTGATGATGGTCTCCGTGTCCATCGGGCGCAGCGTGCGCAGGTCGATCACCTCGGCCTCGATGCCGTCCTTGGCGAGCTCGTCCGCAGCCTTCAGCGCATAGGTCATGCCGTTCGACCAGGAGATGATCGTGACGTGGCTGCCGGCGCGGACGATGCGCGCCTTGCCGATCGGGATGATGAAATCGTCGAGCTTGGGCACTTCGCCGGTGTGACCGTACAGCACCTCGTTCTCGAGGAAGATCACCGGGTTGGGATCGCGGATCGCAGCCTTGAGCAGGCCCTTGGCGTCCGCGGCCGAATACGGCGCCACCACCTTGAGGCCCGGGACGTGCGAATACCACGCCGAATAGTCCTGGCTGTGCTGGGCGGCGACGCGCGCGGCCGCACCGTTCGGACCGCGGAACACGATGGAGCAGCCCATCTGGCCGCCCGACATGTAGAGCGTCTTGGCCGCGGAGTTGATGATCTGGTCGATCGCCTGCATGGCGAAGTTGAAGGTCATGAACTCGACGATCGGCTTGAGACCGGTCATCGCGGCACCGACGCCGACGCCCGCGAAGCCGTGCTCGGTGATCGGCGTGTCGATCACGCGCTTGGCACCGAACTCCTGGAGCAGGCCCTGGGTCACCTTGTAGGCGCCCTGATATTCGGCAACTTCTTCGCCCATCACGAACACGTCCGCGTCGCGGCGCATCTCTTCGGCCATGGCATCGCGCAGCGCTTCGCGGATGGTCTGCGTCACCATTTCGGTGCCAGCGGGGACTTCCGGATCCGGCTCGGCGACGGCCTGCGGAGCAGGAGCGGCTTTCGGCGTGGGCGCCTCGGCGTTTGCTGCGGCCGGCGGCGCGGACTCCGCAGCCTTCGCCGCCGCTGCGGGTGCCTTCGCGAGATCAGCCGCGCTCTCGCCGTCTGCGAGGATGGTCGCGATCGGGGTGTTCACCGCGACGTCGGCGGTGCCCTCGGGGATCAGGATCTTGCCGAGCGTGCCCTCGTCGGTCGCCTCGACCTCCATGGTCGCCTTGTCGGTCTCGATCTCGGCGATGACGTCGCCGGACTTGATCGTCTCGCCCTCTTTCTTCAGCCATTTGGCGAGGTTGCCCTTCTCCATCGTGGGCGACAACGCGGGCATCAGCACTTGAATTGGCATATCTTCTCCAAAGAAAGCTTGCGCGCGCGTTCAGCGGTACACGTCGGTCCAGAGCTCGGCGGCATCCGGCTCGGGATCATGCTGGGCGAAATCGGCGGAGGCGTTGACGATGTCGCGCACTTCGGCGTCGATCGCCTTGAGATCGGCCTCGCTGACCTTGGCGGCGAGCAACCGATTGCGAACCTGCTCGATCGGATCCTGGTCGTGGCGAACCTTCTCGACCTCCTCGCGCGTACGATATTTTGCGGGATCGGACATCGAGTGGCCGCGATAGCGGTAGGTCTGCATCTCCAGGATGAAAGGACCCTTGCCGCCACGGCACCAGGCCGCCGCCTCCTCGCCCGCCGCCTTCACGGCGCGGACGTCCATGCCGTCGACCTGCTTGCCCGGGATGTTGAAGGACGCACCGCGCTTGGAAAAATCCTGCTGTGCCGAGGCGCGCGAGACCGAGGTGCCCATGGCGTAGCGGTTGTTCTCGATGACGTAGATCACCGGCAGCTTCCAGAGCTCCGCCATGTTGAAGCTCTCATAGACCTGGCCCTGATTGGCCGCGCCGTCGCCGAAATAGGTGACGCTGACATTGTCGTTGCCGCGATAGTGGTTGGCAAAGGCAAGGCCGGTGCCGAGCGAGACCTGGGCGCCGACGATGCCGTGACCGCCGTAGAAGTGCTTCTCCTTGCTGAACATGTGCATGGAGCCGCCCTTGCCCTTGGAATAGCCGCCGCGGCGTCCCGTCAGCTCGGCCATGACACCGTTGGCATCCATGCCGGTCGCAAGCATGTGACCGTGGTCGCGATAACCGGTGATGACCTGATCGCCCTCTTTGAGGGCCATCTGCATGCCGACCACCACGGCCTCCTGGCCGATATAGAGGTGGCAGAAGCCGCCGATGGCACCCATGCCGTAGAGCTGGCCTGCCTTTTCCTCGAAGCGCCGGATCAGGAGCATGTCGCGGAGCGCCTTGAGTTCCTGCTCCTGCGTGAATTCCGGGGGCGAACCGCCGTCGGTCTTGTCCTGTGGAGCGCTTGCGGCGGCTTTCTTGGGTGCGGCCATGGGAATTCCGGGTCAGAGAAAACTTTCGCCCTCTCTAACCCAAGTCAAACGCCCTTGGAAAGCACCGCGGCGGCATGGCACGACTTTCATTATGCCGCACTGCAACGTGATCGAAATATTGCAAAATCTTTGGCGCTGATCGGGCAACAAATCTATGAGCGCCATCGCGCGCGCAGATTCGTGACCGGATCAAGAACAGTGCACGACGCCAATCCCGACATGCGGAGCGGACGGCGCCGAAGCGGCGCCGCCCTCTCCGATCCGATCAGAAGAAGCCGAGCTTCTTCGGGCTGTAGCTGACCAGAAGGTTCTTGGTCTGCTGGTAATGATCGAGCATCATCTTGTGGGTCTCGCGCCCGACGCCCGACTGCTTGTAGCCGCCGAACGCCGCATGGGCGGGATAGGCATGGTAGCAATTGGTCCAGACCCGGCCGGCCTGGATCTCCCGGCCGAAGCGGTAGCAGCGATTGGCGTCGCGGCTCCAAACGCCGGCACCCAGGCCGTAGAGCGTGTCGTTGGCGATCGCGAGCGCCTCTTCGTCGGTCTTGAAGGTCGTGACCGAGACGACGGGGCCGAAAATCTCCTCCTGGAAGATTCGCATCTTGTTGTGGCCCTCGAACACGGTCGGCTGGACGTAGAAGCCGCCGGTGAGATCGCCGCCGAGATCGGCGCGTCCGCCGCCGGCCAGCACCTTGGCGCCCTCCTGCTTGCCGATGTCGATATAGGAGAGGATCTTGCTGAGTTGCTCGCTGGAGGCCTGCGCGCCGATCATGGTGGTGGGATCGCGCGGATCGCCCTGCTTGATCGCAGCGACGCGCTTGAGCGCCCGCTCCATGAAGCGGTCATAGATGTCGGCGTGGACCAGCGCCCGGCTCGGACAGGTGCAGACCTCGCCCTGGTTCAGCGCGAACATGACGAATCCCTCGATCGCCTTGTCAAAGAAATCGTCGTCCTCGGCGGTGACGTCCTTGAAGAAGATGTTGGGCGACTTGCCGCCGAGCTCTAGCGTGACCGGAATAAGATTCTGGCTGGCATATTGCATGATCAGCCGGCCCGTCGTGGTCTCGCCGGTGAAGGCGATCTTGGCAATGCGCGGGCTCGACGCCAGCGGCTTGCCGGCCTCGAGGCCAAAGCCGTTGACGATGTTGAGCACGCCGGCCGGCAGCAGGTCGGCGATGATCTCGGCGAAGACCATGATCGAGGCCGGGGTCTGCTCGGCGGGCTTGAGCACCACGCAATTGCCGGCGGCCAGCGCCGGCGCGAGCTTCCAGCAGGCCATCAGAAGCGGGAAGTTCCAGGGAATGATCTGGCCGACCACGCCGAGCGGCTCGTGGAAATGATAGGCGATGGTGTCGTGGTCGATCTCGCCGATCGAGCCTTCCTGGGCGCGGACGACACCGGCGAAATAGCGGAAATGGTCGATCGCGAGCGGCAGGTCGGCGGCGCGCGTCTCGCGGATCGGCTTGCCGTTGTCCCAGGTCTCGGCAATCGCGAGGCGCTCGAGGTTCTCTTCCATGCGGTCGGCGATCCGGTTCAGGACCGCGGCGCGCTCGGCGACGCTGGTGCAGCCCCAGGCGGACTTGGCGGCATGCGCCGCGTCGAGCGCTGCCTCGATGTCCTGCGCGTCGGACCGCGCGATCTTGCAGACCACCCGGCCGGTCAGGGGGGAGGCATTGTCGAAATATTTCCCGGAGATCGGCGCGACGAACTTGCCGCCGATGAAATTGTCGTAGCGTTCGGCAAAGGGCACTTTGGTGACGCTGAGGAATTCCACCTTGTTCATTGATCACTCCCGATGTTGCTGTTTGCGCTTGTCGTCGCCTGTTCGCGACTTGCGCCGACGATGATGCGGGAGGTGTTTTCTGTCAGCCCGGGCGGAAGCGATGGTGGGGCGGACCTGTCGCAGAACTGCGACAGTCGTGGACGAGGTAAGCGTGAGATGGAGCGCTCACGGCCACCCTACCGTCATTGCGAGCGCAGCGAAGCAATCCAGAGTCCCTCCGCGGAAAGATTCTGGATTGCTTCGCTGCGCTCGCAATGACGGATGAACTCAGTGGTTCAGCTCGAACCGCTTCAGCTTCCGATGGAGCGTGGCGCGGCTGACGCCGAGGGCCTTGGCGGCGGCGGAGACATTGCCGCCGGCGCGGAGCAGCGCCCGCTGCAGCACCGCGCGCTGGCCGCCGGCAAGATGATCGCGCGCGGCATCGCCGCCGAGAAGATCGGCCGCGGGCACCGGCCGCAACGCACCGCCGGGCGCGATGCCGAGCGCCAGCCGGGCGGAGCGCGTTGCGCCGATCACGAGATCGTCCGCATCGACCGCAACGAGGCCGCCGCAGCTTCCATCCGCCGCCTGTGTCAGCACGATGCGGGCATGGGCGAAGACCTTGCGAAACAGGTCGGCCTCGATCCGCCTGGCCGCCTCGCCTGCCGCGAGCGCGATCAGGCTGGCAAAGGCGTCGGTGCGGTCGGCGCGGCAGGAGGAGACGTCGAGCACGCCCGCGAGCGCCGCCTCGTGATCGTAGATCGGAACGGCGGTGCAGCTCAGAAGCGTGTTGCGCGCAAAGAAGTGCTGGTCGCGATCGATCGTCAGCGGACGCTGCTCGACGAGACAGGTGCCGATACCGTTGGTGCCCTCGTGCTCCTCGCTCCAGAGTGCACCGGTCCAAAGGCCCCAGGACTGAAACGTCGCATCGTCCGCCACCGTGCCGCGGCGATCGACCGGCACGCCCTCGCGATCGGCGAGCAGCACGCAGCAGCCCGCAGCGCCGACAGCCTGATAAAGCCGGTCCATGGCGCCCTGGGCGGCCGCCAGAAGCGGCGCGATGCGCTCGCGCGCCTGCTGCAGCTCGGCCTCGGTCAGCCGCATCGGCGCGGCGTGGCCGCCGGGATCGAGATGGTGCAATCGGGAGGAACGGCGCCACGAGGCCACGAGCGCGGACCGGGCCGCCTGGCCTGACGCGATGGCGGCCTCGACGCGGGCCGCGTGATGCCGGGGCATTGTCCCATTCATCACAGTTTCCTCCGGATATCGATTGTAGGACGCGCCGGTGCTCCCCGGTTGATCTGCGTCAACTTCAGCGCGCGCCAGCAAAGGCATGAGCCCGCCGCGGCGCCGCCGTCAAGGGAACCGCCCGGTTCGGGGGTTACGACCTTCGCAGGAGGAGGCAAAGTTGTGGTGGTCGGATGTCAGCAGCGACTTTCCCTGCGGCGTTCGAAAGCTGCGGATGCCGCTAGTTCGCCGGGATCATTCGAACGAGATCGCGCGGATGGACATAGTCGAGCTGGAAGCGCGCCCGCTCGTCCAGCATGTCCGGGTCGATCTTCTCGGACCGCAGCAGCGACACCCGTTGTTCGCTTCTGGCGCGCTCGCGCTTGAGCTGAGCCAGCTCGCTGGTCAGCGCGATGATCTCCTGGTCGAGCTCCTGGCGGGCGTTGAGACCGTATTTGCCGGTGTAGGCGTTGACGCCGAAATAGCCAACGATCGCCGCCGCCATCGCATAGAGGGCAAGACCGGTCAGGATCGATTTCAGGCGCGCGCGGGAGACCATCTTCGGAAGATGGGACAGGTTGGTTAAGGGAGTGCTAATTGCCAGAAAGAGGCACTATCCCCACGACGCGTCATGGCCGGGCTTGTCCCGGCCATCCACGTGCTTTGCCGGCGATAACGAAGAACGTGGATGCCCGGGACAAGCCCGGGCATGACGGAGCGTCGGCTTGGCCGGAAGCTCAGCCCTGATTCTTCGCCACATGCGCGGCGAAGGCGTCGATGTATTGCTGCAGCACCGTCTTGAGGGAGTCCTTGGTCAGGTTGCCGTCCGCATCGAAGGCATCGCCGACGCTACTGAGATAGATTTCCGGCTGCTGGAGGACCGGACCGGAAATGCCCGGCAGGATGTTCTGCAGATGCTTGGCCGCGCTGACGCCGCCGAGCAGCCCCGGCGAATTAGAGATGATGCCGACCGGTTTGCCGAGGAACGAGCTCTTGCCGTAGGGGCGCGAGGCGACGTCGATGGCATTCTTCAGAACGCCCGGGATCGAGCGGTTGTATTCGGGCGTGACGAACAGGACGCCATTCGACGTCTTGAGCTTCTCGCGGAAGGCGAGCCAGTCCGCGGGCGGCGCGCTCTCGAGGTCCTGGTTGAAGAACGAGATGCCGGCCGGCGTGATCACCTCGAGCTTGAGCGAGGCAGGCGCAAGCTTGGCGAGCGCATTGGCGATCTTGAGCGAGAAGCTGTCCTTGCGCAGGCTGCCAGCGATCGTGACGATGTTGTAGGCCATTGGGTGTCCTTGAAGGCTCGAGCGGAAATGCCGGAACGGCACTTAAGCCATCCGGGCCAATAGATGCAAGTGCATGAACTGGTCCGATTTGGAAACGCTGCGTTTCTGGAAATGGGTGCGCGCGCGCTTCATCCGGCCAAGATCAACAGCAATCAGGCCGCCAAGCGGCGGCCTGATGTCCGTCGGTAACGGTCCGAAGCGATCACTTGTTCGGGTTGATCAGGAATTTTTCGCCGGTGGCCCGCTTGGCGTAGACTGCGATATTGGCGGGATCGAGCGCCTCGGCGAGCGAGACAACCTTGGTGTAATGGCTGGCGAAGGTGGTTTTGAGCTCGGATGCCACGCGCTGGCGCAGGCGGCCGATCTCGGCCGGGCCGATGTTTTGAAGGAATGGCGTGAGCAGCCAGCCGCCGACGCCCCAGCTGAGCCCGAACGAGCGGTTCAGCTCCGTCGGCCGCGTGTCGAGGCTGCCATAGATGTAGACCTGCTTGTACACGTTGGAGCCGTAGCGGCTGTATTCCTTCGCGGTCTTGTTGGCCGCGATCTCCATCGCGGTCAGGATCTGGCTCGCCAGCTTGCCGCCGCCGATGGCGTCGAAGGCGATGGTGGCGCCGGTCTCGACCAGCGCGTTGGTCAGATCGTCCATGAAGCTGGGCGCGCTGGAATCCACGACGTACTTTGCGCCGATCTTGTGCAGGATGTCGGCCTGCTCCTTGTTCCTGACGATGTTGACGAGGCCGATGCCGTCCTTGATGCAGATCTTGTTGAGCATCTGACCGAGATTGGAGGCTGCGGCCGTGTGCACGAGCGCCTTGTGGTTCTCCCGCCGCATCGTCTCGGTCATGCCGAGTGCAGTCAGCGGATTGACGAACCAGGAAGCGCCGTCCGCCGCCGTGGTGCCCGGCGGCAGCTCCATGACGTCGCGGACCTTGAGCACGCGGTACTGCGTGTACATCGCGCCGCCGATCATCGACACCGTCTTGCCCATCAGGGCCTTGGCCGTATCCGACGATCCGGTCCGTATCACCGTGCCGGCGCCCTCGTTGCCGACCGGCAGCGACTGATCGAATCTCGCCGCCATCATCCGCATCGCCGCCTCCGGCATCGTGGCGGTGATGACCGGCATCTCCTTGCTGCCGGAGACCTTGGCGGCCGACATGTCGGCGGGACCGATCAGGAGCCCGAGGTCGGACGGGTTGATCGGGGTGGCCTCGACGCGAACCACGACCTCATCGTCGGCCGGCTCCGCGATCGGGACCGTCACGAGAGACAATTCCAGCTCGCCGCTCTTCTTGAGCAGCGAACGCAATTCCAGTCCGGTCTTGCCGTCACTCATGTCGATCCTCCCCTGTCCTTCTGTTCGCGCGGATCGAGACGCCGGCTTACGCCAGCGCCTTCAGTGCCGCCCTGCCGCCATAGAGCGCCTGCTTGCCGAGCTGCTGCTCGATGCGCAAGAGCTGGTTGTATTTGGCGGTCCGGTCGGACCTTGCAAGGGAGCCGGTCTTGATCTGACCGCAATTGGTGGCGACCGCGAGGTCGGCGATGGTGGAATCCTCGGTCTCGCCGGAGCGGTGCGACATCACCGAGGTGTAGCCGGCCTTGTGCGCCATCTCGACCGCGGCGAGCGTCTCGGTCAGCGTGCCGATCTGGTTGACCTTGATCAGGATCGAGTTGGCGCGGCCGGTCTTGATGCCTTCGGCAAGGCGCTTGACGTTGGTGACGAAGAGGTCGTCGCCGACCAGCTGGCACTTCTTGCCGATCAGGTCGGTGAGCTCCTTCCAGCCGTCCATGTCGTCTTCCGACATGCCGTCCTCGATGGTCACGATCGGATAGCGCGCGACGAGGTCGGCAAGATACTTCGCCTGCTCGGAGATCGAGCGGGTCTTGCCCTCGCCTTCATAGACGTATTTGCCGTCCTTGAAGAACTCGGTCGAGGCGCAGTCGAGGCCGAGCATGATGTCGGTGCCCGCCTTGAAGCCGGCCTTGCCGATCGCGTTCATGACGAAGTCGAGCGCGGCGTCCGCCGACGGCAGGTTCGGAGCGAAACCGCCCTCGTCGCCGACATTGGTGTTGTGGCCGGCCTTCTTCAATTCGGACTTCAGCGTGTGGAAGACTTCCGCGCCGTAGCGCAGGCCCTCGGCAAAGCTCGAGGCGCCGACCGGCAGGATCATGAATTCCTGGAAGTCGATCGGGTTGTCGGCGTGCACGCCGCCATTGATGATGTTCATCATCGGCACCGGCAGCAGGCGCGCGGAGGTGCCGCCGACGTAGCGATAGAGCGGCATGTCGAGCGAATTCGCGGCCGCCTTGGCGCAGGCCAGCGAGACGCCGAGGATGGCGTTGGCGCCGAGCCGGCTCTTGTTCGGCGTGCCGTCGAGGTCGATCATGATCTGGTCGATCTGGGCCTGCTGCTCGACATCGAGGCCGCTCAGGGCCTCGAAGATCTCGCCATTGACGGCGCCGACCGCCTTGGTCACGCCCTTGCCGAGATAGCGCGCCTTGTCGCCGTCGCGCAGTTCCACGGCCTCATGGGCGCCGGTGGAGGCGCCGGACGGAACCGCGGCGCGGCCGAGCGCCCCGTCCTCCAGCACGACATCGACCTCGACGGTGGGATTGCCCCGGCTATCGAGAATTTCGCGGCCGATGATGTCGATGATGGCGGTCATGATGTCCACTTCCGTTCGTTGGGGCTGATCGGTGCCGCGGGTCTTACACGGGCCGCAAGCAAATGTGAACGCTTGGACGCACGGCTCCGACTGACGCGAAAGGCGCCTCAGAATATGCTCGACCGCATCTGGTCCGCGTGCCCAACCTCAATCTCAAACAGTCGGGGTAACGCCATGAATCGCCGCCAATTTCTTGCTTCGAGTGCCGCGCTGCTTGCCGCCCGCCCAGGTTTTGCGCAGGAAGGCCCGTTCCGGACGAGATACTACCCGATCAGTCCGGGTATCGGCCTGCACGATCTCACGCCCGCCCCTGACGGCACCATCTGGTTCACGGCGCAGGGCAAGGGTCTGCTCGGCAGTCTCGATCCACGCGATGGCCGTTTCAAGACGGTCAGCCTCGGCCAGGGCGCAGCCCCACACGGCGTGACCGTCGGGCCCGACGGTGCGCCCTGGATCACCGAAGGCGGCCAGAACGCGATTGCGCGGGTCGACCCTGCCGATCTCAAGGTGACGCTGTTCCGCCTGCCGGAAAAGTTAGCCTCCGCCAATCTCAACACCGGCGTGTTCGACAGGGATGGCACCTACTGGTTCACCGGCCAGTCCGGCTATTACGGCCGGCTGTCTCCGAAGACCGGCGAGATGAACGTGTTCAAGGCACCGAAGGGGGTCGGCCCCTACGGCATCACGGTCACGCCCAAGGGCGATATCTGGTACGCCTCCCTCGGCGGCAGCCATATCGCGAAGATCGACCGCGCGGGCGGCAATGCGACCGTGGTCGAGCCGCCGACCCCGAACCAGGGGTCGCGGCGCGTCTGGTCGGATTCGAGGGGCCGGATCTGGGTCAGCGAGTGGAACAGCGGCCACGTCTCGGTGCATGATCCCGCGGACCGCTCGTGGAAGACCTGGAAGCTGCCAGGCGAACGTCCCCGCGCCTATGCCGTTTATGTCGACGACAAGGACAAGGTCTGGCTGACCGATTTCTCCGCCAACGCCATCGTGCGCTTCGATCCCGCCACCGAGAAGTTCAACGTCTTCGCCAGCGACAAGGCCAACGCCAATGTCCGCCAGCTCGACGGGCGGCCGGGCGAGCTTTGGGGCTGCGAGTCCGGCAACGACCGCATCGTCATGATCCAGACAATCGCCGCCGGTTGACGACGAGCCCGTTTGCGTCCATCCCGGCATCCTCTGGAGCGCGATCTTATCGCGCTCCTATTGCTTAATTGAGCATGATCTTTCGGAAAACCGGTGCCCACTTTTCCGGATCATGCTCCACAGGATGTTGACGACGATGGCGAAAAAGTCCCTCCAGCTCGGCCGCGCGGTCGAATGGCCGCACACGCCGGAAGAGGCCCAACTCGACCGCGTGCCCAATCCGCAGAAAGGCACGGATTATCTGGTGCGCTTCACCGTGCCGGAATTCACCTCGCTCTGCCCGGTTACGGGCCAGCCGGATTTCGCGCATCTGATGATCGACTACGCGCCAGGCGCTTGGCTGCTGGAATCGAAATCGCTCAAGCTCTACATCGCGAGCTTCCGCAATCACGGCGCCTTCCACGAGGACTGCACCGTGATGATCGGCAAGCGTATCGCGTCCGAGATCAAGCCGAAATTCCTGCGCATCGGCGGCTATTGGTATCCGCGCGGCGGCATCCCGATCGACGTGTTCTGGCAGACCGGCCGCGTGCCGAAGGGACTCTGGGTGCCGGAGCAAGGCGTGGCGCCCTATCGCGGGCGGGGCTAGGGCATGCTCGGTCACGTGTGACCATCAAGAGAAAACGGCCTCGGTCGACAGCGACGAGGCCGCTCTCGCAGCACGGTCCTAGCTTGCCAAGCGCTGCCTCAGGCTCTGGTAGAGCGCCGTCTCGAAGTTCATATAGCCGATGAATGATGTCGGATCACCGAAGGGCAGAATCTGGGTGGCCCAGAACCCGCCGACGTTGTTCTGCCGATCGATCCAGTAGAACAGGTTGGCAAGCCCGGCCCAGCCCAGCGCGCCGGCGGGACGTCCTGTCGGGGCTTCCTCGTCGTTGACCATGAAGCTCAACGCCCAGGATTTGGATTGGCCCGGAAAGAATTCCGCGTCGTTGCACAGTGACGGGATGACACCCGTGATCGGCGTTACCTTCCTGTCGCCCAGATGGTTCCTTTCCGCCATCCGAACGGTTTCGGCTTTCAGCACGCGGCCGTGTTCGCCAACCCCATCATTCAGCCACATGCGGATGAAACGCATGTAGTCGCCGAGCGTGCCGTACAGGCCGTGGCCGCCCATATGGACTTCGGGCTTTGCCGGAAGCTCGAAATCCATCGGCGCCAGGGACCCGTCGGCATTCCGCGCGTGGATGCCGGCCAGTTTCTGGCGCATCGCATCGGTCAGCTCGAAGGTCATGTCCTCGATCCCGAGCGGTTCGAAGATGCGTGTCTTGAAGACTTCACCGAGTCGCTTGCCCGTGATGGCCTCGACGATCTGGCCGCACCAGTCGAGATTTGTTCCATAGTCCCAGCGCTCGCCGGGATCGAACAGCAGCGGGGTCATCAGGGAGGCCTTGGTCGCGGTGATCACGCTGGGCTGCCCCTTCTCCTGCGCCAGCCGGTTGTAGGTGTGGTTGATGAAATCGTAGCTCAGGCCCGCCGTGTGGGTCATCAGCATGCGCGTGGTGATATCGCGCTTCGGTGCACGCAGGATCGGCTCGCCCGCTGCATCGAAGCCCTCGATCACCTGCAGCTTTCCGATCTCGTTCGCGTAACGCTTCGCGGGCGCATCGAGATCGAGCTTGCCCTCCTCGACGAGTTGCAGAACGGCCGTGCCGGTAATCGCCTTGGTGGTGGAGAAAAGGGCAAAGACGCTGTCGGTGGTCATGTCCGCCGGCCGATCGAGACGGCGTTTGCCGGCTGCGCCTTCATAGATGTTGCGCCGGCGGTCCGTCATCATCGCGACAACGCCGGGCACGCGCGGCGTGGATGTGACGACGCCGTCGAGAACGGCATCTGCCGTCGCGCCAAAATTCATGATCATGATCGTCCTCCCGTGCTGGATTGTTTGATGTGGTCGACGCTCGCGTCGCGAGCGCTCATTGCATCGCGAAGCCCTCGTAACCGTTCACCGCGACCTCGTCGCACTTCTGTCGATACGCGCCGACGCCGCCGCAGTACGACAGGACACGGCGCGGCTTGCCTTCGACGTTCGAGCCCAGGTACCAGGAATTGGTTTTCGCGATCAGCGTCGCGTTTGCGATCTCATCGTGATGGGCCACCCAGCTGTCCTGGGCGTCCTTTGTCGGCTCGACCATCTTCAGATCCTTGCTGCGCATGTACTTGATGCAGTCATCGATCCATTCGACCTGCTGCTGCAGGCACGTGGTCATGTTGCACAGCGCGGCCGATGGAGCGAGCGGAACGGCGGTCGTGAACAGGTTGGGATAGCCGTGAACCTGCAGGCCCATCGTGGTGCGGATGTCCCTGCCCCAGTCCTCCCTCAGCGATCGGCCGTCGCGGCCCCTGATATCGATGCGCGTCAAGGCACCGGTGCCGGCGTCGAAGCCGGTTGCTAGGATAATGACATCCAGCTCATGGACCGTACCGTCAGCGGTCTGAATACCAGTGGGCGTGACGCGATCGATCGGATTGCTCTTGACGCTGACGATCTCGACGTTGGGGCGATGGAAGGCCTCGAGGAAGTTCTGCTCGAGCGGCACACGGTGCGTTCCGAAGCCATAATCGGCAGGAATCAACGCATCGCACAGTTTCGGATCCCCGAGCCGCTCGCGCATCTTCCCGCGCACGAATTCGGAGATCTCGGCATTGACCTCCGGGTCGAAGAACAGCTCGGCGAACGAGGATATCCATAGCTTCAGAGAACCGTCATTCCAGCAGGCCTCGATCACCGCGCGGCGGCGCTCCGGCGTGAGGTCTGCCCAGGCGTGCTCGAAGTCGTATTCAAAGCCGGTGAATGTGCGCGGCAGGCGTTCGGTGAGTGACTTGAATCTCGACTTGTAGTCCTCGACCTCCGCGGCCCCAAATTTCGGATTCTTCATCGGGATGATGTATTGCGGCGTGCGGATGAACACCTTGAGATGGCCGACATCGCCGGCGATCGTCTGGATGACCTGGATGCCGGTCGCACCGTTGCCGATGACTCCGACGCGCTTGCCTGCGAGGTCGACAGGTTGCTCCGGCCAGCGCGCCGTATGGAACAACCGTCCCTTGAAAGTCTCCTGCCCCGGAAACGACACGTAGGGAGCCGACAGCATGCCGCAGCAGGTGACCAGAAACTGGGTGTCGATCACGTCGCCCCGGTCGGTCGTGACCAGCCAGCGCTGCGTGGCCTCGTTGAAGTGCGCGCTCTTGACCGTCGTACTGAACTGGATGTCCTTGCGCAGATCGAGACGGTCGGCGACGTAGTTCATCCAGCGCTCGATTTCGGGCTGGCCCGGAAACTTCTCGCTCCAGCTCCAATCCTTGTAGAGCTCCTCGGAGAAAAGATACTGATAGATGTAGGCCTCGGAGTCGAAGCGCGCGCCGGGATATCGATTCCAATACCACGTGCCGCCTACGCCTGACGCGGCGTCGATCCCCCTGACGCTCAATCCCTGCTCGCGCAGACGATAGAGTTGATAGAGCCCGGCGACGCCGGCTCCGACAACCACGGCATCGAATCTCGCTGGTCCATGCGAACCGTTGCTTCCATTGGATTTGGTCAGGGCTTCCGCCATTTCTTCCTCCTCGGTGATTTTTGAGTGCGCACGACCTTCCCCATCCGTCATACGATCGGATGGTGGTGCAGCGCGTCATTGTTGATCCCATCAGTGCGGGACGGGGGAAGCTATGAGTATTCCGGCGGCTGGAGCTTGAACAAATCGGACAATTCTTTGAACGAAGCCGGACGTCCGTTGCCGGTTCTGCAGTTCGGCAACGCGGCTCGCTTGGCAAATGGCAAAACCGGCTTATGCTCGTCTCCGCCGTTCGGCCAATGAGAAGCAGAAGCGGTCAACCGCGCCTTAGAATCAGGGAAGGAGTCGCGCGCGATGGGCCAATTAATCACGGTTGAGGAGCTCCCCCGCTACGCTCCCGGCCAATTGATGCTGGACAGTTCCGCCGTGGGCAAGGCTGACTTTCGGTTGCGCGTCTTCCGCTATGCGCCGTCCGACATCTGGGTGCCGCCGTCCGAGAATTTCCTGATCGTCGTCTATCGCGAAGGCACCACGTCAATGAACCGCCGTGTGACCGGCGCGTGGAAGCAGGATCACGTCGGACGCGGTGTCACAACCCTGCTGACACGTGCGGAGCCTTCGAACTGGCGCTGGAGCAATGACCTCGAAGTCAGCCATTTCTACATCTCGCCGAGCCTGATGACGAAGACCGCGAGCGAGGCATTCGACCGCGAGTCAGACGGCGTCGAACTCCACGATCTGCTCAGGATCGAAGATCCGGTGCTGACCTGGATCGGTGACCGGATGGTGCAGGAAGTGTCCGAAGGCGGCCCGGGCGGCCGGCTCTGCTACGATGCGCTGGCACTTCAGGCGAGCGTGCACATCTTGCGAAAATACGCCTCGGTGGAATTCAAGCTGCCCTGTCCGCAGGGGCGCTTCAGGCCAGCGCATGCAAGGCTGATCGAGGACTATGTCGAACAGAACATCTCCAGGAACATCACGCTCGAGGAGCTAGCCAACATCTGCAACTGCTCGCCGGTGCAGTTCGCGCGCAAGTTCCAGGTGCACTATGGCATGCGGCCGCATGCCTATGTCCTGAGCCGCAAGGTGGAGCGCGCCCGCCAACATCTGCGCAAGGATCGGCTCGCCCTGAAGGAAATTGCGCTCTTGAGCGGATTTTCCGATCAAAGCCATCTCAATCGGATTTTCCGCAGACACATGAACGTCACGCCGGCTGAGTATCGCAAGAGCTGCGCGAGCTAGCCTCCTCCGCCCAGTGTGACGTGGACGAAGTGAGACAGCCCCCACCCGTGTTCCGCGCAAGGTGCAGCGCGAAACGCTGCGCCCCGCACAGCCGGGACCGAGCGCCACGAATTCCGGACCCCGGATCAGCAACGCACCACGCCGCAAGTGCGGCGCGCTGCGTCGCATCAGGGGAACGAAAAACAATGTCTCGGTATAGTCAGTAGGCGCTCAGCAAATCCACCTTGGCATTCGCCAGCACCAGCCGCCGCGCCAGGATGGCGGCAAGATTGCGCATGATCTTCAACGACGTTTCCGGGTGCAGGCGGCGGTAATCGGCAAAGCTGTCGAGCGGCAGTTCGAGGCAGGTGACAGGCGTGTCGGCGAAGACGTCGGCGCTGCGGCTGTGCTCCAGGATCGCCATCTCGCCGAATTCCATGCCGGGACCATGCGAGGCGAGCCGCACGCCGCTCCGCAGCTCGCGTGGTGGGCGGGGACGTCCCGCCCACCCGCTTTTTTATCCGCCTCAGGTGATCGCGATCGGACAGCCATTGCTGCCGGTCGCGCCTTTGATCGGCGACGGCGTGAAGCAGTAGACGAACTGGTACTTCTTGTCGGCAATCAACTCGTCGAAGATCAGGTTCTCGTGGTTGAGAATGCCGTGCTTGGTCTGCAATTCGGCGTGAACCACGAAGGCGAGCGACTTGTCGGGATTGGGCACCACTTCGACCGCCCAGGTGTCGGCCGCAGTCAGCGCGAGATCCTTCTCGATGATCCACTTCGCGGCATCGAGGCCGATCCCAGGCTCGCCGCTATTGTAGCGATCATTGTTCTTCATCCACAGGGAGCCCCAGCCGGTGTGGAACATGATCGCATCGCCCGGCTTGATGTCGCTCTCCGCGATGCTTTGCTTCGCCAGCGCCGCCTTGATATCGGCCGAGGTGATCTCTTGGCCCGCATCCATCATGCCGCCCTTCAGCGCGACCATATCGATCAGGTGGGCGCGTGTGAACAGCGGCTTGAGCTTCTCGGTGCCAAGCTTCTTCAGGCCGTAGGCGTCGCCGATCTCAGCGGCAGTGAAGCCGTTGTAGAAGCGCATCTCGCTCTTGTCGCCGTCCTTGCCCAACTGGATACCGATATGGCCGAGCCCGTCGAATTGTGTGCCGGTCTGGCCGATTTCGGTGGCGAGAAACTCGTCGTGATAGACGAGCTTGTTGTCGCCGAACGGGCCGCCAGTCGGCCCGCCGGGAATGCGCAACGAAAATGCGCGGGCGCCGAACAACGGCATGCCTTGCTCGTAAACGCGGCCGATCTTGTAGATCTTGCCATCCTTGATCCACTTCACGGCATCGAGAACCTTCGCCGGCGTGATGTGGTTCGACGCGCCAGCCTCGTCGTCCTTGCCCCATTTCGAGGGCCACCAAGGCTTGTCCACGCCCTTTGGCATCGCCGGCGTTTGGGCTTGGGCCGCGGTGATCGGTGCGAGTGAGAACTTGCCGTGCATCGCACCTGCGAATGCCGCCCCAGCCGCACCAGCAAGGCCTGCCGTGCGCAGCAAGGTCCGCCGATCGGTCGCGGCACCGCCCTTCTCTTCATCGCCTTTGGCATCGTCCATCGTTTCCTCCCGGGTTGTGCCCGCTGAGATCGGGCTTAAGATCCTGTTTTCGGAATGCTCGTCCTCCATTAGGCTGTTGTCCAGCGACAAAAATAAGACCAGGGTTGAGGACGCCGATGAGCCTTTTCGAGAGCGACAAATCCGCTGAGCGGACTCCGGTGTCACTGATCACCGGCTTTCTTGGCAGCGGCAAGACCACACTGCTCAACCGCCTGCTGCGCCACGACGCGATGAAGGACAGCGCCGTCATCATCAACGAATATGGCGAGGTCAGCCTCGACCACCTCCTCGTGGAACGCGTGGACGGCGAAGTCGCCGTGCTTGCGAGTGGTTGTATTTGCTGCACTATTCGCAGCGATCTGGAAGAGACCCTGCGCGCGCTGTTGGTGCGCCGCGATCGTGGCGAGGTCCCGCCGTTCCGCAGGATTCTGGTTGAGACAACGGGGTTGGCTGACCCCGCCCCCATCGCTCAGCTGCTGCTGAACAACCCTTTGGTCTCGCATTTCCTTCGGCTAGACACCGTGGTGACCACCGTCGACGCGGTCAATGCAGCGCGGCAGCTCGACCGCCAATACGAGGCGGTGAAGCAGGTCGCGCTCGCTGACCGGCTGCTGATCACGAAGCGCGATTTGGTCAACGATACTGACGCACTGGACTTGCGGCTTCGTCGGCTCAATCCCAGCGCCAGGATCGAGAACGTGGCGCATGGCGAGGTCGATCCGGCTCAACTGTTCGGCGCCACCCTCATTGACCCCGAAAAGAAGACAGCCGATATCGAGCGCTGGCTCAACGAGCAGGCGTTCGCCGACGTCGCCAAGGCTGCACATGAGAGCGGCCACCATCATGATGACGGTCATGCCCATCACGAGCATCATAGCCACGATGCCTCGATCCTTAACTTCATGATCGCATTCGACGATCCCCTTGACTGGATGGCCGTATCGCGCTGGCTCGCGCATCTGCGCGCCACCCGGGGCGAGGACCTCTTGCGGGTCAAGGGCATCTTGAATCTTCGCGATGAAGAGACGCCGGTCGCGGTTCATGGCGTCCACCACGTCTTCCATCCGCCGGTGGCGCTTGCAAAATGGCCCCATGCTGCCGACCGCCGTTCGCGCATCGTGTTCATCACCCGTGGCATTACGCGTCACGAGGTGCTTGACCTCTGGCAGGAGGCCTACGCGAGCGCCTGAGCGCCACAAGGACTGCTTGCGAAGCTTTTTGAGAGGGCGCTTCGTCCGGACGCGCCCTCAGACGCGCGCATCTGACGGCGCCCGCTGCTTGAGCAGCCGCGCGCAGACGAGGCCGAGCAGCACCATGATCGCGGCGCTCGCCGACAGGGTCGCCATCTTGCCGGCATGCTGGAGCCCGAAGCCGTAGGCGAGCGGCCCCACCGTCTGCCCCATGAAGAAGAAGAACGAATGCAGCGACATTGCGGTGGCGCGCGCCTCGACCGAGAGCTCGCTGGCGAAGACCTGGAGACAGCCATGGGCGATGTAGAAGCCCCAGCCCATCACGACGAGATTCAGCGCCTGCACTTCCCAGCGTGGACCGAAGGCGACGGCGATGAGCTGTGACGCCACCAGCGTCATCCCTGCGATCATCATGCCCTTCACGCCGAGCCAAGGCAGCAGGCGCGACACCGTCAGCGTGTAGAACAGGCCGCCGACCGCAAAGCCGGCGATGACGATGCCGGCGATCGACAGCGAGGTCTGGCCGAGCTCGAACAGGAACGAAGCGATGTAGGGAAACAGGCCGAGCACGCAGCAGCCTTCGATGAACACCGCTGCGTAGCAGACATAGGCATTGGGATTGGTGAAGATGGTGCGATAGCCGGCCTTCAGCGCCGACAGGCTCGTCTTCGGCGGATGCTTGACCTTGGCGCCGCGAAAGCCGGCCGCGACCGCGATCGATGCGATGATCACGAGGACACCGAGCACCGCCAGCACGCCGCGCCAGCCGAGGAAATCACCGATCAGGCCTGAGGCCGAGGCGCCGAGCAGATTGCCGGTCATGGCGCCGGCGAGCGTGCGGCTGATCGCAACCTGACGTTTCTCGGGACCGACGAGATCGCTGGTCAGGCTGAGCGCCACCGGAAATACGCCGCCGGAGCCGATGCCCGCGAGGATGCGGGTCGCAAACAGAACCGAGAACGACGTCGAGAATGCGCCCAGGATGTTGGCGAGGCCGAGCAGCGCGAGGCAGCCGATCATCAGCCGCGTCTTGCCGAACAGGTCGGCGGCGGCCCCGATGATCGGCTGGATGATCGAGAAGGTGAAGGCGAACACCGCGGCAAAGCCCGCGGCGGTCGCGATGCTGACGCCAAAATCGTCGGCGACGTGCGGCAGCACCGGATCGAGCGCGCGCGCCGACAAGGCGGCGGCAAAGCTTGCGCCTGAGATGACGTAGAGCGCCGCCGGCAAGCCGTGATCTTGCGGCCCCGCCTCGCTCTGCTGCATCAGCGCGGATTCTTTGCCAGTGCGTCGAACGCCATCAGCCGGGCGATGAGCCCTTCGAACTCGCGCAGCGGCACCATGTTAGGACCGTCGGAAGGCGCGCGATCGGGATCGGCATGGGTCTCGATGAAGACGCCGGCAACGCCGACCGCGACAGCTGCACGCGCCAGCACCGGGACGAATTCGCGCTCGCCGCCCGAGGACGTCCCCTTCCCGCCCGGCTGCTGCACCGAATGAGTGGCGTCGAAGATCACGGGCGCGCCGGTGGTGCGCGCCAGGATCGGCAGCGCGCGCATGTCGGAGACGAGCGTGTTGTAGCCGAAGGACGCACCGCGCTCGGTGACGAGCACGTTGGAATTGCCAGCGCTCGTGATCTTGGTCACGACATTGGCCATGTCCCAGGGTGCCAGGAACTGACCTTTCTTGACGTTGACGACCTTGCCGGTCGCGGCCGCCGCCAGCAGCAGATCGGTCTGCCGGCACAGAAAGGCTGGAATCTGCAGGATGTCCACAGCCTGCGCCACCTCGGCGCATTGCGCGGCTTCGTGCACGTCGGTCAGAACAGGCAAGCCGAGCGAGGATCGGATTTCCGCGAAGATCGGCAGCGACTGCGCAAGACCCAGCCCGCGCGCCGCCGCCGCGCTGGTGCGATTGGCCTTGTCGAACGAGGTCTTGTAGACGAGGCCGATGTTCAGCCGCTCCGCGATCTCCTTCAGCGCGGAGGCGACCTCCAGCGCATGCTGGCGGCTCTCGAGCTGGCAGGGCCCAGCAATGACCGCGATCGGCAAATCATTGCCGAACTTGACCCTGCCGATGGTGACGACCGGCGCCGCTGAATTCGAAGAGCTCAAGGCACATCCCTCGTTTCGGCGCGACCATAGCCGGCATGAGGGTCGGATCAACCCTCTTCCGCCCGGACGGTCCGAATATCAGGGTTGCGCCAGGGTTCCCTGCCCGCTGCCTGCTACTTCACCGCCGAGAAGGCGGTCGGGGTCAGGATCTGGCTGACGATGTTAGCGACGATCTGGCCGTCGGCTTCGCTCTCGGCGCGCGCCTTCATCCAGTCCGGATCGGTCATGAACGCGCCCCACTTCTTCTCGCGCTCGGCAAGCGAGTCCCAGGCGAGGAAATAGGTCAGCTCCTGGTTGGATTCGCCGATCAGGGTGGTGAAGAACCCGGCCTGCTTGATGCCATGCTTCTCCCAAATCTTGAGCGTGGCGGTCTCGAACCGTTTGAGCAATGCCGGTAGGCGGCCGGGCACGCAACGATAGACGCGCATTTCGTAGATCATTCTTGCTCCCTCCCTGACAGGAGCGGCGGTTATACCCGCTGGCCACAACTCTGTCTTGAGCCTCACCCGGGGCCCCCTCATGGCGTTCCGCGCATAGCTCGATAGCGCGGGGCCGGCGCTCTTGATAATGTGCAGGCTCGGTCAGGGCGCATCAGCCGCCGACGGCCCGAGAGCAATCGGCAAAACGACCGAAGCGATCAAAGGGGGCGAAGGCAATGACCTATTTTGATCTCGGACCCTACAGCCGCAAAATCACCACGACTTCGCCCGATGCGCAGCTCTGGTTTGACCGAGGGCTCAACTGGGTGTTCGGATTCAACCACGGCGAGGCGATCAAATGTTTTCGCAAGGCGCTCGAGTTCGATAGCAGCTGCGCGATGGCGCATTGGGGCATCGGCTACGCCGCGGGTCCCAACTACAACCTGCCCTGGGTCCGCTATGACGCACAAGGCCGTCAATTGGCGCTGGCGGGATCATACGATGCGACGCAGGACGCCCTCGCGCAGGCGGAGAGGGCGAGCCCGGTCGAGCAAGCGCTGATCCGCGCCTTGTCGGCGCGCTATCCGCAGCGTGAAGCGATCGAGGACATGGCGCCGTGGGACAAGGCCTTCACGCGAGAGATGCGAAAGGTCTTCGCCACGTATCCCGAAGATCTCGAGGTCCGAGCCATCTTTGCCGAATCGATCATGAACGAGACGCCGTGGCTGATGTGGGACCTTGAGTCTGGAGAACCCACCAAGGGCGCTGGCACCGAGGAATGCAGGGCCGTGCTCGAACAAGCTTTCGATCGATGGCCGGCTGCGTGGAATCATCCGGGGCTGCTCCATCTCTACGTCCACCTCATGGAGATGTCGCCCTTCCCGCAAAAGGCGATGCGGGCTGGGGACCGGCTGCGCGGGATCGCCCCCGATAGCGGCCATCTGATCCACATGCCGACGCATCTCGACGTGCTGTGCGGGCAGTACAACGACGTCCTGCTCTACAATCAGAAGGCGCTGGCGACCGACCGCAGATTCCTCGCTTATTCGGACGATCCGGGTGTCTACCTGGTCTATGTCATCCACAACTTCCACTTCGCCATCTACGGCGCGATGTTCCTGGGTCAATACGCCCCCGCTATCGCAGCGGCCGAGGAACTCATTGCCACCGTGCCCGAGCCAGTGCTGCGCATTCAATCGCCCCCCATGGCGGACTTCCTGGAAGGCTACTTGACGATGAAGCAGCACGTTCTCGTGCGTTTCGGCAAATGGCACGACATCATTGCCCAACAGCTACCGGAGGATCGCGAGCTATACTGCTCCGTGACGGCAATGATCCACTACGCCAAGGCGGTGGCTCATTCAGCGCTTGGCCACGTCACTGAGGCCGAAACCGAGAAAGCGTTGTTCGCTCAGGCGAAGACACGCGTGCCGGAGAGCCGGCTCGTGCACAACAACAAGGTCGTCGCCCTGCTCGGCGTGGCCGAAGCCATGTTGAATGGCGAACTGGAATATCGCAAAGCCAATTACGACTTCGCGTTCGCGGAGCTGCGCAGATCGGTCGCGCTCAGCGACGCCTTGCCCTATGACGAGCCGTGGGGATGGATGCAGCCACCGCGTCACGCACTCGGCGCGCTGCTGCTGGAGCAGGGACGAATCGAGGAAGCCGAGGCAGTGTACCGTTCCGATCTCGGCCTCGATGGAAAGCTGAGCCGGGGCCTGCCAGCATCCCGACAATCTGTGGTCGCTTCACGGCTTGCACGAATGTCTCATGCGGCGTGGCGACAGCGCCGAGAGGCCGCTGATCAAGCAGCGACTTGACCTCGCCCAGTCGCGCGCGGAGGTGCCGATCAAGGCATCTTGCTTCTGCCGCAGGATGGACATCGCGGCCGCGTAGCCGGACGTGCGAGCAAGACTTTGTCAGGGCAGACCGAGCCGGCTACACCAGCCGGCTCTGCTTCGCCGCCGCCTCGATGAACGAAGCGAACAGCGGATGCGGCTCAAAGGGGCGCGACTTCAGCTCGGGGTGGAACTGGACGCCGATGAACCAGGGGTGATCCTCGTACTCGACGATTTCAGGCAGCACGCCGTCGGGCGAGAGGCCTGAGAACTTCAAGCCGTGCTGCTCGAGGCGGTCCTTGTAGGCGGTGTTGACCTCGTAGCGATGGCGGTGACGCTCGGAGATTTCGGTCGCGCCGCCATAGACCTGCGAGACGCGGCTGCCGCGATTGAGCGTTGCAGGATAGGCGCCAAGCCGCATCGTGCCGCCGAGGTCGCCTGCCTGCGAGCGCTTCTCGAGCTCGTTGCCGCGCAGCCATTCCGTCATCAGGCCGACCAGCGGCTCCTTGGTCGGGCCGAACTCGGTGGAGTTGGCGTCCTCGATGCCGACGAGGTTTCGCGCGGCCTCGATCACCGCCATCTGCATGCCGAAGCAGATGCCGAAATACGGCACGTCGCGCTCGCGCGCGAACTGCGCCGCCCTGATCTTGCCCTCTGCGCCGCGCTGGCCGAATCCGCCGGGCACCAGGATGCCGTTGACGTGCTCGAGGAACGGCGCCGGATCCTCCTTCTCGAAGATCTCGCTCTCGATCCAGTCGAGATTGACCTTCACCTTGTTGGCGATGCCGCCATGCGAGAGCGCCTCGATCAGCGACTTATACGCATCCTTCATGCCGGTGTACTTGCCGACGATGGCGATGGTGACGTTGCCCTCGGGATTGCGGATGCGCTCGTTGATCTCCTGCCAGCTGCGCAGCTCCGGCGGAATCCGCGAGGCGATGCCGAAGGCAGCGAGCACTTCGTCGTCGAGGCCCGCATTGTGGTAGGCCTCGGGGACCGCGTAGATGTTGTCGACGTCGCGCGCCTCGATCACGGCGCTTTCGCGCACGTTGCAGAACAGCCCGAGCTTGCGCCGCTCTTCTTTCGGGATCTCGCGGTCGGTGCGGCAGAGCAGGATGTCCGGCTGGATGCCGATCGAGCGCAGCTCCTTCACGGAGTGCTGCGTCGGCTTCGTCTTCAGCTCACCGGCGCTGGGAATATAGGGCAGCAGCGTCAGATGGATGTAGACGGCGTGATCGCGCGGCAGCTCGTTCTTGAGCTGGCGGATCGCCTCGAAGAACGGCAGGCCCTCGATGTCGCCGACGGTGCCGCCGATCTCGACCAGCACGAAGTCGTAATCGTCGTTGCCGTCGAGGACGAATTCCTTGATGGCATTGGTGACGTGCGGAACAACCTGGATGGTCGCGCCGAGATAATCGCCGCGGCGCTCCTTGGAGATGATGTCCTGGTAGATGCGTCCGGTCGTGATGTTGTCGGCCTTGGTCGCGGGACGGCCGGTGAAGCGCTCGTAGTGACCGAGATCGAGATCGGTCTCCGCGCCGTCATCGGTCACGAACACTTCGCCGTGCTGATACGGCGACATCGTTCCGGGATCGAGGTTGAGATAGGGGTCGAGCTTGCGGAGGCGGACCTTGTAGCCTCGGGCCTGCAGCAAGGCACCCAGTGCCGCCGAAGCCAGACCCTTGCCGAGCGAAGAAACCACGCCGCCGGTGATGAATATGTACCGCGCCATGGGACTTAACCTCTAATCCCCTAAATACGATTCGCCAAAGCGATTCGTATTCCGCCCCAAAGATTTTGCGGGCCTGTGGGTGAGCCGAAACGAAGAGTGATGACAGTGCCTTGATGGGGATTGTTTATGCAGGACGGTAGCCACTGGCCTGCATGGCCCCCCTGCTTTATTGCGAGCGCGGCACCTGAGGACCGGTCGGAGCCGGTGCCTGCTGCTGCTCGTCGGCCTTCTTCAGTGAATCCAGGATGCCGCCCGAGGTCGGCGGCGCGATCGGCGACCCGCCGGCCGGCTGGGTCTGCGAGGGCTGGCCGATGATCGACGACGGCTTGCGGTCGTAACCGGCATACCAGGACAGGAACAGGCTGGTGAGGAAGAAGCCGACGGCCAGGATCGCGGTGGTCCGCGTCAGAAGGTTCGCCGTGCCGCGGCTTGACATGAAGCCCGCGCCGCCGCCCATGCCGAGGCCGCCGCCTTCCGACTTCTGGAGCAGGACGGCACCGATCATGACGGCGACGATCATGAGGTGGATGACGATGACAACGGTCTGCATGATATCCTTCCGTCACAAGCGGGCGGCGCCTGACGGCGGCCGATCGCGCTTCGCGGGTTTTCCTGAAGTTGCGCGGTGTTACACGATCGGAGGTGGCATTGCCACCCCCGATCGGGCCCGGTCCCGCGGTTTGGACTTAGCTAGGGGCAGCCCTTAGCGATCGCAAGGAAATCGGCCGCCTTCAGGCTGGCACCGCCGACCAGAGCCCCGTTGACGTTCTTCACCGCCATCAGTTCGGCCGCGTTCGAGGGCTTGACCGAGCCGCCGTAGAGGATTCGCATCGTCGCGCCCTCAGCCTTGAACCTGATGGTCAGGAGTTCCCGGATAAACCCATGAATCTGCTCGACATCCTTGGCTGTGGGGGTCAGCCCGGTGCCGATCGCCCAGACCGGCTCATAGGCCACGACCAGATTGGCCGCCGTCGAGCCCTCTGGCAGCGAGCCGTCGAGCTGGCCGCGCAGGATGTCCAGGGTCTGGCCGGCGTCGCGCTGGCCCTGCGTTTCGCCGATGCAGACGACCGCAACGGCCCCGGCGCGCCAGGCCGCCTCGGCCTTCTGCCGGATCAGCGCGTCTCCCTCCCCGTGGTCGGCGCGGCGCTCGGAATGGCCGACGATGATGGCGGTCGCGCCTGCATCGGCGAGCATTTCGGCGGCGATATCGCCGGTGTGGGCGCCGAAGGCCTTGGGGTGGCAGTCCTGGGCCCCGACCGCGACCTTCTTGCCGCGCGCCTTCTCGGCGAACGCCGCAACCAGGGTCGCCGGCGGGCAGACCAGCAGGTCGGCCTTGCCAGCCACGTCTGCCGCCCCGTTGAGCATGGCGTCGAATTCAGCAGCCTGGGCTTTCAGGCCGTTCATTTTCCAATTGCCCGCGATCAGCGGTCGGATGGCGTCGGTCATGTCAATGTCCAGCAGAATGAGGTTTGTTCATGCGCTAGCAGAGGTGCTCCTGCAGTTCCAGAGACCAGAGGCCCTTTCGCCGCAGCCTCAAGTGGTCGCCCGGGGCGAGGTTGCGGGGGGAAAGCCGCCACTTTATGATGATCTATCAATTTGGTGACGCGCTTTTGCGGAATCTGCATTAAGACGCGCTCCCGTTCCCCTCCTGACCAAACAAGTTGGACCAAATGCTCCGAGGAATACGCAAGGCCTCATCGAACTGGCTCGGCAAGATCGTTATGGCCGTGGTGATGGGCGTGTTGATCATCAGTTTCGGCATTTGGGGCATTGCCGACATCTTCAAGGGCTTCGGCCAGTCCACGGTCGCCAAGATCGGCAGCACCGAGATCTCGCTCAACGAGTTCCGCCAGATCTACACCGACCGCCTGCAACAGATCAGCCGCCAGTTCGGCCGTCCGTTGACGCCCGACCAAGCGCGCGCGTTCGGCCTTGACCGCCAGGTGCTGCAGCAGACCATTGCCGAGGCCGCGCTCGACGAAGAGGCGCGCCGGCTCGGCCTCGGCCAATCCGACGAGCAGATCCGCCAGCTCATCATGAACGACCCCAACTTCAAGGGTATCGGCGGCAATTTCGACCCCAATCGCTTCCAAGCCTTGATCCGCAATTTCGGCTACACCGAGCAGCGCTATGTCGCCGAGCAGCGCAAGGTATCGCTGCGCCGGCAGATCACCGGCACGGTCGGCGCCGGCCTCGAGCCCCCGAAGGCCATGGTCGACGTCCTGACGCGCTACCAGAACGAACAACGCTCGATTGAATTCGTCCGGCTCGACGCCGCGCAGGCCGGTCCGATCGACCCGCCCTCGCCCGAGGCGCTTGCCGCCTATTTCGAGGATCACAAGGTCCAGTTCCGCGCGCCCGAATATCGCAAGATCTCCTTCGTCGTGGTCTCGCCGGAAGAAATCGGCAAATGGACCGAGGTCTCGGACGAGGATGCCCGGAAGATGTTCGAGCAGCGCAAGGACCGGCTCGGCACGCCTGAGAAGCGCCAGATCCAGCAGATCGTCTTTCCGAACGTTGCCGAAGCGCAGGCCGCTCGCGAGCGCCTCGTCGGCGGCACGTCGTTCGAGGACATCGGCAAGGAACGCGGGCTGAGCGCCTCCGACGTCGACCTGGGGCTTGTGACTAAGTCTTCGCTCGCGCCCGCCGTCGGCGATGCCGCGTTCGCGCTGCCTGCCGGCGAGATCAGCCAGCCGATCCAGAGCGGGCTCGGCGTTGCGATCGTCAGGGTCGACAAGATCGAGCCGGGCGCCGAGGCCGACTACGCCAAGCTTGCCGGCGACATCAAGCGCGAGATCGCGACTGAGCGTGCACGCGTCAAGGTCGCCGACCTCCGCGACAAGATGGAAGACGAGCGTGGCGGCGGCTCCAGCGTGATCGACGCGGCGCAGAAGCTCGGCCTCACCGCCGTGACCATCGAGGCCGTCGACCGCTCCGGCCGCGCCCCGAACGGCCAGCCGGTCGCCAACATCCCGCAGGGCCTCGACGTGGTTTCGCAGGCCTTCAACACCGACGTCGGCGTCGACAACGACGCGATATCGTTCAAGGGTGGCTATGTCTGGTACGACGTGCTCGCCATCACGCCCTCGCGGGACCGCAATCTCGACGAGGTCCGCGACCAGGTCGAGGCGCGCTGGCGCCAGGACCAGATCGCCGCCAAGCTGAAGGCCAAGGCGACCGAGATGGTGCAAAAGCTCGATGCGGGCGGCAAGCTCGCCGACGAGGCCACCGCCGTCGGCGCCAAGGTCGAGACCGCGACGGGCTTCAAGCGCGACGACTCGCCCGCCGGCGTGCCCGGCACCGTCGTGGCGGCGGCCTTCCGCACCGCCAAGGACGGCATCGGACAGACGGCCGTGAGCGGCGGCAGCGAGGTGATCGTGTTCCGCGTCACCGACATCGTCGATCCCGCGGTCGACTTTGCCTCCGACGCGGTCAAGAAGCTGAAGGAGAGCCTCGACCGCGCCCAAACCGAGGAGCAGGTCGCTTCCTACGTCAACAAGCTTGAAACCGACATCGGGACCACCATTAATCAGGCCGCCTTCGCGCAGGTGACCGGCGCGAACCAGTGAGTTGAAAGCACGCGATGGACGACCTGAAATCGATCATTGGAAAAGTGGCGACCGGCGCCAGCCTGTCGCGTGACGAAGCCGCTTCCGCCTTCGATGCCATGATGAGCGGCGAGGCCACGCCCTCGCAGATGGGCGGGCTCTTGATGGCGCTGCGGGTGCGCGGCGAGACCGTGGACGAGATCACCGGCGCGGTCGCGGCGATGCGCGCGAAGATGCTGACCGTGCAGGCGCCGCCGGAGGCAGTCGACATCGTCGGCACCGGCGGCGACGGCTCCGGCTCGGTCAACGTCTCGACTTGCGCGTCCTTCATCGTCGCGGGCGCCGGCGTGCCCGTGGCCAAGCACGGCAACCGCGCGCTGTCGTCGCGCTCGGGCGCCGCCGACGTGCTGGCCTCGCTCGGGGTGAAGATCGATCTCAAGCCGGAGCAGGTCGGCCGCTGCGTGCGCGAATGCGGCATCGGCTTCATGTTTGCCCCCGCCCACCATCCCGCCATGAAGAACGTCGGCCCGACCCGGGTCGAGCTCGCCACGCGCACGATCTTCAATCTGCTCGGTCCCCTGTCGAATCCGGCCGGCGTGAAACGGCAGATGGTCGGCGTGTTCTCCAGGCAATGGGTACAGCCGCTGGCGCAGGTGCTGAAGAATCTCGGCTCCGACTCCGCCTGGGTGGTGCACGGGTCCGATGGTCTCGACGAGATCACCCTCACCGGCCCGACCTTCGTCTCCGCGCTCCACAACGGCGAGATCCGGAATTTCGAGGTGACGCCGGAGGAAGCCGGGCTCCCGCGTTGCGAGGCCGGTGCGCTCAAAGGCGGTGACGCCGATGCCAACGCGATCGCGTTGCAGAGCGTGCTCGACGGCAAGCCGAGCCCCTATCGCGACGTGGCGCTGCTCAACGCAGCCGCCGCGCTGGTCGTGGCCGGCCGCGCCAAGGACCTCAAGGAGGGCGTCGCGATCGGCGTCCGCTCGATCGACAGCGGCGCAGCCAACGCGAAGCTGAAGCACCTGGTCACGGTCTCCAAGAGCTGAACTCCCGCATGTCCGACATCCTGACCAAGATCGAGAGCTACAAGCGCGAGGAGATCGCGGCGGCGAAGCGAGCGCGTCCGCTCTCCACCGTCGAGGCGCAGGCCAAGGCCGCCTCCGCGCCGCGCGGCTTCCTGCGCGCGATCAAGGCAAAGCACGCCAAGGGCGGCTACGCGCTGATTGCCGAGATCAAGAAGGCCTCGCCCTCCAAGGGACTCATTCGCACCGATTTCGACCCGCCGGCACTCGCAAAGGCCTATGAAACCGGCGGCGCTGCCTGCCTGTCGGTGCTGACCGACACGCCCTCGTTCCAGGGCCATCTCGACTTCATGGTAGCCGCGCGCGAAGCAACCTCGCTCCCCGTGCTGCGCAAGGATTTCCTGTTCGATCCCTATCAGGTGGTCGAGGCCCGCGCACACGGCGCCGACTGCATCCTGATCATCATGGCGGCGCTCGATGACGCCGCGGCAAGAGACCTCGAAGACGCCGCCCTCGCCTACGGCATGGACGTCTTGATCGAGATCCATGACCGCGCCGAGCTCGACCGGGCGCTGAGACTTCGCTCGCCGATGATCGGGGTCAACAACCGTAATCTTCGGACCTTCGAAACCACGCTCGCGACCAGCGAGGCCTTGGCGCCGCTGATCCCTTCGGACCGGCTGATGGTCGGCGAGAGCGGCATCTTCACGCCCGCCGACCTCGCCCGGCTCGAGCGCGTCGGTATGTCGACGTTCCTGGTCGGCGAGAGCCTGATGCGGCAGGCCGACGTCACGGCGGCGACGCGCGCGCTGCTCGCGCGCGAGGCGACGGCACGCGCGGCGGGCACGCGCTGACATGGCGCGCAAGCCGGCGAAGACCATTTCAGCCAAGACGAAGCAGGCCAAAGCAAAGGCCGGCCCCGCCCTCACCCATATCGGCGCCTCCGGCGAGGCGCGGATGGTCGACGTCTCGGACAAGCCAGCGACGGAGCGGCTGGCGGTCGCCGAGGGCCGCGTCGTCATGACCAAGACGACGCTCGATCTGATCGTGTCCGGCAACGCCAAGAAAGGCGACGTGCTCGGCACCGCGCGCATCGCCGGCATCATGGCCGCCAAGCGCACCTCGGAGCTGATCCCGCTCTGCCATCCGCTCGCCCTGTCGAAGGTCATTGTCGATATCGAGCCTGACGCCAAGCTGCCGGGCTGCGTGGTACGGGCCACCGTGAAGGTGACGGGACCGACCGGCGTCGAGATGGAGGCGCTCACGGCGGTGTCGGTCGCCTGCCTCACCATCTACGACATGATCAAGGCCGTCGAGCGCGGCGTGCGCATCGAGGGCATCCATCTGGTCGAGAAGCTCGGCGGCAAATCCGGCCATTACCGCGCCTGAAGCGGGCTTGCGTTAGCGCCCCACTTTCGCGCCGCGCGCATGGATTGCTTTTGCGCGCGGGTATTCACGTCTCGTTAACCGCGCTTCCTAACTTTGCTTCCACACCGTCACCGTAAACCAACGGATGTTCTCGGGGTCCTGAATTGATCCTGACGTGTGCGCGGCAACGAATCCAGCATGAAGATGAAACTCGGCAGTCGTCTCTTTGACCAGGTCTTCGTGCGCAGCGGCCCGATCCGCTGGCTTGTGGTTGGCGGCACGCTGCTGATCGCGGCCATCGCCATAGGCTCGGTCCTGATGGCGCAGAACTTCCGGGAGCGGGCGCTGCGCAATTCCGGTCGCGAGCTGGAAAACACCGTGCTGCTGCTTGCTCATCATTTCGATCAGCAATTGCAGGATTTCGCCGTCATCCAGAAGGGTTTCGTCGACTACGTCCGCACCACCGGAATTACCACCGGAGAGGAGTATCGCAAGCGCCTCTCGGGCGAGGACGTGCACCGGATGCTGCGGTCGAAGATCGAGGCGCTGCCCTATATGGGCGGCCTCAACATCATCGATGCCGAAGGCAATCTGATCAATTCGTCGACCGCATGGCCGACGCCCAAGGTGAATGTCGCCGATCGCGCCTACTTCCGCACCTTCAAGTACGATCCCTATGCGCCTGATGTCCTGATCGAGCCGCTGCACAGCCGCATCTCCGGCGCGTGGACCATTCTGGTGGCCCGGAGGGTCGTCGGGCCACGCGGCGAGTTCCTCGGCGTGGTCGGACGCGGGATCGAACCTGCCAATTTCGAGAAGTTCTTCGCCTCCGTGGTGCTCGGCGAAGGCGCGACGATCTCGATGCTGCATCGCGACGGCACACTGCTCGCCCGCTATCCGCAGTCCGGCGAATTGATGGGGCGAAACTTCAAGACCGGACCGTTCGAGCATCAAAGGGTGTTCGGGCTCGATCATTTCGCCGGCCGCTTCAACAGCCCCGTCGACGGCGAGGACCGGCTGATCTCCTCCCGTGCCCTGCCCCACTTCCCGATCCTGGTGATGGCCACCACGACGCGCGCAGCGGCCTTGGCTGACTGGCGCGAGCAGATCGGCATTCTGATCTCGATCGCAGCCTCTTCCGCGCTCGCGATCGCAGGCGTGCTGATTGCCGTCGTGCGCAAGCTGCTGGAGCAGCACCGCCTTTCGCGCGAACAGCTGACGCTGGAGAAGCAGCGGCTCGACCGCGCCGTCAACAACATGACGCAGGGCCTGTTGCTGTTCGATTCCGAGCAGCGGCTCGTGGTCTGCAATCAGCGCTACATCGAGATGTACGGCTTGTCGGCCGAGATCGTGAAGCCCGGCTGCAGCTTTCGCGACATCATCGCCCATCGCAAGACGACCGGCTCGTTTACCGGCGACGTCGATGCCTACGCCGCGCGCGTCCTGAAGGACATTCATCTCCGCAACTCCATGGTGGTCGATACCGCCGACGGCCGCTCGATCCACATCCTCAACGAGCCGCTCGCGGATGGCGGCTGGGTGGCGACCCACGAGGACATCACGGAGCGCCGGCGCATCGAGGAGCGCATCACCCACCTCGCCCATTACGACGCACTGACTGACCTGCCCAACCGCGCCATGTTCCACGAGCATCTGCGGCAGGAGCTGGCCGCGGCGCGCGACGGCGAGCAGACCGCGGTGCACTACATCGACATCGACGAGTTCAAGGGCGTCAACGACGCGCTCGGCCATCTCGTCGGCGACGAGCTGTTGAAATCGATCGCGACCAACCTCCGCCGCTGTGCGGGTCCCGCAGACTTTGTGGCGCGACTCGGCGGCGACGAATTCGCCATCGTGCAGGGCGCGGTAACGTCGTTGGATCAGGTCAACGAGCTCGTCGCGCGCGTCTTCGAAACCATCCGCACGCCGGTCGACTGCATGGGCCATCATCTCACCAGCGACGCCAGCATCGGTATCGCGCTCGCGCCGGAACACGGCACGGCGCTCGACCAGATCCTGAAGAATGCGGACATGGCAATGTACGCGGCCAAGTCCGCCGGACGCCACACTTACCGCTTCTTCGAGCCGGACATGGACGCCAAGGTCCGCGAACGCCGGCAGCTCGAGGGCGACCTGCGCCACGCCATTGCGCAAGGCGGCCGCGAAGGCGGGCTGGAGGTCTATTACCAGCCCTGCCTCGGCCTGAAGGACGACCGCATCACCGGCTGCGAGGCTTTGGTGCGCTGGCGCCATCCCGAGCGCGGCTGGGTCTCGCCGGCGGATTTCATCCCGATCGCCGAAGATACCGGCCTGATCAACGAGATCGGCGAATGGGTGCTGGCGACCGCGTGCCGGGACGCGGCAAGCTGGCCCGACGACATCCGTCTCGCCGTCAACGTCTCGCCGGTGCAGTTCAAGAGCGGCACGCTGGCGCTGAAGATCATGGCGGCGCTCGCCACGTCGAACCTGCCGGCGAGCCGACTCGAGCTCGAGATCACCGAGGCGGTCCTGATCCGCGACGACGATGCCGCGCTTGCCATCCTGCACCAGCTCCGCGCCATCGGCGTGCGCATCGCGCTCGACGATTTCGGCACCGGCTACTCGTCACTGAGCTATCTGCACCGCTTCCCGTTCGACAAGATCAAGATCGACCGCTGCTTCGTCGAGGACATCGCCCGTCCCGACGGCTCCGCCAGCATCGTTCAAGCCGTCGTCAACCTGGCGGCCGCCCGTCGCATGACAACGACGGCCGAGGGTGTCGAGACCGAGGAGCAGCAGCGCCTGCTGCGCACCCTCGGATGCTCCGAGATGCAGGGCTATCTGTTCAGCGCCGCCAAGCCCGCCGACAAGATGCTGGAGTTGTTCGCGCTGCATCGCAGCCGGCTCGCCCGGCGCGAAGGCAGCGAGAGCCGCCGCCGCGAGGTCGGTTAGGTCGAAACGGCGCTGCAAACGAAATCGCCCGGAAGCGGTCCTCCGCTCCCGGGCGAAACATGATCCGGAACGTCGTAAGATCTAGTTCGGCACTGCAGCCTTCGTCGCGCGCTTGGCGGCGACCGCATTTGCCGTAACGCCGTGGAGGAAGTCGTAGGCTGCGTGCAGAGCCTTGTCGTCCTTCTCTTCCGGCGGAACGTAGGACTGCGATCCGGTCTGCTCGGTGCCGTCGGCCGACAGATGCCCGCGCATCTGGGATTCCGCCATAGTGTCCATCCGCCCCTTCAGCTCGGGCGGCACGTCCTGGAGGATCTCGATGTCGGGCGCGATGCCCTGGGCCTGGATCGAGCGGCCCGACGGCGTGTAGTAGCGCGCCGTGGTCAGCGCCAGCGCGCCATTGCCGGAGCCGAGCGGAATGATGGTCTGCACCGAGCCCTTACCAAACGATCGCGTGCCGATCAACGTCGCGCGCTTGTGGTCGTGCAGCGCACCGGCAACGATCTCCGAGGCCGAGGCCGAGCCGCCGTTGATCAGCACCACGATCGGCTTGCCTTTGGTGAGGTCGCCGCCATGGGCGGTGAAGCGCTGGGTTTCTTCCGGACTGCGGCCGCGGGTCGAAACGACCTCGCCGCGCTGCAAGAAGGCGCTCGACACCGACACGGCCTGGTCGAGCAGGCCGCCCGGATTGTTGCGCAGATCAACCACGTAGCCGGCGAGCTTCTCCGGCGGGACCTGCTTGGAGACCGAGGCGATCGCCTTCTTCAGGCCGTCGGCGGTCTGCTCGTTGAACGAGGTGATGCGGATATAGCCGATGTCGCCGTTCTCGACGCGGAAGCGCACCGGACGCACATGGATGATCTCGCGCGTGATCGCAACCTCGAGCGGCGCATCCGCACCCTTGCGGATGATGGTCAGCTTGGTCTTGGTGTCGACCGGTCCCTTCATCTTGTTGACCGCCTGCTCGAGCGTCATGCCCTGCACGGCCTCGCCGTCGATCTTGCCGATGAGGTCGCCGGACATGATGCCGGCCTTCGAAGCCGGCGTGTCGTCGATCGGCGAGACGACCTTGACGAGGCCATCCTCCATCGTGACCTCGATGCCGAGCCCGCCGAACTCGCCGGAGGTGGTCTCCTGCATCTCGGTCCAGGCCTTGGCGTTCATGTAGCGCGAATGCGGGTCGAGCGAGGTCACCATGCCGGTGATCGCCCCCTCGATCAGCTTGGCATTGTCCGGCTTCTCGACATAGCTGGCCTTGACCCGCTCGAACACCGCGCCGAACAGATTGAGCTGGGAATAAGCATCACCCGCACTCACTGCCGCCCGCGCTGCCCATACGCCGCCCTGCGGGCTGGCTACCAGAAGGGTCAGGCACGCTCCCGTGAGCGTGCCCAGGGGGAACAGCAGGGTTTTCCGCATGAAGGTGCCTTTTGTGCTTGGCGTTTCTCTTGAGGCTGGGAGACGCCATGCAAATGGCGATCCAGTCCATCTCTCACAATACCATTCTGGTTTCTTCAAGGCCGGGATGCCGCGCTGGCGGGTACACCGAAGAAATCCCTTCGCCTTGGCCTAAACTTTTGGCAACGTTCCGAAACTGTTTCGAAGCAACACGACACCGGTCCGGGCCGCCCACGCTTCGCAGCTATGCGATTTTAGGATGGTTTTGGAGGGCCGGACGCGATAGGCGATGGCGACAAGACTTCAAATTCTCGGGAGGACAACAATGAATGAAGCGCCCCGCATCCGGCCGGAACGGAACGTCGAGCTCGGCGCTAGCGACGAGCCGTTCCAGAACCTGCACGAGTTCATCCGGAAGGCGCGCGCCAACCTCAACCAGAATGCCTGGGACTACATCATCGGCGCCGCCGAGACCGAGACCACGATGCGGCGCAACCGCATGGCGCTCGACGAGATCGCCTTCCGCCCGCGCGTGCTGCGCGACGTGCGCAGGATCGATGGCAGCGTCGAGCAGTTCGGCCGCAAGCTGCGTCTGCCGGTGGTGCTGGCTCCCGTCGGCGCACTCGAGATCTTCGATCCGGATGGCGCGGCGAGCGTCGCGCGCGCTGCGGGCAGGTTCGGCGCGGCGCACATGCTGAGCTCGGTGTCCGAGCCCGGCCTCGAGACGACCGCCGAGGCTGCCCCCGATGCACTGCGTCTCTATCAACTCTATGTCCGCGGCGACGATGCCTTCGTCGCCGACGTCGTCAGCCGGGCCGAGAAGAACGCCTATGCCGCCTTCTGCCTGACCGTCGACACCGCCCATTACAGCCGTCGTGAACGTGACATCGCCAAGCGCTACGTTCGCGAGAGCCGCCTGCGCGCCACCGGCGGCGATTTCCAGAAGGGCCTGGAGTGGCGGACCGTGAAGATGATCAAGGACACGTTCAAAATTCCGCTGATCCTCAAGGGTATCGCCACGGCCGAGGATGCGCAGATCGCGCTCGATCACGGCGTCGAGTGGATCTACGTCTCCAACCATGGCGGGCGCCAGCTCGACCACGGCCGCGGCGCCATGCACGTGCTGCCGGAGATCGTCGACGCCGTGAAGGGCCGCGCCAGGATCATGGTCGACGGCGGCTTTTGCCGCGGCACCGACATCGTGAAGGCGATTGCGGCGGGCGCCGACCTCGTCGGCATCGGCCGGCTGCAATGCTGGGCGCTGGCGGCAGCCGGCGAAGCCGGCGTCGCGCGGATGCTGGAGTTGCTCGAAGACGAGGTGCTGCGCTGCCTCGGCCTCCTGGGCGCCACCTCATTCGCCGAGCTCGACAAATCCTGCCTGCATCCGGCGGCCGCCACCAACGCGCCCAGCGTGTTCAGCGCGTTCCCGCTGTTCGACCACGAGCCCTATCGTTACTGACGCGCCATACTGAAGTGAAAAGGACGCAATGACATCGCTCTCTCCCGGCAGCGCGGATGCGCTGCTGTTCGACCTCGGGCGCGTTGTGCTCGACATCGACTTCTCCAAGGCGATCGCCTGCTGGGCGGGACATGCCGGCTGCCAGCCCGAGGCCATCATCGCGCGCTATGTGCGCGACGAGGCCTACCGGTTGCATGAGATGGGCAAGATCAGCGATGCGGACTATTTCGCCTCGCTGCGGTCCTCGCTCGGGATCGGCATCTCGGATGCGCAATTCCTGGAAGGCTGGAACGCGATTTTCGCCGGCGAGATGCCTGATATCGCCGAGCTGCTGCCGCGCGCGGCGAAGCAGATGCCGCTCTACGCCTTCTCCAACACCAATCGGCCGCACGTCAACCATTTCTCGAAGGAATATGCCGGTCTGCTCGGCCATTTCCGCGAGCTGTATCTGTCCTCCAGCATCGGCCTGCGCAAGCCGGATGCCGAGGCCTTCGACCATGTCGTGGCGGCGATCGGCGTGCCGGCCGAGCGCATCGTGTTCTTCGATGACCTCGCCGAGAACATCGAGGGAGCACGGGCGCGCGGGTTGACCGCCGTGCATGTCACCTCGCCGCGTGATGTCGGGAACGTATTGAAAGCACTGGGGATCTGAGCCGCGGGAAAGCCCGGAGCGCGCTCACTTGCCGGAACAAAAACCGCTGAAAATGTGGAACCTGATCACTTTGTGCATTTTTATACAGAGTTCCGGGAACGGAATACCACCCTTCGGACTCATGAGTCCGTTGGGACTTCTACATTGGACTGATCGACGTGCTGGGCAAGACCTATCTCACCAAGCAAGCCTCTCTCCTGCTCGAATTCGCCAGAACCACCTCGGATTCTGACCTCTCCGCCAAGCTGATCAGCAAGGCCGCCGACCTAAAATCCCAGGCGGACCCGCTGCCGGACAAGGATCAGGGTCCCAAGCCGCCCGACGTCGCGGACATCAGTCCGGGCGATCCGACGGGGCGTTGAACGATGTTGGCCGTGGCGCTCGTCATTCTCGTCCTTGCCATGGCAATCCTCGTTCCGGTCTGTCTCGCCTTCCGCATCATGCCGCGGCGGAGTTGAGCCGACCTCCTCCACCCCCTGCGACCATGCAGGATAGATCATCCCGCGTGCTGCTTTGCCTCACGGCTGCACTCGGCTAGAACTCTCGCCGCCCATTGACTGATGTGCTCAGCAGGAGTTCGCCCGTGGCCCTGATGCCGGTTTCTGACGCGCTTGCTGCGGTGTTGGCCGGCGTCGAGCCGCTGGCTGAACAGATGGTTTGCCTCGACGAGGCCTACCATCGTGTGCTCGCCCGCGATGTCGCGGCGCGGCGCACGCAGCCGCCGGAGGCGATGTCGGCGATGGACGGCTATGCCGTGCGCACGGCCGACGCGGCATACGATTCGAGGTTGACCGTCGTCGGCGAGGTCGCGGCGGGCCGGCCGTTCGCGGGAAGCGTCGGCCCCGGCGAAGCCGTGCGGATCTTCACCGGCGGCGTCGTTCCCGACGGCGCCGATGCCGTCGTGATCCAGGAGGACACGGCTGCCGACGGCAAACATGTCACGATCAAGGAAGCCGCCATTTTCGGCCGGCACATCCGCCCTGCAGGCGTCGACTTCCGCGAAGGCGACGTGCTGCTGCGCAAGGGAATCCGCCTCACCGAGCGCGATCTCGCCCTCGCCGCCGGAATGAATCATCCGCATCTCGCCATCATCCGCCGCCCGAGGGTTGCCGTTCTCGCCACCGGCGACGAGCTCGTGATGCCGGGCACCACGCCTGGTCGCGGCCAGATCGTCTATTCCAACGGCTATGCCCTGCATGCGCTCGCCCGCAGCGAGGGCGCCGAGACCATCGACCTCGGAATTGCCGCCGATACGCTGGAGGCGACGTCCGCCGGCATCCGCCGCGCGCGCGAGAGCGGCGCCGACATCCTGATCACGACCGGCGGTGCCTCGGTGGGCGACCACGACCTGGTCCAGCAGGCGCTCAAGGGCGAAGGCATCGCGATGGCGTTCTGGAAGATCGCGATCCGGCCGGGCAAGCCGATGATGCACGGTCGGATAGGCGCGATGCGCGTGATTGGCCTGCCCGGCAATCCCGTGTCGTCCTACGTGTGCGCCTTCCTGTTCATGGTCCCCTTGATTCGCGCCCTGTCGGGCCGTTCAGCGATTCATCATCGGCGCGAGCGCGCCGTGCTGGGCCGCGATCTCGCCGCCAACGACCAGCGCGAGGACTATCTGCGTGCGCGGCTGGAGGAGCGCGACGACGGCACGCGCGTCGCCCTTCCGGTCAGCCATCAGGACTCCTCCCTTCTTGCGAATCTCGCTGCGGCACAGGTACTTCTGGTGCGCGCACCGTTCGCGCCGAAGGCCGAGGCCGGCACGCCTTGCGAGGTGCTCCGGCTGCCCGTCTGAGCCGCCCAGCCACACGCATTCCGCGAGCTTGGCCGCGTTCACCATAAATTAAGCAGTTGCGGAACACATATCGAACATATAGTGTCCGTTCATGATTTGTTTCGAGGATGTAGCGGCTTAGTGCCGGCTTCATCGTGTCGGAATCGAACGACATCAACCGGGGGACTTTGGTCGAGATGTTGACGCGCAAACAATACGAGCTTCTGCGATTCATCAGCGAACGTCTGAAGGAAAGCGGCGTGCCGCCGTCCTTCGACGAGATGAAGGATGCGCTCGACCTGCGCTCGAAGTCAGGCATCCATCGCCTGATCACTGCGCTCGAGGAGCGCGGCTTCATTCGCCGCCTGCCCAACCGTGCCCGTGCCATCGAGGTGATCAAGCTGCCCGAGCTCCAGGCCGCCGCCGGCAATCGCCGTGGCTTCACCCCGAGCGTGATCGAGGGCAATCTCGGCAAGGTGCGCGCGAGCTCCAGCCCGCCCGCGGACGAGGGCGAGCGCCCCGTCGCGGTGCCCGTGATGGGCCGCATCGCCGCCGGCACGCCGATCGAGGCGCTGCAGACCCGCAGCCATACCATCAGCGTGCCGCCGGACATGCTCGGCTCGGGCGAGCACTACGCGCTCGAAGTGCGCGGCGATTCGATGGTCGAGGCCGGCATCCTCGACGGCGACATGGCGCTGATCCAGCGCAACGAGACCGCAAATACCGGCGACATCGTGGTGGCATTGATCGACGACGAGGAGGCCACGCTCAAGCGCTTCCGCCGCCGCGGCGCCTCGATCGCGCTCGAGCCCGCCAATGCCGCCTACGAGGTCCGCATTCTTCCGCCGAACCGCGTGAAGATCCAGGGCAAGCTGATCGGGCTTTACCGGAAGTACTGATACGGGAAACATCAAGCGCCGCGCGCGTTTCGATCGGCATCGGCGATCCAGGATCGGAGCGGATACTTGTCCGCTCCGGCTGGACGGTTTCTCTGGTTCTGCGCCGGCTGTCCGGTCCATCTTCCCGCGCGACATTCCCCCGCGCAGGCGCGCAGCCATTTCTGCTTCGCCGGTAGAGTTGTGCCGGCAGTGCTGATAGCTCCGGCCGAATGCAAGGACGCGAGGTTTGTTCCTATCGAATCCGGGAAAGATAATGTGATCGCGCGCTGCGGACGCGAGCCGCAGATTTGCCCATAACCGAGCAGAGCGTTGTATGCTTCCACTCTGATAGAGGCCTGCGCCTCGAAAGAGACGCGGGTCGCTATCCCAGCATGAGGAGCACCCGATGTGTGACTACAGCCTGCATGCCGTCGCGACGCGCCCCGCCGAAGTCGGCGAGACGATCGTCACGACAACCTTCCGCGGCACCTCGACGCGCGGTTTCGCTTCCGAAGCCGATCCCTCCGTCGCGGTCTGTCTGCTGCCGGGGACGGAGCTCGCTTTCGCCGACAATGTCCGCTACGACAACCGCTGGATCTGGACGCGCACCGTGAACTCTCGCGTCGGCAAGTTCGGCAAGATCGACCCGCACATTCCCGATCGCCATCATGACGCGATCGAATTCCCCGACGGCAAATACGTGCTGGTGACGCAGCTCGTCGAAGGCCAGCGCGCGACCGTGCTGCAATTGCCGGTGACGCAGCCAGCCCCCGAGCGCGAGCACAAGCCGCAGATCGTCGCCGACACGCGGCCCACGATCACGCGCCTGCCGATCGGCTGACGCCCTTCGGCCGACAGGCCGAGCCCGGGATTGAAATTGCCATCGCCGGCCGAGGCCGGCGAGCCCGGTAAGTTTGTGTTTCAGGACATTCGATCGGCGAGCCCACCGCCGCGCCTCGTCGTCGCACGAAGTTTGGGCCGTGCTGCCCGCATTTTGAACGTCCGCTCCGCAGCCAAATGACCGATGCTGTCGTGGTTTGAGGCGGCGGACACGCTCGATGAAGACCTTCATTCGCGTCGTTGAACTTTGGGTACCCGACCGGACGCGCATGCGGCTGGAATTCGGCGGCGGCCTCTACGACGATGGGCTGTCCGCGTTCAAAGCCGTCAGCGAAGAGCTGCACTTCGGATATGACGAGGGACTTCCAGGCAAGGCCTGGGCCTGTGGCCACCCCGTCATCCTCACGAAATTCGCCAACTCCTATTTCAAGCGGACCGATCAGGCCGCTGCGGCCGGCCTCACCTGCGGCGTGGCGGTGCCGGTGTTCGCGGGCGAATTCCTGCAAGCCGTGCTGGTGCTGTTCTGCGGCGACGACGAGGCGCATGTCGGCGCGATCGAACTCTGGCACAACGATCCTGATCTCTCGCATGAGATGGGGCTCGTCGATGGCTATTACGGCACCGCGGACATGTTCGAATTCAACTCCCGCCACACCAGATTTCCGCGCGGCTTCGGCCTGCCCGGACGCACCTGGAAGGCGGGCCTGCCGCTGATCATCAAGGACTTGCACGACGCCAAGAGTTTCCTGCGCTGGGAGGACGCCGCCAAGGTCGGGATCAATCTCGGCGTCGGCGTGCCCTACCGAACCGGTACCGACCAGACCTGGGTTCTGACATTCCTCTCCGCGCAGGCAACGCCGATTGCACGACGCTTCGAGATCTGGGTCCCGAACGAGGACCGTTCGGCGCTGGTCTTTCGCGCCGGCGATTGCAGCGCGCAGACCGACCTCGCCGCACGCTATGCGGCGCAGTCCATCGCCAGGGGCGAAGGCAGCATCGGCGGCGCCTGGGCCGCCGGCATGCCCGCGCTCAACGACGATCTCACCTGTGACGGCTCGATCGCCGGCTCCGAAGCCTGCGCAGCCGGGCTGAGCCGAATGGTGGCCCTGCCGGTTATCGGCAACGGAAGGCTTGACGCCGTGCTGGCCTGGTATTTGTGATCCGCGTCAATCGTCGGCCTGCAAGTCGGCCTCCGATGGCGTTGCGTCCCGGTTGCGGGGCACGGCCGCCTTCGGCACGAGGCTGCCGTCGAAATCCCCCTCGCCGGCGCCGGCCGGCAGCCAGGGACGGCTTGCTCCCCTCGTCCTCACCGCCTGCACCGAAAAGCCCTTGCCGCGTCTCGTCAGAGCCAGTGCGCCCTGACTGGCAAGACGCGCCCGATCGACCACCATCGCCGCGCAATCGGGTGGCGCAGGCCGCGCCGTCACCACCAGCGCGGCGCGGCTGCAATCATCGGCCAGCGCGTCGATACGCGTTGCCAACGCGATCAGTCGTCCGTCCGCGAGCGGCGCCACGCAGCCGGACTCGTCACACGACACCCCGCTCGCCAACGAGGCGTTGCCGGCATCGCGCGGATCGGCATCGGCAGCCAACCACTCCTTCAGCAGGAAGCTGTCCTTGCTGGCGCGGATCACCTGCAAGCGCCCATCCCCGCCCCGGACCGCGACGCTCGCGCCATCCCCGGCAATCAGGATATCGGGCTGCCGCACCGACAGTCCCCAGAGGATCGCTGCCAGCAGCACCAGGGCGCCGGACCAGCGCAAGGGCGTGCGCAACAGGCCCATCACGATGAGCCCGAGGCTCGCTGCGATCAGCGGCGCGATCCCGAAGGCGGGAATGCGGCCGACGGCGCCCGGCAGGGCCGCCACCCAGCGCGCGACCAGGACCATCCACTCGATGCCGATCCCCATCAACCACCAGAACACGCCGTCGAGCCCGAAGGGCGCCGCGAGCAGCCCCAACAGCCCGGCCGGCATCACCAGCGCCGAGACCACCGGCATGGCGCCGAGATTGGCGAGCACGCCGTATGGGGTCACGCGATGGAAGTGGAAGGCGGCGTATGGCGTGGTCGCGAGCCCCGCGATCAGCGAGGCCAGGAACAGCATCGCGATCTCCCGGCCGCCCCACAACGCGATCCGCCCCGTCGCGGAATGATCGGGCGAGGCGAGCAGGTTCGGCATGCCGATCTGCACCAGCGCCACCAGCCCGAGCGTTGCCGCAAACGACATCTGGAAGCTTGGATGCACCAACGCCTCCGGCGCGACCGCAAGCACGATCAGCGCGGCAACCGCCAGCGTGCGGAAGGTGATGGCGCGGCGGTCGACCATCACTGCGATCAGCACCACCGCCGTCATGAAGAACGATCTTTGCGTCGCAACCTCCGCGCCCGACAGCAACAGGTAGAACGCGGCCGCGACCAGCGCCGCGGCGGCCGACCATTTCTTGATGGCAGAGCCGGCCGCCAGCCCCGGGATCAAGGCCAGCAGCGCGCGCACCGCGAAGAAGACGACGCCGGCGACGACCGCCATGTGATAGCCGGAGATCGACAGCACATGGCCGAGTCCCGAGACGAACATGGCATCGTTCACGGGCGCGGTGATCGCATCGCGCCGCCCCGTGAGCAGCGCCGTCGCGATCGCGCGGTTGTCGCCTTCGAGCGTTGCGCGGATGCGCGCGTCGATCGCGTCGCGCAGGCCCTGCATGAAGGCGGCATAGCGCAGCCGCAGGCCGCCGCCATCCGGCGGTGTGGACGCCGTGATCGCGCCCATCACGAAGCCGGAGGCGCCGATGCCCTGGAAGAACATGTCGCGCGAGAAATCATAGCTGCCGGGGCGCACCGGCGAGATCGGCGGCATCAGCCGCGCCTTCAATTGCACGAAGCTGCCGACCTCCGGCGCCGTGCCCTTGCGCACCGAGAGGCGGACGCGCTCGAGCTTGACGTCGCTGCGCTGCGCCTCCATCGCGCTGACGCGCAGCACGAAGCGATCGGTGCGCTCGCGGATGTCGCGCGCTTCCACGAAGCCCGACAGCGACACCGAATAGAGCGGTTTTGCCAAAACGGTGTGCGCGATACGCGCGGTCTTCCAGGTCGCCACGGCAAAACCAGCCGCGACCGCCGCGAGCATGATGGCGGGCGCAAACAGCCGGCTCCGCCGGAGCAGCACCGCGCCGAGCATCAGCGCGATGGCTGTGGCGGCAACCACCCACAGCACCGGCTCATGATCGGCGGCGAAATAAAGCGCAATGCCGCCGCCGAAGGCGACCGGCACCCACGGCAACAGCCGGCCAGGCCCGGCCTCGCCCCGAGCCCATTGGCGCAGCGTCTCGATGATCGCCGGCCAGATGCCGAGGCCCGCTGGCGCCAAGCCGCCGGCCGGGGCGGCGCGGCCGACCGGCCACGTCCCGGCAACTCCCTGGGACCGTCCTGGCCGGCCCGGCTCCGCCATTCCCCTGCACCTTACGATACGCGACGGCTGCGGAGGCTACCGGACCGTGCGGCTGCACGAATAGCGGTACGGATCGGGAACAGGCGAAGAGCGCCCTACTTTTCTCCGGGCTGGCGCCCGTTGCTAGATCAGCGGCGCCTGCGAGGAGGCGTGGTGATTGACGATCTTCCACTCGCCGTCCTCGCGGATGATGACCCAGCTCATCTTGACGACGAGATCATCCCGCTCGCCCGCGAGATCGAACGTGATGGTCGCGGCCATGTTGATCAGATCAGGGCCGGCCTGCGCGGCGTGCACATCGGAGAACGCGGCGCTTGGCCTGCGCCAGCGCGGCAGGCCGTTGAAGTATTCGGCGACGCCGTCCCGGCCGCGATAGAGCTTCGGGTTGGAGCCGAAGAAGAATGCGTCCTTCGCATAGAGCGAGGACAGCGCGGCCGCATCGAGCGTCGCGAAGCCGGCGCACCATTTCGCGATGATGGCGGAAACGATGGCGTCGGCCTCGCTGCTCATGTCCTGCTCAGCCCTTCTCAACCCTTGGCGACTTCCTTCGCGAACGTGTCGCGCAGACCGATCGTGCGCGAGAACACCGGCTTGCCGGGCGTCGAGTCCTTGTCACGCACGAAATAGCCCTGGCGCTCGAACTGCATCGGCTCGGTCGAATTGCTCTCCGCAACGGACGCCTCGACCCGCGCATCGGCGAGGATCTCCAGCGAGTTCGGGTTGAGATCGGTCGCGAAGTTCGAGGCATCCGGGCTCGGATTGGCGAACAGCTGGTTGTAGATGCGGATCTCCGCCGGCTTGGAGGCCGCCGCCGGCAGCCAGTGCATGGTCGCCTTGACCTTGCGGCCGTCGGGCGCGTTGCCGCCCTTGGTCGCGGGATCATAGGTGCAGCGCAGCTCTACCACCTCACCCTTGTCGTTCTTGATCACGCCGGTACACTTGACGAAATAGGCATAGCGCAGCCGCACCTCGTTGCCAGGCGACAGGCGGAAGAACTTCTTCGGCGGGTTCTCCATGAAGTCGTCCTGCTCGATATAGAGCTCACGGCCGAACGTGATCTTCCGCGTGCCGGCCGAGGGATCGTCGGGATGATTGATCGCCTCGAGCTCCTCGGTCTGCCCTTCCGGATAATTCTCGATCACCACCTTGAGCGGCTTCAAGACCGCCATGCGCCGCTGCGCCGTGCGGTTCAGCTCCTCGCGGATGCAGAACTCCAGCATGCCGACATCGACCACGCTGTTGGCTTTGGCGACGCCGATGCGCTTGACGAACTCGCGAAGTGCAGCCGGCGGCACGCCGCGGCGACGCATGCCCGCCATGGTCGGCATGCGCGGATCGTCCCAGCCCGCGACATGGCCGTCGCGGACCAGCTGGGTCAGCACGCGCTTGGACAGCAGCGTATAGGTGAGATTCAGCCGCGCGAATTCGTACTGGTGCGGCTGTGAGGGCACCGGCAGCTTCTCGATGAACCAGTCGTAGAGCGGCCGGTGGTCCTCGAACTCCAGCGTGCAGATCGAATGCGTGATGCCTTCGATGGCGTCCGACTGGCCGTGGGCATAGTCGTAGCTCGGATAGATGCACCAAGCGTTGCCGGTGCGCGGATGGTGGGCATGCAGGATGCGGTACAGCACGGGGTCGCGCAGGTTGATGTTGCCCGCGGCCATGTCGATCTTGGCCCGCAGCACGCGCGCGCCGTTGGGGAATTCGCCCGCCTTCATGCGGCGGAACAGGTCGAGGTTCTCCTCCACGGAGCGTTCGCGGAACGGCGAATTCTTGCCGGGCTCGGTCAACGTGCCGCGCGAGAGGCGGATCTCCTCCTGGGTCTGGTCGTCGACATAAGCGAGGCCGTCGCGGATCAGCTGCTCCGCCCATTCGTACAGGCGGTCGAAATAGTCCGAGGCGAAGAACAGGTTCTTGCCCCAGTCAAAGCCGAGCCAGCGCACGTCGGCCTGGATTGAATCGATATATTCCTGCTCTTCCTTGACCGGGTTGGTGTCGTCGAAGCGCAGGTGGCAGCGGCCCGGAAACTCCTGGGCGACGCCGAAGTTGAGTGCGATCGACTTGGCGTGGCCGATATGCAAGTAGCCGTTCGGCTCCGGCGGGAACCGGGTCACGATCTCCTTGTATTTGCCCTGATCGAGGTCGGCCTGGATGATGTCACGAATGAAATCGCGCCCAACCTCAGCTGCCACCGGTTCTGTCATTACGAAAATCCTGTAGGGAAATCAGCGGTCCTTCTGCCAAATTCGCGTGGCCGCGCCAAGAGCTTACAAGAGCTTAAGCAAGGCCTGCCGGGTCCGCCGTCGCCCTTTAGTTATGTCCCGTTCCTGCTATACACCACCGCCTCCAATGCATAGGCCCTGCCAAGAATGTCCGATTCCGTCGTCACGCGCTTCGCTCCCTCGCCGACCGGCTTCCTCCATATCGGGGGCGCCCGCACGGCGCTGTTCAACTGGCTCTATGCCAAGAAGCACGGCGGCAAGATGCTGCTGCGGATTGAGGACACCGACCGGGAACGCTCCACGGAAGCGGCGATCGGCGCCATCCTCGACGGGTTGAAGTGGCTCGAGCTCGGCTGGGACGGCGAGGTCATCTACCAGTTCGCCCGCGCCGCCCGGCACCGCGAGGTCGCCGAGCAGCTGCTCGCCGATGGCAAGGCCTACCGTTGCTACGCCACCGCCGAAGAGCTCGCCGCCATGCGCGAGAAGGCGCGCAGCGAGGGGCGCACCCGCCTCTATGACGGCATGTGGCGCGACCGCGACGCGGCCACGGCTCCGAGCCACGTCAAGCCCACCATCCGCCTGCGCGCGCCGCAGACCGGCGAGACCGTGATCGAGGACCAGGTCCAGGGCCGCGTGGTCTGGCAGAACGAGAACCTCGACGATCTCGTCCTGCTGCGCGGCGACGGCAACCCGACCTACATGCTCGCCGTGGTGGTCGACGACCACGACATGGGCGTCACCCATGTGATCCGCGGCGACGACCACCTGATCAACGCCGCCCGCCAGAAGCAGATCTACGATGCGATGGGCTGGGAGCTGCCCAGCATGTCCCATATCCCGCTGATCCACGGCCCGGACGGCTCGAAACTCTCCAAGCGGCACGGCGCGCTCGGCGTCGATGCCTACCGCGCGATGGGGTACCTGCCGGCTGCGCTGCGCAACTACCTGGTCCGGCTCGGCTGGAGCCACGGCGACCAGGAGATCTTCTCGACCGAGGAGATGATCGACGCGTTCGATCTCGGCAGCGTCGGCCGCGCCGCCGCCCGCTTCGATTTCGCCAAGCTGGAAAACCTCAACGGCCACTACATCCGCCACGCCGACGATCAATCGCTCGTGAAGATGTTCGAGGACGTGCTCGACCACGTCGTGCCGAGCCGCGACGAGATCAAGGCCAAGTTAAACGACACCACGCGCGCGCAGCTGCTCAAGGCCATGCCGGCGCTCAAGGAGCGCGCCAAGACATTGATCGAGCTGATCGACGGCGCCCATTTCATCTTCGCCGACCGGCCGCTGGCGCCGGATCCCAAGGCGCAGGCGCTGTTGACGCCCGAGAACCGCAAGCTGATCGGCCAGCTACATTCCGCGCTGGAGAAAGTCGAGACGTGGAGCGGCGCCACCACCGAGGCCGCGCTGCGCGCCTTTGCCGAGGAAAATAGTCTCAAGCTCGGCGCGGTCGCCCAGCCGCTTCGGGCGGCGCTCACCGGACGGACGACGTCCCCTGGTATATTTGAGGTTTTGGAGGTGCTTGGACGCCAGGAAAGCCTCGGCCGACTTAGGGATCAGTCTACGACGTAAGTCGACCATGCGTGCGGCGATCTTGCAGCGCACATAGCAATAATATACCCATCTCCTCCACATTCTGGAACATCCGGCCTGCCCCCATGGTCGCCCTGGGGGTCTCCGGCTCCGGCCCGTCTCACCACACATCGGGGACCTCTGATGGACGCAAAAGAAAGCCCAAAGACCGCGACGCTGACGGTCGGAAACAAGAATTTCGATCTTCCGATCCTCAGCGGCAGCGTCGGGCCTGACGTCATCGATATCGGCAAGCTCTACGGCCAGTCCGGCCTGTTCACCTACGATCCGGGCTTTACCTCGACCGCGAGCTGCCAGTCCAAGATCACCTATATCGACGGCGACGCGGGCGTGCTGGAATACCGCGGCTACCCGATCGAGCAGCTCGCCGAGCATGGCGACTTCCTGGAGACCTGCTACCTCCTGCTCTACGGCAACCTGCCGACCGCCGCGCAGAAGAAGGATTTCGACTACCGCGTGACCCATCACACGATGGTGCACGAGCAGATGGCCCGCTTCTTCCAGGGCTTCCGCCGCGATGCCCATCCGATGGCGATCATGGTTGCCGCCGTCGGCGCCCTCGCCGCGTTCTATCACGATAGCACCGACATCAACGATCCGAAGCAGCGCATGATCGCCTCCATGCGCATGATCGCGAAGATCCCGACGCTGGCTGCGATGGCCTACAAATACACCGTCGGCCAGCCCTTCGTTTATCCGAAGAACTCGCTCGGCTTTGCCGAGAACTTCCTGAACATGTGCTTCGCGGTGCCTTGCGAAGACTACAAGGTCAGCCCGGTGCTCGCCGACGCGCTGGAGAAGATCTTCATCCTGCACGCCGACCACGAGCAGAACGCCTCGACCTCGACGGTGCGCATCGCCGGCTCCTCGGGCGCCAACCCGTTCGCCTGCATCGCGGCCGGCATCGCCTGCCTCTGGGGCCCGGCCCATGGCGGCGCCAACGAAGCCGCGCTGAACATGCTCTATCAGATCGGCACGGTCGACAAGATCCCCGAGTTCATCGCCAAGGTGAAGGACAAGAATTCCGAAGTCCGCCTGATGGGCTTCGGCCACCGGGTCTACAAGAACTACGATCCGCGCGCCAAGATCATGCAGAAGATGTGTCATGCCGTGCTCAAGGAGACCGGCCATGGCGACGATCCGATGCTGAAGGTGGCGATGGAGCTCGAGAAGATCGCGCTCAGCGACCAGTACTTCATCGACCGCAAGCTCTACCCGAACGTTGATTTCTATTCGGGCATCACGCTGAAGGCGATGGGCTTCCCGGTCTCGATGTTCACCGTGCTGTTCGCGGTCGCCCGCACCGTCGGCTGGATCAGCCAGTGGAGCGAGATGATCGAGGATCCCCAACAGAAGATCGGCCGCCCGCGCCAGCTCTACACCGGCGTCGCCAAGCGCGATTACGTGCCGATCGACAAGCGCTAACGTCAGGCCATCACGCCTTTCGCAGCGGCGCCATCGCAAGATGGCGCCGTTTTGTTTTGCGCCCGCACTTTCCTCGTGCTGCCGCGCACAACAACAAGTCCATGCTCACGGCGGCAAGCGCCTTGACAGCCTAAATGCTCCGCGCGCATTCTTACTCTAAGTAAGAATGACGACAGGGATGGAAATGCCGGAGCAGCCGAGAAGTCGGCGGCAGACGCGCGCTGCCATTTTGACTCATCTGCTTCAGTCGGGCGGCTCGTTTCGTCCGCCACTGGCCAAGGCCGTGCGTCTGTCGGAAGCGAGCCTGTCGCGCATCCTGCTTGACCTGAAGGCCGAAGGCCTGATCGAGGAAGTGCGGCGCCCTGCCCCTTACGTCGGCGGCCCGACCGGTCTCGTGTCGCTGGACCACGCGGTGGCGCTGGCAGCCTTCGAGCTGACGACGCAGCGGCTCAGCGTCGGGGTCGGCGGCCTGTCGGGTGAGCTGCACTACACCGAGCGTGTGCCGCTCCCGAAGACGCCTGACGTCGAGACCGTCGGCCGGGCATTTCGCGAAGCGATGACGTTGTTGCGCGACTGGACGCGGCGCCGCCGGATCACCCTCTCGCAGATCGGCGTCTCGATTCCCGGCCTCGGCCGTCTCAGCATATCGGCCAATCCGATCATTCCCTGCGACGTCGCTCGCATCAGCGACATGTTCGGCGAGATGTTCGCCGGCGTGCCGCTCGAATTCACCAATTCGGTTGTCGCGCATGCCACCTTTCACCGCTGCCGCACGGAAAACTACCCGTTCAACGACACGCATCTGTTCGTGCTCGTCAGCCACGGCGTCGCCGGCGCCTGGATGGATGATCCGGCCGAGACCGATGCTCTGCAGCCAATCGAGCTCGGCCACATGGTGTTCGGGCCTGACGGACCGCGCTGCCGCTGCGGACATCACGGCTGCGTCGAGGCCTATACGTCGATTCCCGCGCTGGCTGCGCTTCTCGGCGTTTCCGAGACCGAGCTGCTCCAGCTCGGCAACGAATGGGTCAACACGGTCCCGATCTCATCGCGCGTGCGGCAGGATTTGCGCCGTCGGCTGTTCCGGCTCGGCCTTGCGATCGGCAATACGCTGAACGTCAAGCCGTGCGGCGGCGTTGCGATCAGCGGCTGGCCGTCGCTTCTCGCTGAAGAGGATCGGCAAGCACTGGTCGATGGCATCGACGCCTGCCTGCTGGGCGGACGCAAACTGGCGCAGGTCTCCCTCGCCTTCGTGCCGCCGTCGACCGGCAACGATCCGCAGGCTGCGCTCGCCTTCGCCGCCTTTTGTCTCGCCAGCCGTGGCGGCATGCCCGCGGCATCGACGGAGGCGGCCTGACATGCGCTGAGCCCAAACGGCCTGTAAAGCGCGAAAGATTTCACACCGGGAGGAACTGCCATGCCGATCACAACAACAAGGCGTCGTCTGCTCGCTGGATCTGCTGCCGCGCTCGCATTTCCGCACCTTGCCCGCGCGCAAGGCGCGGCCAAGCCGCGACTGACCGCGATCTCGCAATGGTCGGCGGGCAGCGACGGGGCGGCCATTACGGCGCTCGGCAAGAAATTCGAGGAGAAGGGCGGCGTTTGGCAGCACTCGCCCGTCCCCGGCTTCACCACCGAGATGATGAACAAGCTGCGCGCGCAGATCATGGCCGGCGATCCGCCGGCTTGCTCGCAGCTCAAGGGGCCCGAGATTGCGGCCTGGTCGAAGATTGCGCCCACCGTAAATCTCGATGCCCTCGTCGCGGCCGCCGGCTACGAGAAGGTCGTCGCTCCGGACCTTGCAAAGCTGCACAAGCCCGGCGGCAAATGGATTGCGCTGCCGCTACAGATCTACAGCACCAACATGCTCTTCCTGTCCAAGCGCGCGATGGACAAGGCGAAGGCGGACAAGGTCCCCGTCACCTGGGCCGACTTCAACGACCTCGCCGAAAAGATGAAGGCGGGCGGAGTCGCTTCTCCCATCGCCAATGGCGGCACCCGCCCGGACGACGGACAGAAATTCGAGGCGGCTCTCGCGGGCATCAGTCCGCTCGCCTATCGCGCGGCCATCATGAATCTCGAGAAGAAGGCCCTCGAGGGTCCGGAGATCAAGGCCGCGTTCGCCCAGGTGCGCAAGATCGCCGACTGGATGGACCCCAACGTCGGCGCCCAGCATTTCTCGACCAACCTGAAGCGCTTCATCGACGGCGACATGGGCATGATGATCATGGGCGGATGGGCGCAGGGCGTATTGCGCAATGCCGGCTTCAAGCTCGAGGACTTCATGATTGCGCCAGGCCCGAGCGACAACGGCAAGCCGGTCTTCCTGTTGAATGCCGACGCCTTCATCTTCTGGCAGCGCAAGGAGGCGGACCTGCAAGCCGGCCAGACCCTGATGGCTCAGCTCGTCATGGATCCGGCGATCCAGACCATGTACTCGCAGATCACCGGCTCCATCCCCGTGCGCACTGACGTCGATCTATCAGGCGAAGGCTGGTCGGAGGGGCAACGAACAACCTCGAAGGCCTTGAAGGAGGCCATCGCCAGCAATCAGGCCGTCCTCAGCATGGCGCACAACATGGCGCAGGAAAACGGAATGACCGCGGCGATGATCGACGTAATCACGGAGTACGTGAAGAACAAGACGATCAAGCCGGAGCAGGCAGCCACCCGCCTCGCCGAGGCCGTCGAGGGCGCGCGTTGAGCAATGCCGCCACGATGAGACCGGGCCGGCCGGCGCTTCCCGAATGGGTGCGTCGGCTGCCCGAATATCTGACGATCTGGGTGCCGCTGCTGCTGTCGGCGACGCACCTCGTCTCGTTTTCGCTCTGGACCATCTGGATCTCGTTCACGCCGTCCACCCTCGTTCCCGTTGCGGGCTGGGTCGGCTTGCGCAACTACACGGCGGTCACGGCATCGCGCAACTGGCAAATCGCCTTCGACAATTTGCTGCTGTTCGGCAGCGCTTTCGTGCTGCTGAGCGCAGCGACCGGCCTCATCCTCGCGATCCTGCTCGATCAGCGCATTCGTGGCGAAAACGTGCTGCGCTCCATCTTCCTCTATCCCCTGGCGGTGTCCTTCGTGGTCACCGGCACGGTCTGGAGCTGGCTGCTCAATCCCGGTCTCGGGATCCAGAAGCTGGTGCACGACCTCGGCTGGACCTCCTTTAAGTTCGACTGGCTGATCGACCGCGACATGGCGATCTGGACCATTGTCATCGCCGCGATCTGGCAATCCTGCGGCTTTGCCATGGCGCTGTTCCTTGCCGGCCTTCGCTCGGTCGATCCCGACATCATCAAGGCCGCGCAGATCGACGGCGCGGGACCGGTCCGAACCTACCGGCGTATCATCCTGCCGTCGCTGTGGCCGATCACGGTCACCGTCGTGGTGATCCAGTTGCAGTTCGCGATCTCGACCTTCGACCTCGTGCGCGCGCTCACCAACGGCGGACCGGGAATCGCGACCCAGCTGCCGGCACTCGTCGTCTACGACCTGATGTTCCAGCGCAGCCTGCTCGGCCGCGGCGCGGCGGCGGCCGTGCTGATGTTGCTCATTCTTCTCGCGGTGCTGCTGCCCTACGCGGCGTGGCGATACATCCAGCGACGGCGAGGCGCCCATGCCTGACCGCAGCTTCGCACCGACCCGGATCCTGATCTATCTCGCCGTCTTCTTGATCGCCGCGGCCTGGCTCGCGCCGCTCGTGGTCGTGGTGCTGAACTCGCTGCGGACCAACGAGGAGATCGCGCAGGGATCGATGATCGGCTGGCCGCAGCATCTGGCCTGGAGCAACTACGCCGCAGCCTGGAGCGGCTTCTGTGTCGCCGAGACCTGCGCCGGCATCCGGCCCTACATGCTGAACTCCGCGCTGGTCACGATTCCCGCCACGATCTTCTCCACCCTGCTCGGCGCAATCGCCGGTTACGCTGTGTCGCTCTGGCGTTTTCGCGGCGACAACTGGATCTACGGCATCGTGACGCTGGGCCTGTTCCTCCCCCAGCAGATGCGCCTGTTGCCCTGGACCATCGTGCTGCGGGACGTCGGCCTCATCAACACCCTGACCGGCCTCGTGCTGATTCACACCATTCAGGGGCTCTCATTCACCACGCTGTTCTGCCGGAATTATTATGTCGCCATTCCCCATGAACTGATCAGGGCCGCCCGCATCGACGGCGCCGGCTTCTTCCGCATCTTCTGGCGCATCATCCTGCCGCTCTCAGGTCCCATCCTGATCGTCACGGTGATCTGGCAGTTCACCCATATCTGGAACGAGTTCCTCTATGGCGTGACGTTCACCACCGGCCAGCAGCAGCCCGTCACCGCAGCGCTTATCGCGCTGTCCGCCGCCGTCGCGGATATCCCGCAGCATGGCGTACAGAGCGCAGCGGTGATCATCGCCGCGCTGCCCACGCTGTTGATCTACCTGCTCGGCGGCAAGTACTTCGTCCGCGGCCTGACTGCCGGGGCCGTGAAATGAGGAGTTGTCATGGCAGCACTGAGCATTCGCGCCCTGTCCAAGCGTTACGCCAATCTGGAGGTGCTGAAGGACATCGCGCTCGACATCGAGAGCGGCGAGTTCACCGTGCTGGTCGGCCCGTCCGGCTGCGGCAAGTCCACCCTGCTCAACATCGTCGCCGGGCTCGACCGCCCGAGCGCGGGAACGATCGAAATCGGCGGCCGCGTCGTCAATGACGTCGCGCCGAAGGACCGCGACATCGCCATGGTGTTCCAATCCTACGCGCTCTATCCCTCGATGACCGTGCGCCAGAACATCACCTTCGGCATGGAATGCCGTCACGTTCCCAAAGCCGAGCAGGACACTGCGGTCGGCAACGTCGCAAAACTGCTCCAGATCGAGCCGCTGCTCGGCCGCAAGCCCTCGCAATTGTCCGGCGGCCAGCGCCAGCGAGTGGCGATGGGACGCGCGCTGGTGCGCAATCCCCTGCTCTTCCTGTTCGACGAACCGCTCTCCAATCTCGATGCCAAGCTGCGCGTCGAGATGCGGATGGAGATCAAGCGCCTGCATCAGCGCATCGGCGCCACCATCGTCTATGTCACCCACGACCAGATCGAGGCGATGACGATGGCGACGCGGATCGCCGTGATGCATCAGGGCAGCGTGCAGCAATTCGCCGATCCCGACACCGTGTACCGCTATCCCGCCAATCTGTTCGTCGCACGCTTCATGGGCTCGCCGCCGATGAACACCATGCCGGCGCGGCTCGAGGCCGAAAATGACGGTCCGGTCGTCGTGATCGGCGCGGGACGGCCCGACGAGCTTCGTCTGCGCCTTACGGGGTACGACGCCGCAGCACCCTTTGTCGGGCGCAAGGTGGTGTTCGGAATCAGGCCGGAATGCATCGCTGAGGGGAGCCGCACGTTTTCCAGCGAAGCGCCTGTCCTCGTCGAGGCGCCGGTGGAGCTGGTCGAGCCCACCGGTGCCGAGACGATGGTGCTCCTGCGGCTCGGCGGCGAGCCCGCGATGGCACGAGTCTCGCCGGATATCCGCCCCGCGCCCGGCGCGTCCGCCGCCTTCGCGCTCGACACCCGCCGCATTTGCCTGTTCGACCCCGAGACGGAGCGCCTGATCGCATGACGAAGACGACCTATTCCAGCCTAGCCGGCAGCGTGGTGCTGATCACCGGAGGCGCCAGCGGCATCGGCGCCGCCTTCGTCCGGGCCTTCGCGGGCCAAGGCGCCCGGGTCGCCTTCTTCGACATCGATAAGGACGCCGGCGAAGCCCTGGTGCGGGAAATAGCGGCCTCGTCCGGGCCTGCGCCGCTGTTCGTGCCCTGCGATCTCCTCGACATCGATGCCCTGCGCAGCGCGATGGCAGAAGCCCGCCGCTCGCTTGGCGACGCCGCCGTTCTCGTCAACAACGCCGCCAACGATCAGCGCCAAGCTCTCGCCGAGGTCACGCCGTCCGAGTTCGACTGGATGATCGGCGTCAATCTCAAGCACGTCTTCTTCGCGGCGCAAGCGGTGGTGCCACAGATGCAGGCGCGCGGCGGCGGCTCGATCATTAACATGTCCTCGATCGCCTGGATGCGCGGCGCGCCGGCGCTGCCGGTCTATGCCGCGGCGAAAGCGGCGATCGTCGGCTTCACCAACTCGCTGGCGCGCTCCGTCGGCCCCGACCGCATTCGCGTCAACGCGATCGCGCCGGGCATGGTGATCACCGAGCGCCAGCGCAGGCTGTGGTATCCGGACGATCGGGTCATCGCCGAGATACGCTCGCGCCAGGCGGTGCCCGATGCGGTAACGCCCGAAGACATTGCCAATATGGCACTGTTCCTCGCCTCCGACGAAAGCCAGCGCATCACCAGCCAGTGTTTCAGGGTTGATGGCGGACTCGCCTAGGCCGGTGCGCATAAGACCGTTCGAGTGCCCTTTGCTTAGCCCTACGTGACGTTCGACAATAGTGATTGGAACTAGGAAACCTTGGGAGGTTCGCGCGTTTAGGGGCCGGAGCAAGCCGTGGAGGAGAAGCATGCGAACAGCAATTCTCGCATTGATTGTAGTTGCCGGAAGCGCAATGAGCTTCCAAGCAACGGCCCAACAGCAAAAGGCCGCACCCAGTGAGCAAACCAAGGAGGAGATGAAGCGCGACGTGGACCGGGAGCTCAAGGCTGGCCAGCCCAACGAGCAGATGCAGCGCGATGCGGACAAAGGGATCAAGACCCGCAACTCCGGAGAGTCCGGATACGTGGCCGATCAAGACAAGCCGGCCGCTTCGGCGCATCCTCCGGGCCGGCCGGGAAGTGAGCAGACCACCGGTTCGGGTGGCCAGACCGGAACTCCGAAATAGAACACTCGGCCTGCTCTGCGTCTACGGCGAGTTGCGCGGACGCCGGAAGTGGCCAATTCACGGGTCGCATGCGGTCCCGAGTTAGCGTGTCGTCCGCCTGGTTGCCGCCCAAATGTCCTCCCGGGGTCAGTATGTCGCGCTCAGTGTACGCGTGGAGCGAGACCCCGGCGGCAAGTGGCGGGCCGTCATAGGGCGCACAAGCGCCAGTCGAGGCAAGACGGCCCCCCGCGTTCTGTCCACCGCCGATAGACGACATCCCAACTGCCTCAAATGATCCGGCTAAGGGTCACGAGGCGACATGGAGCGGGATGTCACTCTATGAACAGCAGTCCCCTCTTCTTATCGCCGTCAAACGTATTTACAGCGTCGAACAGCCGCTTCCGTTCGACTAGCCACGGCTGGAAATCGAAATTGACATCGAGCACGAAAACGAGGTCTTCGGCTTCGAAATAGCCTCCAATTGGGGAATGGTGTCCACTACCAGCACCAAAAATATGAGCGCGATCGAAATTCACGATGTAGCGTCGCCGCGGATCGTTGGAGCGACGGAGATGCTCCAGAAACTGGTTTTCGCTGAGATCACGCAAGACAGTAACTTTCCGGCTGGTGTTGGACTGGGCGACGTTGGCCAGTTCGTCAAGCGTGAGCCCCATGATGCATACGCCTGTCCAGCAATTCCACGTCCCGGCCAACACCTTGCCTTCCGTCCTTGCCGCCTCGCCAAGGGACCGATACGCGTTTGCAACAGCGGCAGGTCCGCAGCGAGAGCCATTTGACTGCCAATCAACGTGTCGTTCAAATGTTGCTGCCACGGGCAGGTGCCACGCACGCTCAATAAGCTCCGGAGTACGTGTGACCGATGACGCTATGGCTTCCGATGGCACGTGCGATTGATTGACCACCAGGGCCCCGGCACACACCAGACTCAGGGCAATCACCAAGCTGCTGACGCTTACGCGGTGCCATCGCTTCATGGATCGGAACCTTGGCGGCAATGACGACTTAGGCGCGCAAAATTATACTCGGAAGCCGGAGAGCGCGAAGAAGATACCTGTCCGCGTTCGTTCGGGCTGAAAATGCGAACATAATTTCCGACAGGACGACCCGAGTTCTTCTTTTGGGTCGAACAGGAAAGTGACAGCCAATCGGACCCTTTCCGCGGCATCCCGAGATGTATCAGCGTCGAGATCCCAGTGCTAGACTTCCTGCTCCTAGCGATTGGGAGGACGAACATGCCCGATAGCGTCTACAAGGTCATTGAACTGGTCGGTACCAGCAGCGACTCATGGGAGAAGGCGGCCGCTAACGCAGTCGAGCAAGCTGCTAAATCTCTCCGAGATCTCCGCATTGCAGAGGTCGTCAAGCTCGATATGCAACTGGATGACAAGGGAAAAGTTGAGGCCTATCGCGCCAAGCTCAACGTGTCGTTCAAGTTCGAGGGCTCCTGAGCCTCAGCACCTCGCCGCTTCGGGCGAGGACGGCTCATTGGACAGGCGCGTTGCGGTCCGCCAGCCGGACGCTGTGGCCCATCCCGGAAGTTGGCACTAGTCCGAGCGGGACCGAAATGCTTTGATGCGAAGGAGCGTATGGCGCGTGGTGGCCCCATGTACATGGTCATTCGCAAGTACAGTAAGGTTCGTTCGGTCGCCGACGCCGCTCGTCGCGCCAAGAGCGGCGTCGGTGAGATCCTAAGACAATCGCGGGGATTCAAATCTTACCATGTGCTGGATGCGGGCGACGGTGTCGGTATCGCGGTGATGATATTTGACGACCGCGAAAGCGCCAACGCAGCGAACGCCAAGATACTGGCATTTGTTCAAGCCAGTCTACCCGACCTCGATCTTGGAGTTCCTGAAATCGCTGCCGGCGAGGTTTTGGTGAACTTAGAGCCCAATGGGTCTTCGGGCATCAAGTAGCCGAAAACGCTGCCTGTTGCATGGCCCGCCGCCCGCTGATCGTGCAGTCTACCCGACCTGCATCGCGTTTGCGGCGGTCGCGCCCCGGCACCGGCATATGCCGGCCAAGAATCTGGCGACTGCGCTAATTTTCGAGGAGCACAATGCCATGAAGCAACACACCTCCGAAGCATTTTCCACCACAGCCAGGAAACTGCTCATGCGGATGCGCATCGTGATGCCACCCAGGGATCCCGATGAAGACGAGGAGGATGAAGACGAGGAGGACGAAGACGAGGATGAGCAAGATGATGCCGACGAACCGGCGGTCGTGCGCGAGCCGGACGAAGACTAGACTAGCCGGTGTCTGGCAGTCGCCGTTATACTATCTCTCATGGGCTGGGATGCGAAAGACATAGCGCTTCTCAAAAGGCTCTGGTCCGCGGGGCAGAGCGCGGCGCAGATTGCGCGCCATCTCGGCTGCAGTCGTAACGCGGTATGCGGTATGCTGAACCGTCTGGGCCTGAAGCGCGGCCACAAGCCGCCCACAGCGCAGCCCCAGATAAGGCCGGCCCCGAAGCTGAGGCCGTCGTCGGCCGCTTGCGCCCGTCCCATCGCGCGGAGGGTGTCGCCGAGTACAGCAGAGAGGGAGCTGCCAAAAGAATTCAGCCGGCAGCAGCTTTACGCCATTCTGGCTGAGGCGGTCAGAAACACTGGTTAAGAGCTCACCACGAACGTCCTTGCCCTCCCGTCCATGTCGGCCGCGTCGTTACTTTGCAAATGAGCGTCGGCCACCCGCGAGACAGAAACAGGGCCCACCTCACACGCATACGTTGATGGAACCGGGTTTTAGCTCGCGTTGTTTCGGCTCGGGGTCGTCACAGCCACGTCGCTATAGAGAAGCTCTGTATACGGGAGTATAGTCGCCAACGGCATATTCCCGATCGATCTTGATCGGCTCCGGGGGGACGCGATCCGGCACGAGAAATCTGTCGATTGATCCATCACGCGTGAGCAAGAGATGATCATGCAACATGCGATTGAAGTGCCGTCGGTCGCCCTCGATTCGAATGAGTGCAAGCGCCCCGAGGAGGCACTGCGCGAGAGCGAGGAGCGCTTTCGCACGCTGGTGCAATTCTCCTTCGATGTGTACTGGGAAACGGACGCGGAGCATCGCTTCATCCGCCAGGAGTTCGCCGAGACGCTTCCCGAGCCGCCGGTCTCCGAGATCGGCAGGACACGATGGGAGGTCCCGTATCTCGAACCTGACGCAGATGGCTGGCGCAAACACCGGGAGATACTCGACGCTCACCTCCCGTTTCGGGATTTCGAGCTCGCGCGGCCGATGCCCGACGGCGGCAAGCGCTATATTTCCGTCTCTGGGCTGCCCATCTTTGACAAGACAGGGAACTTCGTGGGTTACCGAGGTGTGGGGCGCCACATCACGGAGCGCAAGCGCGCCGAACAGGCGCTGATCGAGAGCGAGGCCCGTTTCCGTACCTTCGTGGACCACGCGACCGATACGTTCATGCTGCACAGTGAAGATGGTCACGTTCTCGATGTGAATCGGAATGCCTGCGAAAGTCTCGGCTACAGCCGGACCGAACTGGTTGGGGCAACTGCGGCCTTGTTCGATCTGGAGATGGATGAAGCGACTTGGCGTCGCAACCGCGAGCGTCTCAAGGCCGGCGGCATCGCTACGCTCGAGAGGCGCTATTGCCGAAAGGATGGCACTGTGTTTCCCGTCGAAGTTCGTATGCGCGAGTTCTGCGAAGTCGGACAGTCACGAATCATTTGTCTGAGCCGCGACATCACCGAACGCAAGCGAACCGCCGAGACGTTCCGCGAGATGCAAGCTGAACTAACACACGCCAATCGCGCGGCGGCAATGGGCCAGGTCACGGCTTCGGTGACACACGAACTAAGCCAACCAATCACCGCGGTGCTCTGCAACGCAGAGGCCGCACTGAACTGGCTAGGAACACAATCTCCGAATTTCGAAAAGGCACAGCAGGCGCTCGTATCCATCGTCACAGAAGCCAAGCGAGGCGGCGAGATCATCAGTTGGATCCGTTCCTTGATCAAGAAAGCTCCGGCGCCGAAGGAGAGCGTCGATGTCAATGGTGCAATCCTGGACGTGATCACCATCGCCCGTAGCGAGCTGCTCAAACATGATGTCTCGATCCAGACCGACCTCGCTCCGGGCTTGCCGCTCGTGAAGGGCTATCGCGTTCAGCTGCAACAGGTGGTTCTCAATTTGATCCTCAACGCGATCGAGGCAATGAACTGTGTCGACGTTGGCGGACGAGAGCTGCGGATCAGCACGGCTGCAGATGCTTCAAATCTCGTTGTTGTCGCCGTACGGGATACCGGACCTGGACTTGACGTCGCAATCGTTGACCGCCTGTTCGAGCCCTTCTACACCACCAAGCCGGACGGAACCGGCATGGGCTTGTCGATTTGCCAATCGATCATCGAGGCGCACGGAGGACGACTTTGGACTGGTGCCAATGAACCACAGGGGGCGGCGTTTCACTTTAGTCTGCCTTCGCAACAGAAGTGATCCACGTCGCTTTAGCGTAACTCACGCCTTCGCTGTTGCGTTTCTTGGCGTCTGCTCTTTGGAGGGCAGCTCACGCTTTGGAGGGGGCGGCTCAAGCAGACTTCTATGAAACACCCTGGCTCGTTCGCCGACCCTGGCGCATCGTTGCGAGCACGATGTCGGCGGCGAGCACGCTCGGCGATGTGTTGCCGGTCGACATGATCTGATCGAGCCTGGCGAAGGCCTCGACCTGCTGCCGGCGCAGCGGAGACTCCGTCAGCACGTCCCGAAGCGCCGGCGCCAGCTTCTCCGGCGTGCATTCCTCCTGCAAATACTCGGGAATGACATCCTTGCCGATCACGAGATTGGCAAGGATCACCGAGGAGACACGGATCGCGCGTCGCAGGATGAACGCCTCGATTGCGCCGACGCGATAGGCCGTCACCATCGGAATGCCCGACAGCGCGAGCTCGAGCGTCACCGTGCCGGATTTCGCCAGCGCGGCGTGAGCGATGCGGAAGGCCGCACGCCGCTCGTTCTCGCCGATCACGATCTGAGGCTTGACCGGCCAGCTCGCGATGCCTTCGCGGATGGTGGCTTCGAGATGCGGCATGGTCGGCAGCATCAGTTCGAACGCACAGCCCTCACCCCTTAAGCGACCGAGCGTTGCGCCGAACACGTCGAGATGATGCCTGACCTCGCTGCGGCGGCTGCCGGGCAGCACCAGCAGCACCGGCGGCTCACTGTCGCGGCGCGCCTGCTCCTCCGCACTCGGCCGCAGCGAGCCCAATTGCTCAATCAGGGGATGGCCGACATAGCTGCAGGGCGGGCCGCCGAGCTTGCGGTATTCCTCGGGCTCGAACGGCAGCAGGCCGAGCACGTGGTCGACATAGCCGAGCATGGTCCGCGCCCGTCCTGGCCGCCATGCCCAGAGCTGCGGCGAGACGTAGTCGACGATCGGGATCGCGGGATTGCGCGCGCGCACGCGGCGGGCGACGCGATGGGTGAAGTCGGGGCTGTCGATGATGACGAGCACGTCGGGCGCGGCCTCGGTCACTGCGTCGGCGGTCTGCCGGATCAGCCGCAGGATCTTCGGCAATTGCTGCACCACCGCGGCAAACCCGACGATCGAGAGCTCCTCAATCGGAAACAGCGATTCCAGGCCCTCGCGCGCCATGGTGCGGCCGCCGACGCCGACGAACTGCACGCCGTCGCCAAGGCGCTGGCGCAGCACCTTCATCAAGGCGCTGCCGAGCCTGTCGCCGGATTCCTCCGTCGCGATCAGGAAGATCTTGCGCTTGGGATCACGCGACATCACGCGGGCAGGCCGATGACGAAGAGATATTTGGCATCGGCAAGCGCGATCATGGCCTGCGGCTCGGCGGCGATGGTGTTGCCCGCGATGACGGCGATGCCGGCAAGGCCGGCAGCCGCGACGCCCTCGATGGTGCGCGGACCGATCGTCGGCAGGTCGAAGCGCAGGTCCTGGCCGCTCTTCGGCGCCTTCACCAGCACGCCGCGTCCGGTGGCGGCGCGGATGCGGCCCTCCTCGCGCAGCCGCGCGACGCGGGCGAGCAGCGCGTCGGTGCCCTCGATGTCCTCGACCGCCACCACATGACCGTCGATCACGACCACGGCCTGGCCGATGTCGAACGGGCCGAGTGCGGTCAGCACCGCCCGGCCGCGCGCGATGTCGGCCTTGCTGGCATCGCTCGGCCAGGCGCGGCTGATGCAGCCCTCGGGCATCAGGAGATCCGGCGCAACGTCCTTGATGCCGACCATCCGGAAGCCGTCCTGCTCGAGGATGCGGCCCACACCCGACAGCAGATGATCGTCGCCGCCGCGGAAGGCGCGGATGACATTGCCGAGCAGGCGCAGCGTCGTGAAGTCGAACCGGATCTCGGACAGCGAAGGCCGCACCAACGTGCCGATGAAGATCAGGTCGCGGCAGCCCTCCTCGCGGAACAGCCGCATCGCGCGTCCGAGCTGGCCGACGGAGATCCAGCGATGCCGGAACTTCTCCACTCGCTGGGGATCGCAGGCCCCGCGCAGCGGAAACAGCACCGGCGTGATGCCGTGCGCGGCGAGCGACTCGGCGACCGCGAACGGCATGGCACCGCCGCCGGCGACGATGCCGACCGGTGACGAAACCTGCAAAGCCGCCGATGTCGTGCCCGCGGCCATCCCAAGATCACTCCAAGATCACTTCGCGATGGCGGGAAGACAGAGCGGGCGCTTGCCCTTGCCGATGAAGTCGAGGATTTCGGCAATCGCGGGGTCCTCGCCCGCGAGCGGCCGCGCCGCCTCCAGCCGCTCGGCGAAGGTGCCGGCGCCATGGAATAGCTTCTGGTAGAACGCACGTACGGTGGCAAGCCGCTGCTTGGTGAACTTGCGACGCTTCATGCCGATCAGGTTGAGACTCTCCAATACCGCATATTGGCCGTTGACCAATCCATACGGAATGATGTCGTCGCGTACGCCACACACCCCGCCGACCATGACGTAGGGCCCGATGCGGGTGAACTGGTGCACGGCGGACAGGCCACCGATGTAAACGGCATCGCCGATCTCGCAATGACCGCCGAGCGTTGCCGAGGTCGCGAAGATCACGTTGTCGCCGACCATGCAGTCGTGGCCGACATGGCTATTGTTCATGAAATAACCGCCGTTGCCGACGCGCGTCAGCCCGCCACCCTTGGTCGTGCCGACATTCATCGTCGCACCTTCTCGGATGGTGCAGCCAGACCCGATCTCGAGCCGGGTCGGCTCTCCCTTATAGCTGAGATCCTGCGGGGCGCCGCCGAGCACAACGAACGGCGAGATCACGCAGCCATCGCCGAGCGAGGTATGGCCAATGACAGTGACTTGCCCGATCAGCTTGCAGTTCGCGCCGATGACGACGTTCGGGCCGATGATGCAATAGGGTCCGATCTCGGTGCCCTCGCCGATCACGGCGCCGTCCGCGATCCGCGCGGTGGGATCAATCTTGCTCATCAAGCCAATCTTACTCGTCAAGAAGGTCGGGTTATGTATTGAAGTCGCTCGGTTTTCGGCTGGTTAGCGCGACTATGCCCGATCTGTCCAGTGACGTATCATCTCGCCGTGTTTCAAGTGCCGGATGACGCGGCCTTCCCGTCCCCGCCAGGTTCATGTGGAGCTTCAACGATCGTGGTCAGGGCCCTGATCCTTCTGCTGGCGCAGCTCGCGGATACTCCGATCGTGTCGGAGGCGGTCGAGACCAGCGAACGCCGCCTGGTCGATCTGCGGACATTCGAGTGCCGGGACATCACCCGCAGCACGGTGCTTCAGCGGGTCTGTTACGATCGCGCGCAGCAGGACCTGATCGTCGCGAGCAACGGCGCCTATCACCGCTATTGCGGCGTGACGGCCGACACCGTCGAACGCCTCCTCGGCGCGCCCTCCATGGGCCAGTTCTTCAACCGGACTATCAGGCGGGAGACGACCGGCAGCCGCTACGATTGCACCTGAGCCCAGTGCCGCTCAATCGGTCAGCATGGCGCCGACGTCGGCTTCGGCAACGACCTGACCGTTGACCTTTGCATCGCCGTGAAACCACCACATGGTCTTGCGGCGGCCGAGCGAGCGCATGTGATACTCGATCGTGTCGCCCGGCAGTACCGGCTTGCGAAACTTGCACTTGTCGATGGTGAGGAAATAGACCGCCCGCGGCTTCTCGGTGCCCTCGACCGACTTGATGCCGATCACGCCCGCGGTCTGCGCCATCGCCTCGATCATCATGACGCCGGGATAGACCGGACGCTCGGGGAAATGTCCCTGGAACGCCGGCTCGTTGAAGGTGACGTTCTTGATGCCGATGCCGCTGTAATCGGCGCGGATGTTGATCACGCGGTCGATCAGCAGCATCGGAAAGCGGTGCGGCAGTGTCTGGAGGATCGCGTTGATGTCCACCAGCTCGAACTTAACAGGTGATTCCGCCGTCATTCCCGTCCCTCGTCCTTCGGATCGGCCTTGCTGTCGCGTACCAGCCGCTCCACCGCGATGATCTCCTTGAACCATTGCTTGGTCGGCTTGGCGAAGTGCCCGCCCCAGCGGCCGCCCGGCGGGATGTCGTCCTTGACCGCGCTCATCGCCGTCACCTGCGCCCCGTCGCCGATCTTGAGGTGATTGTTGATGCCAACCTTCGCTCCGAGCGCCACGTTGTCGCCGATGGTCAGGCTGCCGGCGAGCCCGATCTGGGCCGCGAGCAGGCAGTGCCGGCCGATCGTCACATTGTGGCCGATCTGGACCTGATTGTCGATTTTGGTCCCCTCGCCGATCACGGTGTCACGCAAGGACCCGCGGTCGATCGTGGTGTTGGCCCCGACCTCGACGTCGTTCTGGATCAGCACGCGCCCGGTCTGCGGCACCTTCAGATGGCCCTCGGGGCCGAAGAAGATGAAGCCGTAGCCGTCCTGGCCGATCGAGCAGCCGGGATGGATCAGCACGTTGTTGCCGATCAGGGCGCACTGGATAGCGGTCCGGGCGCCGACATTGCAATCCCGGCCGATCTTGACGCCGGGACCGATCACCGCCCCGACGCCAATCACAGTGCCACTGCCGATCTCGACGTCCGGGCCGATCACGGCCAGGGGGTCGACGACCACTCCGTCCTCGAGCCGGGCCGTGGGATCGATGATGGCCGATGGCGCGATACCGTCGTTGCCGACCCAGGATTGCGGCCGCAGCGCGTCGGCGTGCCATTCCCGCGCGATCCGGACAAAGGCGCGGAATGGCTGCGCCACCCGCAGCACGGCCACATGTTCGGGCACCTCGGCCTCGAAGCGCGGACTGACCAGACAGGCCCCCGCCTTGGTCGCCCTGAGCTGATCGGCGTATTTGAGGTTGTCGAAGAACGCCAGATGCATCGGGCCCGCTTCGTCGAGCGAAGCAAGGCCCGTGATGACGTGGCCGCCCCTCGCGGGGTCGACCAGCTGCGCCTTTGTCAGCGTGGCAATGTCGGCCAACGCTGCGGCAGGCGGCTTTGTGAAGAAGATCGGCTGCGCCATTCCACCCCGTCGCGGTCCGGCTTCGGCATGAAGCGGTCAGGCCGCATCATGCCTCATGTCCTGGATCGGCACGATCCCTTTCCGAAACCGGTTCCGGTGATCCGGATCGTGCCGTGCTGATCGAATTAGAACGTGGTGCCGCCGCCGAACCGGAATTCCTGCGTGCGGTCGTACTTGCCCTTGCTGAGCGGCACGGCGTAGTCGAAGCGCAGCGGTCCGAACGGCGACTGCCAGATCACGCCGACACCGACCGACGAGCGAACGACCTTGCTGTCGTCATAGACGAGACCGGTGCAGGTCCCCGTGCTCGAGGGATTGATGCTCGACGGGATACATCCCGGCGCATTGACCTCGTTGGTGGTGGTCCAGCTCGTCGGTCCCTTGTAGTCGTAGAGGCCGCCGGCGTCGGCATAGACGGCGCCCTTCAGACCCACTTCCTTGGGCAGGAACCAGAACGGCATCTGCAATTCGAACGAAGCACCCCAATACTGGGTGCCGCCGAGCGCATCCTGCGTGCCGAACGGGTTCAAGTCGCGCGGACCGATGCCGTTCGGGGCGAAGCCGCGGACGAGGTTCGGGCCCATCTGGAAGTGGTCGAGCATGCGCAGATCGGTGCCGATCTTGTTCAGCATGCCGCCTTGCAAGCGGACGAGGCCGACGATGTCGGACACGAGCGGAGTGTAGTACTTCGCGTCGACGACCGACTTCAGATAGGAGACGTCGCCGCCGACGCCGGCGAAGTCCTGCCGGAAGTCGACGAGCAGACCGTCGGTCGGGTTCTTGTTGTTGTCCAGCGTGTTGTAGGTCAGCGTGTAGCCGAGCGCCGAAGTCAGCGTCTTGCCGTTGGCGAGCTCCTTGCGCACCGGCAGCGAGGCTTCGCCATCGTTGTAGCAGCCGAGGCCGTTGGTGGACGGATCCAGAGGTATACCGGTGGCAGCAGAGAAGGCCGGGCTGGGATTGAAGGCCGCCGAACCAACCACGTTGTTACAGTTCGCCAGGTAGCCCGGCAGGGTGATTTCCTGCCGATAGATCGAGTAGCGCACCTGGAGCGAGAGATCTTCACGCAAGGAGAAGCCGAGGCGCGGCGAGAAGCCGAGCGTCTTGGTGCCGTAGGAGATGTAGCTGTTGGACTTCTGCTCACGCTGATAGAGGTCGAGGCCGAGCGCGACGCGGTAGTCGAGCAGGTACGGCTCGACGAACGACAGCGAGTAGCCGCGCGCATACTGGCCATAGGTCACCGCAGCCTTGGCGAACAGGCCGCGACCGAGCAGGTTGCGCTCGGAGATCGAGACTTCGGCCAGCGCGCCGTCGGTGGTGGAGTAACCGCCCGAGACCGAGAAGTCGCCGGTCGACTTTTCTTCCATGTCGACGATCAGGATGACGCGGTCACTCGACGAGCCCGGCTCGGTCGTGATCTTCACGCTCTTGAAATAGTCGAGGTTCTTCAGGCGCCGCTCGGCACGGTCGACCAGCGCGCGGTTGTAGGCGTCGCCCTCCGAGATGTCGAACTCGCGGCGGATCACGTAGTCGCGCGTGCGGGTGTTGCCGCGCAGGTTGATGCGCTCGATATAAGTGCGCGGGCCCTCGTCGATGTTGAACACGACGGACACGGTGTGCGCTTCGAAGTTGCGATCGCCGCCGGGCCGGACCACGGCAAAGGCATAGCCGCGGCGGGAGGCTTCGATCTGCATCTCCTCGACCGACTTCTCGACCAATTCGACGTTGTAGAGCGAGCCGACATTGAGGCGCGAATAGGCGCGCATCGAGCTCGGATCGAAGTTCGGAATGCTGCTGCGGAAATCCACCGCGCCGACGCGGTATTGCTGACCTTCCTCGATCTTGAAGGTGACGTTGAAGCCCTTCTTCTCCGGATCGTATTCGGTCAGCGCCGCCACGACCTGCACGTCGGCGAAGCCGTTCTTGAGGTAGAATCGGCGGATCAGGTCGCGATCGGCTTCGACGCGGTCGGGATCGTAGACGTCACCGCTGCCGAGGAAGCTCAGCAGGTTCGTCTCGCGCGTCTTGATCACGTCGCGGAGGCGGTAGGACGAGAAGGCATTGTTGCCGACGAACTCGATCGACCGGACGCCGGTCTTGACGCCCTCCTCGACCGTGAAGATCAGGTCGACGCGGTTGTTCGGCTGCTCGATGATCTCGGGCGTGACGCGCACGTCGTAGCGGCCGGAGCGGCGATAGATTTCGGCGATACGGAGCGTGTCCGACTGCACCATGGCGCGGGAGAAGGTGCCGCGGGCCTTGGACTGGACTTCAGCGGTGAGCTGCTCGTCCTTGATCTTCTTGTTGCCCTCGAAGGCGATGCGGCCGATCACCGGGTTTTCCACCACGGAGACGATGAGCTGGCCGCCGGAACCGCGGTTGATCCTGACGTCCTGGAACAGGCCGGTCTCGATCAACGCCTTAAGGCCGTCGTCGATGGCGGCCTGATCCAGCCGGCCGCCGGGACCAGGCTTGAAATAGGAGCGGATCGTCTCCACCTCGACGCGGCGATTCCCTTCGACGGAAATCGACTGAACGGTCTGGGCGAGCGCAGACGAAGACACGAAAACAGCCCCAACCGGGGCAACCACCGGCGCGCCGAACAAGATCAGGGTCGCGAGCAAGCCCCCCCGGAGTCGCAGTCCAAACTTCATCGCGCAACGCGCCCTTATCATTCCCTGCCAGACCCAACCCCAACGCCGGTCCGGAGATTCCCCAAGTTCAGGCCGCTTGTAGCCAATTTCGCCGACGCCGCAAACGGCCGAAAGCGCCGTAATTTCAATTTCATTCCAAGACGTTGCTCAACAGCAACGCCACAAAAAAGCCCCTATCAGGAAGCTGCCATCCGCAGGATGTCGTTGTAGGTCGCAAACACCATCAACATCAGCACCAGGCCAAGCCCGATTCGGAACCCCATTTCCTGGGTCCGCTCGGACAAAGGCCGGCCCCGGACCACCTCGGCCGCATAGAACATCAGGTGGCCGCCATCGAGCAGCGGGATCGGGAACAGGTTCAAAAGGCCGATCGACACCGACAGCACCGCGCAGAGATTGATCACGAACTGGAACCCAGCGCTGGCCGCCTGCCCAGACATTTTCGCGATTCCCAGGACGCCGCTGACCTCGTTCGGATTGCCCTGGCCGACGAACAGCGAGCCCAGGAACTTGAAAGTGCTGGTGATGATGAACCAGACCTGCTCGACGCCGATCTTGAGCGCTTCGCCGACGCCGACCGGGGTGGTCGAGGCCTCCCCGGCCTGCGACTTGTGCTCGATGCCGAGAACGCCGAGACGGTGGCTGTTGCCGAACGGGTCCTTGCGCTCCAGCAGCGCCGGGGTCGCGGTCAGCGAGACGACGGCGCCGTCGCGCTTCACCTGGAAGGTAAGAGCCGAACCGGCGTTCATCGCAACGATTCGCTGCATGTCGGCAAAGCTCTCGATCGGCTTGCCGTCGATCTGGATGACGACGTCGCCCACCTTGAAGCCGGCGGCAGCCGCCGCGCCGTTGGCGACGACACCGTCGACCCGGGCGATCGTGCTCGGCTTGCCGTAATAGAGCGCCATTCCGGCGAAGATCAGCGCGCCCAGGATGAAATTGGCGATTGGTCCGGCCGCGACGATCGCCGCCCGGGGACCGACCTTCTTGTGGTGGAAGCTGCCGGCGCGCTCCTCGGCCGACATAGACGCCAGCGTCTGGGCCGACGGGGTCGAGGCCTCGCTCTCGTCGCCGAAGAACTTGACGTAGCCGCCGAGCGGGATCGCCGAGATCTTCCAGCGGGTGCCATGGCGGTCGTTGAAGCCGACCAGCTCGGGGCCGAAGCCGAGCGAAAAGGTCAACACGCGTACGCCCGCCCAGCGCGCGACCAGGAAATGGCCGAGCTCGTGGAAGAACACGACAATGGTCAGGACGAACAGGAAGGGAACCGCGTAGCCGAGGAGCCCATGGCTCAACGTATTGAAACTATGGACGAAAAAGTCGATCATCGAATTCCCTCACCCAGCGCCGCAAGGCCCTGGTCCCGAACCAACTAGGATGCCTTTAAGGCAATTTGAGGCAATAGGGCGGCAGCCCTATTTCGCGCAACATGGTCAACAGAGATTGCATCGTCTGCGGAGGTCAGAGGCGCCTGGTTGCCGCCTTTGATCCAATCCTCGAGGGTCGCCTCGACTAGCCGGGCAATCGCACCGAAGCGGATCTTGCCGCCGATGAAGGCGGCCACGGCGACCTCGTTGGCGGCATTGTAGACGGTGGTCGCGCCCTTCCCGGTCCGGAGCGATTCGTAGGCCAGCCGCAGTCCAGGGAAGCGCTCGAAGTCCGGCGCTTCGAAGGTCAGCTGGCCGATCTTGGCAAGGTCGAGCTTGGCCGCCGGGCCCTTGATGCGATCGGGCCAGCCGAGGCAATGGGCAATCGGCGTCCTCATGTCGGGCGCGCCGAGCTGGGCCACCACCGAGCGGTCGGAAAACTCGACCATGCCGTGAATGATCGACTGCGGATGAACCAGCACGTCGATCTCGTCCGGCGAGAGCGCGAACAGATAGGACGCCTCGATCACCTCGAGCCCCTTGTTCATCATGGAGGCCGAATCGATCGTGATCTTCTGGCCCATGCTCCAGTTCGGATGCTTCAGGGCCTGCTCGAGCGTCGCCTGCTCGATGTCTGAGGGCTTCCAGGTCCGGAACGGGCCGCCGGACGCGGTGATGATGACGCGGACGAGCTCGTCCCGATTGCCTGAGCTCAGCGCCTGGAACAGCGCGTTGTGCTCGGAATCGGCCGGCAGGATGCAGGCGCCGGCTTTTGCCGCGCGCTGCATGAAGAAGTCGCCGGCGCAGACCAGGCACTCCTTGTTGGCGAGCGCGACATGCGCGCCGCGATCGACCGCGGCGAGCGCCGGCTTCAGCCCGGCAGCGCCGCTGACCGCCGCCATCACCCAGTCGGCCGGACGCGCGCCGGCCTCGATCACCGCGCTTTCGCCGGCGCCGCATTCGGTACTGGTGCCCGCGAGCGCAGCCTTGAGCTCGGCGAGCTTGGAGGTGTCGGCGATCGCGACATAGCGCGCGTTGAATTCCTTGGCGAGCTTGGCGAGCGCTGCGACATTGCCGTTCGCCGTCAGCGCCTCGACACGGTAGCGCTCGGGCGAGGCGCGCAAGAGATCCATCGTGCTGTCGCCGATCGAGCCGGTGGCACCGAGGACCGTGACGCTGCGAATGTCGGACGCAGCAAGCCTGTTGTTACGCAAGGGAACGGCGCTCATATCCTCACCAAACCATAAGACCGCTTCCGGCGCTATGCACACCATGGCGGAAAAAGCCGATAAACCAGGCCGCCAGGATGGCGGCGACAAATCCGTCCAGGCGGTCCATAAGCCCGCCATGGCCGGGAATTAAGTGACTGGAATCCTTGACACCGAAGCGCCGCTTCACGGCGGATTCGAAGAGATCGCCGAGCTGCGACACCATCGACAGGACGGCGCCGACGAGCAGCAGCGGAATCAGCTTTCCGATCCCGGAGGCGGCGAAGCCGGCCGCGACCGCAAGGCTCGCCGCAAAGCCGCCGAGCGCGCCGGCCCAGGTCTTTTTCGGGCTCACGCGCGGCCATAATTTCGGGCCGCCGATGCTGCGTCCGGCGAAATAGCCGCCGATGTCGGTCGCCCACACCACGAGCAGCACGAACATCAGCGCGGAGAAGCCGTTGACGAGATCCTTGCGCACCAGGATCGAGGCCAGCAGCGCCGCCGCCGCATAGGCAAACCCGCTCGCCGCCCACAAGAACTTGCCCCGGGCGATCAGCGTCACGATGGCACCGCCGATGAGGCCGGTGACGACGGAGGTCTTGAGCGCGCCGAAAGCGACGGAGGCTCCCATCATGGCGATCACGACCGTCCCTGCCCCGGTCAGCGCGGCCGACGCTGCGCCCACCACCATCAGCCATTCCGCGAACAGCCCGATCGAGACCAGGGTGACGAGAAGCGCCCACAACCAGCCGCCGGCATAGGCGATCGCGATGGCCAGCGGCGCCAGCACCAGCGCTGCGAGGACCCGCATCACCAGATTGCTCGGGGCAGGCTTGGCGCCCGCCGATGCAGGATCGGGTTCGTTCACGAGGCGGTCTTCGCAACCAGGCCGCCGAAACGGCGCTCGCGCCTGGCAAATTCGGCGATCGCGCCTTCCAGCGCCGCCTTGTCGAAGTCGGGCCAATGGATCGGCACGAACACGAGCTCACTATAGGCGGCCTGCCACATCAGGAAGTTCGACAGGCGCTGCTCGCCGCTGGTGCGGATGATGAGATCGGGGTCGGGGATGTCGGGCGCGTCGAGATGCGCGCCAAGCGTCTCGGCGTCGATCGTGGCAGGATCCCGCCTGCCCTCCGCGACCTCGCGGGCCAGCTTCTGCGCCGCCTTCGCGATCTCCTGCCGCGAGCCGTAGTTGAAGGCAACGACGAGCGTCAGGCGCGTGTTGTCGCGCGTCAGCTCCTCGGCCTCGTTCAGCAAGGCGCAGATGTCGCTCTCGAGCCCCTCGCGCTCGCCGATGATGCGGACCTTGACGCCGTCGCGATGCAGGCTCGCCAGGTCGTTGCGGATGAAGCGCCGCAGCAGGCCGAACAGGTCGCCGATCTCGCTTGCCGGGCGCGACCAGTTCTCCGACGAGAACGAGAAGATGGTGAGATAGCGGATGCCGAGCTCGTGCGAGGCGCGCACCACGCGGCGCAGCGCGTCGACGCCGCGGCGATGCCCTTCCGCACGCGGCAGACCGCGCGCGGCCGCCCAACGCCCGTTGCCGTCCATGATGATGGCGACATGCGCAGGCGCCTCGGACCTGTCGGGTCCTTCCGTTGCGGGCGCGGCGGCGTTGGACATGAAGGCGATGCCTTAAAGCATGATCCGGAAAAGTGCGAAGCGGTTTTCCGACAAAATCATGCGCGAACAATAGTCTAGAGCGCGATGATGATACTCATCGCGGTTTAGACGGTGAGGATTTCTTTTTCCTTGGCGGCCAGCAACTGGTCGATCTCGGCGATGGTGCCGTCGGTCGCCTTCTGCACCTCGTCGGCGTGACGCTTCTGGTCGTCCTCCGACATCTCGTGATTCTTCTCGAGCTTCTTGAGCACGTCGAGACCGTCGCGGCGGACATGGCGCGCGGCGACCTTGGCGGCTTCGGCATATTTGTGCGCGACCTTCACCAGCTCCTTGCGGCGCTCCTCGTTGAGCTCGGGAATGCGCAGGCGCAGCACCTGGCCCTCGGTCGCGGGCGACAGGCCGAGATTGGAATCCACGATCGCCTTCTCGACGGCCTTGACCATCGACTTGTCCCAGACCTGCACCGAGATCAGCCGCGGCTCCGGCACGCTGACGGTGGCGAGCTGATTGAGCGGCATGTGGCTGCCATAAGCCTCGACCTGCACCGGATCGAGCATCGAGGCGGAGGCGCGTCCCGTGCGCAGGCCGCCGAGCTCGTGCTTGAGCGAGGCGACGGCGCCCTGCATGCGGCGCTTCACTTCGTTGAGATCGAAATTACCCGTGGCCATCACGTTTCTCCTTCAAAATCCCGGCGACCGCTCCGCACCGTCCTTTCGGCGCGTCAGATGAGCCGTCAGCCGGCGACGATGGTTCCGTGGCCGACGCCACGCAGAATCGCGCCGATCGAGCCCGGCTCCGCGATCGAGAATACGATGATAGGCAGCGACGTCTCGCGGGCAAGCGCGAAGGCGGTCGCATCCATCACCTTGTAGCCGCCCTCGATCGCCTGCGAATGCGTCAGGCGGTCGAACCGCGTCGCGGTCGGATCCTGCTTCGGATCGGCCGAGTAGACCCCGTCGACATTCGTCGCCTTCAGGACCGCCTGCGCGCCGATCTCGGCGGCCCGCAGTACCGCGGTCGTGTCGGTGGTGAAGAACGGGTTGCCGGTCCCGCCGCCGAGCAGCACGATGCGGCCTTCGGCCAGGTATTTGTGTGCCGCAGTGCGGGTAAACAGCTCGGAAATCTCGGGCATGACGAAGGCCGACAGCGTCCGGGCCGGCGTTCCCTTGCGCTCGATCGCCGCTTCCAGCGCGAGGCAATTCATCATGGTGGCGAGCATGCCCATGGTGTCGCCGGTGGTGCGCGACACCCCGCGGGATGAGACCTCGACGCCGCGGACCATGTTGCCGCCACCGATCACGACCGCGACCTCAGTGCCGAGATGGCGGGCCGCGATCAGATCGTCCGCAACCCGGTCGACGGTCGGCTGATCGATGCCAAAGCCTTGCCGTCCCGCGAGATACTCGCCGGACAGCTTGATCACGACGCGACGATAGACCGGATCAGTCATGAGCACTTTCCTTGTCCGGGCGCCGCTTCCGGCGGCACGCCGGAAGGAACTTCCGGCGCTTACTTCTTGCCGCTGGCCGCGGCGACCTCGGCCGCGAAGTCGCTTTCCTGCTTCTCGATTCCCTCGCCGAGAGCATAGCGCACAAAGCCCGCGATTTTCACAGCCCCGCCGACCTTGCCCTCGGCCTCCTTCACCGCCTGCGCCACCGACTTGCCGGTGTCGTGGATGAAGGCCTGCTCGAGCAGGCAGACTTCCTTGTAGTAGGTCTTGAGGCCGGACTCGACGATCTTCTCGATCACGTTCTCGGGCTTGCCCTGCTGACGGTACTTGTCGGCCAGTACGTCCTTCTCGCGCTTGACCACGGCCGGATCGAGGCCGGACGGATCGAGCGCCAGCGGGTTGGCGGCCGCAATGTGCATCGCGATCTGACGGCCGAGCGCTGCGAGCTCATCGGCCTTGCCCGGCGATTCCAGCGCCACGATCACGCCCATCTTGCCGGCGCCGTCGATGACGGCACCATGGACGTAGTGCGAGACAACGCCCTGGCTCACCTCGAGCGCGGCGGCGCGGCGGAGCGTCATGTTCTCGCCGATGGTGGCGATCGCATCATTGATGGCGGTTTCGATCGTGACGTCGCCGACCTTGGCGGCCTTGATCTTCTCGACGTCCGCTCCGACGTCGAACGCGACCTGGGCGATCATCTTGACCAGGCCCTGGAACTGGCCGTTGCGCGCAACGAAGTCGGTCTCGGAGTTGACCTCGACCACGACGCCCTTGGTGCCCTTGGTGAGCGCGCCGATCAGGCCCTCGGCGGCGACGCGGCCCGACTTCTTGGCGGCCTTGGACAGGCCCTTCTTGCGCAGCCAGTCCTGCGCCGCTTCCATGTTGCCGTCGTTTTCGGTGAGCGCGGCCTTGCAGTCCATCATGCCCGCGCCGGTTGATTCGCGCAGGTCCTTGACCATCGCAGCTGTGATCGTTGCCATCGTTGAAAATCCTTTGTGCCTGCCGGTTTGCCGCGGCGCGGCATCGAATCGCCCCGCCGCGGTCCATCTCAGGAATTCGCGTCAACTGAAATGGTGGCCGGATCCTATCCGGCCAACCCATCGCTCTTTTTGACTATTCCGCTTCCGCGGTCAGCGCCTTGGCCTTGGCCACCCAGGCATCCGCACGGCTCGGCAGACCGACTTCTTCGCCGATCGTGTGCGCGGTGTCGTGGTCGAGCTCGGCGAGCTGCCAATAGTGGAAGATGCCGAGGTCGTTGAACTTCTTCTCGATCGCGCCCGACACGCCCGGGAGCTTCTTGAGGTCGTCGGCAGTGCCGCGGGGACCCGCAAGGCCCTGGAAGCCGCTCGAGGACGCCGCCGGCAGCTCTTCGGCGACCGGCTGGGCCGAGGCGCCGACGTCGATGCCCGAATCGCCCTGCGCGCGCGAGATGCCGTCGATCGCCGCACGCGCGACGAGATCGCAGTACAGCGAGATGGCGCGGCCGGCGTCGTCATTGCCCGGCACCACATAGGTGATGCCCTTCGGGTCCGAATTGGTGTCGACGATCGCGGCGACCGGGATGTTGAGCCGCTGGGCTTCCTGGATCGCGATGTCTTCCTTGTTGGTGTCGATCACGAAGATCAGGTCGGGCAGACCGCCCATGTCCTTGATGCCGCCGAGCGAGCGGTCGAGCTTGTCGCGCTCGCGCTGCAGCGTCAGGCGCTCCTTCTTCGTGTAGGAATTGGCTTCGCCGCCCGAGAGCACGTCGTCGAGGTGACGCAGGCGCTTGATGGAAGCCGAGATCGTCTTCCAGTTGGTCAGCGTGCCGCCGAGCCAGCGCGAATTGACGAAATACTGCGCGCAGCGCTTGGCCGCGTCGGCAACGCCGTCCTGCGCTTGGCGCTTGGTGCCGACGAACAGGATGCGGCCGCCCTTGGCCACCGTGTCGCTGACGGCCTGGAGGGCCTGGTGCAGCATCGGCACGGTCTGGGCGAGGTCGACGATGTGGATGTTGTTGCGGGTGCCGAAAATGAACGGAGCCATTTTCGGATTCCAGCGGTGAGACTGGTGACCAAAGTGCACGCCAGCTTCGAGCAGCTGACGCATAGTGAAATCGGGCAGTGCCATCGTTCTAATTCTCCGGTTGGTTCCTCCGGAAACGTGTGAGCAAAACGGAGCGTTCACGCCCCGGTTGCCACCGGACGGCCTTGTGAGCCATGTTTCCGTGTGAGATGGCGCGCTATATAGCGCCATTTCGGCCAGAAGCAAGGAAATAACGGCCTTTGGGGACGCCTCTAGGCTGCTGTCGCATCCCGGCATCCCCTGCCCCTCGCGCCTCCTAACACCTGGGCTGGCCCGGGGGGCAGCTCTTCGGTGGCGGTCCGGCCGGCCGCGGCGGCGCATGCGGCGCGGCGGCCATCGGCGGCGGCGCCGGTCGGGCGACCGGAGGTGGCGGCGGCGGCGGCGCTGGCCGCGCAACCGGCGGCGGAGGTGGTGCCGGCCGCGCCATTACTGGCGGAGGCGGAGGCGGCGCCGGCCGGGCAACAGGTGGCGGCGGCGCCGGCCGTGCCACGGCCACGGGCGGAGGCGCCGCTCGCGGCGGCGGAGGTGGCGCAACGCGCGGCGGAGGCGGCGGCGTCGGCCTTGCCAGAGCCTGAGGAGGCGGCGGCGGAGCGGCGGGCCTGGCGGCCTGCGGCGGCGGTGGCGCGGGCCGATGACCCTGAACTCCGGACGGTGTCCGCGCCGCTACAGGCGGCGGCGGAGGTGTCACGGGTTTGACCGCAGTCGGGGCCGCGGGCTTGCCGGTGGCCGCGCTCGGCGGCGGCAAAGCGCCCGGCTGGGGCCCGCCCGGCCTGCCGCGCAGGTCAGGCACAGGCGGGGTCGTTGTCCCCGGCGGCCTGGGCAGGGCCGCGGACGGGCTCGCCGCGGTTCCGGAAGCCGGCGGGGGATTGGGCGTCGTTGCCGCGTTCGGCTGCGCCGGCGGAACGTTGCCGCTCGGCGCCGTGGCGGTCGCGGCGGGCTTGCCAGGGGGTGGGACGGTCCCGGGCACAGCCCCTGCCCTGGCCGGCGGCGGCCCGCCGGGGGTGCCGGGCACGGGCAGCGTATTGGCCGGCGGCAGCTTGGTCGGGGCCAGCGCTTGCGGGGTTGCCGCGGCGTTGCCGGCGGGAGCGTTCGCGCTCGGACTGGGCGTGCCGCCGGGCGTCCCCGTCGCGGGCGGCGCTCCGGCCGGCGGGCTGCCCGGAGATCCCGGCACCGGCAGCGTATTGGCCGGCGGCGGCTTGGTCGGAGCCAGCGCTTGCGGGGTTGTAGCGGCACTGCCGGCGGGAGCGTTTGCGGTCGGACTTGGTGTGCCTCCCGGCGTCCCAGCTCCGGGCGCCGCTCCGGCTGGCGGGCTGCCGGGAGCTCCCGGCGGCGGCACAATATTGGCCTGCGGCAGCTTGGCGCCGGCGGGCGGCGGCGCTGTCGTGCCAGGCGCGACATTGGCCGGAGCTGGTGTCGGGATACCTGGCCTCGCCGTCGGCTGGATGGTCGCGCTCGGCGGCATCGGCGCCTTGCCCTGCTGGATCAGGGCGGCGCGCTGAACGACCGCCTGCGGCACGGCCGGTCCTGCCGGCGTGGCGCGGCCGGCAACCGCCGGCGCCAGATTGCCAGGTCCGATCCCAGATCCGAGCGCCGGCCCCGCGGTCGGCGGCGGCGCCGGCGGGCGGTTGATGACGGTGTTGATGACCGTGGTGTTGTGGATGTTCTGGTAGATGATGTTGTTCGGCGGCGGCGCGACATAGACCGGCGGCCTCACGAACACCGGGATCGGCACGAACACCGGCTGCGGCAGCACGAACAGGCCGACCACGGGCAGCGGCGGCGGCAGCACGACGAAATCCGGCGGCGGCGGCGGCAGATAATAGACCGGCGGCGGCGGTGGCGGCGCGAAGCCGAAATCGGGATCGCTGAAATACAGCACCGGGCGATCGACATAGACCACCTCCTCCGGCGGCGGTGGTGGCACGTCGTAGTCGATCATCGCGAAGGTCGGCGGCGGCTCGGGCGGCGCGGTGAGGATCGCAAGGCGGCGCCGCGCATCCGCCGCATGCGGCCCGCGCGGATAGCGGCGCAGATACGACCAATAGGCCTCCGGCGTGTCGGTCCGGTAGGTCCGCCGCCAGGTGATGGCTTCGCGGCGCGCGGCAACGATCGCCATCACGCGCTTGGCGAGGGGATCGTTCGGATAGGCCGCGAGAAACTCTTCATAGGCCGCCAGCGTGTCGCGCTCGAGCGCGGCGGCATAGGCGTCCTGCACCCCGAGATCGCGGATCGGCTTGCCGCGGATCGCGGCGACCTGGTCGGGCGCAGCCTGCGGCGGCGGCGCATCGGGCGCGCGCTCGAAGAACGAGAATGGCGCCGAGATCTTCTGCTCGTTCCAGGGCACCTGCGCGCCCTTGGAGGCCTCGTTGACGCGCAGGCGGACGCGGTCGAACACCTCGGGCAGCGGCAGGCCGCCGGTGCGGATCATCTCGGCGAGCGACTGCGCATAGATGCCGTAGGGCCCCGGCTCCTCCGGCGCCACCGTGCCGGGCGCGGCATTGAAGGCGATCAGCATGTTCGCCTCGGGCTCGACCAGCGCCAGACCGCTCGCGATCGGCTGACCGCCCTCGATGAAGGGCTGCGCACGGGCTGCGTCGAGCACGACGATATTGGCCTTGAGCGGAATCGAGGCGAGCTGGCGCGCATAGTCGCTGATGCGCAGGGCCTCGGTCGGTATGTCGGTGTCGCGGCTGATGTTGGAATCGACCGGGATGAAATAGTTCTCGCCGGCGAGCTGCACGCCGTAGCCGGCAAGATAGATCATCGCGACGGTGCCCGGGCCCGACGCCTGGGCCTTCTGGATGAAATCGCGCAAGCTCTTGCGCAGCGTGTCGCCGTCGAGATCGCGCGCGCCGACCACGTCGAAGCCGGCCGCCTGTAGCGTCTGCGCGATCAGGCCGGCATCGTTCGCGGTGGTCGCCAGCGGCGATTTGGCGTAGGCGCCATTGCCGACCACGAGCGCGATACGCTTTTCCTGCTGCTGGGCACGCGCCTGATGCGGCGCGCCTGCGGCAAGGATCGCCATCGGCAGGAGAAGGCAGAGGAAGACTTTGAGCGTCCCACGCATGGCTTGTGCCTGCTTTTGTCGTTGAGGTAGCCACCGCATATACCGCATATCAGGCGCGCGGCCAGCTGAATGGCACTTGAACGAAAAGCGCGGATTGAGGCGGCGGCATGGCGCCGCCGCCCAACTCAAACCTCCACGCCAAACCTCACGTCAAACCTCGAACCTCCACGTGAGGCCTGCAAGCCTCGCGACCGCACTGCGGCACAAGGCTCCTCGGCCCGTTCAGCCCTGGGCGATCAGATCGACCGTGCCCGTGGTTAGCCGGTAGATGCCGCCGACAACCTTCAGCTTGCCCTGCTCCGCGGCCGCATTGAGGATCGGCGCAGCCGTCTTCAGCTTGGCGATGTTGTCGACCACGTTCTGCCGGATCGCCTTGTTGAGCACGTCCCCGCCCTGCTGCATCGCCGCCTTTGCGGCGGGCGCGATCGCATCGACCAACGAGGGAATGTGCCCCGGCGGCGACGTATTGTCCTTGATCGCCTTCAGCGTCGCGTCGACCGCGCCGCAGGCATCATGGCCGAGCACGAGGATCAGCGGTGTGTTCAGCACCGCCACCGCATATTCCATGCTTGCGATGGTCTCGGTGCCGGCAAAATTTCCGGCGACGCGACAGACGAAGAGGTCGCCGCGCCCCGCATCGAACGCATATTCCGGTGCAATGCGCGAGTCGGCGCAGCTCAGCACGGCCGCGAACGGATTCTGTCCGCCGGCCAGCGCCTCGCGCTCGTGCTTGAAATCGTGACGTCGCGACACGCCGGCGACGTAGCGCCCATTGCCTTCCATCAGTCGCTTCAGCGACGCGTCGGGCGACAGCACGTTCTGCGGCTTCGGCGGCTGCTTGGCGTCCTTGGCCAAGGCGCCACTGGCGAAAGCTCCACCGGCGAAGGTCATGCCGAACGCGGCGGCGCCAAACAGCATCGCCGATCGCCGCGACGGCGCGATGTCTTGGCGCAGAGAGTCTTGGCGCAGAGATTGGTGATGCAGAGTGTCAGAACACTTGTCGCACATGTGACGTCTCCTCGGGTCAGTGGACGAATGAAGCGTCGCGAAGATAGGTGCGCCGATATGAAGAAATAACAAATGTTAGTTGATGCAACCGATGATTGCTGCACCGCGCGCTATGCTGCAAGCCGAAAGGCCGGTCATTCCGCGCCCGACGATTGCACGAACATGCGTCCGCCTGCATGCATTCGAGATCAACCCGCCAAAGAGCCCCTGCGCCAGCGCGATCAGAGGCACGTCGTCGTACCGCGCGCCCTACTCGACGGCTTCCAGCTCCGCGAGCTTCGTCCGCGCGGTTGCCGCATCCAGCGCGACGAGTTCGCCCGGCCCGAGATTGGCCTCGCCCGCCGTCGCGACGGACACGACCGCAAGTCCGGCCAAACCGCCGAGCACGGCGCCGCCCATGGCCGCATCGTGCCGGGGGCTGCTCTTGATCAGGTAGAAATGCGTCCGGCCCGCCTCCATGACGATCTCGCGCTTGGTCTCGCCCGGAAACATCAGCTCGGTGAGCAGCACGTCGTGACGCCCGGCAGGCCGGTCGGCATAGGCATATTTCCCGGCCACGACTTTTCCGAGCGGCGCACCGTCGAGCTTCACCTCGCAGGCGCAAATGGCCATGCTCAGGCCGCTCCTCTTGTCCTGCAGGAACACCACACGCGCGTGCCCCGCGCGCGGAGGACCAACCTTTTTCGACACCGACGCAAAGTCCGTCCCAACCTGATTGCTGACGCACCCCGTCAGCATGGCACAAACGGCCAACAACAACGCAACCTGTCGCAGCATCACACGCCCCATTCCATTCCCCGGGGACATGCTAGTCGGAATCAGCGCAGGGTTGCAACCGATGCAGTATGACGACTTTGCAAAAACCGGAACGCGTGGCGGAGAAGCTAAAGCTGCTGCACGTCGACGACGCCTGCCACCGCCTTGATCGCGCCGGCGATCTGCGGCGAGACCTTGAAGCGGCCGGGCAGCTTCATCTCCACCTCGGTCTCGAGGTCAAGCATCAGCACCAGCGAGACCTCGCCGTCGCCGTTTCCGCGCGGTGCGATGCCCGGACTGCCGACCTTCGGCGCGCCGCCGTTGGAAGCCGCCATCTCGGGCCCGGCGAGACGCTTGGCAATCGAGTCCAGCGGCTTGGTGTCGCGCAGGAAGATGCGCAGCCCCTTCTGCGTCTTCGCCGCAGCATCATCGAGCGGCTCGGCATGCAGCACGCGGGCGCGGACGTCCTCGCCCTGAAGCTCGGCCCCGAGTTGCAGCAGCACGGCCGCGCCCGGCTCCAGCACGTCGCGATATTGCGCAAGGCCTTCCGAGAACAGCACCGCCTCGAAATGGCCGGTGGGATCGGACAGCCCCATGATGCCCATCTTGTTGCCGGTCTTGGTACGCCGCTCCATGCGCGAGACCACGGTCGCGGCAACCTTGCCGGCGGTGGCGCCGGTCTTCACGGCGCGCGAGAACTCGGCCCAGCTCTGCACCCGCAGCCGCTTCAGCACGGTCGCGTAATCGTCGAGCGGATGTCCCGAGAGGAAGAAGCCGATCGCGTCGTATTCGCGGCGCAGCCGCTCGGCCGGCAGCCATGGCTCGACCTGCGGCAGCATGATGGTCGGCGCATCCGCCGACATGCCGAACATGTCGTTCTGGCCGATGGTCGCAGCTTCATGCGCGCGCTGGCAGGCGGCGAGGATCGCATCCGCACCGGCAAAGACGCGCGCCCGGTTCGGCTCCAGCGTGTCGAAGGCGCCGGCGGCGGCGAGACTTTCGATGATGCGCTTGTTGATCGCGCGCGGCGAGACGCGCGCGGCGAAATCGGCGAGCGAGGTGAACAGGCCGCCCCGGGTGCGCTCCGCGATGATCTGCTCGATCGCCTGGATGCCGACGCCCTTGAGCGCGGCGAGCGCGTAGTAGATCGTGTTCTCGCCGACCTCGAAGGTCGCGCCCGACCGGTTGATGTTCGGCGGCTCGACCTTGATGCCGAGGCGCTGCGCCTCGGAGCGGAATTCGGAGAGCTTGTCGGTGTTGTTCAGATCGAGCGTCATGGACGCGGCGATGAACTCCACCGGATAATGCGCCTTCATGTATGCGGTGTGGTAGGACACCAGCGCATAGGCCGCCGCGTGGCTCTTGTTGAAGCCGTAGTCGGCGAATTTCGCGAGCAGCTCGAAGATGGTCTCGGCCTGCCCCTTCGGCACGCCGTTCTTCACCGCCCCCGCGACGAAGATGTCGCGCTGCTTGTCCATCTCGGCGCGGATCTTCTTGCCCATGGCGCGGCGGAGCAGGTCGGCGTCGCCGAGCGAATAGCCCGACATCACCTGCGCGATCTGCATCACCTGCTCCTGGTAGATGATGACGCCGAAGGTCTCCTTCAGGATCGGCTCCAGCACGGGGTGCAGATATTCCGGCTCCTCGTCGCCGTGCTTGCGCGCGCAATAGGTCGGGATGTTCGCCATCGGGCCCGGCCGATAGAGCGCGACCAGCGCGATGATGTCCTCGAAACGGTCGGGGCGCATGTCGATCAGCGCCCGCCGCATGCCCTGGCTTTCAACCTGGAACACACCGACCACGTCGCCGCGCGCCAGCATCTGATAGCTCTCGGCATCGTCGATCGGCAGCGTGGCGAGATCGACATCGATGCCGCGCGGCTTGAGCAGCTTGCAGGCGGCGTCGAGCACGGTGAGCGTCTTCAGGCCGAGGAAGTCAAACTTCACGAGGCCCGCCGGCTCGACCCATTTCATGTTGAACTGGGTCACCGGCATGTCGGATTTGGGATCGCGGTAGAGCGGCACGAGCTCGCTCAAGGGGCGATCGCCGATCACGATGCCGGCCGCGTGGGTCGAGGCGTGGCGGGTCAGGCCTTCGAGACGCTGGGCGATGTCGAAGGCGCGCGCCACCACGGGATCTTCGTCGCGGAACGCCTGCAGCTTCGGCTCGCTCTCGATCGCGGCCGCCAGCGTCACCGGCGCCGCCGGATTCTGCGGCACCAGCTTGGTCAGCTTGTCGACCTGGCCGTAGGGCATCTGCAGCACGCGGCCGACGTCGCGCAGCACGCCGCGCGCCTGCAGCGTACCGAAGGTGATGATCTGCGCGACCTGGTCGCGGCCGTAGCGCTGCTGCACGTAACTGATCACCTCGCCGCGGCGGTCCTGGCAGAAGTCGATGTCGAAGTCCGGCATCGAGACGCGTTCCGGATTGAGGAAGCGCTCGAACAGCAGGCCGAACTTGATCGGGTCGAGGTCGGTGATCGTGAGCGCCCACGCCACCAGCGAGCCTGCGCCGGAGCCGCGGCCCGGCCCGACCGGAATGCCGTGAGCCTTGGCCCATTTGATGAAGTCGGACACGATCAGGAAGTAGCCCGCGTACTTCATGCGCATGATGACGTCGAGCTCGAACGCCAGGCGCTTGTTATAGTCTTCTTCCGTCGTGCCCTGAGAGAGGCCGTGCACGCGCAGACGATTGGCGAGCCCCTCCTCCGCCTGCCGCTTCAGCTCGGCCGCCTCGACCGCGGCTGCGTCCGAGCTCGCCGCGGCGCCGACGGTGAAGAACGGCAGGATCGGCTTGCGCGTCATCGGCCGGAACGAGCAGCGCTCGGCGATCTCCACCGTCGAGGCCAGCGCCTCCGGAATGTCGGCGAACAGCACCGCCATCTCGGCGCGCGTCTTGAAGCGATGATCCGGCGTCAGCTGCACACGGTCGGTCTCGGCGATCAGCCGGCCGCCGGCGATGCAGAGCAGCGCATCATGCGCTTCGTAATCGTCGGTGGTCGCGAAATATGGCTCGTTGGTCGCAACCAGCGGCAGCCCCTTGGCGTAGGCGATGTCGATCAGGCCGCCTTCGACGCGCCGCTCCTTCTCGGCGTTGTGGCGCTGCAATTCGATGTAGAGACGGTCGCCGAACAGAGCAGCCAGACGCTCGCACCGCGCCCCGGCGAGCTCGGCCATGCCGCCGGCGAGCGCCAGTGAGATCGGCCCGTCCGGCCCGCCCGTCAGCGCGATCAGGCCCTCGGTCTCGCCCTCGAGCCAGTCGAGCTTGATGAACGGAGCATGGCTGTCCGGCGATTCCAGAAACGCGCGCGAGTTCAGCCGCATCAGGCTGCGATAACCGCGCTCCTGCGCGGCGAGCAACACCACGCGCGAGGGTCCCATCGCGTTGCGCGCGTTGGGATCCTGATCGCCGAAATCGATGGCGAGCTCGCAGCCGACGATCGGCTGGATGCCGGAGCTCGCCATCTTGTCGGAGAACTCCAGCGCGCCGAACAGATTGTCGGTGTCGGTCAGCGCCAGCGCCGGCTGGTGGTCCTTCTTGGCAAGCTCGGCGAGCTTGGCGATCTTGATCGAGCCCTTGAGCAGCGAATAGGCCGAGTGAACGTGAAGGTGAACAAATCCGGCGCTCGGCATGGTCGCGTGACGGCCTCTTGCAGATGAGATGGAGCGGTCTCCGGCGCCTCAAGGCATCATGCACTCGCGGCCGACTCGCCTCTCAATGGTGGGGTCTCACAGCTTGAGAGTCCACGCCGGAGCGGCCGCTTGGGCGCGTCGTCCCGCTTTTCCCCAAGAGGTCGGAGAAAGCCGGCCTACAGCTGCGGAATGACCTGGGCCCAGATCGCGATCATCCCGACGAACAGCGTGATGGACGCCAGTGCGGCGGCTTCTTCCACGAAAACCCTGAACATGGCCGGCTCCCTTGTTGGAACGTATGAAGAACATTGTTCTCATTTCGTTCTATGGAGTCAAGCGATCCGGAAGCCGCCGAAAGGAGATGGTTAACTCGCTGAAGACAAACAGCAAAAAAGCCCCGGCCGAGGCCGGGGCTTTCGTCAGCCACTCACGTGGAGCGGTCAGTCTCAGTAACGGCCGATCATCGGGCCGCCGAACTTGTAGTTCAGGCGGACGAGACCCATGTCGATGTCCTGCCCGATGCGTTCGACAGCGCCACTGGCGAAGGTGACGTTGTGGTCGCCGAGGAAGATGTGGTTGTACTCGACGCCGACCGTCCAGTTCGGAGCAAAACCAAACTCCAGGCCCGCGCCAACCGTGGCACCCCAGCGGGTCTCGTCGGCCCGGTCGAGATTCGCACCCGTCACGACGCTGTAGACGTCGTACTTGTTGCTGACGACCGCCGCACCGCCCTTCGCGTAGAGCAGGACGTTGTTCCAGGCATAGCCAACCTGGCCTGTGATCAGACCGAACGCATCGACGCGCGTCCGGTTCCGCAAACCGGTGATTGCGCTGATGTTGTCACCCGAGAAGTCGGCCCAGTTGCCCTGGCCCTCGAGACCGAACACGAACTGGCCGGACTGAAAGCGGTAACCGATCTGGCCACCGACGGTGCCGCCGGTCGAATTGTGGGAGCCTTCCGGACCGAAGCCGACCAGATCCCACGACGTGTCAGCCGAACCGCCGCCGCCGTTGATACCGATGTAGAAGCCGCTCCAGTCATACACCGCAGCGATCGCCGCGGGCGGTGCTTTGGTGTAGGGCCGTGCCGCGAGATCAGCCGCAAGTGCCGGCGCAGTCGCACCAAGCGCGACCAGGCTGACAGCTGCAAGCAACAAATTCTTCTTCATTTGATTCCCGTTCCAGTTTCTTCAGTAGTGGGCCCCCCGGCCGTGGGTCGTCATAACAGCGATCGACGGAATTGCTGTAGCCGCGGCGCCACAGTGTGATCGAAAGGACTTTGCTCATTAACGAATGTTAATCGAGCATCGCGGACACCCTATCAAACAAGGGGTTTTGCAGCAGTTTCAATGTTGACGAGGCGAGACAAGCTGCATGCGCGCGCAACATCGTCGCGCGCACATTCGCGTGATAGAGGCGAATGCGAATAAGTTCCTCATCCAAATTGTCGCCATCTTTTCGCTCGCTTTCATCACATTCGTGGGCGCGTCAATCGCTAGCTCGCCTCCGCGCGTACTTCGCCGGACAAAGCGACACCCCATACGCGATCAGAGTCGTCTGCGTGATGAGGCCAATCAGCGACAGTGCCTTTTGGAAGCTGCAGCCTCACACACCGTCTTTCACCTGAAAAGCCCGCCTGAAGCGGACATCTCGAAGGATGGTCGCAGGAACGGCTGAACAGCTCTCAAATGCCATAGCCCTGCGATGAGCGCGCTGCGTCTGCTCAGCTTTGCCAGGGCGCATTGCGGATCCGCGTGCACGCGTTCGGCCTTTGGAAGCTCGGATCGTGATCTGCGATGTAGTCGAAGTTGACCGTCCCGAACGTCGTCTGCGGTTTCTTCAGCGCCGAGCAGGTCTGTACCTTCACGAACTCGTTCTTGAAGTCACCGCGCGGGAACGCCGAGATCACCTGCTCGCGCTGCTCCGGTGTGTAATGATCATACCCGATGCCCACCACATCCACCAGAACGCCTGCGTTGGTGAGCGCGATTTCCGGTCTCATATATTGCGGAATGCCGGGCGTGGTGTGCAGGGCGATGGCCTCCCACACCAGATCGGCCTGGGAATCAGCGATGCCGCGTGCCCGCAGAAACTCGCGCGCTGCATCGGCACCGTCGACTTCAAACCGCTTGGTCGCGGTATGGTAGTGATCGACGAGGCCGAGGTCGTGAAACAGGGCCGCGACATAGAGAAGCTCGGAATCAAACTTCAGCTTCTGGCGCAATCCCGTCATCGCGCCGAAGACGTAGACGCGAACGGAATGGTTGAACAACATCTCGTCTTCGTAACTGCGCACCAGCTCGGCGGCCTCGCGAGCCAGTTGGCTGTCGGGAATTTTGACGCCGGAGATCACTCTCGTCATTTTCAGGTTCCTGCTTTCTGTTTCGGCTGATTCCCTTCGGGTCAGGCGGCCTCCTCGAGCGCGGCCTGCGGCGTATTTCGAAAGCTGATCGACATGCGATTGTACGCATTCATCAGGCTGATCGCGATCGTGAGATCGACCAGCTCGCGCTCGCTGAAGACTTTGCGAACGGCTTGATAGGCCTCATCCGGGACGTTGGTCTCGGCGACGCGGGTGATCGTCTCGGCCCATGCGAGAGCCGCACGCTCGCGCTCGTCGAAAAGATGGCCCGCCTCGGCCCAGGCCTGGACCAGCGCGATCTTTTCGATTTTCACGCCGCTCTTCAGCAGGTCGCGTGTATGCATGTCGAGGCAGTAGGCGCAATTGTTGATCTGCGACACGCGAAGATAGACCAGGGTGACAAGCGTCGCGGGAAGTCCGCTCTGCATGACGTAGCCGTAGACACCGCCCAGCGCCTTCATACCTGCCGGTGCGACGTGATTGTAGTTGAGCCGTTCGCTCATCTGCCTGCTCCTTGATGATCGGGGGATGAACCCTCCCTCTTGCCCCCTTAGGTGCCCCTGCACTGGTCCACAAAAAAGCACCAAGAACGTACAAAACTCGTGTACCACGCAGGCATGACGAGGCCGCTGCATCTGGAGCTCGATCGATCTGCAAAGACGCCGCTGGCCGAGCAGATCCACAAGGGGATCAGGACCGCGATCGAAAGCGGCGTTCTCGCCCCCGGCGCACGCCTGCCCTCCTGGCAGGATCTCGCCGCCCAACTCGGCGTCGCCCGCGGCACCGTACGGGTGGCGTACGAAAAGCTCTCATCCGCCCAACTGATCGTCGCAAGCCGCGCGACTGGAACCCATGTCGCCGACAGGCCCCCGTTCCCAGTAAGGCGGGACAGCGCCCCGTCGCCCGGCTCGTTCATGGAGATGTACCAGGAGCTGACGGCGGGGCCCGCGATCTTCCAGATGGGCGTGCCTGCGCAGGAGACCCTTCCCGGGACATTGCTGGCGCGGATGCGCGCGCAGGCAGTTCGGGCGGAGGTGAGCGCACCGGCGATCTACCCGGATCCACGCGGCGAGCTGGCGTTGCGGCGCGAGATCGCGGCCTACCTCGCGCTGGCGCGCGGGATCGAATGCGCGCCGTCCCAGATCATCGTCACTGCCGGTTTCAGCGGCGGCCTTGGCTTGGCGCTCCGCGTCCTCGGACTCGAGCAGAAGAAGGCCTGGATGGAGGACCCTGGCTTTCCCTTTACCCGGCAGGGTCTCGCGCTCGCGCGATTGTCGGTTGCGCCGATCCCCGTTGATGCGGACGGCATCGATGTCGATTACGGCATGAAACATGCTCCTGATGCGGCACTGGTGGTCGTGACACCGGGCCAGCAGGCGCCGCTCGGCTCCACATTGTCGCTTGTGCGGCGCTCACGGCTGCTCGACTGGGCAGCGCAAAGCAAGGCATGGGTGATCGAGGATGACTATCTCAGCGAGCTTCAGCTCAAGGGCCGGGCGACGCCGGCGCTCGCATCGCTCGACCGCGCCGGCCGCGTCATTCACATCGGCTCTTTCAGCAAGACGGTGACGCCTGCCCTGCGGCTGGGCTTTGTCGTCGCACCGGCCGCCCTGGCGTCGCAATTTGCCGAAGCTGCTGCGTGCCTTGCGCCCGCGCCTGGGCCGGCGGTGCAGCGCGCGATGGCCGACTTCATGCGCGAGGGCCATTATCTGCGGCATCTTCGGCGCACGAAGCGGGTTTACGCTGCACAAGGCGATGCATTGCTGAAGTACCTTCGCGCGCGCACTGCGAACATTGCGCTTGCCGGGTTGGCGGCGGTGCTGCAATTGGCGGACGGAGCACCCGACCTGGCCATCGCCAGGGAAGCAGCACGGATGGGACTTGCGCCTACGCCGCTGTCGCTCTGGTATGCGTCGAACGGACCAGTGCGCCCGGGACTTTTGCTCGGCGTGGCAACGTCTCCGCTCAAACGAATTGAGGCGTCCTGCGATCGACTGTTGCAAATCATCGATCGTCTGACGTGATCTTGACTGACGGACGATAGCACGCCGCGCATGGATGCGTTGCTGGCGGTGGCCGGTGAACGAAATAAGCGTGCACCGGCCGGCCCATCAAAAGTTGTGATAACGGCGTTTCTCATATAGGGTCGAACCTCTTCCTCGCCGTGCGTGGTCGCTTGCTGCATGCATGTCCGTATCCTGCTCCTCCTTGCCTTGCTTCTGCTTCCGGGCACTTTGCGTGCCGAAGCAACGCCGGTCGAGAAAGCCGGCTTCGCCTCCAGGCTGACGATCTATCTCGCCAAGGGGCCACCCGATGCATGTGGCCCGGGCTGCGATCGCTGGATTGCCATCGAGGGCGAAATCGATCGGGAGGCTGCGCTGCGCATTCGCCGCTTCCTCGCCGCGGTCAAGGACCTGCAGCGTCCGATCTATCTCCATTCGCCAGGCGGCAACGTCGAGCAGTCTTACGCGATCGCGCGGTTGCTGCGCAGCCGCAAGGCGATTGCCAGGGTCGGCCGGACGATCGCGACCGCCTGCGCCGCGGGCACGCAGGTGGATGCCGCCTGCCTGAAGCTCAAGAACGCAAGCGGCGAGGTCGAGGCCGAGCTCACCACGACCCGCGCCATGTGCAACTCGGCCTGCGCATACCTGTTTCTGGGGGCGGCATCGCGCGAGGTCGCCCCCGACGCCGCAATAGCGGTCCATAATTCCAAGCTGGTGCTTGCCTTCGACGGACGGCCCGATCCGGCGGCAGTCGCGGAATACAGGCGCCGCCGGCTCCTTGCCGCCGACCGCGATCGCGCCGCGTTCATCGCCGCGATGGGAATTGGTCGCGAGCTCGATTCGCTGATCCGGACGGTGAAATTCGAAAGCCTGCACGTGCTGACGCGATCCGAGCTCCACGGTTTCGGCATCGACACGCGACCGCTCGCTGAGACAAACTGGTCGCTGGAGAAAGAGGCCCGGCCGTTCATCCGCAAGATCGCGACCGCCAAGAAGGCGAACGGCTCCGCGTTCCGAACGATGGAGCTGCGCCTGTCTTGCGAAAGCAGCAAGGGCGCACCGCTGACATTTGCGGCCGAGGTCGACGAAACGGCCACCGGCAAGAGCACGATCCTGATCACGGCGGATGCCGACAAGGAGAAGACGGCCGGAGGATCTCCGGTGCGGACCGGCAAGCACGAGGTCTGGCGCAGCAACATCGACCCCGACATGGTCAAGGCGATACTGGCCTCCCGCTCCCTGCATGTCCGCGAAAGCACGCCGATCGCGGACGACAAGACGGACATCATGACATTCGAGCTCGACCTGGCGGGCCTGCCGTCACAATGGGCTCGGCTCAAGGCATCCTGCGCATTGCCGACGCCGGGCCCGACAAGCTCCTGGCCGACGACGCCTGGGAAAGCGGCTCCCTGGCAGGCAGTTCATTGGCCCGAGAGCCCTTGGACGCCCGCCCCCCAACTGACCGTCAGCACAAACCCTCGGCCCGCTCCGTCGCCTTGAAATCACGTCGGACATCGCCCCGGGCGGGCGATTCAACACGCAACATTCATTCAACCCTCATCGAGCAGGGAGCGGACCTTGGCGGCCAGGTCTTCGATCGCAAAGGGCTTGGACAGCAAATGCTTGCCGGCATCGAGCACGCCATTATGGACGATCGCGTTGCGCGTGTAGCCGGTGGTGAACAGCACTTTCAGATCCGGGTATCGTCTCGACAGCTCGGCCGCGAGTTCGGCACCGGTCATGTCGGGCATGACGACGTCGGTGAACAGCAGATCCGGAACGAAACCGCCTTCGATTTTGCCGATCGCCTCCCGGGCGCTGGCGGCCTCGACGACGGTATAGCCAAGCTCGCGCAGGCTTTCGGACGAGATGCCGCGGACCCGCTCGTCGTCCTCGACGACGAGGATGGTCTCGCTCTGCGGACTTGCACCGGGATGCAGCACGCCGTGCGACGGGGTTGAGACAGGCTCCTCGCCCGCGAAGCGTGGAAGATAGATCTTCACGGTCGTGCCGACGTCCACCTCCGAATAGATTTTGACATGGCCGCCCGACTGCCGCACGAAGCCGTAGACCTGGCTGAGGCCGAGCCCAGTCCCCTTGCCGACGACCTTGGTCGTAAAGAACGGATCGAAGACCTTTCCCAGCACGTCCGCCGCAATGCCCGTGCCGTTGTCCGTCACCGCAATGAGCACGTACTGCCCGGGCTGCAGCGCGTATTCGCGGGCATATTTCCAATCTATCGAGGCGTTGGCGGTTTCGATCGTCAGCCTGCCACCCTTCGGCATGGCATCGCGTGCATTGACAGCAAGATTGACGAGAACGCTTTCGAGCTGGGCAGGGTCTGCCTTGACGCGCCAAAGGCCAGCCGCGAGGACCGTCTCGAGACGGACGAGCTCGCCGAGCGAGCGCTCGAGCAGCTCACTCATCTCACCGACCATCTTGTTGATGTCCACGACCTCGGGCGCAAGAGGCTGCTGCCGCGAGAACGCCAACAATCTTTGCGTCAACGTGGCGGCACGGTTCGCACCATCCGTTGCACTATCCAAGAAGCGGTCAATGTTGAGCTCGCCCTTGCCGAGCCGCCGTTTGGCGAGATTCAAGCTGCCGAGGATGACGGCCAGCATGTTGTTGAAGTCGTGGGCGATCCCCCCGGTCAATTGCCCGACGGCTTCCATCTTCTGCGATTGCCGCAATTGCTCCTCGGCCTTCATGCGCTCGGCGATCTCGTCGGCGACACGTTGCTCCAGCTCGGCATTGAGCGCTTCGAGCCTGGTCAGCAGCTGGGCATTGTCAATGGCCGTCGCGGCATGGCCGGCAATGCCGAGCAATGCGGATTCGTGCTCCTCGTGGAATCGACCGACCTCCGCATGACCGAAGAAAAGCCCACCGAGCACCTCGCCGCTGCGCGAGATCACGGGGACCGCCAGATAGGACCGGACCGGAAGATGGCCCTCGGGCATGCCTTTCCGCGGCGCATTCTTGCCATAGCGCGGGTCTTGCAGGATGTCGTCCGACCTCACCACGCCCGTGCCCTTGAAGGTCGGCTCGAACACGGCGGTGGCGCGCGGCATCGGGAAGTTTTCGAAAGCGGATCGCGGCACGCCGGACAGCGAATACAGCATGTAGCTGCCGCCGTCCGCGGCCAGGACGTTGTAGAAGAAGGCTCCGAACTGGGCGCCCGTCAGCTCGACGCCGGCATCCGTCACGATCTGCACGATCCTCTCGAGATCGCGTTCGCGGGCAACTGATGCCCCCGTGTCGTTGAGGATCCTCAGATGACGCTCGGTCTTCTTTTGCGCGGATATATCCAGCACAGTCCCGATGAATCGCGTGGCCTGACCATTGGAAAAGATCGTGTGGCCCGTTGCGGCGATCCAACGCTCGACGCCATCCTCGATACCGACGGTCCGGTATTCGATGTTGTAGCTTCCCGGAGAATTGGGCTGTAACGCGGTCGAGACGGCCTCATGAGCGCGCTGCCTGTCGTCGGGATGAATGCCTTTCAGGAATGAGCCCTCATAGCTGACCTCGGCATTCGGTGAGAGACCGAACACCTCCTTGCAGCGGCTATCCCATCGAAGGACATCGTTGATCGGATCGTAGTCCCAGGTGCCGATTCCGGCGGCCTTGTTGGCGAGGACCAGCCGTTCGGCAGCTTCGCGCGCCGCCTGCTCGGATCGGACGCGCTCGATGTGCGCCCATGATCGCTCCGTCACCTCGGTCAGCAAGGCAAGTTCGCGCGGCGTCCACAGATGCGAGCCGCGGTGATGAATGGCCATCAAGGCGGTCAGGCGCCCCTCCTTCACCAAGGGCATGCAGATCGTCGAACCGATGCCGATGCGCTGGAAGGTGGCGGCTTCCTCGGGGGCGATCTCCTTCAGATTGTCGTTGATGATGAGGGGGCGGCCGGCGCCCAGCTCTCGCACCGCCTTCTCGCCGAAGTCGGCAAGGCTGTAGTGCCCCACTATGTGCATCGCACCGGGGGCAGCCCAATCCCCGCGGATGGTGAAGCCGTCCTGATCGGGATCCATGTCGGCATAGGCGCAGTTGGAGACGCCGAGATACTCACCGACCATTCGCGTCGTCACTGCCATGACGCCGTCGGCATCGCGCGTCTTCGCCGTTTCCTTGTTGAGAGCGTCCAGGAAGAGGAGTCGCGCTTCGTTCTCGCGCACCGCGCTCTCGGCGCGGCGACGTTCAACGGCGGTGCGGGTGCGTTCGGCAACCTCGCGGATGAGCTCGAGCTCCGCCGGGGTCCATTCGCGCGGCGTGGCATTGTTGAGGTAGAGCAGCGCCACGACCCCATCGGGCTCGGAAATCGGCATGTTGACGAATGCGCGCGCCGAGATCGCCTCGAGAGCTCGGGCGCGGTCGCCGACGCGAGCGTCCTTTTCAGCATCGGCGCAGACGACCGTCTCGCCCCGCTTCAAGTCTTCGATATAGCTGCCATAGTCGCGAAAGCGCAGCACGCCGGCCAGGCTCGAGATCCCAGGCGCATTCCAGTCGCGCGCTATCGTGATGGTCTCTGCGGAGGTATCGACGGTGCCGTAACCTGCCCGGCTGACATTGAGGCTGCGGCCCAGCAGCTCCGCCGCCGCATAGGCGAGATCGTCGGGGTCACCGATTTCCCGAATATGGTCGCCGAGGGCGGCTAAGACGGCGTTGCGGTCGGCCGAGGGCATCCCGGTCGTTGTCGTCATCGGTCAACCCCGAACACGTCCCTCGCTCCACCTGCACACCGATGAAACGGTAACCGTAGGATTGCCCTTAGGTTCCCGGCGCAAGGGGGGTGCTCCGGATGCTGCTTAGCCGACGTGGCGTGATGCGGCGGAAGCGCGCTCTCAAAGGCGGCTTAGACCGGCGTATAGATCACGAGCTTCAGCGCGGGATCGTCGTTGGCCTGGAAGCTGGTGTGCTCGAAGTGCAGCACGCCCTTGGTCGGATGGTTCATGGTCTTGCGGCCCGAGATGGTGCTGCGGATGTCGTGCGCCTCCCACCATTCGACGAATTCCGGACTGCTCTCGCGCAGCCGCGTCAGCAGCTCCGTGAAGGCGGGATCGCCGGCCCAGACGTCGTGATTGGCGCGAAACATCGCCACCATCGCCTTGGCTACGTCGGTCCAGCCGGCGCCGTAGGATTTTCGCGTCTGCTTGTTCGTCAACATAAGAAGCAGCGTGTTGCGATCCTGCTCCGGCAATCGCCCGAACCCGAACACCTCCTCGGCCGCATCGTTCCAGGCCAGCACGTCCCAGCGCCGGCCGGTGATGTAGGCCGGCTGATGCAGGCTCTCGATCATGCGACGAATGGGCGGAGGCACGATCTCGCGGGTGAAGGGGCTCCTTGCGGGCTCGCGCGCCAGCGCCTTGAGGTGGGCGTGCTCGGCCTTGCTGAGGCGGAGGGCCCGGGCCAACGCATCCACCGTGGTGACGGACGGGCTCACCGTGCGGCCCTGCTCGAGGCGGATGTACCAGTCGACGCCGATGCCGGCGAGCTGCGCGACTTCTTCGCGGCGCAGCCCCGCGGTGCGCCGGCGCCGGCCCACCGGAAGCCCGACCGCCTTCGGCGACAGCTTTTCGCGGCGGGACCTCAGGAAATCCCCGAATTCAACGCGGCGTGGATCGACCATGGCGGGTGTCCCGGCGATGGAGGGCCTATGAAATACTAGGATAATACCAGGCCTTCCTGACTTCCGCCAGGGCAGCGCATACGGACCTCACCCGACATCGAGGTGAACATCATGAAAGCTGCCGTACTCAAATCCTTCGGCTCGCCGCTGGCGATCGAGACTGTCCCCGAACCGGTGCTCGGCACCGGCGAGGTCATCATCGACGTCGTTGCGACGCGCGTGCTGTCCTACATGAACGAGGTCTTCGACGGGACGCGCAATTATGCGCTCGACCTGCCCATCGTCCCCGGCCCCGGCGGCATCGGCCGCGTGCGCGCGATCGGTGCGGACGCGACCAGGCTTGCCGTCGGCGACTGGGTGTTCTGCGATCCGACAGTGCGCTCGCGCGACGATGCCGTGGCGCCCGATATCGCCCTGCAGGGCCTGACCGCCGCGGGACCTGGCGGCATGCGCCTGCAACGGCACTTTCGCCACGGCTCTTTCGCCGAGCAGATGCGGGTGCCGACCGAGAACGTCAAACCCCTAGGCCCGATCACGTCCGAGCAGGCGACACAATGGTGCGCGCTGGGCACGCTGCTGGTGCCCTATGGCGGCTTCCTTGCGGCAAACCTTCGCCCGGGCGAGACCGTGCTGGTGAGCGGCGCCACCGGCAATTTCGGCAGCGCCGCCGTCTCCGTCGCGCTGGCGATGGGCGCAGCCTGCGTGGTCGCGCCGGGCCGCAACGAACGGATCCTCGCCGACCTCGTCCGCCGCTTCGGGGCGCGGGTGAAGCCGGTCAAGCTCTCGGGTGACGAGGACGACGACCGTGAGACGATGAAGCGCGCCGCACCGGGGCCGATCGACTGCGTCTTCGACATCATGCCGCCCTCGGTGAGCCCGACTGTCGTGCGCGCGGCAGTCATGACGGTCCGCGCTTACGGACGCGTCGTGCTGATGGGTGGCGTCGGCATGGCGGGCGGGCCGGGCCTCGAGCTGCCCTACCCCTGGATCATGCGCAACTGCATCAGCATCCACGGCGTCTGGATGTATCCGCCCGATGCGGCCAGCCGCCTGATCGCACTGGTGCGTGCCGGGCTGCTGCGGCTGGAAGAGTACGAGACAGAGACCTTCGATCTCGACCACGCCAACGAAGCCGTGGCGCATGCTGCCGCCAATGGCGGACCGTTCAAATTGACGGTGATCAGGCCCTGAATTGTGAGGCGGCGACGGACCGCCGTCTTCGATTTTTTTCGGAAGTCTCACCAAGCACTTGGCTACTGTGCATGGGGTTGTTTTCGAGCTCTTTAGTCGAGTTCGACCACTTGGCCGTTCGACAGCGAGACGCGCCGGTCCATACGGCCGGCGAGCTCCATGTTGTGGGTGGCGATCAGCATCGACACGTGCGTCGCCTTGACCAGTTGCATCAGGGCCTGGAACACGTGCTCGGCGGTGCCGGGGTCGAGATTGCCGGTCGGCTCGTCCGCAAACAGCACGCGCGGCGCGTTGGCGACCGCACGGGCGATGGCGACACGCTGCTGCTCGCCGCCCGACAGCTCGGCGGGGCGATGGGTGATGCGGTCGCCGAGGCCGAGATAACCCAGGATCTCCTTGGCACGCTTGACGGTCTCGGACTTCTTCAGGCCGCGGATCATCTGCGGCAGCATGACGTTCTCGAGCGCCGAGAACTCCGGCAGCAGCCGGTGCGACTGGTAGACGAAGCCGATATCGGTGCGGCGCAGCTGCGTGCGCTCGATGTCGGGCAGTTGCGAGGTCGGCGCGCCCGAGACATAGACCTCGCCGGAATCGGGGGCTTCCAGCAGCCCAGCGATGTGCAGCAGCGTCGACTTGCCCGAGCCCGACGGCGCCACCAGCGCGACCGACTGACCGGCCCACAGCGCCAGCTTGGCGCCGTCGAGGATCGTCAGCGGCACCTCGCCCTGCAAGTACTGCCGCTTTATCTCGTGGAGATAAATGACCGGTACATCTTCTGCCCCCTGCTGCTGCTCCATCAGTCCCTCACTCGTACCGGAGCGCTTCGACGGGATCGAGGCGCGCGGCGCGCCACGACGGATAGAGCGTCGCCAGGAACGACAGCGTCAGCGCCATGATGACGACGGCCGTGGTCTCGCCGACGTCGATCTCGGCGGGCAGTTTCGACAGGAAGTAGAGCTCCGGCGAGAACAGCTCGGTCGAGGTCAGCCAGGAGAGGAATTGCCGGATCGATTCGATGTTGACGCAGATCACGAGGCCGACGCAGAAGCCGACCAGCGTGCCGACCACGCCGATCGAAGCGCCCGTGATCAGGAATATCCGCATGATCGAGCCTTGCGAGGCGCCCATGGTGCGCAGGATCGCGATGTCGCTGCCCTTGTCCTTCACCAGCATGATCAGGCCGGAGACGATGTTGAGCGCGGCGACCAGCACGATCATGGTCAGGATCAGGAACATCACGTTGCGTTCAACCTGGAGCGCGTTGAAGAAGGTCGAGTTGCGCTGCCGCCAATCCACCAGGAAGATCGGCCGGCCCGCCGCCTCGGTCACCGCCTTGCGGAAGGCATCGATCCTGTCGGGGTTGGTCGTGAACACCTCGATCGAGGTGACGTCGTTGCTGCGGTTGAAATAGGCCTGCGCTTCGGCAAGCGGCATGAACACGAAGCCGAGGTCGTATTCGGACATACCGATCTCGAACACCGCGACGATCTTGTACGGTTTTATCCGCGGCGTCGTGCCCATGGGCGTGACTGCGCCCTTCGGCGCCACCAGCGTGATGCTGTCGCCGGCATGCAACGAAAGCTGGTCGGCGAGGCGGCGGCCGATCGCAACGCCCTGCCCTTCGTCAAACCCCTCGAGCGAGCCTTGCTTGATGTTCTTGGCGATCGAGGTGAGGTTGTTGAGATCGTCGGAGCGGATGCCGCGCACCAGGACGCCCGAGGCGTTCCAAGGCGATGACGCCAGCGCCTGACCGTCAACCACCGGCGCCGCGAGCCGGATGCCCTCGACCTGGCTGAGGCGGTCGGCAACGTCCTTCCAGTCGGTCAGCGGCGATTCCAGGGGCTGGACCAGGATGTGGCCGTTGAGGCCCAGGATCTTGTCGAGCAGCTCCTTGCGGAAGCCGTTCATCACGGCCATGACGATGATCAGCGTCGCAACGCCGAGCATGATGCCGAGAAAGGAGAACCCGGCGATGACCGAGATGAATCCTTCCTTCCGGCGCGCCCGCAAATAGCGCGCCGACAGCATCCACTCGAAGGGCGCGAAAGGCGCGGTTTGCACGGTTTCGGTCATGGTCTCATCCATCGCTCGATAATCCCATGATTCGGGGTCAATTGTGGCCGGATTGGCGGCCGCGATATCGCGCGATGAACAATATTCAGCCGATCAGCCTTCTCAGCCCACAAGTCTTGCGACCGCGTCGGCAGGCGACATGGTCTCGCGCGCGCCGTCGCTGCGCCGCTTGATCTCGACCTTGCCGTCGGCGAGCCCCTTCGGCCCGATCATGATCTGCCAGGGGATGCCGATCAGGTCGGCGGCGGCGAATTTGGCACCGGCGCGTTGATCGGTGTCGTCATAGAGCACGTCGACGCCCTTGGCCGTGAGCTCGGCATAGAGCTTCTCGCAGGCCGCATCGACGGCCGCATCGCCCTGCTTCAGGTTGAGGATCGAGACGCGGAACGGTGCCACCGCTTCCGGCCATTTGATGCCGGCATCGTCATGGCAAGCCTCGATGATGGCACCCAGCAGGCGCGAGACGCCGACACCGTACGAGCCGCCATGGATCGGCACGTCGACACCATCAGGCCCCGCCACGAGCGCCTTCATCGGCTCGGAATATTTGGTGCCGAAATAGAAGATCTGGCCGACCTCGATGCCGCGGGTGTTCACCCGCTTGTCCACGGGCACCTCCTGCTCGAACCGCGCGGCATCGTGGACGTCTTCGGTCGCCGCATAGAGCGAAGTCCATTGCTTGATGATCGGCGTCAGGTCGCTCTCATAATCCACGTCCTCGCCCGGCACCGGCAGGTCCAGCACGTCGCGATTGATGAACACGCCGGATTCGCCGGTCTCGGCGAGCACGATGAACTCGTGGCTGAGATCGCCGCCGATCGGGCCGGTCTCGGCGCGCATCGGGATCGCCTTCAGCCCCATCCGCGCGAAGGTGCGCAAGTATGCGACGAACATCTTGTTGTAGGCGACACGCGCCGCGGCCTCGTTGAGGTCGAAGGAATAGGCGTCCTTCATCAGGAACTCGCGGCCGCGCATCACGCCGAAGCGCGGACGCTGCTCGTCGCGGAATTTCCATTGGATATGATAGAGATTGAGCGGCAGGTTCTTGTAGGACTTCACATAGGCGCGGAAGATCTCGGTGATCATTTCCTCGTTGGTCGGTCCGTACAGCAGCTCGCGCTTGTGGCGGTCGGCGATGCGCAGCATCTCCGGGCCGTAGGCGTCGTAGCGGCCGCTCTCGCGCCAGAGGTCGGCGAGCTGGAGCGTCGGCATCAAGACCTCGATCGCGCCGGAGCGATTCTGCTCCTCGCGCACAATCTGCTCGATCTTCTTCAGCACGCGAAAGCCGAGCGGCAGCCAGGCATAGATGCCCGCCGCCTCCTGCCGGATCATGCCGGCACGCAGCATCAGCCGATGCGAGACGATCTCCGCCTCTTTCGGATTTTCCTTCAGGATGGGCAGAAAGAACCGCGACAACCGCATGGTAATACTCTGGGAATCAGTGATCGCCTGCAGTGAAACCGGATTGGGAGCGAAAACACAAGACGGGAATGAGGAAAAGCCGCTAACGCGGCGAAATAGCTGTCATTTTTCCGTTGCCTTCAGGTTTGACTTCAGGAGCACCGTGCTCAGCAAAGCCGGTGAGCCTAGGGCGGCGGCACCTCGAGTTCATCCGCCAGCGTGATCTTCTCGAAATCGCTCACAAGCGCCTCGATCCGCACACGCCAGCGGCCGGCGAAGGGCAGTTCGACCCTGCGCACGTGCCAGTAGCCATCCGGCCCGAGCAAGGCGACCCGTTCCATCGGCTCGATGCCACGCTCAGGCAGACTGAGGGTCAACGTCACCTCTTTGGCCGCCAGGGGCGTCCCCTCGCCGGTCATGAGCTGGAGCACGAAATCGTCCTTGCCGACCTTTCCAGGTGACACCAGCACCTGGAACATCGCCTTGTCGCCGTGGATGTGGATCGCCAACGGCGTCTCCGGAATGATCGTTCGCGGCGGCGGCGTGAAGCGCCAGCCGGCGACGACGGCAAAGATGGCGAGGGCGATCACGCATTCGAGGAGGATCGAGCGCTTGAGGATGGTCTGGGCTCCACGATCGCGGGCGAGTGCCGGAGTGAGGCGGAAGCGGTTGAGCGCCGCAAGTGCGAGCAGCATGAGAACCAGGCCGAGCTTGATCGAGAGGATGAGGCCATAGCGGGTCTCGACCAACGCCGAAACTTTTTCGAGCTGAACAATCGCAAGGGCGAGGCCCGTCAATGCCAGCACGCCGACCGCCGGCATGGCGATGCCCGAGAAGCGCTTCACGACGGCGAGTGTTGCCGGCGTCGGCTTCGACAGCAAAGCCGCGAGCGGAGCAAGAGCGCCGATCCATAGCGCAACGCACAGGCCGTGAAGAAACATCGCCGGGCGCATCATCATTCGAGGCGGCGCCGTTGCGGCATGCCCGCTCATGGCGAGCGACAGGCCCACGCCGACCATGGCAATGATCGCAAGAGCCCGCGAAGACCATGCGCTGCGGAGCGCCAGCAAGGCGAACAGCATCGCGGCGGCAGCAACTAGAAACGCGCGGCCGGCACTGGTTGCCACCGCGACCTTCCAAGGCGCGGCCGTCGCGAGCGCCGCCGGCGGCAGGCCGAGGAGATCGAGACCCAGCGCACCGAGCGACACCACCGCGCTGGAAAGGCCGACCGCGAGCGCCATGCGCGGCACGGTCATGCCGGCCAGAGACCATGATATCCAGCGCGCAAACCACACACCGCCGACGCCTACGAACAGACCGAGATAGAGGCCAACGCGCGCCAGCCAGATCAGCGCGGCCAACCAATGGTCAGTACTCGCGGACGGCTTCGTCTCCGACGGCATGCCGACTGAAAACATCACCGATCCCACGATCGGATGGCCATCCTGCGAGACCACGCGATAGCTGACGACCGCGGTCCCCTCAGGCAGATCCGCCGGCATCTGGATCGAAATCGTGTCGCCGGACGCGCTGACGCGCGTCTCGTCCCGCGCCCTGCCCGTCCCGTCGATCAGCCGGATCGCGCCCGGCGTTACCGGTTCGTTGAACCGCAGCTCGACCATCTTGGGCGCGGTCGCGAGCGTGCTGCCATTCGCCGGCTCGACCGAGATCAGCGCCGCATGCGCGAGCGCACCGCTCGCGAAGCCCGCAGCGAAGAGCAGCGTCGCGAGCGCGGCGAGGAGGCGCATCAGGGTTTCGGCAGGAGCTTGACGCCAGGCGCCGGCGACTTGCCCTCATGCGAATGGCTTGACCCCTCGGTTGGGATCTCGATCCAGCGTCTGACGCCGGTCTCGCATTCTTGAACCACTGGGAAGTACAAGGTCGTGTTCGCCTTGAGCTTGTCGGTCAGCACCGTCTGCATGATGAACTCGTCATAGTTCTTGTCCGGCAGCTTGCCGCCGGACCACGCCACCTCCTTGACGCCGGACGAGAGCTTGTTGCCGTGATAGTCGTATTCCCCCGCATATTTGCCCTCGACGACGTCGATGGTCCAGCCGGCCTTCGGCATCGGCTTCACCGCGATGACCCCTTCCGGAATCTGCACGCGGAGCTTCACCGTCGGCGAGCCCGCGCAGCCATGCGGCACGGTGAACACCGCCTTGTAGGACGCGCCGATTGTGGCTTGCTTGGTCTCGAGAGAGACATGCGCCGCCACTGGTGATGCGGCGACCGCGGCAATCAGAATCAGGCAGGATCGCTTCGACATATTCGGTCTCCCGAGAGTCCAGAACAGTCTCATTTCATCTTCATTCCCGAATGATCCGGCATTTTCTTCATGTCCATGTGACCCGAGTGCCCCCCGCCGCCCGGTGCTTGCGCGCCGACGCCCTGGACGTCGAGGGCAACAGTGATCTTGCCGGCCTTCTCGAACTGAAGCGTCACCGGCACCTTGTCGCCCTGCTTGAACGGCCCCTTCAGCTCCTGAAGCATCAAATGATTGCCGCCGGGGGCGAGCTTCACGGTCTTGCCGGGCTCGATCGCCAATCCCTTGTCGAGCGCGCGCATCTTCATCACGCCGTTGTCCATGGCCATCTCGTGAATCTCGGCCTTGCCTGCGATATCGGCGGACACGCTGACCAGCCTGTCGGCGGCGCTCCCCTTGTTTTCGATGGTCAGATAGCCGCCGGCGACCTTGGCGCCGCCCGGCGTCGCCCGGCTCCAGGCCTGCGAGATGACGAGATCGCCGGCCTTGACGTCGTCGGCTGCGACTGCCGCGCTGGTGCCGAGCAGCATGGCGGCCGCCAGAAGTGATAGCTTGATCCTGTTCATTTGGTTCCCTCGGTTTTGATCTGATTGGATCGGTCGTGGTGGTCTCGGCAGCCCCAGTGCGCTTACCATCGATATCTCATTCCGGTGTAGACCGCCCGGCCGGCGCCTGGCTCGAACAACGCCGACGTCGCCGTGGCGCGATCGATGATACTGGCGCTGGCAATGTAGGTCCTGTTGGTGAGGTTTCGACCCTCGATATAGGCGGAGAACGGTCCGCCATTGTCGAAGCCCGCTTTCAATCCGAGCAGTGCATACGGCTCCGTCGTCAACGTGTTCATACTGTCGACGAAATAGGCCTGCGGCACCCATTCGACGTTCGGACCAGCATAGAACCCGGTCGGATGCTTGTAGAGCAACTCGGCGCGCAAATAGTGACGCGGCGCGCCGGGCAGCTGGTTGTTGCCGAACTCCGTATCGCTGTCGAAGCGAAAATCGTTGTAAGTATAGGCGAGGTTGAGCCACACCTTGTCGGGCGCGCCTCCTGTCACGAAGAGGTGGCGGAAGATTGCTGCCCCTGCCCCAGCCTCGACGCCCTGGTGGAAGGTTCGGTCGGCATTGGTCACGTTGCAATTGCCGAACGCGCTGTACAGGCACAGCAGCTCATCGCGGATATCGGCGCGATAGGCGGTCAACTCCCACGAATAGTCGGGCCGTCGCATGCGGGTCCCGATCTCGTAGGTCGTCGCAATCTGCGGGCGGATGCTGGTGAACGGAATCGTCGGAATGCCAGGACCGCGCGCGCTCTCGCCGAAGCTCGGCACTTCGGCGCTCCGCGAAACATTGGCGAAGGCCTGCCACGTCGGGTCGATCTGCCACAGCAGGCCCGCCTTCGGCGACCAAAGATCAAAGCGGGTTGCTCCCGACTGGTCGCCGTCGCTGAGAAACCGGTCCTGCCGATTGCGGGTCGCATGCAGGAATTGCGTGCCGGCGATGGCGGCGACATTCGGCAGAAAGTAGAAGCTGTCCTCCACGTAAACCGAGGTGTTCTCCGAGCGATCGATCGACGACGACAGCAATGCCCCCTTCTGTCCGGCAATGTTGGCGAACTGCTGGTTGTCGATGCTGCCGTTCAACAGGTTGACGCCCGCAACCAGCCTGTTGCGGTAACCGCCGATGATGCGATCGTCCGTAACCTTCGCGAAGCCGCCATAATCCTTGTAGCGATAATCGAGCCACTGGAAGATCGGATGCATGAGGTGCCGGTCGACGCCGAAAGCGCCGAACTCCAACCTGGTGTCGTCGAATCGGATCGTCGTCTTGTTTGCCAGCCTGATCGTGTCGATGTTGCGCTGCTGGTCCAGCGCAACGTTCGCCGGAGCCGCGGCCTCCGGATTGGTCAAGGCAGACGCCTTGGTGACGGTTCCTGGAATGCGCTGCCGCACCTCGTTGGCGTTGAGATAGAATCGCGTCTCGAAATCCGGCGAGAACTGGTAGCCAACATTGCCGCTCACGCGGTTGCCCGAGCCGAAGCTGTGATCGCGGAAGCCGTCCGTGGCCTGCGTTGATGCGGTGACGAAACCATCCCACGGCCCGTTGGCGCCTCCTGCATTGGCCTGCAGTCGCCTGAAGCCGAAGGCTCCCACGTCGAGCGAGACTCCATTCGGAAATCGGTCGCGTCCCGATGGCGTCACGAAGTTGACGGCGCCTCCCAGCGAATTGGCTCCGAACTGCAGCGCGTTCGCGCCCTTGTACACCTCGACGTATTTGTAGGCGGTCGGGTCGATCTCCTGGAAATCGCCGTAGCCGTCCGCCGTATTGATCGGGATGCCGTCCATGTAAAGCTGCACGCCGCGCAGATGGAAATTGCGCGACAGGCCGGATCCGCGGATCGAAAGCCGGGTGTCGTCGCCCCATTTCGGTTGCGCAAATACGCCGGGCACGTAGTCCAGGACGTCCTTGATCGTGCTGGCGGGAGTCGAATTCCGGTAGGCCTCCGCTGCGACCAGCGCTACGCCGCCCGGCGTCTGGTTGATCTCGCTCAGCGCCTGCTGGGCGGTGAGAACCGCCAGGGCACCAGGGCCAGGGGTCCCTTCGGAAGCTGCCGTCGGTTGCGGACGCGCAGTTGCGGGTGAGCGGGCCCGCGTTGATCGCGCGGCGGTTCGCTGTGCGCGGGCTGGAGAGGCCCGTTTCTCCCGCGGCGCGTCGACTGTGACGGGAGGAAGCTCGCGTCGGTTTTCCTCCGCGATTGCGTTGGATGGCACAACGAGGGCAGAAGCTGAGGCAAGCAGAATTTTGCGTGCGGAAAGCAGTCGAAAGAAGCCTGTACGAGGCATGAGGTCATTCCTGATGCCGGCAGAGAGCCGGTGCATAGCGATCCCGGCACGGCCGAAGCCGGCGCGGAGCTGAAGGTTTCGCGGATCAGGAAATGCGAGGGGGAGCGCGCGCCCAAGCGCTCGAACCGTCGATGGCGGCGAGGACGGGCGCGTTCGCCACGTGCCAGACGATGCGGGCGATGGGGCGGACGGGAGTTGAGAACGCCGCATGGGGCGGCGCGTCAAGCGAAGCGTCAGCGTGCGCGAGGCAACAAAGCGCACATGCGCCAGCTTTTGCGGCCGGTGTCCCGGTCTCGTCGACCGGGCCGCCCTGCTCACTTGCGCTGTGGCAGATGACGCCTGCAGAGAACGGATCGGCCGCAGCCTGGCCGGCCGCGAGACAGGCGGCGATCGGCGCCAGCACCTGCATCACCAGGGCGAGCAGGACCAGAGGCAGGAATTTTTGCAGACGTGCGCGCATCCGCCGGACCATTCGTTCGTGCGCTAACTAATCACTCGGACGCGGCCGAGTCGAGGCCAGTTCCACCGCCTGTTGGGCCCTGCGCAAACTGCTCGATAAATTGTGGTCGGACGACCCCACCCTCCGGCGGGCCGGCATCTGAGGCAGGGAAACCCGCCCGGCCATTCACAAATTTCTTATACCTGTCATATATTTAGGGGGCCGGGAGCCCGATCGTTTCGTCAGTTGCTCCTATTTTGAACATTCGTTGCCGAAAATGATGACAAGTGAGAAAAGTTGATCTAGCATCCCTCTTGCTCAGGCGCTGACCGCGAGGTCGAGGCCTGGTGGTCCAAGTCTCGGGAGGAGCCCCTGGCGCGCAAAACGCAGCGTCGCCCCGTCAATCAAGATCAAATCTTAAGATCGGGGATAATAGGGTCGACACAATTTTTGAGCGGGGCCAGGGCCCCGCTCTTTTTTTGCCCGCGGCGCTGAACCGTCGATGAACGCGGCCTTTCATCCCATCCACGACAGCTTCGAACGTGCGGCCTCGCGCTGCGCCGACCTCACGCCGTTCGTCTATCGACGTCTGTTCGATCTCCATCCGGAAACGCAGGCGATGTTCCGCACGGACGGCGGTGACCTCGTGAAGGGGTCGATGCTGGCGCTGACGATCGAGGCGATTCTCGACTTCGCCGGCGAGCGCCGCGGGCATTTCCGGCTGATCGCGTGCGAGGTCGCCTCGCACGACGCCTATGGCACGCCGCGCGAGCTGTTCAACGCGTTCTTCGCCGTCATCAGGGATGCGCTCCGCGATCTGCTCGGCGATGAATGGACGCCCGAGATCGCGCAGGCCTGGGATACATTGCTCGCCGAGATCGACGCATTCGCCGCCGCGGCCACCTGACGCTTTGCGCTGCACCAACGCGCGGGCTGCGACGACACTGCGGCTGAATGCAGATTGAGTGCGAACAACTCTTGTGAGAGACTTTCGGAGATCGGTAGCGCTACCAATGACGCGCCGACGACAAAATATATGGGAGCGAGCGATGTCCGGGACGAAAGATTTCTCGACGACCAGGCGCGATCTTCTTCAGGCGGCTGCGGCCGCCGGCGCCGGAGCTGCCATCCTCGGCAGCATGGGCATAAACCCCGCACTGGCCGCAGTCGGACGCAGCGAGAAGCCGTTGAAGGCGGCGTTCTCCAACGCCGGCCTCCAGGCCACCTGGTGCGCGCAAGGCAAGCAGGCGGCGGAATTCTGGGGCAAGCTGTTCAATGTCGAGGTGACCTGGTTCGACGGGCAGCTCGATGCGGTGAAGCAGCGCGCGGCGATCGACAACATGGCCTCGCAGAAATGGGACTTCGTCGCGATCCAGGCCTTCGGCATCGGCACCCTCACCCAGCCGGTGCAGAAGATGATCGATGCCGGCACGCCTGTGATCGACATGGACACGCTGATCGCGCCGCTCGATCAGATCAACGTCCATTCCTTCCTCGCTCCCGACAACGAGTTCATGGGCGCTTCGGTGACACAGGCGCTGTGCAACGCCATGGGCGGCAAGGGCAAGATCATCATGACGCAGGGCGCGCTCGGCCACACCGGTGCGCAGGGCCGCGCCAAGGGCTTCAACTCGGTCGTCAAGCAATTCCCGGGCATCGAAGTGCTGGACACCCAGCCGGCCGATTGGGACGTCTCGAAGACCGCCCGTCTCTGGGAGACCTATCTGACCAAATACCCGCAGATCGATGCGGCCTTCTTCCACAATGACGACATGGCGCTGGCCGCCGCCAACATCATGAAGGCGCGCAATCGCACCAACATCCTGATCGGCGGGGTCGACGCCATGCCGCCGGCGATCCAGGCGGTCAGCGAAGGCCGCATGTTCGCGACCGTCCGCAATCCGTCCTGCCGCATCCATGGCGGCGCGATCGTCGCGGGCGTCTCCGCCGTGGTCGGCGGCGAGAAGAGCGGACAGGGCATCCCGAAGAACGTCGTCACCGACGGTCCGGTCGTGACCAAGGCGAACGCGGCCGGGATGCAGTGGATGCAGGATCACTTCCTGATCTGAGCGTCCAGATCTTTCATGAGCGTGGGACAACAGCCCATCCTGGAACTGCAGGGCATCACGAAGAGCTTCGGCGGCGTCGAAGCGCTTCGTGGTGTCGACTTTGCGCTTTATCCCGGCGAGATCCACGGTCTCGTCGGCGAGAACGGCGCCGGCAAGAGCACGCTGATGAAGATCATCGCCGGCGTGCACACCGAGTTCTCCGGCCGCTTCCTGGTCGACGGCCAGGAGATGCATTTTCGCTCGGCGCGCGATGCGCATGCCGCCGGCATCGCCATGGTGCACCAGGAGCTCAGCGTCGCGCCCGACCTGACGGTCGCGGAGAACGTCTTTCTCGGCAACCAGCCGACCAACGCCCTCGGCCTCGTGCAATGGCGGCGGATGGCGCGCGAGGCGGGCGAGCAGCTCGCCCGCTTCGGCATCGACGTCGATCCGATGGCGCGGCTCGGCGACCTTCCGATCGGGCTGCAGCAGTTGATCGAGATCGCGCGCGTGCTGTTCTCCGGCGCGCGCATCGTCATCCTGGACGAGCCGACCTCCGCCCTCTCCCCGCCCGAGGTCGAGCGCCTGTTCAAAGCGCTCCGGCGGCTGCGCGAGCAAGGTACTGCGATCGTCTTCATCTCGCATTTCATCGAGGACATCCTGCTGGTGTCCGACACGGTGACCGTGTTCCGCAACGGCCGCAAGGTTGCGGAGACGGCGAGCGCCGCGACCAGCAAGTGCGCGCTGATCGAGGCCATGATCGGCCGCGGCGGCGAGGCGCTCGAGCACAGCTACACCGACGACCTGATGCTGCCGCAACCGAGCGACAGCAAGGTGATTCTTAGGGTCGATCAGCTGTCGCTGTCCCGCAGCCTTCAGGACGTCTCGTTCGAGGCCCGCGCCGGCGAGGTGCTCGGCATCTATGGCTTCATGGGTTGCGGCCAGCAGGAGCTGTCGCGCGTCCTGTTCGGCAAGCTGAAGCCGGACGGCGGGACGCTTGCAGTCGAAGGCGTGACGAAAACGTTCGCCAGCACGGCGGCGGCGCGCCGCGCCGGCGTGGCGCTGGTGCCGGAGAGCCGGCGCGACATGCTGTTCCACCAGGAGCCGGTCTACAAGAACATCTCGATCAGCATTCTCGACCGCATCTCCTCGCTGCTGCTCAAGCCAGCGCAGGAGCGCGACATCGCCAAGCGCCAGGTCGAGCAGCTGCAGATCAGGCCGCCAGTGGTCGGTCTCGATCTCGGCATGCTCTCGGGCGGCAACCAGCAGAAGGTCGCGCTGGCGAAATGGCTGACCTATCCGCCCAAGCTGCTGGTGCTGTGCGAGCCGACCCGCGGCATGGATGTCGGCGCCAAGAACGACGTCATCAACATCGTGCGCGACCTCAGAACGAAGGGGCTCGCGATCATCGTGCTGTCGACCGAGCCGGAAACGGTGCTGTCGCTGGCCGACCGCATCCTCGTGCTCAAGCGCGGCGCATTGGTGCGTGAATTCAAGAACGAGCCGGTCAGCAAGGACCGCCTGCTGGAAGCGGCGTGACGGAGAAGCACATGAGCAGCGAGACGGCTTTGGCGACAGGACAACGGGCACGGGGCCTTGCGCCCTTCCTGCGCTCGCAGATGCGCAACATCGCCCCGTTCCTGACGCTGATCTTCCTCACCGCCTTCTTCGCCTTCGCCAGCCCCTCCTTCGCGACGCTCGACAATCTCGGCAACATCCTGACCCAGGTGTCGGTGACGGGCATCATCGCCGTCGGCCTCACCTTCGTGATCCTCTGCGCCGAAATCGACCTGTCGGTCGCCAGCATCGCCAACGTCACGGGCATTGCGGTCGCCTACTTCACGCTGCAGGAATCCTACGTCAACATCGCCAACATCCCCCTGCCCGGCGCCGTCGCGATCATCCTGTCGCTCCTGCTCTGCGCCCTGCTCGGTCTCGTCAACGCGGTGGGGCTGACCGTGATCGGCATCCCCTCCTTCATCATGACGCTGGCGATGATGCAGATCGCCGCCGGCATCTCCGCGCTGCTGGTGCGCGGCCAGATCGCCTACAAGGTGCCGAGCCTGATCACGACGCTCGGCTCCGGCTCGATCGGCGGCATCCCCTGGATCGTCATCGTCGCCGCCATCATGCTGCTCGGCGGCCATCTGGTGCTGACCTACACGCGCTTCGGCCGCTACGTCTACATGGTCGGGGGCAATCGCGAGGCGGCCGAATATTCGGGCCTCAACGTCAAGCTGATCCTCGGTGCGGTGATGGTGATCTCGGCGGTGTGCTCGGGCCTCGGCGGCATGCTCGGCGTCGCCCATTTCGGCAGTGCGCAGCAGAACGAGTTCGACACCTACCTGCTCGATTCCATCGCCGCCGTCGTGGTCGGCGGCACCAGCCTGTTCGGCGGCCGCGGCGGCATCGGCAACACCATCGTCGGCCTCTTCGTGCTCGGCGTGCTCAACAACGGCCTCGACCACGTCAACATCGACAGCTTCCTGAAGATCCTGATCCGCGGCCTGATCCTGCTGGCGGCGCTGGTCATCAACGTCTATGCGCAGCGCTTGAGGGAGAAAGCGGCGGAATAGACGGCCTGCAAGACAAAAGTGCGAAAACAACCCCATGCACAGTAGCCGGTGCGAGTGGAATCAATGACTTGCCGGCGGGCGTCGTAAACTTGCGGATTTTGCGAAGCCGATTTGCTCCGTCGGGCAAAACAGGGGTATTATGTCATCATCGGCAGCGGGCTTCGAAGGCTGGTTCATCCCCGTCATTGCGAGCGCAGCGAAGCAACCCAGACTCTCTCCGCGGATGCATTTCTGGATTGCTTCGCTGCGCTCGCAATGACGACGCGGAATCGGGATCAGCTATATCGCGGGTCAGCGGGTGCGGTCTAATCGCGAGAAGCGGAAATTGCAGTGGGTTGCGCCGCCCGCCAGCGTCTGGGTCCGTTCCAGGCGGATGCCTCGCGCGGCATAGGCGACGAAGTCGAGGCCGCAGATGTTCGGCAGGATTTCCTTGTCGCCATGGCAGGCCGCAAGCTTGCAGAAGCCGCAGGCCTTGTAGTCGATGCCGAATTCGAAAGTGTCCTGCGGACCCGGCTCGACGAAATCGTAGACGAAATCTTCCGGAAACTCCGCTTGGTGAGCTTGTGTAACGCTTCTTGCCGCCTGTTCGCGCATCAAGGCCTGGTTCTCCCGTGACATGAACTGGCGCCCCGCGGCGAGACGCTCGGCTTCTGGCGTCGTCAGCAGCTGCGCCTTGTAGGTTTCGCGCTCGATCTCGCCGATCACGGGCACCGGCACGCCGTGGCGCCGCAGCACCCGGCTGATCGCCATGAATCCGGTCAGACGCATGAAGAAATCGCTCATGCGGCTTGCCGCGCCGCCGACATAGGGCATCTGGGTGAGGACGATCTGAAATTCGTCCATCACCTCCTGCCTGATTGCGTCGATGTCGGAGAGATGCGCGCGCTCGCGGAGCATCGGTTCGGCAAGGTCTATCCGCTCGCGCATGGCGGCCTCCATCGCGCGGCGATGCGTCTGGTAGAACGGATGAATCTCAGCCATTGGACACCTGATATGATTGACTCATTGCAACAGCACGACGCTGCCTCATTCCGCGGCGATCGCCTCGATCTCCAGCAACCATTTGCTGTCGACGGTCTCGACCACCACGACCGTCAGTGCCGGCTGGTGCTCCCCGAGCACCGCGCGGCGAATGACGCGGTTGGTGACGACTTGGCTGCGATCGGTCAGGAACGTGGTGACCTTGACCAGGTGCTCAATGCCAAGGCCCGCCGCGGCGAGCACTTCCCTGACGTTGCGCCAAGCCTGCTCGCATTGCGCCTCGAAGCCGTCAGGCACGGAGCCGTCGGAATTTTGAGGCACCTGGCCGCTGATGAACAGCAGGCGGTTATGCTGCTTCAGCTCCAGGCCCATGCAGTAGCCGCCGGCGGGCGGGTGAACCGTTGCGGGATTGTGGCTGACGATGTGAGCTGGCGGCATGGCGTTTCTCCAGATTTTGCGCGTCAAGCGTATCCGGCGGCATCAGGGCCACGCAAAGCATCATTGCTGCGGTTCAGCGCAAGAAAATCTATTGCAAGGACGCGGCCTATCGGTGTCAAAGTGCAGTTGCGATGACCTACGCCCTTCCCCCGCTCAACGCGCTCCGCGCCTTCGAGGCCGCCGCGCGCCATCTCAGCTTCAAGCTGGCCGCGCACGAACTGCACGTTACGCCCGCGGCCGTGGGACAGCAGGTGAAAGCGCTGGAGGCGCGCCTCGGCGTGCAGCTGTTCGAGCGGCTGCATAAGCAGCTCATCCTCACCGAGGCCGGCCGGGCCTATCTGCCCGGGATCTCCGAAGGCTTCCGCCACATTGCCGAGGCGACCTCGCAGCTGAAGCCGGCAGGCACGGTGCTGCTGCAAGTGGGGGTCCACGGCAGCTACGACCTGCGCCGCCTCGAGCTTGCGGCGTTTCGCAGCGCACATGCGGAGATCGGCTTGAGCGTGCTGCAGCCCGCCGGCCTGCATGAGCTCGTCGAGGGAAAGGTGGACCTCTTGATCGCCCGCGGCGTGAGCCACCATCCCGGCTATCGCTGTGAACGGATCGATGAGGGATCAGGCGCGGGTGATTGGCTGGTTGCGCCAGAAGGCACGGCAGATTGTCCGGAGGTGGTCAGTTTTCGCGTGTGGCTACGCGCCCTGCCCGCGGCGAAACCGCTCGCAAATCACCGCCCGCGTCTGGTCGGCGGCGTCGGGAGTTGACGGAGCCGAAGGTTGCGTGCCGAGGCCCGGGACTTCCGTTCAACTCAACGCCCTACCCGTAAAGAGAAAAATCGCGATGACCGTCTAGGGCGCGTACTCATAAACCCGCCCCGCAACGGCGGGAACTCGGTGGGTGCCTTAGATTAGCATCTGGCACCAGCAGACCAACCCAATTCCGTTGTGAACGACCGCACGCCATATTAGCCTAGTCGAAACCTCCTCGGGTGAGGGCCGAAATGAACCTCGAAGACTTGTACCGGCTTCTGCGCAGCGAGCATGTCCAGGCGCAAGGGATCGTTGATACCCTGGAGGAGCCGTTGCTGGTGCTTGACCAGGGCGGTTGTGTCCTTACGGCCAATCGCGGGTTCTACGAAACCTTCAGGGTGGCTCGGGATGACACAGTCGGGCGCAGCCTGTTCAACCTTGGCGACGGTCAGTGGGACATACCCGAACTCAGGCGCCTTGTTGGCGAGATCATCCCCCGTTCTACCGCCGTCGTCGGATACGAGGTAAAAGCCGACTTCCCGACCATCGGTCCGCGCACAATGCTGGTCAGTGCGCGTCGCCTCGTTCACCCCGACAATAACAGCACCAGCATCTTGATCCTGTTCGAGGACGTGACCGACAGGCGCCAAAGCGAGGCGCAAAAAGACATTCTTCTCGCCGAAACGCGCCATCGGATGAAGAACCTCCTCGGGATCATTCGCTCTCTTGCCAATCAGACCGATGTGGAAGGCCGGTCAGCCAAGGAGTACCGCGATGCCTTCTTGGGGCGGCTCCAAGCTGTGGCCGAAGCCGAGACCCTCGCCCTGGCCGGCAGCGCCGAAGCCGATCTGGGTGTTCTGGTGGAGCAGTCGTTGAAGGCCGCCGGTCCGGAGCGATACCGGCTGATCGCCGGGCCAGCAGTTCGCCTCAGCCCACGGCAAGTCGTGCCGATGAGCCTCATTCTGCATGAACTCGCCACCAATGCTTTGAAATATGGAGCGTTCTCCAACTCTGGAGGGCTCGTCCACCTGAGCTGGCGCACGTCGGAAGAGCAGGGCAAGACCTTCCTGCACATCGACTGGCGAGAGGAAAACGGCCCACCCGCTACTTCGCCAACTCGCTCCGGATTCGGCTCCAGGCTGATCGAGCTCAGCGCCGTGCAGGGCTTACGCGGCGCCGTGGAACTGAAGTATGAGCCAACCGGTTTAAGGGTTCACATCACCGCGCCTGTGGAGTCTTGAACCCCCGGGGACACATTGTGCACGATGCTCCCCGAATCTTGGTCGTCGAAGATGAGTACCTCATCGCATTGGAGCTCGACACCCAGTTGAGGGCTGCCGGATACCAGGTGATCGGTCCCGTCCCAGACATTGATGGCGCTTTGAAGCTGCTCAAGGCTGACCGGCCCGACGCGGCCATCCTCGACGTCAACCTCGCTGGCGAATGGGTCACCCCCGTCGCGCAAGCGCTCCAGGCGATGTCCGTACCGTTCATTCTTGCCAGCGGCTACGTTGCCGCCGATCTCCAACGCGCTCCAGTATTGCGCGACGCCGTCAATGTCGGAAAATCGTGGAGGCCCGATTATCTCCTCAAGGCCCTTCGGAGCGTCCTAGAGGGGAAGTAAGGAACTCGCTCGGGGCTCTCGCAGTCACTAGTATAGCCTCCGCGCGTCGTTGCCGTGACTAGCCCCGCTGTCGCAGAGCCTCGACGGGGTCGAGCCGCGCAGCTCGCCACGATGGATAGAGCGTTGCGAGGAATGACAGGGTCAGCGCCATGATCACGACCGCTGCGGATTCCACGGGATCGATCTCCGCCGGCAGTTCTGACAGAAAATAAAGCTTTGGCGGGAACAACTCGGTACGCGTCAGCCAGGACATCAATTGCCGGACCGCTTCGATATTCCTGCAGACGAGAAGCCCGACGCCGAAGCCGACCAGCGTTCCGGCCACGCCGATCGAAGCGCCGGTGATCATGAACGTCCGCATGATCGCGCCCCGTGAGGCGCCCATGGTCCTGAGGATCGCGATGTCGCTGCCCTTGTCCGTCACCAGCATGATCAGACCGGACACGATGTTCAGCGCGGCCACCAAAACGATCAGGCTGAGGATGAGGAACATCACATTTCGTTGGACCTCGAGCGCGTTGAAGAACGTCGTATTGCGCTGTCACCAGTCAACGAGGAAGATTGGTCGACCAGCCGCTTCCGCTACCGTCTTGCGAAACAGGTCGATCCGATCGGGATTGGCCGTGAAAACCTCGATCGCGGTCACGTCCTGATTGCGGTTGAAAAAGGCCTGCGCTTCTGCGAGCGGCCTGAAGATGACGCCCGCGTCGTATTCGGACATCCCAATCTCGAAGACAGCCGCGACTCGATATTTCTTGACGCGCGGCATCATGCCCATGGGCGTGACTGCGCCGCGTTGCGCAACGAGCGTGATATGGTCACCGGCATGGACCGAGAGTTGATCGGCAAGACCCTGGCCGATGGCGACGCCCTGGCTCTCGTCAAAATGTTCAAGTGAGCCCTCCTTGATGTCATTGGCTATCGAGGGAAGCTGAACGAGATCCGCCGCCCGAATGCCGCGCACCAAAACGCCGGAAGCGTTTGACGACGATGCCAGTGCCGGGCCGTCAACAACCGGTACCACCAACCGAACACCCTGCACCTGGCCGATGCGTTCGGCGACATCTTTCCAGTCCGTCAGAGGGGTCTCCAGTGGCTGCGCCACAATATGCCCGTTGAACCCGAGGATCTTGCCCAAAAGTTCGGTGCGAAAACCGTTCATCACCGCCATGACGATGATCAGCGTGGCGACCCCGAGCAAGATTCCCAGAAACGAAAACCCCGCGATGACTGAGACAAACCCCTCTTTGCGACGGGCACGTAGATAGCGTGCAGCGAGCATCCATTCGAACGGCGCAAAGGGTCCTGCTTGCGGCGAATCCATCACGGTCTCGTCCATCATCCGATGAGGTCCGGCATTCTGTTCTGTTATGATCGGATTGGCTACCTTGCGTGTGCCCAGACGCGCCTTCGGCGCATCAGCCCTCGGTCGAGACTAACGCCATCCGCCCCGCAATCTCCTCACTCCGCCAGCACCGCACCGCATGCCCATCCGCCCGCGTCCCCAGCGCCGGTCCCGGCTCGCTCCGGCACACCGCCTCGGCGTAACGGCAGCGCGGGCTGAAGGCGCAGCCGTTCGGCGGGTTGAGCGGGTTCGGCAGGTCGCCGCCGGTCGTTGCCAGCGGAGCATGGCGCAGCGGATCGGGGATGGCCGCGATCAGGGCCTGCGTGTAGGGGTGCGCGGGGCGCTCGAAAATCTCGCGCCAATGGCCGTTCTCGACGATGCGGCCGAGATACATCACGGCGACGCGGTCGCTCATGTGCTCGACGACGCCGAGGTCATGGCTGATCATGATGTAGGACAGGCCGAGCGTCTCCTTCAGCTCCAGCAGCAGGTTGATGATCTGGGCGCGGATCGAGACGTCGAGCGCCGAGACGGGCTCGTCGCAGATGACGATCTTCGGGTTGAGGATCAGGGCGCGGGCGATCCCTATGCGCTGGCGCTGGCCGCCGGAGAACTCATGCGGATAGCGGTCGGCCTGCTCGGGGCGCAGGCCGACGTGCCTGAGCATCGTCGCGAGGCGGTCCTCGATCTCGCTTTTCGCGGTCACGCCGTGCACGCGCAGGGGATCTTCGAGCGTGCGGCGCACGGTCTGGCGCGGATTGAGCGAGGCGTAGGGATCCTGGAACACGATCTGCACGATGCGGGCGAGCGCTTTCCGGTCTCCGGATTGCCGGTTCGTGACGACCTGCCCGTCCAGCACGATGCGGCCGCGCGTCGGCGTCAGCAGGCCCAGAATGGACAATGCGACCGTCGACTTGCCGGAGCCGGATTCGCCAACGAGGCCGAGGCATTCGCCGCGCTTCAGCTTGAGGTCGACGCCGTCGACGGCGCGGAGCAGCCGACGGCCGCGGCCCAGCAGGCCGCCTCCAAGCGGAAAATGAACGGCGAGATCCTCCACGCTGAGGATCACATCGTCATCCGCTCTCCCCTTTGGCTCATGCATGGTGGTGACACCGGACGAAACCGCCCGCCTCCAGCCCTTCCGTCTGAGGCGCGGTGGTTCGGCAAATATCCGTCGCCTGCGCGCAACGCGGATTGAACCGGCAGCCATCGGGGAAGCGCGTGATCGCCGGCACGACGCCCGCGATCTCCTTCAGCCTGCTGCGGCCGAGCGCAGCACGGCTGCCGAGACGCGGCAGGGAGTCGACGAGGCCCTGCGTATAGGGATGGGAGGGCGCTCGGAAGATGTCGGCCGAGCCGCGCTCCTCGACGATGCGGCCGGCATACATGACGGCGACGCGGCGGCAGACATTGGCAACAAGGCCGAGATCGTGGCTGATCATCAGGATCGCCGTTCCGCGCTCGGCGCACAGATTGCGCATCAGCTCGATGATCTCCGCCTGCACGGTGACGTCGAGCGCGGTGGTCGGCTCGTCGGCGATCAAGAGGTCCGGACCGCAGGCCAGCGCAATCGCGATCATCACGCGCTGGCGCATCCCGCCCGACAGCTGATGCGGATAGTCCTTCACGCGCCGCTCCGGCGCGGGGACGCGAACGCTCGCGAGCGCCTCGACCGCCAGCTGGTTGGCCTCCCGCCAGCTCTTGCCCTTATGCAGCACGAACATTTCGGCGATCTGCCGCCCCACCGGCGAGACCGGGTTCAGCGCCGTCATCGGCTCCTGGAAGATCATGGCGATGCGATTGCCGCGCAGTTGCCGTTGCCTCGCAGCGGACAGGTGCTGGATCTCCTGGCCCTGGAACCGGATGACGCCGCCGCCGATCGACAAGGGTGGCCGCAGCAGGCCGATCAAAGCGAGCGCCGTGATGCTCTTGCCGCAACCGGACTCGCCGACGAGGCCGAACGTCTCGCCGCCATCGATGCGGAATGAAACGCCTTCGGCCGCAGCAACGCGCCTTAATCCGTCATCGAGATCGATGCGGAGATCCTCGACCTCGAGCAGCGGCGCGCCGGTCATGTGCGCCGGCTCCGCGATTGCGGATCGAGGATGTCGCGCAGGCCATCGCCGAGCAGATTGAGGCCGAGCACGGTGAGGAAGATGGCAAGGCCCGGGAAAATCGAAAGCCACGGCGCCGTCGTGATCTGCTCGCGCGCTTCCGACAGCATGCTGCCCCAGCTCGGAAAGGGCGGGCGGACGCCGAGGCCCAGGAACGACAATGCGGCTTCGGACAGGACCGCGCTGCCCATGCCCAGCGTGCCGATGACGACGATCGGCCCCAGCATGTTCGGCAGGAGCTGCGTGATCATGATGCGGATATCACCGTAGCCGAGCACGGTGGCCGCCTGCACATAGCCCTGGCTCCGCAGCGACAGCGCCGAAGCCCGTGCCAGGCGGCAAGTGAACGACCAGTTGGTCAGCCCGAGCGCGATCAAGAGGCTGGTCAGGCCGGGACCGAGCACCGCCATGATGGCGAGCGCGAAGATCAGCGAGGGGATCGCGAGCATGAGATTGGTCAGGGCGTTGACGACATCGTCCCACCAGCCGCCGAAATAGCCGGCGCTGAGGCCGAGCGCCACGCCGATGACGCTGTTAATGAGCTGGGAGACGATGCCGACCGTCAGCGAGACGCGCGCGCCGTAGAGGACACGGGAATAGATGTCGCGGCCCTGCGCGTCGGTGCCGAACCACCAGGTCCAGCTCGGCGGCTCCTCCGCATTCATGAGGTTGGCGTCCATGACGGGATCGGTGTGCGCCAGCCATGGCGCGAGCAGACCGACCACGATCGCCAGCGCGAACAACGCTCCCCCGATGACGAGATTGGCGCGCAGCTTCATGCGTATCTGATCCTGGGATCGATCACGCCGTAGAGCATGTCGATCAACAGATTGATCGCGAGAAAGAACATCACCACGACGAGGATGGAGCCCTGGACGGCGGGAATGTCGCGCTGGAGCACGCTGTCGACCAGCAGCGAGCCGATGCCCGGCCAGGAGAACAGTTTCTCGACCACCACCGCCTGCCCCATCAGCGCGCCGAATTGCAGGCCCATGGTCGTGAGGATGAGTACGAGCGCGTTGCGCATCACGTGCCACTTGACGACCCTGGTCTCGCTCATGCCCTTCGAGCGCGCGGTGCGGACGAAATCCGCGGTCATGATCTCGAGCACCGCGGCGCGCGTCGTCCGCGCCAGCAGCGCCATCGGCGAGACGCCAAGCGTCACGGCGGGCAGGATCAGGTATTTGAGGCTGCCGTCACCGTAGCCGAAACTCGGCAGCCAGCCGAGCTTGAGCGCGAACAGGTACATCAAGAGCAGCCCGAGCCAGAACTTGGCCAATGACAGGCCGGACACTGCCAGCATCATCGAGACGGTGTCGACGAGGCTGCCCGGCCGCAAGGCGGCGACGAAGCCGAGCGGCACGCCGAGCAGAATCGCAAACGCCATGGATGCGAAGATCAGCTGCAGCGTCGGCCATGCCCGCTTGGCGATCATGGTCGTGACAGGCTCACGGGTCCGGAACGATGTTCCGAAATCGCCGGTCGCGAGCCCGGCGATGTAGGTGCCGAAACGCATATAGACGGGCTGATCGAGGCCGAGCTGCTTCTTCATGCGCAGCTCGACCTGCGGATCACTGTCGTCGCTCATGCTCGAGACGATGCTGCCGGGAACGACGCTGAACAGCACAAACACCAGCAGCACCACGGCGAGCACGGTCGGGATGGTCTGCAGGACGCGGCGGATCAGGAACGCGAGCATCTCAACTTTTCCCCGCTCCCTCCCTCGCCCGTCGCGCTAGGCGGGAGCGCGCGTGTCACTTCGCGGGCGAGGTCTCGTCGACCCAGAGGTCCTCGACGTTCTGGTGGGTCAGCTCGGTCGCGTTGAGCTGAATTCCCTTCAGCCAGGGCTGCACCGCCATGACCGCCTTGTTGTAGTTGAAGAACCAGACCGGCGCCTCCTCGTAGAGCAGCGCATTGGCCTTCTGCAGCAACTGGATGCGCTTTGTGGGATCGTCGGCCTGTCCGGCTTCATCGAGGATCTTGTCGAAGTCGGGATTTTTGTAGGTCGTGTAGTTACAGGCCGCCTGCGGCGTCGCCGAATGGAAGCATTTGAGCGCGGCCTGAGGATCGGGGCCGCTCGCCTGGGAATAGATGAAGGCCTGATAGTCGCCGGTGCGAACCACCTCGGCCAGCACCGCGGTCTCGACCTGCTTGACCTTGGCCTTGATGCCGACCTTGTCCAGCATCGGAATGACGGCCGAGACGATCGGCAGACCCCAGCTTTCATTCTGGCTGGTGGTCCATTCGAACTCGAAGCCGGATGCGTAGCCGGCCTCGGTAAGCAATTGCTTGGCCTTGGCGGGATCGAAGGGGTAAGGCTTCATCGCCTTGTCGTAGGCCGGCGAGGTCAGCGGCAGCCAGCTGGTGGCGCGGTAGGCCTTGCCCTTGACCAGCTTGTTGATGATCAAATCGGTATCGATGGCGTAATTGATCGCCTGCCTCACGCGCTTGTCGGAGAACGGCTTGACCGCGGGATTCATGCCCATGTAGCGCGTGAACACCTCGGCGACCTCGACGATGGTGCCCTTGAGGTCAGCGTCGGATTGGTAGGCGACGTACTGCGCAGGTCCCAGCACCGAGGTGTCGATCTCCTTGTTGCGGAACGCGACGTCGCGCGCCGCGGCCTCCCCCATGACCGACACCACGATCTTGTCGGCATAGGGCTTGCCGGGCTTGTAGAACCGGTCCCAGCGCTCCAGGACGATGCGCGATCCCGGCACGTGCTCCACGAACTTGAACGGACCGAGACCGATCGGCTTCTGGATGAAGCTTTCCTTGGCGGCCTCGTCGGCGGGATAGATCGAGGTCAGCGCGGTGAAGAAGTAGAAGCCGGGATCAACCTTCTCGGTCAGCTTCATCTCGATGGTGAAGTCGTCGATCTTCTTCAGGCCGGAGATCTCCTTGGCCTGGCCCTTCTCGACTGCGGCTGCGCCCTCGATGACACGGACGTAACGCGCGCCGGGATAGGCCTTGCTGCCGTCCATGATGCGGTTGTAGGACCAGATGATGTCGTCGGCGGTCATCTTGCGGCCGCTGTGGAAATAGGCGTCGTCGCGCAGCTTGAAGGTGTGAACGAGGCCTCCGCCCGAGACCACGCTCTCCTTGGCGAGCTCCAGCACCGGCTTGCCCTCCGCCGAATTCCAGATGTAGAGCGAACGGTGCAGGGCCTTGGCGTAGATCTCGTCCTGGGCGCGCTGCGTGGTGTGAATGTCGAGGCTGGTGAAGCTCGAGCCGTAGGGCGCCGTCATGCGGATGGTTCCGCCCTTGCGCGGAGTCTGCGCCTCCGCTGTGGCGGCGAGCGCCAGTCCCAAACCGGCAACGATCGCGATGGTCTTGAACATCATGTGTCCCCCCGACGCAGGCGTATTCCGATAAGTGATTTGATCATTCGTCGCCTGCCGAAAGCAAGCTTCGTTTTGACGGCAAATGATGCCGGTTCCTGAGGCAGTCTTTCGGCGGGGCATTGACGCGGTGCGTCATCGACGACCAGGATCGATGAACATTTTTCCTGATCAACGCGACCAAGCTCAGGATCATTATCTGAGCCCCAAGGGATCTGGAAAAAATGAATCGCCGAACGCTAGCTGCCCTGCTCGCGGCCGGTCTGGTCGCCGCGACGGCCGTGCTGGCGCGCCCGGTCGCGGCCAGCCTGGGTGGAGAGAGCGTGACAGACGCTATCCAGTTCGGCTGGAGTCGCACCTCCGGCGCGAACGACAATGTCGACCAGACCTGGTGGGCGGTCCGGAGCCATGACACTCTGCACAATTTCGTCGAACGACTGCTCAGCATTCCCGTCGGGATGATGGCGCGCGGTGCGGGAGCGCGTTTCGAAGCCAAGCTCTCCGAGCATACCGGCCTGCCGCTGCCCGAAGGCTGGGCCCTCGCGACGGCGAAAGATTCGCCGCAGATCCAGTCGATCTACGCCGAGACGCCGCGCGATTTCGCTTCTGTGCTCGGCTTCTATCGCGACGCACTCGGCAAGCGTGGCTGGACGGAGAAAGAAGGTGCCGTCGAAGAGCCGGACCGGGCCGTGATCACGTTCCTGACGAGAGAGGGACCGGTCCTGCTCCGGCTCTCACGTCAGGACGACAAGACAATTGCCGAGCTGTCGAGGCGCAAGCTCGCCTCGGCGACCGTCGGCCTCCTGCCGAAGCCCGGGCAAGTGAGGCTGATGCTCGGCAACAAGACGGATGAAGCGGCGGTGATCACCGTCGCCGACCAGGCCGTCAATCTGGCGGCGCACGCCGGCGAAGAACTGGCGAACTCTGACGGTGCCGCAGGCGAATTGCCGGACAGCCAGAAGCTCGATCTGCCGCCCGGCAGGTACAAGGTCACCCTCAAGGTGGACGGCGGAGCGGCAGCGAGCCGGGAGTTCGAGGTCGCGGCCAACGAGACCTGGGGTTTGCTGGCCGGCGCGGACGGCGTCCTGCTGCCGATGCGGCTTTACTAACGTTCCGGGGACGATCTCTCATCTCGCAATCACGGAGCGTGGGCGGGCTCCTCATGAGGCCGGTTCAGCCCGACAATTCCGGCATCCAGTCCCGCAGTTTTCGCGCGGCATTCGTCACATCCGCGATGGTCCGGAACGACGCCGTCTCCACCATCATCGCCCTCGCCAGCCGCACGGCACGGGCTTCGCTGACCGCCCGCGTGCGCGGGTCCTCGATCAGCTCGAAATCGATGTTGTGGGCGAGGCCGAAGATGCGGCGGATGATTTTTGCGGCTGCGAAGCCGACAGCGTCGGCGAACAGGCGTTGCACGTAACTTTTTCGCTCGGCTTCCAGCCGCACGGCACCCTGCTCGCCGGCGAAAAGCGAGACCGGATAGGCATCGCCGGTGCCTCCCGCCCGCCAGAGATCGAGGAACTTTCGGGCGAACTCGGTCCAGACCTGCTCGACCGTCTCCAGCACCCAGGCCTCGAATGCCGCCCGTTCGCCCGGCGCGCGCTCGTGGCCGGCGGAAGCGAAATAGGCCATCAGGAGATTGGCCAGCACGGCGCCGATGTCGAAGCCCATCGGACCATAGAATGCGAATTCCGGATCGATCACCCGGGTCTGGCCGTCCGTGACCATGATCGAGCCGGTGTGGAGGTCGCCATGGATCAGCGCTTCCGGGCTCGCCATGAATTTCAGCTTCAGCCGGGAGACCGCGACATGCAGCTCCAAGTCCTCGCGCAGGTTCGCGGCGAGGCCGTCGAGATGGGGCGCGGTCCAGCGGTTCTGCTCGGCGATGCGGTAGGGATCGGTGAAGATCAGGTCCTCGGTGATCTTGCAGAGCGCATGGTTGCAGGCAAAGGCCGCGATGGCCTCCTTCTTCTCGGCCGCTGACAGCGCGAGGTCGGAGGTGAAGAACAGCGTCTGCGCCATGAAGGTGGTGATATCGTCGACGAAACGCGGATAGCGCGTTGCCGCGACCAGGCCCTTTCGCATGATGATGTGGGGCTCGAGCAGCTCCATCACCGTCAGCGCCAGCGCCTCGTTGTGATGCAGCACGGCCGGCACCAGGCCGGGCGCGAGCTGGGCCTGGCGCGACAGCGCCAGATATTCGTAATGGGCGCGCGACAGCGGCAGGGGCCAGCTCTCGCCGACGAGGCGGACGTAAGGCAGCGCCTGCTTCACGGCGATGCCGCCGCGCGCGCCCTTGACGATGAAGACGAGGTTGAGGTTGCCGTCGCCCACCTCGGTGATCGCCCAGGAGGACGCCTCGCCGCCAAGGAGCGCGGCGATATCAGGCAAGCCCGCGAGATAGTCCCGCAAGTCCGCCTCGTGCAAAATCCGATAGTCCCCTGCCCGGTCCCCGGTCATTGCGATCCCATCCCATGTCTGGGCCGGATCGCTACTCCCGATGCTGGCAAGCTCGAGCCGATCCGGCCATTCTTTTCATCGGATCGTAGCCACAATGTACGTTGTCTGCCACCCGGTGCTTTGGTGGCGGCCAAGCTGGGACGCTTGGTCGCGAGCTCCGATTGGTCGATTGAGGAACCCAAGCAGCCTGAGACGGTTTTGGGTTTCTGACCTTCTAAAAGGAGCTAGCGATGAGCCGCGGAATGCCTTCCATGACTGCCCTGCTGGCGATGCTGGCCATCGCCGGATATCAGAACCGCGACAAGCTGGCGGAGTTGCTGAAAGGCGCCGGCGCCGGCTCGTCCACCGGCGGCCAGCAACCGCTCGGAGGCATGCTCGGCAATCTCGGCGGCATGCTCGGCGCTGGCGGAATCGGGGGCCTGCTGAACGGCGGGATTGGCGAGCTCCTGGAGAGATTCAACCAGAATGGGCAGGGCGAGATCGCCGATTCATGGGTGAAGCCGGGCCCCAACAAGGAGATCTCCCCGCCGGAGCTGAAGCAAGCCATCGGCAGCGATGTCCTGGAAAAGCTCGCACAGCAGACCGGGCTTTCCCAGGAGGAGATCGTCTCACGGCTAACCCGCGAGCTTCCTTCCGCAATCGACAAATACACGCCAGATGGACGCCTGCCCGACGCATAGAAGCAGCGGCTCAACTCGAAAAGGTGTACTCATGAGCATTCTCTGGACCATCATCATTGGCTTTCTCGCCGGCGTGATCGCCAAGTTCATCATGCCGGGCGACAACGAACCTTCAGGGTTCATCCTGACGACCATCCTCGGCATCGTCGGCGCCTTCGTCGCGTCGTATCTTGGGCAAGCGCTGGGCTGGTATCGCCCTGGCGAGGGTGCGGGCCTGATCGGTGCCGTGGTCGGCGCGATCATCGTGCTGTTCGTTTACGGTCTCTTCGCCGGCCGGCAGCGCCGCGCGATCTAGCTAGAAAGTCTCCCGCTCCAGGAAGCTGGAGCCGATGTCGGCCTTTCTCTTGATCGGATCGTAGTCGCAATAGACGCTGTCCGCGACCAGCGTGTAGCTGGCGCTGACCGTGTATTTGTCCGTCTTGACCGAGTTCAGGCCGATCACCGAGGTGCTCTTGCCGCCGTTCCATTTGAACGGCGTCGAGCTTTTGGCCTGCTCGCAGGCCAGCACGGCCTCGTTGAAGACATAGCCCTCGACGAACGCCTTCAGGGTGCGCACCTGCACCGCCATCCGCCATTCGAAATAGCCGATGGCACCGAGCCCTGCGACGATCAGCACCAGAAGCGCAATGACGATACGCTGAAATGTCATTTGTGACCCCCATAACAACGCCAATCAAAACTTAAAACGGCATTCCCATCATCTTCGACAGGCGCTCGATCGAGAGATAGCCGGCATGATAGGCCGCAAGGCCAATGCCGAACACGATTGCCGAGATGATCGTGGTCCAGATCAGCTTGTGCCCCATGCGGGTGAGGATGGGAGCACCGGGATCGGTGCCGGGCGCGCCAACACCGTCCTCGTGCTGGCTGCGCACGCCGAACGGCAGCGTCACGAACAGCATGACCCACCAGAGCACGAAATAGATCGCGAGCCAGGTTGAAATCTGGATGGCCATGACGCGGCCCTATGCCTGCTCGATCTCGACGAGGGCGCCGGAAAAATCCTTCGGGTGCAGGAACAGCACCGGCTTGCCGTGGGCGCCGATCTTCGGCACGCCGTCGCCGAGCACCCTCGCGCCCTCCTTCACCAGCGTGTCGCGCGAGGCGATGATGTCGACGACCTCGTAGCAGACGTGATGGATGCCGCCGTCGGGATTGCGCTCGATGAACTTCGCGATCGGCGAGGCCTCGCCGAGCGGCTCGATGAACTCGATCTTGGTGTTGGGCAGGGTCGCGAACACGGTGGTGACGCCGTGCTCGGGCAGCGGCACGGCCTCGGAAATCTGGGCGCCGAAGGCCGCACCGTAGATCTTCGCGGCCTTGACCGCATCCTTGGTCGCGATCGCGACATGGTTGAGCCGGCCCAACATGTTCCCCTCCCTATACCGTCAGTACATGTACCAGACAGGGGGGCTTTTTGCCCCAATGTTCGTTGATCACGGCCCGGACAGCGCGTCGCACCGACTCGGCCAAGGCGTCCGGATCGCGCCGGCGCGCCCTCGGCAGGCCTTCGATGGTCGACATCACGGCATCGAAGACGATGTCATCGAAGGCCTCGCCCGCCCTGTTCTTCTCGGGGATGCCGACCAGATCGAGCTCGGGATCACCGGCGAGCTCACCCTGCGCGGTCATGGCGATGGCGACGAAGGCGCAGCCGGAAAAGCCCATGCGGCGCCGCTCCACGACGGCACGGGACTTGGAGTCTTCCAGGATCGTGCCGTCCTTGTAGAGACGCCCCGATGGCACCTCGCCGACGATGCCGGGATCGCCGGGGCCGAGCTTGACGAGGTCGCCATTGCGGCAGACCAGCACGCGCGGCACGCCGGCGGCGCGAGCGAGCTTGGCGTGCTCGTGCAGGTGCAGCGCCTCGCCGTGGACCGGGATCAGGATCTGCGGCTTCACCCAGGAGATCATATCGCGCAGCTCGTCACGGCGGGGATGGCCGGAGACGTGGACCAGCGCGTCGCGGTCGGTGATGACCTCGACGCCCTGCAGCACCAGATTGTTGATGATCGAGCCGACCGCCTTCTCGTTGCCGGGAATGGTGCGCGAGGAGAAGATGACGCTGTCGCCGCGGTTCAGCGTGATTTCAGGATGGTCGTCATTGGCGATGCGGGCCAGCGCGGCGCGCGGCTCGCCCTGGCTGCCCGTGCACAACGCCAGCACCTTGTCCTGCGGCAGGTGGCCATAGACCTCGGGCGAGCGGAAGTTCTGCACGCCCTCGAGATAGCCGGTCTCGCGTGCAACCTGCACCACGCGCTCCATGGCCCGGCCGACCACGACGACCTCGCGGTCCGCGGCCCTCGCCGCGTCAGCCACCGCTTTGACGCGGGCGACGTTGGAGGCGAACGTCGTCACCGCGACGCGGCCCTTGGCGGATTTGACGAGGTCGATGATGGTTCGGGCGACCTCGGCCTCGGAGGGCGAACGGCCGTCCCGCACGGCATTGGTGGAATCGCCGATCAAGGCGAGCACGCCCTCTTCGCCCAATTCCCGCAGCCGCTTCTCGTCGGTCGCGGCTCCAAGCGTCGGGGTCGGGTCGATCTTCCAGTCGCCGGTGTGCAGCACGATGCCGGCGTCGGTGTGGATCGCCAGCGCATGCGCTTCCGGAATCGAATGCGCGACCGGAATGAACTCGACGTTGAACGGACCGATATCGACACGGCCGCCTGAAGGCACCACGGTGACCGGAATCTCGGGCGCGTTGCGCTCGGCGGCGCATTTGGCCTCGAACAGCGCGGCGCTGAACCTGGTTGCGTAGATCGGGCATTTCAGCTTCGGCCAGAGGTCGATGATGGCGCCGAAATGATCCTCATGGGCGTGGGTCAGCACGAGGCCCATCAGGTTCTTGCGCTCCTTCTCCAGGAAGGAGATGTCGGGCATGATCAGGTCGATGCCGGGCAGATGCTCCTCATCGCCGAAGGAGACGCCGAGATCGACCGCAAGCCAGGCGCGCTGGTGACGGTTGCCGAGGCCGTAGATCGACAGGTTCATGCCGATCTCGCCGACGCCGCCGAGCGGCGCAAACACCAATTCGTCCGGCCTTGCCATCACGCTGCTCCCACCGAGGCGACGGGCCCGAAGAACACCTCGCCGGCCGCCACCGGAACGAGGCGGCCCTCCGCGGTGCGGACGATCAGGCAGCCGGTGTCGTCGATCGTGTCGAAAATACCTTCCAGCGTCATGGTTCCCGTGTGGATGGCAACCTTTTCGCCGAGGCCGGCGGCGCGCTCCAGCCAGAGCCTGCGGATCTCGGCAAAGCCGCGGCCATTGTCCCAGATGCCGCGGAACTCGACCCAGGCATCCGACAGCGCCATGAATAGCTCCTCGGCGCTGATCTGGACGCCGAGGGCGGCCAGCGACACCGCGGGCGTCGGGGTGCCCTCGGGCGCGGCGACCACATTGGTCCCGATGCCCACCACGACGGCAAGGCCGCCACCGACGGCCTCGGCCTCAAGGCCAATGCCGACCAGCTTCTTGCCGCTGGCGAGCACGTCATTCGGCCATTTCAGCGCGTAGCGGGGCCGGCCTTCGCCGAGACGGAGCGCGGCCTCGAGGCTCACCTTCTCCAGTGCCGCCTCCTCGGCCAGCCCTGCGGCAAAGCCGAGCGTGGCGGCGACGGCGGGGGCGACGTCCATGACTTCGAGGATGCTGGCGGCGAGATTGCCGCGCGGCGCGATCCAGGCGCGCTGACGCCGGCCGCGGCCGGCGGTCTGCTCGGACGTGACGAACCACATCGGGCCGCGCTCGCCGGCCCTGGCGTGTTCGATCGCCTCGCTATTGGTCGAGCCGGTCCGTTCGAACGCCGCGAGCCTGTAGCCCGCAGCCGATGCGCGAGGACCGAGCGCGAAGGCCATCCTAGAACAACGACTTTGCCGCGGCCGAGGCGACGCTCACCACGGGCCCCGCGAACAGCGCAAACAGCAGGTTGAACAGGCCAGCGACCGCCAGCACCGTCCGCACTTCGATGCGGACCGGATCGACCCGGCCGGCCGGCTCGTCGAAATACATCGTCTTGACGATGGCGAGATAATAGTAGGCGCCGACCACGCTGGTCAGCACGCCGATGACGGCGAGCGTGAACAGGTTCGCCTTGATGGCGGCGACGAAGACGTACCATTTGGCGAAGAAGCCGGCGAGCGGCGGAATGCCGGCGAGCGAGAACAGCAGCATCGCGAACATGAAGGCGAGCAGCGGATTGGTGCGCGACAGGCCGGCGAAATCGCTGATCTGCTCCACAGCCTGGCCGTTGCGCTTCATCGCGAGGATGATGGAGAACGAGCCCAGCGTCATCGCGACATAGATCACGATGTACATCAGGACGCCCTGCGCGCCTTCCACCGTGCCGGAGGCAAGGCCGACCAGCGCAAAGCCCATGTGGCCGATCGAGGAATAGGCCATCAGGCGCTTGATGTTGCTCTGGCCGATCGCGGCGAAGGAGCCGAGCGCCATCGAGGCGATCGACACGAACACCAGGATCTGCTGCCATTGCGAGACGATGCCGGGGAATGCGGTGAGCGTCACGCGGGTGAAGACTGCGAGCGCGGCGACCTTCGGCGCCGACGCGAAGAAGGCGGTGACCGGGGTCGGCGCGCCCTCGTAGACGTCAGGCGTCCACATGTGGAACGGCACGGCCGAGACCTTGAAGCAGAGGCCGACGAGCAGGAAGACGAGGCCAAACACGAGGCCGACATTCGAAACCGTCGCGGCCGCGGCGATGCCGGTGAAGCTCACCGTGCCGGTGAAGCCGTAGACCAGCGAGGCGCCGTACAGCAGCATGCCCGAGGACAGCGCGCCGAGCACGAAGTACTTCAGGCCGGCTTCGGTCGACTTGGCGTTGTCGCGGTTCGAGGCTGCCACGACGTAGAGCGCCAGCGACATCAATTCGAGGCCGAGATAGAGCGAGATCAGGTCGCCGGCCGAGATCAGCACCATCATGCCGAGCGTCGAGAGCAGCACGAGGATGGCGTATTCGAAAATCCGGCGCGACGGGTCGGACAGGAACTCGGTCGACAGGACGAGCGTCACGGCCGAGCCGATCAGGGCCAGGATCTTCATGAAACGGGCGAAGTCGTCGACGATGAAGCTGCCGCCGAACGTCACCTGCTTGCCGGCGGGCTGCATGTAGACGAGCGCACCGACCACGATCAGAAGCACCACCGCCAGCGACGTCACGGTCCTAGTCGTCTCCTGCCCGCGATAGGCGCCGAGCATCAGAAGCGCCATAGCGCCGACCGCGAGCACGAGCTCGGGCAGCACCGGCGCCAGTTGATAACCTGCAGTCGAAAAGCTCATGGCGATATCCTGACCTGCCCGATCACTGGAGCAGTGCGGCGGCCTTCACGGCCGTCACGGCGGTGTTGTAATTGTTAACGAGTTGCTGGACCGAGGCGGCCGACATGTCGAGCACCGGCTTCGGATAGACGCCGAACAGGATCGTCAGCGCGATCATCGGGAATAGAATGACGCACTCCCGCAAGGTGAGATCCTTCATGCTTGCCAGCTGCGGCTTGACCAGCGCTCCGAACACGACCTTGCGATAGAGCCATAGTGCATAGGCCGCCGAGAGGATCACGCCGAAGCTGGCGAAGAACGCGGTCGGGATCGAGACCTTGAAGGTGCCGAGCAGCGTCATGAACTCGCCGACGAAGCCGCTCGTGCCGGGCAGACCGACATTGGCCATGGTGAACACCATGAAGGTCATCGCATAGAGCGGCATCCGGTTGACGAGGCCGCCATAGGCCGCGATCTCGCGGGTGTGCAGGCGGTCGTAGACGACGCCGACGCAGAGGAACAGCGCGCCGGAGACGATGCCGTGCGAGATCATCTGGAACACGCCGCCGGCGACGCCCTGCATGGTGCCGGCGAAGATGCCCATGGTGACGAAGCCCATATGCGCGACCGAGGAGTACGCGATCAGCTTCTTCATGTCCTCCTGCATCAGCGCCACCAGCGAGGTGTAGATGATGGCGATGGCCGAGAGCGTGAACACCAGCGGCGCGAAGTCGTGCGAGGCCAGCGGGAACATCGGCAGCGAGAAGCGCAGGAAGCCGTAGCCGCCCATCTTCAGGAGGATCGCGGCCAGGACCACGGAGCCCGCAGTCGGCGCTTCGACGTGCGCGTCCGGAAGCCAGGTGTGCACCGGCCACATCGGCATCTTCACCGCAAAGGAGGCGAAGAAGGCGAGCCACGCCCAGGTCTGCAACGACCGCGGCACGGCGGTGTGCATCAGGGTCGGGATGTCGGTGGTGCCGCCGTTCCAATACAGCGCCATGATGGCGAGCAGCATCAGGACCGAGCCGAGCAGCGTGTAGAGGAAGAACTTGAACGAGGCATAGACCCGGCGCGGACCGCCCCAGACGCCGATGATCAGGAACATCGGGATCAGGCCGCCCTCGAAGAACAGGTAGAACAGCACGAGATCGAGCGCCGAGAAGGTGCCGATCATGAGCGTTTCCAGAATCAGGAACGCCATCATGTATTCGCGGACGCGGTTGGTGATCGCCTTCCAGCTCGCGACGATGCAGAACGGCATCACGGCGGTGGTGAGGATCACGAGCGGCAGCGAGATGCCGTCGACGCCCATGTGGTAGGTGATGCCGGTGGCGAGCCAGTTCGCCTTCTCGACGAACTGGAAGTCGGGGTTGCTGGGGTCGAAGCGCATGACCAGGATCACCGACACCGCGAAGGTGATCAGCGTGGTCCAGAGCGCGATCCAGCGCGAATTGCGCCGCGCCGCCTCGTCGTCACCGCGGCTCAGATAGACGATCAGCGCGCCGACCAGGGGCAGGAACGTCGTGACCGAAAGAATGGGCCAGGTTGTCATTTACTGGCCTCCAAAGCCGAACATGAACCAGGTGATCAGGCCGGCAGCGCCGATCAGCATGGCGAATGCATAGTGATAGAGATAGCCGGTCTGGATCTTGACGACGTTGCGGGTGACGTCCAGCACGCGGGCCGAGACGCCGTCGGGGCCGAAGCCGTCGATGATGAAGCCGTCGCCCTTCTTCCAGAGCTGGTAGCCGATCCACTTCGCCGGACGGACGAAGATGATGTCGTACAGCTCGTCGAAGTACCATTTGTTGAGCAGGAACTGGTACAGCATCGGCTGCGTGTTCGCGAGCTCGACCGGCAGGTAGGGCCGGCGGATGTAGAACAGGTACGAGACGAGGAAGCCCAGCACCATCATCACCGTCGGCAGGAAGGCGATGGTCTGAGGGATGTGGTGCATCTCCTCGATGATGTGCGGGTTCATCTTCACGGACTCGCGGAAGAACTCCTCGACCCCGTGGCCGGCGAACAGCTCCTTGAACGGCAGGCCCGCGACGAACGAGCCGACCGCGAGCACGCCGATCGGGATCAGGATCCAGAGCGGAGCCTCATGCGCGGCCTCGTAATGATGCTCGTCATGCGGCTCGCCGTGGAAGGTCTTGAAGATCAGGCGCCAGGAGTAGAACGAGGTCAGGCCGGCGGCGACGATCGTCATCAGGAAGCCGTACACGGCGAACGGATTGTGGGAGGCGTAGGCGGACTCGATGATCGCGTCCTTGGAGAAGTAGCCGGCGGTGAGCGGGAAGCCGGTCAGCGCCAGCGTGCCGACCACCATCACCGCATAGGTGTAGGGAATCTTCTTCCAGAGGCCGCCCATGTTGCGGATGTCCTGCTCGTGGTGCATCGCGTAGATCACCGAGCCGGAGCCCAAGAACAGCAGCGCCTTGAAGAAGGCATGCGTGAACAAATGGAACATGCCGACCGAATAGGCGCCTGCTCCCATCGCCACGAACATGTAGCCGAGCTGCGAACAGGTCGAATAGGCGACGATGCGCTTGATGTCGTTCTGGACGAGGCCGATGGTCGCCGCGAAAAACGCGGTGGTGGCGCCGAAGAACATCACGACGGCCTGCGCGTTCGGGGCGAGCTCGAACAGCGGCGACAGGCGCGCCACCATGAAGACGCCGGCAGTGACCATGGTCGCGGCGTGGATCAGCGCCGAGACCGGGGTCGGACCTTCCATTGCGTCCGGCAACCAGGTGTGCAGCAGGAACTGCGCCGACTTGCCCATCGCGCCCATGAACAGCAGCAGACAGGTCAGGGTCAGCGCGTCGGCATGCCAGCCGAGGAAGTTGATTGTCTTGCCGGTGAGGCCGGGCGCGGCGTGGAAGATGGTCTCGAAATCGGTCGAGCCGACCAGCATGAAGACCGCGAAGATACCGAGCGCGAAGCCGAAGTCGCCGACGCGGTTGACCACGAAGGCCTTGATGGCGGCAGCGTTGGCCGAGGGCTTCTGGTACCAGAAGCCGATCAGCAGATAGCTGGCGAGACCCACGCCTTCCCAGCCGAAGAACAGCTGCACCAGATTGTCGGCCGTCACCAGCATCAGCATGGCGAAGGTGAACAGCGAGAGATACCCGAAGAAGCGCGGCCGGTTCGGGTCCTCGTCCATGTAGCCGATGGAATAGAGGTGCACGAGCGAGGACACGGTCGTCACCACCACCAGCATTACGGCGGTGAGCGTATCGACGCGCAGCGTCCACCAGACCTGGAGATCGCCGGAGAAGATCCAGGGCAGCAACTGGATCCTGTAGTCGTGATGCATGAAGCCGACGTCGACCAGCGTCATCCAGGACAAGGCTGCCGAGACGAACAGCAGCCCGGTGGTGATCAGCTCGGCCGCGCGCGAGCCCGCCGCCGGCGGCTCGGTCGGGCCATGGCCGTGATCATCGTGAGCGTCGTCGTGATGGCTCTCGTGGATGACGGAGGCATCCTCGTTGATCTTGTCGGACGCATGGGCATGCGCGCCATGGCCGTGGCCGCCGTGATGATCGAGCTCGTCGCCCGAGGGGTTGCGGGCATGCGCGCCGAACAGCGCGATCAGGCCAGCCAGAATGGCGCCCAGCAGAGGCAGAAAGACAATTGCCTGAACCATGACTTACTCTTTCCGCATGATCTGGTCGGAAAACCGGTACCCACTTTTCCGGATCATGCGCTCAGCCCTTCATCAGATTGACGTCCTCAACCGCGATCGAGCCGCGATTGCGGAAATAGACCACCAGGATGGCGAGACCGATCGCAGCTTCGGCAGCCGCGACCGTCAGCACCAGCAGCGCGAAGACCTGGCCGACGATGTCGCCGAGGAAGCTCGAGAACGCCACGAGGTTGATGTTGACCGAGAGCAGGATCAGCTCGATCGACATCAGGATGACGATGATGTTCTTGCGGTTCAGGAAGATGCCGAGGATGCCGAGCGTGAACAGGATCGCGCCGACCGCCAGATAGTGTCCGAGCCCGATCGTCATTTCACCCACTCCGCCGCATCCGCGTCCGAGAGCCCCTGCCCCGGCGCCACCTTGCGCACCGCCATCGCGATGTCGGGCGTGCGCGCGTTCTGAACGTTGATGTCCTGCCGCTTGACCTTCTCCTTGTGGCGCAGCGTCAGCACGATGGCGCCGATCATGGCGACCAGGAGCACCATGCCCGAGAGCTGGAAGTAGTGGATGTACTTCGTATAGAGCACGAGACCGAGCGCCTCGGTGTTGCTGACGTTGGCCGGGATCGCTGCCGTGATCGTCTTGGAGACGCCGGGATTGATGACCCAGAAGCCGACGGTGAGCAGCAACTCGAACATGAAGATGCCGCCGATCACGAGGCCGACCGGCAGGTACTCGATGAAGCCCTCGCGCAGCTCGAGGAAGTCGACATCGAGCATCATGATCACGAACAGGAACAGCACCGCGACCGCGCCGACATAGACGACGATCAGCATCATGCCGAGGAACTCGGCGCCCATCAGCACGAACAGGCCGGAGGCGTTGACGAAGGCCAGGATCAGGTACAGCACGGAGTGCACGGGATTGCGCGAGACAATCACCATCACGGCCGAGGCGACGCAGACGCCGGCGAAGAGATAAAAGAACAGTGCGGGAAGGATCATGCCCTCACCTCACCGGTACGGCGCGTCGAGCTCGATCGCCTTGGCGATCTCGCGTTCCCAGCGGTCGCCGTTGGCGAGCAGCTTGGCCTTGTCATAATAGAGCTCCTCGCGGGTCTCGGTCGCGAACTCGAAGTTCGGGCCTTCAACGATGGCATCGACCGGACAGGCCTCCTGGCAGAGGCCGCAATAGATGCACTTCACCATGTCGATGTCGTAGCGCACGGTGCGGCGGGTGCCGTCGTTGCGGCGCGGGCCGGCCTCGATGGTGATGGCCTGCGCCGGGCAGACCGCCTCGCACAGCTTGCAGGCAATGCAGCGCTCTTCGCCGTTCGGATAGCGGCGCAGCGCGTGCTCGCCGCGGAAGCGGGGCGAGATCGGGCCCTTCTCGAACGGATAGTTCAGCGTCGGCTTCGGCTGAAAGAAATAACGCATGGCGAGGAAGAACGCCGAGACGAATTCCGACAGCAGAAGCGAGCGTGCAGTGGCGTTGACGTTGATACCCATGACGGCCCTCACTTCGGCGCGATGCCGGCGAAATGCAGCACGCCGGCCACCACGATCACCATCGCCAGCGACAGCGGCAGGAACACCTTCCAGCCGAGGCGCATCAATTGATCGTAGCGGTAGCGCGGCACGATCGCCTTCGCCATCGCGAACAGGAAGAACATGAAGAACAGTTTCAGCGAGAACCAGATGATCCCCGGCACCCAGTTGAAGGGCGGCAGGTCCACCGGCGGCAGCCAGCCTCCGAGGAACAGGATCGTCGCCAGCGCGCACATCGTGACGATTGCGACATACTCACCGAGCATGAACAAGAGGTACGGCGTCGAGCCGTACTCGACCATGAAGCCGGCGACGAGCTCGGATTCGGCTTCGACGAGGTCGAAGGGCGGACGGTTGGTTTCCGCCAGCGCCGAGACGTAGAACACCACGAACATCGGGAACAACGGCCAGACGTACCAATTCAGGATCGTCAGCTGCGGCAGCCCGATCAGGCTGGCGAGACCGCGCGCGTGCTGGGCCTCGACCACCGCCGTCAGGTTCAGCGTGCCGGCGCAGAGCAGCACGGTGATGATGACGAAGCCGATCGAGACTTCGTACGACACCATCTGCGCGGCCGAGCGCAGCGCGGCGAGGAACGGATACTTCGAGTTCGACGACCAGCCGGCCATGATGATGCCGTAGATCGACAGCGACGAGATCGCGAAGATGAAGAGGACGCCGACATTGATGTCGGCGATCACCCAGCCGAGATTGGTCGGGATCACGGCCCAGGCGGCGAGTGCGAGCACGCACGATACCAGCGGCGCCAGCAGAAACACGCCCTTGTTGGCGCCGGCCGGGATGATCGGCTCCTTCAGCACGAACTTGAGCAGGTCGGCGAAGGATTGCAGCAGGCCCCACGGGCCGACGACGTTCGGGCCGCGCCGGATCTGCACCGCCGCCCAGATCTTGCGGTCGGCGAGCAGGATGTAGGCGATCGCGACCAGCAGGACGACGAGCACGAGGACGCTCTGCGCGACCATGATGATCAGCGGCCAGAGGAACCCGGTCCAGAATGCGCTTTCGAAGAATTCCATCAGATCACGCTCACTCCGCTGCGGTCAGCATCTGCCCGGAGGCGAGGCGCGAGCATTCCGCCATCACGGCGGACGCACGCGCGATTGGGTTGGTCAAATAGAAGTCCTCGACCAGAGGCTTGAACGGCGCCTTCTCGGGCGAGCCGCCCTTCCCCGCCAGCTTCTTGATCTGGTCGGCCGAGCCGGCCTCGATCTGGTCGAGACGGATCAGATGCGGCACGGCCTTGAACGCCGCCTGGCGCAGGGCTTGAAGCGAGTCATAGCCGAGCTTCTTGCCGAGCGCTTCCGACAGTGCGCGGATGATCGCCCAGTCCTCGCGGGCCTCGCCCGGCGGGAACGCGGCGCGGCCCGTCATCTGCACGCGGCCTTCGGTGTTGACGTAGATCGCGGACTTCTCGGTGTAGGCGGCCGCCGGCAGGATGACGTCGGCGCGATGTGCGCCGCGATCGCCATGGGTGCCGATATAGACGACGAAGGTGCCGTCCGGCGCCTTGATCTCGTCGGCCCCGAGCAGGAATAGCAGGTCGAGCGTGCCGAACGTCGTCATCTGCGCGGCGTTGAGGCCGCCGCCGGTTGCGGCAAAGCCGATATCCAGCGCGCCGACGCGCGAGGCGGTCTCGTGCAGCACGCCAAAACCATTCCAGCCGTCCTTGACTGCGCCGACATCGAGCGCGAGCTTGGCGCTGGCGGCGAGAATGGCGGCGCCGTCGTGACGGGCGGCCGCGCCCGCACCGACCAGGATGATCGGATTCTCAGCGTTCTTCAGCACGTCCATGAAGGAATGCTTGCCGGCCGCGAGCTCGGCCAGCGTCTCGGTACCGGCACCGAGGTGGTCGAAATCATAGGTCAGGTCGGCCTTGGCACCGATCACGCCGACCTTGAAGCCGCCGGCGCGCCAACGCTTGCGGATGCGGGCGTTGAACACGGCCGCCTCTTTCCGCGGGTTCGCGCCGATGATGAGCAGCGCGTCCGCCTGCTCGACGCCGGCGAGCGTCGGATTGAAGATGTAGGAGCCGCGGCCGAGCGCGGGATCGAAGGCGTCGCCGCCCTGCACCGCCAGATTGCTCGAACCGTATTTGCCGAGCAGGTCCTTCAGCGCGAACATCTCCTCAACGCCGGCGAGATCGCCTGCGATCGCGCCGATGCGCTTGCCGTCGGTGCGCGCCGCCTTGGCGGCGATCGCAGCGAAGGCTTCGGTCCAGCTCGCTGCGCGCAGCTTGCCGGCCTCGCGGATATAGGGCCGGTCGAGACGCTGGGTGCGGAGGCCATCGACCACGTGCCGGGTCTTGTCGGAGATCCACTCCTCGTTCACGGCCTCGTTGATGCGCGGCAGGATCCTCATCACCTCGCGGCCGCGGGTGTCGACGCGGATCGCAGAACCGACGCCGTCCATGACGTCGATCGACTGGGTCTTGCCGAGCTCCCACGGGCGCGCCGCGAAGGCATAGGGCTTCGAGGTCAGCGCGCCGACCGGGCAGATGTCGACGAGGTTGCCCTGCAATTCGGACGTCAGCGCGTGCTCCAGATAGGTCGTGATCTCCATGTCCTCGCCGCGGCCGGTGGCGCCCATCTCGGGCGCGCCGGCGACTTCCGCCGAGAAGCGGACGCAGCGCGTGCACTGGATGCAGCGGTTCATGGAGGTCTTGACCAGCGCGCCGAGATATTTGTCCTCGACCGCGCGCTTGTTCTCGGCGAAGCGGCTGGTGTCGACACCATAGCCCATCGCCTGGTCCTGCAGGTCGCACTCGCCGCCCTGGTCGCAGATCGGGCAATCCAGCGGATGGTTGATCAGAAGGAATTCCATCACGCCTTCGCGTGCCTTCTTCACCATCGGCGAACGCGTCGAAATCTCGGGCGGCTCGCCCTTGGGGCCCGGACGGCAGTCGCGCACGCCCCAGGCGCAGCTCGCGACCGGCTTCGGGCCGCCCTTCACCTCGACGAGACACATCCGGCAATTGCCGGCGATCGACAGCCGCTCGTGATAGCAGAAGCGCGGAATCTCGGCGCCGGCCGCCTCGCACGCCTGAAGCAGCGTGTACTCGGCGGGGACATCGATCTCTTTGCCGTCGATGATGAGCTTGGTCATGTCTCTTACTCCGCCGCGACCATGTTCACGGGATCGCGGACCCCGATGTCATCGACATCGGCCTTGTGCGAATATTGGTCGATGCGCGCTTCGATCTCGTGGCGGAAGTGCGTGATCAGGCCCTGGATCGGCCAGGCGGCGGCGTCGCCGAGCGCGCAGATGGTGTGGCCCTCGACCTGCTTGGTGACCTCGAGCAGCATGTCGATCTCGCGCTTGTGGGCACGGCCTTCGGCCATGCGGGTCAGGACGCGCCACATCCAGCCCGTGCCCTCGCGGCACGGCGTGCACTGGCCGCAGCTCTCGTGCTTGTAGAAATAGGAGATGCGGGCGATCGCACGGATCAGGTCGGTCGACTTGTCCATCACGATCACCGCGGCGGTGCCGAGGCCCGAGCGCAGCTTGCTCAGGCTATCGAAATCCATCGGCGTGTCGATGATCTGCTCGGCCGGCACCATGCGCACCGACGAGCCGCCGGGGATCACGGCCTTGAGGTTGTCCCAGCCGCCGCGAATGCCGCCGCAATGCTTCTCGATCAGCTCACGGAACGGGATGCCCATGGCCTCTTCGACGTTGCAGGGCCGCTCGACATGGCCGGAGATGCAGAACAGCTTGGTGCCGACATTGTTCGGGCGGCCGATGCCGGCGAACCACGCCGCGCCGCGGCGCAGGATATCGGGCGCAACGGCGATGGATTCGACGTTGTTGACGGTGGTCGGGCAGCCGAACAGACCGACATTCGCCGGGAACGGCGGCTTCAGCCGCGGCTGACCCTTCTTGCCTTCGAGGCTTTCGAGCAGCGCGGTCTCCTCGCCGCAGATATAGGCGCCGGCGCCGTGGGCGACGTAGAGGTCGAACGGCCAGCCGTTGAGATTGTCCTTGCCGATCAGCTTGGCTTCATAGGCCTGGTCGATCGCGGCCTGAAGGCGCTCGCGCTCGCGGATGAACTCGCCGCGGACATAGATGTAGCAGGCATGCGCGTTCATCGCGAAGCTCGCGATCAGGCAGCCCTCGACCAACAGATGCGGATCATGCCGCATGATCTCGCGGTCCTTGCAGGTGCCGGGCTCGGATTCGTCGGCGTTGACGACGAGATAGCTGGGACGGCCGTCGGTGGACTCCTTCGGCATGAAGGACCATTTGAGACCGGTCGGGAAGCCTGCGCCGCCGCGGCCGCGGAGCCCTGAGGCCTTCATCTCGTTGATGATCCAGTCGCGGCCCTTGTCGATGATGTTCTTGGTGCCGTCCCAGGCGCCACGACGCCGCGCACCCTCCAGCCCCCAATCATGGAGGCCGTAGAGGTTCTTGAAGATGCGGTCCTTGTCCTCGAGCATATCAGTGCTTTCCGATCAACGAATGGACTGCTTGTAGGCAAGTCCGGCGGCGCTGACGGCGAAGAACAGCGCCCAGAGCAGACTGGTCTCCTGCGAGGCGTTCATGAAGTAACGCTGCAGCAGGAACATGAAGGCAGCCGCGATCGCGGCGTGCATGGCGACGAAGCCCCATTTCTTCACGGCCGCGGTCCCTCCGGTTATGGCGAGATCACGCATCAGGTGATCTCCTTGAGCGTGGTCGGTCCGGTGATCGGCGCCGAGAATTGGCGGCCGTTCTGCGGACCGGGCTTGGGCGGATTGCCCGAAGCGAAGCCATCGAGCACCTTGCCGAAGCTTTCCTTGGTCAGGTCCTCATAGGTGTCCTTGCCGATCAGCACCATCGGCGCGTTCACGCAGGCGCCCAGGCACTCCACCTCCTCCCAGCTGAAATTGCCGTCCTTGGAGAGATGGAAGGGCTCGTGATGGATGCGGTGCTCGCAGACGTGGATCAGATCCTCGGCGCCGCGCAGCCGGCACGGGGTGGTGCCGCAGACCTGGACGTGAGCCTTCTTGCCGACGGGGGCGAGCTGGAACATGGTGTAGAAGGTCGCGACCTCCAGCACGCGGATATAGGGCATGTCGAGCATGTCGGCGATGACGCGGATCGCGGCCTCCGACACCCAGCCCTCGTTCTGCTCCTGCGCGCGCCAGAGGATGGCGATGACGGCGGAGGCCTGACGGCCTTCGGGATATTTCGCGATCTGCTGCCGGGCGAATGCGAGGTTCTCCTCCGTGAACGCAAAGCTCGCGGGTTGGACTTCCTTCGGTGCTAATCGGCGAACGGACATCTCTTCAATCTCTCACTGCATGCGGCGCGCGGTCTTGGTATCCAGGTTCTTGGCGTTCATGGCCTCGATCCTGTCCTGCCAGAATGCGCTTGCGGTGCCGAAAACGTTGTAGCCGACGTGGGTCGAGACCTTGATGCGGTCGAGGATCGACAGCTCGGTCACGGTCTCCATGCGGTTGCTGCGCGGATCGAACACGATCAGCTTCAGCGGGGTCTGTTCGAGGATGAAGCGCGACACGGCGTGCGAGCGGTCGCTGCCGTGCTCCTCGCACATGATGACACTGTCGGCCTGAAGCAGCCGTGCCCCGCCCTTGATCGCCTCGATCTCGACGCCTTCGACGTCGAGCTTGATCAGGTACTTGCCGGTGGCCGCGACCTTCCCGTCCTCGATCAAATTGTCGAGCGCGATCACCGGCACCTCTTCGCCGCCCGCCGACTGATCGCCGGCGATGCTGAAGGCTTCGTGCTTGGTGCCCGACAGACGCGCGGTGCCGCGCGCCGCGCCGATGGCGCATTTCATGGTCTCGAAGCGGCCAGCGTTGATGCGGGCATTGTTGGCGAGCTTCGAATAGTTCTGGCCCGACGGCTCGATCGCGATCGCCTTGTGCGCGCCGAACGGCTTGCTCGAGACCAGCACCGACCAATAACCGTAATTGGCGCCGCAATCGAGCAGCGTGTAGTCGACGTCGATGGAATCGGCGAACAAGAGCTCGAGCTCGTCCTCGTAAATGTAGGAGCGGTTGAGCAGCTTGCTCCAATAGCCGTCGCCGTAAGGGAATTCGAACACCGCGTCGGGATTGAGCCTGATCGCGATGTTGCGCTCGGGTAGCGTCTTGCGCAGCAAATTCGCGCAGGCGATGTAGCCCATATGCGAGAAGTGCGAAGAGATCTTCGATCCCGTCACCAGCGCCAAGGCAGCCGTCCGCTCCCACAGGTTGGCCCCTTCAAGGGCCCCCGAGGCACGGTCAAACTGGATTGGCGCCTGCGCCATCACCGATCGACCTCTCCGAACACGATGTCGAGCGATCCTAGGATCGCCGACACGTCGGCCAGCAGATGGCCGCGGCAGATGTGGTCCATGGCCTGCAGATGTGCAAAGCCCGGCGCGCGGATCTTGCACTTGTAGGGCTTGTTGGTGCCGTCGGCGACGAGATAGACGCCGAACTCGCCCTTGGGCGCCTCGACCGCAGCATAGACCTCGCCGGCCGGCACGTGGACGCCTTCGGTGTAGAGCTTGAAGTGGTGGATCAGCGCTTCCATCGAGCGCTTCATCTCGCCACGGCGCGGCGGCGCGACCTTGTTGTCTTCGACGACAACGGGGCCCTTACCGTCAGGCGCGTTCAGCTTCTGGATGCACTGTTTCATGATGCGCACGGACTGGCGCATCTCTTCCATGCGGATCAGGTAGCGGTCGTAGCAGTCGCCGTTCTTGCCGATCGGAATGTCGAAATCCATCTCGGCGTAGCACTCGTAGGGCTGCGACTTGCGCAAGTCCCAGGCCGCGCCCGAGCCGCGCACCATCACACCCGAGAAACCCCATTCCCAGGCTTCCTTGAGCGGCACCACGCCGATGTCGACGTTGCGCTGCTTGAAGATGCGATTGGCGGTGAGCAGACGGTCGAGATCGTCGACGACCTTGAGGAACGGATCGCACCAGGCCTCGATGTCGTCGACCAGCTTCTGCGGCAGGTCCTGATGCACGCCGCCGATACGGAAATAGGCCGCATGCATGCGGCTGCCCGAGGCGCGCTCGTAGAACACCATCAGCTTCTCGCGCTCTTCGAAGCCCCACAGCGGCGGGGTCAGCGCGCCGACGTCCATCGCCTGCGTGGTGACGTTGAGCAGATGCGAGAGGATGCGGCCGATCTCGCAATAGAGCACGCGGATCAGCTGGCCGCGGCGCGGCACCTCGATGCCGAGCAGCTTCTCGGCGGCGAGGCAGAAGGCATGCTCCTGGTTCATCGGCGCGACGTAGTCGAGCCGGTCGAAATAAGGGATCGCCTGCAGATAAGTCTTCTGCTCGATCAGCTTCTCGGTGCCGCGGTGAAGCAGGCCGATATGCGGATCGACGCGCTCGACCACTTCGCCGTCGAGTTCGAGCACGAGGCGCAAAACGCCGTGCGCCGCCGGGTGCTGCGGTCCGAAATTGATCGTGAAGTTACGGAGATTCTGCGGTTGCTCGTTCATGATCAGACCTTCGGCCCCGCTTTTTCATCGCCCGGAAGCACCGGATAGTCGGCACCTTCCCAAGGAGACAAAAAGTCGAACTTGCGGAATTCCTGGTTGAGCCGGACCGGCTCGTACACCACCCGCTTCTCCTGGTCGTCGTAGCGGACCTCGACGAAGCCGGTGAGCGGGAAATCCTTGCGCAGCGGATGGCCCTCGAAACCGTAGTCCGTGAGGATGCGGCGCATGTCGGGATGGCCGACGAAGAACACGCCGTAGAGGTCGTAGGCTTCGCGCTCGAACCAGTCCGCGCCCGGGAAGACGTCGATCAGCGAGGGCACCTGCGTGGTCTCGTCGGCTTGCGCCTTGAGCCGGATGCGCGCGTTCAAGGTCGGCGACAGGAAGTGATAGATGACGTCGAAGCGCTTCTCGCGATCCGGATAGTCCACCGCCGTGATGTCGGTGATGTTGACGAACCGGCAGTTCGGGTCATCGCGGAGGTACTTGACCACCTCGACGATCCTGGCGGCCTCGACGTCCACGGTGAGCTGGTTGAAGGCCACCGAGTGACCGGTCGCGGCGCCCGGAAGCGCGCTAACGATCGTCTGCCCCAGGGCGTCGAGCTTGGCGTCGTCCATGACGTAAAACCTTAGCGTTCGATGGTGCCGGTGCGCCGGATCTTCTTTTGCAGCAGCAGCACGCCGTAGAGCAGCGCCTCCGCCGTGGGCGGGCAGCCCGGCACGTAGATGTCGATCGGCACGATGCGGTCGCAGCCGCGCACGACCGAGTAGGAATAGTGATAATAGCCGCCGCCATTGGCGCAGGAGCCCATCGAGATGACGTAGCGCGGCTCGGGCATCTGGTCGTAGACCTTGCGCAGCGCCGGCGCCATCTTGTTGGTCAGCGTTCCCGCCACGATCATCACGTCGGACTGACGCGGCGAGGCACGCGGGGCGAAGCCGAAGCGCTCGACGTCGTAGCGCGGCATCGAGACCTGCATCATCTCGACCGCGCAGCAGGCGAGACCGAAGGTCATCCACATCAAAGAGCCGGTACGCGCCCAGGTGATGAGGTCGTCGGTCGCGGCCACGAAGAAGCCCTTGTCGGACAGCTCGGAATTGACCTCGAGGAAGAACGGATCATTGGCCCCGACCGGCTTGCCGGTCGAAGGATCCAGAATGCCCTTCGGGGCCGGTGCGATCACCGGACCTGCGGACTGTGTAGCCGGGTTCAATCCCATTCGAGGGCCCCTTTCTTCCATTCATAGGCGAACCCGACCGTCAGCACGGCGAGGAACACCACCATGGACCAGAAGCCGGTCGCGCCAAGCTTGCCGAACGCCACCGCCCAGGGAAACAGAAACGCCACCTCGAGATCGAAGATGATGAAGAGGATGGCGACGAGATAGAAGCGGACGTCGAACTTCATGCGGGCGTCGTCGAAGGCGTTGAAGCCGCACTCATAGGCCGACAGCTTTTCGGGATCCGGCTGCTGGAACGCCACGATGAACGGCGCGATCAGCAGCACGAGGCCGATCAGGCCCGCTACCCCTATAAAGACGACGAGTGGAAGATAGTTCTGCAGAATGCCGCTCATTGGCGAGCCCTTTTCCCGCAGCCTCGGGACAGCCACGGATTCGTCCGATTTGGAATTATTCTGAGCCTTAGCGCAGTGCACCAATGGGCGCAAGACACGCTCTTTTCAGGCCCTTTGCCGCCCCCAGAACGGTGAAAATCCCGGAATCACCCCGCGGCTGGTATGGAGCAGATCGCCCCACCCAGCAAGGGCTGCCACGGTCTCGCAGGTCAGCCGTTCTGAGATTGCGGCGCTCGGGCCGAGCCAGCTATTCGCTGCGCGCTGACCGACCAAATGCTCGGGCTTTGATGCAGCGCCGCAGGGGCAATTCCCCCGTTGTCGCGGCGACAGATTTGCCGATCGGCGCGGTCAGGACCAACAATGCTGGTGCCGCCGCCTCAGGTGCAGGAAAGACCTGTCCACAGCTCAGAGTAATCGGAGGAGCCATGCGTCATCACAGGACCAGGGCTCGTCCGGCGAATGTGCCCGCGATTGGCTCCAAGCCGGTCGCGGGCGCGGCGGCGACCTGCCGGTCGCTCGCGCCGCGCCCGGATGAGCTTTGGGCCGGGGGGCATGGCCCGCGAGCTCATCGTAACCGCAGATCAGCGGACGCCCAGGTGGAGCCGAGCGAACGTCACGATCGGTTGCGCTTCGTCCCAGAGCCTTCCGGCCCTGCCCTCGCCTGTCCTCACCATTTGTAGGAGACGCTGGCGGTGACGCGCCGACGGTCGCCGTAGAAGCAGGACGTGGACGACGCGCAGCTTGCGACATAGATCTTGTCGGTCAGGTTGATCACGTTCAGCGCCGTCCGCCAGTTCTGCCATTCATAGTGGAGCGCGAGATCGCCGAGCACGACCGCGGGAACCTCGAGCGTGTTGGCGGTATCGGCCCAGGACGAGCCGATGTAACGTACGCCGCCGCCGAAGCCGAAGCCCGCGAGCGGTCCGTCCTTGAAGGTGTAGTCGGCCCAGCCGGACACCAGGAGTTCGGGCGTGTTGGTCGGCGTCTTGCCGACGAGCGTCGGATCGAGATCCTTGCTCACAAAGAGATTATAGGCCGTGAAGGCACCGATGAACTTCAGCTCCTTCGTGGCATTGGCCACCGCCTCGAGCTCGATGCCGCGCGAGGTCACCTCGCCAGTCTGGTTCTGCAGGAGCGGAACGCTGCCCGGCACCGTTGTCGGGACATTCTGACGGACAAGGTCGAACGCCGAAACGGTGAAATAGCCGTCGAATCCGACCGGCGCGACCTTCACGCCGATTTCGGCCTGCTTACCGGTCTCCGGCAGGAAAAGCTGGTTCGACGCATTAAGGCCGATGATTGGATTGTAGCTCGTTGAATAGGAGACGTAAGGCGAGATGCCGTTGTCGAAATTGTAGATCAACCCGGCGCGGCCGCTGAACCTGCTGTCGTCGCGGCTGGCGACGGTGGCGCCGGTGTCCCGGGCTTCCTGCGTCGTCTCGACCCAGTCATTGCGGCCGCTCAGCACCAGCGTGAAATTGCCGAGCTTCATCTGGTCCTGAACGTAAGTACCAGCCTGTTTCTGCGTGATGAGGAAGTTGCGGAACGGCGAGCCGGGTAGCGGAACCTCAGCTCCTCCGTAGGCCGGATTGAAGACGTTGATCGAGGGCACACCGAACCCGAAGGCCTGGTAATCGTCGATTTGATAGCCCCGCAGATCGACACCGAACAGCATCGTGTGCCTGACGGCGCCGGTGTTGAAACGATACTCCAGCTGGTTGTCGAGATTGGCCTGATTCGCGGTGTTTTTCGCATACCAGTTATAGCGGCCCATCGTCGCCGTGTTGATGTTGTCCCAGCCGTTGCCGACATAGCCGCGATAGGTGATGTCGACATGCGCAAAGCGCGCGTTCTGACGGAACGTCACATCGTCGGTGAGATGACGCTCGAACTGGTAGCCGAGCATCTCCTGCTCGCGCGTGAACTTATCGACACTGGGATCGCCGACGAAGAAGCTGGTCGGGATCTTGCCGAACGGCGCGCTGGTCACCGTGCCCTGATAGGGCAGGAAGTTGATGCCGCGGGTATCCTGCTTCGAGGCCGACGCCAGCACCGTGAAGGTCGTGTCGGCATCGGGCTTCCACGTGACCGACGGCGCGATGAAGTAGTTGTTGTCAGGTGTGAAGTTGACCTGCGTACCGCCGTTCTGGACCTGGCCGACCACGCGCGCGAACAGCTTGCCGTTATCAGGACTGGTCGCAACCGGACCGCCCATGTCGAAGCTGACATAGGCGTTGCCGAAGTTGTTGACGCCGGTCTCGATGTAACGGATCGGTTCGGCCGGCGGCATCTTGCTGATGACGTTGACGATGCCGCTCGGGCTCGATCCGCCATACAGCACCGCCGACGGACCGCGCAGCACCTCGACACGCTCCATGTTGGGCGTCTGCAGCTTCCAGCTCGCATAGGACGTGTAGAACAGCTGCATGCCGTCGAGGAACAGCCCAATGTCCTCGGACTTGAAGCCGCGGATCAGCCACCAATCGTTGCGCGTGTCCGTACCGAAAGTCCCTGCCCGCACGCCGGCGGTGTAGCGCAGAACCTCGTCGAGCTTGTTCGGCTTCTGGTCGCGGATCTGCTCGGCACCGATGACGGACACCGCCTGCGGCGTCTCCATGATCGGCGTGTTGGTCTTGGTGCCCGACGAGCTGCGGCCGGCGACGTAGCCGTTCACCGGCCCGCGCGGCGTCTCGACGAAGCCGACGTCACGCCGTGGCTGCGGCCTGTTGCTAGCGGCGGTCTGCACCGCGATCCGCGTCGCGCGGCGCTGAGGCGTCGCCGCGGTACGGCGGCGCGCTTCCGGCGCCGTGACCGTCACCGGCGGAATGTTCTGCGCGCCACTCTGCGCGGAAGGTTGTGCAAGCGATGCCTGAGGCATCAAGACCCAAGCGGATGCGGTCGCCAACACGGCCGACCGCAGCATTCCAAGACTGTTCAACGCGCCACCCCAAAGCTGCATGTTTCGATGCGTCATGCCGCCTGTCCCCGGAACGGCATGCGCTCGCGATGACGCTTATGTGAGGGCGCGGGAATTCCCTAATTGAATGCTTCTTAGAAAGACTCTTAGAAATGCTCCAATATTTCCGTATGTTGCTGCAACATCAGCGGGCTTCGGCGGCGATCACCGAAAGACGATCAGGCGGCCAAACGGCGCCCCAGACCAGCCCAGCGCGGCCGTCCAAATGAAACTTGCCGGCCGGGCGAGATGAAACCATTTTGCGGAACCCGCGAAACCATCCGGAAACAGACGGCGCTTAGAAGATGAGCCCGTAGACGACGGCAAAGCCCGTCGGGAGGCTCAGATGAACCACTCAATTCATTCTGCTGATCGTGCGACCCACCTGAAGATCGTGGTGGTGGCGCTGGTGGCCGGCATTGCCGTGGCCGGCTTCGGGATTGCGGCCCGCACCCATGCCGATTACAGCCAGACCGCCCAGTCCACCCAGGTCATCAAGGCCGGCAAGCCGGTGGTGGTGACCAGCGCGGGCACGTCCGAGATTCGCTGAACAACCGAAAAGGTCCGGTTTGATACCAAACGGCCGCCTTCAGGCGGCCTTTTCGTTCGGTTTCACCCATGCGACGGCGCCGCGGGGGATGTTGCCTCCGCCAGGCGCGAGAGGAGCGCAAGAAGATGCCCGCCGGGCACGGCGGGCATCCGTCTTCGAGATCACTCTACCAGGTATAGCGAAGGCCGGCCTGAGTACCCGCGATCGAGGTTCCGAATCCGCCAACCCCAGGCAGCAGGGGGTCCGGCAAGGTGATGCTGCTGCCATGAACTTCGAGGTAGGACGACAGCTGCGGCGTCCAGAGCACGTTGACCTTTGCGGAACCGCGAAGACCATTGGTACCGATCACGCCGGCCGCAACGGGGACCGCACCTCCAACGGCGCCGGCGCCGCTCGCGTCGACGATCCTGTAGTACTGACCCGAGATCGACGGCTGGATCTTAAAGCCCAGCCAGTCCGTCTCGAAGCCGGCGCGCATGCCACCGTGAAATTCGGTTGAATCGCCCGTCTTGCTGCCGAAATTGGCGGTATAGCCCTCCGAATAGGTTACGCCGACCGTCGGCTCGAACCACACGGTATAGGGGAAGTCGAACCGGTATTGGCCGTTCCAGGTATAGGCGATGCCGCTGCCGTCCGCGGTCGCGGCAAGGGGAAGATTGGATGTGCTGCGAGTCCAGCTCGCGAGCGCGGTGAAGTCAGTCGAGAAACCGCCGTTGAGATACGACAGGGTGCCGGAAGTCGATGGAATTGAACCGTCGGTAGTCAGTCCGCCATTCGTGAAGGTGTGCGCCCACGAGTGCGAGCCAGTCCCGATGAAGGTCAGCGCGTCGGTTGCAGTGAAGATACCGATCTTGGTCACATCGACTGCGCCGGTCACCGTCGCAACGCTGACCTGGACCCCGCTCGATTGCGCACTGTCGCCACTGCCGACGAGGTTCGCGCCGTAAAGCCAGGTCGCCGGGGGCGGCGCTGCAAGTGCCGGAGCCTTGGCGTAGGCCAGGGCACCGAACGGATTGCTGACACCCCTTGCGGCGAACGGATCACGACGGTCGAAATCCGACTCCTCGCCGCTGAAGCGCAGCATTCCAGGAGGAGTAACGACCCTGCGATGCTGAATCTGGTCGCGGACGTTCTGGATGATGTTCTGAACGGTGTTGTTGATGACTTGCTGCGGAACATTGACCTCCTGTGCGGAGACCGGTCGCGTCGCAAACAGACTAAGCAAAAAAGGTACGGCCACGACAAAGCCGCGGCGGAAAATTCCTGCCCTCATAGTATTCGATCAGCCCCCTGCTGGTTCAGCCCCGAGCCTTGGCGGGAGGTAAATTCCCGCAAGCTTCAGGCGCCGAATTTATTTGCAAAGCACCCGCGGCGTCTTCACCTGATTGGCTGAATTGGGGGTTCGGCTCCATCAAGCGCGCCCAGCTGATGCTCATTTGCAACACTTTCCCAGGCCGCGCTGCACGCCGAGCAACACGCCCGGATACGAGAAGCAACCCAACGCAGGGCGCGCGCCGATATCCCACTACTCCACCGTCGAGCGGTTTCGCTTCTTCGTGGCACCACGCTGCGTTGCCGTCTGGCTCAGCTCCGGACTTTTCTTAGGCTTGCCTGCTTCCCGTGCCCGGATGTGCCGCCGCACGTCCTCTCGAACGTTCTGGATGATGGAGTCGCGTGACGACTCGGCCGGATCATTGCAGCGGGCCACGCTGCACAAAGCGACGAGCAGCGGCAGGGCCAGAATCGGCGCACGGGCGAACTTGACTGTCCTGGTCATCCGCAGTCTCCGAAGATGTCGCCGGCCTCGGCCGCCTGCGCCATCAACACCAGCGCAGCGCGACTGGTTTCACCGCTCGCGATGTGCAGCCTCTTGGTCGAAGCATCGCCACTCCCGGTTCACGAAATCCTGAACACGGAGGCCTTTGATGTCGTCATCCAGCATCCCTTGATGTAGAATCCACGAACAAGCCGCCTTAGCCCGTTTCTGCGATTTTTCATTTTCTGAGTTTCTGCCGATGCCTGCCCATTTGGGGATTTTCGTTCTCGCAAGCTCGCGTCCCGTCTTCATGTTGCAGGATCTGGCACGCCGGATCGCCGTTCTCAGCTGCGTAGCATTGTCGATGCTCGTTTCGACAATACTGCAGGCGACCGCCGGAGACAGGATCGCGCTCGTTGTCGGCAACAGCAACTATCGCAAGGTCCCAAAACTCATCAACCCGGCCAACGACGCCGCCGACATGGCGACGTCGCTGGGTCGTCTGGGATATTCCGTCAGACACCTCGCCGACCTCGACTACAATCATTTCCGGCAGGCCCTCATCGAATTCGGCAATGCGGCGAAGACGGCCGACAAGGCGGTGATCTTCTTCGCAGGCCATGGCGTCGAAATGGACGGAAAGAACTGGCTGATTCCGGTCGATGCCGAAATCAAGTCCGAGATCGATGTCTATGCCGAGGCGATCAATCTCGAGACCCTGATCGATATCTCCGTGATGCCGAAGATCATCGGCCTCGTGGTTCTCGACGCCTGCCGCAACGACCCGTTCGAAACGACGAAGGTCGCCGCCGCGGGACGCGCGCTGTCGTCGCGGCCATCCAAGGCGGCCGCGCCAGTGTCCGGCACACCCCGTTCCCCGACGCCTTTCGCGGCCGACACGCGCGGTCTTGCCCCTGTCGAGGTGAGCGACAACGTGCTCGTTGCCTTTGCGGCCGCTGCCGGCACGACGGCGAGCGACGGGGCCGGGCGGAATAGCCCCTACTCCGGCTCGCTCCTGCGCCATGTCGAAACGCCGCAACTCGAGATCAACTATCTCTTCCGGATCGTGCACGACGAAGTCTGGAAGGAGACCGGGACACAAGAGCCGGCAATCTACGGGACGCTGCCGAAGGGCGACATCTATCTCAACGGCGACGCTGCCGCCGCAAACGGCGATGGTGGAGCAGATGCCGAGCAGCTCGCCTGGGAGTTCGTCCGCTCGACCAACGAGATCGCGACCTTGCGCCGTTTCGCCCAGCAATTCCCGGCGAGCGCGCATACGGCCGAGATCGACCAGCGCATTGCGCAGTTGCAGACGGCTGAAACGAACGCCTGGAAGATCGTCGAGCGACAGAAGTCGCTCGCGGCCTACCGCGCCTATTTGGATCTCTATCCGTTTGGCCAGCATGTCGAGAGCGCCCGGGTCGCGCTGGCTTCGCTCGAGAAGTCGGCTAAGCCGGGCCAAGCCACCGGGCAGATCGGCATGCCCGGTCCGCCACCGGCGAGCTATCAGCTCGCCTCGGCCGAGACGACCACCGGCAATTCGGAGGCAGTCGAGAAGGCATGGGACGTCCTGAAGGAATCACGCGACAAGAGCGTGGTTGGCCGGTTTGCCGAGCGCTATCCGAGCTCGCGCCATAACCGCCTGCCGCCGGGCAGCGACCTTGCCCTGCGACCGGTCAATTCCACCGAACTGATGCTGCAATCAGCGCACGATAGCGACGTGAACGCCTGCTTCGACGGCGATTCCGGGGCGTGCGCCAGATCGATCAAAAAATACCCCGACTACGTCCAGCTTCAATTCCAGCTTTGCCGGACCAAGGGCAACCCCAAGGGATGCATGATCAACGCGGTGACCGAGGCGCGCAGGCGCGGGCTGCTGGTTTCCGCCTACACCCGCTCGGAAGAGGAAAAGGTTCGCAATCGCGAATATCGGCGAGTGGTTGCACGCGTGAACCAGAATGTCGGCAATGTGGTCAGCGGCGTCGTCAGCAACGTCGTCGGCAACGTGGTCAGCAATGCCGTTTCGACTGCGGTCAGCAATGCCGCGTCGAGCGCAGCAAGCCGGGCGGCATCGCAGGCGGCATCAGCCGCAGCGTCGAACGCTGCCAGCCGATCAGCCTCGAGCGCTGCATCAAGCGCGGCCAGCAGAGCGGCCTCGACTGCCGCTTCGAATGCCGCGAGCCGCGTCACCATTCCATCGGACATCCGCCTCAAGGAGGACATTACGGCACTCGGCTGGACCGATACTGGCCTCCGCCTCTATCGCTATCGATACAAGGGCGATGCGAGGTTCTATGTCGGCGTGATGGCGCAGGAGGTCGCGCGGCAGACTCCCGCGGCGGTGTCGTCTGGAGTGGACGGGTTTCTGCGCGTCGACTATGGTCTGCTCGGCCTCGATTTTCTCACCGACCGCGACTGGATGAGGCGGCAGCTCCGTTCGGGCATCGACTAAGGGACGCGACTCCAACTTGCGCTGGCTGGCACTGTTCATTGCCATCGGGCTTCTCTTCGACGCCGAAGCAGAAGCTTCCAACCGCCGTGTCGCCTTGGTCATTGGAAACGCGAGCTACGCGAACGCGCCGCCGCTCGGCTCTCCCGTCAATGATGCCGAGGACATTGCCGCGGGTCTCGCCGGCCTCGGCTTCGACGTCGATCTGCGCAAGAACACGACCCTCGACGATCTGCGCGCGAGGCTCGTCGCCTTCACCGAGAAGTCCGCCGCTGCGGACATCGCGGTCTTCTATTTTGCCGGATACAGTGCAGCTGCCGGTGTCGGCAGTTACCTGATCCCCGTGGATGCGCATCTTGCGACACCTGAGTCGGCCAACGCAGAGACCGTTCCCCTGGCTGCGGTGACCGCTGCCGCAGGGCGGGCTCGCAGGCTGGGTCTGGTGATCCTGGATGCCATGCGGGAGAACCCGTTCCCTGCGATACCGAATGGCCGCAGCAGCAGCTCTTCCCTGACCTCAGCCGGAAGCACACCGATCCGCAACACGCTCGTGTTCTTTCCAGCGGAGCCGGGGCGGACCGCGGAAGAAGGCGAAGGCCGCAACAGCCCTTTCGCTGCGGCGCTGCTGAAATACCTCCGGCAGGCCGACCTCGAGATCAACTTTGTGTTTCGCAACGTTCGCGACGAGGTTCGGCAGGCAACGCACCGGAAGCAGACGCCCTACATGTATGGTCAGCTTTCCAAGGACAAGATCTATCTCCATCCCGTCAAGCAAGTCGTCCAGGACGATACCGCCGTCATGCAGCACTGCGACAACGCCGTTGCCGGGCTCGCGGATTTGAGGGGACGCGCCGACCAAGGCGAGACGCGCGACGATACAAAGGCGGCGGGCGCGGTTGCGGCGTGCGCGGAGGCGGTCAAGCAGTCTCCAGGGGTGGACCGCCTGCACTACCAGCTCGGGCGTTCATTGTTCGCCATGCGCGATTACGGAGGAGCGGTGGCGAGCTACAAGGCGGCATCCGAGCTCGGCAACGCACGCGCGCTCTACGAGCTCGGATTGATGTATGAGAACGGCAACGGCGTCGAGAAAGATCCCGCCCGCTCGCGCTTCTACTATGAGATGGCCGCCGAGAAGAAGATTGCGCCAGCACTCGTCAGCCTCGGCCTACAGCAGGAGCGTGGAATCGGCGCGGCCAGCGATCCCGCAAAGGCCTATGCGTTGTACCAGCGGGCCGCCGAGCTCGGCGATGCGACGGCCATCAACAGGATGGGGGAGCTTGCCGAGAAGGGACTGGGAGCCAGGCGAGACCTGAAATTGGCTCGGGCGCTGTACCAGAGGGGCGCCGCGATGGGCGGACTCGAAGCCCTGGTCAATCTCGCCCGGTGCAACGCCAACGGAATCGGCGGCCGACGGGACCTTGCCGAGGCCAGGCGGCTCCTGGCCAAGGCGGCGCAGGCCGGCAGCACAGACGCACGGCGCATCCTCGCGCATATCGAGGAGTCCAAGCCGAAATAAACGTATTCTGGCGGGGAGGAAGCGATCGGGATGAAACGGCAGTCCAAGCGGCGCTTTTGGCCGCAAAATACAGCAACTATTTGATCTATTTGCCAAAAATGGCGCGAGAGACGGGGCTCGAACCCGCGACCTCCGGCGTGACAGGCCGGCGCTCTAACCAACTGAGCTACTCCCGCGTGACACGCAATGTCTGCGGAACGAGGGGGGACTTAAAGGCCCGATCTGGTGAAGTCAAGGATGTTGCATCCACAGCTCAAACCAGCGGATTCCACTGCTGGCACACACGAACGCGGCCCTCGGCAGCGCCGGCGGCGTAGTCAGTCCGGTCCCGAATCGTCTACGCCTCCGGGAACTTGCGCGTCAGGGGCCATCTCCTCTGGATGACCTGCAAGATCGAGGAGGCCAGACATGGCTAAGAAGGATCCGGCTAAGAAGGATTCGGCGAAGAAGGCGGCCGCGCCCGCCACGATCACGCTCAAGCACCTCGCCGCCGACATTGCCGAGCGCCAGGATGTCTCCAAAAAGCATGCCGAGGCCGTGCTGACCGACATGGTCGATCTGATCACCAAGCACCTCAAGAAGGGCGACCGGGTCCGCATCGTCGGCCTCGGCATCCTCCAGGTCCGCAAGCGCGCCGCCCGCACCGGCCGTAATCCTTCCACCGGCGAAGCGATCCACATCAAGGCCACCAGGAAGGTCGCGTTCCGCCCGGTGAAGGAACTGAAGGAAGCGATCTGAGGCCGCTAAAGCCCGCCCCCGAGCCCGTTGCGGCCGCATCACGGCCCGCTTTTCTGATATACCGCCAGCTTCAAGAACACCCGGCGGTTTGACCAGAATGTCCTCCCTCTCCTTTTCGCATACCGTGACCGAGCGCTTCCTGCGCTACGTCACCATCGACACCCAGTCCGATCCGGCATCCCCCAGCTCGCCGTCGACCGAGAAGCAGAAGGATCTCGGCCGCGTGCTCGCTGCCGAGCTGAAGGCCATGGGCGTTGTGGACGCGCATCTCGACGATTACGGCTACGTCTACGGAACGATCCCGGCCAACACCGACAAGAAGGTGCCGGTGATCTGCTTCTGCTCGCACATGGACACCTCGCCCGACGTCACCGGCAAGGACGTCAAGCCGCAAATCGTGAAGAACTATCGCGGCGGCGACATCGTCCTGCCCGGCGACACCAGCCAGGTGATCCGCTTCAATGAGCACCCTGCGCTGAAGAACCAGATCGGCAACGACATCATCACCACCGACGGCACGACGCTATTAGGCGCCGACAACAAGGCCGGCGTCGCCGAGATCATGGATGCCGCGCATTTCTTCATCAACAATCCCGACGTGAAGCACGGCACCATCAAGATCCTGTTCACGCCGGACGAGGAGATCGGCCGCGGCGTCGACAATGTCGACCTGAACAAGCTGGGTGCCGATTTCGGCTACACCATGGACGGCGAGAGCGCCGGCTGCGTCGAGGACGAGACCTTCTCGGCCGACGGCGCCACCATCACCATCAACGGCGTCAGCGCCCATCCCGGCTACGCCAAGGGCAAAATGGAGCACGCCATCAAGATCGCCGCGGCCATCGTCGAGCGTCTGCCGAAGGAGGGCTGCTCGCCCGAGACCACCTCGGGCAAGCAGGGTTTTCTGCATCCGATCGGCATCGACGGCGCGCTCGAACAGGCGACGCTCTCCTTCATCGTCCGCGATTTCACCGAGGAAGGGCTGAAGGAGAAGGAGGCGCTGCTCGAGGGCATCGTCAAGGACGTGATGAAGGACTACCCGCGCTCGACCTACACGTTCGAGGTCGAGGAGCAGTACCGCAACATGAAGCAGGTGATCGATCGTCACCCGCACGTGCTCGAATACGCCATCGAGGCGATCCGCCGCGCCGGCCTGCGCCCGATGCGCACCGCGATCCGCGGCGGCACCGACGGCTCGCGCCTGTCCTTCATGGGCCTGCCCTGCCCCAACATCTTTGCCGGCGAGCACGCGTTCCATTCGCGGCTCGAATGGGTCAGCCGGCAGGACATGGAGAAGGCGGTGCAGACCATCGTACATCTGGCGATGATCTGGGAAGAGAAGGCCTGACGCTTCCTGAAGACGTCGAATATGGCCGGGCTTGCGCCCGGCCATTTCCATTTGGTTGAGGGGCCTACGGCACCGGCATTGCGCGCGGGTTGCGGTGGAAGCGGTTGGCGCTCGCCATCCAGTTCGGCAACGGCTCTCCATCGCGATGGCGTCCGCCGGCAACCGCCGCGGCCCAGGCCACTGCGGCGCCGATCAGGGTCGCGGCTGCGACCGAGAACGCCACGATGATCGAGTTGCGCCGCGCGCGGTTGATCGCCGTCTTCGCGTCTGCGATCAGGGCGTCAACGCGCTTTTCGGCGTCGGGGGCCGCCAGTCCCGTGACCGCGGCGACCTGCTGCACGAGGTACGTCCGGTCATCGGCGGCGACGCCGCTGTGGCTGGACGACGTCATCAGGATACGTCCGGCTTCGGCGCGCGCTTCCCTTAGGTCGGTGTTCGGAGCGCGGCGCGGCGCGCGGAACAGCTTGTCGAGCTCATAGCTCAACAGGGGCTCGGCGGCCGAGGTGTTGCTCGCCGAGCTGCGCATCGGGGAACGGTCGATCGCGGCAGCGCCGAGAAGGGCCAGCAGCGCGGCGCCGGCCAGGACTGCCAGCGCCCAGGCGGTCAACCCGTGAAGCCCGTCCCGCCGCTCGCCGTCATCCTCGATCGTTGCGAGCGCGGGCTCGGACCGGGTGGTCCGGCCGGCGACGTAACCGCCAAATCCAAAACTGACGATCGCCTGGATGATCAGATAGAGCCCGGAGAGTAGCGCCAGCGCCGCCGACGCATCGCGCCAGCTCGGCGAGGCCGAACTGACACCGAGGCCGACCGCGACACCAAAACCGATCAGGATGAACGACATTGCACTCGCAGCAAGCGCGCCCGCGAACACCGAGCTCCACTGGATGGTTCGAGGCGCCTCAACTGCCAAGCCGCCTTCCATGACCTCTTCCCGCATCAGAGTCTCGACCGTCATCGCGGCGCTCTCAGCGCAGGCCGAAGAACGACAGGATCGCCATGATGACGACGATCAAGCCGATCAGATAAATCAGTCCGTCCATTGTCCGTCCTCCTCAGTTTCTTCTCTCGCTAATCGCGAGGTATGAGGAACGTTCCAAATTGGACAGATCGTATGGAACGAACTTGGAGGATGCGGGTTGTCTGTCCAAGTCCTAGGGATAGAGATTGTGAGCACATGAGGCCTCAGCCGGCTCGTCCGGCTGGGGCCTTTCCGCGTTGCGGCCGGCAGGTTTCCTCCTGTCGTATGTTAACGACGCCGGATCCGGTATCATCAATGATGCGATCGGGGCGGAACCTCCGGATCAGGAGAGGCGCGTGGACCGCAGAACGGCGTGCCTGCATCAGGCGAATGCATTCCGGGAGAAGGCCCTCGCCGACCCCGAGCACCACGACCAATGGATCGACGAAGCCATCAAATGGCTGGAACGGGCGATGGAAGCGAGCTCTCGGGCGGTCATCACCATGGAAGGTGACGATGGCAGCGACGCTCCGGCCCCCGCGTTCGAAACCATGGCGCCGCATCGGCACGTCATTATCCGCCAGTGAGAGGCGCTGGCAGTGCATGCACTGCTGCGGCAATTGTTCCAGGGACGTAACAATGTTGCGGGTCGACACTGTTCCCGCACCCATGCTAGGCCGGGCACAGACTGCAACCAGAGTGAACTCGTGCTCGCAAACCGTCAGCCCTCAGGATCCCGCCGCTCGCGTTTTCCGCGCGGGCTGCTGTCCGTGCTGATCGCGGCGGTCTATCTGCTCGCGGGCGCTCTGCACGGCGCGCACGACATCGACGTCACCACGCCCCGCGGCGGTTCGGAGATCGCCGCGGTCCTCGATGGCGCTACCGGCCATGACGACCACAAGACCATCGGCGGACATCATTGCCACGGCTGCTTTTCGCTGACCGTGGCACAGCCGGCACCATCGACCGCGGCGATCGCGCTCGTGTCGGCACCGAGCCCGCAACAGGCCCCCCGCCTCGCCGGAATTGTGCCCGATACCGACTCTCCCCCTCCCAGACCTATTGCCTGAACGGATTGGTCGGGCGCGGCGCGCCCATTAGGTTCATCCTTCACAGGTCGATTTTATGTTTTGCAGGGGAATGGCCGCGCGCCTCGCGTGCGCGGCAGCGTGGCTGATTGCAGCATCGGCGCTTGCACCGGCTCACGCCCAGACTTTAACGATGCGAAGCGCGCTGTCGCGCGCGCTGGCGGCGAGCCCGCGCCTGACGGCAGCCGAGCGCGACGTCGGCATCGCCACCGGCCAGCATATCCAGGCGGGCGCCCTGCTCAATCCGGAACTGTCCTACGAACAGGACGATTCATTCGGCTCCGGCAGATATCGCGGAACGCGCTCGGCGGAGACCACGCTCCAGATCAGCCAGGCCTTCGAGCTGTTCGGCAAGCGCGAGGCGCGGATTGCCGCAGGCGCAGCCGGCGTCGAGGTCGCCGCGATCCAGCGCAAGGCGATCAGGCTGGAGGTGCTGTCGGAGACCGCGATCGCCTTTCTCAGCGTGCTCGGCGCGCAGCGGCGCATCCAGATCCTCGACGAGCAGATCGCCGCGATCGACCGCCTGACGCCGCTTCTGCGCCGCCGTGTCGAGGCCGGTGCCTCCTCGCCGGCCGAGACCGGCCGCGCCGAGGTCGCCTCCGCCCTGGTGAAGGCGGACCGCGAGCGCTTCAAGGCGACGCTGGCGAGCGCTCGGCGCGAGCTTGCGGTGCTGATGGGCGATCCCGCCGCCAAATTCGGCGAGGTGTCCGGTCGGCTCGACACCACCGGGCGGCCGCCGGCGTTCCAGGCCGTGGTTGCCGCCATCGACGCCAATCCGCAGCTGGTGCGCTGGACCGCAGTCTACGCCCAGCGTAATGCCGAGCTGCTACTGGCGCGGCTCAGGCCCTATCCGGACGTGCGGATCGCGGCCGGCTGGCGCCACTTCAACGAAACGGGCGACGATGCGGCGCGGCTGACCGTCTCCGTGCCGATCCCCGTCTTCGACCAGAACCAGGGTAACATCCTCTCGGCCCAGGAAAGCCTCGCCAAGACCAAAGCCGAGCGCGAGGCCAACCGCAACGCGCTGATCGTGATCGCCGGCCGCGCCTATGACTCGCTGCAGGGATCGCTGCGCGAGCTCGCGGTGCTGCGCGAGACCGCAATTCCCAAGGCCGTCGAAGCGTCCGAGGCGATTTCGCAAGGCTATGGCCAGGGCCGCTTCACCCTGCTCGAAGTGCTCGACGCCCAGGCCAGCGTCACCCAGGCGCGGCTGCGCGAGCAGGAGGCGCTGCAGAATTTCCACGCCGGCGTGGCCATCATCGAAGGCCTTGTCGGCAATCCCTTTACGCTGGCCCGGGAGAGCGCGCGATGAAGACGTCCTCCACCATCCTTGTAGCCATCGTCGCCGCCGCGCTAGGCGCTTACGGCTATTCCCTGCTCGCAGCAGACAAGCTCGCGCACACCGAGCACGGCGAACACGCCGAGCATTCCGAACATAAGAAGCCGAACGATCGCGTCGAGCAGGACGAGCACGGCGCCGACCGCATCCGCATCTCCGACGTCAAGCTGGCGGCCGCGGGCGTCACGCTGGCGGAAGCCGCGAGCGCCACGTTGACCGACACGCTCGCCTTCAACGGCATCCTGCGCGCCAACCAGGAAGCCGTGGTGCAGGTGACGCCGCGCTTTCCGGGCCTCGCCAAATCCATCCAGAAGCGGATCGGCGACAAGGTCGGCAAGGACGACCTGCTCGCCGCGATCGAGAGCAACCAGAGCCTCACCGTCTACGAGCTGAAGGCGCCGATTGCCGGCACCATCATCGAGCGGCAGATCTCGCTCGGCGAATACGCCTCCGAGCAGAAGCCGGCCTTCGTGGTCGCCGACCTCTCCACCATCTGGGTCGACCTGTCGATCTACCGGCAGGACCTCCGCCGCGTCCGCCTCAACGACGAGGTCCTGATCGATCCCGACGACGGCCGCGGCGAGATCAAGGGCACGATCTCCTACATGGCACCGATCGGCTCGAGCGAGACCCAGACCGCGCTGGCGCGCGTGGTGCTGCCAAATCCGGACGGACGGCTGCGGCCCGGCCTGTTCGTCACGGCGCGGCTGATCCTCGCAGCGCGCAATGTCGCGGTTGCCGTGCGCCGCAGCGCGATCCAGACGCTGGAGAACAAGACCATCGTGTTCGTGCGCGAGGACGGCGACAAGATCGAGGCGCGCCCGGTCGAAACAGGCGATTCCGATCCGCGCCATGTCGAGATCAAGGCCGGGCTTTCGGCCGGCGAGCATTACGTCGCGGAGAACAGCTTCGTCGTGAAGGCGGAGATGGGCAAGGGTGAGGCCGAGCATGATTGAGCGTCTCATCGCCGTCTCGCTGCAGCAGCGCTGGCTGGTCCTCGTCCTCGCGCTCGGCGCCGTCGCCTTTGGCGCCTGGAATTTCCAGCGCCTGCCGATCGACGCCGTGCCTGATATCACCAACGTCCAGGTCCAGATCAACACCCGCGCTCCCGGCTATTCGCCGCTCGAGACCGAGCAACGCATCACCTTCCCGGTCGAGACTGCGATGGGCGGCTTGCCAAAGCTCGACTACACCCGCTCGCTGTCGCGCTACGGCCTCAGCCAGGTCACGGTCGTCTTCAAGGACGGCACCGACATCTACTTCGCCCGGCAGCTCGTCGGCGAGCGCATCCAGCAGGTGAAAGACCAGCTGCCGGCGGGTGTCGAGGTCGCGATGAGTCCCATCTCGACCGGCCTCGGCGAAATCTTCATGTACACCGTCGAGGCCAAGGCGGGCGCGAAGACGCAGGGCGACCGCGACTATTCGCTGACCGACTTGCGCACCGCGCAGGACTGGATCATCCGACCGCAGCTTCGCAACGTGCCGGGCGTGATCGAAGTCAACACGATCGGCGGCTTCGAGCGGCAATTCCACGTGCTGCCGGATCCCGGCAAGCTGATGGCCTACCGGCTCGGCTTCCGCGACGTGATGACCGCGCTCGCCGCCAACAACGCCAATGTCGGGGCCGGCTATATCGAGCGCAACGGCGAGCAATATCTGGTTCGCTCGCCGGGCCAGGTCGGCACTGTCAGCGAAATCCAGGACATCGTCATCGGCTCGCGCGGCGGCAATCCGGTCAGGATCAGGGACGTCGCTGCTGTCACCGAGGGGCGCGATTTGCGCACGGGCGCTGCGACCTGGAACGGCGAGGAGACCGTGCTCGGCACCGCCATGCTGCTGATCGGCGAGAACAGCCGGACCGTGGCCCGCCGCGTCGCAGCCCGTCTGGAGGACATCGCCAAATCGCTGCCCGAGGGCGTCGTGACGCGGACCGTCTACGACCGCACCGATCTCGTCGAAGCCACCATCCGCACCGTCAGGAACAACCTGCTGGAAGGCGCGGCGCTGGTGGTCGCCGTGCTGTTCCTGATCCTCGGCAACTTCCGCGCCGCGCTGGTCACGGCCTGCGTCATTCCGCTGTCCATGGCGTTGACGATCACCGGCATGGTCGAGACCAAGGTCAGCGCCAACCTGATGAGCTTGGGGGCGATCGACTTCGGCATCATCGTCGACGGCGCCGTGATCATCGTCGAGAACTGCCTGCGCATGCTGGCGGTGGCTCAGCGCGAGAAAGGCGGGCTGCTGACGACGCCCGAACGGCTGCGCGCGATCCTGCGCGGGTCGAGCGAGGTGATCAAGCCGAGCCTGTTTGGAACGCTGATCATCGCCGTGGTCTATTTGCCCGTGCTGACGCTGACCGGCGTCGAGGGCAAGATGTTCACGCCGATGGCGCTGACGGTGCTGATGGCGCTGGGCGCGGCCGTGCTGTTCTCCATCACCTTCGTGCCGGCGGCCGTCGCCATCTTCGTCACCGGCAAGGTGTCCGAGCACGAAAACCTGTTCATGCGCGCGGCGAAGCGCGCCTACGTCCCCCTGCTCCGCTTTGCCATCGATAACCGGCTCGCCGTCGCCCTGTCCGCCGTGCTCATCGTGACCGCGAGCGGCATCGCCGCCTCGCGCATGGGCGGCGAGTTCATTCCGAGTCTCGACGAAGGCGACGTCGCGCTGGCCTCGATCCGGATTCCAGGTACCAGCCTCACGCAGTCGCTGGACCTGCAGAAGGCGCTGGAAAAGCGCATCATGCAGATTCCGGAGGTGAAGGAGTTCTTCACCCGCATCGGCACCGCGGAGATCGCCACCGACCCGATGTCGCCGGCGCAGACCGATGGCTACGTCATGCTGAAGCCGCGCGCCGAATGGCCCGATCCGGGCAAGTCGAAATCGGAGGTGGTCGAGGCCATCGAGCATGCTGCAGACGAGATTCCCGGCAGCGCCTACGAAATCTCCCAGCCGATCCAGTTCCGCGTCAACGAGCTGATCTCCGGCGTCCGCACCGATGTCGGCGTCAAGATCTTCGGCGACGATCTCGACATCCTGCAAGGCGCCGCCAAGCAGGTGGAGGCCGCGATCCGCGGCATCCGCGGCGCCAGCGACGTCAAGATCGAGCAGGTCTCGGGCTTGCCGATCCTCACCGTGCGCCTCGATCGCCAGGCGCTTGCCCGCTACGGCCTCAGCGTCGCCGAGGTGCAGGGCATCGTCGAGATCGCGGTCGGCGGCAAGTCGGCCGGCAAGCTGTTCGAAGGCGATCGCCGCTTCGACATCGTGGTGCGCCTGCCGGAGCACCTGCGCGGCAATCTCGAGGCGATCCGGGCGATCCCGATCCCGCTGCCGCCCGCCGAGGAGGCGGTAACCGGCAGCGCCGTTCGAACGGCGCTGGCCAGCTCGCCCCTCACCCAGATGCGCTATGTGCCGCTGTCATCGGTCGCCACCGTCGATGCGACGCCGGGGCCGAACCAGATCAGCCGCGAGAACGGCAAGCGGCGCATCGTCGTCACGGCCAATGTCCGCGCGCGCGACCTCGGCTCTTTCGTCGCGGAGGCCGAGGCCGCGGTGGCCGAGAAGGTCAACAAGCTACCGCCGGGTTACTGGATCGGCTGGGGCGGCCAGTTCGAGCAGCTGGTCTCGGCCACCAAGCGCCTGACGATCGTGGTGCCGGTGGCGCTGCTGCTGGTGTTCCTGCTCCTGTTCATGGGCATGGGATCGGCGGCGGATGCGGCGCTGGTGTTCTCCGGCGTGCCGCTGGCGCTGACCGGCGGCGTCGCGGCGCTGCTGCTGCGCGACATTCCGCTATCCATCAGCGCCGGCGTCGGCTTCATCGCGCTATCCGGCGTTGCCGTTCTCAATGGCCTCGTCATCATCGCCTTCATCGAGCGTCTGCGCAGCGAGGGACGCTCGGTCGCGGAGGCCGTGCGCGAAGGCGCGCTGACACGGCTGCGCCCGGTGTTGATGACGGCGCTCGTCGCCTCGCTCGGCTTCGTGCCGATGGCGCTCGCCACCGGCGCCGGGGCCGAGGTGCAGCGGCCGCTCGCAACCGTGGTGATCGGCGGCATTCTCTCCTCGACCGTCCTGACGCTGCTGGTGCTGCCGGCGCTGTACGTGCTCTTCCGCCGTGACGTGGCAGATGAAACGCCTACAATGGCCCCTGATTTGGCGGCGTCTGCGGAGCGCTAGAATTGGGCAGCCACGACCACCACGGTCATCACGACCATGATCATGCGGGCCACTCGCATGCGCATGGCCATACACACGATCATGGTCATGGACACGGCCATGTCCATGCACCCGCCAATTTCGGCAAGGCGTTCGCGCTCGGCATTACGCTCAACATCGCGCTCGTCGTCGCCGAGGCGGTTTACGGCTATGTCGGCAACTCCACCGCCCTGCTCGCCGATGCCGGCCATAATTTGTCGGACGTGCTCGGCCTCGTCATTGCCTGGGGCGCCTCGATCGCAGCCCGCCGCGCGCCCAAAGGCCGCTTTACCTACGGCTTTCGCGCCTCCACCATCCTGGCGGCGCTGGCCAATGCGGTGTTCCTGCTGGTCGCGACCGGCGCGATCGGCTGGGAGGCGATCCTGCGCCTGCGCGAGCCGGAGCCGGTCGCAGGCGTCACCGTGATGGTGGTCGCCGGCATCGGCATCCTCATCAACGGTTTCACCGCCCTGCTGTTCGCTGGCGGACGCAAGGACGACATCAACATCGAAGGCGCGTATCTGCACATGGCCGCCGACGCCGCGGTCTCGCTCGGCGTCGTGGTCTCGGCCGCGCTGATCATCTGGACCGGCTGGCTCTGGCTCGATCCCATCACCAGCCTCATCATCTGCGCCACCATCCTCTGGAGCACGACCAGCCTCTTGCGCGGCTCCATCGACATGTCGATGGCAGCCGCGCCCAAGGGCACCGACCTCGCCGCAATCAGGGCGTTCCTGCTGGCGCGACCGGGCGTCTCGGCGATTCACGATCTCCACGTCTGGCCAATCTCGACCACCGAGACGGCGCTGACCTGCCACCTCGTTATGCCCGCAGGCAGCGACGACGCATTCCTGATGCAGACGACGGAGCTCCTCAAGACATCCTTCCGCATCGGCCACACCACGCTCCAGGTCGAGACGCATCCCGACAACGGCTGCGCGCTCGCGCCGGATGATGTGGTGTGAGGCGACTCTGCCTCCGCATCGTCATTGCGAGGAGCCGTTGCGACGAAGCAATCTAGATTGTCTCCGCGGAGGGATTCTGGATTGCTTCGCTTCGCTCGCAATGACGGTGGAGAGCGCTGCGCCCTACCCCGCCTTCGCCGTCACGATCCAGATCGCGCCCTGGAGCGCCACGCTCTGCTCCTTCAGGAACGGCGCGAGCGCCTCGCGGATCGAAGCCTTGGCAGCTTCATAAGTCTCGGGCGGATGGCCCTGGAGTGCACGGCTGGCGGGACCGATCTGGAGCGAGCCGTCGACGGCGGCCTCGAGCCCGCCGCCGATAGCAATGTCCATCGCCAGATTGTGCGGCTCCATCGCGACGTCCGCGAATCCTGCGCCTTTCAGGATGCGCATGACGCGCTCTTCCGAAGCAAAGGCGAACGGGCCCGGCTCCTCCGGCCCAACCGGCGGCATCTTGGGCACGTGCTTGTAGACCGCCATCAGCGGCGCCATCGCCCACGGATTTTCCTTCGGCTCCCGCCAGCAGGCGAAGGCGAGCCGGCCGGCCGGCTTCAGCGCGCGACGCAGATTGGCGAAGGACGCGATCGGATCGGCAAAGAACATCACGCCGAAGCGTGAAGCGAGCAGATCGAAGCTCGCCGGTTCGAACGGATAAACGGTCGCATCCGCCAGCACGAAGTCGAGCGGCAGGCCCTTCGGCGCGAGCGCCCGCGCCTGCGCCAGCATCGGCTCGGAGACGTCGAGGCCAAGCGCGAAGCCATCGGGCGCCACCGCCTTTGCGAAGGCAAACGTCGTCGCGCCGGAGCCGCAGCCGACATCCAGAACGCGCTCGCCCGGCTTCGGCTTGGCGCGGTCGATCAACACGTCGGCAATAGGGCCGAGCAGCTTCTCCTGCGCCGCGTGGCGATCGGCCCAGCGCTGCCCGCTCGGCCCGTTCCAATAGGCGATCTGGTCGGCGTTCTCTGCGTGCCCGGCGGGTCGTTCCATTCAAGGCTCCATCATCTATTCTTGCTCTATCATAGAAGCCTGTTCGGTCGAAAAGCGGGCGCCCTAACGTCAGGCACGTGTGAGAGCGCCTTGGAGGTCGCGCGACGGATTGCCGCGTCGGCGCGTACCGGCCCGTCCGGGCCGCGTCCGATCAGAGACTGACTTTCGGAAAACTGTCGATGTCCGCAGCACTGGACTGCACGCGTCGAACCGTCAGAACCCTCTGCTAGCAAAGAGGTTCTTCTGGACGCCATCCGGTCCCTTCGAAGGGCCAAGGCTCGCACCCTCTGCTCCCACGAGACCGACACCAGAAACGCTGTGTCGCGAAAAGCCCGGCTCGCGGCTGGATATGCACAGGCGAGCCGCACACTTTCCGCGATTGTAGCCTTCCTGCAACAGCATTCTGAATCAAACTTCGTATGTTTGTCCCGAGGAGTCGATTGTGGCTTGGCGAGGGGTCCTTGGCCGCGGTCTGGTGGAATGGGAATGTTTGGAATGAAGCAGGTTGCGCCCGCCCTCGTGGCATTGGTGACGTTTTCCGGATCAGCATTGGCAGCCGACCTTCCGCGCAAATACGCCAAGCCACCGGCTGTCGCCGCAGCTTTCGTCAACTGGACCGGCTGCTATGTCGCGGGCGGCGGCGGCTACGGCATGTGGAATCAGGAAAATTCGACTTTTGTCGACGGTCCGCCCCGCTTTCAGAATGCCGATACGATCACCACCGGTGGCCGCGGGTACTTCGGGACGGTACAGGCGGGATGCGACTATCAGTTTGCGGCGGCCAGCGAGCGCTTCGTGATCGGCGCCTTCGGTGATTATGATTTCGCCAGTCTAACCGGGCGGCTCACTCCCTCCGGCTTCTCGATGGTTGGCGACGAGAAAATGAGCTCGGCCTGGGCGGTCGGCGGCCGGCTCGGCTGGCTGGCGACGCCTAGCCTGCTGACCTATGTCTCGGCGGGTTACACCGAAGCGACTTTCGACCGCACGAACTTCAATCTGAACTTTCCGCCCTTCGGAGTTGCGGCCGGCCTCTATCAGGACAAGCGAACCTACGATGGCTGGTTCATCGGCTCCGGCGCCGAATATGCGCTGGGCTTCCTGCCGGGTCTCTTCTGGAAAACGGAATACCGCTTCTCCGACTTCAATGTCGGCACAAATCCGATCCGGGATACGGCGAGCGGATTGCCGATCGGCTTTTCCGAGGATTCGAAGAAGTACGTCCACACTGTCCGCAGCGAGTTGGTCTACCGCTTCAATTCGAGCGGCCCCGCCGCCGATGTGACGTCTCCTGCCTATCTGAAGGCGCCTCCGGCCCCCACGCCGCTCACGAATTGGACCGGCTGCCACGTCGGCGGCGGCGGAGGCTATGGGCTCTGGAATCAGGACAACACGACCTACATCGATGGTCCCACCAGAACCCGCTTCAGCGATACAGCGACGACGGGAGGCCGCGGCTTCTTCGGGACTGTGCAGGGCGGCTGCGACTACCAGTTTGCGGCAGCGGGCGCGGCCTTCGTCGTCGGCGCATTCGGCGACTACGATATCGGCAGCCTCAAGGGCCAGCTCAGCCCGCCTCGCTTCGGGATCGTGGGCGAAGAGAAGATGAGCTCGGCCTGGGCGGGCGGCGGCCGGCTCGGCTGGCTGGCGACCCCGAGCCTCCTAACCTATTTCTCAGTCGGCTATACCGAAGCCAGCTTTGACCGTACCGATTTCACCCTCAACGCTGCGCCGTTCGGAAGACCAAGCGGCGTGTTCATGGACAAGCGTACCTACAGGGGCTGGTTCATCGGCGCCGGCGAAGAACACGCGCTGAAGATCGTGCCGGGCTTGTTCTGGAAGACCGAATATCGGTTCTCTGAATTCGACACCGCAACGAACGCCGTCCGCGACACGGCAACGGGTCTGTCCGTTGGAGCGTCGATCGATTCCGAGAAATGGGTTCACGCCGTTCGCAGCCAGCTGGTCTATCGCTTCAACTGGGGCGGAGGCCCCGTCGTGGCGAAGTACTGATCACCCCACTGCTGGTCGTCGCTAAGGCAAAGCTCCGGTTCGTCCGGGGCTTTTGCTTTCTGCATTCGGTCAATATGAAAGTCTGGAACAGAGTTGCGCTTTGGGCTCCGGACCCGACGCAAGTGTCTCATCCGCGCGCATTGCGGCCGCATTGTTTCACCGAACGGCCACATCGGAATCAGATGCCAACCAGATTTCCGCGCTAGGTTCGCGCTTCCTCAAACTGGAAAAGGCATGACCATGCGCAGCTTCACGGCATCCGTCCTCGTTGCAGCTCTCTCGCTGGGAACACCTGCCCTGGTGCAGGCACAGGGCGCATCGTCGCAATCCGACACGGAGCAATCGTCCACGCAATCCAGCACTGTGATCCGGAGCATACAGGTTGTGGACGTCAAGGAACTGCAGCCGGCCGTGCGCGCGAAGGTCGATGAACTCGTGGCGCATACGAGCGAGACGGACATCCAGTCGCTTCGGCAGTCCATCGACGCCACACCGCAGGCCGCTTCCGTGCTCAAGGCCAAGGGCTTGAGCTCGGCACAAGTCGTCGCGATCAACATCGTCGACGGTGTCCTGACCATGTTCACCAAGACAGCTTGACACCCGCAGCATGATCGCTGGCTCCTCGGCCTTACGTCGAGATCGCGCTGCGAGAAAGATTGCCCTGCAGCGGACCTGCTGCAGGGCTGGCCGTGTCCGGCATGAAAAGCTCTCGCCGGGCCGGCAATTGCAGCCGGGTCGGGCGCGCTCGGCCCTTGCTTCGGCACCCGCCGGGGCGCTAAAGAAGCGCCATTGGGCGGTTAGCTCAGCTGGTTAGAGCATCTCGTTTACACCGAGAGGGTCCGCGGTTCGAATCCGTGACCGCCCACCAGCCTTCGCTCGCATCGCGAGCTACGGCTCGGCAGGCCAGCACAGCAAGGTCATAAGCGCGAAGCGATCGAAGGCTGCCGCGCCGAAGCCCAACGGGCGAAGGCGGGCTCGGCCAGCCAACTTCAATCCTGCGGCCGCCCCGGCAGCAGCGGCACGGCATCGATCCACACCGCTGCCGATTGGCACCAGATCTGCCTCACCGGCCGCAGCGCATCCCGCTGGCGGATCGAGCCCCAACGGATGCCCCAATCGTCGGCCTGGTCGCCCTCGCCGCTGGTGAACAGCGGGGAACCGCAATCGGCACAGAAATGCTGAAAGCGCATCCGGCCGTTGTCGCCGCGCTTGCCGTAGATCTTGGGCGAGCCACGGGTCAGGCGGACATCGGCCTTGGTGCAGATGGCCGTCACGCGGAACGGCGAGCCGGTCAGCGTCTGGCAATCGGTGCAGTGACAGACCGAGACTGCCTCCGGATCGACCTCGGCCTCGAACGCGACCTTCCCGCAATGGCATTGCCCATCGACGTGCATTGCCTCCTCCCCTTCCCCAAACAAAAACGGCGCCCGAAGGCGCCGTTTTATCATCATTTTCGAGCTGCGATCTCAGTGAGCGGTCAGGCCGCCGGCGGCTTCATCGCCGTCCGGCTTCACCGTCACCTTAGTGTCCTCTTCCCAGACGATCGGCGTAGGCTTCTTCACCAGCGCCTTGGCGACGACGTCATCGAGGCGCGAGACCGGGATGATCTCCATGCCGCCCTTGATCGCATCGGAAATCTCCGTGAGATCCTTGGCGTTGTCCTCGGGGATCAGCACCGTCTTGATGCCGCCGCGGGCCGCAGCCAGCAGCTTCTCCTTGAGGCCGCCGATCGGCAGCACGCGGCCGCGCAGCGTGATCTCGCCGGTCATCGCGACATCATGGCGGACCGGGATGCCGGTCATGACCGAGATGATCGCGGTGGCCATCGCAACACCTGCGGACGGGCCATCCTTCGGCGTCGCCCCTTCCGGCACGTGCACGTGGATGTCCCGCTTGTCGAACAGCGGCGGCTCGACGCCGTAGTTGATCGCGCGCGAGCGGACGTAGGACGCCGCCGCGGAGATCGACTCCTTCATGACGTCGCGCAGATTGCCCGTGACCGTCATCTTGCCCTTGCCGGGCATCATGACGCCTTCGATCGTCAGCAGCTCGCCGCCGACATCGGTCCAGGCAAGGCCGGTGACGATACCGACCTGCGGCTCGCTCTCGATCTCGCCGAAGCGGTACTTCGGCACGCCGAGCAACTCTTCCAGAGTCTTCTCGGTGACCTTGACCGACTTCTTCTTGGAGATCATCAGCTCCTTCACCGCCTTGCGGGCCAGTGTAGAGAGCTCACGCTCCAGGTTACGCACGCCCGCTTCGCGGGTGTAGCGGCGGATCAGAAGCAGCAGCGCCTCGTCGTCGATCGAGAACTCCTTGGAGTCCAGGCCGTGCTTGGACACCGCGTTCGGGATCAGGTGCTTGCGCGAGATCTCGACCTTCTCATTCTCGGTGTAGCCCGCGATCCGGATGATCTCCATGCGGTCCATCAGGGGCCCCGGAATATTGAGCGTATTCGCGGTGGTGATGAACATCACGTTGGACAGATCGTAGTCGACCTCGAGATAGTGGTCGTTGAAGGTCCCGTTCTGCTCGGGGTCGAGTACCTCGAGCAGCGCCGAGGACGGATCGCCGCGGAAATCGGCGCCCATCTTGTCGATCTCGTCCAAGAGGAACAGCGGATTGGACGACTTCGCCTTGCGCATCGACTGGATGATCTTGCCAGGCATCGAGCCGATATAGGTGCGGCGGTGACCGCGGATCTCGGCCTCGTCGCGCACGCCGCCGAGCGAGACGCGCACGAACTCGCGCCCCGTCGCCTTCGCGATCGACTTGCCGAGCGAGGTCTTGCCGACGCCGGGAGGCCCGACCAGGCACAGGATCGGCCCCGTCAGCTTGTTGGCGCGCGACTGCACCGCGAGGTACTCGACGATACGCTCCTTGACCTTCTCCAGCCCATAGTGATCGGAGTCCAGGATGGCTTGCGCCTGCTCCAGGTCCTTCTTCACCTTGGACTTCTTGTTCCACGGGATCGACAGCAGCCAATCCAGATAGTTGCGCACGACGGTCGCTTCCGCGGACATCGGCGACATCTGGCGCAGCTTCTTCAATTCATGCTGCGCCTTCTCGCGCGCTTCCTTGGAGAGCTTGGTCTTCGAGATCTTCTCTTCGAGATCGGCGAGCTCGTCGCGACCGTCGTCGTCGCCGAGTTCCTTCTGGATCGCCTTCATCTGCTCGTTGAGATAGTACTCGCGCTGGGTCTTCTCCATCTGGCGCTTGACGCGGGACCGGATGCGCTTTTCGACCTGCAGCACCGAGATCTCGCTCTCCATCAGACCCAGCACCTTCTCCAGGCGCGTGGTGACCGACAGCGTCTCCAGTATGCCCTGGCGATCTGCGATCTTGACCGCGAGATGCGAGGCGACCGTATCGGCGAGCTTGGCGAAATCGGTGATCGCCTGCACGACGCCGACGACCTCGGCCGAGATCTTCTTGTTGAGCTTCACATAGCTCTCGAAGTCGGACACGACCGAGCGCGCCAACGCTTCCGCCTCGACCGATTTCGCGTCGGTGTCCGCAAGCGCGACGGCGGTCGCCTCATAATAGTCGGCGCGGTCGGTGTACTTCGCCACGCGCGCACGCTCGAGCCCTTCGACCAGCACCTTCACGGTGCCATCGGGAAGCTTCAGGAGCTGCAGCACGCTGGCAAGCGTACCGGTCTCGTAAATCGCATCGGGCGCCGGATCATCGTCGGACGCGTTCTTCTGCGTCGCGAGCATGATCAGCGCGTCGTTCTTCATCACCTCTTCGAGTGCGCGGATCGACTTCTCGCGACCGACGAAGAGCGGAACGATCATGTGCGGGAAGACGACGATGTCGCGCAGCGGCAGCACGGGATAGGCGTGTGCTTCGCCATGAACGATTGTTGGCCGGGGTTTTGGATTGGTCATGGCCTTTTCCTTTTGCTTTGCCCCCTTGCACGCAGCCCGCGATCATGCGCAACCGCCACAAGGTGCCGAGGTGATCCGCAGAACCGGTCGGTCCTCTACAAGTTGGACCGGCTCGCCGGAACGGAACTGAGGCGAATCTTGAAGAGAATTTTCGCTCGCCGCCGACATTAGGTGGCTATCGACCCGGGGGGTGTCAAGTCATTGAAAAACGCGCGCCATCAGGCGCTTACGCAACGCGGCAAGCGACGCAACACCGGCTGCGGAACCACGGCTCCGCAGCCAACTCAAGGAGACGATTGGAGCTTTCCAGCGCCGTCAGATCAGGCGCTGGCGTTCTCGACGGCACGATCGGACCGATCGGCATAGATGTAGAGCGGACGCGCCGTGCCTTCCACGACCTCGCGGGAAATCACGACTTCTTCCACACCTTCCAGGCCCGGCAGGTCGAACATGGTCTCGAGCAGGATCGCCTCGAGGATCGAACGCAGGCCTCGCGCGCCGGTCTTGCGCTCGATCGCCTTGCGGGCAACCGCGCCAAGCGCCTCGTCGGCGAAGGTCAGCTCGATGTTCTCCATCTCGAACAGCCGCTGGTACTGTTTCACCAGCGCGTTCTTCGGCTCCGTCAGGATCTTCTTCAGCGAGGTCTCGTCGAGATCCTCGAGCGTCGCCACGACCGGCAGACGACCGACGAACTCGGGGATGAGGCCGTACTTCAGGAGGTCCTCAGGCTCGACGTGACGGAAGATCTCGCCGGTCCGGCGATCCTCCGGCGCGAGCACCTGGGCGCCGAAGCCGATCGAGGTCGACCGACCGCGCGCCGAGATGATCTTCTCGAGGCCGGCAAAGGCGCCGCCGCAGATGAACAGGATGTTGGTGGTATCCACCTGCAGGAACTCCTGCTGCGGATGCTTGCGGCCGCCCTGCGGCGGGACCGAAGCCACCGTGCCTTCCATGATCTTGAGCAGCGCCTGCTGCACGCCCTCACCCGACACGTCGCGCGTGATCGAGGGGTTGTCGGACTTGCGGCTGATCTTGTCGATTTCGTCGATGTAGACGATGCCGCGCTGGGCGCGCTCGACGTTGTAGTCGGCGGCCTGGAGCAGCTTCAGGATGATGTTCTCGACGTCCTCGCCGACATAGCCGGCTTCGGTCAGCGTCGTCGCATCGGCCATCGTGAACGGCACGTCCAGGATGCGGGCGAGCGTCTGCGCGAGCAGCGTCTTGCCCGAGCCGGTCGGACCGATCAGCAGGATGTTCGACTTCGCGAGCTCGACGTCGTTGTGCTTGGTCTGATGGTTGAGGCGCTTGTAGTGGTTGTGCACCGCGACCGACAGGACCTTCTTCGCATGGCTCTGGCCGATGACGTAATCGTCCAGCACCTTGCAGATTTCCTTCGGCGTCGGAATACCGTCGCGCGACTTGACCAGCGAGGATTTGTTCTCCTCGCGGATGATGTCCATGCAGAGCTCGACGCACTCGTCGCAGATGAAGACCGTGGGACCCGCGATCAGTTTGCGGACTTCGTGCTGGCTCTTGCCGCAGAACGAGCAATATAGCGTGTTCTTGGAGTCGCTCGTGCCGACCTTACTCATTCATGTCTCCGTCCGCGGTTCGATCCCGTTCCGCTCGATCGCTCCATTCCGACACGATGGTCGGCATGAAGCTTAAGTAGAGCAAATTCCGTACCAAAAAAGACCCTACGCTTTACTACATTCCGTGCGAATCACGGTGGTTCGATTCTCCCGCGATCATAGCCGATCAATCGTAGCCAACCATGCTGTCACCCGACTATCAAGAATTCGCTAATCGGGGGTCGCCGGCTACCCGTGACAATACCGTGATTTCCGGTCTTGGCACGGGCGAAGTGATGGAAAACACCCCGGCGTTGCTGGATTGCCACGAAAAACAAGCACGAAAGCGGAACTTTCTGCTTGTCGCAGGGCGCAAAACCGCGTTTTGCGCCGTGCGCACGCGCACCTAACGTGAACGCTGCCCTGACGGGTCCACGGCAAACCGAGGGCTCGTCGTGACGCCTCAGTAGTGCTACGGGGCCTTCGCCGGCGCCGGCTCCTCGGCGCGCTTGTCGATCACCTTGTCGACCAGGCCGAACTCCTTGGCGTCGTTCGCAGTGAGGAACTTGTCGCGTTCCAACGCATCCTCGATCGACTTGTAGGTCTGGCCGGTGTGCTTGACGTAGATCTCGTTGAGCCGCTTCTTCAGGTTCAGGATCTCCTGGGCGTGCAGCATGATGTCGGTTGCCTGGCCCTGGAAGCCGCCGGAGGGCTGGTGCACCATGATGCGCGCGTTCGGCAGCGAGAAGCGCATGTCCTTCTCGCCGGCGCAAAGCAGCAGCGAGCCCATCGAAGCCGCCTGACCGGTGCACAGGGTCGAGACCGGCGGGCGGATGAACTGCATGGTGTCGTAGATCGCAAGGCCCGACGTCACCACGCCGCCCGGCGAGTTGATGTACATCGAGATTTCCTTCTTCGGATTTTCCGCCTCGAGGAACAGGAGCTGCGCGACGATCAGCGTCGACATGCCGTCCTCGACCGGGCCGGTCACGAAGATGATGCGCTCCTTCAAGAGGCGCGAGAAAATGTCGTAGGCGCGCTCGCCACGGTTGGTCTGCTCGACCACCATGGGCACGAGGTTCATGTAGGTTTCAACCGGATCGCGCATGAGTCACCTAGGGTTTCGGAGACGGACATCGCCGGGCAGGCTTGCCAGCTTGGCTGGATTTGCCGGAAGGCGAATGGACGTCCTGTGATGCAGGAACTTGGGTAAGAAGTAGAAAGGCGTAGCGACAGATATAGCCCATTTCGCTTCTGACAAGTGCGCAGCGCATTAAGGCTTAATCCGTGGCGGCAGTTGAAGCTGATTCGCACAAAGAGGCCCAGCCGGCCACCTGGCTAGCTGGGCCTCTTCGCTCATCATCCTTAATAGCGGGCTATCTCAAACCCTTCAGGCCGCGGTCTTTTCCGCGTCGTCGTCCTTGTAGAGGTCCTCGCGCGAAACCTTCTTCTCGGTCACGTTGGCGAGCTCGAGGATGAAGTCGACCACCTTGTCCTCGTAGATCGGTGCACGAAGCTGGGCCAACGCCTGGGCGTTGTTGCGGTAGAAGTCCCAGACCTCCTTTTCGCGGCCGGGCATCGAGCGCGCGCGCTCGATCACGGCGCGGCCGACCTCGTCGTCGGTCACCGTGATCTTGTTCTTCTCGCCGATCTCGGAGAGCACCAGGCCGAGCCGCACGCGGCGATCGGCGATCTTGCGGTACTCCTCCTTCGCCTTGTCCTCGGTGGTGTCCTCGTCGGCAAAGGTCTTGCCGGCGGAGTCCATCTCGGCCTTGACCGAGTTCCACATCAGGCTGAACTCCTCGTCCACCAGCGAGGGCGGCGCCTCGAAGCGATGTGCCTCGTCGAGGCGGTCGAGCAGCGCGCGCTTGACGCGCTGGCGCGTGGCGGTGGCGAACTCGGCGGTCAGGCGCTCGCGCGCGGCTTCCTTGAGCTTGTCCAGCGATTCCAGGCCGAGCGACTTGGCGAACTCGTCGTCGATCGCAAGGTCCTGCGGCGCCTCGATCAGCGTCGCGGTGGTCTCGAACTCGGCCGGCTGCCCGGCGAGCTTGTCGTTCATGTAGTTCTTCGGGAACGACACCTTCAGCGTGCGCGTCTCGCCCGCGCCGATGCCGATGAGCTGCTCCTCGAAGCCCGGAATGAAGGTGTTGGAGCCGATCAGGACCTGGATGCCCTCGCCGGTGCCGCCTTCGAAGATTTCGCCGTTGATGCGGCCCGTGAAGTTGATGGTAACGCGGTCGCCCGACTCAGCCTTGGTGCCCTCGCCCTTGGCGGCATAGGTGCGGTTGGAATCGGCGATGCGCTTGATCGCCTCGTCGACATCGGCGTCGGTGACATCAGCAACTGGCTTCTCGACCTGGAAGCTCTTGAAGTCGGCGAGCGCGATCGCCGGCACCACTTCGATGGCGACCGTGTAGGTCAAATCCGTCTTGCCGCTCAGCAGCTCCTCGACCTCGGCCTGCTCGCTCGGCATGGTGATCTTCGGCTCGGTGGCGAGGCGAAAGCCGCGCTCGGAGAACAGCTGCGTGTTGGTGTCGCGGATGGTCTGGTCGATGGTCTCGGCCATGACCGAGCGACCATAGACCTTCTTCAGATGCGAGACCGGCACCTTGCCCGGACGGAAGCCGTTGATACGGACCTTGTCCTTGAGGTCGACGAGCTTGGCGCCGGCCTTGGCGTCGAGATCAGACGCGGGAACGCTGATCTTGAACTCGTGCTTCAAACCTTCCGAGAGGGTTTCTGTGACCTGCATGGCGTCCAATCTTCTTTTCGTTCGGCCCCGGCACGTCGCGCGTCGGGACGCTGTCATTAATCGATCCGGCGCGAGGCAAACGCCTCCACACCGGTGGTTCATCGGACCCGCTTCCTGACGGATGATCATCCGCGCGGAAGCAGGCCTCGTAATCCGTGCAAACGCGATAAGCGCTTGGTGCGGGCGGAGGGACTCGAACCCCCACAACTTTCGTCACTGGAACCTAAATCCAGCGCGTCTACCAGTTCCGCCACGCCCGCGTGAATTCGCATCAAGACCGGCCGCGATGCCGCGGGCGGCCGGGCTTATAGCATGTGCCTGACTGTTCGCAGCAAAAAAATGGCCTGATGGAGGCAAGCTTCAAGTAGGCACTGCGGCTGGACTTATCCAGCACGGCGTGGTCCGGATCGTGCCATGACAACGCGGATCCATGCTCCCCATCGGCGCGAGGTTTTGGCCGGCTTAGGGGCCTCGGCAGCCGGGCTGATCGTGGGCGGTGCAGGCCCATCCGTCACGGCCCAGCTCGCGCTGCAGGCGAGACCGGCAACGCTGGCTTTGAGACCGGGTCAGCCGGCTACACCAATCTGGGAGCTGGCCACCGTAAGCCACCTCAGAGACGTGCGCCTCAAGCGTTTCGACCGCTGCCAGGTGGTCTTCAGCAACAACCTCCCTGTGCCGATTGCGCCAGTCTGGTACAGCCTCCACGCGCCGATGGCCGCCGACCCGCTCCGCGGCCGCGCCCCGGCAGCGCCGGATGCGACAGAAACATCAATTATTTCAGTGCCTAATGCAGGCACCCTGCTGGCCGACTTCCGCCTCTTCGAGCACCGCCTGCAGCAGCCCGCACGCGCGCTTCCGATCATCGTGGCCGAAACCGGCCCGGTCGCCGTCGATCGTGATGAGCTCCTGCTGATCCAGGAATGGCGCCTGCGGCCGGATGGCACCGCGGTCCCGCCGGGCCAGGACCCGAAGGACACGACGCCGCTTTACACACTCAACGGCAAGACTTCATTCGAACTCTCAGCTTCGGCGGGCGAGCGGCTGCGGCTACGCTTCATCAACGGCTCGCAACGCTCTGTTCTCGCAATCAAATTGGAAAACCACGAAGTCCGTGTGATGGCCCTCGACGGCCAGCCGGCCGAGCCGTTCCCCGCGCGCAACGGCGCGTTGGTGCTGGCCCCGGGTGCGCGGACCGACGCTTTCGTGGATGCGGCCAGTTCGGCCCCGTTTATGCTGCATGACGGCAAGGCGGTGCGCCAGGTCGGACACCTGACTGTCTCCGGGAAGCTGGAGCGCGCTCCGCTGCCGCCGCCGCAGCCGCTCCCGCCGAATGATCTGCCCGAGAAGCTCGATCTACGAGCCGCCCTGCGGTTCGATGTCGCGCTCGGTACGGCCGATGCCGGCTGGGCACGGCCCGCGACCTTCTCCACCGCCTCCGCCCCTGCCTTCCGCGCCAAGACCGGCCGCACCGTGGTGCTGGCGCTGCAGAACCCCGCCCCGGTCACCACCGTGTTTCACCTGCACGGCCACCATTTCCGGCTGCTCGACAAGCTCGACGACGGCTGGAAGCCCTATTGGCTCGACACGCTCGCGATCGAGCCTGGCCAGACCCAGCGCATCGCGTTCGCCGCGACCTCGGCCGGACGCTGGCTGATCGAATCCGTCGTGACCGACTGGGCCGCGCCGCGGCTGGTGCGCTGGTACGGGGTGGAGTGAACGTTCAGTATTCGATGCCCAGCGCGTCATAGATCCGCCGGTGCACGGCCGGCAGCGTCTCGGTCAGATCCTCCGCGATCAGGCCCGGCCCAGCTTCGCTTCCCGCCTCGCCATGCATCCAGACGCCGATGCTGGCGGCCTCGAACGCCGGCACGCCTTGCGCCAGGAGCCCGGCGATGATCCCGGACAGCACGTCGCCGGCGCCGGCCGTGGCGAGCCAGGGCGGCGCATTGGCGGCGATGGTGGCGCGGCCGTCGGGGGCGGCGATTGTGGTGTCCGGGCCCTTCAGCAGCACGACGGCGCCGCAGCGCTCGGCGGCGGCGCGGACGCGCTCGAGCTTGGAGCGGCCGGGATGCTTGTTGCTGAGATCGGAGAACAGGCGCGGAAACTCGCCTTCGTGCGGGGTCAGCACCACCGCATTGTCCTGCGAGGACTTGATTGATTCAAACAGGCGCTCGGGGGTTGCGGCAAAGCTGGTCAGCGCATCCGCATCGAGCACCAGATGCCGGTGCGCGGTAAGCGCGGTGTGGATGAGATCGCAGGTGCGCTCACCGATGCCCGCACCGGGGCCGATGATACAGGTGTTGTAGCGTTTGTCGCCGAGCAGCTCGCCGAACTCGATCGCGCTGTCGACGGGGCGAACCATCACCGCGGTGAGCGCGGCAGCATTGATTGCGAGCGCATCGCGCGGGCTCGCCAGCGTCACGAGGCCCGCGCCGGCGCGCAGCGCGCCGCGCGCGGCGAGCCGTGCCGCGCCGGTCGCGGCTGCATCGCCCGAGACCGCGAGCACGTGACCGCGCGCATATTTGTGGCCATCGATGCGCGGCACCGGAAACGCCGCGCCCCAGAGATCCGGATCGTTCTCGAAGGTCTGCGGCGCGATCTCCTCCAGCACCTGCGCATCGATGCCGATGTCGGCAACGCGCACGCGGCCGCAATGCATGCGCCCGGGCAACAGCAGATGCGCCGGCTTCTTTCGGAAGAAGGTGACGGTCTCGGTGGCGTTCACCGCCACGCCCATCACGGCCGCGCTGGTGCCGTTGATGCCGCTCGGCAGGTCGACCGCCAGCACCGGGGCACCGTTGGCGTTGATCGCCTCGATCATGGCGCGCGCTTCGCCATCCACGGTGCGGCTGAGGCCGGCGCCGAACAGCGCATCGATGATCAGCGCAGGCCTGCCGATCGCCTGCGGGTTGAACGGCAGCACCGGGTGCTTCCAGCCGCGCGCGGCCGAGGCGGCATCGCCCTGGAGCTGGTCCCGCTCGCACATCAGGATCACCGAAACCTCGCGCCCCTGCGCGGCGAGCTCGGCCGCGGCCACGAAACCGTCCCCGCCATTGTTGCCGGGGCCGGCGACGATCAGGATCGGCCCCTCCTCCACCAGCGCATGGGCGGCCTCGGCGACCGCCTGGCCGGCGCTGAGCATCAGCTTGAAACCGGGCGTGCCGGCCGCGATGGCAAGCTGGTCGGCTCGCTGCATTTCGGCGTTGGTCAGAACTTCCATGCCACTTCCTAGTACAAACGCCTCTTGAACAGGCATCTTTTGCGCCGATCCGGCGGTGGGAACGTCGAAATGCACATATATTGAACCGTTTGCCTATTTTGCGGTCTTCGGTATTTTGTGCAGGTCGGCACCATCACTCAGAGATGCTCGTTAAAAGGCTGATAACGCTCCGATAATCAGGGCATTTGCAACTTGGCATAGACCCTGCTTTCGAGGAAGCCGCTTCGGTTCGTCGTGCTCACTGACATCTTGAAGGGCGTGGCCGGCCGTTGTTGCCGGACGGGTCAGGGATCCCGGCACAGAGAAGACAAGATCGTGCGTTGAGAAATGCGCGTCCTGACGAAGACGTTGCTATTGGATCGAAAGGCCGGGAGTCGCGCAGTGAAGAAAATCGAAGCCATCATCAAGCCATTCAAGCTCGACGAGGTGAAGGAAGCGCTTCAAGAAGTCGGTCTGCAGGGCATCACCGTCACCGAGGCCAAGGGCTTTGGCCGGCAGAAGGGTCACGCCGAACTTTACCGCGGCGCAGAATACATCGTCGACTTCCTGCCGAAGGTCAAAATCGAGATCGTGATCGGCGACGATCTGGTCGAGCGCGCCATCGACGCGATCCGCCGCGCCGCGCAGACCGGCCGCATCGGCGACGGCAAGATTTTCGTCTCCAACATCGAAGAGGCGATCCGCATCCGAACCGGCGAATCCGGGCTGGACGCTATCTGAACCGGGTGCTATCCCGCATTTTGCGACACTCTGACAAGAAATAAGGCTGCTTCGGCGGCCTGATTTCGTTTGTGCGGTCGCGCGCGAACTCGCCAAAAGCGAGAACAATCTTGCTCACCTGGAAACCGACCCGCAGAGCCATAAGGGGTATGCATGAAGACCGCCAAAGACGTCCTGAAATCGATCAAGGACAACGACGTGAAGTACGTCGACCTGCGCTTCACCGATCCGCGCGGCAAGTGGCAGCACGTCACGTTCGACGTCAGCATGATCGATGAAGACATCTTCGCCGAAGGGACGATGTTCGACGGCTCCTCGATTGCCGGCTGGAAGGCGATCAACGAGTCCGACATGTGCCTGATGCCCGATCCGGTGACCGCGACGATCGACCCGTTCTTCGCCGAGACCACCATGGTCATTACCTGCGACGTGCTCGAGCCGACCACCGGCGAGCCCTATAACCGCGACCCCCGCGGCATCGCCAAGAAGGCCGAGGCGATGGTGAAGTCGATGGGCGTGGGCGACGCCGTGTTCGTCGGCCCCGAAGCCGAGTTCTTCGTGTTCGACGACGTGCGCTTCTCCTCCACCCCCTACAACACCGGTTTCCGCCTCGACTCCTCGGAGCTGCCGACCAACTCCGACACCGAATATGAAGGCGGCAATCTCGGCCACCGCGTCCGCACCAAGGGCGGCTATTTCCCGGTGCCGCCGCAGGACTCGGTGCAGGACATGCGCTCGGAGATGCTCGGCGCCATGGCCAAGATGGGCGTCAAGGTCGAGAAGCATCACCACGAGGTCGCTTCCGCCCAGCACGAGCTCGGCATGAAGTTCGACACGCTGACGCTGATGGCCGACCACATCCAGATCTACAAGTACTGCATCCACCAGGTCGCGCACATCTACGGCAAGACCGCCACCTTCATGCCGAAGCCGGTCTACGGCGACAACGGCTCGGGCATGCACGTGCACCAGTCGATCTGGAAGGACGGCAAGCCGGTGTTTGCCGGCAACAAGTACGCCGACCTGTCGGAGACCTGCCTCCACTATATCGGCGGCATCATCAAGCACGCCAAGGCGATCAACGCCTTCACCAACCCGTCGACCAACTCCTACAAGCGTCTGGTCCCGGGCTATGAGGCCCCCGTGCTGCTCGCCTATTCCGCGCGCAACCGCTCGGCGTCGTGCCGCATCCCCTACACCGCGTCGCCGAAGGCCAAGCGCGTCGAGGTGCGCTTCCCCGATCCGCTCGCCAATCCCTATCTCGGCTTCGCCGCGATGCTGATGGCCGGCCTCGACGGCATCAAGAACAAGATGGATCCGGGTCCGGCGATGGACAAGGACCTCTACGATTTGCCGAAGGAAGAGCTGAAGCAGATCCCGACCGTGTGCGGCTCGCTTCGCGAGGCGCTCGAAAACCTCGACAAGGACCGCGCCTTCCTCAAGGCCGGCGGCGTGTTCGACGACGACTTCATCGACGCCTATATCGAGCTGAAGATGACCGAGGTCGAGCGCTTCGAGATGACCCCACACCCGGTCGAGTTCGACATGTACTATTCGGGCTAAGCGGTCCGAACTATCCGCGACAAGCAAAAGGCGCTTCCGGAAGGAGGCGCCTTTTCGTTTGAGGAGGCTCGACAGCTACCACGTCGCCGTGAACGCCCGCTGCAGCTCGGTCGGAGCCGTGGCGCCCGCTCGCGATCAGCACCTCGCCGCTTTCTGTTACGGGTTGTCAGGTCGCGGCATCAAATGGTCGAGCAGGCCGGTGGGGAGCGGAAACACCACGGTCGACGAGCGTTCACCGGCGATGTCGTGCAGAGCTGCGAAGTAACGCAACTGCATTGCCTGAGGCTCTTGCGCCAGGATCCGGCCGGCTTCGACGAGCTTTTCGGCGGCCTGCTGCTCGCCCATCGCATTGATCACCTTGGCTCGCCGCAAGCGCTCCGCCTCGGCCTGTTTGGCGATCGCGCGAACCATGGTTTCGTTGATATCGACGTCCTTGATCTCTATGCCGGTGACCTTGATGCCCCAGACGTCAGTCTGCTTGTCGAGGATCTCCTGGATATCGGCGTTCAACCTGTCGCGCTCGGCAAGCATCTCGTCGAGCTCATGCTTGCCGAGCACCGAACGCAACGTGGTCTGGGCGAGCTGGCTGGTCGCCGCCATGTAGTCGCCGACCTTGATGATGGCGCGCTCGGGGTCGACGATGCGGAAGTACAGGACGGCGTTGACCTTGACGGAGACGTTGTCCCGCGAAATCACGTCCTGCGGCGGCACCACCTGCACCATCACCCGCAGATCGACCTTGACGAGTTGCTGCACGATCGGGATGAGGAGTATCAGGCCCGGGCCCTTCACACCGGTAAAGCGGCCGAGCGTGAAGACGACGCCGCGCTCGTATTCGCGCAGGATTCGAATGGCCTGGGATAGAAACACGATGACAAGCAGCGCAAGCGCCGCATACGTCAGATATTCCAGCGTCATGATGTACCTCCCTCGCCTGTCCGGGCGGGTGTGCGGCGTATCAGCAGCGTCAGGTCGACGACATTGGCGACCTCTACCGTCTCTCCGGGCTTGAAGGTTTCGGCGCCGCGCGCCTGCCAGCGCTCACCATGGGCGAAGACATGACCTTCGTTCCCGTTCCAGTCGAGAACCTCGGCGGGCAAGCCGCGCATGGCCTGTGCGCCGAGCAGCGCAGGAGCTTTGCGGACGCGCCGAAGTGAGCCAAGCACGATCAGAACAAAGCCGCTGAACACGACCGCAGTGGTGCCGATCACCCACCACGACAGTTGGTACCCAGGCGCCTCGCTCCTGAAGAGCATCATTGCTCCCAGCACGAAAGCGATGATCCCGCCGAACCCGACCACCAAGGTCGGGTTGAAGACTTCGACGGTGAGAAGCACAAGTCCCACCAGCATCAGGGCGAGGCCGGCATAGTTGATCGGCAGCAAATTGAGCGCGTAGAGGCCGATCAGCAGGCAGATCGCGCCGATAACTCCGGGGGCGACGGCTCCGGGAGACATGAACTCGAAGATCAGGCCGTAGATGCCGACCATCAGGAGAATGAACGCCACGTTCGGGTTGGTGATGACCGCCAGGAACCGGGATATCTGTCCGGGCTCGATGGCTTCGACGACAGCATCCTTTGTTGCGAGGCGTTGCGTCTTGCCGCCTGCGAGCTCCACCACACGGCCATCAACCTGCCGCAGCAATTCAGCCTGATCGCGCGCGACGAGATCGATGGCATGTGCCTCCAGCGCGCCGTTGGCGGAGAGTGTTGCGGCCTCGCGGACCGCCCTCTCCGCCCACTCCGCATTGCGGTTGCGCAGCTCGGCGAGGCTTCGGATGAAGGCGACGGCATCGTTCGTGGCCTTCGCCGTCATCGCGTCCTTCGGCTCATCCTTCTTGTCTTTGCCATCCTTGTCGGGTGTGCCGCTCGGCAGGCCCGGCAGCGGTCCGCCAATCTGGACCGGCGTCGCCGCACCGATGTTGGTACCTGGTGCCATCGCCGCGATGTGGGTCGCGTAAAGGATATAGGTCCCCGCACTCGCCGCGTGGGCCCCGGAGGGAGCGACGTAGCCAATGACCGGGACGTGCGAGGCGAGCACATCCGCGATGATCTCGCGCATGCTGGAATTGAGCCCGCCGGGCGTGTTCATCCTCAGAAGCACGACCTCGGCGCGCCGTTCGCTCGCCGTGGCCAAAGCCTCCCGGACGTAGCTGGCTGACGCCGGGCCAATCGCCCCGTCGATCGAAACAACAAGGGCTACGCGCTTGCTCTCCTCCGCTGAGCTGGGAAGGAGGCAGCAGATCAAAGCCACGACGGTGATCGCCGCAACGAGGGCCGCCTTCATGGTCTGCACGGCACGGGCTCCCTTGCAGAGCATATGGTAATTCTTCTCATGAACCTCAATGCTGCGCGTGGAGATCAACGTTGCGATTGTGCAACGCAATGGGAATGCCCATGCAGGATTGCCGATGCGCTCGGCCTCGGCGAGCGTACGTTGAACCGAAAATTCCAGGACTCACGCACGAGCCGCCGCAATCCTTCATCATGCGCAGCCGTGTCGAGCACGCGCGCACCCTGCTGGAATCGACGACGCAGCCGATCAAGACGATCGCGCGCGCTGCCGGCTATGAGGATGAGAGCAGCTTCCGCAAGCTGACACTGATGTCACGCAATCCTATCGTGCGCGACGGATGGAGCGGGCGGTGTGAGGCTGGTGCCGTTGGCATGACCGATGGACGCAGTCCGGTCGCGGCGCTCTCGCTGGGCACAGCCTGAGCGCATCTACGATTCAACACGGTAGAGAAATTTTGCGCCACGGAGCGGCCATCAGCTTTCGTTCTGCATCTGACTCCAATTCGTTCTCAAAGAACAAATCAGAGCCGCAAAAACCAGGACGGAGCAATTCCTACTGATTGGTTTACTCCGTCGGAAATTCGGGATGCACCTTGGATAAACAGTCCTCGTAGGGCGGATTAGCCGAAGGCGTAATCCACCTACTGCGTGCGACGCTCACGCACGTTCGCCAAAGTTACCATCCGCGTTGCTATCTCCTGCCCAATCCGCCGGAAACAGTCCGGCCTCGACATCTCGGTGAAATGACGAATGCGGCCAATCCAACACGCGGGTCACATATCCGTGCTTGACTGGTTTGATGTAGCAATACTCGATATGGCGTGCATAGTCGGTTTCGTCGCGGATGAGGTGCTCCCAGAACCGGTTCTGCCATACGCCACGCTCCCGTCTTGCGATCTGTACAGCGGTTAACGGCTCTGTCTTCGGCAGGGACTTCGCGAAGCGCATTTTGATCAATCTCCACCGCATCGAAAAGTCGGCATCGCCGCGGGAAAGCGTCCAGACCGCATGAAGGTGGTCCGGAAGCACGACAAACGCATCGATAGTGAACGAATAGTCCCGACGGGTCGCTGCAACGGCCGCGCGCAGCGCTGCGATGTGCTCGACGAGCAGCCGCTGCCTACGATCATGAAGATTGACCGTGAAGAACCAGCAGCCACCTGGAATAAATGCACGGCGGCATTGCAGCTGCCCCATGAACTAAAGATGGCGGATTACGCCTTCGGCTAATCCGCCCTACTCAGTCCAAGCCGAGTGCGCAACGTGGCAGAAGCTGGATTCCCGGCTCTGCGCCGCAACGCTCCGCGTTGCAGCTGGTCCGGGACACGACCGCGGCTACGCCTCCGCCTTCTGCCTTGTCACCAGCGCCTCGCCAAAGGCCTCGAACAGCTTGCGGTTGATCGGATTGTGCTGCGGGTCGTACTCCGCGTGCCATTGCACGCCGAGGGCAAAGCTCGGGGCTTCCGCGATGCGGATCGCCTCGATGGTGCCGTCCTCGGCGATGCCTTCGATCAGCACGCGCTTGCCGGGATCGAGGATGCCCTGTCCATGCAGCGAATTGACCCGGATCTTCTCGCAGCCGAGGATCGTGGCGAAGGCGCCGCCGGGCGTCAGCTCGACGTCGTGACGGTCGGCGAACACCACGGTCGGATCGGGATGGATCTCGCCGTTCTCGAGCCGGGGCATGCGGTGGTTCATGCGGCCGGGGATCTCGCGGATCTCGGGATGCAGCGAGCCGCCGAAGGCGACGTTCATCTCCTGCAGGCCGCGGCAAATGCCGAACAGCGGAATGCCGCGGGCGACGCAGGCGACCGAAAGGGCCAGCGCGACCTCGTCGCGGTGGATGTCGTAGGGCTCGTGCTTCTCGCAGGGATCGACGTTGAAGCGGGTCGGGTGAACGTTGGCCCGGGCCCCTGTGAGGATGATGCCGTCGACGGTATCGAGCAGCGCCGGGATATCCGTGATGTCGGGGGCTCCAGCGAACATCAACGGCAAGCCGCCGGAGACTTCGGCCACGGCGCGCAGGTTTCGCTCGCCAACCATCTGGACCTGAAATCGATTCTCGACGCGATAGGAATTCCCGATCACGCCGACGACCGGCTTTCTCATCTGTCGTTCCGCGCCTCCCGATAAGAAGATTCCCCAAAGATGCCCCTCCGATGGAACAAATTCAACAGAGGGGATCGCGGGACGGCAATGCTATTTTCGCGCAAATGCCTCCCGGGCGTCCAACCCGCCCTCCACGGGCAGACCCGCGGCCCTCAGCGCAATTGCCGCTGTCTCGCCCGGCGCGGTCAGCCAGGGAAGCTTGGCCTCGATTCCGCGCGTCACGGGCTCCCCGAGCACGCCTCCGAAGTCGATCGGCCAGAACCCGTTGGGCACCACCTCGGCGGAGAAGCCGCGGATCGCATAGCCCTCGCCCAGGATTGCCTCTGCCTTGTCGCTGGCGACAAGGCGCGCGGTGTTGGGATCCCCGAGATCGCCAAAGCTCACGAGCACGGGGGTGAGCTCCCCTTGCACCGGGACAACGCCGGACTGCCGGCTCATGTCCTTGAACGACACCCGGTTGCCGCGCGCGGCGCCATAGGCGCGGAGCGCCACATAGTTGATGTCGTCGAGGTCGAGCTTGGCGCCCTGCTGGTGCGCCAGCAAGACCACGATGTTCTTGCCTTGGCCGAGATCGACGAACACGGCCTCCCCGCGCGTCGTGGTGCGGCCGCTGCGGTTATAGTTGCGATCGGGCACGACAGCGAGAATGGCCGACCCGGTCTTGATCCCGGCGGGCGTCGTCACCTCGACCGTTAGGCGGTATTTGTGGTCCGGCCGGTTGATCCGGATCTGGTCGCCGCCGACGAGCAAAGCCAACAGCCCGAGCAGACCGGCCCACTTGCTGATAACGCCCAAGCGCTCCTCACTTCCTTTTCGCCACCGCTCTGCACCGTTCGCGCGGCAGCGTCAAACCGGCGCGTTGCCGCTCTTGATCGCGGGGCTATCGGGGCTTTTCCCTGCAGTCATCCTTCGAGACGCCCGCTTTAGGCGGGCTCCTCAGGATGAGGGCGGAGTGCGTGGCTACAGTTTCAACAGGCACTGATCCAGATTAGCCTCATCCTGAGGAGGCGCGTAAGCGCCGTCTCGAAGGACGAGGCGTGCGCGCAGGCCGCCGCCAAAAGTGATCTGCGATAGCCCTGCTCTTGATCGGAAGCGTGATTGTCGAAAGAGTGCCCCCATTGCAGCCACCAAAGACAGGATACGATGTGACCTTTCCCGCAGATGAACGATCCCGCTCCCGTGCCGACCTCGCGCTGGATCAGGCCTGGGCGGTCGCGGCCGGAGGCATCGGCGTCGTGCTGTTCACCGCGCTGCTCGCCTTCACCTGGTATTTTGCCGCCACCCTGCTGCTGATCTTCACCGGCATGCTGCTCGGCCTCGGTCTCAACGCTCTGGTCAATGCGCTCGGCCGCCGGGTCCAGCTGCCTCACACGATCCGGCTTGCAATCGTCTGCGTTGCGCTCGCTTTGCTGCTCGCGGGCGTCGCCTATCTCGGCGGCGCCACCATTGCCGAACAGGCCTCGCTGCTGAGCAAGACCATCAAGTCGCAGATCACCAATGTCAGGTCGCTGCTCGAAAGCCACGGCATCGACACCAGCTTCTTCGACCTCGGCAACGCTGCCTCGGACCCCGCCGCCAACGCGTCCTCGGAGGCAACGCCCGCGCCGGCAACGCCTTCGCGCGCTCCGCTGCCCAGTGCCGGCACGCTCGCCTCCAGCGGCGGTGCGATCGTGAGCCAGACATTCAAACTGCTGCTCGGCACCATCCACGGCGTCGGCAACATCTTCATCGTGCTGTTCCTGGGCCTGGCCTTCGCCGCCCAGCCCAGCGTCTATCATGACGGCCTGCTGTTCCTGGCACCGGCGCGGCACCGTACCCGTGTCGCCCTGGTCATCGACCGTATCGCTGAAACGCTCGAGCGCTGGCTGATCGCCCAGATCATCGTCATGATCGCGGTCGGTGTCGTAACCTGGATCGGACTTGCCGTCATCGGCATCCCCGGCGCGTTCATCCTAGGAATCCAGGCGGGCCTGCTCGCCTTCGTCCCCACGGTGGGAGCCATCATCGCCGGCGTCATCGTGGTGTTGGCGAGCCTCGCCTCCGGCTGGATCCCCGCTTTGTCGGCATTTCTGCTGTTCATGGGCGTGCACGCCATGGAAAGCTACGTGCTGACGCCGATCCTGCAGCGCCAGGCACTCGACATCCCGCCGGCCACGCTGTTCGCGTTCCAGATCCTGCTGGGCGTCGTGTTCGGCATCTGGGGCCTGGCGCTGGCGCTCCCGCTGGTCGCGATCGCCAAGGTCATGATCGACCATGTCAAGACCTACGAGGCGTCGCCTCTCGCGGAGGCGGCCTAGAGCATGATCCGGACCCGGAGGACCGCGTTAGCGCAAAGTGTGGAGCGGTTTCCGATAAGATCATGCTCCCGAGATAAAGCCTCAGGTCGTCAGCACGGTCTCGGTGTGCTCGACCTCGGGAGGCGCGGCAAAATACTGGCCGACCAGGCTGCGCCATTCCGTGAAATTCTCTGAGCCGCGGAAGTCCACAGTGTGGTTCTCCAGCGTCGCCCATTTCACCATCAGCCGGTAACGCTGCGGCTTCTCGATCGACTTGTGCAGCTCGAAGCCGTGAAAGCCCTTGGAGCGGCCGAAAGCGGCCTTGGCCTTGGCAACGGCGGCCTCAAAATCCTTCTCGCTGCCCGGCTTGACGTCAATTTGCGCGATCTCGGTGATCATCGGCTTTCCACCCTTTTTGTTGATGGCCGTGTCTACCGCAGATGGCGACAAAGAAAAAGGCGCTGAAGCGGCGCCCTGCCCGGTCTGGAAATGCAGGCCTGTCAGGCGAACAGCAGGACCGTGCCCGCGACGATCAGCGCACAACCCGCGAACAACACGAACGGCCAGTAGCTGCGTTGCTGCGTGTAGCGGCCTTGCGCACGACGCTCGGTGATCAGCGCGCTCTCGTATTCGTCCGCAGTGGAGAACAGACAGGCGAAACCACCGCGGGCCGAGGCAGCTTCGGCTTCGAGCGACATCAGGGCGGCTTGCGGATTCCGTCGACGGATCGATTCCATGACCACGATGGTAGGGATCGAATGGTAAACAGAGATTTACCGCAAGCCCGCCTGCATTCTCACGCGGTGGCCGGGCGCGCCTGCGGTGTGCCGGTGCGCGCCGCGCTCTGGCGGCGCCAGTTCTCCAGCGACAGCGGCAGCTCCTCGGCCGCTTCGACGCGGTTGCGGCCGCCGCGCTTGGCCTGGTAGAGCGCGGTGTCCGCCGAGGCCAGCAGCACCTCGAGCTCGGTGCCGGCCGGACCTCCGGCAACGCCGATGCTGACGGTGGTATCGACGGGGCCTTCGTCGACGACGACGCCGGAGGTCTCGAACGCCTCGCGCACGCGCTCGGCGACCAGCACGCCCTCCTCCAGCGAGCACGGCAACAGCGCGGCGAACTCCTCGCCGCCGATGCGGCCCGACAGGTCGGAGATGCGCAAATTGCTGACCACGACGGTGGAGAACAGCTTCAGCATCTCGTCGCCGGCGGGATGGCCGAAGCGGTCGTTGATCGATTTGAAATGGTCGATGTCGAAGATCATCACGGTCACCGGCCGCCCGGCCTTGGCCTCGCGCTCGATCACGCGCGCACAGGCCTCCGAGAAGCCGCGCCGGTTGAGCATGCCGGTCAAGGGATCGGTCGACGCCGCCGTCCGGTGCGCGGTGACGGTGCGTTCCGACACCAGCATGAAGATCACGAACACGGTACCGACGGCGTAGAGAATGAGCTCGACCGCGAACACGGTGACCCAGATGCTCGAGGAGAAGCCGGCATCATGCGGGCGCAGGAAGCTGCCGATCAGGATCGGCAGCATCAACACGCAGCCGTGCATCACCGGCATCACGAAGGCGGGCCAGCGCCGTTGCACGCTCTTGCGCCGTTCGGTCCAGAGCTCGCTCGCAGTCAACGCCGCGTACACCGAGACGATGCCAGCACCGACGAGCATGCGCAGCATCGATGCCGTGGGATCGAGCAGCGTCGCAGCAGCGACCCAGGCGAGCGCGCCGAGCACGAGCCCCGGCCAGTTCGGGTTGCGGCCGTGGAAGACGCGCGCCGCGTTCCAGACCATGCCGCAGGCGACGAAACCGACCGCGTTCAATGCAAGGTAAATGTGCGGCCCCAGCCTGTCGCCCGCCGCGGTCCATAGTGCGACGGAGGCGGCACCGAGCAGATAGGCGGTGCCCCACCATTTCAGCGCCGGGCTGTTCTCCTGCTTGCCGAAAAATACCATCATGGCGCCGAGCAGTGCGGCGACCATGGTGGCGACCAAATAGAGCGTGATGCTATCGAGCGACATCATGTCGGCCCCCTCTAGAACATAGCAGTTACGCGATCGGCCCAGCCGATTTGCGCGCCCTTCCGAAGGCGACGCTAGGTCTCGCGGGTTCCATTCAGGTTTTCGCCGGTCCCTAAGTTTTCGGGAAACACGCCATCAATTTGCATACAAACGAACAACAAAAAGGGCGCTGAAATCAGCGCCCTTTTGCATCTCATTGAAGCCGCTTTCGCGGCGAATGCGATAAAAGCGATTAACGCTTCGAGAACTGGAAGGACCGGCGGGCCTTGGCCTTGCCGTACTTCTTGCGCTCGACCACGCGCGAGTCGCGGGTGAGGAAGCCGCCCTTCTTGAGCACGGAGCGCAGCTCCGGCTCGAAATAGGTGAGCGCCTTGGAGATGCCGTGACGGACCGCGCCGGCCTGGCCGGACAGGCCGCCGCCGGCGACGGTGCAGATCACGTCGTACTGGCCCGAACGCTGGGCCACGGAGAACGGCTGCTCGATCATCATGCGCAGCACGGGACGGGCGAAATAGACCTCGACCTCGCGCGAGTTGACGGTGACCTTGCCGGCGCCCGGCTTGATCCAGACGCGGGCGACCGCGTCCTTGCGCTTGCCGGTGGCGTAAGCGCGGTTGAACTTGTCGACCTTCTTCTCGTGCTTGGGCGCCTCGGGCGCGGCCGCCGTCTTGAGCTGCGAGAGCTGGTCGAGCGACTGAATGGATTCGGCCATGTTATGCGGCCCTCGTGTTCTTGCGGTTCAACTTGGCGATATCGATCTTCTCGGGCTGCTGCGCCTCGTGCGGATGATCGGCGCCGCCGTAGACACGGAGGTTACCCATCTGCACGCGGCCGAGCGGACCACGCGGGATCATGCGCTCGACGGCCTTCTCGAGCACGCGCTCGGGATGACGGCCTTCGAGGATCTGGCGCGCGGTGCGCTCCTTGACGTGGCCGACATAGCCGGTGTGCTTGTAGTAGGTCTTCTGCTCGCGCTTGCGACCGGTGAGGACCGCATGCTGCGCGTTGATGATGATGACGTTGTCGCCGCAATCGACGTGCGGGGTGTAGGTCGGGAGGTGCTTGCCGCGCAGGCGCATGGCGACGATGGTGGCGAGGCGGCCGACGACCAGACCCTTGGCGTCGATCAGCACCCACTTCTTCGTCACCTCAGCCGGCTTTGCCGAAAAGGTTTTCATGTCGGAGTTTCCGTGGACGGGAGATATCGGCGCGAACACCGCACCAGACTGCGCGCGGTTCTAGAGAAGAGCGGCGCAACGGTCAATGCCTCAGAGATGAAATTAATTACGTAAAATCAATGGCTTAAAAATAAGGTACGACAATACCTGCGAAAACCTCAAACATTTGGAATGGAATAGGTCGAGGTGACATGAGCGATCGGATCCGGCGAGGTGCCGGACAGCAGCTTCACCTCCCCGACCGCCAACCGTTTGCCGAGCTTGAGCAGTCGCGCCTCCGCCAGCACGTCCTGGCCGGGCTGGCCCTTGCGCAGGAAGTTGATGTTGAGATTGGTGGTCACGGCGAGTCCGATCGGCCCGATGGCAGACAGCAGCACCACGTACATGGCGAAATCCGCGAGCGCCATCAGCGTCGGCCCGGACACGGTTCCGCCCGGTCGCAGCATCTTTTCGCTGTAGCGCTGCCGCAGAAGGCAGGTCTGTCCGTCCGCGCTTTCGATCGTGATGTCGTCGCCGCTGAAGGCCTGGGGAAACTCGTGGCGGAGGAACTGCTCGAGCTCCGCCACGCTCATTTTCGCTGCCGCCATGCTGTTCCCACCCTCGCTTCACCTGCCCTGTTACATTAAGTTAGCTGCGTCATTCAAATGCAATAATCCAACGGAAACGCTTCGATGTCCGTTCAGGCCGCCCGCGCCCCCACCCCGCAACCGCCGATCCTGCTGCGCGAGATCGTCGGCAGCGTCGCCGTGCTCACGCTGAACCGACCAGCCGCGCGCAACAGCCTTTCCGAGGCGATGATCGGACAGCTGCATGCGAGCCTAAACGCAATCGCGGAAGACAAGCACATCCGCGCGGCCGTCATCGCGGCCAACGGCCCCGCTTTTTCCGCCGGCCACGACATAAAGGAACTGACCGCGCGCCGCACCGATCCGGATCGGGGTCGGGCTTATTTTGCGCAGATCATGACGGCCTGCAGCGCGATGATGCAGGCGGTCGTGCATCTGCCGAAGCCCGTGGTCGCGGCCGTCCAGGGCATCGCAACCGCCGCCGGCTGCCAGCTCGTCGCCAGCTGCGATCTTGCGATCGCATCGCACGAGGCGAAGTTCGCCACACCCGGCGTCGATATCGGCCTGTTCTGCTCGACCCCGATGGTGGCGCTGTCGCGCAACGTGCCGCGCAAACAGGCCATGGAGATGCTGCTGACGGGCGAGCCTGTCACGGCCGAGCGCGCCCGCGACATCGGGCTCGTCAACCGCGTCGTTCCCGCCGGCACCGAACTCGGCGCCGCGATCGAGCTCGCGCAACAGGTCGCGTTGAAATCCGCCTACACGATCAAGCTCGGCAAGGAGGCCTTCTACCGCCAGGCCGAGATGAGCCTTGCAGACGCCTATCGCTATGCCGCAGAGGTGATGACCGAGAACATGATGGCGCGCGACGCCGAGGAAGGCATCGGCGCCTTCATCGAGAAGCGCACGCCGACATGGCGGGATGAATGACCCCCGCCAACAAGAAAAGATAAGTGATGAACCACGACGCCTATCCCGACAATTACATCCGCGGCATCCTCAACAGCGTGAAATCGATCGCGATGGTCGGGGCATCACCGGTCAATGTGCGGCCGAGCTATTTCGCGTTCAAATACCTGATGCAGCGCGGCTACGACATGATCCCGGTCAATCCCGGCCATGTCGGCAAGGAGCTGCTCGGAAAGCCGTTCGTCGCATCACTGTCGGATATCGGCCGCCCCGTCGACATGGTCGACATCTTCCGCAACTCCAGCCACATCATGCCCGTCGTCGAGGAGGCGCTCACGCTCGACCCGCTGCCGAAGGTGATCTGGATGCAGCTCGGCGCGCGCGACGATGCGGCAGCCGCGAAAGCGGAATCAGTCGGGATCAAGGTGGTCATGAACCGCTGCCCCAAGATCGAATATGGCCGCCTGTCGTCAGAAATCTCCTGGATGGGCGTGAATTCGCGCACGCTCAGCTCCAAGCGCGCGCCGGCGCCGACGCAGGGCATGAGGCTGTCCCTCAATCGGATGAGTGTCGGCGGTGGCGACACCGCCGCATCGGATCGCGCTGCGAAGAACAAGAGCGAGCAAAGCTGACGCGATTGCGAAGGCTTCGTTTCGCAAACGCGACAATGCGCAGCACGATCGTTCCCAAAATGATTCCGATGTGACGCCGCGCCTTGACGGCGGGCACGGCGCCGATCAGCATGCCGCACGAATTTCAGGCCACAAGAACAGGACGCCCAAATGAGCGATCGCCTTCCGGGATTTTCAACGCTCGCCGTGCATGCCGGTGCACAGCCCGACCCCACCACCGGCGCGCGCGCGACTCCGATTTATCAAACGACCTCTTTCGTCTTCAACGATGCCGATCACGCCGCCTCGCTGTTCGGCCTGCAGGCGTTCGGCAATATCTATACCCGCATCGGCAATCCCACCAATGCGGTGCTGGAAGAGCGCGTCGCCGCACTCGAAGGCGGCACGGCCGCGCTCGCGGTCGCTTCCGGCCATGCCGCGCAGGTCGTGGTGCTGCAGCAGCTGCTTCAGCCCGGCGACGAATTCATCGCCGCGCGAAAGCTCTATGGCGGCTCGATCAACCAGTTCACGCACGCCTTCAAGAGCTTTGGCTGGAACGTGGTGTGGGCCGATCCCGACGATATCGCGAGCTTCGAGCGTGCGGTGACGCCGCGCACGAAAGCGATCTTCATCGAGTCCATCGCCAACCCCGCCGGCAGCATCACCGACATCGAGGCGATCTCGACCGTGGCGCGCAAGGCGGGCGTGCCGCTGATTGTCGACAACACGCTAGCCTCGCCCTATCTGATCCGTCCGATCGACCACGGCGCTGACATCGTCGTGCACTCGCTGACGAAATTCCTGGGCGGCCACGGCAACTCGCTCGGCGGCATCATCGTCGATGCCGGCACCTTCGACTGGTCCACGGGCGGCAAGTACCCCATGCTCTCGGAGCCGCGCCCGGAATATCACGGCATCCGGCTGCAGGAGACCTTCGGCAATTTCGCCTTCGCGATCGCCTGCCGCGTGCTCGGCCTGCGCGACCTCGGCCCGGCGTTGTCGCCGTTCAACGCCTTCATGATCCTGACCGGCATCGAGACTCTGCCGCTGCGCATGCAGAAGCACTGCGACAATGCCAAAGCCGTTGCCGAATACCTCGCGGGACATCCGGCGGTGGCCTCGGTGAGCTATGCCGGGCTGCCGAGCGACAAGTACAATCAGCTCGCGCGCAAATACGCACCAAAGGGCGCCGGCGCGGTGTTCACCTTCAGCCTGAAGGGCGGCTATGACGCCGGAGTCAGCCTGGTGTCGAAGCTGCAGCTGTTCTCGCACCTCGCCAATGTCGGCGACACCCGCTCGCTGGTGATCCATCCGGCCTCGACCACGCACAGCCAGCTCGACGACGCCGCCAAGATCAAGTCCGGCGCCGGCCCGAACGTGGTCCGGATCTCGGTCGGTATCGAGGACAAGGAAGACCTGATCGCGGATCTGGAACAGGCGCTGGGGGCGTAGCGCCTGGGAACGACGGCGGCCGTTTTGGCCGCCGTCGGTTAATCCTCATTAACCATATCTGCCTCATACATCGTGCTTGGATCGCCCCTTTGATTCGGAGCCGACGATGCTGCGCTGGATGGTGCCCGCTCTGGCTGTGATGCTAACGGCCTCGGCGGCCATTGCCGCCGATCTGCCGGCGACGCCGAAGCGGCGCGCGGCCGGGCCGCCGCAGGACCCACCTCAGGTCTATGTCGAAACCGATCCGGATGCGCTGATCTCGCCGGCCTACGGCATCGGCAGCTACATCCGCAACCTGCCGGGCACGCCGCTGCTGCCGGGCTCCCACACCTTGCCTGGCTATTACGGCCGCCCCTGGAGCTACGATTATCAGGGCGCCTATTACGGCGGGAAACAGGTCGATTATTTCTGGCGCCTGCCCTATGCGTGCGGCGTCTACGGCTATTGCTGATCAGCCGGGCTGATGGTGATCAGCCGGGCTGCCCCACGGGGACCGCGCGCGGCTGCGCCTGCACAGACTGCCGTGACGCCAGCCGCTCCACCTGCATCACTGCCAGCGTCAACACCACGATCGCAACCGCCTGGTGGGTCAGCGCGAGATCGATCGGCACCTGGTTGAGCAGCGTGAGGATGCCGAGCACCGCCTGCACGCTCACCGCCGCGAACAGCCACAACGCGCCGCTCGCGGCCGCACCTGCACGCGAGCGCACCGCGTCGATCGCATGCAGCAGCGCCAGCACGATCAACACGTAGGCGGTCATGCGGTGCTCGAACTGCACCGTCAGCACATTGTCGAACATGTTGCGCCACCACGGCGTCTCGAACCACAGCCGTTCCGCCGAGGGGATGAGCGCCCCATCGATCTCAGGCCAGGTGTTGTAGGCCCGCCCGGCACGCAAGCCCGCGACCAGCGCACCGAAATAGATCTGCACGAAGGTCACCGCGAGCAGCACCGCGCTCGTGAACCGCAGCCGAGCCGGCGCCGCGATCTGCCGCCGCTGCTCGAGCCGCCGCACCGTCCAGACGATCCCCGCGAAAATCAGGAGCGCGAGCGAAAGATGCGTCGCCAGCCGATATTGCGACACCTCGGTGCGTTCCGTCAGGCCCGAGGCCACCATCCACCAGCCGACCGCCCCCTGGAGGCCGCCGAGCGCAAACAGCAGCCACAGCCTGCGCTTCAGCTCACCCGACAGTCCGCCGCGCCAGAGGAAGAACAGGAACGGCAGCAGATAGGCGACGCCGATGAAGCGGCCGAGCAGCCGGTGGCTCCACTCCCACCAGAAGATCGTCTTGAACTCGGACAGGCTCATGCCTGAATTCAGCTCGCGATATTGCGGGATCTTCTTGTAGGCCTCGAACGCCTCGGCCCATGCCGCTTCCGACAGCGGCGGAACACTGCCCGCGACCGGCTTCCATTCGACGATCGATAGGCCCGATTCCGTCAGCCGTGTCGCACCGCCAACCAGCACCATCAGTGCGATCAGCGCGGCCACACAGATCAGCCACCAGCGCACGGCGCGATGCGGCTCGGATGGGGCGGAATTCGTCGTCATTTCAAGGACAAAACCAAGCCTGTGGCGAAGAGACTTGAACCCGGTTGAGTGCCCCTTATAGTCCCCCGCTCCCGCAGCGCAAGTAACGCGACAGCCTTAAAGTTCCCGCCATGACGATCCGCACCCGCAAGTTCCTCGGCGCCATCCTGCTCCTGGTGCTGGCCACCGTTTGGGCCCTGCTCGGCATGGCGGCGGCGCAGATGCCGTGGATCGCCGAATCCGGCTGGCGGCAGGCGATCTACTACGTCGTGGTCGGCATGGGCTGGGTGCTGCCGGCGATGCCGATCGTGAGCTGGATGCAGCGGCCCGATCGCCTCAGGTCTGGCTCGTAGCGCTCCCGGTCGGCCGCACCGGCGCAAAAGCGGCGCCCGACACCAGCACGCGCAGCATCCGCAGCGAGCGCACCCGCCCGTCCCAGGAGATCCGCGGCAGCGCGCGCAAGTTCGTCCGTCCCTCCGCCTCCACGATGCCCGGGATCGTCGAGGCCGCGCTGGCGAAGCCCGCCTGCTCCGCCATCACGACGTGGCTGCGCCGGAACGAAGCGCGGTCGCCGAACGGATAGGCGAAATGCCTGATCTCGCGGTTGAAAGCCGATTCCGCCACGGCCTTGCCCATCGTCATCTCGCGCAGTGCGGCCGCGGCCTTCATGTTGGCCAGCATCGGATAGTTCACCGTTGCGCTGCCGATCGTCACGAGCGGATCGCCGGCGAGCCTGGCGAGGTCCTCCCAATCCATCGACGCCTCGCGCGAGAGCGCGGCGAGGTCGATCCGGTAGCGCGTACAGAGATCGGCGATCGCGGCCGACAGATCCGCCGGCGGCAGCGAGCGCAGCCAGCTCTCCAGATGCGAGAACAGCGCCTGCTTCCCGGCCTTGTCGGCGACCGTGAAGCGCTGCTCCTTGTCGCCCATCATCAGGTCGATGCGGCTCTCGCGCGCGATCACCTGCTCCAGGGCGAGCCACCAAGCCTCGCCGACGCCGTCGGGAAAAGCGGTCGGCACATAGATCGTAAAAGGCACGGCGTGACGCGCCAGCACTGGATAGGCGAAGGTGATGAGATCCTTGCCGGCGCCATCGAAGGTCAGCGCCACGAAGCGACGCTTCTCCGGCAGCATCACCGCGCGCCGGCAGACCTCGTCCATGCCGAGAAAATCGTAGTTCCACCGCTTCAGCGCGCGGATGGCGCGATCGAGGAATTGCGGCGTAATCTCGTGCTCGCGCAGCGGCTGAAATCCGCGCCGCCGAGGCCGCACGTAGCGGAAACGCAGGATGGCGCCGGCACCGCGACTGCGCAGCATGGCCTGGCCGGTGAACCAGGCCAGCTCGAGGCGCAGCCGTTCCAACCGTCTGTCGTCGGAAGCCAAAATCCCACCCTTCGCGCGCGCCGGCGGTCAGTTCCCTCGCCCCAGTCATTACCCTTTGTTGACCTTTGTTTGCAAAGGTCGGCCACGGGCCGAAATACGTATTTTCGATTTCTCGACAGGTTTCGCGAATGACCATGGCTGCGGCGATGCAAAGCCGGACGGCAGAAGCGCCAGCGCGGTCGAGAGCGAGCCGTATCGCGCGAGTGGAGATCGTCACGGATCTCGCCGAGGCCGAGGCGGTCTGGCGCGGCTTCGAGGCGAGCGGCCATCTCTTCACGCCCTACCAGCGCTTCGACCTGCTCGATCCATGGCAGCGGCTGGTCGGCGCCCGTGAAGGTGCCCGGCCGTTCATTGTGATCGCCCGCGACGCCGATCGGCGCCCGCTCCTGCTGCTGCCGCTCTCGCTGCGGCAGGGCCACGGCGTGCGCACCGCCGGCTTCATGGGCGGCAAGCACACCACCTTCAACATGGGCCTGTGGAACGCCGAGTTCGCAGCCGAGGCCGCCAGCGCCGATCTCGATGCACTGCTTGCGCCGCTCGGCGAGCACGCCGACGTGCTCGCACTGACACAGCAGCCCGAGCGCTGGCACGACCAGCAAAACCCGTTTGCAGCCCTGCCGCGGCAGCGCCCGATCAACGGTTGCCCGCGACTGGTGATGGAGCCGGGCGGCCCGCCGGCCTCGCGGATCAGCAATTCCCTCCGCCGCCGCCTCAAGAGCAAGGAGAAGAAGCTTCAGTCCCTCGCCGGCTACCGCTATCACCTGGCGACGTCGGACGCAGACATCATCCGCCTGCTCGACTGGTTCTTCCGTGTCAAGCCGGCGCGGATGGCGGAGCAGAAGCTGCCGAACGTCTTCGCCGAACCCGGCGTCGAGCAGTTCGTCCGCAGCGCCTGCCTCGCGCCGCGCGGCGAAGGTCATGTCATCGACATCCATGCGCTGGAATGCGACGAGGAGGTGATCGCGATCTTCGCCGGCGTCGCCGACGGCGAGCGCTTCTCGATGATGTTCAACACCTACACGATGTCCGAGCACGCCCGCTACAGCCCCGGCCTGATCCTGATGCGCTACATCATCGACCGCTACGGCGAACGCGGCTACCGCTCGCTCGACCTCGGCATCGGCTCGGACGATTACAAGCGGATGTTCTGCAAGGACGACGAGGCGATCTTCGACAGCTTCGTCCCCCTGACCTCGCGCGGCAAGCTCGCGGCCATGGCGATGTCCTCGCTCAGCCACGGCAAGCGGCTGGTGAAGCAGAACCAGATGCTGTTCGACATGGCCCGCCGGCTACGGCAGGCGTTCGGGTAGCTCTTTCCACTTGCACGGCTGTCTTCCCTTCTCCCCTTGTGGGAGAAGGTGGCGCGAAGCGCCGGATGAGGGGTATGCCTCCGCGAGCTCGAATGGAAAGGTGAACTCGCGGAGAGATACCCCTCACCCGTCTCGCCGCTAACGCGGCGAGCCACCCTCTCCCACAAGGGGAGAGGGTAAGAAAGCCTACGCCGCCACCACGCGCGGCGTCTCGGCGGCATCGGACGGCTGCACCGGCTTGCTCAGCATCGCCACCGCGCTGAAGCCGACGGCTCTAAGCTGCTCGCACATCTGCGCGCGCGCATCCGCCGCCATCGACGCATCGGGCACCACGACGGCGCGGGCATGGGCCGTCAACAGGTCGGCCGGCAGGTCCGAGGCGCTGCCGGCGTCGATCAGCACGTGATCGTAAGCCCGCAGCAGCGCGTCGATCGCGAGTGCGACGCGCGGCGACTGCAGCAGGCTGCGGTCGAAGCCGGGACGGCCGGCCATCACCAGATGCAGCCGCGACAGCTTGTCCCGGGTGATGACTTGCGCGAACGAGGCCTCGCCCTGCATCAGCTCGGCAAGGCCGGGAGCCTGCGCATCGGCGGAGACTGCGGCAATGGTCGGCGAGGAGGCGGCGAGATCGACCACGACGACGCGTGCATCGCGCGCCAGGTTCCGCGCCAGCGTCAGCGTCGACAGCGTGATGGCGTCGCCCGGCGCCGTGCCGAGCACCGTAACCTTCTTGGCCGCAGCGCCCGCGGCACGCAGATCGTCGGCCAGACGCTCGATCTCGGCGAATTCACTCGTATCCAAATCGGCCGCCATCTCCGGCTGCAGCGGCGCGGGCTCCGCCAACACCGGATCGAGCATTGGTTCGCCGCCCCTTTCGACCACGGGCTCGATGGCCCGCTGAACGACCAGCGGCTCCTGGCGCACCGGCGTCTGCGCGGAGCCCATTGCCGCGCCCGGCGCGGTCTGGCGCAGCAACTCGCCGGTGACGACGACGCCGGACGAGAGCAGCAGCGTTGCGATCGTTGCGATCAGCACGATCGGCAGCTTCTTCGGATAGGCCGGCGTGTTCGAGACGATGGCGCGCGAGATGATGCGGCCGTCAGTCGGCGCGGTGTCGATGGTCTCGCGGGTGTTGGCCTCGCGGTACTTGGCAAGATAGGTCTCGAGCAGATCACGCTGCGCCTTGGCCTCGCGCTCCAGCGCGCGGAGCTGGACGTCCTGGCCGTTGGTGGAGGCCGCCTGCTTCTTGAGCTGCTCGAGGCTCACGGTGAGGCCATCGACCCGGCCGCTGGCGATGCGGGCGTCGTTCTCGAGCGAGCGTGAGATCTTGGCGGCTTCATCGCGGATCTGATTATCGAGGTCGCCGAGCTGAGCCTTCAGCTCCTTGATGCGGGGATGATTGCCGAGCAGCGTCGACGATTGCTCGGCGAGCTGCGCCCGCAGCGTCACCCTCTGCTCCGACAGCCGGCGCATCAATTCGGAGTTCACGACCTCGGACGCCTCGATCGGCTTGCCGCTCTGGAGCATCTCCTTGATCAGCCGTGCCTTGGATTCCGCATCCGCCTTCATCGAGCGCGCATTGTTGAGCTGGGTATTGACCTCGCCCATCTGCTGGTTCGACAGCGTGGTGTTGTTGGTTCCGACGAACAGGCTGGACTTGGAACGGAAGTCCTCGACCCGCGCCTCGGCGTCCGAGACCTTCTTGCGCAAACTCTCGATCTCGCCGGCCAGCCATTGGCTGGCGTTCTTGGCCTGCTCCTGGCGCGCGGCCTGCTGCAGCACGAGATAGCCGTCGGCGATCGAGTTGGCGACGCGCGCGGCGAGCTCGGGATCGGCGGACTGGAATTCGACCACGATCACGCGCGACTTGTCGACGGCGTAGGCCGAAAGTCGCTCGTAATAGGAATCGAGCACGCGCTCTTCCGGCGTCATCGCGAACGGATCGCGGACGATACCGACGAGCGCGGCAAGCGACTTCAGCGGCGAGATGCCCTGCAGCACCGGGTCGAATTCGGGGCGCTCGGCGAGCTTGTTCTTCTTGATGATCTCGCGCGCCAGATCGCGCGACAGCACCAGTTGCACCTGGCTGGTGACGGCCTCGGCATCGAGCGCCTGCCGCTCCTCGGTGCGGTCGCTGTTCGGACGCAGGAACACGTTCTCGCGGCCGTCGATCAGAATCCGGGTTTCAGATTTGTAGCGCGGCGTGACGAGATTGACGATGGCGAGCGAGGCAACGAGCGCCAGCACCGTCGGCACGATGACCCAGCCGCGCTTGCGCGCCAGGGCCGCACCGAGCGCGTGCAGGTCGATGTCGCCGGATTCGACCTGCCCAGGCTTGGCGATGACGGGCGCGGGCTTCGCTTCGGGCTTCGCTTCGATCTTGGCCTCAACCTTGGCTTCGATCTTTTCGGCTTCCGCTTCGCGCTTTTCAGCCTTCGCTTCGCTCTTGGGCGCAGCTTCGCCTTTGGACTTCGCGACGGCCCGCGCGATCACAGCCTTGTCCTTGCCGGCACGCCAGAACGCTAAACGCATCGAACACTCCCGCAGGGCAATGCTGCGACTCTACCTCAACCGGGGCGATTACACTCCATTAAGGTTGCCGCTGGGTTAATCGTGACGACCCGCGCCTTGTGCACGTCGACCCGTCACCGTTTGTTAACCACGAGGCCCCTTAATCCATCTCGATTTTTCACGAGAATTGTTCGGCAAGTCGCCGTCGAGCTGGTTTTGATCATGCCCCCCTCTCCCGACCGGCCGCTTCGCATCCTTCACGCCGTGCGCGCTCCGGTCGGCGGCATCTTCCGCCACATCCTCGACGTCGCCAACGGCCAGGTCGACCGCGGCCATCATGTCGGCATCCTCGCCGACAGCCTCACCGGCGGCGAGCGCGCCGACAAGGCGCTGACCGAGCTTGCGCCGCGCCTGAAGCTCGGCGTCCACCGCATGGCGATCCGCCGCGAGCCGTCGCCCGATGACGTCCTGGTATGGCTCCGAATGCGGCGGCTCATCGCCACGCTCAAGCCCGACGTGCTGCACGGCCACGGCGCCAAGGCCGGTGCCTTCATCCGCATGCGGCGGCGCTCTGACGACACGATCCGGATCTACACCCCGCATGGCGGCTCGCTGCATTATCCGCTCAACACCTTCAAAGGCGAGTTCTACGCGCGGCTCGAACGCGCGCTGATGGACTCCACGGACCTGTTCCTGTTCGAGAGTGCCTTTGCGCGCGACACCTATCAGCGTATCGTCGGCACGCCCAAGGGCGTGGTGCATTGCGTCTTCAACGGCGTGACGCCGGAGGAATTCGAGCCGGTCATCACCGCCGAGGATGCGACCGACCTGTGCTATGTCGGCGAGTTCAGGCACATCAAGGGCGCCGACCTGCTGGTCGATGCCGTGGCGCGCCTGCACGAGGGCGGCAAGAAGGTCACGCTCACGCTCGGCGGCGACGGCGAGGAGACGGCCGCGCTGAAGGCGCAGGTCGAGCGGCTCGGCCTGGCGAACGCCATCCGCTTCATCGGTCACGTCAAGGCGCGCTACGGCTTCTCCAAGGGGCGGCTGCTCGTCGTCCCCTCGCGCGGCGATTCCATGCCTTATGTCGTGATCGAGGCCGGGGCCGCGGGCATTCCGATGATCGCATCCAAGATCGGCGGCATTCCCGAGATCCTGGGCGTCGACAGCCCCGCACTGTTCGGCCCGAGCGATCCCGAGGCCATGGCGGAGGCGATCGCCTCAGCGCTGGACGATCCGCAAACCACCGCGCAACGCGCACTTTCCTTGCGCGAGCGCATCTCGGCGCACTTCTCGCAAGCCGCGATGGTCGAGGGCGTGCTCGCCGGCTATCGCGACGCATTTGCCAATCATTAACCATCCTTAAGTCCAGCTTTAGAGAATCTTCCGATTTGTTCGATAATCGAAGCGCCAGGGTATGCTTGCCCGGGCGCGCAATGCCGTGCCGCGGGTTCTGGAATGGACGTGAACGCCCGTGGAACCGCTCAACGCACGCTCGATGCTCGATGCCGCGGCCAGCGCTGCGGCAAAGCCTGCTGACCAGCCCTTCGTGGAGCGCCGTCGCCGGCTCTCGCCTGCCGCGCTCGACGTCGTCAACCAGAAGGTCGCCCGCGCCTATTCGCCGATCGTGATCGCCGGCTTCGTGCGCCTTGCCGATTTCGCGCTGCTGAGCCTCGTCGGCATCGCAATCTATCTCGGCTACGTCATGCCGCTCGCGGGGGCGTTCAGCTGGATCTATCCAGCCGAGGTCATCGCCGTCGCCATCGCCGCCGTGGTCTGCTTCCAGGCTGCCGACATCTACCAGGTGCAGCTGTTCCGTGGTCAGCTCCGGCAGATGACGCGGATGATCTCGTCCTGGTCGTTCGTCTTCCTGCTCTTCATCGGCATCTCCTTCTTCGCCAAGTTCGGCAGCGAAATCTCGCGGCTGTGGCTCGCCGCCTTCTACTTCCTCGGACTCGCCGCGTTGGTTGCCGAGCGCCTGGTGCTGCGCGCGCTGGTCCGCGCCTGGGCGCGCCAGGGCCGGCTCGACCGCCGCACCATCATCGTCGGCTCCGACAGCAACGGCGAGCAGCTGGTCGAGGCGCTGAAGGCGCAGGAGGATTCCGACATCCACGTGCTCGGCGTGTTCGACGATCGCAACGACAGCCGCGCGCTCGACACCTGCGCCGGCGCGCGCAAGCTCGGCAAGGTCGACGACATCGTCGAGTTCGCCCGCCGCACCCGCGTCGACCTCGTGCTGTTCGCGCTGCCGATCTCGGCGGAGACCCGCATCCTGGAGATGCTGAAGAAGCTCTGGGTGCTGCCGGTCGATATCCGCCTCTCCGCGCACACCAACAAGCTGCGCTTCCGGCCCCGCTCCTATTCCTATCTCGGCGAGGTGCCGACGCTCGACGTGTTCGAGGCGCCGATCACCGATTGGGACCTGGTGATGAAATGGCTGTTCGACCGTATTGTCGGCAGCCTTGCGCTGCTCGCAGCCCTGCCGGTGATGGCGTTGGTTGCGCTCGCGGTGAAGCTCGACAGCCCCGGCCCGGTGCTGTTCCGACAGAAGCGGTTCGGCTTCAACAACGAGCGCATCGACGTCTACAAGTTCCGCTCGATGAACCACCATCAGGCCGACCCGACCGCCTCGAAGGTGGTGACCAAGAACGATCCGCGCGTTACCCGCGTCGGCCGCTTCATCCGCAAGACCAGCCTGGACGAACTGCCGCAGCTCTTCAACGTGGTGTTTTCAGGCAATCTGTCGCTGGTCGGCCCGCGCCCGCATGCGGTGCAGGGCAAGCTGCAGAGCCGGCTGTTCGACGAAGCCGTGGACGGCTATTTCGCCCGCCACCGCGTCAAGCCGGGCATCACCGGTTGGGCCCAGATCAACGGCTGGCGCGGCGAGATCGACAACGAAGAGAAGATCCAGAAGCGCGTCGAGTTCGACCTCTATTACATCGAGAACTGGTCGGTGCTGTTCGACTTCGTCATTCTCCTGAAGACGCCGGTCTCGCTGCTGACCAAGAACGAGAACGCGTATTGAGTTTCTCTGTCATGCCCCGCGTAGGCGGGGCATCCAGTACTCCGTAGCGCCAGTGGTTTCCACGATAGGCGCCGCGGAGTACTGGATCGCCCGGTCAAGCCGGGCGATGACGGCTGTGTTGTGGCGCATGAGTTGCGTAAGCGTATGAGCGTGTGATGGCGTATGCGGCGACAGCCGGTGGAGTGAACGCAGCCGCAACGGCCGCGCCCGGCGTGCTGGCGTTGCAGCGCGCGCTGGTGTGGCTGGTCGGCGCCTCTGGCGCCATCGTCTTCATCGAGCCGAGCCCTTACGAGATCGCGACGCTGCTCGCGACCGTCACCTTTTTCGCCACCGGCCTGCGCCTGCGTCTCGTGCTGATGCCGCTGCTGTTGATGCTGATCCTGCTCAATGTCGGCTACACCATCAGCGCGATTCCGCTGTACGAGCGGACGGAGGTGGTGAGCTGGATCGCGACCTCCTGGTACATGGCGGTGACCGTATTGTTCTTCGCCATGGTCATCTCCGAGGACACCGAGGCCCGGCTCGACATGCTGCGCCGCGGCCTCGTGGTCGGCGCGATGATTGCCTCGCTGCTGGCGATCGCCGGCTACTTCCACCTGGTTCCCGGCGGCAACGAGCTCTTGACGCTCTACGGCCGCGCGCGCGGCACCTTCAAGGACCCGAACGTGCTCGGCGCCTACCTGATCCTGCCGGCGCTGTTCGCGCTTCAGAGCGTGGTCTCCGATAAACTGGCCAAGGCATTCCGCAACGTCATCGCCTTCGGCATCATGTCGCTGGCGATCCTGCTCGCCTTCTCGCGTGCGGCCTGGGGCGGCCTGGTGCTGACCTCCGCCTTCATGCTGGCGCTGATGGTGCTGACCAGCCGCACCAACGCACAGCGCTCGCGCATCGTCATCATGGCAATCGTTGCCGCGGTGCTTGGCCTCGCGCTGATCGCCGTGCTGCTGTCGTTCGATTCCACGGCCGAGATGTTCAAGCAGCGCGCGAGCTTCGACCAGAGCTATGACGAAGGCCGCTTCGGCCGGTTCGGCCGGCACATCCTGGGGGCGGAGATGGCGCTCGACCTGCCGTTCGGCATCGGTCCACTGCAATTCAACCGCTACTTCCCCGAGGATACCCACAACTCCTACCTCAACGCCTTCATGTCCGGCGGCTGGCTCTCCGGCGTGTGCTATCCCGCGCTGGTCTTCACCACCGTCATCATGGGTTTCCGCCACGTCTTCGTCCGTGTGCCGTGGCAGCGCGCCTATCTCGCGATTTTTTCCGCCTTTCTCGGCACCGTCGGCGAAAGCCTGGTGATCGACACCGACCACTGGCGGCACTTCTGGATGATGCTGGGCGCTGTGTGGGGCATGATCGCGGCCGCGCAGGTCTACAAGCTCAGGTCCGGCGAGGACGCTTCTTCAGCTTGAGATCCGGCCGCTTTTCCGGCGGCGTGTCGAGCAGACCTTTCAGTGCCTCGGTCGCCGCGAGCGTGCCCTTGTATGCTTCATTGGAGAAGCGAAGCAGCAGCCGCAATTCCTCGTCGGAATAGCCGTTGCAGACGTTCTCCATCGCCTGCTGCATCGGCACGTAATACTGGCCGAGGCCGGCGATCGCCTCCGGCACGACCGCGATGAAGACCTTGCGACGATCCTTCTCGTCTCTTTCGCGCCGCACCAGGCCCGCCTTTTCGAGCCGGTCGACAACACCGGTGATGGCACCGGTGGTCAGGCCGGTGACCTCGGCGAGCCGCCCTGCCGTGACGCGGCCTTCGAGATACAGGATGTCCATGCATTCGAGATCGGAATTGGCAATTCCGGCAACGTTGGCAACGGTCTGTCCGTAGAGCACGCCCTGCGCGGAGGACCTGCGCATGGCGTCCTCGAGTTCCTGCAGCAGCGCAGCGCGCGCCTTCGTCCTTGACAAGGCCCACCTCATCTCTTAGGCAATATATATCTTAGTCACTAAGATAATTAGTGACCGTAATTTCTCCTAGCACCACGGAAACGTCGGGAGCAAGCCATGGCCCACCGTCCCCGCAAGGCGCTGATCATCGGCGCCGGCATCGCCGGCCCCGTCGCCGCGATCCTGCTGCGCCGCGCCGGCATCGAATCCGCGATCTACGAGGCCTGGCCCTATTCGAAAGGGACCGGCGGCGGCCTGCAGATCGCACCGAACGGCATGCATGTCCTGGACGAGATCGGGCTGGCGAAGCAGCTGATCGACCGCGGCTCGGTCGCGGAAGCCTTCAACTTCTATTCGCAGGGCGGCGAGAAGCTCGGCTCGATCAACCGCGACCTGGCGCGGCGCTTCGGCCAGCCGGCCGTCAACATCGCGCGCGCCACGCTGAACGAGATCCTGATCGACAAGGCCTGGTGCGCCTCTGTCTCGCTCTATTTCGAGAAACGCCTGATCAAGATCGAGGATCGCGGCGACCAGCCGATTATCGCCTACTTCGCCGACGGCACCACCGCCGAAGGCGACTTCCTGATCGGCGCCGACGGCGTGCACTCGGTCGTGCGCCGCCAGGTGGTGCCTGACGGCCCGCAGCCGTTCGACACCGGCCTGATCGGCTTCGGCGGCTTCGTGCCGCATGCCGTGCTCGACGGCAGATCCAGCGGCCAGCACGTCGAAACGACCTTCGGCCAGAGCGGCTTCTTCGGCTACGCCTATTGCAGCTCCGATCCGAAAGACGGCGTGATGTGGTGGAGCACGCAGCCGGCGCACGGCATGGACGCGGCGACGTTCCGCGCGCTCGACCATGCGACGCTGAAGCAGCATCTGCACAGCTTCCATCACGGCTGGCATGATCCGATCCCCGCCATCATCGAAACGGCCGAGAACATCGTGGTCACCGACACGCTCGACGTCGCGACCCTGCCGACCTGGTCGCGCAAGCGTTCGCTTCTGATCGGCGATGCCGCGCACGCGACCAGCCCTCACGCCGGCCAGGGCGCCTCGCTGGCGCTGGAGGACGCGATGCGATTTGCTCGGCTGATGCAGGAGGGCCAGGAGCTCGGCGCCACTTTCCAGGCCTTCGAGGCCGAGCGCCGCCCGCGCACCGAGAAGATCGTCGCGATCGCCCGCCGCAACGGCAACAACAAGCGCGAGTTCAGCGCCACCGGCGCCTGGATGCGCAATCAGATGCTGAAATGGCTGCTGCCGCTGGGCGCCAAGGGCATGGACTTCATGTACGCGTACGATGCGCGGGCGGCGTGACAGAGACGATGCCGTAGGGTGGGCAAAGCGCAGCGTGCCCACCACCGAGAGATGGTGGGCACGGGGCGTTGCGCCTTTGCCCACCCTACGAGAGCCAACCTAGCTCTCCACTTTGAACGTCAGCCCGGCATTGTCCTGCAGCCGCTTGATCAGCTTGTGCTGCATCGCTGCGCCCGGCGTCCAGAAGCCGGCGGGAACGTCGCTCGCATCGCGCAGCAGGCAGATGGCGCATTCGGAGATCATCTTCGAGGTCGAGCCGTAGCCGGGATCGCGGTCGCCGGTGACGCCGGCGCGGACCATGCGGCCGTCGGGGGCGATCGCGACATAGAGCAGGTTGAACAGGCCGTTCTCCCGCTCCTCCTTCGACGGCCCCTCGCCCGGCTTCGGCGCGTTCGGGCCGGTCTTCTCGGCATTGGCCGCCATCACGCGCTTGGCGTTGGCCTCACCCTTCTCGCCGGGGCCAGTCAGCACCATCTCGTCGTAGACGAAGTCCTTCCCGTAGGGAAAGCCCATCAGCATGTTGGAGCGATGGACGTTGCGGGTGTTGATCAGCGCCATCATGAACGGCGCGGCCCAGGATTGCAGGTCCTCCTCGAAGACCGCCCTGTTGCCCTTGGGCTGCTTCGGGCCGGTGAAATCAGGCGTCAGCGCGAAGTGGTCGTTGAGGATGGCGACGAGGCTGAGATCCTTGGCGACGGCGTCGAAGGTCGCCTTCGCGCTCGCCGCCGTGCCGCCTGACAACGTGCCGCGCATGTCGCGCACGCGGCCCTTCACGCGCGGTGCCGGCGCGCCGAACACGCGCCTGGCTTCCTCCTGCACGAAGAAGGTGCCGAGCTCGAACGGCACGGAATCATAGCCGCAGGAGAACACGATGCGCGCGCCGCTCGCCTTGGCCGCCGCCTCGTACTTGTCGATCATCTGCCGCATCCAGACCGGCTCGCCGCAGAGATCGAAATAATCCACACCCGCAGCGACGCAGGCAGCTAACAGGTCCTCGCCGTAGAACTGGTAGGGGCCGACCGTCGTGATCACCGATTTGGTTTGCGCCACCATCGCCTTCAGCGACGCCGCATCCGACGCATCCGCCACGATCAGCGGCGTGTCGGCCGGCGCGCCGATCGCATCGCGCACCGATTTCAGCTTGTCGAGGCTGCGGCCCGCCATCGCCCATTTCAGCGCCTTGTCGTCCTTGTAATGCGCCGCCAGATATTCGGCGACGAGCTGGCCGGTGAAGCCGGTCGCGCCGTAGACGACGATGTCGAATTTCGCAGAGCTCATGATCGGCCTTTACTTCTTCGCGTAGCTCACGCCCATGCCGGCACGGACGTCGCTTTGAATGCCATAGGGCGGGATCGGGTAGCGCAGGCCGTTCTTCGCCAGCGCCTTCATGCCCTCGATTGCCTTGGCGAGATGCGAGGGCTTCAATGCCATCAGCATCTCCTCGTCCGGCACGCCGCCATAGCGCCGTTCGGCATAGCATGGCAAGGACAGGCTGGGCTCCCCGGTCTTGAGCGCCCGCCCCCAGGAATCCGCGCAGGCGGTCTCGCCGACCACGCCCCATTCGAACTTCTTGTAGCCGGTATATTGCAGCCCGTTGATCAGGATGATCATCTGCCCCGGCGTCGCATAGACGAGGCAGATATCGGGAGGATCGAGCCGGCCGCTCGCGAGTGGGCTGACGGCGAGCGCCTGATAGTGCCCGAACGGAACCACGTCCAGCGCCGCCTGGCGCTTGCGCGCGTCCTCCGCCGTGCCGTGCCAGACCCCGACATAGTTTTCGCCGGCGAGCCATTTCTCGTCCTGCGGCGCAAGACCGATCACCGCGCGGCATTGGGCGCCTACGAGATCGTCGGCGGTGATGCCGACGGTCCAGCCCAGGCGCGCGGCCATGCTGACAATCTGATCGGTGGTGTGAATTGCGTTCGGGCGGCGGATCTTCGGGATCGCCTCCATTTCTGCGACGCTCGCGAACAGCTTCATGCCGATCACGTTCGTCTTCAGCCGCAGCAGGCTGTTGAGATCGGCGACGAGGCCGGCAAGGTCGATCCTGCCCGTACTCTGCTGTTGCATGGCTTCCTCCGCGCCGGCGATGGTGCGCCGCGTATTCTTGTTTTGCGGCTTTGTTCTAGTCCCTGCCCGGTCCCGGAAGCAACTCGGAGATCCTGCCCATCAGACGGTAAGCGGTAAGACCGATCCACTCGCGCACCGCAACTTCGGTTCGTCTCAAGCCGTCCGCGCCCATGTTGGTGAAGGAGAATAGATCCTCACGTCCTCCCATCCGCCAGTCCACCGGATAGGCCTCGACGTCAAATCCGGCCTTGCGGAAGATCCCCATCGAGCGCGGCATATGGAAGGCCGACGTCACCAGGAGCCAGCGCTCGCCGGGCTTTGGCGATACCAATTGCTTGGTGAAGATCGCATTCTCCCAGGTGTTGCGGGAGTTACGCTCGAGGATCAGGCGGTCCTTCGCGATGCCGAGATTCTCCAGGATCGGCGCGGAATAGTCGGCCTCCCTGGCCTCGCTCGACACCAGGTTCGCGGAGCCGCCGGTGAAGACGATGCGCGCATTGGGGTAGCGGCGCGCAAGCTCGGCCGGCGCAAACAGACGATCGGCCGCGTGCGCGACGACCGGCGTGCGATGCGCCGCCGACAGATCGGTGTCGACCGAGCCGCCGAGCACGATGATGCCGTCGGGCGCGCCGCGCGAGGCGTCCCACGCCGGGAAGCGCGACTCCAGCGGGTAGATCAAGAGATTGCCGAGCGGCGAGAACGCCGCGAGCGCCAGCAGCACCAGCGTGGTCACGGCAAGCCGGCGGCCAAACGCGGCAAAGCGCGTCGCCATCAGCACGACAGACACAATTCCGAGCTCGACCAGAAGATTGATCGGCAGCAGCGCGACGCCGATGGTCTTGGAGAGAGCGAAAAACAGAGGAGCCTCGCTGGAATGATCGTGCCTGCCATGCGCGGACTTGGCCGGCACGGCCTTGTTCGGAAATCCTTCTTGAAAGAGGATCGATCGCCGGGTCAAGCCCGGACCGATCAAACCAACCGGACGCGGCAAATGACCCATCATCACCTGCATTGCAGCCCCGAAACCTGCCATTGGGGCTTCTTCGAAGCCGCACTCGAGCCCGTCCTCACCGTAGGCAGCGGCGACGAGGTGACGGTCGATACCATCAGCGGCGGCCCCGACATGCTGCCTGATCGCGACAGGTTTCACATTCCGCCCGAGATGCACCAGGTTCATGCCAAAAACGAGCGCATGCTGCCGGGCCACATCCTCACCGGTCCGATCGCGATCGAAGGGGCCGAGCCCGGCGACGTGCTCGCGGTCGAGATCCTCGACGTGCAGCTCCGGCAGGATTGGGGCTGGAACATGATCAAGCCGCTGTCCGGCACCCTACCCGACGATTTCCACGAGACGCGGATCCTGAACATTCCGCTCGACCGTACCAGGATGGTCGGCCGCATGCCGTGGGGCCTCGACCTGCCGCTGAAGCCGTTCTTCGGCGTGATGGGCGTATCGCCGCCGCCAGCCTGGGGCCGCATCTCCTCGCTGATCCCGCGCGCGATTGGCGGCAATCTCGACAACAAGGAGCTCGGCGCAGGTGCGACGCTGTATCTGCCGGTGTTCGTGCCGGGGGCAATGTTCTCCTGCGGCGACGGCCATGGCGTGCAGGGCGACGGCGAGGTCTGCGTCACCGCGATCGAGACCGCGCTGCAGGGCCGCTTCCGCCTGACGCTCCGCAAGGACCTGAAGCTCGACTACCCCCGCGCCGAGACGCCGACGCACTACATGACCATGGCGATGGACCCCGATCTCGACCAATGCGTGGTGCGCGCGCTCCGCGACATGATCGCGCTGCTCGGCGAAACGCGAAATCTGTCGCGCGAGGATGCCTACACGCTGTGCAGCCTCGCCGCCGATCTCCGGGTGACCCAGACCGTCAACGGCGCCAAAGGCATCCATTGCATGATCGAAAAGGCGATCGTGCACGGCTGAGCCGCAGCGCCCTTTCCTGACCTGCCGACATCACGCCGCCGCCCGGTCTTCCCGGCGGCGCGTCGTGATGTGTCCGATTCTCAAGCGATTCCAATCACGTGAGCTTCCGCCCCAGCGCTGATTTGACTTCCACCCCCGAACCTAAATAGAGTCTTAATCGTTACTTTTATGTACCCGAGTAAGAGGCTAGCGTTCGGGCCATGGCCACCGAAAAAGCCGAGACTGACCGCATTCCCGTAACCTTGGCGCTCTCGACCATCGCGTATCTGGAGAAGCTGGTGAGACAGGGCACCCACGGCACCAGCGTTCCCGGCGTCGCACGGACATTGATCGAGGAAGGCATCCGTCTCGCCATCAAAGACGGTCTTCTGTCGATCCGCGACAATGGCAGGACGTGAGCGCGCTCGGTACGTGAGGCGGACGGATCTCGAGACCGCGGATGGCCGACATCTGCAACCTGGGATCGCCGACAAATGCCTGTTCTCTCACCGACCTGGACCGACGAACGAATCGAACTCCTGAAGCAGCACTTCGAGGCCGGCCTCTCCTGTCGCGAGATCGCCGCCGACATCGGCGTCAGCCGCAACGCGGTGATCGGCAAATTGTCGCGGCTCAATCTGACGCGCGGCCGGACGGTCGACGACCGAAAGGTCCAGGACAAAGGCCTGGCGCCGGCGCGGATGCGCAAGGCCGTGCCGCGGCTGCAATACGAGATGCTCGCCACGATCTATGGCGAGACCGATGCGCCGGTGTTTGCCGGCCCAATCGACGAGGCCAACCGCTGCTCGTTGCTGGAGCTGTCGGAGAATCGCTGCCGCTGGCCGATCTCGACGCCGGGCGCAGCCGATTTCTGCTTCTGCGGCAACACGGCGCCGGACGGCCAGCCCTATTGCGCCGGCCACAGCCGCCTCGCCTACCGGCCGCCGGCGCGCACCCGCGTGATACGCGGCTGACGTTGCGGGCATCTGGACAACAAAAAACCTCCGGCGGGGCATCGCCGGAGGTTTCTGGAGGCTTAGCATGAAGCTAAGAGCCGCAACTTTCGTATCTGGCTGGCAGTGATATAGCTTAGTAGCTCAAGTAAGTAAATAAGTTTGACGCGACGGAATCGCATGGCTCGCCTTCGTGTTCCGCAACGGCATTCGATTTTCCGAAACTCTTGCCCATGAAAAACCCCGGCGGTTTCCCGCCGGGGGTCTCCGATCGATTTGCGGGATCGAGGATCAGAAGTTGCGCTGAGCGCGCAGCAGCATGCTCACCGAGTCCTGGTCCTTCAGCTCGTACACGGCCGCCGGCTTCGCAGCGCTGGCAATGCCCGGGCTCGCGATGAAGCCGGAGTACTTCTGGTCCAGACGCGACCAGCTCAAGTCGGCAGTGAACGCCAGGCCCTTGACCGGGGTCCACACGGTGTTCACACCGACCACCGCGAAGTTGAAGTCCGGATTACAGGTCGAACCGGCCAACCCGATTGCGGCGAAGTTGGTGCAGATCAGGGCCTTGCCCGTGTTGCCGTACTTCAGCTGGGCGTATCCACCGTAGATGGCGCTGGCCCAGTTCGGGCTCCAGTTGTGGGTATAGCCGCCACGGAAGCCCCAGGTCTTGACGGTATCGATGCCGGTACCGGTTCCGAACACGCCGTCGGCGAGACCGGCGAACCCGGTGCTCTGATACGCGCCGTTGCCGCTGCCGCTGAACATGAAGAAGCTCTGCGGGAACAGGCTCTGGAAGTTGTAGCGGGTCGCACCGTCGGTGTAGACGGCCTGCAGGTTGATGACGTCACCCGCGCCGGTCGGGATGTTCTTGATCGACAAGGCGCCCTGCACGGCCCAGCCCCACTTGTCGGAGGGATGACCGGTGACTTCAGTCGCGCCGTAATAGGCTGAATGCAGCTCATGGGCCGCGACCGAGATCTGCGCCAGACCCCAGGCCTGGTCGACACGAACCTGACCGATCACCTCGGGCATGCGCGTGCCGCCCCAGGCGCTGGCGCCATAGACGCCGGTCACGAACTGCGCCGCCGTACCCGACGACACGTTCCAGAGGTTCGACTGACCATTGTTCGCCGAGGTCTCGTCCTGCAGCGCGAACGAAGCAGTGATGCCCTGGCCGAAGTCAGCCGTGTAGGCAACCTGGTTCACGCCGTTGACGTGGTTGGAGCCGCCCGGAAGGGTATCGGGGCCGCCGGCCGGATAGCTCTGCCAGGGAGCGTCGAAGATCGAGACCGTGCGGCCGAAGGTGAAGCCCGCGAACTGGATGAACGCATGGTAGAGACCGAGCGAGGCCGAACTGGTCGAGAACGCCGACGGGTTGCTGCCGGTGACGTTCGTGGTGTCGTAGCTGACGACCAGGTCGGCGTAGGTGCGAACAACGCCGTATTCGGTCGCCGTGCGGGTATCGACGTTGAAGTCCAGACGAGCGCGGCTGTAGTAGTAGTTGGTCAGACGGTTGTTGGACCCGCCGTTCACACTGCTCGAGCTGTTCCTGAAGCCATAGTCGCCGCCGCCGCCGAGAAGCATGTCAGCGCGGATGTAACCACCAAACTTGATGCAGGTATCGGTGCCCGGCATGTAGTAGAAACCCGCGCCGTAAAGCGAGCAGATCTTCACGTATTCGACTGCCTTGGCCTTGACCGGAAGATCAGCCGCCTGAGCTCCACCAACGGCGATCAGTCCCGCCGCAGTGCCGAGCAAAAGGCTCTTCACCACTTTCATTTAAAACCTCCAAGTTGCTCATTTCACGGAGACCGGACCGTGAGGCCCCCCAGATCCCCGTCTCTTCATCAAATCCGCTCGGCCGCTTCGCGTTTTCGGACGTACCTGCATTCGCGAGGGACGTGAGCGAACCACCTGCAACGGGACGATCGAGAACCCCCCACCGTCGGGATCAATATGCCCGCGCCGTTCCGTTAATCAAAATAGTTTATTAGATCAGCTTTGTGGTTTCACTAACCCTGTGGCCGCAACGCAACACCGGTGTTGAGCCAAAAAGCCTGATCGGGTCATATTTGTAGTTTTCGTGACACCATTACCCTGCTCTGCACTTGCGTCAGAGCAGAGTTGCGTGGACTATGCCCGCCGAAAATGAGCCGGAAAGAGAATCAGCTTGCGGGAGTGACGCTGTGTCCGCGACGAGGAAGGAAGGCGCGCGCCTGCGCACCATCGGCAACCTGGATATCATCAGGCGATTCACCTGGGAGATATCGTCGATCAACATGTATCTCGAGGAGCTGCGTCAGTTCTGGGCGAGGACGCTCGGCATCAGCGGACCGCAATGGCTGATCCTGATGGCCATCTCGGACCTCGACAAGGACGACGGCATTCCGGTCAACGTCGTGTCCAAGCTCCTCCACGTCGATCCGTCCTTCGTCACCACCCAGTCCAAGCTGCTGGAGAAGAAGGGCCTTTTGCGCCGCCGCCCCTCGCCGACCGACGCGCGCGTGGTCCGGCTATCCCTGACCGAGAAAACGCAGAAGCACCTGGCGAGCCTCAACGAGCAGTACAAGACCATCAAGGAATTCGTCTTCCAGGAGTTCGACGAGGCCGAGCTCGCCGAATTCACCACCAAGCTCGCGACGCTGAAGACCCGGCTGGAAAAGGCCTGCGTCCGCCTCAGCCTGGACCTCTGACGGCTCGCCGCTAGATCCGCCCCGCGCCACGGAGCCGCGATTCCAGCCAGTCGAATATATATTCGTTGGCAAGGCTCGGATTGTCGGCATGGGCCTGCGCGGCGCCGGTCTCCGCCGCGGTGAACACTTTCAGCGTGACATCCGAGCTGCCGAGCCGGGAATTCCGGACGAGCTGACGCGCCCGGTCGGCCTTGAGCCAGCCGTCCTCCCCGAGCGTGATCAGCACCGGGCAGTCGGCGCTGGAGGCCATCAGCGGCGCATGCGGCACAGGGACGATGCTGACGTCGCTCATCGCGAATCGGCTGGCGAAAAAGGCCCGCTCGTGCAGATCCCACAGGCCGCCGTCGCAGACGGCGGCGGCAAGCCGCGGCTCCTGCAGCACCGCGCGCGCCACGAAGGACGAGCCCCAGCCATCGGCGATGATCCCGACCCGCGCGAAATCGACGTCCTGCCGCATCTCCAGATAATCCATGACGCCGGGGATCGCACTCTCGAGATCCTGGCGCCGCAATAGCGCCTCGAGAAAATCGTCGCGCTGGTCGCCGAACAGGTCGAGCGCCAGCATCGAGAAGCCACGCTCGCGCGCGTGCGGCACGAGCTTGAACAGAAATTCTTCCTTGCGGTGGCCGGGCTCGCCGATGCAGATCACGGTCGGCGCCGGCTCCTTCCCCGATGGCGCAGGTAGGAAGTATCCCTGCAGCGAGTGCCCGTCGAGCCAGGGTATCGTCACCACCTCGCCGGCCGGGCTGCGCGCGGCGAGATAGCGGCGCGCGCATTCCTGCATGGCCAGCACGGCGACCCAGCGGCGCTCGTCGGCGGGATCGAGCGGCATCGCTGCGGCACCATAATAGTTCATGGCGCGCAGCCAATTGCGCTGCGCACTGGCGCGGTGGCCCTCCGCGAACGCGGTCTCCGCGCGCTGCCGATTGGTCTGCGCCAGCTTCTTCCACTCGCGGTGCCAGGAGCGGTCGTCGCCGCGCTTCAGCTGCCGCGCGATCATCAGGCATTCCGCGATCGTGGCGCCGCCCTCCTGGGCCGCCGCGAGCAGCCGCGTGAACTCAGCTGAAATGTCCTCTCGCTCCGGGCAAAAGGTCCAGTCGTCGGAGAGGCAGGCGGGCATCATTGGGAGCTACGCTCTAATCGTCGCGTTACCCCGATTGACTAAACCATTTTAAGTCGCCGACCAAGCCGGCGCGCGTGTCATTACAGGCATGTGAGATCAACATCGCTTGAACATCGTCATGACGGATGGGTGACATTCCAACAGCTCATAGTGCGCGACGAACATTGGCAGCAGCTGACACATAGAATTGTCCGAGCATCTCTTGCCATGACGACCATCATAGCCATATTAGCGCGCCTCGTTGGCGCGCTAACGAATATGACCCCTGGCGGCGGCGTGCGCGCACGCCTCTCCTTCGAGACGGCGCTGACGTGCCTCCTCGGGTGCGATGGGTGGGCGCCCCGGCAGCGGCCTCAACCAAGCCGCCAGCCGACCTCCTGCGTAAAACTTTCGAAGAAGGCGCGGTCATAGGCCTGCTCCGGCGCGGCGCGCACGCGCTCGTCGAGAAGCTTGGCGTCCTCGCCGACCAGAATGCGCCACCGCTCCGCCTTGACCCCGTCGAGGATGATCTTGGCGGCTTCTGCCGCCGTCGTCGGCGCATCCTCCAGGAAGCTGCGGGCGCGCTCGGCGAACGCCGCCTGGATGTCCTCGTCCGACATCCCGTCGGCATCCGGCACGCCGGCCGCGACCATGCGCTTGCGGGTCAGCGCGACCTCATCGGCATTGAGCCGCTCCGAGCCGTCGGCGCTCTGCACCTTGCGCGAGTTGGAGACGATCGAGGTGCCGATATGGCCGGGCATCACCACCGAGCATTTGACGTGCGGCGCATGCAGGCGCAAATCGTTGATCAGCGCTTCGGTGAATCCCTTCACTGCGAATTTGGCCGCACTGTAGGCGGTGTGCGCCTGGTTCATGCCGATCGAGGCCCAGAAGCCGTTGACGCTGGCGGTGTTGACGATGTGGGCTTCGTCCGCGGCCACCAGCATCGGCAGGAAGGTGCGCACGCCGAGATAGACGCCGCCCCAGCAGATGTTGAAGGTGCGCTCCCATTGCTCGCGGGTGTTGGTGAACAGGCTGCCGCCGCCGCCAATGCCGGCATTGTTGAACAACAGATGGATCCTGTCGGTCTGCTGCTGCTCGGCGAGCTCATCGCGAAAACGCTTCAGATGGTCCTCGATCGCGACGTCGGCGACGTGCGTCGTGACGCGCAGCCCCTGCGGCAGCTTCTCGGCCTCGCACAGCCGCTTGGTCTCGGCCATCGCGGCCTCCGAGACGTCGCACATGGCGACGTTGCAGCCCTCGGCCACGAGCTGCCGCGCGAGCTCGCGCCCCATGCCCGTGCCGCCGCCGGTGATGACTGCGATCTTTCCAGCAAAATCCTTCATGGGACTTCGGTCCCTCCCCTTGTCGGTGTGTTTCTTGGTCACGGCGCCGCTGACCGCGGCGCGCGCAAAACTGTAGCAGCGCGACATCCGCGGGTAAAAGCCGTGCGCTGCCCTCTTCGCCTTCGGTAATTTCGGCGGGCGGACTACGCGCGATGTTGCGCGCGGGCCTTGTGAAGTGGCTCATAGGCGACACGGCCCGGATAATCGATCATTCCCAGGTGTTTTCCAGCGGGTTCCCCGTATTTGTCCGGCTTCGGGTTAATGGCAATTTTTCTACAATCCGAATCGCCAAATGGGGGTGGACGCTGGATTGAGTCGGCCAGGCCAGCGTGTTGTTTGCGTGTCACAGGCTCTGGCACTCCGCTTGCATCCTCTTCGTGGTCAGAAACAACCAACGAGGTGATAGGAATGTTCGTGACCGTCGTTGCCGTGCTTTGCCGGCTGGGCGCAGCCAGCTCAGGCAGTTGCGTCGAGGAAATCGTGACCGACAGCAACATGACACCCGAAATTTCGCTGATGCAGTGCGCGATCGGCGCACAAGCGCCTCTCGCGAAGTGGATGGGTGAGCATCCGATCTATCACGCGAACTGGCGCCTCGAGCGCTACAAATGCGTGCCGGGTCACTATGAGATCAAGGGCCACGCCTAAGGCCCCGCAAAACCACTGGTACCGAGACCACGGATACCAGAACGTTCAATCCAAGAGGAAACGCCCGGGGGCCGCTTATTCCCTCCGCGCGGACACAGCGCCAGACCGATCACGGCAGCGCTCTGTGACAATGATCACGCCCTCCCTCTAAGCCACTTCACGCAAGATGATCGCGCGTGCCCGCCGTCCTTCCGGCGTCGGCATCAGCGCGAAGTTGTGCGGCTGCTCGCGCAATAGATGCAGCTCGACCGGCACGCCCACCGCCCTCGCCCTTGCGGCAAGATCGACGCTGTCGGGATAGAGAAGATCGCGGGTGCCCGAAAAGATCGTCATCGGTGCGAGCGCGTGGAAGCCGCCGTTGAGCGGGCTGACGAAGGGATGGCCGACCTCAAGCTCGCCGGCATAGAGCCGCGCCGCCTCGACGATGCCCGGAATATCCTGGATCGGATCGCGCGCCGCGATCGCAACCTGCTCCGGACGGCCGACCGAGGCATCGGCCGCGGGCGAGATCAGCAGCATCCGGCTCGGCTGCCGATGACCGCGATCGCGCAGCCATTGGCAGGCGGCGAGCGCAAGGCCAGCGCCGGCCGAATTGCCGACGACCGTCACCTTTGCATCGCCCGCGTCTTCCAGCAGCATGCGCAGCAGCTCGGCCGTCGCCGGCACGACGTCCTTGGCGGTCGCCCGCGGCGCCAGCGGGTAGATCGGCACGACGCAGCAGATTCGCGCCTTGCGCGTCATCTCACCGATGAAGCGCCAATGCGCCGGCGCGATCTCGTTGATGTAGCCGCCGCCATGCAGGAACATGACGTAGTTGCAGCCCTCGTGGCCTGACGCCGGCTCGGTGTAGTAGACCGGCCAGCCGCCCATCTTGGTCAGCGTCACCTCGACGTTGCCGACCCCGACCGGCTCGTGAGAGGCCGGCGCCAGCGCCAGCTTCTGCACACGCGCCAGCACCGCCTCGGCGGATGCAAGCTGCTGCTTGTAGGGAAGCTGCCGCAGCAGCAGGTTGAGGGCCCGGCTTTGCAGGCTTGGTGCTGGATCGCGCGGCGCCCGCGCGCCGAATACGCAGCCGCCCGGACAGAATTGGAAGGCCGATACAAGTCTCGCAACGCTCATCGCCACATCCCCATCCGGCTGTTTCGACCCGGCGACGAAGAGGGTTGCCGACCCGCCGCCATTGGTCGATATAATGCGAGCATTCACTCGCTTTTCCTACTCGCATTCAGATCACAAGTCCGTGGCCCGCAAACCGTCCACAACACCCCGGAAAAATGCCTCGCAGGAGCGATCCCGTGCCACCGTCGACGCGCTGGTCGAGGCAACTGCTCGCATTCTGGTCAAGGAAGGCTTCGAGAAGGCCAGTACCAACCGCATCGCCGAGATCGCCGGCGTCAGCGTCGGCTCGCTCTACCAATATTTTCCCAGCAAGGAGGCCCTCGTCGCCGCCGTGATCGATCGCCACAATGATGCGATCATGAATGTCGTCCGCGCCGCCTTCGCGGAGGTCGCCGACCTGCCGATCGAGATGGCCGTGCACCGCCTCGTCACCGTCGCGATCGAGGCCCATCACATCGACCCGAACCTGCATCGCGTCCTCGCCGAGCAGATCCCCCGCTCCGGTCACCTCGCGGAAGTCGAAGCCTACAGCCACGAAATCCACGCCCTCGTGCGCACCTATCTCGAACGCCACCGCAAGGAGATGCGCAAGATCGATCCCGCGCTCGCAGCATTCATGTGCGTGAGCGCGATCGAAGCCATCGCGCACAACACCGTGCTGAACGGAGAGATGCTGTCGGAGAAGATGGTGAAGGTGCTGGTGGACGAGACGACGCGGATGGTGGTGGGGTATTTGAGGTAGCGGAGCCTGAGATTACGGAAATCGGCGACAGCGCGCCCATTTGGATGAGGCAGCGTCCTGCGCCCTGAGAGGCGCGCCAGAATGCAGTCCAGCACTGTCACCGTAATGTCCGAACACGACGGATCGAGGAAGCGCCCACTTCGCCAGGCCCGATGACACAAAGCGCACCGCGTTTGTTCGGGACCAAGTTACCATGCATAGTACCGGGGCTCTCGGCGGGCCGCTTGACTCAGGTCAATATCCCGCCGGCCTCAGCGCGCCAACATTGTCGTATGGGTGTTGTATTGCCTGCCATCTAGCGTGAGCGATCCCGGCGGAGTGCCGGGGCGCGGACATCGATCGTGAATCGTGACACGACGGAAAGCAGAATGAAGCTCGCGCTTGCGCTGCCACCACCGCAACGTGATTTGCGTCTCGACCTGTTTCGCGGCCTCGCCAACTGGGCGATGTTTCTCGGCCATGTGCCCGGCACAGTGCTGGTGTGGTGTTCGTTCCGAAATTATGGATTCAGCGACGGGGCCGACCTGTTCGTGTTCATCTCCGGCTACACCTCGGCGCTCGTTTATACCCGAAAAATGGAGCGAGGCTTTGTGTTCGGAACGAGCAGGCTCTTCAGGCGCGTATGGCAAATCTACACCGCCCATATCGTGCTATTCATGATCTACCTGGCTTTCATCCATTTCCTGTCGGAGAGGTTCAACGCGCCTGATCTGATCGATCTGTTCAACGCCGGACCGGTCACCAGCGCGCCGATCGAGATGATGACGCAGGGGCTTTTGCTGCGATACAAGCCTCTGAATTTGGACGTGCTGCCGCTGTACGTCGTCTTGATGGGCCTGTTTCCTCCGATCCTCTGGTTGATGTTGAGATTTCCCGACGCCGCCATGATCGGGTCGGTGCTGTTATATCTGGCTGCGCGGCAATTCCATTGGAACCTGCCTTCCTATCCGTCGGGAAGCTGGTACTTCAATCCGCTGGCGTGGCAGCTTCTGTTTGTTACGGGCGCATGGCTCGCGTTGACCGGTGCGGGGCGTCTGCATTTCTTGCTGCGGTCCAGGTTCGTGCTGGTTGTTGCGGTTGCCTATTTGATTTTTGCGGCGATCATGACGTTAGCTGCTCACCAGCCTCAGCTCCGGGCCTTGTTTGCGCCTGCCTTGTTCGAGCTTTTCAATCCCAACGACAAGACCAATCTGGCGCCCTACCGCTATCTTCATTTGATGGTACTGATTATCCTTGGTGCCCGGTTCATACCGATCGATGCGCGCGGGCTACAAGCCACCATCTTGCGACCCCTGGTAAAGTGCGGCCAGCAGTCCCTCGAAGTGTTCTGTGTGGGCATTCTCCTGGCCTTCATCGGGTACTTCATCCTGCAGTTGGCAGGGAACGGCATCCTCGCTCAACTGCTCGTCGGAGCTGCGGGAATCGCGATCATGACGGCGGTTGCCTACTACAGATCCTGGTCAAAGCGAGTAGAGAAACCTTCACATGAGAGTCCGGTGGATGGAAAGAGGGCGCCGGAAAGCACCGGCCCCCTCGAGCATCTTGTAGTGCGCGCCGCCGGAACGGTGCCGCAGGTCGCTTGCGGGACGGGTACGCAGCAGCAGCCGTTAAGGGAAGTTTGACAACCGCGCCGGCCGTCAAGATCGCGATCGAGGCCCATTCCATCGACCCGAATCTGCACCGCGTCCTCGCCGAGCAGATCCCCCGCTCCGGCCACCTCGCCGAGGTCGAGGCCTACAGCCACGAAATCCACGCCCTCGTGCGCGCCTATCTCGAACGTCACCGGAAGGAGATGCGCAAGCTCGACCCCGCGCTCGCAGCGTTCATGTGCGTGAGCACGATCGAAGCCATCGCGCACAACACGGCGCTGAACGCAGCCGAGATGCTGTCGGAGAAAATGGTGAAGGTGCTGGTGGACGAGACGACAAGGATGGTGGTGGGGTATTTGAGCTGGGTGGGCGACAAGCCAGGGCACTTGCGATCTAGCTCCGCACGATGCTTCTTGAGCTTCGCATCTGGCCTGATGACGATCGCACTGCCCGCGTCCAAAGCTGATCGTATTTGCGCGACTCATCCTCCGCCGGGACGCGACCGCGTCAGTCGTCGCGCGGTAACTCGCCTCGCCAATTTAAATATTTATGCATATTTAATTTTGACAAATTAAATCATTATTATTTGAGGCCGGGCAGAACCGGAGCGTGGTCAATCTCAGTCAGGCACGCTCTTGCTCCGCGATGTCGGTATGTCATCACCGTTTTGCGCGTCTTGAGGAACGCGACCTCTGAGCTTGCATTGTCGGCTTGATCTTCAATCGTTCACGAGGTCGACAATGCATCTTCTCGTCAGAATGGCGGCGATTGCGACAGTCCCTGCTTGGATCGGATTGAACGCGAACGGCGCTGCAGCACAGGATTTCCATGACCGGTGGTCCATCATTCCGAAGGCTCAGGCAGAGCCGGCGCCTGCTGGACCCGAACAGCCGAAGAAGGATCAGATTGAGGCGCCACCTCCAACCGCACAAGAGCCATCGGCTGATCGCTCGGGCATGCGATCTTTCAATCGAGTCTTTTCGGGAAAGGCCTCCTATTATTCATATTCCAAAGGCAAGACAGCGAGCGGTTCGACATTCAATCGGAATCACCTCACGGCGGCGCATCGCAGCCTGCCGTTCGGCACCAAGGTCCGCGTGACCCATGGAGGAAGCAGCGTCATCGTCACCATCAACGACAGAGGCCCGTTCATTCGTGGCCGCGTCCTCGATCTCTCGCTCGCTGCCGCGCGCAGCTTGGGGATTACGAATCGCGGCGTAGCTCAGGTTCGTGCCGAGGTGTTGTAGCGGGCGGCTTTTGAACGGCCGTGACATTGAAAACCCGACGCGTTTGTGGATATGACCTCGAGTACTCACCGCCTTCAACGGGATGGCGATGGGGTATTTGAGGTATCAGCGCTTGTGCCTTTTGGGGAAGCCGGCGGAAGCCTCGCAGAATAACAAGTAGTCCCGCAACGCCGATCATGTCGGCGGGCAGACGAAGGTCGTCAGGCTTGCTTCTTCTTCACGCTGATATTTCCGTCGCCCTCGATATATGCCTCTACGACGTCCGAGGGACTCGCTATCCCCTCCTCGCGAAGCTTGCTCATCAACTCATCCATCGTCACCAGCTCCTGCCGCATGTGGCGGCGAAGGACCTGCCCGTTTTTGATGAGCAGGAGCGGCGCCGGCCGAGCAAGCCGCTCCACGAAAGGCACGTGATACCCGACCCAGTCGATGGCTAGATTCCAGAAAATGATGGTGGCAACGAGCACGATACCTTCTGTGATCGAGTGGTATTCGCCCGCCATGCCATTCTGCGCCGCGTCCGCCAACAGGACGACGAGAAGCAAATCGGGAATGCTGAGTCCGCCGGTTTGTCGCTTCAAAATGAACCGCATCAGGGTGAAGATGCCGAGATACATGATGGTGCCCCGCACGATCATTTCCATGATGGAATGCGTCGGGACGAAGATCTCGCTCCACGATAACTGAAACATGTTGTCCTCGCCTGAATGGAAGCGTCCTGATGCCGCGAATCGAAACTCTTATCGGACCCGAACAGTTTCGGAGTTGCGAGGAGGATGGTGAAGAGTTGAGGCTCTAGCCGACCGCTCGACCGTGATTGTCCTCTGGACGATCAGCTCCTACCACTGTCCGACGCGGCGATTCGGAAAAACAATATGACTCAATGACATCGCTACTGTGCATGGGGTTGTTTTCGTCGTTTCGATGTACCGCCCACCGCAGGCCCCGCTTCTGGCCACAGGCATCGTCGCGGCCGGAGCACGCTCCACGCCGACGGTCACCCGACAGAGGTTGAAAAAATGGTCGGAGCGAGAGGATTTGAACCTCCGACCCCTAGTCTCCCAGACTAGTGCGCTAACCGGGCTGCGCCACGCTCCGAATGCCGTTCCATTAGCTAGGATCGCCGCTTTGCGCAAGGCGAGGCCGCAGCATTTTGGTGTATCCGCCCAAGCGGGGCCGGAACTGCCCCGCAAAGCCGGGGACCGCCCTAGCCCTCCTTCAGGGCCTGATCCAGCATCTCGCGACAGGCGACGAGGTCGCCGAGGACCCGCTCCAGCCGCTCGCGGTCGAGCGCGCTGGGGCCGGCGGGCACGGCGGCGCCGCCTTTGCGGAAGGTAGTGAGGATCTCCTCGTCGTCGACCTCGGTGAAGCGGAAGTCGATGCCTTCCTCTTCATCGCCCTGATAGTCGTCATCGTCGGTGTCGGTGATGCCCTTGATGGGGGCCTCGTCCTCGGGCTCCATCAGGCTCGCGCCGATCGCGTCCTCGATGGCGCCAAAGGAGACCGCGGCCGCGCTGTCGGCGAGGCCCTGCACCGATTTGACGCCGTGCTCTTTCAGGATCCGCTGCACACCGCGGATGGTATAGCCTTCGCCGTAGAGCAGCCGGCGGATGCCTTTGAGCAGGTCGACGTCGTCGGGGCGATAATAGCGGCGGCCGCCGCTGCGCTTCATCGGCTTGATCTGGGAGAAGCGGGTCTCCCAGAACCGCAGCACGTGCTGCGGAATGTCGAGTTCCTGCGCTACTTCGCTGATGGTTCGGAACGCATCCGGCGCCTTGTCCAAAGGCCAGTCCTTTCCGAAAGGCGGTTACGCCTCTTCTTGAGCCTGGGTGGCGTCGCCGTTGGTGCGGTGCTGGGCGTTGATCCGCTGCTTCAGGATCGCCGACGGCTTGAACACCATGACGCGGCGCGGCGAGATCGGCACCTCGGTGCCGGTCTTCGGGTTGCGGCCGATGCGCTGGCCCTTCTTGCGCACCATGAAGGAGCCGAACGAGGACAATTTCACCGTCTCGCCCTTCTCCAGGCAGTCGGTGATCTCCTTCAGCACGAGTTCCACGAAGGCAGACGATTCCGTGCGCGATAGGCCCACCTTCTGGTAGACGGCTTCGCACAGATCGACACGCGTTACGGTTTTGCTGGTCTCGCTCATCGCCCTGCCCCACCTCACGGCGAACAATTCTTGTCTGAAATTATGAGCTTACGATACGGCGGTCAACACCGCACATCAATGCAGACGTAGCGATAATCGGCGCGGATTCCGGCAAAATTTTATCGGTGTGGCTTACCAGCGCACCAGCGCCGAGCCCCAGGTAAAGCCGCCACCCATGGCCTCCAGCAGGACCATGTCGCCCTTCTTGATGCGGCCGTCCTTGCGCGCCACCGAGAGCGCCAGCGGGATCGAGGCCGCCGAGGTGTTGCCGTGACGGTCCACCGTCAGCACCACCTTCTCCGGCGCGATGTGCAGCTTGTGCGCGGAAGCGTCGATGATTCGCTTGTTGGCCTGGTGCGGCACGAACCAGTCGATGCCGTCGGCATTGAGCCCTGTCGCCGCAAAGGCATCGACGATGACGTCGGTGATCATGCCGACCGCGTGCTTGAAGACCTCGCGGCCCTCCATGCGCAGATGGCCGACGGTCTGGGTCGAGGACGGCCCGCCGTCCACGAACAGCTTTGCCTTGTGGCGGCCGTCGGAGCGCAGATGCGTGGTCACGATGCCGCGGTCGGTCGCGGTATTGCCGGGTTGCTCCTGCGCCTCCAGCACCACGGCGCCGGCGCCGTCGCCGAACAGCACGCAGGTGCCGCGATCGTTCCAGTCGAGGATGCGCGAGAAGGTCTCCGCGCCGATCACCAGCGCGCGCTTGTAGGCCCCGGTGCGCAGGAAATTGTCGGCGGTGGCGAGCGCGAACACGAAGCCCGAGCACACTGCCTGCAGATCGAAGGCCGCGCCATGATTGATGCCGAGGCCGTGCTGCACGGCGACGGCGGTCGCGGGGAAGGTGTTGTCGGGCGTCGAGGTCGCCAGCACGATCAGCTCGATCGATTGCGCGTCAACGCCGGCATCGCGGAGCGCCGCCTGTGCCGCCTTGATGGCGAGGTGCGAGGTGAACTCGCCCTCGGCCGCGATGTGCCGCTCGCGAATGCCGGTGCGCTGCACGATCCACTCGTCGGAGGTATCGATGCGCGCCGCCAATTGGGCGTTGGTCACCACCTGCTCCGGCAGATAAGAGCCGCAGCCCAGCACGACCGAACGAATCTGAGTCACGAAACATCCTCCGGCGCGGGCTGCACGAATTTGAGTGCACCACCCTCGCGGTTGAGCATCTGATTGATCTTGTTCAGGAGATCGTAGTGAGCCATCTCATAGCCAACATCGATCGCATAGGCAAAGCCTTCGGCGTTGGTTCCGCCGTGGCTCTTGACCACCACCCCGTTCAGTCCCAGCAGCACGCCACCATTGGACTTGTTGGGGTCCATTTTGTCGCGCAGGGCCTGGAAGGCGCTGCGCGCGAAGAGGTAGCCGAGCTTGGACATCCAGCTCCGCTGCATCTCGTGACGAAGCAATTCCGCCATCTGCCGTGCGGTTCCCTCGGCCGCCTTCAGCGCTATGTTGCCGCTAAAGCCTTCGGTGACGATCACGTCGGCGAGCCCCTTGCCGATGCCGTCGCCCTCGACGAAGCCGATATAGTCGAGCTCCGGCAGGTTCCGCGCCCGCAGGATCTCGCTGGCCTCGCGGATCTCCTCGTGCCCCTTGATCTCCTCGGCGCCGATATTGAGCAGCCCGACTGTGGGCCGGGTCTTGTTGAACAGCACGCTCGCCTTGGCCGCGCCCATCACCGCCATCGACACCAGATGGTGGGCATCGCCGCCGAGGGTGGCGCCGAGGTCGAGCACGACGGACTCCCCGCGCAGGGTCGGCCAGATCGCCGAGATCGCCGGCCGGTCGATCCCCGGCAGGGTGCGCAGATGGAAGCGCGCCATCGCCATCAGCGCGCCGGTATTGCCGGCGGAGATCGCGACGTCCGCCTCGCCCTTCTTGACCGCGTCGATCGCGAGCCACATCGAGGAGGTCTTGCGGCCGCGCCGCAGCGCCTGGCTCGGCTTGTCCTTCATGCTGACGGCGACGTCGGTATGGATGATCTTGGAGGCGGCCTTCAGCTTCGGGTGCTGGTCGAGCTCGGGCTCGATCCTGGCGCGGTCGCCGACCAGCAGGAACTCGGTGTCGCGATGCCGGCCAAGCGAGATGGCGGCGCCCGGAATGACCACGGCGGGGCCGACATCGCCCCCCATGGCGTCCAGCGCGATGCGAACCTTGCTTGGCATGTAAGTCCTGGAAACCTGGTCTGGTGCGGTCTTGGGATCAGCGGGGCCGCAAAATGGGTTCGCCACCGGTACGGCGGCCGGCCAAGCGCCACGCCGCACCCGGACCGGGGCGCGACAATAGCGTTTTGTACCCCCGAAACAACCTCTTGCCCCCAGCCTTTTGCATTCGGGGCAATCCGGCCGCCGGGCGCGGATTTCGCGAGAAATCCATTGAAATCAGAGAGATAAACAGCTGTCTCAAACCATCAGGGCAAATGGCTCGCGTCCCCTGGCAAGGCAGCCCGCGAGCCAAAATGCCCCTCATTGGCCCTTCTTCTTGTCCTGCAATGCCTTCAGCACGGCGAAGGGATGGTCTTCGGGGTCGGGAGCGGTGACCTCCGCCTCGAACACGGCCCCCTCCTTGCGTGGATAGGGATCGATCGCCAGGAACAGGACGTCGGTGGCGAGCCGGCCGAGGTCGATGATGCCGCCCGTGATCGGCTCGGGCGGGTCGGCAACCTCGGGCGGCGCCTCGTCGTCCTGCCCCTCCTCGATCAGATCGGCCAGGCGGCGCGCCTCGGCCTCGGGGGCGAACATCAGGTCCACCTCCTCCTCGATCTCGCTCTCGATCGGATCCAGCGTGACGACGCAGGTCTGGCCGATCCGGCCTCGAACCAGGCCCGTGACCTGGACCCGCCCGCCGCTTTTCGGCACGACATCGAAGCTGGCATGGGCGGACAGGATCTCGCGCAAGCCCGCGACCTCCGCCATCGCCTGCCGCTCGGCCACTGAGGCCTCGAGCTCGCGATGCAACCCGCCGTCCGGGATTTGCGCAACGATGACGGGCGCCCGCCAGGGATCGCGCTCGGTATCTGGTCGGCTCATGGCGTGACATCCTGTGACAGCGCCCGGGGAAACTTGAAGGACGCGCGCAGCAGCGCGGCCTCGTCGGTCCGGCCAAGATCGGCCTCGCTGGCCCTCGCATAGGCCGCGAGCCGCTCCGCCTGGTCGAAGCCGGTCCCATTCAAGATATTCTTGCAGATCGCCGCTGCCAGCGCCTCGCCGCCGGCTTCCATCGCCTGGTCGTAGGCCTGGACGCGGCCGTAGAATGCCTCGCCGAAGGCCCGCATCCGCTTCGGCACGGTCTGGTCGCCCACCCCCATCTCGCGCAGATTGTCGTCCATGTCCTCGCAGAAGCGGTCGAACAGCGCCTGCGACAGCTCCGCGGCGCCCTGAACCGCGCGCAGACGGCGCAGCAGCAGCCAGAGATGCAGCAGCAACAGGTCGAAACGCCCGTTAACCGTATCGGGCACACCCAAGACCCGGTAAAACAGGGGTTCTCGCGCCTGCGTCACGATCATGCCATAGATGGCCTCAATGGTGCCAGGCGGGGTTCGCCGGGGTTTCCTGAAGTGATTGAACGGCCAAAGCATTGTGGTTTCCGCAAGCGGGCGCGCGCGAGTTGCATTCAGACGCCCAGCCCGGTACTTCAGCGCCTCGCGCGACGCAAGGGGACGGAATCAGTTCCGCTATGACGACAACGAACCAGATCAGCCTGCGCGCGGACATGCGGCGCGGCCTTCATGCCTGTTGGCGCGGCCTGCGCATGCTCGCGGCCACCGCCGTGATCGGCGTGGCCCTTGCAGCTTGCACCGGCGAGCAGTTCCAGAAAGGCTACATCCTGCCGCCCGGCGCGCTCGAGCAGATTCCGATCGGCGCGAGCCAGGATCAGGTGCTGATCGTGATGGGCACGCCTTCGACGGTCGCGACCCTCGACGGTGAAGTGTTCTACTACATCTCGCAGCGCTCGGAGCGCCCGGTCGCCTTCATGAACCAGAAGGTGGTCGATCAGCGTGTCATCGCAGTCTATTTCGACAAGACCCGGCGCGTGCGCCGGCTTGCGAATTACGGTCTCCAGGACGGCAAGATCTTCGACTTCATCAGCCGCACCACGCCGACGTCGGGTCAGGAGATGAGCTACCTTACCCCGCTGTTCAAGCTGCTCAGCTTCAACTGAGGCCGTCGAAGGATTCGATCGAAGCGGCTTGTCGCTTCGCGTCGAAAATGCGCGTCGAACGAGGCTCCTGAAGCCGCTTAATTCCATCGCAAGGTATATGGGCTTACGCCTGCGTCGTCGTGCCGCTCTCTGCGCGGCACTTGTCGTCGCGCGCGACTTGCGGTCGCACGTGCCGTTCCCTACGGTTCCCGCAAAGCAAAAAGCAGGAGTGGATTCGTGCATAAGCCTTTGTTGTCCCGCCGTCGTGTGCTCGCCGGTGCTGCCGGCCTTTCGGCCGCAGCGATTCTACCGCGATCGAGCCTTGCCGACTGGAAGCCCACTGAAAACGTTCGTCTCATCGTGCCGGCCGCGGCCGGCGGCTCGACGGACGTGATGGGCCGCCTCCTGGCCGCGCATCTGCAAACCGCCTGGGGTCAGTCGACTGTGGTGGAAAACCGCTCCGGCGGCGGCGGCACGATCGGCACCGCCGAGGCCGTGCGCGCCAAGCCGGATGGTCACACCATCCTGGTCGGCAACCCCGGCCCGAACGCGATCGCCTACAGCATCTTCAAGAACCTCAGCTACAAGCCGGACCAGCTTCAGCCGGTCTCGAACATGATCCGGATTCCGAACATCGTCTCGGCGCATCCGAAGACCGGCATCAAAACGATTCCCGAGCTGATCGCGTATCTGAAGGCCAATCCGGACAAGCTCAGCTACGCCTCCTCCGGCGTCGGCCAGAGCCCCCACCTCACCGGCGCCTGGTTTCTCCAGCTCACCGGCCTGAAGATGACGCACATCCCGTTCCGCGGCGCCGGCCCCGCGCTCCAGGCCGCCCTTGCCGGCGACATACAGATCCTGTTCGACAATCTCTATCCGACCCTGCCTCAGGTGCAGAGCGGCACGCTCAACGGTCTCTGCGTCACCACGCCCGAGCGCAGCGACCTCGCCAAAGACCTGCCGACCATGCGCGAGAGCGCGCCGGAGCTGGCGAATTTCGACGTGTCCTCCTGGTTCGCGGTCTTCCTGCCGAAGGGCGCTTCGCCCGAGGTGCTGGGCGCGCTCAATCTCCAGGTCAAGGCGATGCTGGAGCGCGAGGACGTCAAGAAGCAGATCGCCGCCATGGGCGCCCGCGCCGACTACGGCACGCCCGAGCAGTTCGCCGCCTTCGTGGACGCCGAGACGAAGAAGTTCGCCGGCATCATCCAGAAGGAAGGCCTGCAGATGGACGTGCAGTAGGTCTCTCTCACGTCATTGCGAGAGAAGCGAAGCAATCCAGGCTGTCTCTGCGGAACGATGCTGGATTGCTTCGTCGCAAGAGCTCCTCGCAATGACGTCGGGAGAGCGTCGGATCGCCAAATCAAAAACCCCGCGGCTCACGCCGCGGGGTTTTCTCTTGTCGCGTCAGCGCCGCTCAGTGCGCCAGGATCGCGAGCAGCAGCAGGGCCACGATATTGGTGATCTTGATCATCGGGTTCACCGCAGGTCCCGCCGTGTCCTTGTAGGGATCGCCGACGGTATCGCCGGTCACCGCGGACTTGTGGGCATCAGAGCCCTTGCCGCCGAAATGACCGTCCTCGATGTACTTCTTGGCGTTGTCCCAGGCGCCGCCGCCTGAGGTCATGGAGATCGCGACGAACAGGCCCGTCACGATGACGCCGAGCAGCATGGCGCCGACGGCCGAGAATGCCGCCGACTTGCCCGCCGCGCCGCCGCCCGCGATCGCATAGATCAGGAAGTAGACGACGATCGGCGACAGCACCGGCAGCAGCGAGGGGATGATCATCTCCTTGATTGCCGCGCGCGTGAGCAAGTCCACCGCCTTGCCGTAATCAGGCTTGTCGGTGCCCTGCATGATGCCCGGCTTCTCGCGGAATTGGCGACGGACCTCCTCGACGATCGCACCGGCCGCACGGCCGACCGCGGTCATGCCCATCGCGCCGAACAGGTACGGCAACAGACCACCGAACAGCAGGCCCACCACGACGTAGGGATTGTTCAGTGAGAAGTCCGGATTGACGCCGGCGAAGTAGGGATGCTGCGCGGAGCGGGCCACGAAGAACTTGAGGTCCTCGTTGTAGGCCGCGAACAGCACCAGGGCGCCGAGACCAGCGGAGCCGATCGCGTAGCCTTTGGTGACCGCCTTGGTGGTGTTGCCGACCGCGTCGAGCGCGTCGGTCGACTTGCGCACCTCCTTCGGCAGTCCCGCCATTTCGGCAATGCCGCCGGCATTGTCGGTGACGGGGCCGAAGGCGTCGAGGGCGACGATCATGCCGGCCAGCGCCAGCATGGTGGCGGTCGCGATCGCGATGCCGAACAGCCCGGCGAGGCTGTAGGTGACCAGGATGCCGGCGATGATGACGATCGCAGGCAACGCGGTCGCTTCCATCGAGATGGCGAGGCCCTGGATCACGTTGGTGCCGTGGCCGGTGACCGAGGACTGGGCGATCGACTTCACCGGACGATAGTCGGTCCCGGTGTAGTATTCGGTGATCCAGATGATCAGGGCGGTGACGATGAGACCGACCACGCCGCACTCGAACAGCGCCAGGCCGGTGTAGTTGACGCCCTCGAGCTTGCCGAAGCCGATCAGGTAGTAGATCACCAGGGCGATGCCGATCAGCGACAGGATGCCCGTTGCGATCAGGCCCTTGTAAAGCGCGCCCATGATCGACTGGCTCGGCCCGAGCTTGACGAAGAAGGTGCCGATGATCGAGGTGATGATGCAGATGCCGCCGATCGCGAGCGGCAGCGTCATCATGTTGGCGAGGATCGGCGTCTTGGCGAAGAAGATCGCCGCCAGGACCATGGTGGCGACCGCGGTCACCGCATAGGTCTCGAACAGGTCGGCGGCCATGCCGGCGCAGTCGCCGACGTTGTCGCCGACGTTGTCGGCGATGGTCGCAGGGTTGCGCGGGTCATCCTCGGGAATGCCGGCCTCGACCTTGCCGACGAGGTCGCCGCCGACGTCCGCACCCTTGGTGAAGATGCCGCCGCCGAGACGGGCGAAGATCGAGATCAGCGAGGCGCCGAAGCCGAGCGCCACCAGGGCATCGACGACGACGCGGCTATCCGGCGCGAGCTTCAGCGAATGGACCAGGAAGCCGAAATAGAGCGTCACGCCGAGCAGCGCCAGACCCGCCACCAGAAGGCCGGTGATGGCGCCCGCCTTGAAGGCGAGCTCCAGGCCGCCGGCCAGCGACGTCGTCGCGGCCTGGGCGGTGCGCACATTGGCGCGGACCGAGACGTTCATGCCGATGAAGCCCGCAGCGCCGGACAGGATCGCGCCGATGGCGAAACCGATCGCGACATAGAGCCCGAGGAAATAGGCAAGCAGCACGAAGATGACGATGCCGACGATACCGATCGTGGTGTATTGCCGCCGGAGATAGGCTTGTGCGCCTTCGCGCACCGCCCCTGCGATCTCCTGCATGCGCGGCGACCCCGCATCCGCGCCCAAGACCGAAGACGTCGCCCAAATCGCGTAGGCGACGGAAAGCGCTCCGCAGAGCACTATCAACCATAATGCTGTCATGTGATGTTTGCCTCAGATCCTTGATGTACCCCCGGCGCCTTTTGTTGTCCGTCGTGCGGTGCAGCGCCTTGATTTTGAACAAAGCCGCCCCCTTGCCCTTAAGGGACGGCTCCAGTCGGCCGCGAGCTTGCCAAAATCACATTGAGGGTGCAACGCCGGATCAGCCCGAAAAGGCCGATCTTGGCAGGTATTTAGGACCAAGCGCTGAGAACTCAGATGCCGGTTTGGAGCAATTCCTAGAAGTGGCTGTAGGACAGCCGCGTCAAAAGCAGATCCTGGCCCTGCCCGTCCAGGAAGCGCAGCGGCTTCTGCCCCTCCGTGATGGTACCGATTGCAGTCACGGCAACGCCGAGGGACTGCCCCGCGGCAATCAGCGTCTCGCATTGTGCCGGCGGAACGGTGCAGAGCACCTCGTAGTCGTCGCCCCCGGCAAGCAGCGTCTCGACAGACGCGACGTTGCGGGCGCGAAGGCCGGCTGCCGCGGCAGAGAGTGGCAGGCTCGTCACGTCGACCGAGGCCGAGACCCCGGAGGCGGCGCAGAGCTTGGTCAGATCGCCGGCGAGCCCGTCGGAGACGTCCATCGCCGCGGTGGCATGATCGCGCAGGGCCGGCGCCAGCACGTTGCGTGGCTGCGGCACCCGATAGCGCGAGACCAGAAAATCCCGTGCCGCGGGATCGGAGGTCAGCGCGCTGGCGGCAGCCCCGCCTTTGAGCACGTCGAGGCCGAGCGCGGCATCGCCGATCGTGCCCGTGACCAGGACGCGGTCGCCCGGCCTTGCGCCGGTGCGGCCGATCATCCGCCCCTGAGGCACACGGCCGAAGGCGGTGATCGAGATCATCTGCGGGCCCGGCGTCGACACCGTGTCGCCACCGAGCAGAGGACAAGCGAAGGTCTTCGCATCCTCGCCCAGCGCGTCCGCAAAGGGACGCAGCCAGGCATCCTCCTTGCTGCGCAGCGCCAGCGTCAGCACGAAGCCTGCCGGCGTCGCTCCTTTCGCCGCGAGATCGGACAGGTTCACCCGCAGCGCCTTGCGCGCGATGTTGTCAGGCGGATCGCCGGCAAGATAATGCACGCCCTCCACCACCGCGTCGGTGGTGACGACGATGTCCTCGCCGGACGAGGACAGCACCGCCGCGTCGTCGACCAACCCGAACGCGCCGGGATCGGTCGCCAGCGGTTTGAAATAGCGCGCGATGAGGGAGTCTTCGCCGGAGGGATTTTGTGTGGTTTCCATCGGCGTCAGCCCCATCCACCGCTGTCATCGCCCGGCTTGACCGGGCGATCCAGTATTCGAGAGACAGTCGTGTTAGCCCGATAGGCCGCGGCGTACTGGATCACCCGCCTTCGCGGGTGATGACGACGGAGAATGGGGCAGTCGTCTCGCATCACTTCACCGCCCTCGCGGGAAACTACCCCCGCCCGAACTCGTCGCCGCGAAACTGCCGGCCGATCTGGTCGAGCACGGCGTTGACCATGCCGGTCTCCTCGCGGTCGACGAAAGCATTGGCGACGTCGACATATTCGGAGACCACCACCCGGCCCGGCACGTCCTTGCGATGCTGGAGCTCATAGGCTCCTGCCCGCAGCACTGCCCGCAGGATCGCCTCGATCCGCTTGAGCGGCCAGCCCTTCGACAGCGCCTCGTCGATCAGTGGATCGAGCTTCTTCTGGTCGCGCACGACGCCGGAGACGACGTCGCGGAAAAAGGCGGCTTCCGCCGGCAGATACGTCTCGCCCTCGACCTCGTTGCCGAGCCAATGGCTTTCGAATTCGGCAAAGATGTCGTTGATGCCCGCACCGGCGATGTCCATCTGGTACAGTGCCTGCACGGCTGCGAGCCGTGCCGCACCGCGCCGGTTCGCCTTCTTCTCGACAACGCCTGTCGGCTTCTTGGTGTTATCGGCCATGGCTTCAGGCCTGCGCCAGGCGGCGTTTAATGCGCAGCATCGCAAGCGCGGCGCGCGCGGCATCGCCGCCCTTGTTGAGCTCGCTGGCACGCGCCCGCGCCCAGGCCTGCGCCTCGGTGTTGACGGTGAGGATGCCGTTGCCGAGCGGCAGCTTCCGCGCCACGGCGAGGTCCATCAGCGCGCGCGAGGATTCCTGCGAGACGATCTCGAAATGAATGGTGTCGCCGCGGATCACGCAGCCGAGCGCGATCACCGCATCATAGGGCCTGCCGTTCGCCGCCGCGGCATCGACCGCGATGGCGACTGCCGCGGGGATCTCCAGCGCACCGGGAACCGTAATGACGTCGTGGGTCAGGCCGGCCGCCTTCAACTCGGCCACCGCGCCGTCCAGCAGCGCATCCTGGAGATCGTCATAGAACCGCGCCTCGACAATCAGCGCGCGCGCGCCGGAAATGTCGGTCTGGTCCTTCAGGGGTGCGCGCCGCGCGTCTGCCATCGTTCAATCCGTTTCGAAAGGGGTCGGCGCTATGTAGTCGCCGGAAGCAGGTAAGCCAAGTTCTAAGAGACCGTCATTTCCGTCAGCCGCGCCGCGTAGCGGGCCATCAGGTCGACCTCGATATTAACCTCATCCCCGGCCTTCCAGCTGCCGATCGTCGTGACATCGAGCGTGTGCGGAATGATCAGCACCGAAAAGGTCACGTCTGCAACCGTATTGATCGTCAGCGAGACGCCGTCGAGCGTGATCGAGCCCTTGGTGGCGATGAACCGTGCCAGCTCCCGCGTCGTCGAGAGCACGAACCGCGCCATATCCGGCAAGTCCTCCCGGCTGACGATGGTTGCAATGCCATCGGCGTGGCCGGCGACGATATGGCCGCCGAGCTCATCGCCGATCTTCAGCGCGCGCTCGAGGTTGAGCCTGGTGCCGACCTTCCAGTGCTTGGCCGTCGTCAGCGCCAGCGTCTCGGCCGCGGTGTCAACGTCGAACCAGGTCCTTTGCTTGGAGTCCCTGCCATCCGCAACGCCCGAGGCAACCACGGTCAGGCACACACCGTTGCAGGCGATCGAGGCGCCGTCCGCAATCGTGCTCTGATCGTAGCGGCAGGCGATCCGCAGCCGGTGCAGCTGCCCCGGCGCCGTTGGCGTGAAGCTGACGATCTCGCCGATATCGGTGACAATGCCGGTGAACATTACGCGCGCTCGTAGATGGTGAGGTTATCCTTGCCGCAGGTCTCGCTAGCATGAACCTTGTAGGCCGGCGACTGCGTGATTTTCGACAGGGGCAATGCATCGAGCGCATCGACGCCGCCTTCGCCGACCGCTTCCGCTCCGCGGAACAGCCAGACCTCGTCGACGAGATCGGCCGCGACGAACGATGCCGCAACGCGGCTGCCGCCCTCGACCATCAGCCGTGTGATGCCCTTGTCCGCCAGCGCATGCAGCACGGCCGAAAGATCGAGCCCGGATGCACTCCCCGGAGGCATGCGCATGATTTGCGCACCGGCCGCGCCAAGGCGCGTCGCGGCGGCCGCTTCCGCAAGCTCGGACGCGATCACCCAAAGCGGCGTCTCGCGCGCGGACCGAACCAGCTGGCTCGATGCGGGAATGCGCAGGCTCCGGTCGAGCACCACACGCACCGGCGAGCGCGCCGCCATGCCCGGCAGGCGGCAGTTGAGCTGCGGATCATCCGCCAGCACCGTGCCGATGCCGACCAGGATGGCATCGCTTTGCGCGCGGAGCAGATGCACGCGGTTGCGTGCCGCCTCCCCCGTGATCGCAAGCGGCTTGCCGCCGGCCGCACCGATCTTGCCGTCAGGCGAGACCGCGAGCTTCAGGATCACATGAGGACGCTGGTCACGGATGCGGCGGAAATGGCCGGCATGGTCGAACGCGGCCTCCGCCGCGCACAGACCGACGTCCACATTGATGCCGGCGGCGCGCAGGCGCGCATGGCCCTGGCCCGCAACTTCCGGATTGGGGTCCTCGATCGCCGCCACCACGCGCTTGATGCCGGCGGCGATCACAGCATCGGCGCAAGGCGGCGACTTGCCGAAATGCGAGCACGGCTCCAGCGTGACGTAGAGCGTGGCGCCCCGCGCTGCTTCGCCCGCCCGCCGCAACGCCTCGGGCTCACCGTGCGGACGTCCGCCTGCTTGCGTCCAGCCGCGGCCGACGATGACGCCGTCCTTGACGATGACGGCGCCCACGGCCGGATTGGGCCAGGTCCGGCCCTGCCCGCGCCGACCGAGCGCAAGCGCCAGCTCCATGAAACGGCGATCAGCATCCTTGGCCTCGCGGGCCTTCTGCGCGAACTGGTCTTCCAGGATGCGGAAGATCATTTGCGGATCGCGGCGAGCCGCGCTTCCTCCTCGCCGGAGAGCTCGCCGAGCACGTCGGCGAAATCTTTGGCCTCGCGGAAATTGCGGTAGACCGAGGCAAAGCGCACATAGGCGACGTCGTCGAGCGTGCGCAGATGCTCCATCACGGTCTCGCCGATCACCTCCGAGGAGATCTCGGCCTCGCCTCCGGTCTCAAGCTCGCGCACGATGGTGGAGACCATCTTCTCGACGCGCTCCGGCTCGACCTGCCGCTTGCGAAGTGAGATCTGCACCGAGCGCATCAGCTTGTCGCGATCGAACGGCACGCGGCGGCCGTTGCGTTTGATCACCGTGAGCTCGCGCAGCTGCACGCGCTCGAAGGTGGTGAAGCGGAAATTGCAGGCGACGCACACGCGCCGCCTGCGGATTACGGACGAGTCCTCGGTCGGACGCGAGTCCTTTACCTGCGTATCGAGACTGTTGCAGTTCGGGCAGCGCATCCGTGTGACCTTTACTTTCGCATGATCTCTTCGGAAAACCGGTACCCACTTTTCCGGATCATGCGGCGCCTTACTGGTAGATCGGGAACCGGTCGGTGAGCGCCTTGACCCGTTCCTTGATCGCAGCCTCCACCAGCGGCGCCTTGCCGTCGGAGGATTGCGCGATCGCATTGAGGACCTCGGCGATCATGCCGCCGACCTGCTGGAATTCGGCCACGCCGAAGCCGCGGCTGGTCGCAGCCGGCGTGCCGAGCCGAATGCCCGAGGTCACAAAGGGCGATTCCGGGTCGAACGGAATGCCGTTCTTGTTGCAGGTGATGGCGGCGCGAACCAGCGCCTTCTCCGAGACGTTGCCCTTCAGGCCCTTCGGCCGGAGATCGACCAGCATCAGATGATTGTCGGTGCCGCCGGAGACGATATCGAGACCATGGCCCTTCAACGTCTCGGCCAAGGCCTTGGCGTTCTCGACGATGTTCTTGGCGTAGACCTTGAAATCCGGACGCAGCGCCTCGCCGAAGGCGACCGCCTTGGCTGCAATCACGTGCATCAAAGGACCGCCCTGCAGGCCCGGGAAGATCGCCGAGTTGAGCTTCTTGGTCAGCGTCTCGTCATTCCACAGCATCAGGCCGCCGCGCGGACCACGCAGCGACTTGTGCGTCGTGGTGGTGGTGACGTGCGCATACGGCACCGGGGAAGCATGCACGCCGCCGGCGACGAGCCCAGCGAAATGCGCCATGTCGACCAGCAGGTAAGCGCCGACGCTGTCGGCGATCTCGCGGAAACGCTTGAAGTCCCAGGCGCGCGAATAGGCCGAGCCGCCGGCGATGATCAGCTTCGGCTTGACCTCTTCGGCCTGCTTGGCCACGGCATCCATGTCGATGATCTGGTCCTCGCGGCGGACGGTGTAATGCGCGGCCTTGAACCACTTGCCGCTCATGTTCACGGGCGAGCCATGGGTGAGATGGCCGCCGGCGGCGAGATCGAGACCCATGAAGGTGTCGCCCGGCTGCAGCAGCGCCAGGAACACCGCCTGGTTCATTTGGCTGCCGGAGTTCGGCTGCACGTTGGCAAAACTGGCGCCGAACAGCTTCTTGGCACGATCGATCGCAAGGTTCTCGGCGACGTCGACCCACTCACAACCGCCGTAATAGCGCGCGCCCGGATAACCTTCCGCGTATTTGTTGGTCATGACCGAACCCTGCGCTTCCAGCACGGCCCGGCTGACGATGTTCTCGGAGGCGATCAGCTCGACCTCGTGGCGCTGCCGACCGAGCTCGCCCTTGATGGCGGCAGCGATTTCCGGATCGGCCTGCTCGAGCGAGGCGGTGAAAAACGAATCGGGCGCGGAGGCGGACTTGGGTGCGGTCATCTTGCGAATATCTCCACCGCCGCAGCCTTTTGGCGGGCTACGGGCGGGTCTGGTGTGGCGGTCGGAAGCACGCGCGATCTACCACATCGGCCGACCGCGGCCAAGCATTTGCGGGTCGGGCCTGATATTTATGCAAGATATGGTGGGATTGGAGGTTTTCAGCCCGGGAGCGGTCTTGCGAGATCCGCTCCCCGTCAATATCGCGGTGGGGCGGCTTTGGGCCTTATTTCTTGCCAGCTGCCGCCGGGGCAGCCGGCGTCGTTTTACAGCCCGGTATACCCCGCTTTCACGGGGTCGACGCTGCCGTCGAGCTGGCGCAGATAGGTCAGGCCGCAGACCGTCAACCTATGGGTGTCGGTCTCGCCGGCTTCCATCAGGATGTTGAGGTAGTTCGTGACCTTTTCACGCGCCTCGGCGCTGGCCGCCGCGGTGCGGTTGGCGAGCAGGTCGTAGGTCTGCATGATGCGGTCGATGGCAGCTTCCATGGCATCCTCTGGTTGGTCGGGATCTTGGGGGTTTTGATCAGGCAACCGCTCTGGCCTCGGTCTGCGCCTGGAACCGGGCGATCGCCCTGTTGGCCAGCCTGATCTTGTTGAATTCGCCCTGCTGGAGCAGCTTGACGATCAGGTGAAGCAGGCGGTCGTCGGTGACGAGAGTGTCCGGGATTGCGCCGGAGCGGCGAAGGTAGTTCGCGGCGATGGCGTAGGCCTCGCTGACGAGTTCCACGTTCATCACCCGAAGCCCGCGCTCGACCAGCATCGCCGTTTCTCCGATCCGAAGAAGATAAGCGCCGAGCCCGGAACTGGTTCCTGGCTGCCGGGGGGATTTTTTCGCAGGTGCAAAAAAATATCAACGCACCGGTCCGGGGCAACTCCGGACCAGCGCGCTTGGGGAAGTCAGGCACGTTCGGGAGGGCTGCCGGTCTTGTTGCGGGCCGGCTTCGCCCAGATCCCTTTAGAACTCAGAGGCGATAGAGGATCTGGTCGGTCCAGAACCGCTCCAGGCGGTGCAGCGACTTGTTGAGGGTCGCAAACTCGTCGCCGGAGATGCCGCCGACCTGCTCCACCGTCTTGACGTGCTTCTGGTAGAGCGCATCGACGATGCGGCGGACTTCCTGGCCCTGCGGGGTCAGGCGGATGCGCACCGAGCGGCGATCGACGCGCGAGCGCTGATGATCGAGGAAGCCGAGCTCGACGAGCTTCTTCAGATTGTAGGAGACGTTGGAGCCGAGATAGTAACCGCGCGTGCGCAATTCGCCCGCGGTCAGCTCCTTGTCGCCGATGTTGTAGAGCAAGAGCGCCTGGACCGAGTTGATGTCCGCGCGGCCGCGGCGATCGAATTCGTCCTTGATCACGTCGAGGAGCCGGCGATGCAGCCGCTCCACCAGAGTCAAAGCTTCCAGATAGAGCGACTGCACCGAACCCTGCTGGCCGGAGACGCGCTCTGCGGTATCTGCCGCAGTTGCGACGGCTTTCATCATGACACTTCCCCTGTTGTCGTTTTTATCGACACTTATTCGACGAAACTTGTGTCCCGTCTGATAGGTGCAACTTAAGAGGGGCGTTTGAAGATCGGCTTAAATAAGAGAATAAAGAGATCATGAATTTAAGACAGTGAATTGCGCATTAAGCCTGTGCCACAAGTACTTTTTGAAAGCCTCTGTTGACCTTCGCAAGGTCCTGTTCACCCTCCGTCCGCCGCTGTTGTCGCATTCCAGAACAGCCCCGCCCCGTTTCGAAACGCACGCGTAAGAGCTGTGGCGGAACCGGCTGGTCAATGAAAACTTACCGCGAATTTTAGGCAACCAGCGGTCAACCAAACGCAACATTCTCCTGTCCCGGACAAGCGCAGCAAGCGGCGCGCCGACCCGGGATCCCAGAAGCCAAAAGCGAGATATCGGAAAGATGGGCCCCGGCTCTGCAACGCATCACGCCGCAAACTTCGGCGTGCTGCATTGCGTCCGGGGCACGAGAGCGTGAGCGTGAATCTCTGCGCGCTACGGCGGCCGCTCGCGCGCGGCCATCCAGGCGAGCGCAAGATAAGCGGCCAGCATGAAGACCTCGACGCCGACCACGACGAGGCTGCCGCCGTAGATTCCCGGGAACATCAGCTCGATCACGGCCATCGACACCACGGTCGTCAGCCACACCACCGCGCCCCAGGGCGTCGCCAGCCAGAGGCCGACGGCGGCGACGAGCTCGATCACCGCGAAGTAGACCGTCGCGGCCTGCCAGGCCATCGACTGGTTCTCGAACGCCTCGTCCTCGCCGCCGACGAAGCCCGTGACCTGCGCCCAGTGATAGAGGCCTTTCAGGATCGAGAGCAGCGCCATCACCCGCAGGAACAGCACCAGCCGTCGGGTCCAGACATTGTCGTCGGACTCCGAGCGCTCCGAGGAGATCGCCGCCACTGAGAGCGCGCTCTCTCGGGCAGTGTCACGGGCAGCGTCCCTGGCATTGGCGCCGCCTTGGGCCGCATCGCGGGTGGAGATCTCGGACATGGCCCCTTCTGGCTGCTTCGGCCCGCAAAATCAATCGGCTGCCCAAGTCAGGTTCAGATCTGCCTTGCGGCAGGTCAAGCCGCGGTGACGGGAACCATGCGAGCTGGTATAAGAATAATTCCAGCCGGAGGAAGAGTGATGGCGATCAAATACGGACGTCCGATCGAATTGCGCGACGTTTCGCGCCGGGACAGCACGGCAGTGCCGCATGCCCTCGATCTGACCGTCCGTCCGCGCCGCAACCGCAAGGCCGAGTGGGCCCGGCGCATGGTGCGCGAGAACGTCCTCACCACCGACGACCTGATCTGGCCGCTGTTCCTGATCGACGGCACGAACAAGCGCGAGCAGGTCGCCTCGATGCCCGGCGTCGACCGCCTCAGCGTCGACCAGGCCGTGCGCGAGGCCGAGCGCGCGATGAAGCTGACCATCCCCTGCATCGCGCTGTTTCCCTACACCGATCCGTCCCTGCGCGACGAGGAAGGCTCGGAAGCCACCAACCCGAACAACCTGGTCTGCCAGGCCGTGCGCGCGATCAAGAAGGAGTTTCCGGAGATCGGTATCCTCTGCGACGTCGCGCTCGATCCCTTCACCAGCCACGGCCATGACGGCCTGATCTCCGACGGCAAGATCCTGAATGACGAGACGGTCGCCGTGCTGGTGCGTCAGGCCTTGGTGCAGGCCGAAGCCGGCTGCGACATCATCGCGCCCTCCGACATGATGGACGGCCGCGTCGCCGCGATCCGCGAGGGGCTGGACCGCGCCGGCCTGCTCGACGTGCAGATCATGGCCTATGCCGCGAAATACGCCTCCGCCTTCTATGGCCCGTTCCGCGACGCCATCGGCTCGGCCAAGACGCTCACCGGCGACAAGCGCACCTATCAGATGGATAGCGCCAACACCGATGAAGCGCTGCGCGAGGTCGAGCTCGACATCGCCGAGGGCGCCGACATGGTGATGGTGAAGCCCGGCATGCCCTATCTCGACGTGGTCCGCCGCGTGAAGGACACGTTTGCGATGCCGACCTTCGCCTATCAGGTCTCCGGCGAATACGCGATGATCGCCGCAGCCGCGAACAACGGCTGGCTCGACGGCGACCGTGCCATGATGGAAAGCCTGCTCGCCTTCAAACGCGCCGGCGCCGACGGTGTGCTGAGCTATTTTGCGCCGAAGGCAGCGGAGAAGCTGCGGGGCCAGACGTAAGCTGTCGTAGGGTGGGCCAAGCGAAGCGGGCCCACCGATTCCATCCATCGTGTAAGTCGGCGGGCAATGGTGGGCACGGCGCAAGCGCGCCTTGGCCCACCCTAGAGGACCGCCCGATCCACCGCCCCCGAATCGCCGGAATATTTCGGCTTGCTGCCGCCCGCGCGCCCTTGGCACGGGCATGGCCTGTTCCCATGTCCTGCGAGGGGAGCTTCGCTGGGAGAACGGACCATGTCGTACAACTCGGGCAATTCAGGCGGCTGGCGCAATGACGGCGCCATGCAACCGCATGCCTACGACCCTGACCTGCATCCGGAACTGTTCCGGGGCGTCGCGACGCGGCGGGTGTTCGCCTTCCTGATCGACATGGTCGTGATCTCGGTGCCGGTGATCCTCGGCTACATCTTCATCGCCTTGTTCGGCGTGGTCACCCTCGGCATCGGCTGGGCGCTGTTCTGGATCGCCTGGCCGGCCTCCGTGATCTGGGCTATCGTCTATTACGGCGCCAGCATCGGCGGTGCGTCCTCCGCCACGGTCGGCATGCGCCTGATGGACCTGGAGCTGCGCACCTGGTACGGCGCGCCCGGCTACTTCGTGCTCGGCGCCACCCATGCCGTGCTGTTCTGGGTGACGGTCTCGTTCCTGTCGCCGTTCGTGGTGCTGGTCGGCCTGTTCAACGGCCGCCGTCGCCTGCTGCACGATTTCGTGCTGGGAACGGTCGTGATCAACAATTCGGTTCGCATACCCACTCCGCAGGCGGCGCGGACGTGGTGAGCTAATCGATTGACCGGGGGCTTTTGGAGCGCGATGCTGATGCCTGTTTCGGAGGCCCACGACGTCCCTTGACCCAGCACTCGCGCGACACCCCCCAGTTTTACCTCACGGCGCCCTCACCCTGCCCGTATTTGCCGGGCCGACATGAGCGCAAGGTGTTCACGCATCTGGTCGGGGACCGCGCCGGTGACCTCAACGACCTGCTCACCCATGGCGGTTTCCGCCGCAGCCAGTCGATCGCCTACCGTCCCGCCTGCGACCAGTGCCGGGCCTGCGTCTCGGTCCGGGTCATCGCCAACGAGTTCCGCCCCTCGCGCAACTTCCGCAAGGTGATGGCCCGTAACGCCGACATCATCGGCGAGCAGCGCAGCGCGGTGCCGACCTCCGAGCAATATTCGGTGTTCCGCGCCTATCTCGACGCCCGCCACCGCCACGGCGGGATGGCCGACATGACCGTGCTCGACTACGCTATGATGGTCGAGGACAGCCACGTCGAGACCCGCATCATCGAATACCGCAAGCGCGGCCCCGACAGCGGCATCACCGGCCGCGGCGAGGAGCTGATCGCAGTGGCGCTCACCGACGTTCTCAGCGACGGCCTGTCGATGGTCTATTCGTTCTTCGAGCCTGGCCAGGTCAGCCGCTCGATGGGCACCTTCATGATCCTCGACCATATCGCCCGTGCGCGACGGCAAGGGCTGCCTTACGTCTATCTCGGCTACTGGATCGAAGGCTCCAAGAAGATGGACTACAAGGCCCGCTTCCTGCCGCAGCAGCGCCTCGCCCCCTCAGGCTGGCTGCGCATCGACGCGCAGGGCGACACGGCGTCCGAGCCGCAGGATTAGTGAATGGCGAGTAGCGAATAGGAGAACGCCCCCACTCGCTACTCGCCATTCGCCACTCACCCAAAGAACGTATCTGCCAGCAACTTCAGATTCAAAATCACGATGATGCCCGCGACGATCCAGGCGACCGCGGCAACCGACATCGGGATCGCGAACTTGCCCATCTTGCGGCGGTCGGAGACGAAGCGGACCAGCGGAATCACCGCGAAAGGCAGCTGCATCGACAGCACGACCTGGCTGAACACCAGCAAATCCGCAGTGCCGCGCTCGCCGTAGATCGCGGTGACGATGATCACGGGAATGATGGCGATGCCGCGGGTCAAGAGGCGGCGCGCCCAGCTGGGCAGGCGCAGATCGAGAAAGCCCTCCATCACGATCTGGCCGGCGAGCGTCGCAGTGACCGTCGAGTTGAGGCCCGAGGCGAGCAGCGCCACCGCGAACAGCGTCGAGGCGATGCCGAGACCGAGCAGCGGCGACAGCAGCTCGAACGCCTGCTCAATCCCGGCCACGTCGGAATGGCCGCTCTTGTGGAAGGTCGCAGCAGCGACGACGAGGATCGCGGCGTTGATGAACAGCGCCAGCATCAGCGCGATGGTCGAGTCCGTCGTCGCCCATTTGATCGCTTCGCGCCGGCCGGTGTCGTTGCGTTCATAAGCGCGCGTCTGCACGATCGAGGAGTGCAGGTAGAGATTGTGCGGCATCACGGTGGCGCCGATGATGCCGATCGCGATGTAGAGCATGTCGGAATTGGTGAAGATCTCGCTCTTGGGCACGAAGCCCCGCAAGACCTCTGCCACCGGCGGAGCCGCCGCCGCGATCTGCACCGCGAAGCAAACGGCGATCACCACCAGCAGCGCGATGACGAAAGCCTCCAGGAAGCGGAAGCCCCGGTTCATCAGCAGCAGCAGCAGGAAGGCGTCGAGGGCTGCAATCAATGCGCCGCCAATCAGGGGAATGCCGAACAGCAGCTTCAGCGCGATCGCCGTGCCGATCACCTCGGCGAGATCGCAGGCGATGATGGCCGCCTCGCAGGCGAGCCAGAGCAGGAAGTTCACCACCCGGGGATAGGAGGCGCGGCAGGCCTGCGCGAGATCGCGGTCGGTGACGATGCCGAGCCGAGCCGCCAGCGACTGGAGCAGGATCGCCATCAAGTTCGAGATCAGGATGACGGAGAGCAGCGTGTAGCCGAACTTCGACCCGCCGGCGAGATCGGTCGCCCAATTGCCGGGGTCCATATAGCCGACCGAGACGAGGTAGCCCGGCCCGACGAAGGCCAGCAGCCGGCGCCACCAGCGGCCCGCGGCGGGAATGGCAACGGTGGAATTAACCTCAGCGAGGCTTTTGGTGGTGGGCGCATCAGCGCGCCAGCCGGCGAGGTCGGGAGTTATGTGGGGTGATCGGGCATCCATATCGGCAGAATACCCAAGTTCATTCTTATTGCAACTCATTTGCAACTGCATCTAGCGGCGGGCATTCCCGCCGCCGATCGCGGAAATCGCCTCTTGTCGGGAAGCGGGTGGGTTTGGTGGTCATCGGGGGCCAACATTGGCGCAAATTCGCCTCTACGGGATATGCGCCATGTCAACGCCGCCTCGCCTTCCTGACACTTTCAACCGCCTCGCCTGGTCCAATCTCGCAGCGCAGTCGGCCGAGCAGATCGCGCTCGCGGCAGCGCCCATCGTCGCCGTGCTGACGCTGGGGGTGGCCGAAGGCCAGACCGGCCTGCTGCAGACCGCGCTCACCCTGCCCTTCGTCCTGTTCGCCATCCCCGCCGGCGTGTTTGCAGACCGAATTTCCCGCCGCAGGCTGATGGCGAGCGCCGAGGCACTGCGGGCGGTGGCGCTCGCGGCCGTCGTGCTGCTGCTCACGCTGGGAGCCCTCAACCTGCCGCTGCTGGCCCTGCTCGGCTTCGCCGCCGTGTGCGGCACCGTCGTTTACAGCGTGGCAGCACCGGCGCTGGTGCCCTCGCTGGTGAGCTCCAACCTGTTGCCGGCGGCGAATGCGCGCATCGAGCTGGCGCGCACCATCGCCTTCGCCAGCGGGCCTGCACTCGGCGGTGCGCTGGTTGGGTGGTGGGGCGCGAGCCCGGCGTTCGGCTTTGCCGCGGCGCTCTCGGCCATCGCGGTCGTGCTGCTCTCCGGCATCTACGAGCCCGCACGTGCGCCGGCGCCCCGGCGGCATCCGCTCCAAGAGATCCGCGAGGGCGCGGCCTTCGTGTTTCACCATCCGCTGCTGCGGCCGGTCTTCATCACCCAGCTCATCTTCAACACCGGCTGGTTCCTGCAGATCGCGGTGTTCGTGCCCTACGCCGTGCGCCATCTCGGTCTGAGCGCCGCCGGTGTCGGCACGGTGCTGACGATGTACGGCGTCGGCATGGTGATCGGCGCGCTCCTCGCCACGCGCGTGATGAAGCGCATCGCCTTTGGCACCGTGGTGGGGCTCGGCCCCGTCACCGGCTTTGTCGCCGCCTTGGTGATGGCGCTGACGGTGCTGGTCCCCTCGCCCTGGCTCGCGGGCTTGAGCTTCTTCCTGCTCGGCGTCGGCCCGATCCTATGGGTGATCTCGACCACGACGCTGCGCCAGTCCGTGACGCCGCCGCGCCTGCTCGGCCGCGTCTCCGCCATCAACATCATGAGCTACGGCGCCCGCCCGCTCGGTTCAGTGCTGGGCGCGCTCGTCGGCGGCCTCTGGAGCGCGGAGGCATGCCTCTATCTCGCCGCGGCGTTATTCGGCGTGCAGGCGCTGGTGATCCTGCTGTCACCGGCAGTGGGACTGGACCGGCAGCCGGACATGGTGGGAGATGAGGTGGCGGCGCGGTGCTGACCACAAGTGCATTGCGAGGAGCGTAGCGACGACGCAATCCAAGGTCCCTTCGTTGAGGGACCCTCGATTGCTTCGCTGCGTTCGCAATGACGGCGCCTGTTGAGGCCGCGGAGACTAACCCGCCAGATAGCGCTCGTAGCTGCCCCTGACCGGCTCGCTCGCATCGACTTCCGGATCGAGCGTGTAGAGATCCTGCGCGCGGCCGATGCCGCGCAGCGCGTAGCGGCCGGTGGAGACGAGATAGCGGCGGCCGGCGGCATCTAGGCCCTTGTAGAATTCGGACGAGGCCAAGAGCTCGCGATCCACCGAGCGGCTCATCGAGGCAATGCGGCTGACCTCGTTGACTGTCGGGCCGACCACGGTGAAATCAAGCCGGTCCTCGCTGCCGATATTGCCGTAGAAGACCTCGCCGACATGCAGGCCGATATAGGCTGACGTGGTCGGACGGCCCTCCGCCGCCCGCCGTTCGTTCAGCGCAGCGACATTCTTGCGGAACAGGTGCTCGGCGCGGAGCGCGGCCCGCCGCGCATCCGCCATGTCCTCGCCCCAGAACATCGCGAGCACGCCGTCGCCGATCAGCTTCAGTACGTCGCCCCCGGCTTCGTGGATCGGATCGATCACGGCCTGCGCATAGTCGTTGAGGAACGGGATGATCTCGTCGGGACCGATGCTCTCGCTGATGCCGGTCGAGCCGCGCAGGTCCGAATACCAAAGCACGGCATTGATGCGCTCGGTGACGCCGCGCGAGATGCGCCCGCGCAGCACCTGCTCGGAGGCGTCGCGGCCGAGATAGACCCGGCCGAGCGTGCGCGCGATGTCGACCTGCTGCGCCGACTTGATTGCGAGCCCCAACACCGGAACCAGATCGCGCAGCGCTTCCAGCTCCAGTCCGGAGAACCCGCTCGCGCGGCGGGTGGTCCAGCAGGAATAGAGGCAATCCATCAGGCCGAGCGCCCCGTTCTCGCCGAAGCGGTGGACGAATGCGAGATAGTGCTTGTGGCCCTTCTCGGCGAGTTCGCCGATCTGCGAGAAATCCATCGACGGCGCATCGGCGAGATCGATCACCATCTCGTCGTGGCCATTCTCGAGCATGTGGAAGAACACCGAGCGGCGCCAGCTCTTGGCGGCGTCGCCGTCGGCGGTCGAGCCGTATTCGAAGGCATCGCTCTCGTTGCTGGGACGATCGCTCCAGCGGAAGCCGCGGCCTTCATAGATCGGATGCAGCGTGTCGATGACGACGAGGCCACGCGACAGTTCCAGCCCCTCGGCGCAGCAACGCTCGCAGAAGCCGCGGAGCAGTTCAATTTCAGGCAGGCCCGTGAGCCCCTGGCCGGTCAGCCAGTTCATCAGCGTAAGGCGCGAGGTCAATTGCATGCGCCATTATGGCGTGCATTCGTGACGAGCGGAAGCGGGGTATCTGCATACAACCCAAAGGCTCCCCGCCGGCAGCAGGTCGAATATGCCGCAGACGCGGTTGACGCGCTCTCGCCGCGAGCTGCAAATGCGCCGATGACACGGCCGATCAGAAATACGAGGACATGACCCAGCGCCAGCTTCCGATCATCCTGGCGCTCGGCACCACGCAGACCCTCGCCTGGGCCTCCAGCTATTATCTGCCGGCGCTGCTCGCCGATCCCATGGGACGCGAGCTCGGTGTCTCCTCCAACTGGATCTTCGGTGCGTTTTCGGCCGCGCTGGTGATCTCTGCAATGCTGGGCCCGCGCATTGGACGGCAGATCGATCTCGTCGGCGGCCGTCAGGTGCTGTCGGCGTCCAACGTGACCATTGCCGCCGGCCTCGTGCTGCTTGGCATCTCGCAGTCGGTGATGGTGATGGCGATCGCCTGGCTGGTGCTCGGCATCGGCATGGCAATGGGGCTCTACGATGCCGCCTTCGCCGCTTTGGGGCGCATCTACGGCACGGAGGCGCGCAGGCCGATCACCGGCATCACGCTCATGGCGGGCTTCGCCTCCACCGTCGGCTGGCCGCTCACCGCCTGGGGCCTGTCGCATATCGGCTGGCGCGAAACCTGTTTTGCCTGGACCGCTGCCAATATCCTGATCGGCCTGCCGCTCAATTTCTTCATGCTGCCGGTCATCAAGGGCGCCAAGCAGGCGGCGGCCGCGGCCGCGAAGCCGCATGTGCCGCTCGACCGCACCATGATCTTGCTGGCCTTCATCTTCGCTGCGGTCTGGACTGTCACCGGCGCGATGGCCGCGCATTTTCCGCGCATCCTGGAGGCGATGGGGGCAACGCCCGCCGAGGCGATCGCGGCCGGCGCATTGATCGGCCCGGCGCAAGTCGGTGCCCGCATGCTGGAGGCCGGCTTCCTCAGCCGCTTCCATCCGCTGTGGTCGACGCGCCTCGCCAGCCTCACCCACCCGATCGGCGCCGTGATCGTCGCGATCTTCGGCGGCGCTGCGGCGAGCGCGTTCGCGTTGTTCCACGGCTCCGGCAACGGCATCCTGACGATCGCCCGCGGCACCCTGCCGCTGTCGATCTTCGGCCCGAAGGATTTCGGCTATCGCCTCGGCATCATCGGCGCGCCGGCACGGATGGCGCAGGCGGTGGCGCCGCTCGCCTTTGGCCTGCTCATCGACCTCATGGGCGCCAAGGTGCTGATCGTCTCATCCGCGCTCAGCCTCTCGGCGCTGGCCGCGCTGTTCCTGATCCGCGCCGGCCGGCGGCCGGATTGACCAGACCTGAGCTTTCGCGCACAAGCGGGCCATGAGCGACGACGACAGCCCGCCCCGCACGTTTAACGGCCTCCTGCGCTGGGCGACCAGGCCGCCGCAGGCCTGGGGCGTTTATCTGCTCGCGATTCTCCTGGTCTGGCTGATCTCGTTCTATGCCGGCACGCTGAAACCGAAGAAGACGCCGGAGGCGAGCCCGCCGACAGCAACTGCGCCGAAGGGCTAAGCCACCTTCGACTCGCTGGTCGCAATCCCGATGCCGGCGAACACTGCGACCAGCCCGGCCAGAAGATTGGGCGTGATCGGCTCGCCGATCAGCAGCGCCGCCAACAGAGCGGCGGCGATCGGATTGACCGTCATCGTATTGGCGACCCTGGTCGGCGTCGCCCGCCAGCGCCATGACCCAGAGGATGAAGGCGAGCGCGCCGCCGCCGATGCCGAGATAAACGCCGGCAATCCATTGCGCCGCCGTGAAGCGCTCGAGCGCTGCAAAGCTGCCCTTCACCAACCCCGCCAGCACCAGCACGACGGCGAGCCTGTCGGCGATCTTCTGCATCGAGGCCGGCGGCGGCCGGATTGACGCTTGCCCCGATCGGATGCCCTTCCAGCTGGCGCGCTCTTCGCCCACATCACGGCGGATGGAGATCGCCATCACCTCGCTTCTCGTCCGGAGGACTGGCTGGAGCATCGTGCACCGTCAACGGTCGCCGATCCGCAACCAATCGCGCCAGCTGCGGCGCGGCGGCACTGGTACCGATGAGCCGAAACACCACGCCGCTTCGATTGCCCCCGGCACGTACACCCTGCAGAGCATCTGACTCGTCGCAGAACAGCGCATAGTCGGGACCAACTCGCCGTGGGAGCGGCCCGGTTCGTGCGGGGCCCGCCGACGAATAAGGCGACTTGCGTTTCGGCGCCGACAGAATGTAGCCGCCGGCCACCTGCACACCCGCGACGCTGTCCGTACCGATCCCGTTGAGGGTGCCCAGGCGAGAAACAAGCGAGCCGGTCTTGTCAAATTCCCCACCGGCATACGTGCAGCCGGCCTCGGCCGCGCGGCCCGCCTCCCATCCGGCGTCGATGAAGTACGAACGCTTCGCACCCGTGCGCATGTTCATGTTCGGATCGGTACGTGCCACATAGGCATGAACCTCGCTCCCCAACTCGATGCCCTCCACCTTGATCTTCCAATTCCCATGCTCGGGCACCATGCCGGCTCCCGCGATGGTGGGCTCGACCGCAATCAGCCACACCCTATTGTCACCCCAGTCAACGGGGGCATACGCACCGGTATAGGGCGGAAGCGCCGGTGCAGCGGGCGGCGGGGGTGGGGGACCGGGAGGCGCTGGACCGGCAGTCGACGAGGAGCTACGACCGCCGGGCGAGGTGAGCGTAACAATGACATTGTCCGTGCAGTTCTTCTTCATCCAGACTTCGGCAAAGCAGAGCACGGTATTGTCGGGGGGAAGGCGCCACGTCCATTCGACATGGTCGGGCTCTGCCATGGTTTGCCTGACGAAATGGATGTGCCCATCGCTCAGATAGTTGTTGCCGGCAGGCAGGAAGACGTCGAGCTTTGGACTTACGGAAACGCCGTCATAGTGGGTGACAAGCTCCCTCAGCTTGCCCTCGAGCTCCGACGTGCCGTTGTGAGGTCCGGTTGTCGGCCCGTAGCTGACATTGATCACCACGTTCGTTGTGCCAGAATCGACAAATGACATGATGTAATCGACTGCATCGGCGACGTAACCCTTCAGCCAGACGCCGGTCGCGTCACGAAGGCAGCTCTCGGGAAACTGCACGAACACGATATCTGCTTCGCAAGCGGGATCGGTCAGGGGATCTCCGGGCTGCCAACTTGGCGGATCGCGGCGCGCGATGCGTGCCGAGAGCGGAATGCGTCCGGCGAGGACATCCATTACATGTGCACCATGCGAGGCCTGATGGTTGAGGGTCTTGAAACCTCCACGCGCGTAGCAGCCATCCTCGTCGATCGTGTTTGCCCTCTTGTGCAACTGGATCCAGTCGTTGAGCCCAACCACGCCGGATATGGAGTCTCGAAGGAACTCGAGGCCGTAGTTGAAATCGAACGGCTTCTCGCCAAAGACGTCGGCACCTACCGGGATCGGGACTCGGCCTGCGTGCTCGTTCTGATCCCAGACACCGCGCACGCGTGTCCCGGATGCGACACCCGCGATCCTTTTGACAAACTGAGCGGCCGCGAACGGACAGCCATCGTCGATCACACCGATGAGGAGAGGTGTCGGTGGTTGTTCGCTCGCGGACCTGTTGCGCTGCGCACCCTTTTGTATGGCCGTCGGCTTCAACGGGAGGGACAGCTCGACCCGGGATACGTTGTCGTCCCACGCCCGGAAACTGTCCTTCTCGACAGCCCTTATGTAAGCCCGCATGGTCAGATATCGCGAGTTCGGGCTGGTCAGCCCGAATTCGGCGCCGAAGTCACTAGGACTCATGGCTCTCACAAAATTATCGGCCAGCCCGGCGTGCTTAAGCTCCACGAACAGGAATAGCTTGGACTCCTGCTTGTCGAAAAAATCGAAGTTCTTAAATTCGCTCGCGATTGCGTACCGGAGGTACGGGTCGAAGCATCTCGGCAATTCCTCGGCCATGGAATGCTCTCCACTTCGGTTGCAGGGACGTGTTTCCTACGGAAATCTTGTCGAAACTTCGTAGTAGGCCTTGTCCCATAGTTCCTTCATCAGGAGGGACTGCGTAACAGTCCCTCCTGTGGTTTCCGAATAGAACTTGTTGGCATTGAGCGCCTGGTCAGCATGGAAGGGATTGAAATCCGTGCGAGAGTTACTGTCGGCGTGGCTGGCGTTGAATTTGCGGCTCTTGGTTGCCGTGCTCCCGAGACAACGGCCGACGAAGTACTCGCCCAAGGCGATACCCAGCATCCGCCCTGCCATGCTGTCGACTGGAAAATGGACTCCGGCCACGACCCGATTGGTTGCGATTCGTGCGGCCTGCCGGTCGAGCTGCTCGACGATCTCCGGGAATCCGGATGTCGTCTTGTGCAGGCTCAATAGCCGTTTCAGCACGTAGGCTACCGCGTAAGCCTGCGTCGCATGTCCGCTCGGGAAACTTCCGTGTCCCGGCGTCGTGATCATCGGCTGAACCTGGGCGTTGTATTCCACGGGACGCGAGCACCCCAGCGCATGCTTGAAGCGCATTTCCACGTAAACGCAGAATTGCAGGACCATGTTGATGAGCTCGAATGTCCGCCTGGTCCTCTCGGGATGCAGGTAGACGATCGAGGACCAGAAGGCATACTGGGGATCGATCTGCGCCATGATTTCTGTGGCGCGTTCGTTGCGCAGCTCGGCCCAGCTCACGACCATCTCAATCTGGTCTTGAAACGTCGATTGGACCGGACGCCCTAACTCCGCAATCACGTATGCGGGCGAGCGAACCAGGAATGCGTTCGGATCGACGCCCGACACCTGAAGGGTGATGCCCTGCAGCATCTCCCCGACCGCTGTGTAGGCGCGCACCCACGGCTCCCAGCGATCCAATTGGGCTGGGTCTTCGATCGCCGGCAAGGCCGGCGCGTAGTAGTAAAAATACGGAGAGGTCGGTCGCTCCGGAACAACGATTGTCCCTTCGCGAGCGTGGATGAGTGCATCCACCATGATGGGATTGGCCCAGACGTCGCCGAGCGTGCCAATTATCGCCCCACCGGCCCCTCCAGCGCCGCCCGCTCCGCCTGCACCTCCTGCCCCCCCTGCGCCGCCGGCTCCGCCAGCACCACCTGCACCGCCTGCTCCTCCCGCCCCGCCTAGTTGAGCCATTGCCTGCCTCCTTATGAAAACAAGTCGGTATGAGGTTAGTCAGCCTGTCGTCGGTAGTCCTGCCACTTCGAGGCAGCGAGCCCAGTGCCTGCCTGTTTCGAGATTCGCATTGGGGAGGCGCCCGATGTATCGATCTAGGGTCAAATGCGGCTCGAGCTCGCGCATCTTGCCCAAGGCTTCGCGGGCCTCCGCGACCCGTCCTTGCGAAACGAGTGCGATAGCGAGGACCCGCCACGTAGACGGATGCATGCGATTGAGAATGAGAGATGAGCGCGCGAGCTCTTCCGCCTCGTCGTATCGATGCGCCGATAGAAGCGCCGTGGCGCCCAGGGACTCGAAATAATACCGCTGCGGATCGAGCGGGGAGAGTTTCAGAGCGCGCCGCGTTGCGTCCACGGCTGCCTCGCCGTCGCCTTTGAAGGCGTCGACGGTGCCCCGGTAGAGCCAGCCCAACGCGTGGCTGGGGTTGGCATCGACGGCCTGCTCGCACCGCTTTCGGGCAGCGTCCAGGTCCTTCAACATGTGACAATAGACGAAGCCTTCGGTCGCAAGCGCAAGCGCGTCGGACGGGTCACGGTCGAGCGCCGCGCGAGTGGCGCTCAAGGCCTCGGCGGCCTCGCGTTTGCGGTCCTCGGACCAGCCGCGCGTCATGCGCAGGATGTACCAGTTGGCGAGCCAGGCGCGCGGGGCAGCTATTCGGCCGTGGCGATTGATCAGTTCCTCCAGCACCGTCCGGGTCTGGAGAAACTCCTCCCTGCTCGACCGGTGCATCAGGCGGATGCTGCCAAGCAGCAGCGAGTAGCTTTCTAGCGTCGGTAACGGCTGGGTCAGGATATGCTCGACCTCGGCATCGAAGACCGACAGATGCACTGCAGCGGCGATGCGGTGAGCCAGTTCGCTCTCCGGCTGCAGCAGATCGCCGATATTGCCGCTCAGGCGGTCGGTCCAGACGACTTGATTGGTTCGCGCCGCGGACAGCTCCGCCGTCACCAGAATCCGGTCCGCATCGACCACATAGCTGCCGCTGAGAATGTAGGTGGCACCGAGATGCGCCGATACTTCCGCCACATCGCTGACCCTGCCGCGAAATATGTTGGTCGACAGACGCGAGATCACCTTGAGGTTCGCCGATCTGGAGAGGCACCAGATCACGCTGTCCGCGATCAGGTTACCAACGTCGAGATGCTCCTCCGCGTCCTTGCGCGCGTCGAAGGGGATGACGGCGATCGTCGGCTCCATGGGAGTTCCATAGTCTCGCCGAGCTGCGAGGCTTGGGTGTGGACTGGCCGGACCAACGCGGTAGGCGCGAACCGGCTTGTCAAAGTGCTTGAGGATACAGTCGCCCAAATCTTCGCACAGCGCATCCACTCCGTGCGTCAGCTCGTCGCGCGCCGCAGCGCTGCCAATCGTCTCCCCCGGACTGGCCAGGCTGGCAAGAGCTGTCGCCAGTTGCTCATGCGCGGCCTCGCTGGCGATGGTTTCACCGGGACCGGCAAGAGTTGCGAGCCGGGCTGCGAGGTTGATGCCGGTGCCATAGATGTCAGTGCCGTCACTCCAGGCGGTGGAGGAGTTGATCCCCGCACGAAGCTGGAAGTGTTGATCTTCAGGCCGCCCGGTGTTCTGAACGGCGATACTCCGGTGCATTTCGGCGGCGGCATTGACGGCATCACGCACGGATTCGAAGCGGGCCATGAGCCCGTCTCCGAGGCTCTTCACGAGGCCGCCGCGATAACGCGGCAGAATTTGGCCGGTGGCAAGTTGGACGAAGTCGGTCCATCGACGCACCGCGGACGCCTCATGCTCCCGCATCAGACGCACGGACTCGACGAGGTCGACCAAGAGGACCACGGTGTCCTGCTGCACGAGGCCCATTGCTCGTCTCTCCGAAGCCCGGCCTCCGCTGACCGGGCTCTCAGGTGAATGGCCCTTAAGGCCGGTACTGCTTCACTACCTTGATGTTGACCGGACCTTGCCCGGCAGTTGCGAACTCAGCGCACGCACGTCCTCATCGAGCGCACGTCAATCCATACTGCGCAGCTGGCCGCTCGGTTATGAACCAGATCACGATTTGCGAAACGCCCGGGTGGGTCGCAATCGCGACAACTCAAAATGAAAACGCAAACTTCTTCTCGTCATGCGCGAAGTCACGTTCACTCACCGCTAATGCGGGCAGGTCTCGACCTCGACCGTGACGTGGCTGAGGCCCTTCAGCCCGGCGAGCCGCCGCTTGTAGACGGCCGGCTGCTTCGGCTTGTCCGACACCACCGAGAGCAGCACGGCACAATGGCCGGGGCCGACCTGCCAGAGATGCAGGTCGGTGACGCGATCCTCACCGACCTCCATGCGGGCGCGGATCACCCGCTCCAGCTTCTCGTCGGCGCGCACGTCGAGCAGCACCGCACCCGATGATTTGATCAGGCCGAATGCCCAGCTCGCGATCACGGCGCTGCCGATCAGACCCACCGCCGGGTCGGCCCAGACCCAGCCGGAATACATGGCAAGGCCGAGCGCTGCGATCGCCAGCACCGAGGTTGCGGCATCGGTCATGACATGGACATAGGCCGCGCGGAGGTTGTTGTCGTGCTGATGGTGGTGACGATCGCGCTCGTGGTCATGCTCGGCGTGGTCATCATGCGCATGGCCATGGCCGTGGTGATGATCGTGGCTGTCGCGCAGCAGCCACACGCTGGCGAGATTGACGCCCAAGCCGAGAGCAGCCACGGCCATGGCCTCGCCGTAGACGATCGGCACCGGATTGATCAAGCGCAGCACGCTCTCATAGGCGATCTCGACCGCGATCAGGCCGAGGATGATCGCGCTGGCGAAGGCGGCAAGATCGCCGAACTTGCCGGTGCCGAAGGTGAAATGCGCATTCCCCAGATGCCGCCGCGCGAAGCGATAGGCGAAGGCGGCAATGCCGAGCGCCGCCGCATGGGTGCCCATGTGCCAGCCGTCGGCGAGCAGCGCCATCGAACCGAACAGCGAGCCGGCGACGATCTCGCCGACCATCATGACCAGCGTCAGCACGACCACGAACCAGGTGCGGCGCTCGTTGTCGTCGTGCTTCTCGCCCAGGAAGGCGTGGTCATGGGTCCATTGTTCGATGGAATGGGAATGCATCGAATTCTCCAGAAGATTCAGCTCTGTTGGCCTCCAATATAGACGGCAGGCACCAATTTTCTAAGGACCAATCGTCCCGCGGATTGACAGTGCTTCTTAGTTTCGCTGTAATCTGCGCCATGGGGATTTGAGCGATCTCCCCACGAGGCGACAGGCCCAAGCATCGCGTCCCGTTTGGTTCTCGAGGACGCATCATGTCTACATTCACGACCATCTCATCCGACAAAATGGCACGGCTGATCGGCACGGCGAATGCGCCTGTTCTGATCGATGTGCGCACCGAGCAGGATTTCGCCGCCGACCGGCGGCTGATTCCCGGCTCCATCAAGCTCGGCCACGACAACGTGGCGGACTGGGGCGGCGCCTTCGCCGGCCGCCGCGCCGTAGTCTCCTGCCTCCGCGGCGAGAAGCTCGCGCAAGGCACCGCGGCCTGGTTACGCCAGCTCGGCGCGCAGGCCGAAACGCTGGAGGGCGGCTTCGAGGGCTGGAAGGCGGCCCAGCTGCCGCTGGTCGACGCCCGCAAGCTGCCGCCGCGCGATGCCAAGGGTCGCACCGTCTGGGTGACGCGGGCGCGGCCGAAGGTCGACCGCATCGCCTGCCCGTGGCTGATCCGCCGCTTCGTCGATCCGGGCGCAGTGTTCCTCTATGTCGCGCCGTCCGAGGTGGTCGCCGTCGGCGAGCGGTTCGGCGCAGCGCCCTTCGACATCGAGAACGTGTTCTGGAGCCACCGCGGCGAGCTCTGCACCTTCGACGTGATGATCGAGGAGTTCGGCATCGCGACTCCGCCCCTGCTGCGCCTCGCGACGCTGGTGCGCGGCGCCGACACCGCGCGACCCGACCTCGCGCCGGAGGCGCCCGGCCTGCTCGCGGCCTCGCTCGGGCTGTCGCGCATGTATGACGACGACCTCGAGCAGCTCGAGGCCGGCATGCTGCTCTATGATGCCTTCTACCGCTGGTGCCGCGACGCCACCACCGAGACTCACAACTGGCCGACCAACAAGGTGAAGGCGTAATGGACGTTCGCGCCGATCAAGCGGGAGCTGGTGCCGGTCACGGCATCAGCTTCAACGAAGCTTTCCGCGTCTGGCTCCGTGTCGCCTGCCTGAGCTTTGGCGGGCCCGCGGGCCAGATCGCGGTGATGCACCGCATCCTGGTCGAGGAGAAGAAGTGGATCTCCGAAGGCCGTTTCCTGCACGCACTGAACTATTGCATGCTGCTGCCGGGACCTGAGGCGCAGCAGCTCGCGACCTATGTCGGCTGGCTTATGCATCGCACCGCCGGCGGGCTGATGGCGGGCGGGCTGTTCATCCTGCCCGGCATCATCGCCATCATGGGCCTCAGCTACATCTATGCCGCCTTCGGCAATGTCAGCTTCGTCGAGGCGCTGTTCTTCGGGCTCAAGGCGGCCGTGCTCGCCATCGTCGTCGAGGCGGTAGTGCGCGTCGGCAAGCGCGCGCTGAAGAACCGCATCATGATCGCGCTCGCGGCCGCGGCCTTCGTCGCGATCTTCTTCTTCGCGGTCCCCTTCCCGATCATCATCATCGCCGCCGGCCTCATCGGTTATGCCGGCGCCCGAAGCGGCCGTCCGGAATTCGCGCCGGCCGGTCACGCCCATGGCGGCGGCGCCGCGATCGACAGCATGCTCGGCGAGGCCGTGCCCGATCACGTCCGGCCCAACACGGCGCGCGCGATCCGCGTCGGTGCACTGTGGCTGGCGCTTTGGCTGGTGCCGGTGATCGCACTGCTGATGGCCCTGGGTCAGGCCAATGTGTTCAGCCAGATCGCGCTGTTCTTCTCGAAGATGGCGCTGGTTACGTTCGGCGGCGCCTATGCGGTGCTGGCCTATGTCGCCCAGCAGGCGGTCGAGCATTATCATTGGCTCAAGCCGCATGAGATGCTCGACGGTCTCGGCATGGCCGAGACCACGCCGGGCCCGCTGATCATGGTGCTGCAATTCGTGGGCTTCATGGCGGCCTATCGCGACCCTAGCGGCCTGTCGCCGATGCTCGCGGCCACGCTCGGCGGCCTGCTCGCGACCTGGGTCACCTTCACGCCCTGCTTCCTCTGGATCTTCGTCGGCGCGCCCTACATCGAGCGGCTGCGCGGCAACGCGGGCCTCGCCGGCGCGCTCAGCGCGATCACCGCCGCCGTGGTCGGCGTGATCCTCAACCTGTCGATTTGGTTCGCGCTGCACATCCTGTTCCGCGAGACCGTGCCGGTGCATGCGTTTCCGCTGAACTTCGACATGCCGGTGCTGAGGAGCGTCGACGTGCCGGCGCTGGTGCTGGCGATCGCGGCGGCCACCGCGATCTTCCGGTTCAAGCTCGGCATGCTGACGGTGCTGGCGGGCAGCTCCGCGGCGGGCGTGGCGTTGCGGATGGCCGGGGTGATCTGATGCCAGGGACGTGACTAATCGTGAGTCCAGGATGAGTTGGAACGCCGCGGCCGAACGCCACCTAGGCAGGGGGCGTTTGGAGAAACAGCGATGCGTTTCCTTCTGGTTTTCAGTTTTCTGATCACCTTGGTCGGCGCTGCCGACGCCGCACAGGCGCGTCATCCACACCGGCGGCACGCGATTGTCCATTCCGGTCAGGGTATGGCCCCGTCCGGTCCAGCTTCGGGCTTCGCCTACGCGCCGCCGCCGGAAACCTCAGCTTATCCTGGCGCCACTGAACCTTATTTCGGCGCTTCTCAAGGTTATGCGCCCGGCGAAAAGGAGCGGTTTCTTCGCAGTTTGTTCAGTCCGTAGGGCCCGTGCCACCCCTAGGCCTTGCGCTGTCGCGGCGAGGGCGTGTGAAAGCTGCTGAGTTGAATCCCGCAGCCTTCCCTTATTCACGTCAATAAGCGCCGACCTTTGTTAGCGTCGGGTTGGATCGTTTGTGCCGCCCGGACGGATGGTCTGAGGACCGCCCTGGCCGGAACCCGCGCCACTGCCGCCGCCGGCGCCTACGCTGGATCCCGTCGAACTGCCGGTACCTGCATCGCCCGCTCCCGTTCCACCCGCCGCGCCGCTCGTTCCGCCGCTGGTTCCTCCGGCCCCGGCGCTAGCGCCCGCACCCGCGCCGCCCGCTCCGCCTGCGCCGGCCCCGCCTCCGGCACCTCCGCCCGCCTGCGCATGGGCGAACCCGATCGAGGCGCCGGCAAGCAACGCACACATGGCTACTGAGAAGATTGTCTTTCGCATGGTTCAAACTCCGATTGACGATGACATGCCAATCGAAGCCGCGCGCAAACGTTCCTGATGATATTCGTCGGAGGCCTTCAACATCGCTAGGAACGATGTTGCGCAACGTTCAATTGATTCCAGTCCCGCGGCCACTCGACGTACCCTTCCGCGTAGCGCGCACGACTCATCACATGGCAGATCCTGGCCGCTGGCTATCGCATCATCATCCGCGCGATCGCTTCCCCGATCACCACCGTCGTGAAGTGCGTGTTGGCGCGGCAATCGGACGGCATGATCGAGGCGTCGGCGACGCGAAGGCCGCTGATCCCTTTCACGGTACCATCGGGGTTGACCACGCCATCGGGGTCGTTCCCGCCGCTCATGCGGCAGCTGCCGGCGGCATGCTGGATGTCGCCGGTCTCGCGGCGCAGCACCGCGTCGAGCTCGTGATCGGGCAGGCTGGCGGCCTGCGGCAGCGTCAAATCCGTGTCAGCGAGCCTGATCCAGTCGGCGATGCCTGACAGCGCCGGCTGCGACGTGATGACCGCGAGGCGTTTCACCGCATCGATCATGCGCAGCATGTCGCGCGGATCGGCCAGCATGTTCTCCTCGACGACCGGATCGATTGCAGGATCGGTCGAGGCCAGCTTGAGCGTCCCGCGCGAATAGGCGTTGAACAGCCCCGCGCCGATCGCTCCGGGGTTCCCGATGCCGCGATGATTGAAGGCGATCAGGATCATGTCGCGCTTGCCGCCATTGGCGAGGCCGGAGGAATAGGTCACGCAGCAATTGGTGTGGCGCGTATCCGGATCGGTGGGACGAAGCTCGTCCCGGAGCTGGATCGTGGCGCGAAACAGCGGATGGTCGAAGAAATGGCGGCCGACCGGCAGATCGCGCGTGACAGCAATCCCCATTGCCTTCAACTCCTCGGCCGGCCCGATGCCCGAGCGCAGCAGGATCGCCGGACTGTGGATGGCGCCGGCGCACAGCACGATCTGGCGGGCGCTGATCTCCTGGGTGCCCTGCCCCTCGACATGAACGCGGACACCGGTCGCCCGTCCGTCGCTGATCAGCACGCGATCGACCAGCGCATGCCCGCGGATCTCCAGGTTGGCGCGCCCGCGTGCGGGCTCGAGATAGCCCTCATTGGTGGTGATGCGGCGCAAGTCGCGGCTGTTGATGGGGTAGCACGCAACGCCCTCGCCGTCCGGACCATTGACGTCGGCGCACCAGGGATAGCCGCTCGCAAGTGCCGCATCGCGCAAGCCGCGGTCGATCGGACCCCACTTTTGCAAAGGCGCGCGGTAGACCGGCAGTGGCCCGCCGCGGCCGTGGTCCTCGACATCGCCGAATTCCAGATCGTCCTCGATCACCGAAAACAGCGGCATCACCTCTTTCGCCGACCAGCCGGTGCAGCCATTGGCCGCCCATTCGTCGAACGCATCGGCAACGCCGCGGATCGCGATCTGGCCGTTCATCATCGACGAGCCGCCGAGCCCCTTGCCGCGCCAGTAGAAGCGCGGCTCCTGCCCAGCGACGCGGCGCGTCAGAAGATCGGGCCATTGCCATTTCTCCTGGTACTCGCGCTTGTGGATGATCGGGATTGGATTCGGCGTCCTCACCTCCCAGGGCGCCTCGTCGGCGCGCCAATCGAGCCCCGCTTCGAGCAGCAGGACCCGCCGTGCGGGATCTTCGGAGAGCCGTGCGGCTACTGCGGCGCCGGCGGAGCCGCCGCCGACAACAATGACATCGTGCATCGCGCTACTTCTCAACGTTCCAGAACACCGGGATGGCGGACGGTATCAGACCGCGCAAAGTCGCGCGATAGGCGGCCGGCTGCGCGAACTGGCCCCACGGGATTCCGGGCGCCTGATCGTACATGACCGCCTGGATCTCGCCCGCGATCTTCTTCCGGTCCGCCTCGGCCGGCGCCTTGGCGAAGGCTTCCATCAGAGGGGTGATACGCGCATCGCATTGCCAGCCGGTGAAGTCGGCACAGTTGAAGGCGACCATGACATTGGTCAGCGGCGAGCCGAGATCAAAGCCGCCGGCGTGAACGCCATAGACGCTCCAGCCCTCCCTCTTGGCGCGGCGCGCCAGCACGCTCGCCCAGTCCATCACCTGCAGATCGACATTGAAGCCGGCCGCCTTCAGCCGCTCGGCGAGCACCTGCGCCGAAACGCGCGGGGCTTCGAGATCGTTGGCCTGCATCACGATGACGGGCTCGCCGGCATATTTGGTCGCCTTCAGTGCAGCCTTCGCCGCTTCGATCGAAGGCTTTGCGGCGGCTTCCGTGCCGGCCTTGCTCTCGTATGTGGTGCCGCAGGTGAAGTAGGTCGCGCAAGGGGTGGCGTATTTGGCGTCGAGCCCGAGCGCATCCAGCACTTCGCGCTGGTCGACCAGCTTCCACAGCACGCGGCGGATTTCTGGATCATCGAACGGCTTCGAGGCCGCGTTGAGACGGTAGGCGCCGGCGAACATGTTGCCGCCGGTGAAGTTGACGAGCTTGACGCGCGTGTTCTTCTCCAGCTGCGGCAGCAGATCGAACGGCGCGTACTGCATGAAATCGATTTCGCCGGCCTGCAGCGCAGAGGCGGCAGTCGCACCATCGGGAATGACGCGGACCTCGAGCGTGTCGACATTGACGCGCTTGCCGCCGGCCAGGAAGTCCGCGGGCTCGGGACGCGGCACATAGTCGCCGAACTTCTTCAGGATCATGCGGTCGCCGGTGCGGTGGTCGGCCTTGCTGTAGACGAACGGGCCGGAGCCGACGATCTCGGTGATGCGCTGGTCGCCGGGCGTCTTCGCGATGCGCTCGGGCATCATGAAAGCGACCGGGCTGACGGGATTGCCGAGCGCGTCGATGACGAGGCCGGACGGCTCCTTCAGCGTCAGCACGAAGGTTTTCGCATCGACCGGCTCGAGCGAAGCCGTGATCGCGAAAATGCGGCGGCCGAGTGCGCTGCGGGTGCCCCAGCGACGCAGCGAGGCCACGCAATCGGCTGCCGTGACGGGCTGGCCGTCGTGCCATTTCAGGCCGTCGCGCAGCGTGAACGTATAGGTCAAGCCATCGGGCGAGACTTTCCAGTCCTGCACCATTTGCGGCTTGATGTCGCCCTTGGCATCCTTCGCAAACAGCGTGTCGAACACCATGTAGCCGAACGTGCGCGAAATATAGGCCGTGGAGAAATGCGGATCGAGCGTGACAATCTCCGCCTCGAGCACCGCGACGAGATTGCCCGCCGCATGCGCGGGCGCCGCCGCCAGCGCAAGGCCGAACAGCGCGGGAATGAAAGTCTTCAGTTTGAGCATTGGGGTGTTTTTGCCTTTTGACCAGCCGTTTGCGTTCAGCAGGAAAAAGCAATGTTCGTGCCCATACGTATGCGCTCATAGCTAGCTGCCACGCGTTTGCAGGATGCACATACTTAGAGTTGGAGAGCGAGGCTGGCGCAGCTCGTCAGTGCGAGCGCAGCGAAGCAATCCAGAGTCTTTCCGCGGTGGGATTCTGGATTGCTTCGCTGCGCTCGCAATGACGGTGGAGCAGAGAGCACAACACGCGCTGTCGCCGCCCGGCTTGACCGGGCGACCCAGTATTCCAGAGACAGCTGATGGATACGGAGAAGCCGCGGCGTACTGGATGCCCCGCCCCCGTGCGCAATTGCGCACTAGGCGGGGGATGACAGCGTCGTTGTGGCGACAGTTGGGGCCAGTGCCCTACCCGATCACCCGACCGAACTTGTTCGACTTCGGGAAACCCTTCGGCGGCAGGCGGCCGGCGTCGGCGCGGGTGCCCTGCCATTCCGCCAGCTCCTTCATGGTCGCGGAGAATTCGCGTCCTGCGGAATCCTTCCAGGTCAGGCCCGCCTTGGCGTCGAACACCGCAACGTCGGACAGGCCGCCGTCCTTGTATTTCTGCAGGCGCACGCCGCGGCCGCGGGCCATTTCCGGCACCTGGTCGAGCGGGAAGACCAGCATCTTGCGGTTCTCGCCGATGACGGCGACGGTGTCGCCCGTCACCTCGGTGATCGCGCGGGCCTCGTTCGGCATGTCCACGTTGAGGACCTGCTTGCCCTTCTTGGTGGTGCCAACGCAATCGTCCTCGTTGACCACAAAACCCTGGCCCTCGTGGCTGGCGACCAGGAATTTGCGGCCGCCCTTGTTGACGAACAGCGCGACGGGCGCGGCCTCCTGCTCGAGGTCGATGAACAATCGGATCGGCTCGCCATGGCCGCGGCCGCCCGGCAGCTTGGCGACGTCGAGCGAGTAGAACTTGCCGTTGGTGGCGAACAGCAGCAGCTTCGAGGTCGTCTCGGCGAAGAAGGCGAAGCCGAGCTTGTCGTCCTGCTTGAAGGCGAGGCCGGAGAGATCCTCGACATGCCCCTTCATGGTGCGGATCCAGCCCTTGTCGGAGACGACAACCGTCACCGGCTCGCGCTCGACGAAGGCCTCCTCGATCGCGGCGAGGTCGTGCTCGGGCGCATCCGCGAAGGTGGTGCGACGCTTGCCGAGCGGTGTCTTCGGTCCGAACATGTCGCGGACCTTGCCGACCTGCTCGCCGACCTTCTTCCACTGCTCGGCTTCGGAGGCGAGCACCGCATTGATGCCCTTGAGCTCGGCGCGGAGGTTCTTGTCCTCGGTGCGGATCTCCATCTCCTCGAGCTTGCGCAAGGAGCGCAGGCGCATGTTGAGGATGGCTTCCGCCTGCACCTCGGTGAGCTTGAACGCCTTCATCAGCTCAGGCTTCGGCTCGTCCTCGGTGCGGATGATCCTGATCACCTTGTCGATGTTCAGGTATGCGATCAGGAAGCCGCCGAGCACTTCCAGCCGGTGCTCGATCTGCGCCTTGCGGTAGTTGCTGCGGCGGATCAGCACGTCGCGCAGATGGTCGAGCCATTCGCGCAAGCACTCCGCGAGCCCCACGACCTTGGGGATGCGCCCCTTGATCAGGACGTTGAGGTTCAGCGGAATCTTGTTTTCGAGCTCGGTGAGGCGGAACAGCGACTCCATCATCAGCGCCGGATCGACGTTCTTCGACTTCGGCTCGATCACGATGCGGACGTCTTCGGCCGACTCGTCCCTGATGTCGCCGACCAGCGGCAGCTTCTTCTGGTCCAGCAGCTCGGCGACCTTCTCGATCAGACGCGACTTCTGCACCAGGAACGGAATCTCTGTGACGACGACGGCCCAGGTGCCGCGTGCGCCCTCCTCCTGCGTCCACCGCGCTCGGACGCGGAACGAGCCGCGGCCGGTGGTGTAGGCTTCCGCAATCGCCTGCTTGGAATCGACGATGATGCCGCCGGTCGGGAAATCCGGGCCCTTGACCCACTTGAGCAGTGCCTTCGACTTTGCGTCGGGCTTCTCGATCAGGTGCAGCGCGGCATCGCACAGCTCGGCGGCGTTGTGCGGCGGGATCGAGGTCGCCATGCCGACCGCGATGCCCTGCGCGCCGTTGGCGAGCAGGTTCGGGAAGCCGCCCGGCAGCACGATGGGCTCTTTCGATTGGCCGTCGTAGTTGGCGCGGAATTCGACCCCGTCCTCGTCGATGCCCTCGAGCAGAAGCCGCGCGACGTCGGTCATGCGCGCTTCGGTGTAGCGGTAGGCGGCGGGGTTATCGCCGTCGATATTGCCGAAATTGCCTTGGCCGTCGACCAGCGGATATCGCGAGGAGAAATCCTGCGCGAGGCGGACCATGGCGTCGTAGATCGCCTGGTCGCCGTGCGGATGGAACGAGCCCATCACGTCGCCGACGATCTTGGCCGACTTCTTGAAGGCCGTGCCGGGGTCGAGCCTGAGCAGGCGCATGCCGTAGAGGATGCGCCGGTGCACCGGCTTCAGGCCGTCGCGCGCGTCCGGCAGCGCACGGTGCATGATGGTGGAGAGGGCATAAGCGAGATAGCGCTCTTCCAGCGCCTCACGCAGCGGCACCTCGTGGATTTCAGCCGGTTCTTCCGGCGGAACGATTCGTTTTCCCATGCCGCCCGGTTAAACCGTGGAAGCGAATCGGGCAAGGATCGAATGGTTCCCTGTGGGCGACGTACTAACCTGCCCAGCCGGCTGTGACGGTCTGGGTTGGGGCTGGACCAGGTGTTTGCGCAGGCGCCGGCGCATTGGTCAGGCAACGGCGGGCGGCCTCGATCTCGGCGTCGGTCGCGCCCCGCGACCGCGCCCATGTCTCTGCAGCGGCAGCGGAATATTTCGCCACATAGTACCGCACCACCGTGCACGAGGCCCGGCGAAACGCCCCGGGCTGCGGCTCGCCAGCCATGGCGTCGGGCGCGAACGCAAGCAGCGTCGCGGACAAGGCGAATCCCCTGATCAACATTTGGGCCGTCCCCCGGTGTGGAACCTCAAGCCCCAAGTCCGCGCGGGCCGATTTCGTTCCAGGGAACTGCATGCTGCTGGGCAAGGCTGGGCAGCTATTACGTCATGGCGCCGGGATCGCCCCCCTCGCCTGCTGCCGCATCAGGGCGTTGATGAAGCCGGCCCGCGCATCGGAATGGCCTTGGCCGCGCGGCTCCAGCACGTGGCGGAGCAGGAACAGGCCGGTGAGCCGAAAACCGTCCTGGAGATCCTGCTCGGTGAGATCGCCCGCGGTTTCGCCGTGGCGCAGGAACGGCGGCAGCCGCAACAGCCGGTCGCGCCACGGCTCGCCCGCGCCGCGCGATACCGCGCCGCCTGATTTCGGCGAGACATAGATCAGGTCCGTGGTCTCGCCGGTCACGGCACAATTGTCCAGCGCCAGGCCAAAACCCAGCTCGGCGAGCATCGCCAGCTCGAAATGGATCAGGTGCACGGCCGCGCTGCCGATGTCGTCGAAATCGTCGAGCGAATGCTCGAGCAGCGCAAAGATCTCTTCGTGCGGATCGCGCTCCGGCAGCAGCCGCGCGACGGAGGCGAGATGGGTGACGCCATAGACGCCGTGGGACGATGCCAGCAGCGTTGCCGCGCGCAGCTTCAATCCCTCGATTGCGTAGGTGCCCAGATGCTCGTCGAGCCGCGCCCGCCACACCGCACTGACGCTGTTCCCCGGCTGCAGCAGCGGCCGCATCCGCGAGCCGGCGCCACCGCGGACGAGCCCGAGATGCCGGCCATGCGCGCGCGTCAACAGCTCGACAATGGCGCTGGACTCGCCATGCCGCCGCACCCCCAGCACGATGCCTTCGTCGGACCATTCCATAGGGGAAGTGTAGCGGATTCCGGCGTTCAATCGTAGGGCGGATTAGCCGAAGGCGTAACCCGCGAATCGCCCGTGCACGTCAAAGGTGGATTACGCTTCGCTAATCCACCCTACGGCGCCTCACGCGTTGAACCAGTCCCGCGCGTCGCCGCTGAAGGAGAAATACAGGCCCATCGTCGTCAGCGCGCAGGAGACGATCTCGATGGCGCTGTCGAGCTCCAGGCCCTTCTCGCCGATGATCTGGCCGAGCGAGATCACCGACAACACGAGGGCCGCCGCCAGCACCCAGCGTGGCCAGTTCTTGCGATGATGCGCGGCCAGCCGGACGAAATAGAGCAGCAGGAGGATCATGCCGCCGGCGAGCAGCGTCCCGGTCATGATCATCTGCTCGGTCACCGCGGCATTGGGCGTGCGGTCCTGCACGGCGATCGAGACGGCGTCCAGCATCAACGATGCATAGAGCAGCGCTTCGAAGCGCTGGACGTTGGTGGGTAGGCTCATCGAATGCCGATCTTTTCTTCGTTATTCTTTTGGGAAGTCCAGGCCCATCTCGCGATAGCGATCGGGATCGTCGCCCCAGTTCTCGCGCACCTTGACGAACAGGAACAGGTGCACCGGGACGTCCAGAATCTGCATCAGCTCTTTCCGCGAGTCGGCGCCGATCGACTTGATGGTGGCGCCGCCCTTGCCGAGCACGATCTTGCGCTGGCTTTCGCGCTCGACGTAGATCGTCTGCTCGATCCGCACAGACTTGTCCTTGCGTTCCTCCCACTTGTCGGTCTCGACCGTGGACTGGTAGGGCAATTCCTGGTGCAGCTTCTGATAGATCTTCTCGCGGGTGATCTCGGCCGCCAGCTGCCGCATCGGCGCGTCCGACATCTGGTCCTCGGGGTAGAGGAACGGACCCGGCGGCACCATGTCCGCGAGCGTCTTGCGGATGTCGTCGACGCCATCGCCCGAGATCGCCGAAATCATGAACGTCCGCACGAAAGTCATGCGCTCGTTGGCCGCCTGCGCCAGCGCCAGCAGCTTCTCGCGTTGGACCAGGTCGACCTTGTTGATGACGAGGATCTTGTCGTGATTGACGCTGGCGGCCTTGGCGAGGATCGCCTCCGCCTCCTCGTCGATGCCCGTTTTGGCATCGAGCAGCACGCAGACCAGATCGGCATCATGCGCCCCGCTCCAGGCGGTCGAGACCATGGCGCGGTCGAGCCGGCGCTTGGGCGAGAAGATGCCGGGCGTGTCGACAAGGATAATTTGCGCGCTGTTCTCGATGACGATACCGCGGATCAGCGCGCGCGTGGTTTGCACCTTGCGCGAGACGATCGTGACCTTGGCGCCGACCAGCGCGTTGACCAGCGTCGACTTGCCGACATTCGGCGCGCCGATCAGCGCGACGAAGCCGCAGCGCGTCGCGCCGGGTGCCCCGCCGCTTGCTTCAACCGTCATTGCTGCCGCCGACGCCTTCGCGTTCGATCATCACTGACGCTGCCACTTTCTCTGCCGCGCGCTTGCTGCCGCCGATACCCTCGGCCGGGGCCAGGCCCGGCAGATCGACGGCGACACGGAACTGCGGATCGTGATGCGGGCCGGTGCGCTCGACCTCGCGATAGACAGGCGTCGGCAGTCCCTTGCCTTGCGCCCATTCCTGCAGCACGGTCTTGGGATCGCGCAAGGGCCGGCGCGGCTTGTGCATCCGCTCGGTCCAGTTGCGCTTGACGAATTCGGCTGCCGCCGCATGGCCGCCGTCGAGGTAGATGGCGCCGATCACGGCCTCGCAGATGTCGCCGAGGATGGATTTGCGCAGGCGGGCATCGGCACTGGAGCCGACCGAGCCCAGCTTGATGTCGTCGACGAGACCGAGCGACTTGGCGACGTCCGCGCAGCTCTCCTTGCGCACGAGCTCGGCAAGCCGCTTGGACAGCTCGCCCTCATCGGCGTTCGGGAAGGCGTGATAGAGCATGTCGGAGACGACGAGCCCGAGCACGTGGTCGCCGAGGAATTCCAGCCGCTGATAGCTGTCGCCTCGCTTGCGCCCCGACTTCAGGGCCGAGACATGCGTGATCGCCTGCATCAGCATATTTGGATCGGCGAAGCTGTGGCCGATCCGCGCCTCGAGCGCCGCGTTGGCATTCGTGCCCTTGGCCTTGCTGCTCCGCGGCCGTTTCTTCTTGGCAGGCGCCTTCGCCGCAGCATCGCCCTCGGGAGCGGCTTGCACCTCGGTCGGTTGGATCGCGATGTCCTTGGCTTCGTCTTTCATCGGACGATTTTGAAGAACCGATTCCAGCGCACCGCCCACGGCCAGCGCCAGAGCATCCAGGCGTGCTCGCCTTCAGCGATGGAGAAGAAGATCATCTGGGCGCGGCCGATCAAGTGCTCCTGCGGGACGTAGCCGACCTGGCCGAGAAAGCGGCTATCGGTGGAGTTGTCGCGGTTGTCACCCATCATGAAGAAGTGGCCGGCCGGGACGGTGTAGACGTTGGTGTTGTCCATGTAGCCGTTGTCGGCGCAGTCCAGCGTCTCATAGGACACGCCGTTCGGCAGCGTCTCCTTCCAGCGCTTCACCCGGGAGATGCCGCCGCCTTCCGAGCCGCAAGGGTCCTCGCCGACATATTCGCTCATGCGCTGCCGCTCGACGGGCGTATCGTTGATGTAGAGCAGCCCGTCCCGCATCTGGACACGGTCGCCGGGAAGGCCGATCACGCGCTTGATGTAGTCGGTGGAATCGTCCTTCGGCAGGCGAAACACGACGATGTCGCCACGAGCGGGGTCCGAGCCCCAGATCCGTCCCGAGAACAGCGGCGGCGAGAATGGAATCGAGTAATGGCTGTAGCCGTAGGAATATTTCGAGACGAACAGATAGTCGCCGACCAGCAGCGTCGCCTTCATCGAGCCGGACGGGATGTTGAAGGGCTGAAACAGGAAGGTGCGGATCACGAGCGCGATCAGGAGAGCATGAATGACGACTCGGATCGTTTCGCCGACGCCGCTCTCAGTTTTCGTTCCCGAAGTCACGCTCATTGCTCTCTCAATTCCGGCCGGCGATCATAGAGCGCCCTCCTCCCGCGAACGGCCCACCGGTTCGCGGCGCAAGGAGATTGTCCTGATTCTGATAGTGAGGGCCAATTCCGGCGTAAAGCCGAATTCGCCCAGGCTGATTTGCGTTCGCGGACTTTTAGACGGTTGTCGGAGGCCACGCAATCAAGGATCGCATCAAAACTGATTAAGATATTGATTTATAAAGAAAATCACAAAACGCCCGAGCCGCGATCAAGGTTTCGGCAGCGGGACGGCGGAAATGACGACAAAAGCCTGCGCCAGCGGCCAGTCGTCGGTGATCGAAAGGTCGATCCGCGCCTCGAACCCCTCCGGTGTCAGGGCCTGGAGCCGGGCCAGCGCGCCGCCGGTCAGCTGCATGGTCGGCCGCCCGCCCGGCAGGTTGACCACCCCCATGTCGCGCCACCAGACGCCGCGCCTGATGCCGGTGCCGAGTGCCTTGGAGCAGGCCTCCTTGGCGGCGAAGCGCTTGGCGTAGGTCGCCACCACCATCTTCTCGTTCTTGGCGCGCCGTTCCGCCTTGGCCCGCTCGGCCGCGGTGAAGATGCGGTCGAGAAAACGCTCGCCGTGGCGCTCGATCACCTTGGCGACGCGGGTGATGTCGATCAGGTCGGAGCCGATGCCGATGATCATGCCCGGCTCCGGCCACGATCCATCGCCGCGCGCATGCTGCGCACGGTCTCGGCCAGCCCCACGAACAGCGCCTCGCCGATCATGTAATAGCCGATGTTCAGCTCCATGATTTCGGGCAAGCTCGCGATCTTCTCCGCCGTCGCATAGTCCAGCCCGTGGCCGGCGTGAACCTCGAGTCCCGCGTCCTTCGCCAGCTTCACCCCGGCCACGATCCGCTGCCATTCAGCCTCGGCCTTGTCGGTGTGGCCATCGACGACGACATCGCACCAGGCACCGGTGTGGATCTCGATCACAGGGGCGCGCAGCCGTGCCGCCATCTCGATCTGGGCGGGATCGGCCGCAATGAACAGCGAGACGCGGATGCCGGCCTCGCTCAGCCGCGCGATATAGGGCGCGAGCGCGCTGCGCTGGCCGACCACGTCCAACCCGCCTTCGGTCGTTACCTCCTGGCGCCGCTCCGGCACCAGGCACACCGCGTGCGGCTTGGTGGCGAGCGAGATCCGCATCATGTCGTCCGTCGCGGCCATCTCGAAATTGAGCGGCTTGGAGATCTCCGCCTTCAGGCGCGCCATGTCCTCGTCGCGGATGTGCCGGCGGTCCTCGCGCAAATGTGCGGTGATGCCGTCGGCGCCGGCCTCGATCGCGAGCAGCGCGGCGCGCACCGGATCGGGATGGCGGCCGCCGCGCGCGTTACGCACGGTTGCGACGTGATCGATATTGACGCCGAGGCGGAGCGGAGGTGCGGGCATTTCAGAACTCGCGAAATCAGAGGGAACGGCGCATGCGAGATGCGCCTATCCATTAACACGTTCGACTTTGGCGACGACCGCCTTCGCGCGCAGCTGGGCCAGGATCGCGCTGAGGTGCTTCAAGTCGTAGACTTCGAGATCGATCGTCGTCTCCGTGAAATCGGGCGAGCGGCGCTGCATGCTGATGTTGTCGATGTTGCCGTCGTGCTCGGCGATCACGGTCGCGATCTGCGCCAGCGCGCCGGGCTCATTGACGTTCTCGACCTTGATGCGGGCCGGGAAGCGCTGCGGCGCGGAATCCTCGATGTCCCAGCGGACGTCGAGCCAGCGCTCCGGCTCCTCCTCGAAATCCTTCAGGGCCGGCGCCTGGATCGGATAGATCGTGATGCCCTCGCCCGGCGTGACGATGCCGACAATGCGATCGCCGGGGACGGCGCCGCCGTTCGGCGCGAACTTCACCGGAAGGTCGGAATTGATGCCGCGGATCGGGATCGCGACCGGGCTGCGCGACTGTTCGGAGACCCCCTTCTCCTTGAGCTTGGCGGCAAGGCCCTTCTTGACGCCGTAGCGCGCGATGCGCTCCTCCTTGTAATCCGGGTACATCGCACGCGCGACATGGGAGGCCTTGATCTCGCCGCGCCCGACCGCCGCCATGACGTCCTCGATCGATGTGCGCGCGAGCCGCGGCAGCGCGCCCTTGAGCTTGTCGTCGGCGTATTCAATCTTGGCGCGCTCGAACAGGCGCTCGACGATGCGCCGGCCGAGCCCGACATATTGGTCGCGCACCGCGGTGCGCGTGGCGCGGCGGATCGCGGCACGCGCCTTGCCGGTGACGGCGAGCGTTTCCCAGGCCGAGGGCGGCGCGGACTGCGCCTCCGAGGTCAGCACCTCGACCTCGTCGCCGTTCTGAAGCTCCGAGGACAGCGGCGCGAATTTGCCGTTGATCTTGCAGCCCACCGCGCTGTTGCCGACGTCGGTATGCACCGCATAGGCGAAGTCGATCACGTTGGCATGGCGCGGCAGCGCGATCAGCTTGCCCTTCGGGGTGAAGCAGAACACCTGGTCGTGGAACAGCTCGAGCTTGGTGTGCTCGAGGAATTCCTCCGGGTTCGCGCTTTCCGAGAGGATGCCGATGGTGTGGCGCAGCCAGGCGAACGCGTTGGACTCGCGCTTGAGGAATTCGGTCGGCGAACCCACGCCCTCCTTGTAGAAAACGTGCGCGGCGATGCCGCGCTCGGCGATCTGGTCCATCGCCTCGGTGCGGATCTGCAGCTCGACGCGCTGGTTGCCGGGGCCGATCACCGTGGTGTGGATCGAGCGGTAGTCGTTCTGCTTCGGCGTCGAGATATAGTCCTTGAAACGTCCGGGCACGACCGGCCAGGTGGTGTGGACGATCCCGAGCGCGCGATAGCAGGCCTCGACGTCGCTGACGACGAGGCGGAAGCCGAAGATGTCGGACAATTGCTCGAAGCCGACCGACTTGCGCTCCATCTTGGTCCAGATCGAGAACGGCTTCTTGCGCCGGCCATAGACCCGCGCCCCCAAGCCCCGGTGGCGCAGATTGTTGGAGAGCTGGTCCTCGATCTCGCCGATCAGGTTGCGATTGCGCTCAGCCAGCGCGTCGAGCCGCTGCATCACCACCGAATAGGCTTCGGGATCGAGGGTGCGGAAGGACAGATCCTCCAGCTCCTCGCGCATTTCCTGCATGCCCATGCGCCCCGCCAGCGGCGCATAGATGTCGAGCGTCTCCTCGGCGATGCGCCGGCGCGATTCCGTCGGGACGAAGTCCAGCGTGCGCATGTTGTGCAGACGGTCGGCGAGCTTGACCAAAAGCACGCGGACATCGTCGGCAATGGCCAGCAACAATTTGCGCAGATTCTCGGCCTGCTTAGCCTCCCGCGACACCAGCTCCAGCCGCTTCAGCTTGGTCAGGCCATCGACCAGCGCGCCGATCTCCGAGCCGAAGATCTGATCGATCTCGGCCCGCGTTGCCTCGGTGTCCTCGATCGTGTCGTGCAGCAGCGCGGCCACGATGGTGGCGTCGTCGAGCTTGAGGTCGGTGAGAATCGCAGCCACCTCGAGCGGATGCGAGAAATACGGATCGCCCGAGGCGCGGGTCTGCGAGCCGTGGGCCTTCATGGCGTAGACGTAGGCACGGTTCAGCAGGTCTTCGTTGGTGTTGGGATTGTAGGACCTGACGCGCTCGACGAGGTCATATTGACGCATCATCCGGGCGCGAGGCCTGGCGGGGCGCGCGACCGGCGCAGTCGGGGCCACGGCAACCGATTCGGTTGCGGCCTGCATCTGCGTGGATCTGCGGCGCCGATATACCATGCCGTCCTGCCTTCAAACGGGCTTGAGCCGGCCCGCTGCATACATCCTAACTCCGATCGCGCTCGTGTCCGATCAATTCAGTGACAGGGCCAAGCACCGACCGCAGCGCTATGGTAACCACGAAAAGGCCAACAAAAGCAAAGGCCCGAACGATCGTTCGGGCCTTTGATATGATCACAAGAAGAAGATGATCGCGATGGAGGAATTACTCGTCTTCCTCGGGCTGCTCCTCGGGAGGCGCGAGGCCTTCCAGGCCCTTCAGCAGCTCCTCCTCGGTCATGCGCTCCACGGCGACCTCGGTGTCGTCGGCATCGACGCTTGCCCCCGCGGAACCGATCAGCGGCACTGTATCCGGCTCGGGCTCGTCCACCTCGACGAACTTCTGCAACGAGTGGACCAGCTCCTCGCGGAGGTCCTCCGGCGAGATCGTCGTCTCGGCAATTTCACGCAAAGACACAACAGGGTTCTTGTCGTTATCGCGGTCAACCGTTAGTTGTGAACCGGATGAAATCATGCGGGCACGGTGGGCGGCCAGCAGGACCAAGTCAAACCGGTTGTCGACCTTGTCGATACAATCTTCTACGGTGACGCGAGCCATGGACTGTCGCTCCGTTGTGGGTGGGACGAAATATGTGGATGATTGGGGCTAGTTATAGGGGCCGGGACGGTTTCGCAAGACCATTTTGTGATTTGGCCTCGCCAAACCGCTCTGCTACCCCCACATTGGGGCTGGGACGGGTGGTTTTCCGGGCTGCCGTTGGGGGCGGCCCCGGGGTGTATGCAAGTCCGCCATAACTATACCTTGATTGCCCCGACTTCTCCGGATTTGCGGTTTCGACGGGTTTCTGCGGCACTCTAGAACTGCGCGGCCTGTTGTCGCCGCGCCAACAAAAAACGATCAATCACGAACGCTACGCGAGCAAACTGAATGTCACCTTCTCCTACCAACAAGATCGCGCTCTTCATCGACGGGGCCAATCTCTACGCGACGGCGAAAACCCTCGGCTTCGACATCGACTACAAGCGCCTACTGAAGGAGTTTCAGAGCCGCGGGACGTTATTGCGGGCGTTCTATTACACCGCCATCATCGAGGACCAGGAATACTCCTCGATCCGCCCGCTGATCGACTGGCTGGACTACAACGGCTACACGGTCGTCACCAAGGCGACCAAGGAATTCATCGACGCCTCCGGGCGCCGCAAGGTGAAGGGCAACATGGACATCGAGCTCGCCGTCGACGCCATGGAGCTCGCCGAGCACATCGACCAGATGGTGCTGTTCTCGGGTGACGGCGACTTCCGCTCCCTGGTCGAGGCCGTCCAGCGCCGCGGCGTGCGGGTCACGGTGGTCTCCACCATCGCCAGCCAGCCGCCGATGATCGCCGACGAGCTGCGCCGCCAGGCCGACGTCTTCACCGACCTCGTCGAGCTGCAATCCAAGCTCGGCCGCGATCCGTCCGAGCGCCCCGCCCCGCGTGACCGCGGCGAGCGTGGTGAACGCCACCACGCCCCGCAATTCCTCCAGCGCGCGACCACGACGGCGCCGAGGGGCGATGACGACTTCGAGGAGTGAGGCGGCCCGGTCAAGCCGCCAGCCTCTCACAATCGTTCCCGACCGTGACTGCCCGCTCTGCCCGCGCCTGGTCGCCTTCCGCGAGGCGAACCGCGCGCGCGAGCCCTCGTGGCACAATGCGCCGGTTGCGCCCTTCGGCGACATCAAGGCCCGCCTCCTGATCGTGGGCCTCGCCCCGGGAATGCAGGGCGCCAACCGCACGGGGCGGCCGTTCACGGGCGATTATGCCGGCGACCTGCTCTATGCCACGCTGATCGAATACGGCTTTGCGAGGGGCACCTATCAGGCGCGTCCCGACGACGGCCTGAAACTCGTCGACTGCCGGATCGCCAATGCCGTGCATTGCGTGCCGCCGCAGAACAAGCCGCTGCCGATCGAGATCAACACCTGCCGCCAGTTTCTCGTGGCCAATCTGGCGACGATGCCGAAGCTGCGCGCTATCGTCGCGCTCGGGCGAATTGCGCACGACAGCGTGCTCAAGCCGCTGAATTTGAAGGCCTCGCAAGCCCCCTTCGGCCACGGCGCGGTGCATCAGGCCGGCGCGTTCAGGCTCTACGACAGCTATCACTGCTCCCGCTACAACACGAACACCGGCGTGCTGACGCCAGACATGTTCAGATCCGTGTTCGCGAAGGTGAAGGCGGATCTCGATTAGCTAGAGCATGATCCGGAAAAGTGCGTAGCGGTTTTCCGAAAAGATCATGCTCAAACAATAAGCTAAAGCGCGATGACGATTCATCCTAATCGCATCGCGCTTTATTGACGGGATTTGCCTTGAGCCAGGCCAGCACGTCGCCGGCGTTCCGGTCGGGCGGAAACACCGGATAGAACACGTGCGTGATCCTGGCGTCGTCGATAACAAGCGCGAGGCGCTTGATCAGCGACAGGCCCGCGACCTCCATGGTCGGCAAGTTCAAGGCGCGCGTCAGCGCCAGCTTCTCGTCCGAAAGCACCGGGAACGGCAGATGCAGGCGCGACGCCATCTCGATCTGATAGTCGTTGCTCTGGGTCGAGAGGCCGAACACATGCGCGGCGCCGGCGGCCTTCAGCTCGGCGTAGAGATCGCGAAAGGCGCAGGTCTGGGGCGTGCAGCCGCGCGCTCCGGGGATCATGTCCCAATCGTCGACCAGCGCGATCTTGCCGGGCTCGCCGGTGCGGGGATAGGCGAACACCACGGTGCGGCCGCGCAAAGCCGACAGGGTGACCGATGTGTCGTCGGTCGCGAGCAGGCCAATCGGCGGCAACGTCATGCCTTCGAGATGCGCGGCGGCGCCATCGTCGGAAGGCGCGGGAATCTGGCTCCAGTCGACCTCGAGCAGGTTCCGTTGATTCATCTCGTCATCCCCTCGCCCGCAGCAGCCGGCCCTTCTCCCGGCTCCAGTCGCGCTTCTTCTCGGACTCGCGCTTGTCGTGCAGCTTCTTGCCCTTCGCAACCGCCAGCTGCAGCTTGGCCCGGCCGCGCTCGTTGAAGTAAAGCTTGAGCGGGATCAGCGTCATGCCCTCGCGGTCGACCGCGCCGATCAGCTTGTTGATCTGGCGGCGGTGGAGCAGCAGCTTTCGCGGCCGCTTGGGCTCGTGGTTGAAGCGGTTGCCTTGCAGGTATTCGGGAATGGTGGCGTTGATCAGCCAGATCTCGCCGTTCTTCGAATCGGCATATGATTCCGCGATCGTGCTCTTGCCGTTGCGGATCGACTTGACCTCGGTGCCGGTCAGCGCAATGCCCGCCTCGATCGTGTCCTCGATGGCGTAGTTGAAACGCGCCTTGCGATTTTCCGCCATCACCTTGATCGGACGTTCGTTCTTATCGGCCATGACGGGCAAACCTGATCGAGATGCGCTTGGATTCTAACAGTTCGGATGAAGTGGGCGCGTCACTTCTTCAGGAGATCGCGGATCTCGGTCAGCAACTCGACCTCGGCCGTCGGCTTGGGCGGAGCAGCGGGTGCCGCCTCCTCCCTGCGCTTCAGCGTGTTCATGGCGCGGATCACCAGGAACAGCACGAAGGCGACGATGATGAAGTTGATCGTCAGCGTCAGGAAGCTGCCGTAAGCAAGGACGGCGCCTTGCTTTTTGGCATCCGCCAAGTTGGTGGCGGTGACCGCCTTCGACAAGGGGATGAAGTAGTTCGAGAAGTCGAGGCCACCGGTGACCGCGCCGATGATCGGCATGATGACGTCACCGACCAGCGAGGTGACGATGCCGCCGAAGGCCGCGCCGATGATGACGCCGACCGCGAGATCGACGACGTTGCCCTTCATGGCGAACTCGCGGAACTCCTTGAGCATCCGCGCGCCCTTTTCCTCCACGCTCATGAAAGGCTCCCCCGAACGGCTAATGCGTCAGTTGACCAGACCGGCGTGAACCATCGCGCTGCGCACGGCAACCCGCGTCGGCTCGGACACCGGAACCATCGGCAGCCGCAGCGTCTCGTCCAGCTTGCCGAGCAGCGACATCGCGTACTTGATCGGCGCCGGATTGCTCTCGATGAAGAGGTTGTTGTGCAGCGGCATCAGCTTGTCGTGGATCGCGAGCGCCGCCTTGGTGTCGCCCTTCTGCCAGGCGGCGTGGAACTCCGAGCACAGGCGCGGCGCGACGTTCGAGGTCACCGAGATGCAGCCATGGCCGCCATGGGCCATGTAGCCGATGATGGTGGCGTCCTCGCCCGAGAGCTGGTTGAAGTCCTCGCCCATCGCCGCGCGCTGCTGCGACACGCGGACCATGCTGGCGGTGGCGTCCTTGACCCCGGCGATGTTCTTCAGCTCCCACAGCCGCTTCATGGTGTCGACCGACATGTCGATCACCGAGCGCGGTGGGATGTTGTAGATGATGATCGGAATGCCGATCGCATCGTTGATCGCCTTGAAGTGCTGGTACATGCCTTCTTGCGTCGGCTTGTTGTAATAGGGCGTGACGATCAGCACGGCGTCCGCGCCCGCCTTTTCGGCGTGCTGGGAGAGCTCGATCGCCTCCTTGGTCGAGTTGGAGCCGGCGCCGGCGATGACGGGCACGCGGCCCTTGGCTTCAGCGATGCACCATTCCACGACCTTCTTGTGCTCGTCATGGCTGAGCGTCGGGCTCTCGCCGGTGGTGCCGACCGGAACGAGGCCATTGGTGCCCTCGGAGATCTGCCAATTGACCAGGGAGCGGAATGCCGCCTCGTCGAGCGAGCCGTTCTTGAACGGGGTGACCAAGGCGGTGAACGACCCTCGGAATTTCGTCTTGGCTGCCATGGACTTCCTCCGTACGCGGCGATCTCTTGAGCAAGCCCCCTTCATATCGGGTCTATCCGGCCGGTAAAAGACCCGGGGTCGGTGCCAGGCTGGGTTTAGGCCGCGATTTTGCCGCGGTGCTGGTGCAAATCGGCCCGAGGTAAGCGGCTGTTGGTATTTTCTCCGCATATTCAAGCAAATTCAGCTAGGTCTTGAGCCACTTCACTGATTCGGGGCGACGAAACGCCGTGACCTCCTTTGCATCTGCCGCGTGGCGATCCCTGAGTATGGCATTGTGCCTGATGGCCGGGCTGTCGATGGACTGCGCCGCGTTCGCCAAGTCCAACGAGACGGCCGCGGAGACCAAGGATCCCGCCAAGCCAGCAGCCAAGGACGCCTCGAATGGCCCGGCCAAAGGATCAACCAAGGAAACGGCGAAGGATACAGCCAAGGGAACCGGCAAGGACGCCGCGAAGGCCGCAAAGGGTACGCTCGGCACCCCCGCCAAGGACGCCGCGAAGAAGCCGGATGCCGGCAAGAACGCCAGCAAGGAACCGGCGAAGGACAAGCCCAAAGACAAATCCAAGCCTGCGGCTACCGCTCCTGCTGCCACGACCCCTGCAGCTGCACCTAAGGCTGCGCCGACTGCGAGCGGCTCGCCGCCCAAGGCAGCCCCCGCCCCGGCCGTGACTGCCACCGTCAAACCGACTGCGCCGGCCCCGGCCAGACCGGCCGCAGCTCCCATACTGGCGCCTGCAACGCGCCAGCATGCAGCGCCGCGCAAGCCGGTCATCCCGGCCGCCGTGGCTGCGACGTCGTCGACGTCGCAGGCTGACAAGGACACCCTGGAGAGCGTCATCGAGCTCGTGCGCAAGCGCAAGGCCGGCGACGCCACCAATGCCGCGGCCGGCATCTCCGATCCGGTCGCGCGAAAGCTCGCCGAATGGATCATCCTGCGCAGCGAGGACAACGGCGCGACCGTGGAACGCTATCGCGCCTTCCTCTCAGCCAATCCGAGCTGGCCATCGCAGACCTTCCTGCGCCGGCGCCTCGAGGCCGCGATGTGGGACGACAGGCGCGACGAGTCGGTCGCGTGGTCGTGGTTCGAGAACGAATCGCCGATCTCCGCCAAGGGACGCTTCACGCTGGCCAGGGCGATGCTGGCGCGCGGCGACCGCGCCAATGCCGAGCGGCTGGTGCGCGACGCCTGGCGCGCCGATCCGATGTCGGAGGACACCGAGAACAACGCGCTCGACCAGTTCGGCGCCCTGCTCACGCCAGGCGACCAGAAAGCGCGGATGGACAACCTGCTCTACGGCAGCGAGAACGAGGCGGCGCTACGCGCCGCCAAGCGTCTCGGCGCCGGCTATGTCGCGCTCGCCAAGGCCCGCATCGCCGCGGTCAAGAAAGCGCCGAACGCGCGGGCGCTGCTCGATGCCGTGCCGCGCGAGCTGCACGGCGATCCCGGCTTCATCTTCAGCAAGATCCAGCTGCTGCGCCGCGAGGAGAAGTTCACTGAAGCCGCCCAGCTGATGCTGTCGGCGCCGAAGGATCCGGGTCGCCTCCACAATCTCGATGAATGGTGGATCGAGCGGCGCCTCCTGGCCCGCAAGATGATCGACACCGAGGAATTCCGCAGCGCCTATCTGATCGCGCGCGACGCCGCCCTGCCCTCGCGCGACATCTACAAGACCGAGCAGGAGTTCACCGCCGGCTGGATCGCGCTGCGCTTCCTCAACGATCCCGCGACCGCCGCCCAGCATTTTGCTCGCATCGGCGTCGGCAGCGTCAATCCCACCGCGCTGGCGCGTGCCGGCTATTGGCAGGGCCGCGCTGCCGAGGCGATGGGCCGCCAGCAGGAGGCACGCAATGCCTATGCGCGGGCGGCCGAGCAATCGACCAGCTATTACGGCCAGCTCGCGCGCGCAAAGCTCGGCCTGCCGCAGATCGAGCTCAACAGCCAGCCGCGCGGTCGCGGCGCCGAGCGGCTCGAGATCGTGCGCGCCGCGCAACTGCTCTACGAGCTGGACGAGCGCGAGTTCGCGATACCGCTGCTCGCCGACATGGGCGAGAACGGCGATCCCGAGGCGCTCGCGGGCCTCGGCGAGCTCACCCAGCGCTACAGCGACGCGCGCGGCATGCTGCTGCTCGGCAAGGCCGCGCTCAACCGCGGCCTCCCGTTCGACTTCTACGCCTACCCCGTCAACGGCATCCCTCAGTTCACGCCGATCGGCCCCGAGGTCGAACGCAGCATCATCTATGCGATTGCGCGGCAGGAGAGCGCGTTCAACCCGTCGGTGGTCTCGCCGGCGCAGGCCTACGGGCTGATGCAGGTGACGCCGGATGCCGCCCGCTACGTCTGCAAGCGCCACGGCGCAACCTACGACCTGGGGCGGCTGAAGAACGACTCCGTCTACAACGCCACGCTCGGCTCGGCCGAGCTCGGCGGACTGCTCGAGGATTATCGCGGCTCCTACATCATGACGTTCGCCGCCTACAATGCCGGCCGCGGCAGCGTGAAGAAGTGGGTCGAGCGTTACGGCGATCCGCGCGACCCCAAGGTCGACGCGGTCGACTGGGTCGAGCTGATTCCGTTCTCCGAGACGCGCAACTATGTGCAGCGGATCATGGAAAACCTTCAAGTCTACCGCGCCCGTTTCGGCGGCGGCACCCGCTTGCAGATCGAAGCCGATCTGCGCCGCGGCGCCGGGAGCGTGGAGTAGAGTCCCCTCTGGCCCATGCACCGCAGCGGCTTGGCAGCGATAGCGACGGCCGGAGCAGCGTTCGTGTCCGAAAGCCTCGAACCGCGAACGACCAGCTCAGGTCAGCGTTGCGGAAACCGGATGGACGCCATGTAGTCGTGGATCGACTGATCAGGGATCGACTTGCGCGCAATCAGGTGGTGAATACAGTTCGCAGCAAGATCGAATGAGCGGTAGCAATGATGAGAGATCATTGCCAGATGCTTGAGTTGCTCGACAGTCATGTCAGCCGGCCGCATGAAATTTCGTACATAGACGATATCGGCCTCGAGTAGCTGGTTCATAGCTGCATGAGGATTGGACGGGTCGCTCAATGGAGCGATCATGCGCTGCTTGACTGCGGTAAAGGCGTGGGGAACGAACCCCTGCTTGCGCAATTCGGCATCGATGTCTCCGAACGTCGGCTGATCTTTGTAGAGGCAAAGAAACGAAACCTCCGTTTCGATGACGACTGCCTGCTTCAGCTTTTGCCGTGCGCCTCCGAACACAGCGAGTTCCGATCCTTGAACGTCGATTTTTAGAAAATCCAGATGCCCGATTTCGGCAATATCGTCGAGCCGGCGGGTGTGGACCGGATGTTCGCTGACCACACTGCCCCATTCGGAAAATTTCGCGAAATGCGACAGCGCATTTTGATCCGGGAGCAGCAAGCTTGTCATTCCTGGCAGCCGGCAGAGACGCAGCTTTGCCTTGTGCCCATTTCCGATGACATAGTGATAATAGCTCTCGAGGTCGCTCTTGCGGGCGTTGAGCTCTACGAGAGCCTCCTCCTGCGGTTCAAAGCCAACGACCGTGCAAAGTCTTCGTTGCAGCATCGCCCGGTAAGGCGGCTCGCCGTCGATCGGATTGGCCCCGACATCGATCACCGACGTCAGCCGTGCCGGCTGGAGAAGATTGTTCAGAAGGTCCGGTTCGTTGTCAGTCATATGTAGTGAAGACCATGGATGGAATGACATGAGGTGTCGCGCCAAGGCGGCCTCATAACGAAATGTCTAAACGGCAAACGAGGTCGGCGCTTTGCCGGCGCAATGCCGGCGCCACTTCTCAACAAAGGTCTTTCCCAAGGTCGCGTCATGCCGACAGTGTCGAACAGAGGCCAAGTGGACGCTATTTTGGCTTTGCTGCGACATAGGATTGGGTTCTGCACCCCGACGAGGCCCGGCCTTTTCGTGAACTGGTGAAAAACTCTAGGCGCCTTTGCTGGAGAGAACAACGGCTGCGCCGCCTCGCTGCAAGGCACGAAATGACCTGCGTCTGCCGATTCGCGCGCAATGCCAATTCGCGTGGCTTTCGATTTTTTCGCGCGGCAGGATAGCAACGTAACAAGCAAAAAATAGACCCCCAGCGAAATCGCTGGGGGTCCTTTGGCGTCAGTTCAGGACTGAGCTTAGAAGTTGCGCTGAGCGCGCAGGAGCATCTGGAGGTTGCCCTGATCCTTCAGCTCGTACGTGGTTGCGGGCTTGGCAACAGCGAGGTTCGCCGGAGCCACGATCGTGCCCGAGTACTTCTGGTCGAGCCAGACGTAGCTCACGTCAGCAGTGAAGGCGAGACCCTTGACCGGAGTCCAGACCACGTTACCGCCGATAACCGCGAGGTTGAAGTCGGGGTTACAGCCTGCAGCGCCAGCCGACGGAGCAAGACCAGCCACGAAGTTCGCGCAGATCAGAGCCTTACCCGTGTTGCCGTAGCGGAGCGATGCATAAGCACCGTAGATGCCCGACGACCAGTTCGGGGACCAGTTGTGGGTATAACCACCACGGAAGCCCCAGGTCTTGACCGACTCGATGCCGGTGCCAAGCCCGAACACGCCATCAGCGATACCGGCAAAGCCGATGCTCTGATAGGCGATGCCGCTGCCGCCGTAGATGAAGATGGTCTGCGGGAACAGGCTCTGGAAGTTATAGCGCGAGGCGCCGTCGGTGTAGACCGCCTGCAAGTTGATCGAGTCACCCGCGCCGGTCGGGATGTTCTTGATCGACAAGGCGCCCTGCACGGCCCAGCCCCACTTGTCGTCGGGATGTCCGGTCAGCTCCGTCGCGCCGTAGTAGGCCGTGTGCATGTTGTGCGCCGCCGCCGAGATCTGGAACAGACCCCAAGCCTGGTCGACACGAACCTGACCGACGATGTCGGGCGAACGCGTGCCACCCCAATCGTTGGCACCGTAGACGCCGGTGATGAAGCCAGCGGCCGTACCCGACGACACGTTCCAGAGGTTCGTCTGGCCACCAGCAGCGGTGGTCATATCCTGCAACGCGACCGAACCCGTGATGCCCTGGCCGAAATCAGCCGTGTAGGCAACCTGGTTCACACCGGTGACGTTGTTGCTGCCGCCCGGAAGGAAGTCGGGACCGCCAGCCGGGTAGCTCTGCCACGGTGCGTCGAAGATCGAGACCGTGCGGCCGAAGGTGAAACCAGCGAACTGGATGAACGCGTGGTACAGACCGAGCGTCGCCGAAGTGTTGGGCGTGCCAATGAGGGTCGACGGGTTGCTGCCGGTGACGCTCTGCGTATCCCAGCTGAAGACCGTATCAGCGTAGGTGCGGACCACGCCGTACTCGGTCGCCGTGCGGGTATCGATGGTGAAGTCCAAACGAGCGCGGGTGTGGTAGTAGTTGTCCAGACGGTTGTTGGCACCGCCGGGAGTGCCCTGGCCAATGCCGTAGTCGCTGTTCGTGTTGAACAGCAAGTCGGCACGCAGGTAGCCGCCGAACTTGATGCAGGTGTCGGTGCCCGGGATGTAGTAGAATCCAGCACCGTACAGGGAGCAGATCTTCACGTACTCGACCGCCTTGGCCTTCACGGGGAGATCGGCTGCCTGAGCTCCGCCCACGGCGATCAGACCCGCCGCTGAGCCGAGCAAAAGGCTCTTAACCAACTTCATGTTAAACCTCCAAGTTGCTCTTCAGGGAAGGTCACTGACCGGACGGCCAATTCCCCAACCCCCTCTAAATCACCGCTTTCGGCCCCTTCGCGTCTTCGGACACACCCGCATGAACGCGAGGGACTTAAGCGAATGACCTAAACGGGACGACCTCGGGATGCCCCCCTCCGTCGCTCAGTCACAATTACCGAACGTCCTTGCACACACAACAAGAGAACGCTCCGAAACGGGCCGGTGCAGCGTGTTTTCCAACGGGTGTTGCACAAATAACACGCAGATGTGATCAAACCGCCCTCGCAACATATTGTTTACATTGATGTTTTCGGAGCGGTTCCAAATGCCATCAAAGTTCCGCACATGAGGCGCCGCGCGCGAGAGCTCGGCTTGAGCCAGCTTTGAGGCGCTCGAATCGTGGAATCAGAAGAGACTCAATGGGCAGGCATCGACCGCCTCCCCGCCGCGCAATCTGACGCAGGCATCCTGCAAATACCTCCGCGTCCGGGGCTCGCCGTCACTCTCTATATGGAAGTCACGCTGGCGGGATAATCGGGGCCGGACAGCTCGGCGAGCGAGGACGCAGAGGTGCTAGTCCTTCTTTGCACCTTTGAATTTCCTCGAAAATTCAGCGCCACGCCCTGATCCGAGCGCAAACCCGTCTCGTTTCGCAAATCACTGGGAATATTCGAGCGAAAACACGCGCTTCCAAATTGACCAGCCCGAGCAAATAGATGCATAAGGCTCGCACCGGAGAGGTGGCCGAGTGGCTGAAGGCAACGCTTTGCTAAAGCGTCATACGGTCTCAAGCTGTATCGAGGGTTCGAATCCCTCCCTCTCCGCCACCCCAGAATCCCGGAAGCAGAATCAAGGTCGCTGCGCGCGTCCAGCGGAAGGCGATGGGCGACGCCGGTACGAAAGTTCCGCACAAGGATGAGGGCGGCGAGCCCGCGCGATTCGCGCGCTCCTTATATATGTGAGCCCCCACCTAAATGCCGGATCGCCAGACCCGCCAATGCGAGGGCGCTATCAGCACGGCCTCATCGGCCCAAACATTGAACCAGATGCCGCCCTTACGCCGGCATGGAAAGGACCATGGCACAATACCTGTTTTGTGCAGACGCCCGAGTTCCAGGTCGCACTCGTCGGGAGCGATCTGAATCGGCAGCCATCGTCCATTCGTAGCCTGGTTGCTCATGCCGTCGGATTCTAGGCGACGCCATGAAGAAGAAACTTGCTCCAGCGCAAGCGCGTCCGCCCCTGCGAATGAGCGCAGGCGGCGCGGCCGTTGTTCTCGCCGGCAAAGGTGACTAGAGTTTTTGCACCATTTCGCCCGAGCACAGACCCCCCTACGTCGGGTCGAGAACCCATTGCATGTCGCAACAAGGCCGCAACAAGGGAGCCTCGGCCCCCTCCTCACTCCATCCGTCAGCTATTCTGGACCAGGCCATTGCGGCGCACCGTTCGGGCAATCTGTCGGAAGCGGAACGGGCCTACACGACCATTCTGAAGGGAAGCAGAACGCATGCCGTCGCGCTCCATATGCTGGGGCTGTTGCACGCCCAGCGCGGCCATTTTGCGGATGCCGAGCCTTTGCTGAAGAAGGCTGCACGCGTCGACCCCGGCAATCCCGACGTTCTTTTCAACTATGCCAACGTGCTGCGCGCGCTGGACAAGCCGGACGATGCGCTCGTCTGGCTTGCGAAAGTAATCGCCCTGGCTCCGAACTTCGCGGACGCGCATCTCAATCGCGGAGCGATCCTCATTGCACGGCAGCAGCTTCGCGACGCCATAGCCGAGTTTGATCGCGCCATTGCGATCGCACCGTCGAGCGCCGCGTTCGCCAACCGAGGCAGCGCGTTGCAGCAGCTTGGTCGACTCGAGGAAGCGCGTGACAGCTACGCCCGCGCCATCGAGCTTGCACCGGCCGACCCACAGAACCATTTCGCGTTGTCTGAGGTTCTTGGCCAGCTGGGGCGAGACGACGAAGCGATCGTGGCTCTGGAACGAACGGTCGCACTTGATAAGACGTTCCCGTTTGCGCTGAGCAACCTCGTTGCTTGCAAGCGGAAGCGCGCGGACTGGAGCAGCTTCGAACGTGAACAGGCCACCATGGAAGACGCTGCCGAGGCAGGCGTGCCGGTCGACCCCTTCACCTTCTTTCATGTCTCCTCATCGCCTGCACGCCAATTGACCTGCGCGAAGGCCTATGTCGCCAAGGTGACCCCCGACGGGGGTGCCGCCAGGCCCGGAACGCCGAGACCGGCGTCCCGGCTCCGGGTCGCGTACATGTCGGCCGATTTTCGCAGTCATGCCACCGCGTATTTGATGGCCGGAATCTTCGAGGCGCACGACCGCGAGCGCTTCGACGTCACCGCCATCTCCTACGGGCCCGACGACGACAGCCAGATGCGCAACCGCCTGAGGGCCGCATTCGAACGTTTTGAAGATGTCAGCGATCTTACCGACGAGGACGTCGTCAAGCTGATCGGCCAGCTCGAGATCGAGGTTCTCGTCGATCTCGGCGGCTTCACCGCCGGTGCACGGCCGAAAATCATTGCGCGCCGGCCGGCTCCTATCCAGGTCAGCTATCTCGGCTTTCCCGGCACGATGGGCGCCCCCTATTTCGACTATCTCATGGCCGACCGGATCGTCATCCCCGAAGCAGAGCAGACTTATTACGCCGAGAAGGTGATCTATCTTCCCAATAGCTACCAGGCGACCGACGCGAAGCGACCGCTCCCGTCAAATCCACCGAGCCGGAGCCAGCTCGGACTGGCGGACGATGCGTTCGTCTACTGCGCGTTCAACAGAAGCCCCAAGATCACGCCCCCGCTGTTCGGCGTCTGGATGCGGCTGCTCGACAAGACCCCCGGAAGCGTCCTTTGGCTGCTAGATGGTGACCCGGTCGCCACGGAGAATCTCAAGCGCGAAGCCGTTGCGCGGGGGATTGTCGCCGAGAGAATCGTGTTCGCTCCGCGCGTCCCTGCTGAGGAGCATTTGGCGCGCCACCAGGTCGCCGATCTGTTCCTGGACACATTGCCCTACAACGCCCACACCGGGGCCAGCGACGCCCTCTGGGCCGGCTTGCCGGTCCTGACGTGCCTTGGGACCACTTTTGCCGGACGCGTTGCAGCCAGTCTCCTGAACGCCGTAGGCCTTCCCGAGCTGGTGACGCGATCGCTGGAGGAATATGAGGCTTTGGCACTTCGAATCGCGCACGATTCCGAACTTCGCGTCGCGCTCAGGAGCAAGCTGGCGGCGCGCCGGACCACTTGGCCGCTTTTCGATACTGTCCGCATGACGCGGGATATCGAAAAGGCATTCGACGAAATCTGGCGCAGGCATTGCGCCGGCGAAGCGCCGGCCTCGTTTGCCGTGCAAACCTCGACCTGAGGCCGCCCCGGCGCGATGGTGCCGCGCGGTCAAGGTCCGGTTCCCAAGCGGAGTGACCGCTCAGTGCGCACAGACCCAGGCTCTCGCCTCACGCTGCGCGGCGGAGATCTCGACATCCGACATCTGCCCGGCGACTTCCTGGCGCAGCGCTACGGCGTCCTTGCGGCCCTTCAGCGCGGCGAGATTGAACCATTTGTGCGCGGCGACGAGATCGACGATGCCGGAGCGGCCGCTCGCCCAATAGATCCCGCGCTCGAACAGCACGTCCGACAGCGCGCTCGCATCGACCGGCGTCGCCGCCTCCAGATCGAAAGTACCCTGAAACATCACGCATCCCCTTTGTTCTTATGCCGCCTCGTCCCCCGAGCGCGGCTCCCGTCCAACCTCTGACGTGCATGACCCGTCCCGGGATCGTGCACTGTTCAACTCTTCCCCATCGCCGTTTGCCGGCTTGTTGGAGGCGATGATGGCGGGCAAATTTGAATGGCAGTTTAAGCATCGCGATGAAGCAGAGGTAAACGCGGGCGCGCGCCTCCTCTGCCGAGGATTCAAGAAGCCCTTGATTCGCAGGCGCCTCTGTCATTCGTCAGATTCGGTTTACCCTGGGATTTCAGGACATCAATAACCATCGCGCGCAGTGGCGCAGGTCATGTGACTGCTTTCCTTCAACTGGCGTCACCGGCGCCCCGCTGCGCCAAGGCTTCCGCGGCATGCGGTCTTGGGCCGCCGAAGCGGCGAAGGTGGCAAGCGGGTGACCCAGTATTCCAGCGGCCGCAATCGTTCCACGACAAGCCGCGCGTGCTGGATCGGCCCGTCGGAGCCGGGCGGCGACACCGCCGGGCGAAACGGCGCGCGATCACGCCACGGGCCGCCTTGCCTCTCCAAGCCAAGCGATCAAGCCGGCATGACAGAAGCGCGCTCGGACGCGACGCGGTCAAATCAACGATGTGAGGGAGAGGAATGCCGGCAATGCCCCGGCTTCAAGGGAACGAGGGCGTCGGCGAACACGTCAGGACCAGATTCCACTTTGGCCCGAAGGCCTTTCGTGAAATTGCGGAGCCCGTTTGAGGAGAACCGCACCGAACGAAGAAAACTCGTTTCTTCTGCCGGACCGCGAAAGAGAACGGTCCGACCGTTGACCTGATGTCTCGCCGACACCCTCTATCGTCGACCAGAACCTCTAGGAGGCGCTGATGACGTGCCGGCTATCTGGAGCCGGCAACTTCAGAAGCGAAGTTACTTCTTCTTCTTCGCGACCTTGCGGGTCTTCTTCGCAGTCTTCTTCACTGCGCTCTTCGCCTTCTTCGCCTTCTTCGCTTTCTTGGCCATGTTGCCCTCCGATGTGTGAGATGGCTTTAATCGCTGCGTGCACTCGGGGATCGAATGCACTTCATCCCGAATACACCAACACGAAGAAAAAAACAGCTTCTCGCTTAAAGAAGTGTTGACGCAGCAAGGCGCCTGCGCTTGGCGGGCGCGACGCAGGCGCTTCGTACGACGTGCACTTGCGATCATGCAGAGCGCTCGCATCGCCGACGTTCGCGAACGATGCGATTGCACGAAAACACTATGCAGCAAGTATTTTTTCGCACGCGCGTATCGCGCGCGACCAACGCAGCGATGCGCATCGACAATCGTGCGGTCGCCTCGCAAAGGCGTTTCGCGGACTCTGAGTCGCGATTTTTGGCAACGAAAATATTTTCATGCTTAACGGCGCGGGCGCTCGCCGGAGCGCGTTCAAGCCGCCGTTTCGGGCGAATCGCGCGGCGGCGATTCGGCCGCCGCATCGCCGTCGATCAGGATGAAGTTTGCCGTCGAGGATGCGCGCGAGCGTCGCAGCGAGAACCAAAAGCGAGGTGACGAAACGCGTCCGTCACCTCGTTCGAATGCGTCAGGCTTAGACGCCGAGCTTGGACTTGAGCAGGTCGTTGACGCTCTGCGGGTTGGCCTTGCCGCCGGATGCCTTCATGACCTGGCCGACGAACCAGCCGAGCGATTGCGGCTTGTCCTTCACCTGCGCCGCCTTGTCGGGATTGGCCGCGATGATGTCGTCGACCACCTTTTCGATCGCAGAGAGATCCGTGACCTGCTTCATGCCACGGCTTTCGACCAGCGCGCGGGGATCGCCACCCTCCTGCCAGACGATTTCGAACAGATCCTTGGCGATCTTGCCCGAGATCGTACCCTCGCCGATCAGGTCGATGATCGCAGCCAGTTGCCCGGCATTGACGGGCGAGGCCGTAATATCCCGGCCTTCTTTGTTGAGACGGCCGAACAGCTCGTTGATCACCCAGTTCGCCGCCATCTTGCCGTCGCGGGCGCGGTTGGCGAGCTTGTCGAGCACCGTCTCGTAGAACAGCGCGCTCTCGCGCTCGGCGACCAGCACGCTCGCATCATAGGCCGAGAGGCCGAAATCGGCGACGAAGCGCGCCTTCTTCTGGTCCGGCAGCTCCGGCAGCTTCGCCTTCAGCGCGTCGACGAAGTCCTGGCTGAACTCCAGCGGCAACAGGTCGGGGTCGGGGAAGTAGCGATAGTCGTGCGCCTCCTCCTTCGACCGCATCGAGCGCGTCTCACCCTTGTTGGGATCGAACCGGCGCGTCTCCTGCTCGATCTCGCCCCCGTCCTCCAGGATCTCAATCTGGCGCCGCGCTTCATACTCGATCGCCTGGCCGATGAAGGCGATCGAGTTCATGTTCTTGATCTCGCAGCGGGTGCCGAGCGGCGCGCCGGGCCTGCGCACGGAGACGTTGACGTCGGCGCGCAGGGATCCCTTCTCCATGTCACCGTCGCAGGTGCCGAGGTAGCGCATGATCGAGCGCAGCTTGGTCACATAGGCCTTGGCCTGCTCGGCGTCGCGGATATCAGGCTTCGAGACGATCTCCATCAGCGCCACGCCAGAGCGGTTGAAATCGATGTAGGACAGCGAAGGCGACCGGTCGTGCAGCATCTTGCCGGGATCCTGCTCCAGATGCAGCCGCTCGATACCAATGGTGGCCGTCTTGCCGCCGTCGAGATCGATGATCACCTCACCCTCGCCCACGATGGGCGATTTGTACTGGCTGATCTGGTAGCCCTGCGGCAGGTCCGGATAGAAATAGTTTTTGCGGTCGAACACCGAGCGCAGGTTGATCTGCGCGTTGAGGCCGAGCCCGGTCCGGACAGCCTGTCTGACGCATTCCTCGTTGATGACCGGCAGCATGCCCGGCATCGCGACGTCGACCAGCGAGACGTGGCTGTTCGGCTCGCCGCCGAAAGCGGTAGACGCGCCCGAGAACAGTTTGGCGTTCGAGGTCACCTGGGCATGGATCTCCATGCCGATGACCATCTCCCAGTCACCCGTTGAGCCCTTGAGAAGCTTGTGCGTGGCCGTGCTCATGTCCTGCTCCCGAGCAGCGTGGCAGCGATCCGCTCCCACTCCGCTTCCAATGAATCCTTTGCCGCCGGCTGGCCGGCCTGGCGGTACCAATAGCCGGCATTGCCGAGATCGCCTTCGACGCGGTGCAAATAGGCATGCACCCAGGCGGCCTCGCGGCTGCTCTCGTCCTGAACGATCGTGTGCGCGCGGTCCCAGTCGCCCTTCGCCGCCCACCACAGGCCGGCGAGCGGCGCGTTCAGGTCCGGCGCGGGCGCCGCGCCACTGATGCTCGCGATGAAATCGGCGACATTCACCACCACCTCGCGGGCGTGAAGCGGCCGGCGGCCTGCTCGATCACCTCGCCGAGCGAGAACAGCGTCTCCTCATCGAACGGACGGCCGATCAATTGCAGCCCGAGCGGCAGGCCCTGCACGTCCTTGCCGGCGGGCACCGCGATGCCGGGCAGGCCCGCCATGTTCACGGTCACCGTGAAGATGTCGTTGAGATACATCTCGACCGGGTCGGCGCCGCCCTTCTCGCCGATGCCGAAGGCCGCCGACGGCGTCGCCGGGGTGAGGATGGCGTCGACGCCTTTGGCGAAGCAGTCCTCAAAATCCTTCTTGATCAGCGTGCGCACCTTCTGCGCGCGCAGGTAATAGGCATCGTAATAGCCGGCCGAGAGCACGTAAGTGCCGATCATGACGCGGCGGCGCACCTCGGCGCCAAATCCCTCCGCACGGGTGTTCTCGTAGAGCTCGATGATGTTCTTACCCTGCTCGCGCAGGCCGTAGCGCACGCCGTCATAGCGCGCCAGGTTGGACGAGGCCTCTGCCGGCGCCACGATGTAATAGGCCGGCAGCGCGTATTTGGTGTGCGGCAGCGACACCTCGACCAGCTCGGCACCGGCCGCCTTCAGCCACGCCGCGCCCTCACTCCACAGTTTCTCGATCTCGGCCGGCATGCCGTCGAGGCGATACTCCCGGGGGATGCCGATCTTCATGCCCTTCACGGACTTGCCGATCGCCGCCTCGTAGTCCGGCACGGGGATATCGACCGACGTCGTGTCCTTGGGATCGTGGCCGGCCATCGAGCGCAGCAGCATCGCGGCATCGCGTACGCTGCGCGCGATAGGGCCCGCCTGGTCGAGCGAGGAGGCAAAGGCGACGATGCCCCAACGCGAGCAGCGGCCATAGGTCGGCTTGATGCCGACGGTCGCGGTGAACGCGGCCGGCTGGCGGATCGAGCCGCCGGTATCAGTCGCGGTCGCGCCCATGCAGAGCAGCGCCGCCACGGCCGAGGCCGAGCCGCCGGACGAGCCGCCCGGCACCAGCGTGGTGTTGCTGCCCTCGCGCCGCCAGGGATTGCCGACGGGGCCGAAGCACGAGGTCTCGTTCGCCGAGCCCATCGCGAACTCGTCATTGTTGAGCTTGCCGAGCATCACCGCGCCGTCGCGCCAGAGCTGCGAGGTGACGGTGGACTCGTAGGTCGGCACGAAATTGCCGAGGATCTTCGAGCACGCCGTGGTGCGCACGCCCCTGGTCGCGAACAGGTCCTTGATGCCGAGCGGGATGCCGGCGAGCGGGCCCGCATCGCCCTTGGCGATCTTGCTGTCCGCCTCGCGCGCCATGGCGCGCGCCTGGTCCGGCGTCTCTATCACGAAGGCGTTGAGCACGCGCGCTTTCTCGATCGCGGAAAGATGCGCATCGGTCAGCTCGAGCGACGTGAAATTTTTTGCCGCGAGGCCCTTGCGGGCCTCGGCGAGCGTCAGCGATGTCAAATCGGTCATTTATTGATCGGGCTGCAGAAGAACGGAGACAGGGTCTTGTCGTTGGCCGGGTCGTCCTTTTTGGCGGCGGCTTTCGCCGCCGCCTCGATCTCGTCGAGCACGGCATTGACGGCGACATTGGGGTCGGCAGCCTTGCCCTGCCGCTCCATCTTGTCGAGGTAGTTCATGTAGGCCTGATAGGCCTTCTCATCGTCGCAAAGCAGGCACATCGGACCTAACCTGTTATTCAACGACCTTCGGCACCAGGAAGAAGTGACCTTCGGTCGCGGGCGCGTTGGCAACGATATCGTCGGCGATCCCGCCGTCGTCGACCACGTCCTGCCGCTTCTTCATCTGCATCGGGGTGACCGAGGTCATCGGCTCCACGCCCTCGACATTGACCTCCGAGAGCTGCTCGACGAAAGCGAGCATGGCGTTGAGCTCGCCCTGCAGATGCGGAACCTCGTCCTCGGAAACCGCAATGCGCGCCAGATGCGCGATGCGGCGGACGGTAGCGGCGTCGACGGACATTATATAAGGCCTCTTACGGCAAAACCTATGTGCCGTATAGCAGAGGCCGGTTTTGCGCCGCAACCGGCGCTTCCCCCTATCCGGCGAGGGTCTTCATGCGCCCCAGCGCCGATTTGGCGAGATCCCGGGTCAATTCGGCGGCGGGAAGCTCGCGGCCCAGCGCAACGGCCTGCCCTGCCCAGAGATTGGTGAAATCCACCCTGCCCTGCTTTTCGGCAGCCGCTTTCAGCGGCCCCAGCGCCGTCGCGGCGTGGGGAAACGGCGGCGCATCCGGCGAGATCGGACCGGCCTCGCGCATCAGCCGGTTCTGCACCCCGCGCGCAGGCCGGCCGGTCATGACATTGGTGATGACGGTGGAATCGTCCCGCGCCTCGGCCAGCGCCTTGCGGCCGCCCGCGCTGAGCTTGGATTCCGGGCAGCGCAGATAGGCGCTGCCGATCTGCACGCCGGCGGCACCGAGCGCGAAGGCCGCGGCAATGCCGCGTCCGTCGGCGATGCCGCCCGCCGCGATCACCGGCACCTTCACGGCATCGACGACCTGCGGCACCAGCGCGAAGGTGCCGGGCTGCTCGGCGATCTTGTCGGTCAGGAACATGCCGCGATGGCCGCCCGCCTCGGCACCTTGCGCAATCACGGCATCGACGCCGTGTTCTTCCAGCCAGACCGCCTCCTTCACCGTCGTCGCGGACGAGATGACGAGGCAACCCGCCGCCTTGACGCGCCGCAGCAGCGCTTGCTCCGGCAGGCCGAAATGGAAGCTGACGACCTCCGGCTTCAGCTCCTCGACCACTTCGCAGAACGCTGCATCGAACGGCGCGCGGTTCGCAGCCGCGATCGGCGCGGAGGGATCGAGACTGTGCTCGGAATAGTACCCCGCGAGCCGCTGCTTCCACCGCGCCTCGGCTTCGCGCGTCAACTCGACCGGCGTGTGGCAGAAGAAGTTCATGTTGACCGGCGCCTTGACGCGCTGGCGGATGAGACCAACCTGCTCGCGCGCCTTCTCCGGCGAGATCATCGCACACGGCAGCGACCCCAGCGCCCCGCCCTGCGCAGCCGCAATCACCAGGTCCGCATCCATCACGCCAGCCATCGGCGCCAGCACGATCGGAAATTCGGTCTTGAAAAGATCGATCAGTCGACGGTCAGGCCACATGATGCTTGCCTCGCATTCGCTCTTCCCTCTCCCCTTGTGGGAGAGGGTGGATCGCCGCGATAGCGGCGAGACGGGTGAGGGGTTTGCATCCGCGGAAGCAGACCTCTCAGATTTGACTTCACTCTCCGCGGAAAGAACCCCTCATCCGGCGCTGCGCGCCACCTTCTCCCACAAGGGGAGAAGGAAGAACACCTCTCGCTGAATTCCGGCGTCCTGCCAGCAACTGCTCCGCCTCCGCCGCAATCCGCTCGACGATCTCCGCCGCCGGTGGGATATCATGAATCAACCCAACCGCCTCGCCGGCGATCACGGCCGCGACATCGAAATTGCCCGCCGCCCTTGCTGCCGCATACTCGGAAGCGACTGCGGCAACATTCTGCATCAGCTCGACCTCGCGGCCGATCCAGCGCTTGGCATGATCGTTGACCAGGCACCGCCCGGTAAACGGCGCCGGCCAGACATTGTTGCGGGAGAGATCGAAGAGGATGCCGCGCACGGTCGAACCGGAGTTCGCCGCGCAGATGCGGCGCTTGGCCTCCTCCGCACCGTCGGCCTCCTGGCTGGCATAGAAGCGCGTGCCGAGCAGCACGCCGCTCGCGCCCAGCATCATCATGGCCGCGAGGCCGCGCCCATCCGCGATGCCGCCAGCCGCTACCACTGGAACGCGCCCCGCGACGAGATCGACGATGGCGGGCACGAGATCGACAGTGGTGCGCGAAGCGCCATGACCGCCCGCCTCCGTGCCTTGCGCAATCAGGATGTCAGCACCGGCATCGAGCGCCTGCCGCGCCATCGCTTCGTCCTGCACCTGGCAAATCAGGCGCGCGCCGGCGGACTTGATCTTGGGCGCGAACGGCGCGGGATCGCCGAACGACAACATGATCGCAACTGGTTTTGCAGCGAGCGCGACATCGAGAAGCTCGGGCCGCTTGGCGAGGCTCCAGGTGATGAAGCCGATCCCGAACGGTGCACTGAGGTCGGCGAGCTTCGCCGTCTCCTGCTCCAGCCAGATCCGTTCGCCATAGCCGCCGCCAAGAATGCCGAACCCGCCGGCGCGGCTCACCGCCGCGACCAGGCGGCTGCCGGCAATGACATCCATCGGCGCCAGCAGGATCGGATGCTCGATCCCCAGCAGCGTGGTCAGCGACGTCGTCATCGGCATACGGCTCCTCCCCGATCTGGACAGCGAGACTAGGCGCGACTAGCATTCTCGAAAATTGAATTGTTGCGAACGCTGCCATCTCAAAAGCAAAACGACACCATGGAACTCAGCGATATCAAGACCTTCGCCGCGGTCGCCCGCACCGGCGGCATCACCCGCGCCGCCGAGGAGCTCAACACCGTGCAGTCGAACGTCACCCAGCGCGTGAAGGCGCTGGAGGCGGAGATCGGCACGCCGCTGTTCGAGCGGCACTCGCGCGGCATGACGCTGACCGGTGCCGGCAAGCGCCTCCTCCCCTATGCGCAAAAGATGGCGGCGCTGTCGCGCGAAGCCTTGCTCGCCGCGCGCGACGATGGCGAGCCGAAAGGACCGCTCGCGATCGGCTCGATGGAGACCACGGCAGCCGTGCGATTGCCGCCGCTGCTCGCCGATTTCCACCGCCGCTTCCCGGCCGTGCGTCTTTCCTTGCGCACCGCGCCGACCGCCGACCTCGTCGCCCTCGTGCTCGACGGCACGCTTGACGGCGCCTTCGTCGCTGGACCCATCACGCATGACGACCTCACCGCGACGAGCGCGTTCCGCGAAGAGCTGGTGCTGGTCAGCGCGCGCCGCTGGGCCTCGCTCGCCGAGCTGCGCGCCGGCACGCCGGAGTCGGGTCCGACCGCGCTGGTGTTCCGCACCGGCTGCACCTATCGCCAGCGGCTCGAACAGATCTTCGTCGAATTCGGCTGGCCATCGGCGGCGCGCTTCGAGCTCGGCACGCTCGACGGCATGATCGGCTGCGTCGCCGCCGACATGGGCGTGACCCTGCTGCCGCGCGCCGTCGTGGAACGCAGCGCGATGAACGGCGCCGTCGCCGTCCACACGCTGAGCCCGTCACATGCACGTGTCGAAACACTCTTCATCCAGCGCCGCGCCGGACATCAATACAGCGCGCTGAGCGGTTTTGCCGATTGCCTGAAGAAGGACGAGGACGTCATCGCGGCATGACGGAGCGCCAACGTTCCACGCCACGAAATTCGTCACAAATCCATCGCGTTTGAATCGATCCGCGCTGCGTGCTGCCATCGCAGCGCAGCACTTCGAAAAGCTTTGAAGCCCGCGCTTCTTCTACGTTAGGATAAGTGACTGGCCAGCGCGAAACCATAAACGAAGCCAAAACATCGGCAGAAAACATCGGGAGGACTATTGATGCGCAATACGCTCGTGTTGTGCTGCGTCGCCGCGTTGTCGGCGATTTCAGGAACTTCAAGCGCACAGGACTGGACCAAATCGAAATGGGGGCCGAACGACGAGATCGGCGCCGCCAACTACATGACGCCCGAGCTCGTGGTGAAGGCGGCATCGCTGGTGAAGACCGGCAAGACCTACGCCCTCGGCATCCCCGTCACGCCGCAGACGCCCGCCTACCCGCCGCGCACCTTCAAGCTCACCATTGTGCAGCCCGGACAGGCCGGCACCCCGGGTCTCGGTCCGAACAAGGCCACTTACAACGACGACATCCTCGACAGCTGGGTCGGCATCGGCAGCCAGCTCGACGGGCTCGGCCATCTCGGCGTCGAGCACGTCTACTACAACGGCAACAAGCTGGCCGATTTCGCCGATCCCAATGGCTTGAAGAAGCTCGGCATCGAGAAGGTGCCGCCGATGGTCGCCCGCGGCGTGCTGCTCGACATGGCCGCCTATTTCAAGACCGACGTGGTGAAGGAAGGCACCGCCTTCAACGTCAAGGAGATCGAGGAAGCCGCCAAGCAGCAGAACGTCGAGATCCGCCAGGGCGATGTCGTCATCTTCCACACCGGCTGGCTCAGCCTGATCGGCAAGGACGACAAGCGCTACTCGGCCGGCGAGCCCGGCCTCGGCGTCGAAGGCGCGAAGTACCTCGCCGGCAAGGGCGTCGTCGCGGTCGGCGCCGACACCTGGGGGCTCGAGGTGTTGCCGTTCGAAGGCAAGACCGTGTTCGAGGTCCACCAGATTCTGCTCGCGATGAACGGGACCTATATCCTCGAGAACATGGACACCGCCGCGCTCGCCCGGGACAAGGGCTACGAATTCCTGTTCGTGCTGGGCCAGCCGCGCTGGACCGGCGCCGTGCAGGCCATGATCAACCCGATCGCGATCCGCTGAGCTGAAAACCGGGCGAGGAGCCGCTTGCCGCGCGGCAGGCCCCTCGCCCACCCCTCCGTCACCGCGGCCTCACCTGCCACCGCCGCAATGCCACGATGGCCCAGATCGCCTCGACCAGGCCGAGCGGCCAGGCGCCTTGCAGGAAGCCATAGGCCGACCCCAGCGCGCAGGACGCCGCGAACAGCAGCACGAACCAGTGGCTGCGATCCTCCAGGGCATAGCAGACCAGCATCGCCGTCACGGCAAACAGGCCGAATAGTGTCAGTGCATCCATGGTTATCAGTTCACCCCGCAGCGCGACGCATGATATGCGCTAAAGCCATGCCGGCTCCTATCCTGCCTCTCATCGATGCTGCAACCCACTGGCCCGCGCGCGGCGCGCTGGTCGGACTCGATTTGGGCACCAAGACCATCGGTGTTGCCGTATCCGACCCGGACCGGCGGCTGGCGACCGGAGTCGAGACGATCCAGCGCAAGCAGTTCAAGCAGGATGCCGCCAGGCTGCTGGCCATCGCCACCGAGCGCAAGGTGGTCGGCTTCGTGCTGGGCCTGCCCATCAACATGGACGGCAGCGAAGGGCCGCGCGCGCAATCGACCCGCGCCTTCGCGCGCAATCTGGCCGGATTGACCGCGCTGCCCATCGGTCTCTGGGACGAACGTCTTTCGACCGCGGCGGTCGAGCGCGAGCTGATTGGCATGGACGTCAGCCGCGCCAAGCGGGCCGAGGTGATCGACGAGCACGCCGCGATCTTCATCCTGCAAGGCGCACTCGATCGCCTTGCCAATCTTCGCACGAGCCCGGGACCGGACTGATCCATGGCCGTCGTCATCGCGGCGCTGCTGCCGGTCTTCATCCTGATCGTGCTCGGCATCGTGCTGAAGCGCAGCCTGATGCGACTCGACACGCAATGGCACGGGTTGGAGCAGCTGACCTATTTCGTGTTGTTTCCGATGCTGCTGATCCAGACCCTGGTAAAAGCCGACCTCTCCAAGGTGCCGGTCGCCGGCGTCGGCGGCGCGCTGCTGCTGTCAGCACTGGCGATGTCGCTGTTGTGCCTCGCGCTGCGCCCCGCCCTGTCGCGGCTCGGCATCGACGGCCCCGCCTTCACCTCGATCTTCCAGGGGGCGACGCGCTGGCAGACCTTCGTTGCGCTGTCGATCGCCGCCAATCTGTTCGGCGATGTCGGGCTGGCGCTCGCCTCCGTTGCGATGGTGGCGATCATCCCGCTCGTCAACGTGTTCAGCGTGTCGGTGCTCGCTCGTTACGCATCGCCGGAAAAGCAATCCGGCCGCGCCATCTTCATGACGTTGGTGCGCAATCCCTTGATCTGGGCCTGCGTCATCGGCCTTACTGTCAATGTCACCCACGTGCCGTTGCCAAGGCTCTGGCATGAGGTTGCAGACGCGCTCGGCAGTTCCTCCCTCGCCATCGGCCTGCTCGTCACAGGCGCGGGATTGCATCTCGAAGGGCTCTTCCGTCCAAGCCTCGGCGCAGCTGTCGGCGTCGTGTTCAAGCTCTTGCTGATGCCCGCGCTCGCGATGGGGCTCGGTCTCTGGTTCGGGCTTTCCGGCAACAGCCTGGCGATCGTGGCGATCTGTTCGGCTGTGCCGACATCGTCCAGCGCCTATGTCCTCGCCCGCCAGATGGGCGGCGACGCCCCGCTGCTGGCGCAGATCATCACGCTGCAGACGATCTTTGCAGCCATTACAATGCCGATCGCGATCGGGCTGGCGGCCTAGCACTCGTCAATTCGAGCGCACCTCTCTGACCTCGTCATTGCGAGGAGCTCTTGCGACGAAGCAATCCAGACTGCCGCGGCGGAGAGATTCTGGATTGCTTCGCTGCGCTCGCAATGACGAAGTTGCGGCCTAGCTCCCCAGCCACATCGTCAGCACCACCGCGGTGAGATTGTTCAGCGCGTGCAGCACGATGGTGAGCCACAGCGAGCCGGAGCGGTAGCGCATGTAGCCGAACCACAGGCCGATGGCAAAGACTTCGGCGAGGAAGTACATGTCGTACTGCAGATGGACGATTGTCCACACCAGCGACGACATCAGGATCGCGCCGGGTGCGCGCAGGAAGCTCGCCGACCAGCCACGATAGAGGAAGCCTCGCGCCAGAACCTCTTCCGACATCGGCGCCGCCACCGCGAATGCGGCCAGCAGCAGCAGCGCGGCGCCCTTGTCGCGGCCCGTTTTCAACAGATCGGTCATGAAGCCCGGCGTCGCCTCGCGGCCGAGGGCGCGCGACATCGTCTCCCAGAGCAGCACGATCAGGATGAGGCCGACGGCGCCGAACAGCAGCTGCTTCCAGGACGGCCAATGCAGCGCGAGATAATCGATGAACGAAGCTTTCTTGATGCGAATGGCGAGCCAGACCGCGGCCAGTGTCGCCGGCAAGCCCATGATGACCGAGAGCGCAAGCGTCTGGGGCTCGCGGCCGACGACCTGCAGCGAAGCGAGGTCCATGGGTAGACCACGCTGCGCCGCCAGCAGAAGGACGGCGCCGATCTGCCCGACGAACATCGCAACGAAGATGAAGAGGCCCCACACCGCCGTGCCCCAGAACTTCCAGACACGCGGCGCCGCCGGCGTCGCGGTCAGCGTCGGATGATCGGGATTGAGGGAGTCCATCAGCTGGCTTTCGTTTTGGAGATTCACGGCAGCGCCCGCTCCAGCAGCGCGCGCACGGCGGCGCTGTCGAGCTCGACCGCGCCGTACATACCGGCATGGTTCGTCGCGAGGCGGGTCGCGGCAAACAATTCGGCCTGGCGCGGCGACACGCCATTGAGCGCGGCCGTCGCGGCCAGCAATGCCAGCTTCTCGACCGCAAGCCGCGCGACGCGCTCGCCGTCGGCGCGCCGAAACGTCTTGCCGATGAAGCTGGCCGCCTCGCCCGCCCCCGGCAGCCCCTTGGTCTCGGCCGCCAGCGCTTGCAGCACCGCCGTCGCCGCCTCGCCCTCGCGCGAGAGCGCGCGGAGCACGTCGAGGCACATCACGTTGCCCGAGCCCTCCCAGATCGCGTTGACCGGCGACTCCCGATAGTGGCGCGCCAGAATGCCGTCCTCGACATAACCGTTGCCGCCGAGGCACTCCATCGCCTCAAACAGGAACGGCGGCGCGCTCTTGCAGGTCCAGTATTTGATCGCGGGCGTGAGCAGCCGCATATAGGCCGCCTCCGCCGCATCGTGCGGCGTGCGGTCGAAGGCGCGGCAGAGCCGCATCACCAGCGCCGTGCTCGCCTCCACATGCAGCGCCATGTCCGACAGCACGGCCTGCATCAGGGGCTGATCGGCCAGATGCTTCTGGAACACGCTGCGATGCCGGGCGTGGTGCAGCGCATGCGCAAGCCCCGAGCGCATCAGGCCGACGGAGGCGATCGCGCAATCCTGGCGCGTCAGCTGCACCATCTGGATGATGGTACGGATGCCCTTGCCCTCCTCGCCGACCCTTTCGGCATAGGCGCCCGTGAATTCGACCTCGGATGAGGCATTGGAGCGGTTGCCGAGCTTGTCCTTCAGCCGCTGGAACTGAATGGCGTTGACCGATCCGTCCGGCGCGAAGCGCGGCATGAAGAAGCAGGTCAGCCCGCCTTCGGCCTGCGCCAGCACCAGGAACGCATCGCACATCGGCGCCGACATGAACCATTTGTGGCCGGTGATGCGATAGCCGTCCCCGTCGCGCACCGCACGCGTCATGTTAGCGCGCACGTCGGTGCCGCCCTGCTTCTCGGTCATGCCCATGCCGAGCGTCATGCCGCGTTTCTGCCACCACGGCGCAAAGCTCGGATCGTAGCTCTTGGTCGACAACACCGGCATCACGCGCGCGAGCAACTCAGGCTGCATCGCCAGCGCACCGACGGAGGCGCGCGTCATCGTGATCGGGCAAAGGTGGCCGGTCTCGACTTGCGCAGCCATGTAGAACTTTGCGGCACGAATGACCTCAGTGGCATCGCCCGCAGGTTTTCCGTCCGCCATCCACGTCGAATTGTGCACGCCGGCATGCGCACTGTGCGCCATCAGCTCGTGATAGGCGGGATGAAACTCGACCTGGTCGCGGCGATTGCCCTTGGCATCAAAGCTGCGCAGCTTCGGCGTGTTCTCGTTCGCGAGGCGCCCGCGATCGGCCATCGCCGCCGAGCCCCAATGCCGACCGAACTCGGAGAGCTCACGCTCCGCCGCCGCGCCGCCATTGGCCCTGACCGCCCCGACCAGCGGTCGGTCCACGGCGAAAAGATCGACGTCCTCGAACGGCGGCGACTGGTTGAAGACCTCGTGGGTCGCAAATGTGGGCTGGGTCATTTTGCGTCCTCGGCGCGGAATCAGTTCCGTCGCGGCTGGATCGGGAAATCATAGGCCGCCCCGCCTGCCCCCGGCAGCGAAAAATGCCACCACTCCTTCGAATAGTTCACAAAGCCTTGCCTGGCCATCACAGCCACCAGCCGCTTGCGCCAGGCGCGCTGCTCCGGAGTGATCGATGGTGCCGCAGTGTGCCCCTTCGGGTCGGTACAGTCGTAGCCTGTGCCCATGTCGACGCTGCCCTCGGGCGCCCGCGCCTCGACCGGCGCCGTGCAATCCGCATAGGTCTTGGCTGGATCATATTTGGCAGAATTGTCCGCCCTGAGATCGACCAGCGTGAGATCGAGTGCCGCACCGGTCGAATGCTGCGAGCGGCTCGCAATGTAGCCGAGGCGGAACAGCTCGGTCTTGGGGATCTTCGGATTGTAGCGCCGCTCCGACGCCGTCTCGCGGCCGTTCTGCGACCACTTGACCATGTCGAGCGAGGCCCGCGCCGGCCGGTAGCAGTCGAACATCTTGAGCGAGAGATTTTGCGCCGCCAGCTCCTGCTGCACCGCTTTCAGCCGCAGCCCCACCTCGCGCTTCACCACGCATTCGCCTGCTTGGTAGCCGGCGAGCGGACGGCCGACGAAATTGTTCGACGTGGCGTAACGGACATCCTGGATGATGCTGGGATCGATATCGCGCAGATAGACGAAGTCACCGGGCAAGCTCTGCGCCCGCACGGGAACGAGAAACGATAGTGCGAGCAGCACGACAAGCGCGACGCGCGCCGCGGTTCCGGTCCTTGCGGTCATTGCATCGGATCCGAGTTGACCAGAAGCTTCGTGATCGCCGTGTCCGTATATTTGTTGCCGGCCCAGACATCGTCGATGATGAACTGCATCCAATGGGCCGACACCGGCGGCCGCAATGTCAGCAATTGCGCCGACAGCTTGTCGTCGAGAATGAAGGTCTGCGACTCGCCGCCCGAGAACAGCACGCGGATCTGGCGAACCCTGTTGTTCTTGGCGAAGATGTCGGGGCTTTTCTGGTAGCCGTTGTGCACGTGGATCGACTTGACCCGCCGCACGGTTTCGAACTCGATGGTGATCCATTCGCCGATGCCGTTGCCGGATGCGCCCTCCACCCAGGCCGTCCCCGTCGAGGCGTCGAACAAATTCGCTGCGCCGTACGAATTGCCGAATTGCGGCTTCAGCATCGAGCTGACGCAATAGGTCTCGAAGCCGCTGCGGGCGCAGCTTTCGCCTGCCGCGGAGGGACGCGGCGGACGCATGGTGGCGCGCTCCGCGACAGCAGGCCTTGCCGGCGGCTTCGCCAGCATGCCCGCCACTTTCGGCGCCCCGTTCGACGATTCCGCATTCCAGAGAAAGATGCGCCCGCCGAGCGTCTGGTCGTAATAAGCGGGCGTCTGCTCGTGCGGTGCTGCTTGTCCTCCGGCATCCGTCGCCGTCAGCGCCAGCGCCGCCACGCGCTCGCGCACCTCGACCGCGAGGTCGCCGAGATGCAGCTCGGGCCGCTTGAGCTGCTCGACGAATGTCCGCGTGAACACCGAATTGTGCGCCGTATCGTTGCTGCCGAGCTGGTCGAGCGCGGTCTGGCCGATGCCTGCGGAATAGAGCGTGAAGATCCCGCGCGCGGGCCGGGCGTCAGCAAGCCCCCGCGTGTTCCCGATCGAACGTCCCGCGGCGCGTGGAAACGGATTGTCACGGCAGGCATCGATGACGACGAAGGCGACCCGCACTGCCTTGGCCTGAAGCTCCGCGATCACGTCGGTCTCGGCGATCGAGGCCCCGCGCACCCGCGCCTCGGCGCCCTCGTTCACGGTGGGAACGTCGCTCGGCACGAGGTAGTTCACGCCTGCGATCGCAACGTCGTGTCCGGCATAGAACACGGCGGCGGTATCGCCCGGCACGAGCCGCGACGTGAAATCCGCAAGCCGGTCGATCATGCCCTGGCGGCCAAGATTGGTCCCGAGCACGATGTCGAACCCGAGCGACCTCAGCGCGTCGGCGACGGTCGTTGCGTCATTGGCGGCCTTCTTCAATTGCCGGTCGGCCGGCAGGTTCGGATAGAGATCGTTGCCGATCACGAGTGCGACGCGTTTTTCGGCCCAAGCCGGTGTCGCAAGGCCAGCCATGCACGCGGTCGCGAGCGCAGCAACATTGCGCGCCAGTCGATTAAAATACCGCGTGCCCGTCATGATCCAGCCCGTGACGCAACCAATGTTGCGAGTCTAGCGCAAAGCGGCTGCCCCGAACACCGGCTGGCGGCGCCGCCTCCGCCGCAAAGCGCCGTGGATAAGTCCGGCGGCGGGATTTGAAGCTTGCTCCCCCCGCCGTCCGCCCCTATAGCTCTGCTTTTAATGACATCGAAATCGACCTTCGTCCTCGGCCACCGGCATTTGCTGGGCATCGAGGGCCTTTCCGCGGCCGACATCAGCGGCCTCCTCGACCTGTCCGAAGAATATGTCGAGCTCAACCGCCAGGTTGACAAGAAGCGCACCGTCTTGCGCGGACGGACGCAGGTGAACCTGTTCTTCGAGGCCTCCACCCGGACCCAATCCTCGTTCGAGCTTGCGGGAAAGCGGCTGGGCGCCGACGTCATGAACATGTCGGTCGCCTCCTCGTCCATCAAGAAGGGCGAGACACTGATCGACACCGCGATGACGCTCAATGCGATGCACCCGGACATCCTGGTGATGCGCCATCACGCCTCCGGCGCCGTGGAACTGCTGGCCCGTAAGGTCGACGGTTCCGTGATCAATGCCGGCGACGGCGCGCACGAGCATCCGACCCAGGCGCTGCTCGACGCGCTCACCATCCGCCGCAACAAGGGTCGGATCGAGGGGCTCGTGGTCGCGATCTGCGGCGACGTGATGCATTCGCGCGTCGCCCGCTCCAACATCATCCTGCTTAACACCATGGGCGCCCGCGTCCGCGTCGTCGGGCCCTCCACGCTGCTGCCGCCGGGCATCGAGCGCATGGGCGTCGAGGTCGCGCGCGACATGCGCGAGGGTCTCAACGGCGCCGACATCGTCATGATGCTGCGGCTGCAGCGCGAGCGCATGAACGGCTCCTTCGTGCCCTCGTCGAGCGAATACTTCCACTATTTCGGGCTCGACCAGAAGAAGCTCGCTTACGCCAAGCCGGACGCGCTCGTGATGCATCCCGGCCCCATGAACCGCGGCGTCGAAATCGACACGGCCGTCGCCGACGGTGCGCAATCCCTGATCCGCGAGCAGGTGGAGATGGGCGTCGCCGTGCGCATGGCGGTGCTGGAAGCGCTCGCCCGTAACCTGCCGAACGCGTGATGCCGATGCTGACCGATCGCCGCCCCATCCTGCTGGCCAATGCCCGCGTCGTCGATCCCTCCAGGGATTTCGACGGGGTAGGCGACGTCCTGATCGCCGACGGCAGCATTCGCGAGACCCGCCGCGGCATCGGCGCTGCCGGCGTCCCCGAGGGCACCGACATCGTCAATTGCTCCGGCAAGATCGTCGCACCCGGCCTGATCGACATGCGCGCCTTCGTCGGCGAACCCGGCTTCAGCCACCGCGAGACCTTTGCCACCGCGAGCCAGGCGGCCGCGACCGGCGGCATCACCACCATCATCTGCCAGCCTGACACCTCGCCGGTGATCGACAATTCGGCAACGGTCGACTTCGTGATGCGCCGCGCCCGCGACACCGCGATCGTCAACATCCAGCCGATGGCCGCCCTCACCAAGGGCATGCACGGCCAGGAGATGACCGAGTTCGGCCTGCTCAAAGCCGCTGGCGCCGTCGCCTTCAGCGATGGCGCCAGAAGCGTGACCAATGCGCAGGTGATGCGCCGCGCGCTGACCTATGCGCGCGATTTCGACGCGCTGATCGTGCATTACACCGAGGACCCCGATCTTGTCGGCGAAGGCGTGATGAACGAGGGCGAGTTCGCCTCGCGGCTCGGCCTGATGGGCATCCCGAATGCCGCCGAAGCCGTGATGCTGGAGCGCGATCTGCGCCTCGTCGCCCTCACCGGCGGCCGCTACCACGCGGCGTCGCTGACCTGCATCGATTCCCTCGACATCCTTCAGCGCGCGCGCGATGCCGGGCTCGCCGTCAGCGCCTCGGTCTCGATCAATCATCTGGCGCTGAACGAGAACGACATCGGTCCTTACCGTTCGTTCCTGAAGCTGTCGCCGCCGCTGCGCACCGAGGACGACCGCCGCGCCCTGGTGGCGGCGATCGGCTCCGGTCTGCTCGATGTCATCATGTCCGACCACAATCCGCAGGACGTCGAGGGCAAGCGCCTGCCGTTCGCGGAAGCCGCGCCCGGCGCCGTCGGGCTCGAGACCATGCTGCCGGCCGGCCTGCGGCTGGTCCACAACGGCGAGATCGAGCTGAAGACGCTGATCCGCGCGATGTCGACCCGCCCGGCCGAGCTGCTCGGCCTGTCGGGCGGAACCCTGCGCGCCGGCAGCCCCGCGGATGTCATCGTGATCGACCCCGACGTGCCCTGGGTGGTCGATCCCGCCGACCTCAAGTCGCCCTGCAAGAACACCCCGTTCGACGAGGCCCGCTTTACAGGCCGGGTGGTGCGCACCATTGTCGGCGGACGAACGGTATATGAGCATGTCTGACGTGCGGCTTCGTTCGACGTGGAGAATGGGCCTTTGGAGATGCCGCCATGGCACTTGAACCGTTTCTGCCGGTGGCTTTCGTCATCGGCTATCTCCTCGGCTCGATTCCGTTCGGGCTGATCCTGACCAGGCTCGCGGGCACCCAGGATATCCGCTCGATCGGCTCCGGCAGCATCGGCGCCACCAATGTGCTGCGCACCGGACGCAAGAGCCTCGCCGCGGGAACCCTGCTGTTCGACGCGCTCAAGGGCACCGTGGCGGTGGTGATCGCCGGCTACATCGCAGGCCCCTACGCCGCAATGGTAGCCGGGCTCGGCGCTTTCCTCGGCCACCTCTTCCCGGTCTGGCTGAAGTTCAAAGGCGGCAAGGGCGTCGCGGTGTATATCGGCATCCTGCTGGGGCTGTTCTGGCCGGGCGCCGTCGTGTTCTGCCTGCTCTGGCTGGCGACCGCCTTCACCACCCGCTATTCCTCGCTCTCGGCGCTGGTGGCGGCGTTCATCACACCGATGTTCCTCTGGTGGTTCGGTCATCTCGCATTGTCGGCGCTCGCCGCCGTGCTGACCCTGCTGTTGTTCTACGCGCATCGCGAGAACATCAAGCGCCTGCAAGCGGGCAAGGAAAGCCGGATCGGCGAGAAGGCCTAGAGCATGATCCGGAAAAGTGCGTAGCGGTTTTCCGAAAAGATCATGCTCAAACAATAATCTAAAGCGTGATGACGATTCCTAATCGCATCGCGCTTTAGAGCGTTTTCGAGCGAATTGGATTCCGGTTCGCGTCGCGACAACGCCTCAAACAAGAATTTGAGGTCGGAAAAAGTACGGATACCGCCGCACCCCTTCCGCATTATATGCCAAATCCTGTTCGCAATTCTCCTGCGAGTCACGGCAGGCTGTAGCGAACTGGTTCCATGCCTGTCATCCTGATACGGGAAACGGCGTTAGGCGGTTGCTCAGAATGAGCGAGAAGATTGTCGGGGTGAATGACGGGATCGGCTCGCTCGGTGCTTCCGGCACTGCAGCAAGCCGGCTGCTCTCGGCGACCAATATCTGGTCCGACGCGCCGCTGCCCGCGCCCGCTGCACGGCCAGCGCCGCAGCCGGAGCCTGCAGTCAAGCCTGACGCTCCGCTCGATGTCGCCGTCGCCAAGGCTGCACCGGTCGCGCCCGCGCGGGCGCGTTCCGAGCAATGGCCGCCGCGAAAGCTTTCGCTGGCGCTGCAGGGCGGCGGCACCTTTGCGGCCTTCACCTGGGGCGTGCTGGAGCGCCTGCTCGAAGAGACCTCCATCGAGATCGACACCGTCAGCGGCGCCAGCGCCGGCGCCATCAATGCGCTGCTCCTCGCTTGCGGCCTGGCCGAAGGCGGCCGTGAAGGCGCACGCTCCCGGCTGAACCGGTTCTGGGTCCGGCTGATGCACGAGGCCTCGTTCCGCTCACTGATGCTGATCGGCGGCTTTTCGCCGGCGGGAAGCTCGGTCGCGTTCGGCCCGACCCTGCGCTCCGGGCAGTTCGATCCGTTCGATCTCGATCCGCTGCGGCAGGCGGTCTCCCGCGACATCAATTTTTCCGTCCTGCGCCATGCGCGGTGCCCAAAACTGCTGATCGCGGCGACGCGGATCCGCGACGGGCAGCAGCAGATTTTCGGCAACGAGGCCATCACCGCCGACGTCGCGCTGGCCTCGACCTGCCCTCCGCTGGTCCATTGTGCGGTCGAGATCGATGGCGAGGCCTATTGGGACGGCGGCTTCGGCGGCAATCCGCCGCTGCTGCGCCTGGTGCAGGACACCGCGGCAACGGATCTGCTGCTGGTCCAGGTCACGCCGACGCGCGACAGCTATGTGCCGATCACGCTCGCCGCGATCGACCGCCGGCTCGACCAGATCGCGGCGAACGCCGCGCTCAATGCCGAGATCTCCGCGATCGAATGGGCGCAGTCGCACATGGCCTCTCCGCTGCGGCTCACCAGGATCGCGGCGGAAGACTCCGTTGACGGCCTGGCGCAGCGCTCATCCACCGATCTCGGCCGCGGCTTCATTCGCCTGCTGCACCGGAGCGGTCGCGAGGCCGCGGAGCGTTGGCTTGGACAACGTGCAAGAGCCGGCTCAGCGCCCGCTCAGGCCCGTGCTCCCTCCGAACCTGCGCTAGCGTGATTTCGCCAGCGCGTCCTCCAGGAACCAGGCAGAGGTCAGCGCGACAGGATCATTGCCGAAGCGCGCGATCACCTGCACGCCAACAGGCAGGCCGCCAACCTTCAGCACCGGCACATTGACGCAAGGATTGCCCATCAGCGTCCACAGCCGGTTGTAACGGGGCGAGCCGGTCGAGGCGAGCTCCTTGGCTGGCGCTATGCCCGGCGCCGAATAGGTCAGCAACACGTCGAACCCTTCGAACAGCTCGCCGAGCTCGCGGCGGCCGCGGCGGGCGATGCGGCGCGCATCGTCGTATTCCTTCGATGTCAGTCCGACCGTCTCATCGAGGCTGGCGCGCAGCAGCGGCGCGATCTCGTCGTGACGCTCGGAAAACTCCCAGGCCAGCGCGCGATGCGCCTCGAAGTTCTGGATGATGGGATGGATGCGCCAGGCTTCCTTGACCGCCTCGGGCAGATCGATGATCTGCACGCGGGCGCCGGCCTTCTCGGCCGCCTTGATCGCAGCCAGCAAACCCTCCTCTGCCGCCGGCTCTACGGCTGCGGCAAATTCCTGCCTGACCACGCCGATGCGCGGCGCCTTGGCTGGACCGATGCCGTCGAATTCAGTGCGGCCGGTAATCGCCAGCAATCCGCGCGCGAGATCTTCCGCGCGGCTACCGAACAGGCCGACCGTGTCGAGGGCCCACGAATAGCACTTCACGCCGATGGTCGGCAGCATCCGGAACGATGGTTTTATCGCGGCAGCGCCGCAATAGGCCGCCGGCCGGATCACCGAGCCTCCGGTCTGGGTGCCCAGCGCCAGCGGGATCATGCCGGCGCCGACGGCCGCCGCCGAACCCGCGGACGAGCCGCCGGGCGAATGCGCCGTATTGTGCGGATTGAGCGTCGGCGTCGGATCGCTCGAGGCGAACGCGGTCGTGGTGGTCTTGCCGATGATGGTGGCCCCGGCTCGCTTCAGCATCATCACGACCGGCGCATCGGCGCGCGGCTGCCAGCCGCGATAGATCTCCGAGCCCATCTCGGTCGGCATGTCAGCGGTGTCGATGATGTCCTTGATGCCGACGGCAATGCCGCGCAGCGGGCCCGAGGCTTGCGCTCTCGCGGATTTGTCGTGCCGGACGAAAGCCTGAACGTCCTTCTCCTTGGCTTCGATCGCCGCATGCGACTGAGCGATGGCGGCGTCGGGCGAAAGCTCCCCCGCTTCAATGCTGCGCTGGAGGTCGGCGAGTGAGATCATGACAACATCCTTCTTATTGGCATCGCTTTTAGCATCGCAGCGAGGTCGTGCAAGCGCACGTCCCTGTTGCGCAACGCCCTCTGGTTGTTCCATGCTGTCACTGCAAGGAGACGCCGTGGACGCCATCAATTCAAGCGTGGAGCTGACCGAGGCCGAGCGGATCGACCGCCTGCGGCTGATCCGTTCCGACAATGTCGGGCCGCGCACCTTCCGCTCGCTGGTCGATCATTTCGGCAGCCCGCGCGCCGCGCTGGAGCGGCTGCCCGATCTCGCCCGCCGCGGCGGCGCGGCGCGATCGGCGCGCATCTGCAGCGCGGATGAAGCAAAGGCCGAGCTCGCCGCGAGCCGCAAGTTCGGCATCGCCTGGCGCGCGCCCGGCGAGGACGGCTATCCGGAGCGGCTGGCGATGATCGACGATGCGCCGCCGCTGCTCGCGGTGCGCGGCGACACCAAAGCCTTGGTGCGGCCGATGATCGCGATCGTCGGCTCGCGCAATGCCTCCGGCGCCGGCCTCAAATTTGCCGGCCAGCTCGCGCGCGAGCTCGGCGAAGCCGGCTTCGTGGTCATCTCCGGGCTCGCCCGCGGCGTTGACCAGGCCGCGCATCGCACCAGCGTCGAGAGCGGCACGATCGCGGTGCTCGCCGGCGGCCACGACTGCATCTATCCGCCCGAGCATGGCGACCTGCTCGCCGCGATCCTCGACCACGCCGGCGCTGCGATCTCCGAAATGCCGCTCGGCCATGAGCCGCGCGCCCGCGACTTTCCCCGGCGCGACCGATTGATCTCGGGCGCTTCGCTCGGCGTCGTCGTGGTCGAGGCGGCGCACCGCTCGGGCTCGCTGATCACGGCACGCATGGCGGCCGAACAGGGCCGCGAAGTGTTCGCCGTCCCGGGCTCGCCGCTCGATCCGCGCGCCGCCGGCACCAACGACCTGATCAAGCAGGGCGCAACGCTCGTCACGGAAGCTGCCGACATCGTCAACGCGGTTCAGCCGATCATGGAGCGGCCGCTGATGCATCCCGCGAGCGAGCCCGACAGCGAGCAGTTCGAGAGCGACCCGCAAAGCCATGATCGCGACCAGATCACCGCCCTGCTCGGCCCGGCCCCTGTTACAATCGACGACCTCGTCCGGATGTCCGGCGCCTCGCCTGCGATCGTGCGCACCGTGCTGCTGGAGCTCGAGCTCGCCGGCAAGCTCGAACGTCACGGCGGCGGGATGGTGTCGCTGGTTTAGCCTCCCCAGGTGTCATTCCGGGGCGCGACGAAGTCGCGAGCCCGGAATCCATTCATCCACTTGATCTGTGGCCAAATGGATTCCGGGCTCCCTCGCTTCGCTCAGGCCCCGGAATGACAGGATGAACTATCGAGGCGCAACGCTAGCCGTCGTTGCGCTGGTCGAACTTCGTGCGCGCGGCCTCGATCTGATCCAGATGGTCCTTCGCCCATTTGCCGAGCGCCTCGACGGGGCGCGACAGGCCGCGGCCGAGATCGGTCAGCTCATAGTCCACCCGCGGCGGGATGGTCGGAAAGATCGTGCGCGTGACGAGGCCGTCGCGCTCGAGGCCGCGCAGCGTCAGGGTCAACATCCGCTGCGAGATGCCGTTGATCATGCGCTTGAGCTCGTTGAAGCGCTTTGGCCCGTCGCTCAGCATCATGATGACGAACACGCTCCATTTGTCGCCGACGCGGGACAGCACGGAGGCGACCCCACGGCAGTCCGCATGGTTGGGATCCGGCATGGGCCTGGTATCCAGTCTCGGATTTGGCCGCGGCGGTGCGGGCAATTCGGTGTGCGCAGGTTTCAATGATGTGCCCATGGCTCAAAAAAGTGCGTTCTTGCGGGGATTTCGATAGTCACACATGTAGCGCTGGTTACAAACTTATACCAGGGTGACCCCACATGAAACTCCTCCATGTCGACTCCAGCGTGCTCGGCCCCCACTCCGTCAGCCGGCAGGTTTCCGCCGCCATCGTCGACCGGCTCCGGCAGGCGGCGCCCTCGCTTCAAGTCGTCTACCGCGACCTGACCGAGACGCCGCTAGCCCATCTCTCCGGCTCGCACCTCGCCGCCGCGCAAGGCGCCCCCGCGCCGGCGGAACTCGGGCCCGACCTTGCCGCAAGCGCGGCGGCGCTGGAGGAGTTCCTGGCCGCCGACATCGTCGTGATCGGCGCGCCCATGTACAATTTCACCATTCCGAGCCAGCTCAAGGCCTGGATCGACCGCATCCTGGTGGCGGGGAAGACTTTCAAGTACGGCGCGGCCGGGCCGGAGGGGCTCGCCGGCGGCAAGCGGGTGATCGTGGCCATCTCGCGCGGCGGCCACTACGGCGCAGAGACGCCTTACGCAGCCGGCGAGCATCTCGAAACCTACCTGCGCTGGGTGTTCGGCTTCATGGGTATCACCAGCGTCGAATTCATCCCGGCCGACGGTATCCAACTCGGGCCGGAGCACCGCGAGAAGGCGATCGCTGGTGCGCTCCAATCGGCAACAAGCCTGAGCGCAGCCTAGCCGTGGCTAACACTTCGGGCGCAACGCGAATGTTGCGCCCGAGCAGGTTCGCTTGATTTGATCAGCCGCGATAGATCGGCGCGCCGCTCGGCGAGGCCACCGCGCCGCCGTCGACGAAGATTTCCTGGCCCTGCACATGCGCGGAATCGTCGGAGGCGAGGAACAGCACCGTCTTCGCCACGTGATCGGTTTCACCGAGGCGGCCGAGCGGCGTCATCAGCCCGATCCGCTTCTCGAACACCTTCTCGGCTTCCGGTGTCGCGGTCGCAGGCCCCCAGATCGGGGTGCGGATCGCACCCGGCGCGACCACGTTGACGCGGATGCCGCGCGGCGACAGTTCTGAAGCCATGATCCGCGCCATCGCCCGCACGCCGGCCTTCGCCGCGCCATAGGCCGAGTAGCCGGGAATGCCGAGCACCGAGATTACCGAGCCGTTGAGGATGATCGAGGCGTTGTCGTTGAGATGGGGCAGCGCGGATTGAACGGTGAAGAACACGCCGGTGAGGTTCGTGCTGATCACCTTCTCGAACACCTCTGGTGTCGCCGATCCCAGCGGCGTGCCGCCGGCGATGCCGGCATTGGCGAACACGATGTCGAACTTGCCGAACTTCTCGGCGCCCTGCTTGATCGCCGCTTCCGTCGCCGCGATGTCCGTCGCGTCGGCTGGCAGCGCGAGCGCGTTCGGCCCGAGCTCCTTCGCGGCCGCCGCCAGCGTCTCCTTGTTGCGCCCGGTGATCACCACCTTGGCACCCTCGGCCACGAACAGTTTTGCCGTTGCCAGGCCGATGCCGCTATTGCCGCCGGTGATCAGGGCCGTCTTGTCCTTCAGTCTCACGCTCGCCTCCAGTAGTTGCATTATGAAACTAGATTGCCATCTAGGCCGTTTGGTTTTATGATGCAACCACACAAGCGCGTGATCGGCGCCCGGGCCGTGCGAATGCGACAGGATGGACGAGGATGGTGAAACGGACGAGCTTCGAGGGCGATGCCTGCCCGATCGCACGGTCGCTGGAGGCGCTCGGCGACTGGTGGTCGCTCCTCATCATCCGCGAGGCGCTGTTCGGCGTCCGCCGCTTCGGCGAGTTTCAGAACAAGCTCGGCATGGCCAAGAACATCCTGGCGGCGCGGCTACGATCGCTGGTCGACCATGGCATTTTGGAAACCGCCCCCGCCTCCGACGGCAGTGCCTATCAGGAATATGTGCTGACGCCGAAGGGCCGCGGCACTTTCCCGATCCTGGTCGCGCTGCGGCAGTGGAGCGAGGAGTTCAACGACCGTCCCGAGGAGATTGCGACGATGCTGGTCGATCGCGAGAAGGGCCGTCCGGTGAAGAAGCTGGAAATGCGCGCCGAGGATGGCCGCCTGCTCACGCCGGCGGAGACCACGCTGAAGCCACGACCGTCGTCGCGACGTCGGTCGGCGTGATTGTGGCGCACCGCCCCCACGACGTCATTGCGAGGAGCCCTTGCGACGAAGCAATCCAGAATCCCACCGCGGCAAGACTCTGGATTGCTTCGCTTCGCTCGCAATGACGGGGAGAGAGCGGCGCTCAAGTCTCTCACGATCACCGGGGAGCCACTCTCACGACAGCTTGCGCTTGGTCCGTAGCCGCAGGTGCTCGTCGGCCTCGAGCTTGGTCATGCCTAAGAGATAATGCAGCACGTCCAGCTTGTGGCGCTCGGCCAGCTTGCGTAAGGCCCCGGTCTGCTCGGCGATGAAGGCCACGGCCTCGTCGGCACCGCCCTCCCCCGGTTCCTCGTGACGCGTGCCCCCCGGCGCGCCGGATCCGGCGCGCGCCCGTTTTTTTCCTGGCCTGGTCACCAGTACCCCACCCGAATCCATGCCCCGACAGGACATTACGCCCACATCAACCGCAACTCCAAGGTGGTATTCTGCAACTTTTTCGATATGAAACTTTTCCCATTGCGGCGCCTTTCAACACCCCACGATTTGACAGTGGGCCGCTCACCACCCATGTTCGGGTCGAAACGGCCGACCCGAGTCCTTTCGTTCTCGGCCCAAGATTTTCCCGTAAGCCACTGGAACTAAATGAATATCGTCATTGTGGAGTCGCCGGCGAAAGCCAAGACGATCAACAAATATCTGGGCTCGTCCTATGAGGTTCTGGCCTCGTTCGGCCATGTCCGCGATCTCCCGGCGAAGAACGGTTCCGTCGATCCCGACGCCAATTTCAAGATGATCTGGGAGGTCGACCCCAAGGCGGCCGGCCGGCTCAACGATATCGCGAAGTCGCTGAAGGGCGCCGACCGCCTGATTCTCGCCACCGACCCCGATCGCGAGGGCGAAGCCATCTCCTGGCACGTGCTCGAGGTGATGAAGGAGAAGCGCGCGCTGAAGGATCAGAAGATCGAGCGCGTGGTGTTCAACGCCATCACCAAGCAGGCCGTCTCGGAAGCGATGAAGCATCCGCGCGAGATCGACGGCGCCCTGGTCGACGCCTACATGGCGCGCCGCGCACTCGACTATCTGGTCGGCTTCACCCTCTCCCCCGTGCTGTGGCGCAAGCTGCCGGGCGCCCGCTCGGCCGGCCGCGTGCAGTCGGTGGCGCTGCGCCTCGTCTGCGACCGCGAGCTCGAGATCGAGAAGTTCGTAGCCCGCGAATATTGGTCGCTGATCGCGACCCTGCTCACCCCGCGGGGCGATGCCTTCGAGGCCCGCCTCGTCGGCGCCGACGGCAAGAAGATCCAGCGCCTCGACATCGGCACCGGCGCGGAAGCCGAAGACTTTAAGAAGGCGCTGGAACTGGCGACTTACGCCGTCACCGCGGTCGATGCCAAGCCGGCCCGTCGCAATCCGCAGGCGCCCTTCACCACCTCGACGCTGCAGCAGGAAGCTAGCCGCAAATACGGCTTTGCGCCGGCGCATACGATGCGCATCGCCCAGCGTCTTTATGAGGGCATCGACATCGGTGGCGAGACCACCGGACTCATTACTTATATGCGTACCGACGGCGTGCAGATCGCCCCCGAGGCGATCACCCAGGCGCGCAAGGTGATCGGCGAGGATTACGGCAACGCCTACGTGCCGGATAGCCCGCGCCAGTACCAGGCCAAGGCCAAGAACGCCCAGGAAGCCCACGAAGCGATCCGCCCGACCGACCTCTCGCGCCGCCCCGACAGCATGAGCCGCAAGCTCGATGCCGATCAGGCCAAGCTGTATGAGCTGATCTGGAAGCGCACCATCGCGAGCCAGATGGAATCCGCCGAGCTCGAGCGGACCACCGTCGACATCACGGCGAAGGCGGGCTCTCGTACGCTGGAGCTGCGCGCCACCGGCCAGGTCGTCAAGTTCGACGGCTTCCTCGCGCTCTACCAGGAAGGCCGCGACGACGAGGAGGACGAGGATTCCCGCCGCCTGCCCGCGATGAGCCAGGGCGAGGCCGTGAAGCGACAGAGCCTGTCCGTCACCCAGCATTTCACCGAGCCGCCGCCGCGCTTCTCGGAAGCATCGCTCGTCAAGCGCATGGAAGAGCTCGGCATCGGCCGGCCCTCGACCTATGCCTCGATCCTCCAGGTCCTGAAGGACCGCGGCTACGTCAAGCTGGAGAAGAAGCGTCTGCACGGCGAGGACAAGGGCCGCGTCGTAGTCGCCTTCCTCGAAAGCTTCTTTGCCCGCTATGTCGAGTACGACTTTACGGCGAGCCTCGAAGAGCAGCTCGACCGCATCTCCAACAACGAGATCTCCTGGCAGCAGGTTCTGAAGGACTTTTGGACCGGCTTCATCGGTGCGGTCGACGACATCAAGGAGCTGCGCGTTGCCCAGGTGCTCGACGTGCTCGACGACATGCTGGGCCAGCACATCTATCCGCCCCGCGCCGATGGCGGCGATATCAGGCAGTGCCCGAACTGCGGCACCGGCCGGCTGAACCTCAAGGCCGGCAAGTTCGGCGCCTTCGTCGGCTGCTCGAACTATCCGGAATGCCGCTACACCCGTCAGCTCGCCGCCGATGGCGAGGCGACTGCTGACCGTTCGCTCGGCCAGGATCCCGACACGGGTCGTGATGTCTGGGTCAAGGCCGGCCGCTTCGGCCCCTATATCCAGCTCGGCGAGCAGAAGGATTATGAGGAAGGCGAGAAGCCCAAGCGCGCCGGCATTCCGAAGGGCACCTCGCCCAGCGACGTCGATCTCGAGCTTGCGCTGAAGCTGCTGTCGCTGCCGCGCGAGATCGGCAAGCATCCGGAGACCGGCCAGCCGATCACCGCGGGCCTCGGCCGCTTCGGACCGTTCGTGAAGCACGAGAAGACCTATGCGAGCTTAGAGGCCGGCGACGAGGTGTTCGACATCGGCCTCAATCGTGCGGTGACGCTGATCGCGGAGAAGGTTGCCAAGGGCCCGAGCCGCCGCTTCGGCGCCGATCCCGGCAAGGCGCTCGGCGATCATCCGACGCTTGGCACCGTCACCGTGAAGAGCGGCCGTTACGGCGCCTATGTCACCGCGGGCGGCGTCAACGCGACGATCCCGGCCGAGTTCGAGAAGGACACCATCACGCTGCCGCAGGCGATCGCGCTGATCGACGAGCGCGCCGCCAAGGGTGGCGGCAAGGGCGGCGGCAAGGCCAAGAAGGCGGCTAAGCCGGCCAAGGCCAAGAAAGCGTCAGAGAAGGCTGCGGACGGCGAGGACGCCGCACCGAAGCCGAAGAAGCCGGCTGCGAAGAAAGCCGCGGCCAAATCCAAATCCGAATCCACCAGCAAGGCGCGCGCCGCCGTGCCGTCGACCGCAAAGACGTCGCCGACCAAGGCAGCCGCCACCAAGAATCCGGCAAATACTCCGGCCAAGAAGAGTGCCGGCAAGACCTGAGATCAAGAATTAGAGGTTAAGTGAAACCAAAGAAAGACCGTGGCTTTCCCGACAGGCAAGCCATCGTCGCCTTCATCAAGGCAAATCCAGGAAAGGTCGGGACTCGCGACATCGCGCGCGAGTTCGGCCTGAAGAACGCCGATCGCGCCGAGCTCAGGCGCATGCTGCGCGAGCTTGCCGACGACGGCATCATCAAGAAGAAGCGCCACAAGGTCTCCGAGCCGGACGCGCTGCCGCCGACGCTGCTCGCCGACATCACCGGCCGCGACTCCGATGGCGAATTGATCGCCTCCCCCGCCGAATGGGACGAGGTCGAGAACGGCGAGCCGCCAAAGATCCTCATCGAGATGCCGCGCCGGCCGAGGCCCGGCACCGCCGCCGGCGTCGGCGACCGCGCGCTGCTGCGCGTCGAACGCAGCGATGACGATGAAGGTCCCGCCTATCGCGGCCGCATCGTCAAGGTCATCGACAAGGCCAAGAGCCGCATCCTCGGCGTCTTCCGCAGCCTGCCCGAGGGCGGCGGACGGCTCGTCCCCGTCGACAAGAAGTTCGCCGACCGCGAGCTGAACATCGCGAGGACCGATACGGGCGGCGCTGAGGATGGCGACCTCGTCAGCGTCGACATCGTCCGCACCCGCGGCTTTGGCCTCGCCTCCGGCCGGGTGAAAGAGAAGCTCGGCTCGGTCAAGTCGGAAAAGGCGATCAGCCTGATCGCGATCTACGCCCACGACATCCCCTTGCAATTCTCCTCCGCCGCCGAGCGCGAGGCGGAAGCGGCAGAGCCCGCCAATCTGAAAGGCCGCGAGGATTGGCGCGACGTCCCGCTCGTCACCATCGATCCGCCCGACGCCAAGGATCACGACGACGCGGTGCATGCCGAGCCCGATCCGGATCCCAACAACAAGGGCGGCTTCATCGTCAACGTCGCCATCGCCGATGTCAGCTTCTACGTGCGGCCGGGCACGGCGCTCGACCGCGACGCGCTCGACCGCGGCAACTCGGTCTATTTCCCGGACCGCGTCGTGCCGATGCTGCCCGAGCGCATCTCCAACAATCTCTGCTCGCTGGTGCCCGGCGAGCCGCGCGGCGCGCTGGCGGTGCGCATGGTGCTCGGCCCCGACGGCCGCAAGCGCTCGCACAGTTTTCATCGCATCCTGATGCGGTCGGCCGCCAAGCTCGCTTACGCGCAGGCGCAGGCCGCGATCGACGGCCGGCCTGATGACACCACCGGCCCCCTGCTCGATCCGATCCTGAGGCCGCTCCATGCCGCCTATGCCTGCGCCAAGCGCGCGCGTGACGAGCGTGATCCGCTCAATCTCGATCTGCCCGAGCGCAAGATCCTCCTGAAGAGCGACGGCACCGTGGATCGCGTCGTGGTCCCCGAGCGTCTCGATGCGCACAAGCTGATCGAGGAGTTCATGATCCTCGCCAACGTCGCCGCAGCGGAGACATTGGAGAAGAAATCGCTGCCGCTGATCTACCGCGTGCACGACGAGCCGACCTTGGAGAAGGTTCACGCGCTCGCGGAATTCCTGGAGACACTGGACGTTCCCTTCGCCAAGTCCGGCGCGCTGCGCCCCACCACGTTCAACCGCGTGCTGGCCCAGCTCGAAGGCCACGACTATTACCCGCTGGTGAGCGAGGTCGTGCTGCGCGCGCAGGCGCAGGCCGAATATTCCTCAGAGAATTACGGTCACTTCGGCCTGAACCTGCGCCGCTATGCGCATTTCACCTCGCCGATCCGCCGCTATGCCGACCTCGTCGTGCACCGCGCGCTGGTGCGTGCGCTTGGCCTTGGCGAAGGCGCCCTGCCCGACAGCGAGACGCCGGAAAGCTTGAGCGAAGTCGCCGCGCATATCTCGCTGACCGAGCGGCGCGCCATGAAGGCGGAGCGCGAGACCGTCGACCGCCTGATCGCCCATCACCTCGCCGACCGCATCGGCGCCAGCTTCCAGGGCCGCGTCTCCGGCGTCACCCGCGCCGGCCTGTTCGTGAAGCTCAGCGAGACCGGCGCTGACGGGCTGATCCCGATCCGATCCCTCGGCACGGAATATTTCAACTATGACGAAAGCCGCCATGCCCTCGTCGGCACGCGCAGCGGCACCATGTACCAGCTCGGCGACGTCGTCGACGTCCGCCTGATCGAGGCCGCTCCCATCGCGGGCGCGCTGCGTTTCGAGCTGCTGTCGTCCGAGACCGACAGCGGCCCGCGCCAGCGCAGGCCGCTCCGTCCGCAGCGCAAATCGTCCAAGCCGCAGCCCGGACGCAGCCCGGAGCGAAAACGCAAGCCGGAGAAGAAAAAGTCCGGCAAGGGAAGGAAGGCCAAAGGAAAGAACAAGGGTAAGGGCAAGAAGGGCAAGGCATGGTGACGATGAGCACGGCACCAAAGATCTGGACGCGCGAGAACGGTCTCGTCGAGAAGCGCGACGTCTGGTCAGCAATGAAGCGCGGCTTCCGCGGCCGCTGCCCGCGCTGCGGCGAAGGCAAGCTGTTCCGCGCCTTCCTGAAGACCGCCGACCATTGCGCCAAATGCGGCCTCGACTTCACCCCGCATCGCGCCGACGATCTGCCTGCCTATCTCGTCATCGTCATCGTCGGCCATATCGTGGTGCCGGCCATCCTCTGGATCGAGACCAATTATTCGACGCCGGTCTGGCTCAGCTTCGCAGCCTATCTGCCCTTCACCTTCGTCGCCTCGCTCGCGCTGCTGCAGCCCGTGAAGGGAGCTGTGGTCGGCTTGCAATGGGCTCTGCGCATGCACGGGTTTGACGACAACCCTCCCGATGGTATTCCGCCTGTGTAAACACGTAAAAGAACAGTTCGGGTGAGGACATGACCGATATTTCGCAGGCCGAGGAGAAGACCAGGGTTCACGAGGAGAAGGAAGCCGATCATCATCCTTACTTCCGCCCGAAGGATGCGGCGACGCTGATCCTGGTCGACCGCAGCGGCGCCATTCCGAAAGTGCTGGTCGGCAAGCGCCACGACAAGGTGGTGTTCATGCCGGGAAAATTCGTCTTCCCGGGTGGGCGCGTCGACAAGGCCGATTATCGCGTGCCCTGCGCTGCGCCCATCACCGCCGAACTGGAAGCCAATCTCGCCAAGGGCAGCCCGAAGACGCCGGCCTCGCGCGCGAAATCGCTCGCCATTGCCGCCATCCGCGAAGCCTGCGAGGAGACCGGCCTCTGCCTCGGCCGCAAGGCCGAAGGCAAAGTGCCGAAACTCGAAGGTCCCTGGCAGCCGTTCGCGGATGCGGGCCTGCTGCCTGATCCCTCCAGCCTGTTCCTGATCGCGCGCGCGATCACCCCGCCCGGCCGCGTCAAGCGCTTCGACACGCGTTTCTTCACCGCCGATGCCTCTGCGATCACCCACCGCGTCGAAGGCGTGATCCATGCCGATGCGGAGCTGGTCGAATTGGTCTGGGTCGAGCTCGGCTCAAAACCGCTCGCCGATCTGCATCCGATGACGCGCAACGTGCTCAACGAGCTCGACACCCGCCTCGCCACCGGCCCGCTCCGTCACGACGCGCCGGTGCCGTTCTTCCACTTCTACGCCGGCAAGATGCAGAAGGACGTTTTGAGCTAGTTGGCGCGCTGGGGCGTAGTTCGATCAAGTCTATCCTCCGTCATTCCGGGGTGCGCCTCTTGGCGCGAGCCCGGAATCCATACTCCGGATGGTGGTTATGGATTCCGGGCTCGCCGCTCCGCGTCGCCCCGGAATGACGTGCTGAGAGAGCTACGAAAAACAAAAAATTCTTCCCGCCGCCCCCGATGGCGGAGTTCCCCTTCATGCCTATGTCATTCCCCAGCGTCACCAAGAAGGACACCGGGCGATGGCACAAAGGCAACTCAAGCTTGGCGCGTTCATGCGCCCGATCAGCATCCACACCGGCGCCTGGCGCTATCCCGGGGCTTGGCCCCACGCGAATTTCAATTTCGGCCATATCAAGACGCTGATCCGAAAGCTCGAGGCCGGCAAGTTTGACGCCTTCTTCATGGCCGATCACCTCGCCGTCCTGAACATGCCGATCAACGCGCTCAAGCGCAGCCACACCGTGACCTCGTTCGAGCCGTTCACCCTGCTGTCGGCTTTGTCAGCCGTGACCGAGCGCATCGGCCTGATCGCGACCGGCTCGACCACGTTCGACGAGCCCTATCACGTCGCGCGCCGCTTCGCCTCGCTCGACCATCTCAGCGGCGGCCGCGCCGGCTGGAACATCGTCACCACCTCGAACCCGGACGCGGCGCTGAATTTCGGCCTCGACGATCACATGGAGCACGCCGAGCGCTACAAGCGCGCTCGCGAGTTCTACGACGTCGTTACCGGCCTGTGGGACTCCTTCGCCGACGATGCCTTCGTACGCGACGTCGAGAGCGGGCTGTTCTTCGATCCCGCCAGGATGCACACCCTCGACCACAAGGGCAAATACTTCAAAGTGCGCGGCCCCCTCAATATCGCCCGCCCCGTGCAAGGCTGGCCCCTGATCGTGCAGGCCGGCGCCTCCGACGACGGCAAGCAGCTCGCCGCCGAGACCGCGGAAGCGGTGTTCACCGGCGGCGGCAGCCTCGCCGACGGCCAGAAACTCTATGCCGACATCAAAGGCCGCATGGAGAAGATCGGCCGTGACCCCGAGCACCTGAAGATCCTCCCCGGTGCCTTCGTCGTTGTGGGCGACAGTGTCGATGAGGCCAAGGAGAAGCGCGCTTTGCTCGACAGCCGCGTGCACTACGACAGCGCCATTGCCTCGCTCTCCGTCATCCTGGGCACCGATGCCTCCGGCTTCGATCCCGATGGGCCGCTTCCCGAGATTCCCGAGACCAATGCCAGCAAGAGCGGCCGGCAGCGCCTGGTCGATCTCGCCGCCCGCGAGAAGCTCACCGTGCGCCAGCTCGCCCAGCGCGTCGGCGGCTATGGCGGCCTGTCCTTCGTCGGCACCGCCAAGACCATCGCCGACCAGATGGAGGAATGGCTGGTCGGTCGCGGCTCCGACGGCTTCAACATCATGTTCCCGTTCCTGCCTGCCGGCCTCGACGATTTCGTCGACAAGGTGGTCCCGGAGCTGCAGAAGCGCGGGATTTTCCGCAAAGAGTACGAAGGGCCCACTTTGAGGGAGAATCTGGGCCTGCCGCGGCCGAAAAACCGGTTCTTTGAGGCCTAATGGGCCCGATTTGAGCGGTTTCCGCCGCCTGAAACCTTGACTTCCCGCCGTTTCTGACTAGGTTGCCGGCCAACGCGGGCCGTTTGGCCGGCTCCAGATTCCCCTGATATTCTGAGGTTCAGAACATGGCCAAAGCGGTCACCATCAAGGTCAAGCTCGTGTCCTCCGCCGACACCGGCTTCTACTACGTTGCCAAGAAGAATTCGCGCACCATGACCGACAAGCTGGTCAAGAAGAAGTACGACCCGGTCGCGCGCAAGCACGTCGAATTCCGCGAAGCCAAGATCAAGTAAGATCGCGGCGTAGCGCGCTAAGGATTTTTGCGGGGCCCTTGCGGGCCCCGTTGTCGTTTCGGCTCGCGTGTCCCTGCTCATGTACCCTGCTACCCAGCGCTGCGCTGCTTAGCGCAGCGAAGCAAATCCGGACCGGCTCTGCGAGATCACACTGGGACACTCCGGCGTGACGAGAGGAACTCGCTTGAGTCGTGGTTGTTGAGCCAGCATCGTCAAGCGGCTATCTTTCGGAGCGAACCTCTTGCGTTGCCGCTCAACTGACTTGATGGGAGAATCGCATGCGCATCGCTCTGCTCATTGTCGTTATGGTCATCGGATTTTCTTCCGCAGCAAACGCTCAGTATGACTATCCCTGGTGCGTATTTGGCGGAGGGCTCGGCGCTTCCGGAGACTGCATGTATTCGACGCGGGAACAGTGCCTGGCCTCGGCATCCGGGCGATCGAACACCTATTGCGATGTGAACCCGCGCGTGAGGTTCAAGCAGCACGCTCCGCAGCGGCCGCGCTGATCATGATGCGCGCGCTTGCCTGTCTGCTCTTCGTCCTGATCACCATGTCCGCGCCCGGTCCAGCGGCAGCGCAGCGGTTCGGCGGCAATTTTCCGGTATGTCTGCAGGAGTGGGAATGGGGCGGCGGCACCTACATCTCTTGCCAGTATCGTTCATTTGACGAATGCAGAGCCAGCGCGGCGGGCCGTTCGGCGATGTGCCTGGAAAACCCATATGTGCAGCGGGCGTCCCCTCCAGGCCGCAGCGCGCGTCCCCGGTAGGGCTAGAGCATGATCGGCCCGTGACGAGCGCCGATCCAGCCATCATTCCGTGCCGTCCGGCCTGCCCCGCAACGTCGACCTTCTCGGTTGAATCCCCTACATGAAACCCGGATTGCGCGGGAAATAGCTACCCCAATCTCCGAATGGTCGATTTGACATCAGCAGCATCGGGAACGTCAGCCGCATCCCGTGGTCGATTGCCGCCTTGAGCGCCGGCTCGCTCGCGCCCGGCACAAAAGCCGAAATGGCCGGACAATCGCTCTGTGCCGCGAACGACAACGCAGCGGCGAAAGCGGACTCAACCAGATCTGGCCTGTGGACTGCAAGCGGACCAATGTGTCCACCCGAAATGTAGACGTACCCGACGCACTCATTGCCGGCGTGGATGGTGAATCCGCGCGTCGTGCTGTCGCCAAGGAGAAATCGATGATGCTTCTCCCTGGAAACGCCGACTGCGCTGACATCGATCTGCGCCAGCCTGTCGTATGGGATCGCGTCGGCCGTGAGAGATTCAAGACGGAGCCGCGGCGCAGCCAACCGTGGCGCCAGGCGGTCACGAGGGACGCTGACCATGTAGATCGGAAAGCGCGGGAACAGTCCGTGGCGGATGTAGAGGCCTTGAGATACGTTGTTGAACGTGAAGGTGATCAGTGCCTTGATGGGTGCTCCGCGCATTTCTGCATGCGCGAATGCCTTGTTGATGAGTTGATTGCCGATGCCGTCGCTCTGACGATCAGGCGCGACGAACAATTGGGCCAGGAACCAAAGCTCGCCACAGACCCAACTCCACGCGAAGCCGACTATTTCTCCGTCGTCATCGGCCACCCATAAGCCCTCGGGATCATCCGCGAGCGAGAAGGCCTGAAAATTCGGCGGACGAGAGGATGCCATCTTCCCGAACCCCCGCCGTTCGGTTAGCTCATTGATGCTGGCGACCACGATGTCATCGGCCTGCTTCAAGTCGTCGATGCGAGCGGGCCTGCACACGACCGCCATTCTCTAGTCCCTCCCGGGCGTCAGCTCGCCCCGCCCACGATGCATCGGGTCGCGGCTTAGTTTCTACTCACATCTTGATGAGAGCGAGAAATCGTCAGCCGGCAATCAGGCGAGCGGCCGGATGTTCTGGTTCATCCGGAAGAAGTTCGTAGGGTCGTATTTCGCTTTGATCTGCTGCAGGCGCCTGTAGTTCCGCCCATAAGCAGCGGCAACCGGATCGCCTGTCTCATCGTCGTCGAGATAATTGACATAGCGTCCTGAGGCAAAGAAGGGCCGCATCCTTTCATAGGTTGCGCGTGCCCACGAGATGCTGCGGCTGGTATCGCTGGTCTGCGTCCATTGCGCGAGGATCAGGAAATTGTAGCCCTCCTGCCGATGCACAAATGCCGTATCCCCGGCACCCACGCGGGCCGCGGCACCGTGGATGTGCTCGAGCAGCAGCTGCCCCATCGGAGTCGGGCAGCGGGCGAAGCATTCGATCATCGTCGCGATCGCACCATCGCTCAGCTCCGTGAGGAAGTTCGACTTCCAATAGTTGAACGCGCCTTTCGGATAGTTGGCGTCGAGCATGCGGTTGAGCTCGCAATAGGTCATCGGTCCGACCGCATCCAGAATGGGAGGCCCGAACTGTTTCAGCGGCTGCATCGCTCGTTCGGCCTCGGCGACTGGACCGCAGTGGCTGGTAACCAGGGCCGCGACCTCCCTGCCGGACCCGTCGGGCGCATGGGTCAGGGATGCGAACAGCATGTGCTCGTCCGTGAGCGATCGCGTGCTGGTCCGGAAAAATTCCAGCACGTCGCGGGAACGCTCGATAGGGTGAACGATCGGGCCGCCGGTGATGATCGGCCCTACCGTATGGAGGTCGTATTCAAGACTGGTGGCAATCCCGAAGTTTCCGCCGCCGCCGCGCACGGCCCAAAATAGATCCGGCTGCTCTTGCTTGCTGGCCCGCACAACCTTGCCATCGGCGGTGACGAGTTCGACAGCCCGCAGATTATCCAACGCGAGGCCGTACTTGCCCATCAGCCAGCCCAGTCCTCCGCCGAGCGTCAGGCCCGCGATGCCGGTGGTCGAGACCACGCCGCCGGTCACCGCAAGTCCGTGAAGCTGCGTTTCTCGATTGAGCTCGCCCCAGGTGACCCCGCCCTGCGCCCATACGGTCTTGCCGATCGCGTCGACCCGGACCCCCTTCATGGGTGAGAGGTCGATCATGATCCCGCCGTCGATGGTTGCGCGCCCGGCCACATTGTGGCCGCCGCCGCGAACCGCGACCTCGAGGCCGAGCTTGGTCGCAAGTGCCACGGCATCCACGACATCAGCCGCACTGCGACATCTGGCAATCAATGCTGGCCGTTTGTCGACCAGCCCATTGTGAACCTTGCGCGCCTCGTCGTAGCCCTCGTCCGCTGGCTTGAGCAGTTCTCCTCCGAAGGAGGCGCTAAGTTCGGCGGCAGCGCTGGCAACAGATGCGATGGACATGACACGAGCTCCCTAGCTTGGCCCGCCACATCCTCGATCGCGGGCTGTCTCAGAGCAAATCCGAAGAATTCAGGTGACGATGAACTGATTTCACCTACACTCGCCGCATGCACAAGCTGCCGCCCCTGATCGAGCTCCGCGCTTTTGAGGCTGCCGCGCGTCATCTGAGCTTCAAGAAAGCCGCGGCAGAACTCGGCGTCACGCCGACCGCGATCAGCCACCAGATCGGATTGCTCGAGCAGTATTGCGGCCGCGCCCTATTCCGGCGCAGACCACGCCCTCTTTCGTTGACCGATGCCGGCGCGCGGCTGTTTCCCGCCATTCGCGGCGGACTCGAGGCGTTTGCCGCTGCCATTGCGTCCCTCAAGCAGGAAGGTGACGAGCAGCCGCTCCGGGTTACGACGACCAACGCCTTCGCTAGCCGCTGGCTCGTGCCCCGCCTGCCCCTGTGGCGGAAGTTGCATCCTGACGTGCCATTGGAAGTGATCGGCACTGACACGGTGCTCGATCTGCAGGCCGGAGACAGTGACGTTGCCATCCGTTATGCGACCAGCCGCGTACCGCCGACAGACGGAATCGTCGATGAACTCTTCAGCGATACGTTCTGGCCGATCTGCAATCCGGATTTGCTTTCAACCGGACGGCTGAAGAGACCAGTCGACCTCGCAAAGCACGTTCTGATCCACTCCTATTGGTCGCCGGCCGATCGTGAGCCACCGACGTGGCAGAGATGGCTCGGTTTGGCCCAGCGCCGGTGGCGCGAGGTGCCCCAATACAAGGACCTGCAGCACTTGAGTTTCCGGGAAGAACTGCACGCCATCGAGGCGGTGATCAGTGGGCAGGGCGTCGGGATCTTCAGTGATGTGCTCGTGGCACACGACCTCGCCGCCGGCACGCTCGTGAAGGCATTCTCGTTGAAGCTACCCGGCTACAGCTTTTATGTGGTCAGCAGGCCAAGCCACCCGCGCGCGCGGACCATTCGGGTCTTTTCGCAGTGGTTGCGGTCGAGTACCTGATCCGGACCGGAAAGGGTCAGGACAAAGTGCGAAGCCGGGAGAGGTCATGCGAATAACCCGAAGCGCGACCAGCAGCGCGGACCAACTCCAGCTGCGAACCGGAGCGACGGGGCCGACCCGAGAATTGACGGCGCCGAGCAGGTCACCGTTGCCCTTACGTGTCTTTAGGGTGCAGCGGAGTCGCGAAACCCGAGAACGTTACGGAGCTCCAATGGAGCGCGCTTACGACAAGCTCCACGTTACACTCAGAGTTCTTCCAGCAGCGCCTTGCTTTCCTTCAAGTCGCGAACGTCGAAGCCCTCGTTGAACCAACCGTAGACCGGCGCGAGAAGACCGCGTGCTTCATCACCCCTGTCCTGATCACGCCAGAGCCGGGCGAGACTGACGGCGGAGCGAAGTTCCCAGAGTTTCGCCTCCTGCTGATGAGCAATCGCAATGGCGTGGCGAAACTCGGTCTCCGCATCGGCCTCCGCGCCTGGCCGAGCCCTTAGCATCAACTCGCCTCGGCGCCGATGCAGCTCGGCCTCGAACCACCGCACCCCCGATTTCTGGGTTAGTGCCAAGGCGTCGGAGAGTTGGCCGAGCCCCGTTTCATATCGTGCTCTCTTTGCCTCGGCTGCTGCGAGCTGCGCAAGGTAGAACGGAAGAGTCCATGCTGCGCCGGACGCCTGGAATCCCTCGATGCCGCGCCGCAGTAAGTCCACCCCGGCCTCGGGGTCGCCGGCTTCGGCCAGCGTCCAGCCGCGATATGCCGTCCCCATCGCGAGAAAGAAGGCAAAGCGCTGCTCGGTGGTGAGCGCAACGAGCTCGTCCGCCCGTTGCCCAACCATGCCCGCGTCTTCGAGCACGAAATGCAACCGGCAGGCAACGCTCAGCGCGAATGCGAGGCTGATCGGGTGCGACGAATCGCGGGCCTCTGCCAGGGCGTCACTGCTCTGCACGCGCGCCTGATCGGCGAAGCCAAGAAGGCCACACGTAAGCGAAAGGAACGAAAGCATCGCCACGCGGGCGTTTTCTGCGAACAGGGCTGTCAGAGAGCGCTGCTGCGCCGGATCGTAAAGGGCGAGCCCCCGCTCGAGATGGGTGCGCGCCAAGGCCAATTGTCCGCGATGAAGCCAGCTATCGCCGACTGCCCTATGACCGGCGACAAGAATGGCCGCATCGTTCTGTCGCCCGGCCAAATCGAGCAGATTCTCGGCGATGCGATGCGATCGGTCCGTTTCACCACGGACGTGATAATGCACGAACTCGCCCCAGAGTGCCTTGAGCAGATTCGGCGTGTCGTTGAGTGCCTCGCAGAGGCAACGCGCCCGGGCGTAGGCCCTGCCGGTCTCTTCGGCCGCGTGGCCCTTCGCGGCGATCAGTGCACCGCCGAGCGCGAGTTGAAGTTCAGTTTCGGTGCGCTGGCGCCCGGGAGCATCCGGCAGTTGAGATAGCAAATCAAGCGCCTTTCGCATCTGCGCGATTGCTTCTGTCATTGCCGATCGAGCCTTTGAACGCTCACCAGCCTCCTGCCAATAGGAAACCGCCTTTTCGGCCAAGCCCGCATGTCCGCAGTGGTGGGCGAGGATTTCCGGCTGCTCTTGGATGCCTCTAGCGAGCCTCTCCTCGAGTGCGCCAGCGATCCGAGCGTGCAGCTCGCGTCGTTGACCGCGCAACATTGTGCCGTATGCCGCATCCTGGACCAGTGCATGTTTGAACAAGAAATGCGGCTCGACACTCCCAAACACGAGTCCGGTGTTGATCAGCCGGTCAAGCGCCGCCCGCAACTCGTTGTCGCACCGCTGTGCGACCGAGGCCAGCAGATCATAGGAGAACTCTCGGCCAATAGCTGCGCCGATTTGTGCCACCTCCTTGGCGATCGGCCCAATCCGGTCGAGCCGCGCCATCAACGAAGCATGTAGCGTGGCCGGTACGGCAAGTCCGGGCAGCGGCGCGAAGGAGATCGCTCGCGCGATACTCTGGGGGCTTGTTTCGAGCACCGCTTTGGTCAACTCCTCAACGAACAGCGGCACACCATCCGTACGTTCAGCAATTTCATTGACGATTTCGGTCGGCAGCGTCTGGCCACCTGCCACGCTCCGGATCAGCGCAGCGCCCGCATTCTGGTCGAGCCGGTTCAGCACGAGCAAGCTGACATGCGGCTTTCCGGTCCATACTAACTGGAACTCGGGGCGGTAGGTGATCAAGACCAAAACCGGCAGGCTTGCTACGCGATCGACGGTTCGGTCCAGCAGCTCGCGCGAGCTTGGATCGATCCATTGCATGTCCTCGAACACGATCATGATTGGACGTCTTTGCGCGAGAGCTTCAAGCTGGCGAACCAGGGCGGCGAAGCTTCTCTCCTTCTTTTGTTGCGGCGTACTCGTAACCGGTAAGTATAGATTATCGTTGGGGATCGACAAAAACTCCGCCAGGATCGCCGCGTCCTCGTTGGGCGACAATGCAGGCGACAGGAGCGCTCGAAGTTTGTCGAGCTTGGTCGTCGGTGTGTCCTCACGATCGAAGCCAGCCGCTCGCTGGAGTTGTGCGATGAAGGGGTAAAGCGCGCTTTCCTGATGATGAGGCGAGCAGAAGTAGCGCAAGCAGGTGTGCGGCTCTCGCTCGATACGCTCCTGAAGAGCCGCAACGAGGCGCGACTTGCCGATCCCCGCCTCGCCGACAAGCAGCATGACTTGACCGGTACCCGCCCGCGCATGGCGCCAGCTCCGCTCCAACCGCGCGAGGTCTTCCTCACGCCCAACCAGCGGGGCGAGGACCGAAGGGTGCAACGCCTCGAACCGGCTCTCCGCTGTTCCCTCACGAAGCACCCGCCAGGCTTGCACCGGTGCGGCGAAGCCCTTCAGCGTCACGGCGCCGAGATTCTCGTAGTCAAAGAGCCCGCCGATGAGCCGCCGCGTGTCCTCAGGGATGACTACCCCATCCGGTTCGGCGAGCGCTTGCAGTCGAGCGGCAAGGTTCGGCGTCTCGCCAAGCACGGCCTGCGCCTCCGCCGCTTCGCTGCCGATAAGGTCACCTACGACGACGAGGCCAGTCGCGAGCCCAAGACGAACCCGCAGCTCGAACTCGGCTGGGGCTCCCGGCGCGTGCCTGGTCGCGGCGATCTCAAGCGCAGCGCGCACTGCGCGTTCGGCATCGTCCTCATGCGCTGAAGGATGACCGAATAGTATGAGCATGCCATCGCCGATGTAACGGCTGACGGTGCCACCGTATTTGCGGACGACCGCCGCTACGCTATCGCGGTACTCAGCAATTATGTCCCGTAGATCTTCCGGATCGAGCTTTGTCGCAAGTGCCGTCGAGCCGACGAGATCGCAGAACATCACTGTGAGCTGACGACGCTCGGCGGAAGAACTTGGTGCGGCCAACAAGCCTGCGCGCTCCGTGACCGGTGGCACGATGGACGTCGCTGCGCCGGCCCCTCTCGTCATTTGCGGCGGTACGGTCGGCGTGAGCGCGGCACCGCAGTCGCCACAGAAGTTCTTGCCTGTCGGATTGTCGCCCCCGCACGCAGGGCAGCGAAAGAACAGCGGCGCGCCGCAATCGCCGCAGACCTTCGTTCCCTCCGGGTTGACTCTGCCGCAATTCGCGCAATCCATGGCCGCACCCGATCGAATTCCGACCGACATGAGTTCGCGTCGGTCTATGGGCGAATCTTGAGAGCGCGCTCTTTCAAGATTCTCTTCCCTCAGCCGCCTACCAAGCGCCAAGCATGATCAAACTCACAATGACCAGGAAGTAGACACAGGCGATAGTCGCAGGGAAAATGAGCCAGCCGGGCGTCATCGTTGCCTCCCGAGCGGTTGTCTCGAAAGCTTAAGCTGGCCGGCGCGATTAGGATTATGAACTGGCTAACACTCTGCAACTCAAGCCCATTTTCAATCTGAGAAGGCTGACCACAGCCTGACACGACCCAAACGCGAAATTGGCAAGCCCATGAACGACCGCCTGCCGAGTCGACGAAAGGTTCTCTCGCACGTCAGCAACCGAGCGCTTTGAGGCAAATGCAAATTTGTGAGAACGGCAGCGGTGCAAGGCCAAGGAAAACGACCACCCGCCCCGCCCTACGCTGTCCGCAGCACTGGCGTGGGCGGCTGCGACGGCCTGACAAGCGCGAACGCGACCTGCACGATGCCGCCGGCAAGGCCGAGCGCGACACCGATGCGCCAGGCCATGGTGTAGGAGCCGAGCGCGTCATAGAGCAGCCCGCCTCCGTAAGCGCCGAGGAAGCTGCCGATCTGGTGGCTCATGAAGGCGAGGCCCTGGATCATCGCCTGCCAGCGCAGGCCGAACATCTCGGCGACCGCGCCCGCGACCAGCGGGCCGACGCCCATCCACAGAAAGCCCATGATCGCGCCGAACAGCAGCGTCGAGAACGGGCTTGCCGGCAGCATGAAGTACCAGGCGAGCGCGAGCGAGCGCAGGATGTAGATCCCGCCCAAGAGCGCCAGCTTGTTCCAGCGCTGGCCGGCCCAGCCGAAGAACAGCGAGCCCAGCACGTTGAAGCCGCCGATCATGCCGAGCGTCTGCGCGCTCAGCATCGGATCGAGGCCGCAGATCGCGAGATATGACGGCAGGTGCGTGGTGAGGAACACGAGCTGCATGCCGCAGACGAGATAGGCGCAGGTCATCACCACGAAGGAGGCATTGCCGAACGCGGTCCTCGCCGCGGCTGCAGCCGTGGCATCATCGATCTCGTCGGCCGCCGGCTTCGGCAACGGAATCTTGTCGACGCGCCCGGCATACCAGGCCGCAGGGATCATCAGCACCGACATGATGACGAAGCCCGCGAGCCCGACGCGCCAGCCAAAGCCCTCGTTGAGCATCTGTCCGATCGGCGCCGAAAGTAGCGCGCCGAGCGAGCCCGCGCCGGAGACGATGCCGAGCACGGTCGAGCGCACCGTCTCCGGCACCGCACGTGCCGCCACCGACATCGCGATCGCCGCCGCGGTGCAGGCGAGCGAGGTCCCGATCAGCACGCCGGCGCCGATCATGATGCTGAGAAGCCCATTCGCCGTTGCCATCAGCGCGAGGCCCGCGATGTACATCAGCGCGCCGGCGATCATGATCGGGCGGAAGCCGTAGCGCACGGTGAGTGCACCGGCGGGCGGCTGCAGGAAGCCCCAGGCGAGGTTTTGCACGGCCAGTGCAAGCGTGAAATCCGAGATCGAAATGTGGATGTCGCGCGTCAGCGGCTGCATGAAGATACCGAGCGACTGCCGCAGCCCCATGCTCAAGGTCAGCATGATCGAGGCGCCGATCAGGATCGGCAAGGTGGGACGCAGAACCTGCAGCAGGGGCATTTTTCTTCTCCCTTTTGGGCGCGGCACGCGTGCCGTCGTCTGCTTTTGCCGATGTTTTTGGGTACACAGACCTGTGCACTTAGGCTATAGATGGAAGCGGCTGTCAAGCGAACAGGACGCTTAGCTCCGCATGGCTCCCCCGCCTGCCCCACAGACGATGAAAGAGCGGATCCTTCAGACCGCCGACAAGCTGTTCTATCTGCAAGGCATTCGCGCCATCGGCGTCGATACCATCGCGGCCGAGGTCGGCATCAGTAAGCGCACGCTCTACAATCACTTCCCGTCCAAGGACGCGCTGATCGCGGCCTATCTCGAGCGCCGCTTCGTCAGCGCACGCCCCTCCGACAAGCCGCCCGCCGAGCAGATCCTCGCGACGTTCGATTCGCTGGAGCGGCGCTTCGCGGCGAAAGACTTTCGCGGCTGCCCATTCGTCAATGCGGTCGCCGAGCTCGGCCCCACCGACCGCGCCGTGAAGAAGATCGCGATCGCCTTCAAGGAAAGCCGCCGCCTCTGGTTTCGCGACCGCCTGACCGAGCTCGGCGTTGCCGAAGCGGACGCGCTCGCGACGCAGCTGGTGCTGCTGGTCGACGGCTCCATCGCGCAGGATCTCGTGCGCGATGATCCGGCGATGGCCAGAGCCGCGAAGGAAGCGGCGAAGGTGTTGTTGCGGAATGCGGGGGTGGATGTGGGCGAGGATGCGAACCCGGCGGAGAAACGGAGCAAGCGCGCTCCAGACTAACCGCTGTCGCCTGATCGCTCGCTGTCATCACCCGCGAAAGCGGGTGATCCAGTATTCAAGAGACAGTGAAGCTAGACCCGAGACGCTGCGGCGTACTGGATTCCCCGCTCCAGTGCGCGACTGCGCACAAGGCGGGGAATGACACCGGGATTTGTGGAGAAAGCGCGGGCGCCTGACTACCCGTCAGGACCATTTCGCGACCCTACCAATATGCTCCTGTTTTGCCCGACGGGTCAAACGACGCCGCTGCCGGCGCAAATTATCTCGTCACCCGCGTAACCCATTGATCCCGCTCGCGCCGGCTACTGTGCATGGGGTTGTTTTCGCAACTTTGCGCGGACGGCCCTCACGCCGCCTGCGACACCACGCGATTGCGGCCGTCGTGCTTGGCGCGGTAGAGCGCGGTGTCGGCGCGCTTGAGGACGTCGGCCACCGCCTCGCCCTTTCGCTCCAGCGTGGTCAGCCCGATCGAGATCGTGACCTCGATGCGCTTCGAACCCTTGTGGATCGCGAAGGGCTCACCCGCTATCGAACGGCGCAGGCGCTCGGCGACCATGCCGGCGACGTGGAGATCGGTCTCCGGCATCACGATGACGAATTCCTCGCCGCCGTAACGGCAGGCGAGATCAATGCCGCGGATCGATTTGCGCACGCGCACCGCGAACTCGCGCAGCACGTCGTCGCCGGCATCGTGGCCGTAATTGTCGTTGATCGACTTGAAATAGTCGATGTCCAGGATCATCAGCGCCAGCGGCTTGCCGCGGGTCGCGGCCTGCTCGGCGAGCGTCGCCAGATGGCTCTCCATGTAGCGGCGATTGTGCAGGCCGGTCAGCGCGTCGGTGATCGCCATCTCGATCGAGTTCTGCACGTTGTCGCGCAAGTGATCGGTGTAGCGGCGGCGGCGGATCTGGGTGCGGGCGCGCGCCAAGAGCTCGGTCTTGTCGATCGGGCGCAGCAGGTAGTCGTTGACGCCGATCTCGAGGCCGCGCAGCAGCCGTGTCGAGTTCTCGGGGTCGGCGATCGCCAGGATCGGCACATGGCGCGTGCGCTCCAACGAGCGCGCCTGGCTGCACAGGCGCAGGCCGTCGAAATTGTTGAGGTCGAGCGAGACGATCAGGAGGTCGTAATTGCCCTCGGCGGCGTGGAACAGCGCCTCCGTCGGGTTCGGCTCGACGTCGATGGTGTGCTCGGCAGCAAGGATCGTCGCCAGCCGCTCGTAGGAGGACTGGCGGTCGTCGACCAGGAGGATGCGGCCGCCCTTGCCGGTGTCGGCGATCGCACTGCGCTCGGGCGCCTGCATGCCGATCTCGAGCGAGGTGATGGCGCGCATGCGCAGCTCATCCGTCATCATCTTCAGCCGCGTCAGCGAGCGCACCCGCGCGATCAGCACGACGTCGGAGACGGGTTTGGTCAGGAAGTCGTCGGCACCGGCCTCGAGCCCGCGGTTGCGGTCGGCGGGGCTGTCGAGCGCGGTGACCATCACGACGGGAATGTGGTGCGTCGCCGGATCAGTCTTGAGGCGGCGGCAGACCTCGAAGCCGTCCATGTCGGGCATCATCACGTCGAGCAGGATGATGTCGCATTCGGCACGCCTTGAGATCGCGAGCGCCTCGGTGCCGTTCGCGGCGGTCATCACGTCGAAATATTCGGCGGAAAGGCGGGCCTCTAACAGCTTGACGTTGGCGGGGACGTCGTCGACGACCAGGATACGCGCGGACACTGTGAACTCACTTCCTATCCGATAAAACGCCGGACCGTCTCAATGAATTTGCCGACCGAGATCGGCTTGGACAAATAGGCTTCGCAGCCGCCCTCGCGGATGCGCTCTTCGTCGCCCTTCATCGCGAACGCCGTGACCGCGACGACTGGAATGGCGCGCAGCTCCGGATCGTCCTTGATCCAGCGCGTCACCTCGAGGCCGGAGACCTGCGGCAGCTGGATGTCCATCAGCACGAGGTCGGGCCGCATCTTGCGCACGAGGTCGAGCGCCTCGTAGCCGTTGCTGGTGCCGGAGGTCTGGTACCCGTGCGCCTCCAACAGGTCGCGGAAGAGCTTCATGTTGAGCTCGTTGTCTTCCACGATCAGGACGGTCTTAGCCATCCCGCCCTCCTGATTGGTCCGAAGGACCGGTACATGTGACGCCTCAGACGCCGCTTCCCGGCGTTTCGAAAACTGGATTCAAACTAGCCTCAGATTCGCTTGAGTTTCGTTAAACCCGAGGGTCCACTTTCTGCGATGTGGTTTCCAGTTGCTTGTCCGGGGCCGGAAGACTTGAGCACGAGACTCGGGCATGATGATTCCAAATTAGAGACCGAAAGTTAACGGAAAGGCAAACCGTCCCCGTGAAAAAGCCTGTTCACAACCCCCGCGAAGTCGCTGAAATCGTTGCGATTCAGGCCCTGTCCTTCGTCGCGGGCGAGCCTGAGCGGCTGGGCCTGTTCCTGGCCGAGACGGGGGTCGGTCCGGAGACCCTGCGCAACGCCGCCGCGGACCCGAATTTCCTCCTCAGCGTGCTCGATTTCGTGATGCGGGACGATGCCACGGTGAAGGCCTTTGCCAAGGTGGCGGAACTGCACCCGACCAACGTTGCCGCGGCGCGGCAGGTCCTCGGCGATGCGCTCGGTGACCCCTCCTGGGAGCGCGACGTGCCGTGAGCGTCCCAGAGCCGGCCGGGCCCCGCTGCTTCTGCCGGGATTGTCTGGCCGATCTGGATATGGGCCTGCGGCGCTGCTCGGCCTGCGGTTCCCCCCGCCTCGTCCGCCACCGCTCGCTCGCCGGCCTGACCATCGCCCATATCGACTGCGACGCCTTCTATGCGACGGTCGAGAAGCGCGACAACCCTGACATCGCCGACAAGCCCGTCATCATCGGCGGGGGCAAGCGCGGCGTGGTGTCGGCGGCCTGCTACATCGCGCGCACCTATGGCGTTCGCTCGGCGATGCCGATGTTCAAGGCACTGGAAGCCTGCCCGCATGCGACCGTGATCCGCCCGGACATGGCAAAGTACGTCCGGGTCGGCCGCGAGGTCCGCCAGGCCATGCAGGCGCTGACGCCGCTGGTCGAGCCGCTCTCGATCGACGAGGCCTTCCTCGATCTCTCCGGCACCGAGCGGGTGCACGGCATGATCCCCGCCAAGGTGCTGGCGCGCTTTGCCCGCGACGTCGAGCGCGACATCAACATCACCGTCTCGGTCGGCCTGTCCTGCAACAAGTTCCTGGCCAAGATCGCCTCCGACCTCGACAAGCCCAGAGGCTTTGCCGCGCTCGACCAGGAGGAAGCGCGGTTGATGCTGGCGGAAAAGCCGGTCGGCTTCATCTTCGGCGTCGGTCCCGCGACGCAGGAACGCCTGGTGCAGCGCGGCTTCCGCATCATCGCCGATCTGCAGAAGGCCGACGAGATCGAGATGATGCGGCAGTTTCCGAGCGAGGGCCGCAGGCTGTGGCGGCTCGCACGCGGCATCGACGACCGCCGCGTCGAGCCTGACCGCGGCGCCAAGACCATTTCAAGCGAGACGACGTTCGAGACCGACATCCGCGATTTCGCGACGCTGGAGAAGATCCTGTGGCGACTCTGCGAGAAGACGTCGTCGCGCCTGAAGAGCAGCGAGCTCGCCGGCTCCACCGTGACGCTGAAGTTGAAGACCGCCGATTTCCGCCAGCGCACGCGCTCGCAATCGATCGCCGCCCCGACGCAGCTGGCCGCGAAGATCTTCTCGATCTGCCGCGAGATGCTGGCCAAGGAAATCGACGGCACCGCCTTCCGCCTGATGGGCGCCGGCGTCAGCGCGCTGCGCGAGGGCTCGGCGGTCGATGACACCGACATGCTCGACCGCCGCGCCGCCCACGCCGAACGCGCGGTCGACAGCCTGCGCAAGAAGTTCGGCAGCGCCGCGGTGATCCGCGGCATTGCCTATGAGGGCCCGGAGAAGGCGCAGGAGTGATGACGGGTGAACGCGATCTCAATGCGCTGCTGAGACTGATGAAGCCGGAGCTGCGACCGGGCACCTTCGTATTTTGCACGATCGCGGCAGACGAGACTATTCCCGCAGCAGTCGATCCGCTCCTGATCTTCCGCGAGCCGGAGGGCACAACGGTCGTAGCACCGCTGGAGGATGCCGAACGCGCAGGACTGCGCTACGAATTCGCCTCACGCCTGATCACGCTCACTGTTCACTCCGCGCTCGATGCGGTCGGCTTCCTGGCGGCAATCACGGCGCGCCTCGCCGACGCCGGCATCAGCGTGAATGCCGTGTCGGCGTTCCACCACGACCATCTCTTCGTACCGTCCGACAGAGCCGACGAAGCGATGGCGGCTCTACAAGAGCTGTCAGAGGCGAAGCACTCATAGCAGCTGTAGCCCGGATGGAGCGGAGCGCAATCCGGGACAGTGCTCCGTGGCGACAGGCTTCCCGGATTACGCTTGCGCTTCATCCGGGCTACAGGAAAACCTCAATCCGCAACCGCGACCGCCTCGATCTCGATCAGCCATTCCGGCGCAGCGAGCGCGGAAACGCCGACGAGCGTCGAGGCCGGCGGCTCCATGCCTTCGAAGAAGGCCGAGCGGGCCTTGCCGATGATGGGCCGCAGCTCCGGCTTGTAGTTCACCACGAAGGTCGTGATCTTGACGATGTTGGAATAGCTCGCCCCCGCGGCCTTCAGCGCGAGGCCGAGATTCTGCATCACCTGCGTCGTCTGCGCGGCGATATCGCCCTCGCCGACAATCCGCCCCTCCTCGTCGGTCGAGACCTGGCCGGAAATGTAGATCGTGCGCGCACCCGTCGCGGTGACGACGTGGGAATAGGCTGGATTGTGATGCAGGCCGCTGGGGCGGAGATGGTCGAGCTTCGGCATGGGCTGGCTCCCCGAATTTGTGGTTGGGAGGGAGCGTAGCGGGAGAGTGTGACGAGAGCTAGCCCCGTCATTGCGAGGAGCGAAGCGACCATGAGAGATCTCGTAAGGTGGGCAAAGGCGCACTTGCGCCGTGCCCACCATCTATCAACGATTATCGAGAGAAAGCGTGGGCACGATCCGCTTTGCCCACCCTACGACGCTGCTCGCGACGAGAGACCTAGCCCTCAATTACAGGGCTTGCTGTCCTTCACGTCGAACTTGCCCATGGCGCCGGAGATGACGAAATCGTTGTAGTCGAGCACGAGCTGGCGCGAGACGCCGTTCTCGTAGAGCTCGAACGCCATCGCATAGACCGGCGTCTGCTCGCCCTCCTTCTGCTGGGCGTCGCGGTCGAAATAGCTGACGGTGACTGGCCAGCGCTTGAGCGACTTCATGTGCTCGTCCGCAGTCGACGGATCGGACGAGGTGGCGCGGTCGGCGGGGATCGGCTGACCGATCACGGTCAGCGTGTTGTAGACCTTCTGGCCGTCATCGGAGCCGTCATAGACGGAGAGCTCCAGCAGCGATTTGCCTTCCTTCGCGGCGGCGATGATGCGCTGGATCTGCTCGGTCGGGAACACGATCTTGCCGTCGAGCGTGAACGTCTTCGGCGCCGGAAGCTTCAGCTTGACGTTGATGTGGTCGCCCTCGCGCTCGGCCGAGCCGTCGACGCGGCCGGCATCCGTCTCGTTCATGCGCGTCTCGATCTTGAAACGGTAGCTCTTGCCGGCGGCGTCCTCCCAGGAGTTGGAGCGGAGGTCGCTGAGCGTGACCTTGCCCTCGCCGCTGTCGAGCTCGGAGACCTGGCGGAATTCCGAGGTATAGCCCTCGCAGGCGTTCCCCGTGAAATTGTAGAGGATCCGGCCGCGGGCGCTATTGACCGAATTGGTGCGCGATTTGACGAGGCGGAGATCATACAGCGCCTGGTGCGCGAGAAACGGACCGTTGGCGGCCTCGGCTACGCCGCCAAGGCCGACACTGGCCGCGGCAAGCGCCATCACACCGAGCGAAGTCCGGAAAAGATGCACCATGTCTGTTCCCTGAGGAAAGCGCAGATTCGACATTTTAATGACCGTTCCATTGCGCCGCAACTGAGGCCGTCCACGTAAAATTGCCCCTCCACGTTGAACCTGCCGGCCAGCCTCAACAAAATGCGGCCCCTCCGGTTGCTTGCATGTGGCGGCACGATGGGCGAAACAGGGCGCGCCCGGCCATCCAGGGGACGCGCCGGAGCGAAGGATTTTTGGACAACGAGGTCGGACATGGCGGGCACGGTCGAGCAGAAACTGGCGGAGCAAGGCATCAAGCTGCACGAGGCCCCCTCCCCCGTCGCCAACTACGTGCCCTTTGTGCGCACGGGCAACCTCCTTTTCGTCTCCGGCCAGGTCTGCTTCGACCCCGCCGGCAAGCTGATCGCCAAGGGCAAGCTGGGCGCCGGCGTCTCGATCGAGGACGGCGCCGCAGCCGCGCGCGGCTGCGCCGTCAACCTGTTGGCCCAGGTCAAGGCGGCGCTCGGCGATCTCGACAAGGTCGTACGCGTCGTGCGCCTCGGCGGCTTCATCAACTCGGCCCCGGATTTCCTGGATGGGCCGAAGGTGCTCAACGGCGCCTCCGACCTGATGGTTGCCGCCTTCGGGGACAAGGGCCGCCACGCCCGCACCACCGTCGGCGTCGCCTCGCTGCCCGCGGATGCGGCGGTCGAGGTCGAAGGCGTGTTCGAGGTCGCCTGACGCCAAATGCGCGCTCCGGATTGGCTGACAGCGCGGCCGGTCGCCCATCGCGGCCTGCATGACATTTCGCGCGGCATCGTCGAGAACATGCCGGGCGCGGTGCAGGCTGCGATTGCTAGTAATTTTGCGATCGAGGTCGATATCCAGCTCTCGGCCGACGGCGAGGCCATGGTCCATCACGACCATGCCCTGGGCCGACTCACCGAGGCCACCGGCGAGGTGATCGCAAAGACCGCGACCGAGCTGAAGGCCGTCAGGTTCAAGGACACCGACGAGCGGATGATGTCGCTCGCCGACCTCTGCGCCATGGTCGCCGGACGTGTGCCCCTGGTAATCGAGGTGAAGAGCCATTTCGGCGGCGATCGCAAGCTGGTGAAGCGGATGGCCGAGGTGTTGGCCTCGTATGACGGCCCCGCCGTCGGCATGTCCTTCGATCCCGACCAGGTGCTGGCGCTACGTGACCTGTTGCCCAATCGTCCGCGCGGCATCGTCGCGCAGCGGAGCTATGAGGACGAGTACTGGGCCAACCTCACCCAAGAGCAGCGTGACAGCATGCTGTACTTGCGCCACGGCTTGCAAACCCGGCCGCATTTCGTCGCCTTCAAGGTCGACCACCTCCCGGCCCCCGCCCCCTGGATTGCCCGCAACCTGTTCGGCTGCGCCCTGCTCGGCTGGACCGTCCGCACCCCGGAGCAGCGGAGCCGGGTCGGGCGGTATGCGGACCAGATGATCTTCGAGGGATTCGTGCCGTAGCACCTCGCGTGTCCCGGACAAGCTGCAACGCTTCAGCGTTGCGGCGCAGAGCCGGGACCCATCTCTCCACGACCGCGCTGCCACATGGGCCCCGGCTCTGCAGCGCCCGCTGAAGGAGCGCTGCGCTGCGTCCGGGGCACGAGAGCGAGCTTTCTCCACCCCTTGAAGTCGCTGCTGCAATGCACGATCTTGGGCACGATGCCATCATCCGAAATCACGCTCGAGGCCGTCCCGTCCATCGGCGAAGTCTCGCCCGAGAATTGGGACGCCTGCGCGAATCCGGGCAAAGCTTGTAATGGCCATGGCGCGGGAACCTCATCCGCTCTTCCAGGCGATTCCGCCAGCATCTTAAAACCCGCCTATAACCCGTTCGTCTCCCACGCCTTTCTCTCTGCGGCCGAGAAATCGGGTTCGGCCACGATCCGGACTGGCTGGGGACCCCGGCATCTGGTCGCCCGGCTCGGCGGCCGCGTGGCTGGCGTCGTGCCCTGCTATCTGAAATCGCACAGCCAGGGCGAGTACGTCTTCGATCGCGGCTGGGCGGATGCCTATGAGCGCACCGGCGGGCGCTACTACCCGAAGCTCCAGGTCTCGGTTCCCTTCACGCCGGCCACGGGGCCGCGGCTGCTGGTGCGTGATGGCGTCGATCGCGAGCGTATCACCGAGGCGCTGGCGAGTGGACTCATAGCGCTGTGCGGCGTCAGCAAGGCCTCCTCCGTCCACGTCACCTTCGCGCGGGAGTCAGAATGGAAGCTGCTCGCCGAGCACGGCTTCCTCCAGCGCACCGACCAGCAGTTCCACTGGCACAATGAGGGCTTTGCGAGCTTCGACGACTTCCTGGCGACGCTGAACTCGCGCCATCGCAAATCGATCAAGCGCGAGCGGCGCGATGCGCTCGCGGCCGGCATCACGATCCACTGGCTCACCGGCAAGGACATCACCGAGGATGCCTGGGATGCCTTCTTCGCATTCTACATGGAGACCGGCTCGCGCAAATGGGGCCGGCCGTACCTAACGCGCGAGTTCTTCTCGCTGATCGGCGAGTCCATGAGCGAGGACGTGCTGCTGGTGATGGCCCGCCGTAACAATCGCTGGATTGCGGGCGCGATCAACTTCATCGGCTCGGACACGCTGTTCGGCCGCAACTGGGGCGCGGTCGAGCATCACCCGTTCCTGCATTTCGAGGTCTGCTACTACCAGGCGATCGATTTCGCGATCAAGCGCGGCCTCAAACACGTCGAGGCCGGCGCGCAGGGCGAGCACAAGATCGCGCGCGGCTACCTACCCCGGACCACGCATTCCGCCCACTTCATCGCCGATCCCGGCCTGCGCCGCGCCATCGACGATTACCTCAAGCGCGAGCGCGCCTATGTCGCGGAAGCCGGACGAGAGCTCGCCGAGCTCGGCCCGTTCCGCAAAGCGGCCGACGAGGCGCCTTGACGCCTCGCCACGGCTGGTGACAGTAAGCGCAAATCGTTCGAGGAGCCGCCGCCATGACCGCCTACGACACTAACAACATCTTCGCGAAAATCCTGCGCGGCGAGCTGCCCTGCTACAAGGTCTACGAGGATGAGCACGTCTTCGCCTTCCTCGACATCATGCCGCGCGTGCCCGGTCACACGCTGGTGATCCCGAAGGCTCCTGCCCGCAACATCCTCGACATCAAGCCCGACGATTACGCCCATGTCGCCCGAGGCGCGCACAAGATCGCGGCCGCCGCAATGAAGGCGTTCAATGCCGACGGCATCACAGTGCAGCAGTTCAACGAGCCTGCCGGCGGACAGGTGGTGTTTCACCTGCACATGCACGTGATGCCGCGCCACGACGCCGTCGCCATGCTGCCGCCTGCGAGCCGCAAGGAAGACGACAAGGTGCTGCAAGAGCACGCGGCGAAGCTGATGGCGGCGTTGAAGGGGTAGCCGGCGCTGCATCCTCGTCATTGCGAGGAGCTCTTGCGACGAAGCAATCCAGACTGCCTCGGTGGAGGGATCCTGGATTGCTTCGCTGCGCTCGCAATGACGAGGTTGGAGCGGAGGCCCCTCACTCCGTCTCGAAATCGCCCGTCTGCGGCGCGGCCAGCGGCGTGAACTCGCAGCGGTCGGGCTTGATGTCGATCAGCGGCGTGTTGTCGATGCAATCGAGGCCGCGCACCAGGATGGCATTGCCTTCGATGCCGACCAGCTTGACGATCGAGGTGCCGATCGGATTGGGCCGCACCGGCGAGCGCAGCGAAAAGGTGCCGCGGGTCTTCTCGTTGTTCTTCGGGCTCTGCAGGACGATGTCGCGGCGCGAGCGGTCGAGCCAATAGAGCACTTCGAGGTTGCTGTAGAAGTCGACGCCCTTGATGGCCGGCACGAACGGCTCGAAGATCTCGAGGCGGCAGATCGGACCGTCCTGACGTCCCTGCCGCGGCGTCTCCAGCCGCGACGACCAGGGCGTGCGGATCCGGCCGATGAAGACGAGGCCGGCATCTTGCGTCGGCGGCAGCTCGATGGCGACCTCGCCCTCGCGGAGCTCCTGTTCGCGAACCATATGTCCTGTTCCCTGGCTGTTCGCTGGCGGTTTTAGCCCAACCACCACTTGCCGGCCAGCATGAAGACTTCGCCCGTGACCACGCCTGCGAAGATCGAACGGCGGGTCAGCAGGAAAACGACGAGACCGGCACCGACCGCACCATAACGCAGGACATCAGGCACGCTGGCCAGCGCCCCCGGCGGCTGGACCACGATCTGGGCGATGACGCCGGCCAGGATCGCGGTGGCGACCGCCCTGACCCAGACCAGCAGCTCCGAGCCCTCGTCGATGCCGCCGCCGAACCACAGGCCCAGCATGCGCCAGATCTGGTTGGGAACGACGCCGGCGACGAACAGGACGGCCAGGGCGTGCCAGTCGCCGATCGCTTGCGCAAAGCTCATGCGCGTACCTCCCGCCACCAGTGCACGCCATAAGCGATCGTCCCGGCGACCACGCCGCTGACGAGGATATCGAGGCCGGAGTTCATCTTCGCCGCCAGCGGATAGAGCACGATGCCCAGCACGAGCGCGACGACGTCGGCGACCTCGCGGCTGTTGCGCGCCGTCGAGAACAGGAACGAAAGCGGCGTCAGCAACAGGATCGCCGCACCAAGCGTCTGCGTCAGGTTGGCGGCGAGGAAATAGCCGACGATATTGGCGACAAGGCACACGGAGACGAGCCCGCAGCCGAGCCCGTGGACGAAGGCGATCCGCCGTTCGCGCGGCACCTGCGGCAGGAAGCGGTGGCATTCGACCCACAGCGTCACTGCGGTGAGATGCGCGGCGAAAATCAGCTCGCGCCGCTTGGTCGTGGGTGTGCGCATCAGCGGCAGCACCGAGACCACCATTGGAAACAGGCGGATGGCGCTGACGGTCACCGCGATCGCCGACTGGATGATGGTGGCGCCCGAGCCGAGCGTGGTGATCAGGATGATCTGCGCCGGACCTGCCCAGACGAACAGCGTCGAGCACAATGCCCAGAGCAGGCTGAAATGGGTGTCGTGAGCGAGCGCACCGATGCCGAGATAGGTCACGAACAGCACGATGGTGAGGATCGTCTGCGTGATCGAGCGCAGTCCCCACGCGAAGGCGCGCCAGGGACTATTCCATTGCGGTGAATCGAGCGGAGGAAGCGCCACGGGAGCTTTGGCCGGTAAGGAATCGTGCCCGCATAACGGGCGAGACGGGTGCGCGCGTCAAGGAAAGGCGCGGCGGGGCTGGCATGCATGACAGCCAGGCTCACCGCCGTCATTCCGGGGCGCTGCACTTGGCGCGAACCCGGAATGACGACTCATCCTACCCCGCCACACCCCTGTTCCTCAGCACGAAACACGCCCCGCCCGCCTTGCGGATGCGGTTGCACAGATCATCAGCCTCGGCGCGCGTATCCGCGCCGATGCGGACCTGATAGAACGCGCGCGTGCCACGGCTGCGCATCACCGAGGAGAGCAGGCTCGGATCACGCTCGCCGATCACGGTGCTCAGTTTCGTCACGGCCCGGGAATACATCGCGAGCGCCCTGTTGCGGTCGAAGCCGGCCGCGAGCTGCACGCCCCAGATCTTTGCGGCTGCAAGCTCGACATGCTGCTCGAGCTCGGCGACGAATGGATTGGGAGCACGCTTGAGCAGCGCCATCAGATCACGGCAGCTCGTCGTCGGCGAGCTCGGTGGTCCCTTGCCGGTGCTCCCCGCCTTGGCCCAGGCATCGACGCTGGTGCCGGTGATGGCATACACGTAATTGCGGGTCTGCTCCGGCATCGGCCCGGTGCCGGCGAGCCATTCCTGCACGCGCCGGGGGCCGGCATTGTAGGCGGCCGCGGCAAGGCCGAGATTGCCGAACTGGTTGCGCAGCTCATTCAGGAATTCGGCCGACTTCGGCAAAGCCTGCACCGGATTGAACGGATCGAGCAGACCGCGCTCGCTGGCAGTGCCCGGCATGAACTGCGCGATCCCCTGCGCATGCTGGCCGCTGCGCGTCATGGGCCCGACCGCATCGGCCTGGAAGCGGCTTTCCTGCCAGATCACGCGCGCGAAGAATTCCAGCGGCAGGTTATTGTCGCGCGCGGCCGCCTCCACGATCAGGCAGATCGACTCCCGCGTGTCGCTCTCGCGGGCATCTTTCGGTTTCTCCGCTGGCTTCTCGGGTTCCTCGGCCTTCGGAGGCGCATCGGTGGAGGGTGCCTCCTCCGCGAGCGCCGGTGCCAGCAGCAAAGCCTGGCACAACACAGTAATGATCCGAGCTATTCGCATGGCATTGACGCTATCGGACAAATCGGACCTTGACTTGGAACCAGAGCCAACTAGCAACAGACGGCAGTATCAACACCGGTCATGCCCGATGGTGACAATCTTTTTTGATCTCGACGGCACGCTGACGAACCCGAAGCCCGGGATCACCCGCTCGATCCAATATGCGCTGGAACGGCTCGGCGTTCCCGTGCCGAGCGAGGACGAACTGACCTGGTGCATCGGCCCTCCGCTGCTTGCCAGCCTTCGCAAGCTCACCGGAGCCGATGAGCTCGCCGACCGAGCACTGCTGCTCTATCGCGAGCGCTTTAGCGATATCGGCCTGTTCGAGAACGAGGCTTACAGCGGAATTACGGACACGTTATCTTCGCTCGCAGCGACACGTCAGCGCATGTTCGTGGCGACCAGCAAGCCCGCCGTCTACGCCAGCCGCATCGTCGATCATTTCGGCTTGAAGCCGTATTTCGAACGCGTGTTCGGCTCCGAGCTCGACGGCACGCGTGTCGACAAGCGCGACTTGCTTCGCTACGCGCTCGACGAGACCAGCGTCGATGCGAACAGCGCGATCATGATCGGCGACCGCAGCCACGACGTGGTCGGCGCCAGGACCAACGGGATGACCGCCATCGGCGTGCTCTACGGCTACGGCAGCGAGGCCGAGCTGCGGGAGGCCGGCGCGCATCACATCTGCGCGGCACATCCCGAGCTGCTCGGCCATTGTGTCGCTTAGGTGCTGACAGTTTCGACCGCCGCTAGCATGCCTGTCTTCGGGTGACAGTTCAGATATTCGAAGAACTGTTCGTCGGCGGCCGCCACCGTCACTTCGTGATAGAGCCGCAGCTTGGCTGACGGCCCGAGCGTCGACAGATATTTCATGGCCGCGCCGAAGATCCTGACATGGGTCGGATGCGACTCCGCCCAGCGTTCGAGCGCGGCGAGGCTCTTCCACCAGCTCTGCCCGTAGGATTTTTCGCTCGCGCTTCCGTCGGCCGCCAGCACCTGCATGTAGCGGTTGGCATAGCAGCCAATCGCGAGGCCATCATCGCGCAGAAAGTCCATGCCTTCGCGTAGCACCGGTTCGACGTCGTCGAGATAGAGCTTTCGCTCGGATGCTTCCGTATCGCTCCAGTCCTGCCCGGACCGGATCAGGCAGAGATTATCGTGCGCCACGACTCTCAGCCGCGGGCCGTCGCAAATCAGCTCAGGCGCGCCACCAGGCGCCATCGCATCAGTCTGCGACAGCGGGATACGGTCGCGCATCCCGCCCCAATAGGCGTGCTCCTGCACCTCGCCGCTCATGCCCTCCGCAACGACGGCGACACCTTCCGGCCGATCGGGCGAGGAGAACAGCGTCTCGTGACGGGCCACAATAGGACGCAGCACCTCGACGAAGGTACCGATGCCTTCGCGTTGCCGCCCCGTCCACATCTCGCGAGCCTGCGCGAACCAGGCATCAAAGCGTGCGAGATCGTCCCAATAAGCGACCGTGACAACATTCTCGCTGCCGGACTGATCTCTATAGCTTGCCCGGTCCCAATGTGACGGACCGCCATCCATTGCGAACAGTCCTGCGAGTTCTTTCAACGCGTCAATTGCTGCCGCCGGTGCCGCACCGCCATACTGAACACCGAAATAGGCCATCACGACCCGGCTGACCGAAGGCTTGTAGCGCGCCACGAAGGACGGATATGGCGGCTGGTAATCGTCCGGCACGCGCTTGTGGCGCGTGCGTGGCGTTTCGAGATGCGCAGGAATTGCGGATTCCATAGCGATGCCCTCCCCGTGATCGCCGCGTTCAGCTTGCCGCCGCCGCAATGTCCATAGGCTCGACAGTGTCGACCGGCAGCGCGAACTGCTCGACCCGCTGGTACCGCTTCTTGTTGAGCAGCAGCCGTGTGACGTCGGGCCGCGAATAATGTCCGGCGGGATCGGCAGCATTCTTGGCAACGCCAATGGCGCCGAGATCGATCTCGGCGATCAGCAGGCCCTCCTGATCGGGCGCCAGCTTCTCCCCGATCTGACTGCCGTCGGGGCCGTAGATGGCCGCAAAGCCGCCGCCCGCATGCAACAGCGCATTCTTGTCCGGCCGGTCGCAGAGCTCGTCGATCATGGCCTGCGAGACGGTGGCGCAAGGCGCGAGCACGAAGCAGGAGCCTTCCACCGCATAGACGCGCGAAGCCGCGTTGTTGACCTCGGCCCCTAATGCCGGCGCGAAGGGATCGTAGAGCGAGAAGCTCGGCCAGGCCGCGACATGGACCTGCTCGTTCTGAGCGTACATCGCGTATTTCGACAGCGGCTGCAGATGCTCCCAGCAGCACAATGCGCCGAGCCGGCCGATGTCGGGCCGCGCATGCACGGCGAGGTCGCTGCCGTCGCCTTCGCCATAGACCGTGCGCTCGGCATGGGTCGGCCGCAGCTTGCGGCGCTTTGCAATGGTCTCGCCATCAGGGCCGATCAGCCATTGCGCGAGGTAGAGGCTGCCGCCGTCGCGCTCGGACAGGCCGACCACGGCGGTGAGCCTTGCCTTGCGCACGGCCTCGCGCAGGCGTTCGGCCTGCGAGCTGTCATAGGACAGCGAATTGTCGAAATAGCGCTGCACGAAGCCCCGCCCGATCGCCCAGGCCGGGGAGTCCAGCCAGATGTGCCAGGGGTAGCCGGGGATGAAAGCTTCAGGAAAGGCGATCAGCTTGGCGCCCTTTTCCGCGGCCTCCCCGATCAGCGCGATCGACTTGTCGATCGAGGCGTCGAGATCGAGCCAGGCCGGTGCCGCCTGCACCACCGCAACCTTGTATTTCGGATGTTCGATGCCCATTGCCGCCTCCATTGCCGGTTGATCGCAAGCCACGTCCGATGCAGTCTATTTGGCCAAGCTGGGCGGCCAGGCGCTCGACCACGGCGGAACAAAAACTCGACTGGAAGGGATCGCCCGGTACGGAATTTGCCTCCGGTCAGGCTCGATCTGCGCCAACATGCGGTTTTGCAGGATGTGAAAGGGAGGCTGTCCTGATGCCAATCCAGTTCACGACAGACGGCAGTCCCGGCTACCGGCGGCTCGCGCTCTGGCAGGACATCGTCTGCGACGTCTTCGTCGGGCTCGACTGCAAGTCCGACCTCGGCAGCGCCTTTCATGGCTCGGTCACGCAGGCCTCGCTCGGCAAGGCCGTGTGCTCCGAGGTCTGCTCGGACCGCCAGCACGTCTTCCGCACACCGTCGCGCATCGCGCGCTCGGATCAGGGTTTCGTCCTAGTCGCACTCGGCAATCGCGGCAACGGTGGCGTTGTACAGGACGGCCGCGAGACCGTGATCCACCCCGGCGAGTTCGCGCTCTACGACACGACGCGCCCGTACGAGCTGAAGTTCAACGACAGATTTACGCAGACCATCTTCAAGGTCCCACGCGAGATGCTGCAGCGGCGGCTCGGCGGCACCGAGACGCTGACAGCAATGTCATTTGGCGCCGACGCACCGCTCGAGCGGCTCGCCTATGATTTCATTGTCCGGCTCTGCCAAAATGCGGATAGCTTGGCTCTGGATACGGCTACGGCGCTGTCGGAGCAGGCAGTTGATCTGCTTGCGATGGCATTGAGCGAGCGGCTCGGCAAGTCATCGCTGCCGTCCTCGACCCACCGCTCGGCCCTGCTCTACCGAGTGAAGGCGCACATCCGCGCGCACCTCGCCGATCCCGATCTCTCGGTCGCTGAAACCGCAGCCGCGCTCGGCATCTCGCCGCGCTATGTCAACGATCTTCTCGCAGACGAGGACACCTCCTTCCAGCGTCATGTCCTTGCCGAACGCCTCGCCCGATGTCGGAGGGATCTCGCCTCGCCTCTGCTCGCCCATCGCCACATCAGCGAGATCGCCTTCGCCTGGGGCTTCAACGACCTCTCGCATTTCGGCCGCGTCTTCCGCGAGCATTTCGGGATGTCGCCGCGCGACTTCCGGCAGAGCCAGTTGCGGCATTGAGGTGCATTCCAGTCGGCTGTCATCTGCACGATCAGGTCATGCCGAGCAGGGCCGGTATGTGAGCAGGTGATAGGACACGGCGCCTGCTTGCAGTATCTTCCGCCGCCAAGGCCGCCACGATCATCAGCGGCCAGCCGAGGAGCAGATCGATGGAATACCGACGCTTGGGCCGGTCCGGCCTTATGGTGCCTGCCTTGAGCCTGGGAACGGGCACGTTCGGCGGCGTCGGCCGCCTTGCGGCATGGGGCACGACGGACGCGACCGAGGCGCGGCGTCTTCTGGACATCTGCCTCGAGGCCTGCGTGTCGATGTTCGACACCGCGAATGTCTATTCGCTCGGCGAGTCCGAGCGGGTGCTCGGTGAGGCCATCAAGGGTCGCCGGGACAAGGTCCTGATCTCGACCAAGGCGACCTTCCGCTTTGGCGACGGTCCCAACGATATCGGCTCGTCGCGTGAGCACCTGCTCAAAGCCATCGACGGTTCGTTGAGCCGGCTCGGCACCGATTATATCGATCTTTTCCAGCTCCACGGCTTCGACGCCTTCACGCCGTCCGAAGAGGTGCTCTCGACTCTCGACGTGCTCGTGCGCGCCGGCAAGATCCGCTATGTCGGCGTCTCGAATTTCTCGGGCTGGCACCTGATGAAGTCGCTCGGCGTCGCCGACAAGCACGGTTTTCCGCGTTACGTCGCCAACCAGACCTACTATTCCCTGATCGGGCGCGACTACGAATGGGAGTTGATGCCGCTCGGCCTCGACCAGGGGTTGGGCGCCGTGGTCTGGTCGCCGCTCGGCTGGGGGCGCCTCACCGGAAAGATCCGCCGCGGTCAGCCGAAACCGGAAGTCAGCCGCCTGCCCAAGACGGCCGAATTCGGACCGCCCGTCTCGGACGAGCACGTCTACCGTGTCGTCGATGCGATCGACGAGATCGCGAAGGAGACCGGCAAGAGCGTCTCGCAGATCGCGCTGAACTGGCTGCTGCAGCGTCCGACGGTCTCGACGCTGATCATCGGCGCACGCAACGAGACCCAGCTGCGCGAAAATCTCGGCGCGGTTGGCTGGTCCTTGACCAAGGACCAGGTCGCAAAGCTCGATGCCGCGAGCACGGTGACGCTGCCCTATCCCTACTGGCACCAGCGCGTGACCTTCAGCGACCGCAATCCACCGGCGGTGTAGGACAGCTGCATCAAGCGCGCTTGGGTAAGCCGGCGCGCTGGCGGCCGGTTCCGGAACTATCGCGGCCCTGCCCTGTTGGCGCAATACTCGGCATGTGGCCGAGTCCGATTCGCCAACGATACGCCGCTCACGATGTCGACAGTCACCATTGAGCATGCCGACGGCCTGCCGCAGCCGCAACGCAATCAGGCGGTGCTGACCATTGCGCTCGGCATCGTCATGGCGGTGGTCGACAGCACCATCGTCAATGTGGCGCTGCCGACGATCGCGGCCGATCTCGATGCGACCCCGGCCTTGTCGATCTGGATCGTCAGCGGCTACCAGCTCGCGATCACGATCTCGCTGCTGCCGCTGGCTTCGCTCGGCGAGATCGTCGGCTATCGCCGCGTCTATCTGGTCGGGTTGGCGCTGTTCACGCTGGCCTCGGCCTTCTGTGCGCTGGCCCACACGCTGCCGCTGCTGACGATCGCGCGCATCCTCCAGGGCTTTGGCGCGGCCGGCATCATGAGCGTCAACGCCGCGCTGGTGCGTTTCACCTATCCGCGCAGCCTGCTCGGCCGCGGCATCGGGCTCAACGCGCTCGTCGTCGCCTTCTCGGCCGCGATCGGCCCGACACTCGCCGCCGGCATCCTCGCGGTCGGAAGCTGGCCCTGGTTGTTCGCGATCAACGTGCCGCTCGGCGTGGTGACGCTGGTGCTGGGCCTGCGCAGCCTGCCGCACACCAAGCCCGCGAGCCGCTCGTTCGACTGGCAGAGTGCGGGGCTGTCGGCGATCACGTTCGGCGTCGGCATCGCGGCGGTCGACAACGTCGGTCATGGCGAGGCCGCGATCACCTGTCTCGTGCAGTTTGCCATCGCGATCGCCGCGGGTGCGCTGCTGATCTATCGCGAGACTCACATGACCTCGCCACTCTTGCCAATCGACCTGCTGCGCATCCCCGTGTTCGCGCTGTCGATTGCGACCTCGATCGCATCGTTCTGCGGGCAGATGCTGGCCTTCGTCGCGATCCCCTTCTATCTCCAGAGCCGCTTCGGCTATTCGGCCGTGCATATGGGCCTGTTGATCACGCCATGGCCGATCGCATTGGCGTTTGCGGCCCCTCTCGCCGGCCGCCTGGTCGAGCATTATCCGGCCGGCCTGCTCGGCGGTATTGGGCTCACGCTATTCGCCTGCGGCCTTGGCGCGCTGGCCTTCCTGCCGGCGACGCCAACGCCGCTCGACGTGATCTGGCGGATGGCGCTCGCCGGCGCCGGCTTCGGTCTGTTCCAGACCCCCAATAACCGCACCATGATCGCAGCCGCCCCGCGCGAGCGCGCCGGCGGCGCCAGCGGCATGCTGGGGACGGCGCGCCTGCTCGGCCAGACCACCGGAGCGGCGCTGGTGGCGCTGTTGCTCGGACGGTATCCGCTTGAGGGGACCAGGCTGGCGCTCCTTGTCGGCGTTGGATTTGCGCTGTGCGGCGCGATGCTGAGCATGCTGCGGCTTTCCACAGCCGGCGCGCGCGGTGCCGAGCACGTCCGCGTGCAGGACGATCAGCGCCTGCGGGGTGAATAGCCGGACCCGACCCGGTTCGCGCGTAGTCGTGCACAACCTCCGCGTGGCTTAACTATTCGGAGCAATGGCCTATTGCCCTCCCGCCCCGGTTGCGCATAGTGGCGGTGGGACAAGGGGCATTTCATGCGTTCATTTGGAATTGTGGCGCTCAGCGTCATGCTGGGCGGCTGCGCGTCGGTCACGCGCGGTACGACGGAGAATATCAGCATTTCATCGACACCATCAGGCGTGGAAGCCGTCGTCAGCGGAATGGACGTTCCGACCACCTGCACGACCCCTTGCTCCGTGGTCGTCAAGCGGAACGCCGACATCTCGATCACCTTCCAGAAGGAAGGCTATCAGCCGCAAATCGTTCCGCTCAGCCGGGACGTCCAGACGGGCGGAGCCGCGGGTTTTGCGGGCAATCTCCTGTTGGGCGGTATCGTCGGCATGGGCGTCGACGCAGCGACCGGAGCCGCGACCGATCACAAGCCGAATCCGGTCATCGTGACGATGCAGCCGTCGGTCCCGCACGCAGCACCGCGCGCACCGAGAAAGCCGCGGCCACCGCGCGAACCGCAGGCCGGAACGTAAGGCCTCCTCGCGCAGACATCGGTGCAAACAAAAAGGCCGGCTTTGCAGCCGGCCTTTTCGATTTCATCACGTGCCGATCAAACCTTGACCAGCGGCCCCTTGGAGGTCGGCCCCTTCGAGCCGCCGGGGCCACCCGGCTTGGATTTGCCCGGCGGGCGCTTGCGGGTGCCGGGCAGCTTCTCCTGCTTCGGCGTGACCGGGCCCTCGACGAATTCGAAGCCGATCTTCTCCTTGGTCTCGTCGGCCTCGTCCTTGACAAGGACGACGCGAACGTGGCCGCCACCCTTGAGCTTGCCGAACAGCACCTCGTCGGCCAGCGGCTTCTTGATGTGCTCCTGGATCACGCGCGCCATGGGACGTGCGCCCATCTGCTCGTCGTAGCCGTGCTGGACCAGCCAGGCCTTCGCCGGCTCGGACAGCTCGATGGTCACATCGCGGTCGCCGAGCTGCGCCTCGAGCTGAAGCACGAACTTCTCGACCACGGTGCCGATCACCTCGACGCTGAGATGGCCGAACGAGACGATGGCATCGAGACGGTTGCGGAATTCCGGCGCGAACTGCCGGTTGATCGCCTCGTGATCGTCGCCTTCCCGCTTCGACCGGGTGAAGCCGAACGCCTGCTTGGCGAGATCCGCCGCGCCGGCATTCGTGGTCATGATCAGGATCACGTTGCGGAAGTTGACCTGCTTGCCGTTGTGGTCGGTGAGCCGGCCGTGGTCCATGATCTGGAGCAGCACGTTGTAGAGGTCGGGATGCGCCTTCTCGATTTCGTCGAGCAGCACCACGCAATGCGGATGCTGGTCGACGCCGTCGGTGAGCAGGCCGCCCTGGTCGAAGCCGACATAGCCGGGAGGCGCGCCGATCAGGCGCGACACGGTGTGCCGCTCCATGTACTCGGACATGTCGAACCGCAGCAGCTCGACGCCGAGCGTCGCCGCGAGTTGCTTGGCGACCTCCGTCTTGCCGACGCCGGTGGGGCCAGAGAACAGATAGCAGCCGATCGGCTTCTCCGGCTCGCGCAGGCCGGCACGCGCCAGCTTGATCGAGGCGGCGAGCGATTCGATCGCCTTGTCCTGCCCGAACACGGTGCGCTTCAAGGTCTGCTCGAGATGCTTGAGCACCTCGGCGTCGTCCTTCGACACGCTCTTCGGCGGGATCCGAGCCATCGAGGCGATCGTGGTCTCGATCTCCTTGATGCCGATCGTCTTCTTGCGCTTATTCTCGGCGACCAGCATCTGCGCCGCGCCGGACTCGTCGATCACGTCGATCGCCTTGTCGGGCAGCTTGCGGTCGTGGATGTAGCGCGATGAGAGCTGCACCGCCGCCTCGATCGCCTCATTGGTGTACTTCAGCCGGTGATAGTCCTCGAAGTACGGCTTGAGGCCCTTGAGGATCGCGATGGCGTCCTCGACTGTCGGCTCGTTGATGTCGATCTTCTGGAAGCGCCGCACCAGCGCGCGGTCCTTCTCGAAGTGCTGGCGATATTCCTTGTAGGTGGTCGAACCCATGCAGCGGATCGTGCCCGAGGCGAGCGCGGGCTTGAGCAGGTTCGAGGCATCCATTGCCCCGCCCGACGTCGCGCCCGCACCGATCACGGTGTGGATCTCGTCGATGAACAGGATGGCGTTGGGATGCGCCTCGAGCTCCTTGAGCACCTGCTTCAGCCGCTCCTCGAAGTCGCCCCGATAGCGCGTGCCGGCAAGCAGCGTGCCCATGTCCAGCGAGAACACGGTGGCCGCCGCCAGCACCTCCGGCACTTCGCTGTCGACGATGCGCTTGGCGAGCCCTTCTGCGATCGCGGTCTTGCCGACGCCGGCTTCACCGACGAACAGCGGGTTGTTCTTCTGCCGGCGGCACAGCACCTGGATCGCGCGGTTGATTTCGGAATTGCGTCCAATCACCGGATCGATCTTGCCGTCGCGCGCCTTCTTGTTGAGGTTGACGCAATAAGTCTCGAGCGCCTCGCCCTTCTTCTTGGCGTCCTCGTTACCCTTGGTCTCGGTCTCCTCGTCGACGCCGCGCACCGGCCGCGCCTCGGAGACGCCCGGCCGCTTGGCAATGCCGTGGCTGATGTAGTTGACAGCGTCGTAACGCGTCATGTCCTGCTCCTGCAGGAAATACGCGGCATGGCTCTCGCGTTCGGCGAAGATCGCGATCAACACGTTGGCGCCGGTCACCTCTTCGCGACCGGACGACTGCACATGGATCACCGCGCGCTGGATCACGCGCTGGAAACCGGCGGTCGGCTTGGCGTCGTCGGCGCCATCCGTCACCAGGTTCTCGAATTCGGTCTCAAGGTAGTTGACGAGGCTCGTACGGAGCTTGTCGAGATCGACGCTACAGGCGCGCATGACGGCGGCTGCATCGGAGTCGTCGATCAATGAGAGCAAGAGATGCTCAAGCGTCGCGTATTGGTGATGACGCTCATTTGCGATCGCCAGCGCACGATGCAGGGATTGTTCAAGGCTTTGGGAAAAAGTCGGCATTCGCGTCCTCTATGGCCCCCACCATCATGATCGTCATCGCCCGGTCAGGCAACAACAACCTTTGTCACATATAGTTATACAAGACCGCGGCGAAAGACCGGTTCCGCGACTCGGCGGCGACACACTTGCGGCATTTTCGATGCAAAACCCGTTCCGATTTGGGCGGGATCAGCGCCGGCGCAGAATTCCGTAGTTTTGCCGGCTGCAGCCCACCGCGCGCAGCCGCTACGCGACAATCACAGTGCGGCTTGTACAAGAGCCGGCTTCAAACGCGCCGCAAGCCGTCTTACTTCTTTTCCATCACGCATTGCAGCGGGTGCTGGTGCTTGCGGGCGAAGTCCATCACCTGCGTCACCTTGGTCTCGGCGATCTCGTAGGTGAACACGCCGCACTCCCCGATCCCGTGATGATGGACGTGCAGCATGATCTTGGTCGCGGCTTCGATGTCCTTGTTGAAGAACTTCTCCAGCACATGAACGACGAACTCCATCGGCGTGTAGTCGTCGTTCAGGATCAGCACGCGATACAGGTTCGGCCGCTTGGTCTTGGGCTTGACCTTGGTGATGACCGACGTGCTCGGACCCGAGGGAGTACCCGAACGGTTGTCGTCATTGCTCATGCGAGGCGCGTCGGCAGCGGCTGGCGCGGACAGATCGAGGCTGGAAGTCAATTGCAGCATGGCACAGGCGTTCAAATTCCCCACGGAAGCGAATGGCGGTCACCGCGCGACCCCGCCCTTCGGAGCCTGGCGCAGGCGCGCCGCCTTGGATCGCCGCTCCCGGCAAATGCGGTCGAGGCCGGATCGCTCGCCAGCAATATGGCCCTGCCCCCGGCCCGCCGCAAGCACGCGGGGGTTCAGCCCATGCGGTCGCAGCAGTCCCGATTCCCGGTCCGGGCGATCCTGATCAGGTTAATCAATCCGGAGCGATTTGACAAAAATTTCCGCGCGGCAGGTTTAGAACGTGTTGACCAGGAACCCGGCCGTTAACCCGGCTGCGACGGTTTTCCGCAAGACGCTCCGTTTTTCTACGGTCCAATTTACCTGCCATTCAATGGCATGGCGCGAAATCGGGCAAAACACAGATTTCGGGGATCGTCATGTCTGGTCTGCCCCTCGTCAGCCGCCTTGGTCGACAACTCGCCCGTTTCGCAGCGGCCGAGCAAGGCAATATCGCAGTGATCTTCGCCATTGCGCTCGTTCCAGTGCTGAGCTTCGTCGGCGCGGCGATCGACTATAGCCGCGCGGCCCAGGCGCGCACCGCGATGCAGTCGGCCCTCGATTCCACCGCGCTGATGCTGTCACGGGACCTGTCCGCCGGCACCATCTCGACGTCTCAGATCTCCACCAAGGCCCAATCCTATTTCAACGCTCTGTTCACGGACACCAAGACCCTGCCCTCGGTCAGCGTCGGCGCCACCTACAACGCGAGCACCAGTATCGGCTCGACGATCCAGCTGACCGGAACCGGCACCTACACGACGAGCTTCATGAAGATCGCCGGCTTCCCGACCCTCGACGTCGGCACCTCATCCACCAGCGCCTGGGGCCTGACGCGCATGCGCGTGGCCCTGGTCCTCGACGTCACGGGATCGATGGCGTACGACGACAAGATGCCGGCGATGAAAACGGCCGCGAAGAACCTGGTCGACCAGCTCAGCGCGCTCGCGAAGACCAACGGCGACGTCTACATCTCGATCGTGCCGTTCGCCAAGGACGTCAACGTCGGCAGCAGCAACTACACGAAGAGCTGGATCGACTGGTCCGACTGGGAGGCCGTGAACGGGACCTGTAGCAACACATCCTACACGAGACAGTGGACCTGCGTTAACAACGGCAAGATTTGGACACCGAGGAACCACAACACGTGGAACGGGTGCGTCACCGATCGTGACCAGGACTATGACACCAAGAACACGACTCCAGTGAGCAGCAATTCGGCTACGCTTTTCCCGGCCGAGCAATATTCCTACTGCAACTCCAGCAATTCGGCCTACATCCAGCCGGTCATGCCGCTCAGTTACGATTGGACCTCGCTCAAATCTCTGATCGACAAGCTGGTTCCGACCGGCAACACCAACCAGGGCATCGGCCTTGCCTGGGGCTGGATGACGCTGTCGATGGGCGACCCCATGAATGCCCCGGCCAAGGACACGAACTACACCTACAAGGATGCGATCGTCCTGCTCTCCGACGGTCTCAACACGCAAAACCGCTGGTACAGCGGTGCTTCGCAGATCGACGCTCGCCAGAAGGTCCTCTGCGACAACGCCAAGGCCCAGCCCAACAACATCACGATCTATACGGTGCAGGTGAACACCGGCGGCGATCCGACCTCGGGCGTGCTGCAATATTGCGCCAGCGGCAGCGACAAGTTCTATCTGGTCACTTCGGCGAGCCAGACGGTCTCGGTGTTCAAGGATATCGGCACTTCGCTGTCGAAGCTGCGCGTCGCACGCTGACGGTCGCATCGCTCACAACAAAAAGCCCGGCTGGTTCAGCCGGGCTTTTCGATTCCAGGATGTCTCGAGACGTTACTGAGCGGCCGGGGTGAACTTCGACACGATGGTCTCGACCGGCTTGAACGCCTGCTTGGCGAGGTCGCTGTAGAGGCCGGCAATCTTCTGCGATTCCGCGACGAAGGTTTCGTAGGCGGAACGGGCAAAATCGGTCTGCGCTTCCATCGCCTTGTCCAGCGACTTCACGCCGGAAAGCTTCTCGACGAAGGACTTGGTGTCTTCGAACGACTTCTTCGTGTAGTCGCCATAGGCGCTGGCGATCGCCTGGAGGCCGTGCTGCACCGAGGTCGCGGAGGCAACGCACTGCTCGAACTGCTCTTTCCCGTAGCTCTGGAAGTCTTCAACCTTGAACATTTCGGAATCCTTTTCCCTGGCTCGCGTCGGGAAGCCCCGGCTCCCTGACTCCGCCCAAAATTAGTGCAACGCACAACAAAGTCAAGAATCTTGTGCGACGCACAAATCCGGCGCAAATCGCTGAGATTCCCGGGGTTTCCCGCAAGGGTTCCTTAAGCTTTTGGAAACCGGGCCACCCTACTTTGATTCCCTGGACGTGGTCACTTCCGCGAGCGGCCAAAAGCCGTTTGAGAACATCACCTTAGCCAGAACAGCGGCTCGGGTCCAACGTCCCCCGCGGTCAACACCAGCGGAGGGACAGCCTGAGCAGGTAATGATCCCGGGTCCGTCGGGCACAATTTCGCCTCACGAGCCGGTGATCAAGTCAGAAACGGGGACGGGGTTCCATGCTTCGTAAAAACTTGTCTGCCTCGCGCTGGGCGCGGGTTGGCGTTTTCGGGCTTCTTACGGTCACCACCGCAGTCATCTTCACCACCGACGCAGCCGAGGCGCGGCGCCATCGTCGACATTATGCGCACCACCGGGTGCAGCACGACGTGTCCGAGAGCTCCAGCTCGAAATTCGCGTCCATCATCATCGACGGCAATTCCGGCGCAGTGCTCCAGGCGACGAGCCCTGACGCGATCCGCCACCCGGCCTCGCTGACCAAGATCATGACGCTCTATCTGCTGTTCGAGCGCCTCGAATCCGGCAAGATGAAGCTCGACACCGAAATGCCGGTGTCCAAGCACGCCGCCGACCAGGATCCGACCAAGCTGAATCTGCGTGCCGGCCAGACCATTCGCGTCGAGGACGCGATCAAGGGCCTCGTCACCCGTTCGGCCAACGACGCATCCGTGGTGATTGCGGAAGCGATCGCCGGTGACGAGGACGACTTCGCCCGGATGATGACGCGCAAGGCGCGTTCGCTCGGCATGTCCAGGACGGTCTACCGCAATGCCAACGGCCTGCCCAACGACGAGCAGGTCACGACCGCGCGCGACCAGGCCACGCTGGGTCGCGCCATTCAGGAGCGCTTCCCCCGCTACTATCGCTATTTCGCAACCTCGACGTTCAATTGGCGCGGACAGTCGATCCGCAACCACAATCGCCTGCTCGGCAGTGTCGAAGGCGTGGACGGCATCAAGACGGGCTACACCCGCGCTTCCGGCTTCAACCTCGTCAGCTCGATCCGCCGCGGCAACCGCCACCTGATCGGCGTGGTGCTCGGCGGCCGCAGCGGTGGCTCGCGCGACGCCATCATGCGCAACCTGCTCGCGGAGAACATCGAAAAGGGCGCGACCGTCCGCACCGTCGCCGCGGTCACGGAGCGCAACGGCACTGAAGCCAACACCGATGTCGCCGATGCCTCGGATACGCCGGCGCGGCCCGCCCTGCCGGTCCAGGCAGCGGCGGCCCCTGCTCCCGAAGCAACCCCGTCGCGCCTCGCCGCGCGTCTGTCGACGCTGGCCGCAGCGACTGCGGCGATGCCGCCCGCTCACTCCAAACCCGAAGCTCGGCCGACGGAGTCCAAGGTGGAGCCGGCGCCGCTCACCAATGGCGTGATCTCGAGCCAGCCGCTCTCCATCATTCCCGGCTCGTCCGAGCCGATGAAGCCGGTTCGGGTCAAGACCGTTCAGGTCAAGGCCGGCGCCGTGAAGGTCGCCTCCGCGGCTCCGGCCCAGGGTGGTGTCCAGGTCGTTGCGCCGCCGGTCACCAGCACCGTCCCGCCCCGCTCCGACGTCGCGGAAACCTCAGGTGCCGTCGTCGCCAGGGCAGATCTCATCAACAAGCCGGAGGCGGTGAGCCAGCCGGACGCGCCGAAGGCCGAGATGGCCCGCACCGAGCTGCCGCGGCAGCCTGCGGGCTTCGGCACCGGCAACGGCATCCTTGGCGTGCTGCCGGCGGCAACCGCCGCCGCACCGGCTCCCGCCGCCCCCAAGCTCGCCTCGGCCGACCCGGCACCGCAGCCGATCCAGATGAGCGCCACCACCAAGCCCGCCGTCACCCACAGCGGCTGGATCGTCCAGGTCGGTGCGCTCGAGAGCGAGAACGAAGCTCAGCAGCGCATCGATGCGGCCCGCAACTCGGCCCGCGGCCTGCTCAGCAAGGCGGACCCGTTCACCGAGCCCGTCGTCGCCAAGGACAATCGCAAGCTTTACCGCGCCCGCTTCGCCGGGCTCGAGCGCGATCAGGCCGAAGCCGTCTGCCGCACCTTGAAACGTGCCGAGATCTCCTGCATCACCGTTCGCAACTGATTTTCTTCTCCGCTCCAGACCAAATGCCCGCGCCTTGCGCGGGCATTTTCGTTTTGGTGAGGCGGTGATGCGCAGGCTGTTCCGGACAAGGCTGTTCCACGACAACCTCTCGTCAAGGATTTACGGTTAAAACTTTGCTCAAGGGGATCGACCACGCCGACAAGGGCGGGCGACGGCAGACAGAGCAAACGGAGCTCACGCGGTACGGGCGTTTGTAGCGTTGGTGCCGGAGTTAGCCGTTATGCGTGCGAAGCAGAGTATCCTTGGCCTCGTTTACCCGGGCAGCGAGATACGTCGAGCCCCCCTGGTCGGGATGGAGTTTCTTCATCAGGGATTTGTGGGCCCGGCTGATGTCGTCGCGCCCCGCTCCCGGCTGCAAGCCAAGGATCTGATAGGCTTCCTCCGCCGTCATTTTGCTGCTCGCCGCCGTGCGGCGCTGCCGCCCTGCCGTATCGCCCTGCGCGTTCTGACGCCAAGCGGGAAACCGGCGGTCCAGATAGCTTTCAAGTAGGGCCACGCTCTCGGCGTCGAACGTCGAGACCATCGCGAGCAAGCCGGCGAGATCGAATTCGTCGAGATTGCGCCCGGCATGAGGCCCCGCAACGATCTGGCCAGAAAGCTGGCCGGAATCGTGGTCGAGCCGCATGTCCAGGAATTGCGAGCGCACCCGCGAGGCCTGCCCGGACGGGCGCGTCGCACCGCCGCCGAACAGCCCGCCGACATTGCCGAAGCCGGCATTCGCGAGTGGTGTCCAGCCGAGCAGGCCCGCGCCGAAAATTCCGAGCGGGATCGCAACCGCCAGCTCGCCGCGCAAGCCGGTGAAGGCCGCAACCACCAGCGCCAGCACGCCGCCGCCGAACTTGAGGGTGCGCGCCAGCACCGCTGGATTGGCGGAGCGGAACATCTGGAGCAGCAGGTACAGCGTGATAACGGCGACAGCGCCGGCGATCAGGGTCATGGCCGGAATATAGTCGTGCTGTTGTCAAAAAGCATGGCGCCCAGCGCCGCAAGCCGCACCGGCCGGGCCGCTATTTCATCTGGCTGATCAGCTTCGCCGCGCCACTCACGCTTCCAGCCAGCTTCAACAGCGCCTCACGTCCACCCGCGGCATAGGCCGCAGCTGCCCGCAACAGCTCGCGCAGCTGCGCTGCCGCACCGGGATCGAACCGGCACCAGGCACCGCCAGTCAGCCGCGCCATCTCGCGGAAGGCCTGTTCGGCGACCGCGTCATGGCCCTCCTGAAAGACGAATACGGGCACCTTGAGCATGCCGAGCTCGCCGGCCTTGGCGCAGAGCTCGTCGATGTCTTCCTCCATGGCATCGCCGACGAAGACCACGGCCCGCACGCCGGATGCGACTGCCTCGCGCCTGGCCTCGCTCAGGACCTTGCCGATCTGGGTATCGCCGCCGCGGCAATCGATCTTGCTCATCAGCGTCGCCAGCCTGGCGCTGTCGGAAATCCAAGCCGTGGCTCGGCACTCGTTGAGGCCGCGATAATAGACCAGCCGGATGTCGAGACTGCCGAGCGCTGCGGTCTCGCGAAACATGTCGGCCTGGAGCGCGCAGGCCAAGTCCCAGGTCGGCTGCCGGCTCATGGTCGCATCCAGCGCGAAGATCAGCCGCCCCCTTGCGCCGGGGGCATGCGGCGAGAGGGTCCGCGCCTTGGCAACGAACGCGGCGATGTCTTCCGAGGTCGAGGTTTGCGCTTGCGGCAGCACGCCGTCTGCTCGCGCCGAGACGGCATCGCGGCCGCGCGGTTTGATGGGTTCGCCCGACATCGCAGCTACACCTTGCGTCAGCAGCTAATGTGGTCAGCGCATGCGGCCCGGTCAATGCGCAAAGCCTCCGCGGGCGGGCGCCGGCGGAGGCTTCGACGATTGGTGCAGCCTTGCGACGACGTCAGCTCGGTAAGCTCTTGGACGTCAGCTCTTGGCAGGAGCCATCAGGGCGACCGGGCCCGGCTCCAGGATCTTGGGCGGGGCGGACTGCGTGTCGACCGGTGCGATCTCGCTGTCGGTCGCGCTCAGGAACTTGTCGAGCATGCTCTGGATCGAGCTTTTCGCCACATCCGGACCGGTATCGCGCATGTCGTTGTGCTGGAACTCGGTCTTCACGACCTGAATGCCTGCCTGCTCGCATTCCTCGTCGGTTGGAATTACGCCGGCGTCGGCCTTGAACTGCGGATCCTGGGAGCGGAACGACAGGATCTTGAACTTGCCCGCGGTAACGAAGGGCACGCGCAGATTGTCGAGGGTGACGACCTTCTTGACCTCATCCGGATACTGCTTGGCGAAGTACATGGTGATGTCGCCGCCCATGGAATGGCCGACCATCGTAACCTTGTCGTAATCGGCGTTGGGCTGAACCTTCTTCATCTCGTGCACGGCGAGATGGATGTTGGCGACGCCGCGCAGGATCTGCGGCAGCCGGCCGACATAGAGCTCGCCGGGCTTGGTGACCATCGGAGGATCAGTCGGCAGATCGTGCTGCGGGCTCATGACCATGTAGCCGCGCGCAGCGAAGATGTTGGCGAGGAAGCCGTACTCAGTGTTCTTGACGGTGTTGCCGTGATTGATCACTGCGACGGGCAGCTTGATCATGCCGGCATTGGCCTGCATTTCCTTGTCGCGCCGCACCGCGATTGAAACAGGCACCGGACGGTTATCGCGCGAGGCATCGTAGAATGTGATGGTCTCGTGCTTGATCGCCCACTTGCTCGCCGTGAAATAGGCGATGCCGCAGAGGGCACTGACCGAAACCAGAACGGCAATTCCACGCTTCATTTTCGTCCTCAGCCTCAGGCCTAAGCGGCCTGAATCCCTGTTGAAAATCGTGTTCTCCGGGGCTCTTCGTCCCCTTGTCGCCTATTCCCTAATATATGTCACAGCAGCGTGACAGGAAGGCTAAATGTTGTGAATCGGCAGCCCTTTCATTGTGCGTTGCACTCGTTCGGTGAGCACCCCATTCTCATACCGCTACGTGAGGGTGCAGGTCCCTATTCGACGCAACCGGTCTTGATCGGGTTCGACTCGCGGTAAACGCAGGGTGAAAACGCGCGCGGCGCAGTCCCGGTTCCCGCGCCAGCCGAAGGCCCGGATTGGCCGGGAGTAGCGTTATACCGCGAGGTCAGGCGCCGAGGATATCGTGGACCTCGAGCGGCTTGTCGACCTGGCTGAACCACTCGGCCCGGTTGGCCGCGCGGCGGCGGCCGCGCTCGTCGAGCGGGAGCTTGAGCTGGCGGAGCAGGCTCGTCACCTCCTCCCGCGCAGTGAGATGGCCGAGATTGGGCCGCATGCCGAGCGTGGCCTCGTCGATATCGTCCAGGGCGGTCAGGCCGCGTGGGAAGAATTCGCGGTACACGACGCGCTCGGCGAACCCGTCGACGTAGCGGAAGCCGAGCCGCAGCGACAGATCCTTCAGGCCCTCGGCGACGAGCTGCTTGTTGCGCGAGCCGAGCATGGAAAGGCGGTTGCGCACGACGATCCAGTCTGTGGTTGCGCCGTCGAGCTGGCGTCGCTTGCGCCTGACGTCACGCACCATCTCGGCGTAGTGGCTCTCGCCCGTCACTGCGTAAGTCGCGGGATCGACGGTGCCGAGCACGTCGAAATCGAGGAAGCTGTCGTTGATCGGCGTGACCAGGGTGTCGGCCATCGAATGCGCGAGCCGCATCAGATAGCTGTCGGTGCCGGGCGTATCGATGACGATGAAGTCGAAGCTGCTCTCGACCGCGGAGACGGCTTCCATGAACTGCTGGAACTCGGAATTCTCGTTCTCGGCAATCTGCATGGTCTCGCCGAGCTTGATGCAGCGATGCACCGGCAGCTCGAGGTCGAGCTTGGTACGTTGCGCCCAGGCGGACCGGTTGCCGATGTAGCGCGTGAAGCTCTGCTGGCGACAATCGAGGTCGATGGTGGCGACGCGCTGGCCGGCCTTCAGAAGTGCAACGGCGATGTGCAAGGCCGTGGTCGATTTGCCGGAGCCGCCCTTCTCGTTGCCGAGCACGATCACGTGCGCCGAGCCGGATTGGCCTTGGCTAGCCTGCACAAGCATGGCGATCCTCAACACCCCTTGCGAATATCTTCGAGTTGACCGCGTCAGCGGTCAAGTGAAATGCGTAACAGGAAATGCAAATTGCAACGCGCCGTTCTCACGATGTGTCGCGGCGCCGTCTTTCGTCTGTGATCCAGCCCACAATGTCGCGACGTTCTACGCCGCCTTGCGCGGGATGCTGTGCCGCATCCGGATGCATGGCGTCCACGATCTCCGCTTGTTAAGGTTAGCCGCCGGGCGCGACGCCCCGCACCTGCGCCGCTTCCCAATCGTCGAGTCCCAATGTCAGCAAGCCCATTGATCGCCCGCACGGTCCCCGCCCTGCGACGCGCCGTCGACAATCTCCGCAAGCGAAAGGCCACGATCGCACTGGTCCCGACCATGGGGGCACTCCATGACGGGCATGTGTCGCTGGTTCGCCTCGCCAAGCGGCGCGCCAGCCGCGTCGTGGTGTCGATCTTCGTCAACCCGACCCAGTTCGCTCCGACCGAGGATTTCGGCGCCTATCCGCGCACCTGGAAGGCCGACATCGCCAAGCTCGCGGCCGAGGACGTCGATATCGTCTGGCACCCGGGCGTCGCGGCCATGTATCCGGAGGGGTTTGCCACCCGCATCGCGCCGGAGGGGCCGGCGCTCGCCGGCCTCGAGGACCGCTTCCGCCCGCACTTCTTCGGCGGTGTCGCCACGGTCGTCGGCAAGCTGTTCACGCAAGTCCGGCCGGATGTCGCGATCTTCGGCGAAAAGGATTTCCAGCAATTGCGCGTGGTGACGCAGATGGCGCGCGACCTCGACCTCGGTGTCAAGGTGATCGGCTCCCGCACCGTGCGCGAGCGCGACGGACTCGCGATGTCCTCGCGCAACGTCTACCTCTCGCCCGAGGAGCGCCAGACCGCCATTGTCCTCTACCACGCCATGAGAGAGAGCGCCGGGCGCATCCGTGCCGGCGATTCGATCGCGCCGGCCATGGCCGGCGGTGCGGACATGGTCAAGGCGGCCGGCTTGGTGCTCGACTATTACGAGGTCCGCCATGCCGAGACGCTGGCACCGGTCACCTCGCGCAAGGACGGCCCCTTGCGGATCCTGGTCGCAGCCAAGCTCGGCACCACCCGGCTGATCGACAATATGGCTGTTTAGAGCAGTCCGAGGTCACGCAGCTCGCGCCGCATCGGCTCCGGCATCGCCGCAATCGAGCCGGCCGCTGACTTGCCGAGATCGGCCGGCACGGAATCGTCGGTCAGATAGCGCCAGCCCTGGAACGGGCGCATCGGCCGCGGCGAGACCGAGATCACTTTCGGCTGCATCACGATCCGGCAGCGCCCGATGCCGTCCTTGTCGCGGAACGGCTCGATGCCGATGATCTTTTCGCGCGCGGCGATCTCGCCCTTGATCACCCAGTAGAGCGAGCCGCCGGCGAGGATCTCGGCGTCGCGCTTGGGCACCATGCGGGTGATGTGGACGTGATGTTGCGGCAGACCCTTCTTCTTTGCGGTCTGCATCCGTTCGGCCACCCACTCCTTCAATTCCTTGACGGAGTCGCAGCCGACGGCGAGCTTGATCAGATGGAGTGGCATGCCCAAGCATTAGCCGGGCAACCCAGCATTTGGAATGCCGATCTACTCGTTATCCGCAGGCGCGGGAGCGGCGGTCGAGGCCGGCGGCGGCGCGAGCGGAACCGGCGCCGCAGGCGCACGCGCAGCCTTTTGGGGCGGCGGCTTCTTCGCAGCCGGCGGGCTCGATGCCGGAGGCGCTGCGGCCTGTGCGGAGGCCGCGGCCGGCGCACGCGGTGCTGCCGCCGCATTTGCGGCCGGCGCGGCCTGGCGCGTCGCCGCCGTGGGCTCCGGATTCATGATGCTCACCGGCGGCGTCGAGGACGCGCTCGGGAACTCGGCATTGGTCGGCCTGCCCGTCGGCATTGACGGCGGCAGCCCGGCGAGCGCGGCGTTGGCGGGCATCGCCGCTGCGGCTGCTGCGGGCGCGTTCCAGGTCGGCGCATAGCGCGCGACCAGGGTCTCGTAGAGATGGGAGTCCATGTTGGCGGCAACCTGCTGCTGGTCGGTCAGCGAGCGGAACGCGGCGCAATCGAACTGCGTGCAGCCGTCACGCGCCACCAGCACATGTGCAACGAGACCGTAACGATCCCGCTCGAGCGACTTGCGCAGCACCTTCATGTCGAGGGTCAGGCTCTTCTCCGCCGTGGCGACATCGCCGAGCGCGGTCAGGCGGTCGATCCTGGCGGCGGTGTAGGAGACCGCCGCGGCCGCAGCGTCAGGCGCGCCGAACAGCGCCTTCTCGCAGCCGGCGCCAACGGCATCGCCGGCGAGATCGTCGAGACAGGACAGCGCAGGCAGACTCGCGCTCACCACAGCTTGCGCGCGCGCCTCGGCCGGAGCGGACGGCGCGTCCGGTCCATAGAGACGCACCGTGGCTGCGCCGGCGATCGCGATGGATAGCAGGGTAATGACGGTCAGCGCGCCGTTCGCGACCGATCTGTCGGCGCGCAACAGCGTGATCAGCAGAATCAATCCGAAGAATCCGGCAGCCGCCAGCGTCATCCAAATCGGGAAGGCCGGCGAGAGCCAGATTTGGTCGAGCGAAGTGGCCCATGCCCAGTTCATGCGCGACGTCCCCTCACGCGAGCAAAGAGCGGATGGTCAAGCGAGCACCGCGAGTCGGCAACTGCCCCCGCCCACCCTTGTGAAGGTGAAGCGGGCCTTTTTGACGGCGGCAGAGTACAATTCCCGGGAGGCGCCTATGCACTGACGGCGTCGGCCTTCAGGAGAGCGCGAGCTGGCTTTCCTTGGCGACGCGCTCGAAGGCTTCGGTCGAGCTTTTGATCCGATACTGGCAGTCGTCGCCTTCGGTCGGGAGCAGACGGATGACCTCATACGCGCCGCTCGCAGCCGGACGCGCGACATTGCTGGCCGTGAATAGGACGCGCGTTCCCACGGGGAATTTGTGCTTCAACACCCTCTCCATTACTCAAACAGCGCCCGCCTCGCCCAGTGTCCCACTGCGAGGGCCGGCCGGAAACCCGGGCGGCTGTATAGCACGCGTCCGATGCTTTTGGCCAGCGCCATGCCGGCATGGCCCGCGCACAATTTTTGCAGTTATTTCAGGATGATAACGGGACAGCCGGTGGCGCGATGGTACCGGCGGAGCTGCTTATTCCGCCGACCTGTCGCAGGCCTGTCGCACCCTCCTCCCGATCGGCTGGCGTCCCCGCCTCCGGCCGGCGCCGGTCGGACTGCCGCTCAGGCGTCCTCGAACTTGGCGATGACGAGCGTTTCGGCCAGTCCATCCCGGGTCCATTCCTGGAACGCCGGCAGCGCCATCATGGTCCCCATGTAGGCCCTGGTGTCCGGCGCCACCTCGATCGCGTAGGTGCGGAAGCGGTGCACGACGGGGGCATACATGGCGTCCGCCGCACCGAAGCGGCCGAACAGGAACGGTCCCTGTGCGCCATAGCGGGTGCGGCACTCGCGCCAGATCTCCTCGATGCGCGCGATGTTCGCCTTGGCATCCGCCGACAGCGCCACGGCGCGGATCGGCCGATGCAGGTTCATGCCGCATTCGTTGCGCAGCGCCACAAAGCCGGAATGCATTTCGGCGCATACCGACCTGGCATGCGCGCGCGCGGCGACGTCGTCAGGCCAGAGCTTCGCTTCCGGATAGCGCTCGGCGACGTACTCGATGATGGCAAGCGAATCCCACACGGTGACGTCGCCGTCGACCAGCACGGGCACCTTGCCGGCGCGGCTGAAGGACAGGATCTGCGCCTTGTCGGCGGGATCGTCGGTGTAGAGCGGGATCAGCGTCTCCACGAACGGGATGTCGTTGGCGCGGAGCGCGAGCCAGGGCCGCATCGACCATGACGAGTAGTTCTTGTTGCCGATCGCGAGTTTCAGCGCAGCCATGTCACTGGTCCTTCGTTGAGTCCTGCAGTTGCAGCCGCTTTTAGCGCCATCGCCTGCCGCCAATCAATCGTTGCTCGCCCGCTTTGTGGGAGCTGAAATGCGTCGGCCTCGTGCTGATTTGCGTCTACGCCTTCTTCAAATTCGCCTGGGCCTATCGCCTGTTCAACTATGTCGCGATCCTGTTCGGCGGTATGCCGCCGGCCTCACAGCGCGACACCCCCGAGGCCGAAGCCCACGTCATCCGCACCTCGCGCCTGTTCGAATCCGCCGGCCGCCACTTCAACCGCGGCCAGCGTGCCTTCTTCTTCGCGCTCGGCTATCTCGGCTGGTTCGTCAGCCCCTGGGTGCTGTTCGTGACCACGGCAGCGGTCGTGGTCGTGACCTGGCGGCGGCAGTTCGCGTCCAGCGCCTGGGCCGCGATGGCACCGGGGCGGTGGATGGTGGTGAGGGGATGAAGCGAGGGCATTGAGCCACGTGTCCCGGACAAGCTGCAACGCGTGAAGCGTTGCGGCGCAGAGCCGGGACCCAGCGCCACACGGATTGCTCGGAGGCATGGGCCCCTGCTCTGCAGCGCATCGTCGAACCGGACGATGCTTCGCATCGCCGGGGGGACGCTGCGCTGCGTCCGGGGCACGAGATCGGATCACAGACATGCCTTCGCGATCTCGCGGCTGCTTCGCCCGAGCTTTGCTTCGTCTCGCCGCCCTCAGATGCAAGAGGGCGCAGGGAAGGCCGGGTGCCGGCGGCACCCGCGGTCCGCTGCGCTAGAGCACACGCAGGAAGAACCGCACAGCAGCATACAGGTGAAGCCCAACACACGGCCTTCCCTGCGCGATGGTCGGACGGCTTATGCCGCGCTCTCCCGGGAGCCGAGTTCCCTCTGGCCTCCCTCACTCCCGCGAAAGTCGCCGGCACCGCGCCGGTTGACGCGAGGGCCGCATTCGCCAGAGCTTGGCCGTAGCAACGACGGCCAGGACCACACGGTTTTGCCGTACGCGCGGTTCGTTGGCGCCGCAGGGTTCGACGGCGTTGTGCACGTTGCCATCGAAATGCCGGCGCGACGAACCTGACGGCGCCGCTCGTCCGTACGAAGCCTCGGGCTCACGGAGAGCAATCCGCCCTGCCCTCAGCTCTCGTACACGACGCTGCCGCGTCCACCGCAAGCCCGGCTCGCGACAATGACGACCTCATGATCGCCCCTCGAGATTGAGCCGGGATGGGCGATACATACGCCATTTCCGAATTTCGGTAAAGTGGAATATTTTAGAGCGGGCAGGTTGACAGAGAAGCGAAACACCCTGCTCTCGTAGCCCGGATGGAGCGCGAGCGTAATCCGGGACAATTCGAGCTGCCGGGCGAGCAGCCCCGGATTACGCTTTGCTCATCCGGGCTACACGACTACACCACGACGCGCTATCCGCCGAAATCCTTCGGGCTGAACGGCAGATCCAGCACCTTCCATTCCCCGTACAGATTGGCCGGCAACATCTTGTAGGGTTGGCAGTTCTGCAGCGCGCTCGTTGCGGACTTGACGATGGCCACGCCCTTGGCGGACGGCGGCGCCTCGATCAGGATGGGCTCGCGCGCCAGCGTGCCGTCGGTGGCGAACACGGTGCGCAGCTTGACATGAACGTTGTCGGTCGGTGCGACGCCGGGCGGCAGCTTGGCGCAGCCGCGCAAGTGACGGCGAAGCTCCGCGATGACCTCGGGCGGAAGCTTCGCAGCGATTGAATCGTTGGCATCCCCGCCGTCGTCCTTGGCGCCTTTCGGCTCGACCGGCAATTCGGGCGGCAAGCCCAGCATGACCCCGTACTTGATGGTGACGTCCGGTTGCGGCGTCTGATAGGCCGGCGGCGGCGCGGCCTGCGGCGGCGGCGGCGCGTTGGCCTCACGCTGCTTCGAGGCCTGCGGCTGCTTCTGCTGCGGCTCGGGCGAGGCCTGCTGTGACGGTGATGGTGCTGCCGCCTGCGGCCTGGCCGCAGGCTTCGATGCCTCCGCCTTGTCGGTGATATCCGGCTTCGGCAGCTTCAGATCGGGGAGCGGCTCTGGCGGCTTCGCCTCTTCCTTCTTCTCCTCGGCCTTGGTTTCCTCCTGCTTCACCTGCTCCGGCGTGACGATGTCGACCGCGACGGTTTCGGGCGGCTGGCTATGAAACGGACGGACCTCGCTGATCACGATGATCAGCGCCACCAGCGTCAGATGGGCGATTGCCGAGGCGGCAATGTCCGTCCGTATGATCTTCCCCAGTTCCATCGACCGATCTTGGGTTGCCGCCGCGGTCCTAGCATACCCCGGGTCCCTCTCAATCCCATTTCGGGGCGAAGCCAAAGTCGGTCAGGCGTCCCTTCGGATTGGCGAGCGCGGCGATCCGGTCCATCTCGTTTTCCGACAGCTCGAAATCGAAGATCTCGATGTTCTCCGACAGGCGCTCGATGCGCGAGGTGCGCGGGATCGCAGCGACATTCTGCTGCACCAGCCAGCGCAGGCAGACCTGCGCCGCCGTCTTGCGGTGGACGCGACCGATCTCGGCCAGTGTCTGGTCGGACTTGATGCGGCCCTTGGCGATCGGGCTGTAGGCGACGAGGGCAAGGCCATGCTGGTCGCAGGCCGCCCGTACCTTCGCCTGATCGAGATAGGGGTGATACTCGACCTGGTTGCAGACCAGCGGCTCCGCCGACAGCGCGACCGCCTGCTCGATCAGTGCCACGGTGAAATTGGAAACGCCGATGTGGCGGGTCAGGCCCATCGTCTTTACATGCGACAGCGCGCCCAGCGTCTCCGCGAGCGGCACATGAGGATTGGGCCAGTGCAGCAACAACAGATCGACCGAGGGAAGCCGCAGGCGAGCGAGGCTCTCCTTCACCGAGCGTTCGAGATCATGGGGTGCGAAATGGTTGGTCCAGACCTTGGTGGTGAGGAATACGTCGTCGCGGCGCACGCCGGAGGCGCGCAAGCCGTCGCCGACCTCGCGCTCAGTGTCGTAGACCTGCGCGGTGTCGATATGGCGATAGCCGAGCCGTAACGCCTGCTCGACCACGCGCGCGGCCGGCCTTCCGCTCAGCTCCCAGGTCCCGAGACCGATCGCCGGAATCCTTGCGCCATTGGCCTCGACGAACAGCATGAGGAATCCTCTTCCGTTGCGACAGCCCCAGACGTCATTATGGACCCGGTCGATGATACTGCCAACGGAAGCCGCGGCAGCCAGGCGGGATATTCGATGCAGGCCTAACGGGAGGTTGTGCGTCAGGTCTTGGCGTCAGGTCTTGGCGTCAGGTCTTGGCGAGCGCCTGGAACACCGTGTCGGGGGCATGCGCGATCACCGTGAGCAGTGCGCGGGCCGGGCCGCGCGGGGCGCGTTTGCCCTGCTCCCAGTTGCGGATGGTCTCGACGGGTACGCCGAGCCTGGCGGCGAACTCCATCTGGGTCAGGCAGGCGCGCCGGCGCAGATCGCGCACCGCGAGCGGGCCGGTGTCAGACGGCGCCGCATTGGCCGTCGGCTGAACCGAAAGCGGCTGGACCGGAAATTCCTGCCCATTCCGCAATTCGACGATCCGTCCGTCCGCCTTCAGCCGCAACCGCATGCCCATTCCCCCAAGCAAAGGCGATGATGCGGCAGGTCGCTTAAAGTCGGATTAAAGACGGTTGTCGTCATTCCGGGGCGCGCGAAGCGCGAGCCCGGAATCCATTGTGCAGCGTCGACGCGGACAAATGGATTCCGGGTTCGCGCCAAGTGGCGCGCCCCGGAATGACGATGGGGTGAGACCTACTTCAACCCAAACCAGAGCGTCGCAATCCCGAGGAAGGAGAAGAAGCCGACGACGTCGGTCACGGTGGTCACGAACGTGCCCGACGCCACCGCCGGGTCGGCCCGCACGCGATCCAGCGCCATCGGGATCAGGATGCCGCCGAGCGCGCCGGCCACGAGGTTGCAGACGATGGCGAGCCCGATGACGATGCCGAGGCCCGGGATCTTGAACCAGGCCACCGCGGCGATGCCGGTGATCACGGCGAAGGCGAGGCCGTTGACGAGGCCCACCAGGGCCTCGCGCATCACCACGCGCCAGGCGTTGGAGGAACCGAGCTCGCGCGTCGCCAGCGCCCGCACCGTCACCGTCATGGTCTGGGTCGCGGCATTGCCGCCCTGGCTCGCCACGATCGGCGCCAGCACCGCGAGCGCGACCATCTTCTCCAGCTGGCCCTCGAACAGGCCGAGCACGGAGGACGCCAGGAACGCGGTGGCGAGGTTCACCAGCAGCCAGTTGAAGCGGCCGCGGGCGATGGTGAGGAACGTGTCCGACAGCTCTTCGTCGCTGGTGACACCGCCGAGCGCCTTGAGGTCCTCGTCCGCCTCCTCCTCGATGACGTCGACGACGTCGTCGACGGTGATGACGCCGACGAGGCGATCCTGGGTGTCGAGCACGGGCGCGGCGACGAGATTGTATTTGCCGAACATGCGCGCCACCTCTTCCTGGTCCTCCAGGACGGAGACGCGGCGGCGGTCCTCGTCGGTGAGTTCGGTCAGCGCCACCGGCCGGCGCGTGCGCAGGAGCACGTCGAGCGGCACCGCGCCCTGCCAGTGCTGTTCCTTGTCGACGACGTAGATCTCGTAGAAGCGGTCGGGCAGATCCGGCGTCTCGCGCATGTAGTCGATCGCCTGGCCGACCGTGAAATCCTGGGGCACGGCGATGAACTCGGTCTGCATGCGGCGGCCGGCGGAGTTCTCCGGGTACAGCAGGCTGCGCTCGAGCGCGACGCGCTCCTTGAGTGGCAGCTTCTCCAGGATCTCTTCCTGCTCCTCGGCACCGAGGGTTTCCAAGAGCTCGACCGCATCGTCGGATTCGAGCTCGCGGACGCCCTCGGCGACCGTCTCCGGCGGCAGCTCCTCGAGGATCTCCTCGCGGACGGTCTCATCGACCTCGTTCAGCGCCGAGAAATCGAAATCGCGGCCGGTAAGCTCGACCAGGCGGACGCGGTCGTCGGGCTCGAGGGCGCCGATCAGATCGCCGAGATCGGCCTCGTGCAGCTCCGCGACGCAGGCACGCAGCGCCGCGCTGTCCCCGGCCTCGATCGCACGGGCGACCTCCTCGACGAATTCGTGCCTGATATCGCCGTCTTCATTGCGCATCGGCACGTGGTCGAGTACCGAATCCGCAGCCGATGGGGCAACGTCCAGATGTTCATCCATGGCGCGCCTCGCCGTTTGACAGGTTGGAACCGGTGGTGTGAGCTGAGGCTTCAGGCAATACCCACAAGGCAAAGCCGAGCGCAATGGCAAAGATGCTGCGACTAAGGTGGACCTCGACCATGGCGGGCGCGCTTGTCGCAACCGTCATCGGCAATGCCGCGACCGTCATCGGCGCCGCCGAGACGGAGGCCGCCGAGTGCCCGCGCAAGGACGCGCTCGGCACCTCGCGCGTCCTCAGCGTCGATCCCAAGACCTATCCGCGCGTGGGCCTGAAGAGCTTTCCGCAGACGCTGCCGCTGGCCGATCGCGAGGTCGTGCTGACCTTCGACGACGGGCCGAACCCGCCGACGACGTCGAAAGTGCTGGCGGCGCTGGCACAGGAATGCGTGCGCGCGACCTTTTTCCTGATCGGCCAGCACGCCTCCGAGCACCCGGACATGGTCAAGCGCATCGCCCGCGAGGGCCACACCGTCGGCCATCACTCCTACTCGCATCCGTTCATGGGGCGTATTCCGTTCGAGAAGGCCATGGCCGACATCGACCGGGGCATTGCCGCAGACGAAATGGCGCTACACGGAGTCTCGACGACGACACCCTCGACGCCGTTCTTCCGCTTTCCCTATTTCGAGTCGACCCAAGCGCAGCTCGACCTGCTCCAGTCGCGCGGCATCATTGTGTTCGGGGCCGATTTATGGGCCAGCGACTGGGAGGAGTTGACGCCGGAGCAGCAATTGAAGCTCGTCACCGAGCGTCTGGCCGCGAGCGGAAAGGGCATCATCCTCTTCCACGACAACAAGGCGCGCACGGCCGCAATGATGCCGGCGTTTCTACGGTATCTGAGGGAGAACGACTATCGGGTGGTCCACATCGTCCCGGCGGGCACATCACAGAAGAGCGCCGATACGCGCTGATGCCGGAATGTCACGCCCGGGCAAAATGGGGTGATTTGGGGCCAATTAACACTCTGTTCATGCTACCCCGTGAAGATGAGAGCGGCTGCGGCTGAACCGTTTTGAGCCATCTCCGACCTATCTAGGGCGCCAAATTGCATGGGGGCAGACGAGGTTCATGATCGGAAGTAGCGTTGTTTTGCGGACGCGATCGTGGATCGTCCTCTGTCTGGGAATGCTCACCGCCGGTTCGCCGGCCGCGCTCGCAGCCGACTGTCCCGGCCACCCCGACGCCCTCGGCACCTCCCGCACCCTCGTTGTCGATCCGCGCGAACATCCGCTGATCGGCACCATGCAGTACCGCGAGACGCTGCCGCTGAAGGACCATGAGGTCGTCCTGACCTTCGACGATGGTCCGATCCCGAAATATTCGAACCAGGTGCTCAAGATCCTCGCCGACGAATGCATCAAGGCGACCTTCTTCATCGTCGGCAACCAGGCCAAGGCCAATCCGGAAGGCGTGCGCAAGCTGGTCGCGGCGGGCCATACCGTCGGCACGCACAGCATGGACCATCCGCTGACCTTCGACCGGATGCCGATCGAGAAGGCCGAGGCGGAGATCAATGGCGGCATCGAATGGACCGCGGCCGCGATGACCGATCCGTCGCAGCTCGCCCCGTTCTTCCGCATTCCCGGACTGATGCGCGCCGAGGGCATCGAGAACCATCTGATTGCGCGCGGCCTCCAGGTCTGGAGCGCCGACTTCCCGGCCGACGATTGGCGGCACGTGTCGTCCGACCGCGTCTACCAGCTCGCGATCCAGCGGCTGGAGGCCAAGGGCAAGGGCATCCTGCTGCTGCACGACATTCAGGCCCGCACGGTGGCGGCACTGCCCAAGATCATCCGCGACCTCAAGGCGCGCGGCTATCGCATCGTGCATGTGGTGCCCGCCACGGCCGAGCGGCCGGCGACGCCGACCACGCCGGTCGAATGGCTGCTGCATCCGCCAACCGAGACGACGCCGATCGCGCGCTGGCCGCGCGTGCCGCATTTCGTGTTCACGCAGACCAGGACGCTGCCGGCCCCCGCGCTCGCGGACCTCAATGCGCAGGCCGAACATCAATCGCTGCTGCCGCGCCGGAGCAAGGGCCAGATCGACCTCGCATCCACCCTGCCCGTCCCGGGTCGCGATCTGTTCGCGATTCCGGAAGGCTCGGTCGAGGTGCTGATGTCGACGACCTCATCGCGGCGCGCCGCGACCCGGCTCGCCATGGCGGCCGAGAGGCCACATCCGGCCAAGGACAAGGCAGCACAGGGCAGAGGCGCGAAGGGCAAGACAGCCAAGCTGCATGGGCGGCGTACCGCCCAGGCGGCGCCGGCTGCAGCGGATCACGCCGCGCAGCCCGTCGACATCGTACCCAAGAGTACCGCAGCGAAGAGCGCCGCGGCCAATGGCGCGGCCTCCAAGGGCGTGCCGCCCCGTCCGACCCGCGTCGCCAGCCTGAAAAAGCGCGCCTAAAGCGCGATGAGATTAGGATGAATCATCATCGCGCTTTAGGTTGTTGTTTATGCATGATCTTTTCGGAAAACCGCTTCGCACTTTTCCGGATCATGCTTTAGCTGCTATTGCCGCATGATGGCGGCGACGCAGAGCAGCACGATCAGCGCCAGGAAGAACAGGTCCATGTAGGACTTGAGCTCGCCGTCCCGCCGCAGCCGCGCGACGTCGGTGATCACCTGCTTGCGCGCGGTGGTGCTGCCCGAACCGTCGTTGATCGGAGCCTGAAGGCGCTTGGTCTCGGCCTCCAGCTTCTCGATCTTCTGGAAGAAGTAGAACGCCCGCAGCGTCGAGGCCGCGCGCATGGCGGCATAGACCAGCACCAGGATCGCCAGGATCGCCCGGTTCGGATACTTTTCCATGAAGTTCAAGCTGAAATAGACCACCGCCATGAAGGCGAAATTGGTGAGGAAGCGGTAGACGAAACTGAGAAAAACCATGCTGGCTCGAACCTTGAGGGGGTCGCAACCCCATGGTGTTGCGACGTGCGGGATCGGGACCCAGACCGGAACGGCGAGCCTGGATACGGCCCGTCTACGCCAAGTTTGTTTCAACAAAGATACTGCCGCCCCCGCAACTAGCCGCCTTTTAGCCTGAGGCGGCCATAAGGCAAGCCGGAGCATGGCCCATGGCCTCGCGCGCGCGAACGGCCCGCAACGGCTCGATGGCGATTTGGCCGAAGGCGCGGTAAACTGTGACCGTCACCAGATGTGGGATTCTTCCGATGAAGAAGGGAATCACGGGCCACGACGACTGGGTTCTGACCGAGGCACTCGCGACCGCCCTGGTCGCGCTGGAGCAGCTCGAACCGAAGCACCAGCCGAACGCGCATATGGAAGACATCCGCAAGCTGCTCGCGAACGGCAAGGAGCCGGCAGCGGTGAGCCTGCATCTTGCGCAGGCCAAATGCCGTCTGTTTCCCGAGCTCGACCCGCTGCAGATCTACCGGGAATACGGCATCGGCGAGGAGTATGGCTGAGGCCGCCGGTCGACGATCGAGCTCAAGGCCCGCCGGCGACCGATCCTGCGATCACCATGACAAGCGCGCCGAGGTCGATCTTGCCGTTGACCGTCAGCTCCTCCGAGGCCGCTCCGTCTCCCGCGCCCTGCACCTTCAGCGATTGCGGCCGGTCGGCGGCCTGACGCTGCAATTCGCCGACGATCGCTTCCTTGAGTTTCTCTTCCAGCATGGGCACCTCCTCAAGCCGCCATCGCGCGGCAGGATTGGGCGCAGGAGCGGCACGTCGCGACGCATTCGTCCATGCCGCCGATCCGGGCGCAATCCTCGGCACATTCGGTGCAGATTTCGGCGCACTCACCGCAGGTGTGCTTATGATGCGGCGTGTTGATCAGCATGAAGTGCGCGGCGGTCCGGCACATTTCGGCGCAGGCCATCATCAGGCGGAAATGCTTCGGCTCAACATGCTTGCCGCCGGTCTCGAGGCAATGGTTCATCGCCGTGCCGAGACATGTCTGGTAGCAGCTCATGCAAAGCGCGATGCAGCGGGTCATGTCTTCGGATTGAGCCATCGGTTGTCTCCAGTTGCGCGCCCCGCTCCGCTCGACCAAAGCGGGGCAACGCGCTTCGTTCCCGGTTCCAGTCGATTGTGAGGCTCACCGCCGTCCCATCACGCAAATCGCGGCGGCAGGCTGTTGTGGATCGTGCAGGCCGCGATGGCCGCGTGGCCGAACGCGACCGAGATCTGGTGCAGGTCGGTGACGACGTCGCCGATTCCGTAGAGCCTGGCGATCGACGTGCGCTGGTGATCGTCGACCTTCAAATGACCGTCCGCAGTGTGGTCGGCGCCCAGCGCCATCGCGAGCTGGGAGCGGACCTCCGCGCCCATCGCAGGATAGACGATGTCGAATTGCGCGGTACGTCCGTCGGCGAAATCCGCTTCAACGCCGCCGCCTCGCCGCGCCAGGCGCAGCTCGGGCGCGAACACGATTCCGACGCCCGCCTCGGACAGCTCCGACGTTGCGGCCTTCGCGTCGTCCGCGCCGGTCGCAAGCAGCGTCACGTCGCGCGCATAGCCACGCAGAAAGAGCGCCTTTGCGGCGGCACGATCCAGCGGCCCGACGACGCCAATGCGGCGGCCGGTGGCCTCGAAGGCGTCGCAGATCGGGCAGTAGCGCAGGAGTCCGTCCGCGACCGCCGCGCGCCACTCCGCGAATGGCGGATGAGTATCGACGATCCCGCAGGCGAGAATGACCGTGGCGGCCGCATGCGCGCGGCCATTCCAGCTCGCTTCAAAGCCGTGTTCGTGACGCTGCAACGCCGTGACCTCGGCCTCCACGCGTGTGACGGCGAGCTCGTTCAGCTGGGCCGACATCCGCTCGATCAGTTCCGCGCCGGACAGGCCGTGGACGAAGCCGGGGACATTGTGGCTGCGCGGGATCAGGGCCGCCCGGCTCGCGCCGGCGTCCACGACGCAGACGCGGCGGCGGAAGCGCGCCAGATAGATCGCGGCCATCAGTCCCGCCGGCCCGCCTCCGACGATCAGGCATTCAAGGGGTGGCGCGCCGGTCATTTGGGGTTCGGGTCCGCAAGACCGGCGCCGGGCTCATCGAGGCGCCCGCTTCGCGCGAGCCGGACGGCATTGCCGAGCGCGCGCGCCGCATTCTGCACTTCCTGCTGGAATTCGCGGTCCTCGTCGAGCTCACGATGGGATGTGGCGTATGGCTCGTCGTAGCCGACATAACCGTCGAGCTCGGCGTAGCGCCCTGCCGAGATCAGCTGCATGTCGGTCAGCCAGTCGGACAAGGCCCGTCGCACGCCCTCGGCGCCGACCGCATCGCCGTGAACGACGAGGCCGAAATGGCGGCCGGCGAGATGACGCGGATAGGGCCAGCCCTTCAGCTCGATCGCCTTGGCTTCCGCGGCGTTCTTGCCGTGGGTCGAGGTCGGATCGGGATTGCCGCCGTCGGCGCAGACCATGCGGTCCATCATCGCCTTGAGACCGGCAGGCACGTGATACCAGTTCACGGGCGCCACGATCAGAATGCCGTGGGCGGCAACCCAGAGCGGATAGATCTCGTTCATCCAGTCGTGGGTCTGGCCCAGCGAGTAGTTCGGATAGCAGCTGCACGGCCAGTGGCACAGCGGCATGGCGGTGCCGACGCAGGACTTGCAGGGATGAATGGTTTTGCCGAATTCCGAAGCGAGGCGCGACAGATCGAGGATGTCGACGGCAAATCCCATCTCGATGAAGACGGGCTCGGCCAGCTTGACCAGCCGCCAGGTCTTGGACATCTCGCCGGGACAGGTGTGCTCGCTGCGGGCCGAGCCGTTGATGATCAGGATGCGCGGCGTCTCGTCGGCATCGTCGTGGCGACGCTGCGCCTCCAGGATTTTTGAGCGCGCATCGAGCCAGTCGACGGCGAGATCGTAGTCCGGGTCGGAAAAGCCTGCACCGGCCTTCCGCGTCAACGGTGCCTTGCGCGAATGGCTGTAGGCGTCCCAGGCCGCAGCGATGATGGCATCGAGCTCGCGCCCAAGCGGAGCAAAGGCGGGATCGACGAACTGACGCTTGTAGCGCCGCTCGAACTCCTCACGCGACAGCTTGACGGGCGGCATCCCCTTGCGAATGTCGGCGTCCGTCATGCTGGCTCCTGGCGAAGTCGAATCCCTCCGACCCAACCCGGCGCCCAGCGCGCGGTTCCCAAGCCTTACTGGCGAACAAGCTCCTGCGGCGCATCGAATTTGGCGATCCGTTGATCGAGCCGCCACAGCTCGATGCGATGCACCAGGACGAGCGAGGCGGCTTCGCGCTTGGCCTGCTCGTCGTCGTCGCAGACGAGGTTGATGCATCCGAACACGTGCCCGTCCGGATCGATTTGGAACGCGCGGTAGTGCTTGATACTTGCCACTATAGGTGTCCTCGCCTTGGAGCGACGGGTGCGCTGAGCCAATCCGTGAGGTTCGAGGTCACTTCGTTCTGCTTGGCGCGACGCAGCAGCATCTCGCGTTCCCTGCCGGGCGGCAAGTTGCGGGCGCGCTCGCGCGCGCTTTCGGCAAAAGCGGCCAGTCGCTCCTGAAGCGTTTGGGTCTGTTTCCTGCGGTTACGTTTGGCGGTCATTTTTACTTTTGAACTTTCGTGGACAATTCGGTTGGAAGGAAATCGGCCCCGGCGGGGGATCGGGCGCCGGGGCCCAGGTTCTCTTGTCACTCAAGTCGCTTGCCGGTCGAGGCGGCTCGGCCCGGCAACGATCGCAGCTTCCGTCGCAACAGCCGGTTCCGGCATTTCAATAAGTTAACGCTGCGCGATTTTGCGCAAAGCACAACCGCAGGACCGATCGGTTTGGACTGCGCCGGAACCGAAATGCTGATTCGTATGTTCAAGGACGACTTGAAGGAGGATCATCATGGCAAGAGCAGCATGGAAACGACCGGGCTCACCGATCGGCCGCAAAGGACCGCGCAAGGCAAATCCCGCCTACAAGCGCCGCGCGCGCGAGCCGTGGACAGCGGCGGATGTAAGCAAGCTGAAGCAGCTTGCGAAAGGCAACACGCCGACCGGCGTGATGAGCATCAAGCTGCAGCGCCCCGTCACGGCCATTCGCAGCAAGGCGCAACGCGAGGGAATATCGCTGCGGCCGGTCAACCGCTCCCCGTACAATCGGCGAAGCAAGGCCGCGAAGCGGCGCTGACGACGCGCATCGCGCCGGGCTAGCTTGGCGGCTGCAGGCCCGGCGACCTCAGCCACTCGCTCATCTGAGACCCCGTTTCCGCCTGACGCGCCTTGCGCAGGACTTCGTCGCGCGCCGCGCCGGGCGGAAGCAAGCTGGCCTGTTCGCGTAGCCGCTCCGCCTCGGCGGCGAGCCGCGCTTCCAGAGTGTCGACTTGCTTGAATCGATGTCGCGTCCTCATCAGGCGTCCTCCTGGTGCATGAGGTCGATCGCGCCGTTGCGTTCCGACGGGTATTGATGCCAGGCTGCACAGCCTGGCCAACGATCTAACGTTCCAGAAAGGGAACGGTTGCCTGTTTGGGGAAAAAGACCGGAGTTACGATTCCTCGTTGTCCCGGCGCGCCCTGATCTCGGAGCGAAGCATGGCGCTGTCCATAATGGCCAAACGTAAATCGTTCACGGTGTCGCCGTAGCGGCCCGCAACTTGTCTATGCTGCTCCCGGAGGGCTCGGCTCTCTTCGATAGCGCGCGTAGCGCGGGCAAACAGCGTGTCTGGCATCAGGCATCATGCAACAGAGCTCGCGAGCGCGCACTTGCATAGGTTACTCAAATGGGGCCAACGGCTCAAAAAGCGTCGCCGCTTAACCTGGATCAAGTCGCCACAACCCGCCAGACCGCCCTCAACCACGTACCGGTAGCCCGGAACAGGAATCGGTCGATAGGTCCTCGATTTCCTTAGCTGAAACGCCACAGCGGGTGTACGGTGATCTCATCACTGGCTGTGGCTCTGCCCGTAGGCGCCGGTGGCTGAGAGACCGATGGTGCTCCCGCCTGCATGACCCGGGGGAGCGCCTGATGGCGAAGCCGACTCGTTATCCATTGCAGTCCGATGAGAAGCACGTGGAGCAGGTTCGCAAGGCGATCCGTGAATCGCTGGAGGTATTGACGCTTCCTCGACCGGATACGTTTCTGGGCCGGAAAACTCACGAGCCCTTTCCAAGTGAAGACGATGATGATGTGCAGGACGGACAGCGCCCCAAACAGGCGTGATTGCGAGCAGGACGACATCCTGTTCCGGCCCATCTCAGCGAAACGACTCGTCTGGCCGGAACGGAACGGCGTCAACGGACCGCTTCAGTCGCCCGGTAGATCCCGAGATAGCTAGGCGAATACAGCGCCGCGTTCTTGAGCGCATCGAGGTCCGGGATGGTCAGGGTCCGCTCGCGCAGCACGATCAGCTTCGCCGCGCGCAGCTCCTGGAGCGTCCGATTGAGGTGAACGACGGAAAGCCCCGTCGCATCGGCGAGATCCGTTTGCGTGACGGGCATGAGGCAGGAATTGCCGTCGACCAGTCCCACCGGGCGAAGCCGCTCGAAGATTTCGCAGAACAGGTGCGCCACGCGCTCCAGCGCGACGCGGCGGCCGAGATTGATCGCCCATTCGCGCTGGATCGCGCTGTTGAGCAGAGTCTCGCACCAGAACGCTTCCGAGAGCGTAGGGTTGTTGGCGAGGAGGTTCTCGAAGCGGGCGCGCTTGATCTCGGCATAGACCACGGGCGTCAGCGCCACGATGGAATGATCCATCTCCGACAGCAGGTAAGCATGCGCATCGCAGCTTTCGCCCGGGAAGATGAAATTGACGATCTGGCGCCGGCCGTCATCGAGCGTCTTGTAACGGCCGAGCCAGCCCGACAACAGGACGCGGACGGCATCGACGGAATCACCCTCGCTGATCAGATCCTCGCCGGATCCGGCGCGCTGGAGGCCCTCGAGCATGGCGTATTCCAGCGATGCGCGAGCCTCGGCCGACAACGGCCGTAGCGCGCTCAGCCGACGAATGGCCGGCTCCAAAACGCTGCGATCGGCTGTCGACAGCGGCATCAGGCAGCCACCACCGGTGTGTGGAAGGCGCGCTTTGTCAAAGGGATGGTGATGGTGCATTGCAGCCCGGCAGAATTGAATGCCATCGTGGTCTGCCCCTTCAACTCGAACGCCAGCGTGCGCTCCAGAAGCTCGGTCCCGAATCCCTTGCGCGGCCTAGCCATCACCGGCGGCCCGCCCCGCTCCCGCCAGTCGAACACCAGCTCCGCCGGCTCGGTGCTCTCATCGACGCGCCAGGTCACATCGACACGTCCACTCGGCTGACTTAAGGCACCGTATTTGAGCGCATTGGTCGCGAGCTCGTGGATCGCGAGCGCGAAGGTCTCGGCGGCCTTGGGCTGGAAGCGGACCTTCGGGCCGGAGACCCGCATCTGCTCGCCTTCCCTGGCATTATAGGCGAGCAGTTCCTCGACCACGAGATATTCGAGATCGACGCCGCCCTCGGGATCGCGCGTCACCAGCGCCTGGGTGCGGGCGAAGGCATTCAAACGGCCGTCGAGATGGGAGGCGTATTCCTCCACGGTTGAGCTCGTTTCCGCCGAGCGGCGCGCAATCGAGCGCACCACGCCGAGCGTGTTGCGAACCCGGTGCTGGAGCTCGGCCAGCAGCAGGCGCTGCCGCTCCTCGGCGCGGGTGATTGCGGTGACGTCGATGAAGGTAATGACGACACCCGCGATGAAATTGTCGACGCTGCGATACGGCAGGATGCGCACGATGTAGCGCGTGCCGCTATCCGGCGCGCTCAGCTCGCGCTCGATGCTGGCGAGCGTGCGCAGCACCCGGCGAATGTCGTCGTAAAGCTCCTCGATCGGGATACGTGCCTTGATATGGCTGATGGGCCGGCCGGTGTCGGTCTCGACCAGATGCAGGAGCTGGGTGATCGCGGGCGTGAAGTTCATCACGCGCAGATCGTTGTCGAGGAACACGGTTGCGATCTGTGTGCTCTCGAGGAAATTCTTCAGATCGCTGGTGGCACGCGTCAGCTCCTGAACGCGGTGCGCGAGCTCGCCGTTCACGGTGGTCAGCTCCTCGTTGACCGACTGCAGCTCCTCGCGCGAGGTCTCCAGCTCCTCGTTGGCCGACTGCAATTCCTCGTTCAGCGATTGATATTCCTCGTTCGAGGATTTCAGCTCCTCGTTAGTGCTCTCGAGCTCCTCGATGGTCGCCTGAAGGCGCTCGCGTGTCGCACGCAGATCGTTCTCGAGACGCTCGATATGCTCGGTGCGCACCAGGGCGTTGGGATTGGCGGCGTCGGCCTCGATGGTCCGCGCCGGGCCGTCCTTGAACAGGACGACGAAATTGCGGTGGCCGCCGGCGCCCTCCTGGATCAGCTCGACCGTAATGTCCACCAGGACGCGGTGACCGTTCACCCCGAGTTGCACCTGCTCGGCATGGACGGATTCGTTGGTCTCGGCGGCGCGGCTGAGCGCGGTGCGCAATTCCAGCCGGAGATCGCGGTGCGCGAGCTGCAGCAGGTCGAGCGTGGCGGCGCCCGCCGTCGGCTCGATGTAGCGGCCGGTGCGCCCGGAGAAATGCAGGACCTGGAAATTTTCGTCGGTGATGACATAGGCCGGTGCATAGCGCTCCGCGATGCGCTGCGCGCGCCGCTCGAGGCCGACGTCGGGCCCGAACGAGCGAACCGCCGGCACCTCGACCGGCACCCGGCCGGCCGCGGTCGTGATCGGAAATTCCGGCGGCAGCCGCGTTCCCGTCTCGAGCTTCTTGAATATCCGGGCGCGGCGGTCGACCGGCGCGAACAGCTTCGGATGCCGGGTCACGTTCTCGGAATTGCCGAGGAACAGATAGCGCTCCGGCAGCAGCGCGAAATGGAAGAGCGGAATCACGCGGTTCTGCAGCTCGGCGTTGAGATAGATCAGCAGATTGCGGCAGGAGACGAGATCGAGCTTGGAGAACGGCGCATCCTTGATGACGTTGTGCTGCGAGAAAATGCACATCTCGCGCAGCTCCTTCACCACGCAATAGGTATCGCCCTCGCGCACGAACCAGCGCGCCAGCCGCTCGCTGGTCATGTCCGCCTCGATATTGGTGCGATAGCGGCCGACGCGGGCGGTCGTGAGCGCCCGCCCGTCGATGTCGGTGGCGAAGATCTGCACCTGCGGCACGGAATCCATCCGCGCCATATACTCACGCAGGAGAATGCCGATCGAATAGGCCTCTTCGCCGGTGGCGCAGCCGAGCACCCAGACGCGGACCAGCTGGCCGACGCCCTTGCCCTCGAAGATCTTCGGGATGATCTGCGTCTCCAGCACCTCGAACTCGCGCTTGTCGCGGAAGAATTCGGTAACGCCGATCAGGAGGTCGTTGAAGAGATACTGGGCCTCGTCCTTGTCGTTGCGAAGGAAATCCACATAAGCGGAAATGTCGTCGATCCGGACCACCTGCATGCGCCGCTGCACTCGGCGCAGGAAGGTGTTCTGCTTGTAGCCGTGGAAATCGTTGCCGGTCTTGTTGCGCAGGATGTCGGCGATGCGCGACAGCGAGGTGGCGGCCGCAGCCAGGACTTCGTCGAAGCCCTGCTTCTCCTCCAGACGCCTGAGATGACGGGCATAGACCTGGATGTGCTCGGGGATATCCTCGGGCGGAAGCACATAATCGGCAATCGCAGCGGGCGTGTTGCCGTCGAGATGCCCGGCCTCCTCCGCGTTTCCGATCTTCTCGGCGATGGCGAGGCCGCCGTGATCCTTCAGCGTCGCCGTGCCCAGCGTACCGTCGCCCCCGGTGCCCGCAAGGATGACGCCGATAGACTGCTCGGCGCGCTCCTCGGCCAGCGAGACCAGGAAGCTGTCGATCGTGGCGCGTTCGCCGGGCGCCTGCTCGGCCTTGCGGATTGCGAAGCGGTCCCCCTGGATGGTGGTGATCATGGCCGGTGGACACAGATAGATCGTGCCGCCTTCGACCGGGCGGCCGTCGGCAATCTCGACCACCTTGCTGCCGTTGGAATTCTGCACGATCTCGCGCAGCCGCGGCTCGTCGAATGCTTCGTGGTGCTGAAGCGCCAACACGATGGCCTGATCGGTCGCGACCGCCATCTTGGCGAAGAAGCGCTCGATGCTGTCCAGCGCGCCCGGCGAGGCGCCGACCCCTATGATCAGCGGGGTCCTGCTCTGGCGCTGTGCATCGACCGGCTGGTCGCTGACTTCGGTCATGGCTCTGGTGGCTCACTGGCTGGCGGGAACCCGATGGGCGCCCCGTCCTGCACATAGCAGAATTCAATATTATCCCAACACATCAAAGGCAAAAATGTCCCGGGCATCTCTTTGACCCAGCTAGCCCGATTGAGGGGACAAGCGCGAGTGGGCCGCCTGCTGCTGCGCTGCGTCGCACAGCGCAGCTTGAGAGATGGGGGTCGCGCGCCCTACGCTTCCGGATTGACCTCGTGCTGGAGAAAGGCGACGCGCTGCTCGATCAGGGTGCGGTGGCGCTCCCATTCGACCAGCGTCTGCTTGAGCAGGTCGACCAGCCGCTCCGCCTGACACGTGTCATGACCGCCCGCCATGAGTTCGCGCACCCGGTCCTCCTGATTGCGGACCCGCAGCCAGCCTTCCTCGATATCCCGCTCCGCCTTCACTAGGAGGCGTCGCTCGGCATCGAGCTGCGCGACGCGTTGGGCAAGGGGGATGGCCATGGCGGCGCCTTACGCCTCCCGTTTGCCTACGGAAGGATCCAGCGACTTTAGCACGACGCGTCGGATCATGTCGGCATATTCGCGGTATTCGAACGCCCGAGCCTCGTACATCTCGGCGACGGCAGCCCGGCCGCTGCGCCGGCCGTCGGCGGCCATGCGCTGCACCAGCTCCGCCCGCTCCTCGATAATCCGCAATGCCACGCGCAAGGCTTCGTCGACGCGCCCCTCCTGCTCCTTGGCGAGCGCATCGGCGGTGAAGCCGTGGCCGACCTGGCAGCGGAAACGCATCGGGCGGGCATTCTTGACCTCCGAGAGCACCCCGCCGCAGGATGGACAGGTCAGGGCGACAGGGTCAGCCATGGCGGCGAGATTGTCGCTTCCGATCCGCTCACCGGCCGCGATCTCGACCTCGAGCCTGATCTCGGGCGGAATCGGCAGCGCGGCGCCGGCCTGCTCCCTGACGAGCTCGGAGAGCACGTCGCCCATGGTGGCGCCGGGAACGCAGAGATCGACCGTGGTCGCCTCCATGGCGCGCCGTGGCATCTCGTCCGAGATCGCGTCCGCGGGGTCTTGCACCACGGCCATCCCGCCGCAGCGTTTGATGGCGTTGAGGCCGGAAGCGCCGTCCGACAACAGGCCGCTCAGGAGCACGCCGATGACGCGCGGCCCGTGATAGAGCGCGGCGGAGCGGAACAACGCATCGATCGCCGGCCGCACCATGTTCTCGCGCGGGCCGCGGCCGAGGAAGATGCGGTCCTCCGTGACGAGAAGATGATGGTCCGGCGCACCCAGGTAGATCTGGCCGGGCTCGATCTTCATGCCGTTCTCGGCCTGCCGCACCGGAAGTGGACCGGCACTGCCGACCACGGTGGAGAGGATGCCGATGCCCTGCGCCGGAATGTGCAGCACGACGAAGACGGCGGCCGGCAAATCCGCGGGCAGACGGCCCAGAATCTGCTTCAATGGAGCGGTCGCCCCGGCCGAGCCCCCGATGACAATGATGTCGCGGTTGCCCATGGAACCCGCCTCCAATTGCATCGTTTGCAGTTTGCACCAAGGCGGATCGCCGGCTTATGTTCCTATGCGTTTGGAGGCCGAGACAGCATGGCGACATCGTCGCATCAGCGCGCAGAGCTCAAGGGGCGCCGCATCTTCGTGGTCGAGGACGAGTATTTTCTCGCCGATGACATCGGCAAGACATTCCGCGCGCTGGGCGCCGAGATCGCCGGTCCCGTCGGCGATCTCGAAGACGCGCTCAAGATCCTGCACGACGGCACCGTCCTGGACGCCGCCGTGCTCGACGTGAACATCCGCAGCGAGATGGTTTTTCCGATCGCCCGCGAGCTGAGAGCGCGGAACGTGCCCTTCCTTTTCACCACCGGATACGACAAGATCACGCTCAGTCCGGAATTTCAGGACGTGCCGCTGCTGGAAAAGCCGATCGATCTTGCGGCGATGGCACGGAAGCTCACCGGACTCATCGCCGAGCAGCCGGTCTAGTCAAAGCGGTTGAAAGCTCGCAGCCGGGCGACGATCAAAATAGATGCGCGAACGCAAGCCACGCGGTCACCGCCAGGCACAGGATAACTGCGGCGTAAGGTAGCGCGATGCGCAAGACGGCAAGCTCCCCACCTTCAGCTCATCATCATCCAGACGATCGCAACCATCATCACGAGAAAACCCGTAACGGCAGTCGCGATAAAGGCCTGTTCGATGCGATCCATCGCCACAGCGGCCCCCCTCTTGTTTCAGCCCGCACAATTTGACGGTTTGAGGGCCGCAGCGCATTAGGCTATGTGAATCGGGGGTCTGCTTTCTCTTCGCAAAAGGGTTCGCGCGCTCCGCAACATTGCGCGCGCGTCGCTCTACGACCTTGCCGTGCCCGGCTCGGCCATCTTGCGGTGCTGCTTGGCCAGCATCTCGTTGGGCGTGACGTTCGCGACCGTGGTCTGGATCTTGTTCTTGAGCCCGGTGACGATATCGGCGTCCCCGCGCATCATCGCATCGAAGCCGGCCTTGGCGACATCGTAAGCGCCGTCCTTCTTCTCGGTGCCGACCTTGGTGTCCATCATGTCGGCGCGGCGGAAGAACTCGGTCTCGGTCGCACCCGGCATCAGGCAGGTCACGGTGACACCGCTGTCGCGCAGCTCCTCACGCAGCGCGAACGAGAATGAATCCAGGAACGCCTTGCTGGCGTTGTAGGCGGCCTGGAAGCTGCCCGGCATGAAGCCGGCGATCGAGCCGGTGATCAGGATGCGGCCGGCATTGCGGCGGAGCATCTCATTGCCGACGCGGTGGATCAGATACAGCGTGCCGGTGATGTTGGTGTCGATGAGGTGTTTCACCCTGGCAAAGTCCTGGTCGAGGAACGCCTTGCCGAGGCCGATGCCGGCGTTGGCGAGCAACGCGTCAATCGGCCGGTCGCCGACCGCCGCGCACAGCTTGTCGACGCCCTCGGTGGTCGCAAGATCGGTCTCGACCGGCTCCACGCTGCCGCCGAGCCGCCGGAGATCGACGGCCACCTGCTCGATCTGGGACTCGTCGGCCGCGACGACGAGGTTGAACCCCGCCTGCGCGCAGCACCTGGCGAGTTCCAGACCGATACCGGTTGAGGCGCCTGTGACGACGGCGAGTTGATTGGCGGGCATGCGCACATCCTTGGAATTGAGGTGATCACGCTCAATCGCCGCCCTGCTCCCTCGTTCCTATTTGCGCAGTGCGAAGAATTTGCGCGCGGCGATAGCAACCATCGTTCGTGCCTGGACTTAGATGGCACGTGGCTCAACCGGGAGGACGGACGATGAAGGCGCTGGTCTGGCACGGCAAGGAGGACATCCGGTGCGACACCGTCACCGACCCGGAGATCCAGGATCCGCGTGATGCCATCATCAAGGTGACGAGCTGCGCCATCTGCGGCTCCGACCTGCACCTCTTTCACAATTTCATCCCGGGCATGCTGCCCGGCGACATCATGGGCCACGAGACCATGGGCGAAGTGGTCGAGGTCGGCTCGGGCGTCGACGGCAAGCTGAAGAAGGGCGACCGCATCGTCGTGCCGTTCACGATCATTTGCGGCGAATGCGACCAGTGCAAGCGCGGCAATTTCTCGGTGTGCGAGACCACGAACCGCAAGCGTCATCTGGCCGACAAGGTGTTCGGACACACGACGGCGGGCCTGTTCGGCTACACGCATCTGACCGGCGGCTATCCCGGCGGCCAGGCCGAATATCTCCGCGTGCCCTTTGCCGACGCCACCCACATCAAGGTTCCGGCCGGCATCCCGGATGAGCAATTGCTGTTCCTCAGCGACATCTTCCCGACCGGCTGGCAGGCCGCCGCGCAATGCGACATCGAGCCGACCGATACGGTCGCGATCTGGGGCTGTGGCCCGGTCGGGCAGATGGCGATCCGCAGCGCCATCCTGCTCGGCGCCAACCAGGTGATCGCGATCGACTGCCTGCCCGAGCGGCTCAGCATGGCCGAGGCCGGCGGCGCCACCACGATCAACTTCGAGACCGAGAGCGTGGTGGAGCGGCTCCAGGAGCTGACCGACGGCAAGGGTCCGGAAAAATGCATCGACTGCGTCGGCATGGAATCTCATGTGATGCCATCGCTGCCCGACACCCTGCTCGACCGCGCCAAGCAGATGGTGATGGCCGAGAGCGACCGGCCCCACGTGCTGCGCGAGATGATCTATGTCTGCCGTCCCGGCGGCATCATCTCGGTGCCGGGCGTGTACAGCGGCCTGTCCGACATGCTCCCGATGGGCGCCTTCATGAACAAGGGCCTGACGATGCGGACCGGCCAGACCCACGTCAACCGCTGGACCGACGACCTGCTCCGCCGCATCGAAGAGGGCGAGATCGACCCGTCCTTCGTCATCACCCACACCGTCCCGCTCGCCCAGGGACCGGAGATGTACCAGGTGTTTCGCGACAAGCGCGATTCCTGCGTCAAGGTCGTGCTGAAGCCCTGAAGGAGCTAGCCATGTTTCATTTCTCCAACATCGTGCGCACCAAGGGCGACCCCAAGATCGTCGAGGGCGGACCGAGCCTGAAGCAGCCGGCGGACCAGCTCGCGCGCGCACTCGGATGGTTCAGCATCGGCCTCGGCGTCGTCGAATTGTTCGCGCCGAGGCGCGTCACGCACACGCTGGGCATGGAAGGCCATGAGACCCTCGTCCGCGCCTTCGGCGTGCGCGAAATCATGGCCGGGATCATGACGCTGTCGGTCGAGAAAAACGCCGGCCTGTGGGCTCGCGTCGGCGGCGACGGCCTCGATGCCGCCGCGCTGCTGTCCGGGCTGACGGCGGACAATCCCAAGAAGGGCAATGTCGCGCTCGCACTGCTGATGGTCGGCGGCATCGCCGTGCTCGACTACCGCGCCGCGCAGGACACCAGGCCACGCCGCCCGCCGCGCGATGCACGGCGCAAGCTCTATCCGAACCGCAGCGGATTTCCCAAGGGCATCGAGAGCGTCCGCACTGCGGCGAGACAGATCGCAGCGCACGCTGGGCAAAACGAGGTGAAGCAAGGTGATGAGCGACGAGTCCCGTGACGAAGCTGCGTGGTGGGAATCCGCCGTCGTCTACGAGATCGCGCTGATCTCCTTTCAGGACTCGAACGGCGACGGCAAGGGCGACCTTGCCGGATTGATGTCGCGCATCGACTATTTGAAATGGCTCGGCGTCGATGCGGTGTGGCTGACGCCGATCTACAAAAGCCCCTTCCGCGACCTCGGCTACGACATCTCCGACTATTGTTCGATCGATCCCGCCTTCGGCAGCCTCGAGGAATTCGATCGCCTGCTCGAGGCGCTGCACGGTGCGGGCATCCGGCTCGTCCTCGACCTCGTTCCCAATCACACCGCGAACGATCACGCTTGGTTCGTCGAGAGCGCAAGCTCGCGCAACAGCGCGAAAGCCGACTGGTACATCTGGGCCGATCCGGCCGAGAACGGCGGGCCGCCCAACAACTGGCTGAGCCGGTTCGGCGGCAGCGGCTGGGAATGGTGCGAGGCGCGCCGGCAATATTACTATCATTCCTTCCTGGTGGAGCAGCCCGACCTGAACTGGCGCAACCCGCAAGTGCGCGCCGCGATCGCCGATTCCATGCGGTTCTGGCTCGACCGCGGCGTCGACGGCTTTCGCGTCGACGCCAGTGCGGTCCTGATCAAGGACCGGCTGTTGCGCGACAATCCGGCGAATCCGCAAGCCGAGGGCAAGCCGCCGCCCCAGCGGCACACGACGGTGTTCACCGACGATCGGCCCGAGACGATGGATTGCATCGAGTTCATCCGCGAGGTGATCGACGCCTATCCCGGACGGATGTTGTGCGGCGAGGTCCAGGGCAAGACCGACCGCATCGGCCACTTCTACGGCAACGACCGGCCGCGCCTGCATCTGCCGCTCAATTTCGCCCTGCTCGATTCCAAATGGGACGCCCTCTCGCTGCAGGCCACGGTCGACGCCTATCTCAACGCCATCCCTGACGATGGCTGGCCGGTCTGGGTCATCGGCGGCCACGACAAGCAGCGGATCGCGAGCAAGATCGGCGAGGCGCAGATGCGCGTGCTTGCGATGCTGCTGATGACGCTGCGGGGAACGCCGTTCTTCTTCATGGGCGACGAGATCGGCCGCAAGCGCGTGCCGATTCCGCAGGGCCGCGTCCGCGATCCCTTCGAGAAGCTCGTGCCCGGCTATGGCCTGTGCCGCGATCCCGAACGCGCACCGATGCGATGGGATGACAGCCCCGATGGCGACTTCACCACGGGCCGCCCATGGCTGCCGCTCGAGCCGCCCGATGGTGCGGCCAATGTCGCCGCACAGCAGCGCGACGAGCGCTCGATCCTCGCTCTGTTTCGCGCGCTGATGGCGCTGCGGCGCGAGCATGCCGGCCTGCAACGGGGCGGCTACGAGCCGCTGCGCTCGCAGAACGATGTCCTGGCCTTTAAACGGACGGCAGGCCGTAACGAAATTCTGGTCGCGCTCAATCTCGCGGCCGAACCGCGGAAATTCCATTGGCAAGGTCGCGGCCGTCTCTTGATGTCGACGCATCTGGATCGGCCGCCCGAGCCGGTGCCGGATGCGTCCATCCTGCTCCGGGGCAACGAAGGCGTGATCATCGCGCTCGAACCTCGGTGACGTCAGGAGGAACCATCCGCGTCGCGAAGAGTCTGATCAAGGCTTCCGGCGTCTCCCCCCGCCGCCGGAGGCAATTTGCAAGACCGCAGCCCCGGCGCCCACGCCCCCTTCAGGCGCCGGGGTAGCGGCGTGAGCCACGGCAGGACATATCGGAGGCAGCTCATGGGCAAGACCAAAGGTCTGCAGCAGCGGATCGCCGGCAAGACCAAGCAGGCCGTCGGCGAGATCATCGGCGACCAGGATCTGCACGATGACGGCAAGGCGCAGGCCGAGCGCGGGCGCGACGAACAGGACAAGCCGAGCGAACTCAATCCGCTGAAGAAGCTCAAGCAGCTGACGTGAACGCCGAGCCGCGACCAGCACTCACGACTGGGGCGCGGCGCACCACCGGCGAGCGGCGGCGTTCGCGCTGGATTGCCGCGGCCGCACTCGGCCTGATCAGCAGCACCTTTTCGACCATCGTCAGCCAACTCTTCGCTGCCCGCATCGGCCGCGATGCGGCGGTCGATTGGATGACGGTTGCCGCGATTCCTGCGCGCGACTGGGCGATCAGCTCCGAGCCATCCTGGAGCGCGATCCTGGCCGGGATCGCCTTTCACCAATGGGCCGATTTTTCCTGGGCGTTGGTTTTCTTCGGCGTGCTCGGACGCTGGACGGCCGACTTGCGGCCGATGACGATCCTGCTGCTGGCGCTGCCCTGGGCCGCGTTCTCTTCAGGCATGGAATGGTTCGTGCTGGTGCCGCTGTTTCCATTCTGGCAGCCGCTGTTCACGCTGCAACAACCCTACTGGATCGGGCTGCTGGTGCATGGCTCCTCCGCCGTGATGTATCCCCTGTTCGCGCGCCTGCGCTGGAGGCGCGGGACTGCGCCTGACAGCGACGTGCGGTTCACGAATATATGGATCACCGGCGCGCTGGCCTTGATTGCGGTGCTCGGGGCGGTCGCATTGTTCGGCGATCATGGCTACGAGCTGCCGTGGATGGGCCGCGACAGGGATCAAGACCAGGCCTACATCCGTCACATGACAACGCATCATGCCCAGGGCATCGAGCTGGCGCGGACGGCTGCCGAGCGCGCGCAGGATCCGCATCTGCGCAAGCTCGCAATGCTGATGGTCGCGAGCCAGACCGGAGAGAACCGCATATTCGAGAATTGGTGGCTGAGCTGGTTCGACACGGAGATGCCCGATTGCAGCACCGAGGAGCGGGCGGCGATGCCGGGCTTCCTGACGCCGGCCGAGATGCGCCAGGTCAAGACCGCGCCGCCGGACCAGTTCGACATGCTGTTCATCGAGGCGATGAACCGGCATCACCGCGGTGCGGTCAGGATGGCCGACCAGATGTGGCACAGCCGCGGCGACCCTCGTCTGCGCATCATGGCGCATGCCATCCGCCACGAGCAGCAGGGCGAGATCGCGCTGATGCACGGCACGCGCGGCCTCGCCGCCGTGACCACAGGCGTCCGCAACATGCTCGGCGACAACGTCAATTGAACGTGAGGATCTTGTATCGGCAAGCGGCCTGCTGCCTCGCCGATACTCCAGACGAACCTATCAAACGTTAATGCTTTCCGCCGTCATTATCGGCCACACTTGGGCCGACGGGGGCCGTCGGAGATCAAATGCAGGCAGGATTTGCTTTCTCGAGGCTGGCCGACCGCCTGACGAGCCTCGTCGAACTGACCCCGGAACATCTCGATCTGCTTGCGGACATGCCGAGCAGCATCGCGCATTTCGGCGCGCATCAGACCATCCTGCGGCACGGTGATGAGGCAACGCAATGCTGCCTGGTGCTCCAGGGATATCTGTCCTGGCAGAATGACGAAAGCGCAGATGGCCAGATCACCGCGATCTGCGTGCCCGGCGACATCGCCAACCTGCAAAGCTTGTATCGCCCGCGCATCGAGGGCAACCTGACCGCGCTCGGTTCCGCAATCGTCGCGCTCGTGCCGCACCGCTTCTTTCGCGAGCTCGCGGTGCGATCTCCGGCAATGTCGCACGCCTTGCTGTTGATGCTGCTTGCCGATCACGCCATCCAGCGGAACTGGACGGTGAACCTCGGCAGCCGGGACGCGTTGACACGCGTGGCGCACCTGCTCTGCGAGATCACGGTGCGGCTGCAAACCGTCGGGCTTGCCCGGGATTTCAGGTTGTCCTCGCCCTTCACCCAGTCCGACCTCGCCGCAGCCTGCAGCATCTCCCCGGTCCATGCCAACCGCACCATCCAGGAGCTGCGCCGCTGCCATTTGCTGCAATGGCAGGGCAAGACCTTGACCATCACGGACTGGCCGGGCCTGGTCCGGCTCGCCGGCTTCGACCCAACCTACCTGAGCATGCGGTCCGGCGCGGACGATGCTCGGCCGCCGCATGCGAGACCGGTGGCGGCCGACGTCGCGGTCGCTTGATCCGCCTCGTGGGCGCGAGGACCTTGCGCGGCTCAATGACGTCGGACCCTACTCCCGCCAGACCTCGGCCAGCTCTTCCGCTGTCACCAGGTCGACCTGGCCGTGGAAACGGGTGCGGTACATCGTCATGAGCGCGTCGTGGCCGACGTCGGACGAGCTGCACAGCGCGTCCTCGACAAGGACGATCCTGAAGCCGAGATCGACGGCGCTCAGGACCGTCGAGAGCACGCAGACGTCCGTCTCCGCGCCCGATATCACGACGGTGCCGACGTTCTTCTCGACCAGCAGGCGCGCAAGACCGGGATTGCTGAACGCGGAATAGGCCGACTTGTCGATCATCGCCGCCGGCGGAACGAAACGTGCCAAGGCCGGCACGAGCTCCAGAGCCGATGACGGCAGATGCCTGCGCGTCGCCTGGCGCCAGCGGCGGAAATAACTCTGCCATTGCCCCGGGCGGTCCTCCGGATCCTGCGGGGTGATGAAGCGTGTGAAGATCGTTCTCTCCGCGTGGCGCGCAACGACCGAGACGACCGTCGGCAGCACCCGCTCCATCCAGGGCGTCGCCCAAAGGCCATCGGGGGCGAAAATGTTCTGCATGTCGATGCACAGGTGAACGGCGCCGCGGATCTCGGCAACATCGGACATAGCGTCCCTCATCGTCCTCCACCTTCAAGCGCATTCGGCGACCAGTTGCGAATGCGGGGCGAGGGCTTTGGTTCCGAATCGCGGCGTGCAGCGCGAACCCCGCCCAGAAAAGCTATGAAAATGAAGGTGGTGCGCTCGGAGGGCGGTCGCATTTACTGCGATTTCAATGAGTTATCGAGGACTATCAATGCATAAGGGGCGCATATCAACCGACCAGTATACGGAGCAGGCTGTTCAACATCGGCCCTGCGTCCTGCTCGCGAGACAATGCAACATTTCAAATCAGCAGGTCATGATGCGCAGCTACAGGGGCGTGATGGGGTCCGTTATTGCCATGGTTGGCCGCGGGATCGTCCAGTGCGTTGGGTAGGATTTTGACGAGGATATCGAGGGTGGCCGCCTGATCGGGCTTGGCGCGTGGATCGAGCGGAATGTGGACCTCTCTAGGTTCAATCCTGACGATGGGAGTGAAAGGAGTTGCGTCGCTGTCGAAGCGGAACACTCGATCTTGATCGGCGCCGCCGGTCTCGAACGCAGCTTTAGCCGGCTGTGCGGCCACCGATGCGATTGCAGCAGGTTGCGTAGCGTGCTGCGAGTTTCCGTTCCCTGCACTATCGCCTTTTGTGGCGCTCGATTCGGCGATCTCGGCTGCTGCTGATGCCTTTGCGGAGGCCGAGTGTGAATTGTATCCTGAATTGCTATGCTGCAGGTCAGCCAGTTTTGTCGTGGCCACTGCTGCCGACGCGCTTGCGTTCGATGCACGATGATTGTCGCCATCGCCGACACTCATCTCGGACATGAAGACAGTTTCAGCCAACTCCGTGGTTGTCGCCTTTACAGGCTCCGGCTCCGCCGTTGCAACACTTTCGTCAGCCTTCGGGCCGTGAGCAGAGGTCGAATGCTCCCATTTGTTACTCTGCTCCACGCCGCTGGGCTCTGCCATCTTCGCTGACTCGCGCGTATAGGCTGGAGTCCAGGAATGATGCTCGTTGTCATTGCCGAGGCCATTGCCCGGTGTCGCCTTTGCTTCGGCCGTCTCGGTGGCCGCCGTTGCCGACCCTCGCTCCGACGCGCGCGAGTTGCTGTCGTCCAGACCGCCTGGTTCGGCCGCTTTTGATGGCCCTGACGAATCGTCCGAAGCCAGTGGATCATGCGCGTTGTCCTTGCCGGCGCGATTGCCCGGCATGGACTTCACTTCGGCCGTCTCTGTGGCCGCCTTTGCCGACCCTCGCTCCGACGCGTGCGAGTTGCTGTCGTCCAGACCGCCTGGTTCGGCCGCTGCTGCTGGCCCTGACCAATCGTCCGATGCCAGTGAATCATGAGCGTTGTCCTTGCCGGCGCTATTGCCCGATACGGACTTCGCGTCGGCCGTCTCCGTGGCCGCCTTTGCCGACCCTCGCTCCGACGCGTGCGAGTTGCTGGCGCCCAGGCCGCCTGGTTCGACCGTTTTCGCTGGCCCGGACGAATCGTCCGAAGCGAGTGAATCATGCGCGTTGTCCTTGCCGGCGCGATTGCCCGGTACGGACTTCGCTTCGGCCGTCTCCGTGGCCGCCTTTGCCGACCCTTGCTCCGACGCGTGCGAGTTGCTGTGGTCCAGGCCGCCTGGTTCGGCCGTTCTCGCTGACCCTGACGAACGGTCCGAAGCCGGTGGATCATGCGCGTTGTCCTTCCCGGCGCGATTGTCCGGCATGGACTTCGCTTCGGCCGTCTCCGTGGCTGCCTTTGCCGACCCTCGCTCCGACGCGTGCGAGTTGCTGTGGTCCCGGCCGCCTGGTTCGGCCGCTTTTGCTGGCCCTGACCAATAGTCCGAAGCCGGTGAATCATGCGCGTTGTCCTTGCCAGCGCGATTGCCCGGTATGGACTTCACGTCGGCCGTATCTCTGGCGCCGGCCATTGCAGACATTTGCTCGGGAGCGTGCTGCGGCCCTTCGCAGTCGTCCCTGTGCGCTGTCGCGAGGCTCGATTCACCAAAATCGGCTGCTTCCGATGCGTTTTTAGAGGTTGAATGCACCGGCTTGCCATGTTCCGCGCTGCCTGTTTCTGCCGTCTTCCCTGACCTTCCCGAAGGGTCCGAAGCCGGGGATTGATGCTCGTTCTCATCACCGACATCACTCCCAGGTATGAAGCCACCGTCCGTCTGCTCCGCACCTGTTTCCTTTGCAGGCCATGGCTCCAGAACATGCTGTGAGTTACTGCCGCCCGCGCTACCGGCCGCTGCGATGCTGGGGCCGGTGCCTGCATCGTTCCCCTGACTCTTCAATGTAAGACTTTCAACTTCCGTTACCGCTGCAGCATGAGCAAGCACGATCGGTGATATGCGAGCCGACCCCTCGGTCCCATCCACGCTCTCTTCCGTTGTGCGGACCGGCGCGAATTCAGTCCTCAAGCCGGCATCAGCCAGACTGTCCCAAACTCCAGCGGTCCCGAATGTGCTCTCTCTCGTCCCGATACTTGCATGGGCACTGTCGGTACTCAGAATAGCTTCGATTGCAATCACGGATGTCAGCGCTTCTTCGAGCTGCTCCAACGTGAGAGCGGCCGCCGCGGCTGTCGGCTGGCCGACAAAATCCGATTCTGCGATGGATACAATTCCCGGCAGATGGATTTCCAACAGGTCGCGGTCTCCGATCTCCAGAACATGATCGGTCGCATTCACATAGACGATCGTTTCATTGGTTGTGGAGTTGAAGATCCAAGCGACGGTGTGTGGCGGTATGGACTTGCTTGCTGCTGTCATATGAAGCCTGGCAAGGGCTCCGAAAGCCGCAAGATTGATCCTGCTCGGCCCAGACGCGAAGTTGAAGACAGAGTCGGAAGAGGTAGAACTGGAATCGGTCGGGTCGCGATGAACAACGTTTTCAGCGACGTTGCCGCCCATCAGCTGATCGTGGCTATATCCGCTACTACCGGCATCGTGACTGAAGTGCACGAGGCCGGCAAGTTTTTGGAGAGTCTCCCCTACGGTACCATCACTCGAGTGGCCCCGAGTGCCTTCTCCGGCGGCGCTTTCGTTTTCAACGACCACAAACGCGGAAGGCAGGCGAGAAGCCTGCGCAAGGAAACCCGGGACTGAATCATCTACATGATGATCGTCGGCATTGGTGATCGCAGCCAGTTTGGTGGCCGCATTGTATCCGGTAACGTCCACGAAGCTGTCGAGCGGCGCTTTGGCCGGGTCATGCGACGGCAATGCCAAATGGGGATCGCTGAGTGTGTAGATCAACGCACCGGTGAGAGTGGCGAAAGTACCATACCCTCCGTGAATCAAAGTCGGATTGGATGTCAGCCGCGAGAATAGATGTTCCTCGGTGGAGTCACCTCCAATCTTCGCGTCGTTCATTCCTCGCAGGGAAGGTGTGGCCAAACCGGGCGTGCTTGATCCAACAGAACTGTAGTCCTTCCACGATTTCGAGCCTGCGGATTGCTCAGCGGTGCGAGGCGCTTCCATTGCCGAGGCCGCGGTCGAGATTTGGCTCGCCCCGACAAAAACGCCTCTCTGAGTGAGCGACGGCTTTTCGTCGGAGTCCGCGACGATGGCGTGACGGAGGATAGCTCGCTTCCAGAGCTCATATTCGGCATACTCCACCGCGGGGCCGGTGCTGTCGTCATGCGGAAGAATGTCGTTTGCCTCCGACGCCTTGAGTTCGTCCGCAATGGCGACCGCCAGGAGAGCCAGCGAGAGCATTCCGAACCCGGACGGGCGTTGTAGCAATGCGAGGGTGGCGAGCACCGTCCTGTTGGTTATTTCAAGCTTCTGAAATATGTTGTGCAGGTGTACTTTAACGGTTCCATCTGAAACGTTTAGCTGGTGCGCGATCTCCTTGTTCGACATTCCTTCTGACACCAGTCGTACAATTTGACGTTCGCGCGGCGTCAATAGCTCCAGTAGGTTGTCGATTTTGCTGCTGTCGGTTTTCTCGACGGTTGGCGAGAGATCGGACTGCTCCAAAAAGCTACGCTTCGTCATCAGTCGCAGCGATCGCAGCACAGCGTCCGGTGCAACATGCTTCGCGATTGCATCACACGCGCCAGCAGCGATGGCCAAGGTTAGATCGTGGTCCGTGTCGGAATCTGTAAAGAACACCAGACGCGTGGGCAGCCGATCAGCTTTCGCAATGACGAGGATCTCGGATGCCGTTAGATCTGGCAGGGTGTCAGCAAGAAGTGCAACGTCGGGTGTCAAATTCCGCATCGCTTGGATGCAGCTTGTCCCGTCGCTGCACGACGCGATGACGTCGAAGTCCGGCTGTGCCCCGAGTATCGACTCTAGCCCCCGTAGAACGATCGGCTGTCGATCTACGATCACAAGCCGGACGGGCTTGAGTATCCGCTGTTTCGCAGACGTGTCTAACATGGACTCTGCCTCGACCCGGCCGTCTATGTCCTTCGGCATATAGCCGAGACCGAGTGAAGTCATTAAAATACAACGAATAGAATAAAGAAAGAGATTTAATCCGGTTTAACCATATCTAAAATCGCGAATTTGACGTGCAAATGTGCCCATTTGCCGTAAGTCCTAGCCTTTTGCCGAACAGTACGGCGACGCCAGGCCGTTGGGTGGGCTTCGAGTGGGGCACACGAACGGCTCACGGCCGTCATTCCAACGCTATTGGTCCCGGCGGCCAGAACGCCATCTTGGAAATTGTCCGCCCCTGAGACGAGACTTTCAGAGCGCGCTCGCGATCCGCGCCTGGCACGCTTCACAACTCAAGGCCGATCAGCTGTTCGGAGAATGATCGTTGGCTGGGATGCTGTTCAGCCGCAGCGCAGGCTGCCGTCGGCGAGTCGACGACATCAATTGCAGGTCAGCGACAGGTCTGTATAAGCGCAAGCTGGAGTCGCGGGCGCAAGCCGTTCCTGCGATTGGCAGACCAGCGCATGCTAGCCTTCATCGCAGGAACCATATCTGTGGTTGCCAGTTGACTGCTGTTGAGCTGCACGCCGGACAGCAGCTCGACGAGCCGGCATGAGTTCTCGCGCCGAACATCCGTCGGGGGTTGATCCCATGATGGACCACGCGACCAGGGTTGGTAATCGGTTGTTAGCAGCGTTGCCGCCGGCGGATTTTGCTTTGCTTGCACCTCATCTGCGGAAGATCGTCATCGAGCGCGATACGGTGCTCGTCCGATCAGGCGATCGGATCGAACATCTTTTCTTCCCCCTGAGCGGCGCGATAGCCACTATCATGGAGCTGCCGAACGGGCAGACGGTCGCCACGACGATAGTGGGGCATGAAGGGGCTGTGGGTCTGACGTCAGCGCTTGGCGCATCCCACTCGCCCGTGACGGCCGTTGCTCGCATCGCCGGGACCGCGCTGCAGATCTCGCCTGCGCAATTCCTGACAGCGCAACATTGCAGCCCCGCCGTCGCAGCGATGGTGCAAGTGTTCACGAGATCGTTGCTGACGCAACTCCAGCACGTGGCTGCCTGCAACGCATTACATTCCGTCGAAGCCCGCTTGGCGCGCTGGCTGCTTCACATTCACGATCGGGCAAATGGCAGCGATCTCCTCCCGCTGACCCAAGAAACGTTGTCGGAATTGCTGGGCGTCCGCCGCACCACCGTCACACATGTCGTGAGCACAATGCGAACATCAAGAGCGCTAAGATCCAATCGACGTGGCCAGCTTGAAATCGATCGGCCGCGGCTCGAAGCCATGGCATGCGAATGCTACAAGGTCATGAGCCGCAGCATCGATCGGATCGTCTCGCAGAGCACGGTCGGGCTCGTTCATAGGCCTCCAGCGCGGAGCGCCTCCCGCTCGCCTGGCAGCCGAATAGCCGGGACAGGCTCTTAGAACCAGTTCGTTTTCGCGAACCACCGCATGTGCCCGCGCCATCCGGCAAACCGCGCGAAGCTCAGTCGCTGCAAACGTCCGATCCTGCGTGGCATTTTTTTCGACTTTGCGGCCGGCTCCCGGCCGAAGCGAACAATGGACGAAAATTCCCGTCATCCATTCGCCTTGGGACGCTCGTCACAACAGCCCGACTTCTTGCGAATGAGCGGTATGGCCATGAGCTTTGCCTGTGCGAAGCCGGAAGGCCCACCCGCGGTCCGAGCGGGGTTGTTGGCGCTGCCCGCCTTGCGCAGCTTGCGCTGAAGATTCTCCTCTCGACCTACCCGCTCTCTGAGCTTTTCAAGTTCCGCAAGCTCTGCCACCAGCGCCTCGAGACGTTCTCGAAGCAGCGCCGCAGGACTCTCCGCTCGAACGCGGATATTCATGACACGCTCCTGATCGAGGTCTTGAGAAGAAGTCGCATAAGGTCAGGAAAAGTATGTAATTCACCACAATCGCATGAACATTTGGCAGTGTTTACACCGCAAATCGCGCTGCGGCGGTGCAACAAGGGACGACTCGGCCGGAGTTTAAGAAAGGTCCAGCCCTGCCAAACCGTACGGCGCCGCAGGCTCACGCATGGGCTGAGAAGACTGCTATCGGCTGGATTCGGCTGCACTCGAAATCCTGGTGTTAGCTCCCGGACACTCGGCCTTGCGCTTTTCCTCGTCTTCTTCTGCGCAATCGAGCCCACCACTTGCGTTTGGAATTCCAGAGCTGCCGCCGGTTGCGAAAGGCCCTTTCGCACTGCCTCCGCCACCGCCAGACCCGCCGCTACCGCCGGATCCGCCACCGGCTGCCCCTCCTCCGGCGCGAGATGATTTAGCAGAGCCCCCGCCAGGGGCTCCCCCGCCCCCTGTTGACCCGCCGCTGGAGCTCCCCGGTCCCGATACGGACGACCGGTCGTTATCGAAGAACGACGATTGCCTCCCATCCTTCTGCGTCACTCCACGCAGGCCCCCCGAGCTTGCAATGGCTCCTGAGGTCAGGGAAGTGGATAGAAGCAGAGTCATCACTGGGGGTGTGACGGCCGCAAATCTTCCGCAGGTTTTCAAGAACGCCCGCCGGTCGTCATCTTCGTTGCCGTCCCGGGTCACAACACGCTCTCCTCGGTTTAAAATATTAATTACGGTATTATACATTAAATGTATTTTCAACCGATAATTTTCTTTATGTGAGTGGTGTTTCTTGACGTGCGCCGTCAATTGATCGTGGGCAATTTCCGTACTCGTTCCTGTACTTCCTGGCCTTCGGGCGCAGCTTCGGAGTTGCGCTCGCCATTTAATACGATTAATTTGCGTTTTAACGGACGTCGAGCGCAGGGCTCGATTGCAACGGATGATGACGATGCCACTGCAATTCCACCGGTCTGTCCGCGACATGGAGATCTGGAGCGCAACCAGCGAGGGCTTCTCGTTCGTGATCAGCTTCGGAAGCCCGAGAGGCCCCGGCTTTCATGGCCGCGCCGGCTATTTGGCGAGTTGGCGTCCGCTCCACAAAAACCAGGCCGCAATCAAGATTGGCGGTTCGCCCTTTCGAACGTTAGCCGAGGCCGAAGGGGCCTGCAGCGACATGGCTGGGCTTCTGGCGCCACGATAACCCCCGCGCACGTTCGGAAGAGCCAGACACTCCCATTATTTCACGCTCGCCGGATCCTGATGCAACAGATCAGGGGGATCCATCTTACGTGACGCGGCATGCAGCTCGTTTCGCGAAATCGCCAATGCCGCGAGAATCGTGCGATTGCTGATGTCCAGCTTTTGGAAGATATGATGAAGGTGGACCTTGATCGTACCGTCGGCAAGGTTCAACCGACGTCCAATCTCCTTGTTCGATAGACCCTCCGACACAAGCCGCATGATTTGCCGCTCCCGGTCCGTCAGTTGTGCCAGGGGCTTCTCATCGGGGCGGGCCTCATCATTGGCTAGCCATGCGCTCGGCGAGGCCGCTGCTTGGCCCTGGGCGGCTTTCCGCAGGGTTGAGACCAGCATCTCGGCATCCGAATCCTTCGAGAGGACGATGCAGGCGCCCTCCAAGGCCAGCCTTTGCAACTCACAATCCGCCGCGACACCGGCGAAAAAGACTACCGCGGGACTTGGGCCTGAAGCGTTTGCGGGAGCGAGGATCTGCTGCCGGCTGACATCAGGCAGTGCAGCATCGACGAGCGCGACGTCCGGCACAAGAAATCGGATTGCCTCATTGCAGCTTGCGCCATCGCTGCAGGACGCAACGATCGTAAAATCACGCTGCGCTGCAAGAACGCTCCTGATCCCTTGCAAAACGATCGGATGTCGATCCGCGATGACAATTCTGGTGCGGTGCATGCTTCCCCTGCCTATCGCTAACAACCCCCCGTGCAGCCGTTTAATCCAACAATTTCTTCGAAACGCGAGGATGACGGGTCCGCTCGGCGACAATGTCACACAGTCTCAAATCCTAGACAGCCGAACGTTCGACGACTGCGCCACGGTAACTTGACCGGCAAGTATGCGCAGCACCGTAAGAATGCGGTGCTCAACATTCGAGGCCGCAAGCTTGTAGACGAAAGCCAAATTTCGACAACGCATGATAGATTCGATCAGAAAATTCTCCCATAGAATGTCTAGGCGCACGGATCGGCTGCTGTGTCATGATGGTCAACATCCAATTAACTTCGTTGGCACCGTTATTACCAACGATATATTGGGTCATTCACGATTCAAATCTAACATTCGACGAAGTTTCGACGAACACGAGATCGTTCAAAAAGCCATGTTATTGAAGGGAGGAAAAGTAATACTATTCATCAAGGCGAAGCTGGTTAGTAAAGCACGAAAACGGCTGCGTCGCGCAGCCAGTGTAGCAACGACGAAATCCGGTCACCCATATTGGAGCTGCATATTCGTCAATTCAGCAACTTCAATGAGCGGTCATGGAGGGCATCGTTGGCAATGAGTAGGTGGTCACATGTATTCTTCAGCAGTTTTGCGTCAAACTCATCAGGCTCTCATCATTCAATTCACTGAATTGCAGAACTTGCGTAGCCGCGTGTCGAAGGCCGAGCAGCGATTGCTTGCGCCGAGGCGACGAGCCCGGGGGCGGAGGGCGAAGCGACCGCTGGTTCGGAGGCACGGGCCCAGCCGGTAACTCCGACCACCACGCACACTGGCGCAGCGGCACGGGTGATCGTGCTTGCCGGACCCCGGTTTGACCTGATAAGCCCCCCTCCTGTTTCGGTTCGGAGGTAGTGGGGACGGCTTCCATGGAGAACGATGATTGGGCATCTATGACCACAGCTGAGCTGTGGCGACTCTACGATGAGGTCACTGCTGTTCTTAGTCGCAGGATGACCGCGGAAAAAGCCAAGCTCGAAGAGCGGCTTCGCAAGATCGAAGGTAAGACCGGGGGGCAGACCGAGGGACGTGCACGCCGCCCCTACCCTCCCGTGCTGCCGAAGTATCAGAACCCTAAGAACCCGTCCGAAACCTGGTCCGGCCGTGGTAAGCAGCCTCGATGGCTGAAGGCGCAGCTTCGCGCCGGCAAGAAGCTAAACGATCTCCTGATCGACCGTTCGTCCGCACAACGGCGCCGCCGGGCCGGCTGAACCTCCGACCGGTCCCCGGGATGGTGGTGTCAGGGCTGGGCCGCCAGGCGTCACTTTAGCGAGTGCTATCTTCTTTCCCGTTAGGACTGCCGTCCCCACCACCGTTGCCCTTGCCATTATTGCCCTGCACAACGTTTCCGCCAGAACTAGCGATGGCGGATGAGGTCAGAGAGGTTGAAAGCAGCAGTGTCATCACGGGAGGAGTGACGGCGGCAAATTTTCCGCAGCTTCTCAAGAACTCACGGCGGTCTTCACTATTGGAGTCAGTCGGGTTCATCGGCGCTCTCCCTGCGATGGTCATAGAAAATAAGCGGTTTTGGATGTGTCGCAAGTTAAATATGTTAATCTCGCCTTTTAAATTGTCTACGCAAATAACACCTTGAGTACTATCGCATGCCGACGCTCCCGTCGCGGCGCATCGGTGAACTCCTGCGCAAAGCGAGGTCCAGAGGCAGATTATACCAAACGACCTATATGCACAAAGCGCGTTACTGTTATATTTTAATATATTAAATGAGGCGGCACATCGCTCTTCAGCGCCGCTTCGGCGCAAAACGGGGCTAGAGCAGTCGCCGCACATGCGCCCAAGCGACCGCTTTCCCACCTGACGAAACCGAGAGGCGATTTCATGATCGGGACCGAGTCCGGTGTAGCGTTCGGGCAATTGCGGTCTCGCTTCGACACCACCTTACGACCAGGCTTCTCATTGCCACGTCTGGGCACCCTGATGAGCCGCGCCCTCACCGAAACTCTCTTAGACCTTTCGGAACTAACGGTTCTCACCGAGGCTGCGACCGGGGCCTATGCCGTGACGGCCGTTCTCGCAGCGATGGCCGGAGCCAGGCACGTCTATGCCTTTACGAAAACTACGCGGCACGGCACCTCGGCTGAAGCCATGGACCAGACCCTCAAGCTCGCAGATTCGGTCGGCGTGGCCGATCGCATAGACATCCTGGAGCAGATCACCCCCGATATCATCCATCAGACGGATATCGTAACCAACAGCGGCCATCTTCGGCCTCTGACCGCTGCGCTTATTGATGAGTTACCAAAGGAAGCCGTCATCGCCTTGATGTACGAGGCCTGGGAACTTCGCTCCGAGGACCTCGACATGGACGCATGCTTGCGGCGCGGAATTCCAATCGTCGGCGTGAACGAACGTCACCCGTCAGTCGATGTCTTCTCGTTTCTCGGTCCACTGTGCGTGAAGCAACTGCACGATAGCGGCTTGTCCGCTTACAAGAATCGCATTGCCCTGCTGTGCGACAACGACTTCATTGGCTCGCTTCGCTCCGGTCTCGTGAGCTCCGGAGCGAGCGTGGACGTCTTCGAGGACGTCCAGAGCTTGTATCACGACCAATGGGACGCAATCATCGTTGCGCTGCGACCGGCGGCTAAGCCTCGCATCGGCGCGCCGGAAACAGCTCACCTCGTTGCGTGCGCGCCCCCTGGCGCCATTGTCGTGCAGTTTTGGGGCGACATCGATCGAACCGTATTGTCAGAAAATGGGTTGGGCGTTTGGCCAACAACGCCTCCGGGATCAGGGCACATGGGCATTCTGCTGTCCGAGCTTGGCCCCGAGCCGGTCGTGAGACTGCAGGCCGGCGGCCTGCGCGCTGCTGAATGGGTTCGGCGCAGCGGAGCTGTGTCGTCTGACGGGCTCGCGCAAATCGTTACCTGGCATCCGGATCAATCGCCAACTCGCGCTAGGCCCTCGCCTCGATGAGCTCAACGAGCGTGAGCGTCGCGGAGGCAAGAAACACTATGCGGCGCATGTCGAACGCGACCGCCGGCGCGGGTGACGATACAGGAAGATATTGCTCCGACCTAAAGCAAGCGATCGCGTCGTCGAAGTGAGCTGCTTCGTAAGCAAGATGATAGAACTTGCTGCCGCGCTTCAAGATACCTGCCACCGGCGATTGTGCGCCGATCGGCTCAATGAGCTCCAGACGCGGACCGCCGCCTGATACAAACTGAATCCGAACCTGCTGGATGGGGTCCTCGAACATGGGGCCTTCAGGACTGTAGCCAACGACCGCGAGCTCGGGCAGCTCCGCCGCGATCTTTCGACACGCCATTCCCACGTGATGAAAGTGCAAATCCATGCGCTGCTCCTCCCTTCCCTGGCAGCCTAAGGAGACGGGCGGCGTCGAACGGAATCTGGCTGGTTGCTCAAACAGTTTAACCCTCTCGTGCATCGAGGAGCAGCGCCGACCAGGCCTGTTTTAGCCGTGGATAGTCTGAGCGCGACATCCGAAACGTAATCACGTCGTCGCCGTTCCACCAAGCTTTCGGCGCAACCTTTTCAATTTGGAAGCCGAGGCGAATATGAAAGTTCTTCGCGGCTTTGTTCCGGCTTTGAACGTTGGCCACGACGGCCGAAAGCCCCAGCTGCTCGAATGCGAATTCGAGTAAAAGGTCGAACATCTCTGCCAGGAAAAGGCGCGCGGCAGGATCGACGATCAACCGCGCAACTTCGCCCTGTCCCGCCGCGAAATCCAGGTTCGCCAGCGCGATGCTGCCAGCCGGCTTCTTCGAGCGCTTGAATTCGGCAATGAAATAGTAATCGTCGACCCTCGCTTGATAGTTCCGGAAAAACTCTTCCTGCTGAGCCAAGGTCAGCTTCTCGCGGGTCAGGAACTTACCGAGAACGGGATCATTCCGCCAAGCGATGACTTGCGCGGAGTCCTCCAGCCGGAGCTCTCGGAGAAGCAGGTTATTTCCTCCGGGAAGCAGTTTGAGATTCTCGGCTTTCGTGGAAAGCGTGCTTGGGCTCACCGGCTCCGGCCTGATATGCACCATCATCTATTTATTATACCTTAATCAGTGATTTAAATACATTTAATTGACCCGAGCCATATCATCATTTAGCGTAGGGGACAATCACATCAAGTCGCTGTCCTGACGGAGGCTCGCCATTCTCGCTGCAGCACCCCAGCCGGACCGGCGCATCAATGATGCCGAACTCAAGTCCCTGGCGTTGTCAGGCGATGCCACGTCCTGGGGGCATCTTGTCGCCCGCTCGCGGCAAGCGACGAGCTTCTCCGAGCTGTTCTTTCTGTCGACGCTTCGAAAAAAGGCGAAGCTTTATGCACCCGGAAGCGTCCAGCCAAGACTCCGCCTCGCCCTCATAGGCGGCTACAACCTTTATCCGTTGCACGAACTGGTTGAACATCTGCTGGCCATTCGTGGGATCGAGTGCGAACGTTTCCTCGGCGAGTACGATAATTTCGTCTCGGAGATCCTTGACGGCTCGAGCTCACTGTACGCCTTCAAGCCGGATCTCGCCTTCATACTGCCGAACGCGAGCCACTGCCGGTTTTCAGGCTCGCTCCTCGATGACGTCGAGCATCAGCGCGAAGCCGCAGTCCGCGCCGCTGAGCACCTCCTCAACCTCGCGCAGACTTTCACCGTGCGCTCCGGTGCGGCGGCGATCCTCGCCAATCTTGCGCTGCCCGACGGCCTCGATCTCGGCTCGTTTCGTTCACGTACGCTTGGCACCGACTGGAGTTTCCGAAAGGCGGTCAATCTCGAGCTCGGGCTTCGGGCCCCAGCTGAGGTGCAGATCTGCGACGTCGAGTTCCTCTCGGCGCAGCGAGGGATCTCAGCCGCGGCGGATGCGCGAGCGTGGTATGAATCGAAGCAGCTCGGCTCACCTGACTTTCTCGTCGACATCGCGCAAGAGCTAAGCCATCTGATCGCCTCCCGGAAGCAGAGCCCCAAGAAGGTCCTGGCGATCGACCTCGATCAAACGCTATGGGGCGGCGTGATCGCGGAGGACGGTATCGAGGGAATCGAACTTGGCGACTCGTCCCCCCGTGGTGAAGCGTTCAAGGCTTTCCAGAGGTACCTGCTTGGACTTTCCCAACGCGGCGTCCTGCTTGCGGTATGCAGCAAGAACGACCATGCACGCGCAATCGAGGTATTCGAGAAACATCCTGAGATGGTTGTCCGGCTGGAGCACTTCGCGGCCTTCAAAGCCAATTGGGACCCGAAGTCGGACAACCTGCAGAGGATCGCGGAGGAACTCCGCCTTGGCCTGGACAGCTTCGTGTTTGTCGACGACAACCCGGCGGAAATCGAGATCGTGCGCCAGTTTCAGCCGTTGGTTACAGGTGTACTCCTCGGGCCGGACCCCGCCGAATTCATCGTTCGCATCCAGGCCGGACGTCATTTCGAGCCACGGACCATCACCGAGGAGGATCTCGAGCGGACGGCGCAGTACAGGCAAGAACGGCGACGTACGGAGCTCGCAGCGAGCGTCACCGACATGCCTGCCTACCTCGCCTCACTTGAGATGCGAGGCACGATCAAAGAATTCGACTCGCTCGATGTTCCTCGCATCGCCCAGCTGATCGCGCGCAGCAACCAGTTCAACCTGACGACGGCCCGTCGGTCCGAGACTGAGATTAAGGCGCTCCTAGGAAGGCCGGACTACCGGTGCTTCACGATGCGGCTCGAGGATAGATTCGGTGATTCCGGGCTCATCTCCGTAGTCATTGCAAAGATCGATGGCGGCGTCTTCGTTCTCGATACCTGGCTCATGAGTTGCCGCGTGCTGAAGCGCCAGGTCGAGGACGAGATCATGAATGAGATTTTCCGGCTCGCAGCGGCTGCCGGCTGCACGAAAGTGCGCGGCATCTATCTCCCAACGGCCAAAAACGGGATCGTCGCCGGAATCTACGAGGAGTTTGGTTTCGTGCGTACGGAAGACTGCGTCACCCGAAAGGAATTCGAGCTCAAGCTTGAGACGTATCAGATGCGCTTGACAAAGATCCTAGTAGCCCGGAGGGCTTATGAAGCAAGCTGAGATACTGGAGAAGATGCAGGAAGTATTCGACGGCGTCTTCCTCGAGAAGGTCGCGGCCAAGCCCGACCTGTCTGCAGCCGACGTCGAGGAATGGGACTCGCTCATGCAGATCTCGCTGGTTATCGCCATCGAGCAGAAGTTTCGCGTTCGATTCCGCATTGGCGAAGTCGAGGCAGCCCGGAACCTTGGTGAGTTTGCTGATCTGATCGCGAAACGGATGGAGCCTTAATCATCGCGAGCATGTTGGAGGCAGACGTGCGCTGCTCGCCCCATTCAAGTCTTGCAATCTCATTTCTCGAAAGATCCATACACAATCTTTGCGAGTATCGCAGGAATTTCGCCATCTTCCAGTTCAAGCGAAATTGACAGGACAGTATCCTCCCTAACGGGAAAAAAAAACATTTTTATTTAATTATTTTTTGTGGTATTTAATTTATTAAAAAAGGCCTTATGCCGACCCTCCAGTCTCTCGGTCGGCCGACAAGTTTGTCACGTAGCCGACTATGCTGACTAGTCCAGGAGTGCCATCACCGTGCCGGCCACCCTGTTCACCACCCAGACCCCGACCAATACCAATGCCACCGACGGGACTGGGGCGGACTATGAGCTGGGGATGCGCTTCACTGCTGACGCCTCCGGCGTGATCCAGGCGATCCGGTACTACAAGGCCTCGAACGAGACCGGAACCCATGTCGGCCACATCTGGTCGGCAACGGGCCAGGAGCTGGCGACCGTCACGTTCACCAATGAAGGTGCCTCGGGCTGGCAGCAGGCCACCCTCGCCACACCGCTCACCATCGCCGCCGGCACCACCTACGTGGTTTCCGTCAACATCAACAGCTACTACGTCTCCACCACCCAGGGCTTCGCCTCCGGCATAAGCCATGGTGGCCTGAACGCTTCGGTGGGCGCCGGCGTCTTCGACTACACCGCAGGCGTCTTCCCGACCAACGTCTATCAGAATGCGAATTATTTCCGCGACGTCGTGTTTGCTGCGAGCTCCTCGACGCCCGACAATCACCCTGGCGCGGTGAGCATCAGCGGGACGCCGACACAGAATCAGACCTTGACCGCGACAGTGAGTGATGCCGATGGCGTGCCGGCCACCGTCACCTATCAATGGCAGCAGAGCACGAACGGCACCACATGGAGCAACATCTCCGGCGCGACGGCACGCACGCTCACCCTCGGGCAGGCACAGGTCGGCAACTTCATACGTGCCACAGCCTTCTACACCGATCAGCTGGGCAGCAGCGAGACCCCGGTGAGCGCCGCGACCGCAACGAAAGTGGCCAATGTCAACGACGTCGGCGTCGTCACGATCAACGGCACGGCGACCCAGAACCAGACGCTGACGGCCAGCGTCACGGATCCTGACGGCGTTCCTGCGAACATCACCTATCGTTGGCAGAGCAGCCCGGACGGCACCACCTGGACCAATCTGTCCGCCACGACCGCGAGCCTCACCCTCGACAGCAGCCTGGTCGGCCAGCGGATCCGGGTGAATGCCACCTATACGGACCTGCTCGGCACCGGCGAGAACGCGACCAGCACGGCCACTTCGATTGTTGCAGCCGCCAGTGCCACCACCACCCTGTTCACGACCCAAACGCCGTTCAACACCAACGCCACTGACGGGACCGGGGCTGATTACGAGCTGGGAATGCGCTTCACCGCTGACGCCTCCGGCGTGATCCAGGCGATCCGCTACTACAAGGCCTCGAACGAGACCGGAACGCATATCGGCCACATCTGGTCGGCAACGGGCCAGGAGCTTGCGACCGTCACGTTCACCAACGAGAGCGCATCGGGCTGGCAGCAGCAGGCGCTGGCCACGCCGCTCACCATCGCCGCCGGCACGACCTACGTGGTCTCGGTCAACATCAACAGCTACTACGTCTCCACCACCCAGGGCTTCGCCTCCGGCATCAGCAATGGCGGCCTGAACGCTCCGGTCGGTGCCGGTGTCTTCGACTACAACAAGGGCATCTTCCCGACCGCCGTCTATCAGAATGCAAATTACTTCCGCGACGTCGTCTACGCTGCGAGCTCGTCGACGCCCGACAATCGCGCCGGAACGGCGAGCATAAGCGGGTCCCCGACGCAGAACCAGACCTTGACGGCAACAGTGAGCGATGCCGATGGCGTGCCGGCCACCGTTGCCTATCAATGGCAGCAGAGCACGAACGGCTCCGCATGGAGCAACATCGCGGGCGCGACGGCGAGCACGCTGACCCTCGCGCAGGCCCAGGTCGGCAACTTCATACGCGTCACCGCATTCTACACGGACCAGATGGGCAGCAGCGAGACCCCGGTCAGCGCAGCGACTGCCACGAAAGTGGCCAATGTCAACGACGTCGGCGTCGTCACGATCAACGGCACGGCGACCCAGAACCAGACGTTGACAGCCAGCGTCACGGATCCTGACGGCGTTCCTGCGAACATCACCTATCGTTGGCAGAGCAGCCCGGACGGCACCACCTGGACCAACCTGTCCACCACGACCGCCAGCCTCACCCTCGACAGCAGCCTGGTCGGCAAGCGGATCCGGGTGAACGCCACCTACACCGACCTGCTCGGTGCCAGCGAGAACGCGACCAGCACGGCCACGTCGACGGTTGGCGCTGCGAGTGGCACCACCCTGTTCACCACCCAGACCCCGACCAATACCAATGCCACCGACGGGACTGGGGCGGACTATGAGCTGGGGATGCGCTTCACCAGCGACGTCTCCGGCGTGATCCAGGCGATCCGGTACTACAAGGCCTCGAACGAGACCGGAACCCATGTCGGCCACATCTGGTCGGCAACGGGCCAGGAGCTGGCGACCGTCACGTTCACCAACGAAGGTGCCTCGGGCTGGCAGCAGGCCACCCTCGCCACACCGCTCACCATCGCAGCCGGCACCACCTACGTGGTTTCCGTCAACATCAACAGCTACTACGTCTCCACCACCCAGGGCTTCGCCTTCGGCACCAGCAACGGCAGCCTGAACGCTCCGGTCGGCGCCGGCGTCTTCGACTACGACGCAGGCGTCTTTCCCACTGCCGTCTATCAGAATGCAAACTATTTTCGCGACGTCGTGTTCGCCCCGTCTAACGTCATCGCACTCGCCAACACTTCTACGATCTATGTCAGTGAAACGGCCGGCACCGTCACCGTCACCGTCACACGCTCCGGCGACCTCGCCTCTCAAAATACCATTGAATACACGACGAATGAAATCGGCACCGGCGGTACTGCGACGGCGGGATCCGATTTCATCCAGCCCACCTTCAATGGTCGGACGAACACCGGTCAGGTCGTCTTCGGACCGGGAGAGAGCACTAAGAGCTTCACCATCCAGATCGCCAACGATCAACTCACCGAAAGCAACGAGACGTTCGCCATCGGGCTTCAAAATCCGGGCTCCGGATTCCTCGGAGCTCCACGCACCGTGCTCGTCACCATTGTCGACGACGACTCGCCCGCCACAATCGCAATGGCGGACGTCGTGCTGAGCGTTGCAGAGAGTAGCCCCACCGCGACGATCACGCTGCTCCGCAGCGGGCCCGTCAATCAAGCGGCCACAGTGGGCCTCACGACGAGCAGCGGCAGCGCACTCGCGGGATCCGACTACACGACCACATCAGGTACGGTGACCTTTGCCGCCGGACAGGCGAGCCAGACCGTCTCTGTGCCGATCGTCAATGATACGACTCCGGAGAACGACGAGACCTTCACCGTCACCTTGAGCAACCCGACGGGCGCCACTCTCGGTTCCCAGGTAACGACGACGGTGAATATCCTGGATAACGACAACCCTGCTCTCGGCAACCTGGTGGGCGAGACGGCGGTGACGGGTCTGAATCAGCCTGCGGCAATGGACTGGACGCCCGACGGCCGCTACATGCTGATCGCGCAGAAGAACGGCGTGGTGCGCGTGGTGGACAACGGCACATTGCGATCGACCCCGCTCATCGACCTTTCGACCGAGGTGAACGATTTCGGCGATCGCGGGCTGCTGGGGATCGCGGTGAACCCGAATTTCGCAACCAACCACTATGTCTACCTGCTCTACACTTACGATCCGCCCGAGACGGCGACACAAAGCGGACTCGCAGCGGCCGATGGGGGTGGTAACCGACCTAGCCGTCTGGTGAGGGTCACTGTCGACCCCGTCACGATGATTGCCGATCCGTCCAGCGAAGTGGTGCTGGTCGGCAAGAACAGCATCTGGGCCTATACTAGCCGTCCCGACGCGAACAGCGGCGGTGATCCCAGCATCGTTCCTTCCGGGATCGTCAACGGCACTACAATCACCGCTCCTGCGAGCCAGATCGAGACAGGAGCGCAGGACAACGATCCCGACAGGGCCGGCATCCAGAACCAGAACATCCGTGACTATCTTGCGACCGACAGCGATTCGCATTCCATAGGTGCCGTCCATTTCGGACCCGACGGTTATCTCTATCTCACTGTCGGGGATGGCACCTCGTACAACTTCGTCGATCCTCGAGCCGTGCGGGTCCAAGACATCCACAATCTTTCCGGCAAGCTCTTGCGGATCGACCCTGTTACAGGTGAGGGAGCGCCGGGCAATCCGTATTATCAGGCCAGCGATCCGAACAGCAATCAGTCAAAAGTGTTCTACTACGGCATCCGCAACGCATACCGGTTCAGCTTCGATCCCGTTACGAATCTGCCGGTGATTGGAGATGTGGGTTGGAACAATTGGGATGAAATCAACACGGGTCAAGCCGGTTCGAATTTCGGATGGCCCTATCTCGAAGGCCCGGACCGAACCGCGAGCTACCAGAACCTCGCCCAGGCGATCACCTTCTACAATAACGGCAACCGCAACTTTACAACCGACCCGGCTGCCGTATTCCCGATCTTACCTCTGAGCCACGGCGCTCCGGACAATTTCCACGTGATCACCGCGGGAGATTTCTACAATCAGAACACGATGTTCTTCGACGACGTCTACAACGGAACGATCTTCGCAGCGACGTTGGATGCGAGCCGGCAGATAGCAAGCGTCCAGTTGGTGGACAACGTACCAGGCATTGTGGACCTGCAGAAGGGGCCCGACGGCTGGCTCTACGGTGCCGACATATACGAAGGCACGATCCGACGTTGGGTGGACCCCTCGGCCGCCCCCAACGCGCTGGGCCTCGCGGCGTCATGACGGCGGGCGCGGCTTGGCTCAGGCGTCCCGCCGGCGCAGCCCAGGCATGACTCCGGCCGCTCAGTCAGGCGCCCGGGCGGCCAATCGTCGCCCACAGCCGGTTGTCGCTCGGCATCTGCATGCGGACCCAGCCGTATGGCACTTGCGACCAGGACTTGATCTCGGGCGTCAGATTATCGAGGACCAGATCGCCGCTTCTGGCGCGCACCACCAGCACAAGGTGATGATCTCCAGAACTGGTGACCACCTCGCTCAATAACAGGACCCGCGCGGGCCAACCGCGTTGCAGCAGTTCGTGACGCTTGCTCACGGCGTAGTCGTTGCAATCACCGCGATCCGGGTTAACGATCCACGCCTCGCCTGCAAGGCCGAGTTCATTGGGCTGCGGAGCAATGGCACGGTTCACGGCGCGATTGACTGCCTTCAGCTCAGCCCATCGCCCCTTTGTCAACCGGACCGGCCCGCCACGGAAGAAGCGCCGCGGGCGACATTCGGTCTCATAGCGCAGGCAAAACACCGTGTAAGTGAGGGGCGGAAGGGTCGGGCGTCCCAGTTCGATGTGCACAAGGTCAGCTTGGGGTGCTCGCGGCACGGTCGACAATGACGCACGCGCCCATTGAACGCCTCCAATCATGGCAGCTACGGCTGCCGCGATAACTGGGCCCGAGGTTCGCTGCATCTGCCGATCCCGCTCCGAACGCCAAACCGTCGGGTCCGCCGCCAGCGTGGCCACGCGAGACCACGATTTTAATTCCATATTTCAATATTAACTACATTTAATTCAATTGGCAATATATCGATATTAAATAGCGCGGCGATCACTATCACAAAGCACTGCAGCGAACATGCAGAGCAGAATGAGCATGGGAGGGCGCGAGAAGCTTCGCCCGGTTCAGGCTACTCTCGATGCAAAGCGCGAAAGGCGCAGCACGAACGAACGTGCTCCGTGCCCAGCCCAGACGACGATTTACCGCTCCCACGTGGATTTTATTGTTGATTTAATTTTGGACCGGAGCCAAACCGTCTACCAGAGCTTCCTCGGGCAGGACCGATTTCATATGCCAGTTGAGCTACTCGTCATTCTGGGAGCTGAAGCTTCAATACTTGGCTACGTGGCCGCGATGACCTTGCACGCCAAGCGAATGGACGTGCTCAACGGACGATCGTTCGAGCAACCCATAGTCTCACCCGAGCGCAACAAGCACCTTCCATGGTCGCTCCCTCGAAAGGCGCGCGATCATCTATTGCGGTTGAGCAGGAGGTGGCGCGATCTCATCGCGTACGTCCCACCGGATCTCTTGCGGCACGTCGATATCACCAGAATGCGGCGGCGGATCCTTCGAGCCAGACTGCGGACGCCGTTCCGATTCGAGACGAGCTTCCGCCGTCCCCGCAAGCCCGCGGCCGATGGTTCCGGCCCGCCCGTGCTTTCAGAGGCTAGTCGCAAAACCGGCGCCCAAGGGCGCCGGCTCTGACTCCATGCAGTCGAGCACCGCAATCTAGCGCCTGGTCAGCGCTCCTTGAACGCACGCTCCGCCTGATCGTGCAGCGGCTTGAGCAGGTAGGAAAGCGCCGTCCGACCGGCTGTCTTGATGAAGACCTCGACCGGCATGCCGGGCAGCAGCTTGGCCGACCCGAGTTTCGCGAGCTCTTCCGGCTTCAGCAGGACGCGCCCCGTGTAGTAGCTCGTGCCGGCACGCTGATCTTGCGTAATGTCTGCCGCGACCATGCTGACCTCCCCGTCGATTTCGGGCGTGGTCTTCTGATTGAACGCTGCGAACCGTATCGTCGCGGTCTGCCCCAGATACACCTGATCGATATCGCGCGGTGCGATCTTGACGTCGATCGCAAGCTGATCCGCATCGGGCACGATCAGCATGATCTGTTCGCCGGGAGAGATCACACCGCCAACGGTGTGGACGCTCAGCTCGTGGACGCGGCCGGATTGCGGCGCTCTGATATCGACTCGGTTCAACTGATCGACCGCCGCAGTCTTGCGCTCGCCCAGCTCGGAGAGTTTGGATCGCGTTTCGATCAGGTCCTTGCCGACCTCCGTCCGCAGATCCTGGTCGATCTGAATGATCTGCAGTCCGATTTCGGAGATCTTGCCTTTCGACTGAGCAATCATTCCTGCGAGCTGGCTGCGTTCACCTTCGATGCGGGCGGAGTCACGCTCGAGCGAATTGAGCCGCGTGATCGGCACCAGATTCTTCTGCCAGAGGCCACGCACGCCCTCCAGCTCCTGGCGGATGAATTCGACTTCCTTCTGCTTGGCCTCGGTCTGCCCCATATAGCCCTTGATCTCGTTCTCCAGCTGCGCGCTCTTCTCCTGCAACTGCGCTTTTTGGCCGCTCCTCGCCTGACGACGCAGGTCGAACAGCTTCCGCTCCGCGGCGATCGCACGATTCGCCTCGGAATTGCTCTCCTTGGCCCGGTCGAGCAGCACCTTGGGAAACACGACCTGCTCGGCACCATCGCGTTCCGCTTCGAGACGAGCCTGCCGCGCCAGCAGCTCATCGATGCTGTTCGTGACGATCGTCGCATTCGCAAGCGTCTGCGTCTCGTCGAGGCGGATCAAAACGTCGCCTGCATTGACCCGATCGCCCTGGCGCACGCGTAGCTCTCCCACGATTCCGCCAGTGGCGTGCTGGACCTTCTTGACGCTGGAATCCACCACGACCACGCCCTGGGCGATCACCGCGCCCGACAACTGGGAAGTCGCCGCCCAGCCGCCGACCCCGAAGGTCACCAAGACGAACAGGATCATACCGACGATAATGTAACGCTGGATGGACTGCAACGCCGGCGCTACCTGACCGTTCATCGGCCGCCTCCTTGAGCTTCCGCGACGACCTTCAGCGGCACCGGATTCCGCAGCACTTTCTTGAGAACCTCCTCTCGCTTGCCGAAGGACTGAACTCTGCCTCCGCCGAGGCACAAGACATGGTCCACACCTTCCAGCGCCTTCGGCCGATGAGCGACAACGGCCACAATCCCTCCGCGGCGTCGCACGTTCATGATCGCCTCGGTCAGGGCCTCCTCGCCCTCCGCATCGAGATTGGAAGAGGGTTCATCAAGCACGACCAGGAAAGGTTTACCGTAAAAGGCGCGCGCAAGCCCGATACGCTGCCGCTGTCCCGCCGACAGCGCCAGCCCTCCCTCGCCGATCTTCGTGCTGTACCCGTCCGGCAGTGAGAGGATGAGGTCATGCGCGCCCGCGGCATGGGCGGCTTCCAGAACAGCGGCGGCGGTCGCGTTCGGGTCGAAGCGTGCAATGTTCATCGCAATGCTGCCGTCGAACAATTCTACATCCTGCGGCAGATAACCGATGTGCTTGCCGAGGGCGTCCGAAGACCAGTGATCGAAGGCGGCGTTGTCGAGCCGGATCCTGCCGCGAATGCACGGCCACACCCCAACCAGCGTACGCGCCAGCGTCGACTTGCCGGATCCGCTCGGACCGATAATTCCGACCGCCTGCCCACTCCGCAGCTGGAATGACACTTCGCTGAGAGTAGGCCTTTCGGAGTTCGGAGCACCGATAGAGACGCTCTCGACGCTCAGGGTTTCGACAGGGGCAGGCAATGCCAACCGCTCCTCCTCCTGAGGAAGAAGTTTCAGCAAGCAATCGAGCCGTTGTCCCGATTGTCGCGCCGCGACGAACCCCTTCCAGTTCGCAATTGCCATCTCGACTGGCGCAAGGGCCCTCGCGGTAAGGATGGATCCCGCAATGATGATGCCGGCCGTTGATTCCTGGTTGATGACGAGAACGGCGCCAACGGCAAGAACCAGCGATTGCAAGATCGCGCGGAAAATCTTCGAGGCACCACCGAGTCCGTTTGCGACATCGCTAGCCCGTTCGTGGGCTGAGAGGTACTTCGCGTTGACATCCCGCCAACGCAAGGCCGCTTGTTGCCGCATACCCATGGCCTGCAGAACTTCGGCATTGCGCCGTCCCTCGAGCGCGAGCGCAGTTCGCGAAACGGCGAGACGCGAGCTCGCCTTAGCCGGACCTCGGGTGCGCGTTTCCGTGAGGATCGTAATGCCGACCAGCACCACCGCACCAACCAGCGCAGTGACACCAATCCAGAAGTGAAAGAGGAAGCAGACGCCGAGATAGATCGGCATCCAGGGCAGATCGAACAGCGCCGTCGGCCCTCCGCTCGACAGGAAACTGCGGACCTGATCGAGGTCCCGCACCGGCTGCAGGCCGTCGCCATCCGCTCTGGTCTTCAAAGGCAGGCGAACAAGGGCGTCGAATATGCGAACCCCGAGACTTTCATCGAAATACCGACCGACCCGGGCGCTGATCCGGCTCCTGACCAGATCAAGCCCGCCCTGGAACAGGTAAAGCACCGTCGCCAGAGTCAACAGGGCGACCAGAGTCGGTATGCTGCGTCCAGGCAGCACCCGATCATAGACTTGCAGCATGAAGAACGAGCCGGTGAGCATGAGTAGATTGCTCATGCCGCTGAAGGCCGCGAGTGCCCAGAAAATCCGGCGGCAAGACCGCAGGAAAGCCGACAACTCTGACTGCGACTCGTCATAGTGATCCACTGGCCGGGGTCGACCAGCGAATATCCGTTGCCGCAGTGCTTCAATCAGACGCTTTGCCCAGCCGATCAGTTGCGACGTCTGCAGCCGAGTGTTTTCCGCAGACTGCCGCCCGGCCGTCCAGAGCCCTGATAGTTGAAGAAGTGGAGTTCGATAGAGATTCGCGGGCGGGGGGAATCCCCCCCGCCGTCCAAAGTCGATCATGGCTTTCTGCCCTTGAACCATGCATTGGAAAATCCCCCAGGAGATCCCCAAGGCAGTTGTTGAAGACTGGTCTGTGTGGATGCCGTCCCCTACGCGAAGTGGAAGTCGTTACTGGTCAACGCGCCGAGCTTGGTGTTCTTCAGCGTGAGGGTATCGCTCCCCGTCGCGATCACGACATCGGTGCCCGATTGCGTCGCGTGGGAGAGAACGCTGGCAAAACTGTCGAACACACTCTTGCTGAACTCGATCGTGTCGTGAGCAGGTCCGCGGGCGACGAAGCCCTTGATGGTGTCGTTGCCGAAGTCTGCGCCAAACACGAAAGTATCAGCCTGGCTGCTGCCAACGAACGTGTCATTGCCGGACGTGCTCGTCAGGGTTGTGTTGCCCGGCGAAGCGATGAACGTACTGCCCGCAATAGCAGCGTTGCCACTGGTTGCATCGGACGAAGTAACTACGCTGGACGTACCGATCTGCCCGTCGCTGTTCAGATCCTGATGGAAGCTGCTCTCCAGCGTCTTGAGGCCCGAGTCCGTACCCGACACCGAGCCACCCGACGTGGAGCCGGTCAGGGAGCTGACATGGGAGACGTAGTTGCCATTGCTGTCCGTGTTCCACGCCGTGTACTGACCCGTGCTCATCTCCTTCCAAGCAACTTGATAGCCCGTCGCCGTCTTCTCCGCAGCAATGGGAGTCCAGGTGCCATCGGACCCGTTCACGAAATCCACGCCGTTGTCCTTCAGCGTGGGCCCGGTGCCGGTACTGCCGTTGAGGTAGTATTTGCCACCATTCTCAACGAGACTTGTCACACCCGCCGATTCGATGACCTTGCCAGTCGTCGGCGTTGACGGCGTCGGGGTGGATGCAGTGGAAGTACCGGTCTGCCCATCACCGTTCAGATCCTGGTGGAAGGTCGTCTCGAGCGACTTAAGGCCAGAGTCTGTCCCTGACACCGAGCCGCCCGACGTGGAGCCGGTCAGGGAGCTGACATGGGAGACGTAGTTGCCATTGCTGTCAGTGTTCCACGCCGTGTACTGACCCGTGCTGGTCTCCTTCCAGGCAACCGCATAGCCCGTCGCCGTCTTCTCCGCACCGATGGGAGTCCAGGTGCCATCCGACCCGCTCACAAACTCCACACCGTTATCCTTCAGCGTGGGGCCCGATCCGGTGCTGCCATTGAGGTAGTATTTGCCGCCGCTCTCAACGAGAGTCGTCGCGCCAGCCGCCTCGACGACCTTGCCGGCAGTCGGTGACGTCGGCGAGGTCGGTGTGGTTGGCGCCGAGGCGCCGCTGATGCTGGCAGTGAAGGCGGTGGACGCCGCGCCGGTATTGCCTGCTGCGTCCGTTGCCTTCGCGGTAAGGCTGTGCGAACCGGCCGCAAGGGCGCTGGTTGTATAACTCCACCCGCCAGTGCTGTTGGCCGTCACGGTCCCGATCTGGGTCGTGCCGTCGAACACCTTCACGACGCTGCTCGCTTCGGCACTGCCCGACATCACCACTTGATTGGCGGTGTTCACGGTATGGCTGGCAATGGTCGGCGCAATCGGCGCCTTGGTATCGACGGTGATTGCCAACGCAGATGATGCCGCGCTGGTCTGACCCGACGAGCTGGTCGCCGTTGCGGTCAGTGTATGTTTGGCGTCGGTCAGGACCTTGGTGATGTAGTCCCAACTGCCGCCCGAGTCCGTGGTCGTCGAACCAATCTGGGTCGTACCGTCGTAGATCTTGACCGTGCTGCCGGCCGCCGCGGTGCCCTTGAGCTCGATGGTGTTGTCGTTGGTAATCTTGTCGCCCGCGGTGCCGCTGTCGGTCGAGAACGAGGCGATGACGGGAGCATCCGGCACAGTCGGGCCCGAGCCGCTATTCGCCGATGTGTTGAGGGTCGCGATAAGGCTCCCGCTGTCATCCACGTTGCCAGTGTAAACCGGGGAGTTGCCGGTGAATGCGGTCGGGCCCCAATAACCTCCGCCCATGTGATTGTTCGTGATCGAGACTCCCGTGACCGGTCCGCCGTTGAACTGGGCCGAGCTGTAGATGTTGTAGCCACCACCATACAACAGATTATTGTCGACAACGACGTTCGAGACAGGCCCGAAATAATTGTCGATCATGATCGCTGCCGTTTGAGTGTGGTCGTTAATGACCGTGTTATGGCGGATCGTGATGTCGTAGTTGTTCCCGTCAATCGAGATTCCGTCGTAGTGCGGGGATCCCGATGCGATCATATCGTGGATGTAATTGTCCTGAATGAGGGTATTCCCTCCATCCACGCCGATCCCATTCTCCACGTTGTAGATGTTGTTCGCGATGAACGTTCCTTGACCCATGATTCCATAGTCGCCGTCGTTGCCCGAGCCGACGCCATTGATCTCATTGTGCTGGATCACCGCACCCGTAACGCCGGGCGCAACCCTCACGGCGTAGAACGCATTCGTCGTGACCTTGCAGTTCTCCAAGGTGACGTTCGGAGCGTTGATGAAAACCGATCCATGGATGTCGAGGCCGCTGATCACGGCTCCCGCGGTATTGATGACCAGGTCCCCGTAATAAGGAGTGAGGGCCACACCCGCCGACACCCCAGTGTTTGTAGCATCAGGCCACGCAGTCATAGTTGCCAAGATATTTTTCTCCTTCGGTTAAATCCGACGTGCAGGGCGCACGTAGGTGCGCCCTCCCCAAAAAGGCGCGCCACGGCCGGTGTCATGCTCCATCCGCGGGGGCTTTTTTGGGACAAGATGGCGGCGCCACTTGGGTCATTTTTCGGGTACGACGCGCGACCAAATTCAACCGCGATTAAAAAACCCGAAGTAACACCGCCATATAGGCTGCGGCAGATTGCGAGTGTTCGCGCGTTGCCACAAGAGCACACTGCCAACTTATTCACTTTAATCTTCGCAGAGGACAGCGAGCGCCCGGCTTCTCGTCATCGATCGATATTCCGCATATTTAATTGCAATATATAAATCTAAGACCTCACTAAAAAGATCGCCGTCACGATCCCGCCAGACCACGATTGGCATGGAATCGAGTCGCTCGGTTCAACCGACCTCGCACGAACACGTCAGCAGAGGGACTGCGAAATGCCGGCGCTCGGGGTGTGGTGCCGAAGTCTGTCCGGGGCCATTTTGAGCGCGGGCGATTAGATTGCGTAGCCATAGCCTCCCTTGCAGCGCGCGCTGAGCCGTTCATGCTCTGCAATTGATGTTCGCTGAGACCAGGCGCGCCGCATTGCCGCGGCAAGGCACGCTTGAAGATGCAGCCATTTCCACCTGGTAGAGAAGCCGGCTTTCATCGCCATGGACGACCTCACATGCGAGCAGTCTGATCTGGACGGCGGAATGGCAATCGGCCACAATATTCTCGTGCATCGAGGTGGAGCTTTGCTAGGCGGCAGATTGTTTCATTTCTATCGATCGGAAGTGATGACCCATGCATTATGTACGCAAATCCATTTACGGAATACTCGATCTAATTTTGACGCCCGTCGTTTTGCTTTTTGCGCCGCTTGCTGTCCTCCTGGGTCGCCTCCGTGATCGAGCTCCCTTGTCGAGGTCTGTATGCGACAGATTTCAGTTCGCCATTGTGAGGCATCATTACTATGAACCCATCGTTCTCGCGAAAGACCTGAAGCGCGACCTAGATCTTCCGCGAGAAATCACCGGACTGGATTTAAACGAAGCGGCGCAGCTTGAACTGATCGAGCAATTCAACTACCGCGACGAACTGCTCGAAATTCCAACCGTTCAAAAGAGACCCGACGAATTCGGGTACCACAACGGCTCGTTCGAGGCTGGAGACGCCGAATTTCTCTATAACATGATACGTCACTTCAAACCCAAGCGGATCGTCGAGGTCGGGAGCGGCAATTCGACCCTCATGGCCCGCCTCGCGATAGAGGCGAACGGGAGGGACAGCCCGGGCTACCAATGCGAGCAGATCTGTATCGAACCGTTTGAGCAACCGTGGCTCGAATCAGCGGGTGTCACGGTCCTTAGAAGAAAGGTCGAGTGCTGCCCCGACAGCCTGTTTGAGGCGCTGGGCGAGAACGACATCCTCTTCATCGACTCCTCACACATCATTCGCCCGCAGGGCGACGTCCTGCACGAATACCTGCACGTACTCGGCCTCGTCCGTCACAACGTGCTTGTGCATGTCCATGACGTCTTCACGCCGCACGACTACCCTGCTCAATGGCTCCTTCGCGATCGCTGGCTGTGGAATGAGCAATATCTCCTAGAGGCCTTCCTGAGTTTCAACGCACATTTCGAGATCATTGGCGCAGTCAACTGGCTTGCACGCAAACACAAGGCTCGGCTGAACGACGCATGTCCGGTTCTGATGCGCGAACCGTGGCGGCAGCCAGGATCATTCTGGTTCCGGCGTGTGGACAAATAGGCGACCTGTGGCCGCAGATGATTTACCGAGGACCAATGGTGCGGCCAGTCGCGCTATCTACGTTTTCCCGCCAGACCGGAACGTTCTTCACAATCGAACTATAGCCCCACTTCCCTCTGCCCATCCGGTTCTTCGTAAAGGAAACTCCAGCGACCGAGCCGCCATTGAATTGCGCCGAGCTGTAAACCGTATATCCGCCGCCCGTCAGAAGGTTGCCGTCGACCTCGATATTCGAGATCGGTCCGAAATAGTTGTCGATCATGACCGCCGACGTCTGCGTGTGCGCATTGATGACCGTGTTGTGCCTGATAACGATGTTGGAGTTGCCGCCATCGATCGAGATGCCATCATAATGCGGAGAACCGGACGCAAGCAGATCGTGAATGTAGTTGTCCTGGATGAGCGTATCTGACCCGGATACACCAATTCCGTTTTCCACATTGTAGATGTTGTTCGCGACAAACGTACCCTGACCTACTATGCCGTAGGAGCCATCATTGCCCGAGCCGACGCCATTGATCTCACAATTCCGGATCACTGTGCCCGTCACACCCGGTTCAATCCTGACGATGTAGAATGAGGCTGACGTCACCTTGGAGTCTATCAACGTCACGTTCGGCGCCTTGATATAGACGCGGCCTTGAATGTCGAGGCCCGAAATGGTTGCGCCAGCCTGGTCTGCCACGACGTCGCCCGAAGGCGTTAGCTTCACATTCGGACGCACTCCCGTATTCGTTGCGTTGGGCCAACCAGAGTTGGAGATCTGGTCGCCCTCGGCTGCGCGCGCAACAACGCGATCTGCTTCGAGACACACGACGACCAACAATAGAAATGCCTTAAGAATGATCGGCTGCCGCATCTGGAAGTGAACCCCCGACTTGCGTTCGCTATTGTGCCATCCGCTCCTTCGGCCGGCCCATCTCGCCTTTCAACCCCGCGACAAGTCCTTGGACCGCTGCGCGACTGTTGTTTGGCGCGCCCTGCAGCAAGAACCTCAGTGCGTACATCAGGGAAACCGCGACTCGAAGAGGCACCGACCACGGGAAATGTCGTCGCACGAAGCGAACGGAATTGCGGTGCTGCAGATAGACGGAGAGCACCGGGATCGCCGATGAAGCTTCGGCCGATCCCGTCGTCGTGCCTCGTTTGTGAACGACGATCGAATCGGCCGCGTAACCGAGCCCCAAGTGTCTCGCGCGAAGCCCCCAATCCATATCCTCGTAAAACAGAAAATAGCTTTCATCCATGAAACCGATCCGCTCGATGCACCAACGGGTGACGTACATCGATGCCCCCGAAGGGCTATCCATCGCGTCTTCGACGGCGGCGATGTTGCAGGACACGTTGAGAAGTTCTCCCAAGCCGATGGCAACGTCTCTCGCCGCCAGCTTCTGCCAAGAAAGCCCGCCGCGAAATCTCACGTGGGCTGCGTCGAGGCTGTCGAGGATCGTGCTGCCCACCATCGCCTTCCGGCCGGACTCCGCCCGTTCGTGTAGCGCCGCTAACGCGGACTCGGTCGGTTGGGTATCCGGATTGAGAACCCAGATGGCCCGCCAGGAGGGTATCGCGGAGAGCGGGCGCAGCCACGCGTTAATCCCGCCCGCATAGCCCAGGTTATCGGAGGCGCACCCAACCCAGACATTTGACGACCTGGCTCGCAGAGCCAGGCGCTGAACGTTGGTAAACCGGCTGGTGTTGCTGTCTATCTCGATACCAAGGGATTGGCCCCGCAGGCAGGGGCCTCCGTCGCTCGTCAGCGCGGAAACCAGGCGGTGATAAGCATCATGACCACCATTCTCGCAGATGAAGATGTCGAATGCCGGCGAAGGCGTCGCATGCGATAGCGCCGTTAGGCAATCAACGATGTCCTGTGAGTTGCGATAGCCGACGATGAGCACCGCGACCTCGGACACGAGGCTTTCCGCCGGCCCGGAGGAAGCATCAGTTTCGCTAACCTTCATTCCGGCCGTCATGGAGAACTTTCGACCCGGTCATTTAATTTATTATATCTTCTCGTAGCTTTAAATGCTCGACATTGCAATCAGATTTATTTTGTTTAATCTGCAGCAATTGAAAGGCGTCTGCCCCGGCAAGGTCCTGTCGTCATGAATTTGAAGCCGTTTGCTCGTTTCGCATATGCGAACATCCCCGGCGTTGCCGCCGCGCGATTTGCATTCAAGGACGCGACGGCCTCATACCTTGCAAAACCGGAGTACGGGGGTGCTATCTGGACCGCCAGGACTGATGGTTTGATTATCGACATCGGGGCGAACCGCGGACAAAGCATCTACGCGTTCAAGAGGTTTCGGCCGAAATCGAGCATCGTCGCGTTCGAACCCGAGCCAGTCTCGGCCGAGCGGCTCAAACTCCGCTTCTCCGGAGATCGATCCGTTTCGATAGCCTCCTGCGCCTTGGGAGCCAAACCGGGCACGATCACGCTCTTCGTTCCTTCATACGGATGGTGGGGCTGCGATGGGATGGCGGCCACCTCCCGCGAGGCGGCGACCGAGTGGCTGAGCGATAGCGGCCGCATGTACCGGTTCGACCAGTCCAAATTGACTGTAGGCGAGCACACAATCGAATGTCGCACGCTCGATTCCTTCTCCTTGTCGCCCTCCCTGATCAAGGTGCACGCTCAGGGCGCCGAGCTGGAGATCCTGCGAGGATCGGAGCACACGCTGAGGCAGCACAAGCCAGCGCTGATGTGCGCCTTTGCATCTGACGATCTTTCGGCATTCGTCGCCGACATTGGTTATCGGCCATACGTCTTCCAGACCGGACGCTTCGTGAGAGGACTAGCGCCGCGTTCGGTCACTTTCACGTGGTATTTGACTGATGCTCACAGCCGTCGCGTCCAGATCGAAGCGGGGTCAGCGGACAAGGCGGTTCTCTCATGAGCGTCACGGCTGCCGGCGGTGAGTTCGGCCTGACGAGTACGGCTTTGCCGAGAGCCCCCGAGCGCTGCAGTACGCTGCCGGCTTGGCTGCTATTGATCGGCGTCATTCTGCCGGCGGCGCAAGTCCAGCTTTACGTCGCCGATGCGAAACTCACGATAGGACGGATCGGTATCTTGCTCCTCATAATACCTGCCGTGGCAAGACTGTTCAGGGCCGGTCGGCACACCCTTGCCTCAGACTATCTTGCATGCGCCGTCGCAGCTTGGATGTTCGCAGCCGCCTACTACACGAGCGGGCCGAGTGCGATCTCGTCGACCGGGGCCGAGAGCCTCGAGTTTTTGGGCGGCTACCTTGTGGCGCGGGGATTTTTCTTCGGCCCGGCGGCCACTTACAGCTTCATTCAGCCATTCAAGCTGGTGACCGCCTGCGTGGTCGTACTGGCGCTTTTCGATAATCTTTCGGGCCGGCTCATCGTTCAAGAAATGTTCTCCGCTGCCTTCGGCAGCTCTACGACGCTCTCGCCCGACTATAGGCTCTATTGGGTAAGAGCCGCCTCGACGTTTGACCACCCAATTCTGTTGGGCACCTACTGCACCGTCGCTTGCGCAATCCTCCTGTTTTCGGAGCAACACCCATTGTCGAAGATGCTTTGGGCGGGTCTTTGTGTTTTCGGCTGCCTCTTGTCGTTGTCCTCCGCGCCCCTATTGTCGTGCTTCATAGTCTTGGCGCTCTACCTTTATGATGCGGGACTGAAACAATATCCAGGCCGATGGCGCGCACTGCAATTGTGTCTTGTCACGATCGTTCTCGTGATCCTGGCAGTTGCCAATCACCCGCTTGGCTGGATCATTTCCCACCTGACCTTCGATCCGGTGTCGGGCTACTTCCGAATGTTGATTTGGGATGCCGCCACACAAAAGATCATGGAGTCTCCTTTCACTGGATATGCGTTCGGCCCGCTTAATCACGACATTCTCGATACCACGGTGGATTCGGTCTGGCTGGTGTTTGCGCTTCGGTTCGGACTTCCTATGATTTTCCTTCTTGTCTTGACGAATATTGCGAGCATCCTCCCCGTAAAAAGTCGCTTCAACGGCGCAGTGGAGTATCCCAGCGCGCCAGATCTACGCATCGCGTTCACCGTCGCGGTGGTGATGCTCATGTTCACCGGGCTGACGGTCCACTACTGGAACTATCTCTGGATATTCTGGGGCGTCTGCAGCGGCATCAGGGCGTCGCTGCGGGAGTTCTCGATGTACAAGGCTTAGCCCCATCAAGCGGTCCAAGCGCAGCAAGCCATTCGGAATCGGGACCGAAACGCCAGCTCTGAAGCCGCCCCGGAGCTGGTCACATCGTCCTTAGCCGGTCGATCGCAGGCCGCAGCAATCGCCACCCGCGCGATCCCAACTGCCGTTTGCAGGCGAGCAGCCACCAACGACGCGATTTCGTGACCGCAGGATCCAGCTTTGACGCAATCGCCGAGAGGCGATCCGATAGTTCAACGTCGCCCTCATTGAAGGCACGGCTCGCACAACTGATTGCGTCGAGCGCCAAGCGGCCCATCAACCAGGACCGGACATCATTGACGTCAGGAAGCACCTCAGAGCAGGTTTCTAGGAAATGCTCAAGCGCCAGCCTGCGTTGAAAGAAGTCCTGCTCGGCCGTATATCCGCCTGACATGTTGGTTGAATGTCGTCGATAAACGGCCTGGATGGCATCGATAAAAGCGACGGAACCATGCGCGGCGAATCGCAACCACATCTCCATGTCGCCGCTGTGCGTCAAATCCGGTAAGTATCCTCCCACTTTCTTCTGAAGGTTCGTTCGCACCACGACGGTCGGAGCCACCACCATGTTTCTGGCGCCCCCGATCCTGATGAAGTCCCGGCCGGATAGTATCTTTGTACCAGACCCGAGTTCCGGAGGCGAAGCCACGACCTCCTCACGCCCCTGATAAAGCGCAACCGCGCCGCCAAACGTGAGGCCGACGGTCGGATGTTCATCCATCAACCTCACCGACCGCTCAATCGCACCGGGCATCAAGTAATCGTCCGCGGAGAGCAGGATCATGTAGTCCGCAGCGGCCCAGGCAATCCCCTCATTGAAGGTGGCGATGTGGCCGCGATTGACGGAATGCCTGCGATACTCGACCCGAGGATCAGCACGAACCAGTTCTTGCGCGACTTGAGGCGTGTTGTCCGTCGACGCATCATCAATGATCAGCAGCCGTAACTCGGATCCGCACTGCTTCAATATGCTGTCGGCGCATTCCTTGAGGAAATGCCCGTACTGGTAACAGGGAATGATCGCATCGACGGAACTCACGGTTTCCACCCCCGCCAGAGGTCTCCGGACCGGACGTTCCACGAAGCTTGAGTTCCGCGTCACGATGTTCCTCACGCGAAGTGACATACTTGATTCTGCACCTTAAGCAGATCGACGAAAATAATACCAGCTATTTAATTGGATTTTATAGTGAGCGCAATATATGTTTAATTTCTTGGTCGACGTGCTATTTGTCCCATCAGGAAATCGAGACGGGCGGCGTTTGAACCCATGACGGGTCTTAGTCAAAACGACCTTTCCTTAAGGGGACGTGCGACCCTTTGGGCACAGCGAAACTCCTGGCGACTGCCCCGAGGCCTAAGGCGTATCGCAAAAAAACTGTTCATTGGCAGCCAGCTGACGTCCGGAAGCGACGGCCTTGTCGACGACTGGTCGAAACCGCTCGTGCCCTACGACTCGATGGTCGCGCCGAACGCGCCGGCGGTGCCCGCCTCTAACCCGAACAGCGACGTGTCGAAGCCTGGCGACCTTCTTGTTTCACCAGGAAGTGTGCATTGCCTGATTGTCACTCCGGTGCTCGACGCCGGAGGACTCGATGAACTTGTCGCTTTTCTTGCACGGCGCCTCCCTCATTTCGGGTTTCGCGTGACGGTCATGTGCGCACATTCATCGTCAGCGCCGGTCGGCCAATTGTTCACGGCCTTGCAGAAGGAGGGCGCAGCAGTCATTGCCGTCTCGCCGGGCGACGCTTGCCTATGGATCGAAGCGAACCGTCCCGACGTCATCAGCGCGCACGATCCGCCTGGTTGGCTTCTGCAGGCCGCCAATGACGCCCGCGTTCCAATCGTGGAGACGCTCCACGGTATTCCAACGCCCATCAGCACGAATTGGAAGGACGAGGGCCAGCGATCGAAATTCGTCACCTGCTTCGTCGCGGTCAGCGACCTCGTGAGGCGTCAGTACCTGTCGGGCAATCCGTCCTATTCAGATCGCGCGGTTATCACCATCCCCAACGCATTCAACCAAACCCACCGCCCGTTGGTGAACCGGTCGGAAGCCCGGGCCTGGCTCGGCCTCAATGAAGAATTTCTCTTCCTCTCGCTCGGCCGTCACACGATCCAGAAGAATGCATACGGCCTGATCCGGGCATTCTCCGAAGTCGCAGAGCAGGACCACAAGGTCCATCTGCTGATCGCCGGTCGCCTGGACGATGCCGTATACATGCGGCAGGTGCGCACGCTTCGCGACAAGATGCCTTGCAAGCAGCGAATTCACCTCCGGCATTCGTTTCCAGATCCGTCCATCCTGCTTGCCGCCGCCGACTGCTTCGTTCTGAATTCCTTCTTTGAGGGATGGTCATTGGCCTCCATGGAGGCCTTGAGCGCGGGGTTGCCCACGATTGTGAGCGACGTCGGGGGTGCCCGTGAGCAACTCGGCTCGGACGGCAGCCGGGGATTCGTTGTGGCGAACCCGGTTGGCGATCCCGAAAGCGCGAATTGGCATAACTCAAGCCTCATGCGATTTCAGCCGCAGAAGAATAAGGACGAACTCGTCTCGGCTATGAGGTCAGTCGTCGCACTCCGAGATCATTGGTCGGAAATTCGGGGACAACTGTCGGAGGATGCAAAACGCCGGTTCGATCCTCTCACATGTTCCAAACGGCATGCGGAGGTCCTGCTCTCGGTAATTTCACGGTCTGGGATCAAGAGTGAATTCGCTGACTGTGGTCGCCCGTAGTCGATGGCCAGACGCGTATGGCGCCTTTTCGAGACCTCCAGCGGCCCCCTCACCGCCGTTAGCTGATCAACCGGTTCTTCTTCCAATTGATCTTCGGTTGCGCAACAGATCCGCCGGTCGCCTCACCAGCCATGATGTACTGCTTTGCCAAATGATGGCTCAGGACTCCGAGGGTAAGACTATCCAGCAGCTTGGATTTTGGACCTTCAATGCCCGTAATCAGACCATCCTTGACGACCAAATCTGAGTCATTGAGAAGCTCGACCGCGCTGTCTTCGACAAAGAACTTCAAATGAGTCCGGTCAAGGATTCCCGAATCAGCGTACGCAAATCGACGCCGGAAAAGCAGGGGAAGCGTCACGCTCAGATGCGCGATGTTCGGAACGGAAACAATCACGCGCCCACCATCCATGAGAAGGCTTCTGGTGATGGCCTGAAGCGTGCGAGTTGGATCCGGAACGTGTTCAAGGACATCAAGCAACAAGATGAGGTCAAACTTGCTACCCACGCGTGAGATCAAATCGTCGATGTCTCCGATCATCGCGACATCGGCATGCTCTTGCAGGTCAGCCTCGAGCGCTTGATTGAGCTCGACCCCGAATGTCGTAGCGGCGGGGTAGATCGACTTAAGCCACATCAGAGTGAAGCCTGCGCCAGGCCCCACTTCGAGTATGCGAGAGGCGCGGCTCGGCAGTAACGGCCGAATCTCGCGGCGGGAGCGGGTATAGTAGTTCTTTGCATACGAACCCTGCGCTGCATCAGCGTGTCCCCGCATGTTGCCGATTTCGATTCGGTTGGTGGCTTCCAAGCTCATTGGACGGCGCTCCCTCCGGAAACCTCCATTTGCTCCATTCCGCGGGCCTCGCGGGCGGACGGCTTTCGCGATCCACGCCTTGTAGCAGTTGCGACAAGGTCTGACGCAAGTATGGGAGACAGGAATCGGAACGTCGGACTGACTCGATCCGGAGCGCACCGTTCAATCTTCTCGATCGCCAGACCGGCCTGCGCACACCACGTTCGAAGTTTTCCGACCGTCGTGTCGTGGATCCCCACTGAATCGAAGCTGCCCCAACGCCGAAACACGTTGCTGGATCTCGCGCATTCCCAGGCGTAACGGAGCGACGGCCGGTTTGGCGCGCATATGATCACCCGTCCGTCGGGAGCCAAGAGATCAGCAAACAATCTGAGCAGATGTGCCGGATCACGGACGAATTGCAAGACATCGACGAAAAGCAGCCGGTCGAACCGCTCCGTTGCGATTTTTGCTCTGGCCGTGATGACGTCCCCTAACACCACCTCAGCCCCGAGCTCGGCCAAGCCGTTGCCCACAACGGGATCGAGGGGCACCGCCACGACCCGGTTTCCTCTCTGCAGCAGCCGGCGCTCGTTTGCAGCCGAGCAGGATCCAATCGATAATACGGCGGCCTTTTCCGGTACACCGGACAATACTTCGTCCCTGGCCGGCTCGTAGTAGTCCTTCGAGTACATGCTGTGCCAGAGCCTCGTCTCGGCACCGAATAGCGGAATGACGGTGTTTCCCTCACGCGCAATCTGCATCAGGACGGACAGTTGTGCGTCCAATTGCTTGCGATCGACGCCGAGCCGGTTGATATACTTGTTCGGTAAATGGTGGGCAGAAAAGTCGTCGATATGGGAAATCGGTATCAGCTTCTTGAAGCCACACTGGGTGAATGGATCAGTTGCAGCGGTGCAAGGCAGGTCGTACTTGCCTTCGTGGGGCGCGACCAGAAAACCGCCGGACGCAATTGCTCTCGCTAGCTGCTGCTGGGTGAGCATATAGCTGGCAGCATGCTCATTGGTAAAATGAGCGAGAAGGTAAGGTCCCCTGGACCTTACCGACGTACAATCCCAGTGGAAAGAACCGTGGGCCTGCGGATAATTCAATTCGCCGTTTGACGCTCTCTCGACGAGCATCCATCCGGCAACCTCGCCTTCAACCAACACTGCAGTCACGTCGAGAACCGCTCGAATATTCCTTTCAGTGACCAAGATGTCGTCTTCGGAGTAGATGAACAGGTCGTACTGATCAACTCGCGCTGCAAACAACTCTTTGTGCACGAAGGGAAGCGACCAGGGATTCTTGTTGGGAAGGCCAACGATACACTCAATTTCTGCTGCTGGCTTCTTGTCGATGTTGGATATGATCATGATATCCACGTCGAACGACATGGACCGGTATTCCCTGATCACCCGATCCAGGTAAGCATCATTGGCGGTCCCATAGCTCGCAATCACGACTAAAAGTCGCAATGCCTTCCGATCGGCGATCCCCGGGATCATCGTTCCACCTCTGCCCGCACCGCAGCGCTCACCCGCGCAGTATCTTCCGCGCTCATCTGCGCATAGATGGGTAGCAAGATCGATCGATCCTGGGCAAGCTCGGATTGACGTAGATCCTGTCTCCTGTTGAGGCCCGCATAAGGCTGCTCGCGGTGGGCGCACATGATCCCGCGGCGAGTCGCGATGCCCTTGTCGAGGAGATGCTGCATGACGACGCGTTGGTCGAGGCGGTCCGGGAGACGAACGCAATAGCTCTGCCAGTTGGATCTGGCCCACGCCGGTTCGCTTGGTAGCCGCAGTCCTTCCAGATTGCCGAGCTGTTCGGCATATCGAGCGGCAACGGCTCGCCGGCGCGCCACCAGGTCCGGAAGTCGCTCGAGTTGTCTGCGCCCAATGGCGGCCTGCATATCTGTCATTCGGTAATTGTAGCCAACAACGACGTACTCCTCGAAGATCACGCTCGACGAGCTGTGTCGTACCGTATCCGGAACGCTCATGCCGTGCTGGCGCAGCAGCTTAAACTTCCGGTCAAGCTCGGCATTCGCAGTGGTGAGCATTCCACCCTCACCCGTCGTGATCACCTTTCGCGGATGAAAGGAAAAGCACGCAATATCTCCGTGCGGCGCGCCGATCGGCGCCCATTCTCCGTTCATCCGGATCTGCGATCCGGCGGCACAGGCCGCGTCCTCGATGACGGCGATGCCACGGCGGCGCGCTATGGCCATCAGCGCTGCCATATCACAAGGCATGCCCATCTGATGGACCACGATGATCGCGCGGGTGCGCTCGGTGACGGCTTCCTCCAGTCGAGCGCAATCCAAATTGTACGTTTCCGGCTCGATATCGACAAAAACCGGAGTGGCGCCCTGATGTCGGATGACGTTTGCGGTCGCGATGAAGGAATGGCTGACCGTGATTACCTCATCGCCGGGACCGATATCGAGCGCTGTCAGGGCGAGTTGCAGGGCGGTCGTACAGTTTGAGACCGCACAGGCGTGCGGCGCGCCAACAAGAGCAGCGAACTCACGCTCGAACGCGGCGACCTGGGGGCCCTGCGAAACCCAACCCGACAGCACGACCGCGCGCGCGGCATCGGCCTCTTCGTCCGCAAGCAACGGGGCGGCGATCGGAATCACGATGCCGCCGCCTGTCGCTGATGGTCCGAACCGAGCTCGCGTTCGGATCGCCACCACTTGACGAGATCGGAAAGCCCCTGCTCGAGCGAAATCGCAGTGCGGAAACCTAGCAAACGCTCCGCCTTGCCCGTCGAGGCCAGCCGTCGCGGCACTGGATTGACCGAGCGCTCCGGCGCGAATTCGGGTGTCAGGCCGCGGCGTCCCATCACGGACGCAAGCGCCATCGCCAGCTCCGTCAGGCTGGTTTCGGTGCCGCTCCCGACGTTGAAGACCTCATCGGTAACCTTTGACCTCGCCGCAAGGATATTCGCCCGTGCGATGTCGCGGACGTGGACGAAGTCCATGGTCTGACGACCATCGCCAAAGATAATGGGAGGCAAACCGGCTTCCAGCCGCTCCATCCAGCGGATCAAGACCTCAGTATACCGTCCGTGGATGTCCATCCGGCTGCCATAGACGTTGAAATACCGGAATGCCACATAGTCGAGGCCCCAGGCATCGTTAAAGGTCCGCAGGAGCCCTTCGTTGAACGCCTTGGCGGCTCCATAGAGAGTTCGATTATTGTAGGCATTCTGCCGCTCTGTCGTCGGAAACTCTTCGGCCATGCCATAGACGGATGCCGAAGACGCCGCGATGATCTTCTCGATGTCATGCTTGATGCACAGCTCCAGCAGGTCGAAAGTGGCATCCACCATGACCTCCTTGGCCAGGCGCGGTTCGGCTGCACAATGGGTGATGCGGAGCGCGGCCTGGTGAAAGACGATGTCAGCCGCCTTGACCAATGCTTCCATCAGTTTGCGATCGCGAATGTCGCCGTGGACTAGTCGTACAGGCCCACGCCCGAGCGCGCGCCGGAGATTCTCCGGCCGGCCTCTGATCATGTTGTCGAGGGCAACAATCTCGATGCAGCCCTCGTCACAAAGCAGGTCGACGATGTGGGAGCCGATGAATCCCGCCCCGCCGGTGATCAGAACGCGTTTACCCTTGAGATCAATCAAGACGCTCTCCTGTTGTGGGACTATGTCAAGACGCTTTGTAGATGCTCCGCTCGGGTGCTGACGGCTACGCTAGGCTGCAGTCCCGTCGCGCGCCTCAATGTGGCGACAACTTCGCCTGCCTGTTCTGGCAGCAGCTCCGGATAGATGGGAAGAGAAAGGAACTCCCTCGCGAGCATCTCGGTGACAGGGAGATCACCAGCGCGATAACGGAGTTCCGCGTAGGCTCTCTGCAGATGCACCGGAACGGGATAATGAATCCCGGCGCCGATACCGGCATCACGCAACAGCGCCAGCGCCTCATCGCGCCGCTCCGATCTGACCGCATAGACGTGATAGACGTGGCGGGCGTGCGCGGGCGGTCCGGGTCGTGCGAGCGGGAGATCGGCAAGCAGCGCATCGTATCGCTTAGCGAGCGACCGGCGGGCTTCGGTCCAGCGCTCGATGTGGTCCAGCTTGACGTTCAGAACCGCGCTCTGAATTTCGTCCATGCGATAGTTATATCCGGGAATGGCGTGGTCGTATTTTGCCTCCTGCCCCCAATCCCGCAACAGTGACACGCGGCGCGCAAATTCAATCCGGTCGGTGACGAGCGCCCCGCCTTCGCCAAACGCTCCGAGATTCTTGCCGGGGTAAAAGCTGAAGCATCCCAGATCGCCGATCGAGCCCGCGCGGCGCCCGCGGTACTCCGCACCGTGCGCCTGCGCGGCGTCCTCAATGACGGTCAACCCGTGGCGACGCGCGATCGCCATGATCGGATCCATGTCGGCCATCAGCCCGTGGAGGTGAACCGGCAGAATGGCCTTGGTTCGCGGCGTCATCGCAGCTTCGATCAAGCCGGGATCCATCGTCCATGTTACCGGATCGACGTCGACAAATACCGGCCTGGCGCCGCTGTAGAGGATGGCCGCGGTCGTGGCGACGAACGTCATGGATACCGTGATGACTTCGTCGCCGGGCCCGACACCCGCCGCCAGCAGTGCAAGGTGAAGCGCCGAAGTGCCACTGTTCACTGCGCGGCAATGGGCGATACCGCAATAATCCGCGAAGCGTCCCTCGAAGGCCGTGACCTCGGGCCCGAGCACGAAGTGCCCGCTGCTGACGACCCTCGCCACCGCGGCGTCGATTTCCGGCTTGATCTGGCTGTATTGCGCTTTGAGGTCCAGGAAGGGTATCAAGATTCAGAACCTTGGATTGGGGCTGAATTATATCGAATATTTAAATCTCATTAACAAATATAATCAAGCATTAAATTGCGAGCCGCATATATATTAGCAATAATACTATCTGCGAAGCGCCTCTGATGAGGCGCGAATGCCCGCAACCATGTGTTCAGTGGTGGAGAGAACCCGCGCCGGCACTCCGGCGACGACGGCGCCGGGCGGAACGTCCTTCGTGACCACCGCTCCCGCGCCTACGAAGGCTCCCGCGCCGATCGTCACACCGCACAGAATGGTGGCATTCGAGCCGATGGAAGCGCCCCTGCCGACAAGCGTGCGCTGCAGCGTCCAGTCCGTGGCTTGCTGGGGACGACCACCCACTGTTGTCGCCCTCGGGTGCTTGTCGTTGGTGAACATCACACCGTGTCCGACGAACACCTCGTCCTCGATCGTGACGCCCTCACAGATGAAGCTGTGCGACGATATCTTGCACCGCGCACCTATCTTTGCTCCGGCCTGGATCTCGACGAAGGTTCCGATCCTGCTCTCATCACCGACGGCGCAACCATACAGATTGACCAGATCCGGATGCAGGATACGGACATCACGGCCAAGCTCGGTGTCCTTTATTGGCATGTCAGTGTCCCTGTCTCCACAGTCAAAGAACCCTTTACAGCGCCGAGCGTGACGGGAGCAGCCGGGGCGCCATCTCCGCAAGCCCTGCGGCCGCTTGACGAAGGTGCTGCAGCAGAGGATGCCCTGTCGCCATCAGTCCCCACCACCAGCAAAGCGGGCCAACCACAAACGCTGATGCGAGACCTGCAACGAGATTGAGAGTTCCTGCCTCGATCAACGCCGCACAGGTGGCTGCGCCCAAGGCGGTCGCCACGGTGGCGACACCGCTCGTTACGAGGGCACGGCCAAGTTCGCCCGGCCGCAATGCCAGATGCCGACTGAGATAGTAAATCGCCACTGCCGCCTGGAACGGCAGCGTCAGCAACGCGCACGCCGCTACTGCCTCCACGCCAAAGAAGGACGCACCCAAGAGAGCAAGGAGCGATGGCGGCAACGAGATGAAGGATGAGACGAGCGCGTCGCGCACGCGTCCAACGGCCACGAATATAGGATATGTCAGACACGCAGCGAACAGCGCCAGATTGGCAAGGCAAAGAATGCGCACCAACGGCACGACCTCCAGCCAGGCTCCACCAAGCCAGATCAGAACGATCGGTTTTGCCATGATCGCTACGAACGTGAGAAACGGCCACTGCACGGCGGAAAGCAGTTGGACCGCGTCCAGATAGACCCCCTTCAGATCCGCTCCGGCTGCACGCCTCGACACAATCGCTGGCATGATGATCGGATTCAGCACCTGCGTGACGAGCCTGTCAAAGACCTGGGTCAGGTTTATCGCCCGGCTATAGAGACCTACGGCGGCAAAATCGAGAATCTTCGCGAGAAATAGCTGGGGCGCAAGGTTGTAGAAGATATTGATAACACTGACGCCGCTGGAATACAGACCGAATTTGAGAACATCTCGGTATTCGGACAGCGAAGGACGCAACACACGGAAGTCCCGATACCAGCTCAACAACATGATCATGAGAACGACGCTACCAGCCACACCACCCCAGACCGGAGCCATGTAGCTGAAGTGCAAAAGCGCCAGTCCAATCGAAACCAGCGCTATCGTCACGTTGCTAGCGAGATTGCAGATCGCGAGCGTCCCGAACTGCATGTCACGACGAAACAATGCGGCCAACGTCCCGGAGACCGGCAGGAGAAGAAGGTTTAGCGCAGAAACCTGGATACCTCGCCTTAGGCCCTCCTGCCCAAATATCTGCGATACAACGCCGGCCGAGGCGAGCAGGATCAGTGCAACTACGAGTGAGATCACACAAGTGACCGTGAACGCCGTGCGGATGGTCCCGCGCGACAGCTCATGTTTTTGAAGCAGGTAATTCGCGCCTCCAAACTCCTGAAAAGCGGCTGCGATCACGGCGGCCAGCGCATTGACAACCGCAAAGATCCCGAATTCGCCCGGCGTCAGCAGACGCGACAGCACTGCTGTCGAAAAGAAGAACAGCACAAGGCCCGCATAGCGATCGACAGCGGAGAAAAAGAATGAACGCTGCACTGAACTCATCGCGACTCCGTCGCTGCGGCTCGGCTGGCGAACAGACACGGCCAAACCCGCCAATTATGCCGTGGCTCGGGCCAGCTCCGGCAGCCTGCGCGGCAACTGCCTGATCTCGACCGGTTTGCCATGTTCCGCGATCGATCGCGAGGCTGCCTCAAGCACCTCGACCACGCGTAGCCCAGACATGCCGCTCGAAATCGGCTGCCCTCCGGTACGCACACAGTCGACGAAATGCTCGACCTCCGTTTGCAGCGCCTCCTTGGGCGAGATATGCGGAGCCCACATGTCACCGGCTCGATATCCGATTCGAAACTGGTGCGCGCTTTCGGGAGGGCTGTCGAGCGTAATTCCCTTGTCGTAGACCTTCACCTTCTCGGTCGGCTCGAGATCGTCATAAACGATCATCTTCCTGCTGCCACCAATGAACGTCTGCCGCACCTTGACAGGCGAGAGCCAGTTGACGCTGACATGGGCGACGCATGCGTTGGCGAAGAACAACGTGATGTGGGCCATGTTCTCCGGCGAACCTGCAATATGGCACGAGCCGGTTGCCGAAACCGCGACCGGCTCTTCATCGAGGATATAGTGGATGATCGAGATGTCGTGCACCGCCAGATCCCAGATCACATTTACGTCTTTCTGGAACAGCCCGAGGCTCGAGCGTGTACTATCGTAATAGTAGATGTCGCCGAGCTCTCTCTTCTGCAGGAGCTCACGAATCTTCTGGACTGCCGGCGTGTAGAGAAAGGTGTGATCGACCATCAGCGTCAATCCGCGCCGGTCCGCCTCCTCCATTAGGCGAGATACGAGCCCCGTGCTCGGCGCTAGGGGCTTTTCGACTAGGACATGCTTGCCAGCCCTTAGCGCGCCCATCGCCAACTCATAATGGGTGTGCACTGGCGTCGCGATGGCGATTGCATCGACCGCGGAGTCCTTCAGCAGATCGTCAAATCGGGTGGTGGTTGCCACTCCCGGGTAGAGCTGCGTTATGGCGCTGAGCCTGCCTGCGTCTAGGTCGCTGACGCTGACGACGCGGGCGGCAGGGTTCAGCGAGAAATTGCGAACGAGATTGGGACCCCAATAGCCGTATCCCACGACCCCGATACCAAGCTGGCTATCTCGCATACTGACCTCGATCCATTCGGGGGTTTACGCTTCTACTCGTTACGTCCGCGCCGGCATATCTTGCCATATGCCCCGCGTATCGATGACGTCCAGGTGCCGGCGCTCGGCCAAGGGCACCATTTTGAATTCGTCATGGTCGACGAGGAGAACCGCAATTTCGCAACTGCGCAGCGCTTCCTCGATGTTCACGAATGCAACGCGATAATCGGCCAATTGAGGCGGCAGACGGCGCAGATTCGGCTCAACAACCTTGATACGTTCGCCGTATTTCGCCGCGAGATGCGTAGCAATTTCCAGAGCGGGGCTTTCACGCACGTCGTCGACATTGGCCTTGAACGTCAATCCACAGCAGGCAATGTTCGCATAAGGATGATCGTCGATCAGCGCCTCTGTGCGCTCGATGATCTTCTGCGTTTTGGCGTTGTTCACTTCCCGGCTTGTTCGCATTACCCGCGCGAGATCCGGCACAGAATCGATGATGAACCAGGGGTCGACCGCAATACAGTGCCCCCCGACTCCCGGTCCCGGCCGCAAAATGTTCACGCGAGGATGGCGGTTGGCGATATCGATCACTTCCCAGACGTTGATGTCGAACCTGTCGCAAATCATCGAGAGTTCGTTGGCGAATGCGATGTTGGTATCGCGGAAGGCGTTCTCCGTCAGCTTGACCAACTCGGCCGCACGCGCCGTAGTACCGACGCAGGCGCCGCGAACGAACATCTTGTAGAAGCGCTGAGCACGTCGCGTGCAGGTCGGCGTAATTCCGCCGATGCACCTGTCGTTGTTGATAAGCTCGGTCAGGATCCGTCCCGGCAACACGCGTTCGGGACAGTAAGCGACGTAAATCGCTCCATCCTCCTTGCCGTTGACGCCTATGTGAAGCTCCGGCCTGCGTTCGACGATCCGCTTTGCGATGGCTTCAGTTGTCCCAATCGGCGACGTCGATTCAAGGATGACAAGGTTTCCTGGCGCCAGAAGATCCACGATGTTGTCGACTGCGGCATTCACGCTTGCCAAATCCGGGCGGTTCTCGTGATCGATCGGGGTCGGTACTGCGATGATGAATACGTCCGCCGGCTGCGGTTTCCTGGCCGTCGTGAGCGCACCGCTCGATACGACCTTGGAAACGAGACCATCGAGATCGGGCTCAGCGATATGAATTTTGCCGGATGCAACCGTGTCGACAACGCGTTCGCTGGTATCGATGCCAACCACCTGCAGTCCACGGCTCGCAATCAGAGCCGCTGTCGGCAGCCCGATATAGCCAAGTCCGATGACATTGATTTTCTGGAATTCAGGCATCGAGAAGAACCTTCACGATCCGCTCGCTCGCGTGTCCGTCACCGAACGGATTGTGCGAACGCGCCATGGCAGCGTAAGTCTCGTCATCGTCGAGGAGACGGAATGTTTCCGAAACGATCCTGTCGTAGTCGGCACCGACGAGTCGCGCCGTTCCCGCTTCTACGCCCTCGGGACGCTCGGTCGTCTCGCGCATCACCAGGACCGGCTTCCCGAAAGTGGGCGCCTCCTCCTGGACGCCCCCTGAATCTGTCAGGACCAAATATGACAACGAGAGCAGGCTCACGAAATCCGTGTATTCCTGCGGAGAAATGAGGGCGACCCGCGGATGGTCCGCCAACCGGGACGCAAACAAGTCGCGGACATTCGGATTCGGGTGCACGGGAAGCACCACAGCAACGTCCTCCCTGCGCAGGATGGTCTCGAGCGCGTTCACGATATTTGCAACGCCGCCGCCGAAATTTTCCCTACGATGGCAGGTCACCAGGATGATCCGACGGTTGCCGTGACGTTTCTTGATACCGTCCCACCGACTCGAGAGTCCTGGATCGGATTCGACCATGGCTTTCGCGAGGATGAGAGCGTCCACCACCGTGTTTCCGGTCACGTGGATGCGGTCGCCCGCGACATTTTCGGAGCGCAACGCGCGCGCCGCGCGCTCCGTGGGAGCAAAATGTTGATCGGCGATCGAGCCGACGATCTTGCGGTTCACCTCCTCTGGCCAGGGAGCGAAGATGTCGCCGCTGCGCAGACCCGCCTCGATGTGCGAGACCGGTATACGGTGATAGTAGGATGCCAGTGCCCCCGACATGGCTGTCGCCGTGTCGCCTTGGACAATAATCCTGGTGGGCTTCACCTTTTCGAGGAGTTCGCCAATTTGACCGAGCAGCCGGGCGGTCAGATGATCGAGAGACTGATTGGCCGTCATGACGTTCAGATCAAAATCCGGAACCACCTTGGCAAGCTTCAGGACTTGATCAAGCAGGTGCCGATGCTGTGCCGTCGCACAGATCGTCACGGCGATGTCCTTACCCGCCTCGGCCTTGAGCCGATTGATCACCGGAAAGAGCTTGATTGCTTCCGGCCGGGTTCCCAGAAGGATGAAAAAATGCTTGCGCACGCTTCACCCCCCGATCCGGCTCGGACCAGGAGGGACGGCGCTGGCTGCACCGAGCGGGTTCCGAAACGCCTGCCTCATGAGGGCTTGCGCCAGGATGCCTGCAAACCGGGTGTTCGTCGTGGCGTATCGCCACCACATCCGGCCAGGCTCCTGATAAATGCGGTAGAGCCATTCGAGGCCGAGTTTCTGAATCTGCGGCGGCGCGCGCCGAACGGTGCCTGCCAGAATATCGAATGAACCACCTACCCCCATGATAAAGGGAACGCCAAGTTCATCGCGATGGGCGGCGAGGAAGCGCTCCTTCCGGGGTGTCGGCATGCCGATGAAGAGGCAATCGGCCGCGCTGGATTGGATGTCCCTCACCACGTCATTTTCCTGCTCGCGTTTGAAGTAGCCGTCGTGCGAGCCGGCAAACACGAGTGAAGGATGCTTCTTGCGCGCGGCTTGCATCGCCTCGTGCAGCACGGCGGGAGTGGCTCCCAGGAAATACGGCTTGAAGCCTTCCTGCGCACATACCGCGAGCAACTCGGCGAGGAGATCCACCCCCGCGACCCGCGGCGTCGGCGGAAGCCCCAGCACTCGAGCGCCCCAAACAATCCCCATGCCATCGAGGCCGACGACATCGCTGTTGGCGACATCAGCCGCGAGCACCGGATCAGATCTCATATTCACCAATTTCGCGACGTTCAGCGCCACGTGTTGCAGACGTCGCCGACTGCGCATGGCCCCGCGCGCAAGATCGACGGTTTCCGCCATTGTCAGCAGGTCGACAGGGCATCCCAGAAATGAGGCGCGCATCGGAACCTACCTCCCATAAATTCCACTCGTTTAATGTTTGCTTTTAAGATTATTATAGAGATAATACCGATGCAACATTTAATTGCAATGTTTAAATCTGACAATATTCGCCGCATGCGGTGAATACAGGATCTCCGCGTAAGGTCGCGGGTCACAGACGAAGCCGGAATTAAATAGAGGAATTAACTGATGATTTCAGTCGTAATTCCCCACCTCAACCAGCCCGATGCGCTGGAAGCCTGCTTGCGCAGCCTGGATGCACAGACCCTCGCTCGGGACGCGTTCGAGATCATCGTGGTGGACAACGGCTCGGCAACGCCCCCAATGGATGTCGTTGCCGGTCATCCCGGTGTACGGCTGGAGCATGAACCGCGTCCCGGGCCCGGCCCGGCGCGAAACGCAGGCGTCGCCGCTGCCAACGGCGAGATCCTCGCCTTCATCGACGCCGATTGCAGGGCCCATCAAGATTGGCTGAGCAGCGTAATGAAATGGTCTTCCCTGTCTCCAGCTGGCACTGTTCTCGGGGGCGACGTCCGCATCTGGCGGCCGGACGATGCGGAGCTTGACGCCATTGCGGCTTACGAAAGCGTGTTCGCTTACCGCTTTAAGCTCTATATCGAGCGCCACGGATATTCTGGCACTGGCAACATGGCGGTGTTTCGCCGCGACTTCGACCGCGTCGGCCCTTTTGCGGGCATTGATGTCGCCGAAGACATGGAATGGGGGGAGCGCGCGTTGCGCGTCGGCCTTCGATTTCGCTACACCCCTGAAATGATCGTCTTCCACCCGGCCCGGGGCTCTCTCCAGGAGCTCTACACCAAATGGGACCGACACATCGCGCACTACCGCAACATGGCGGAAGGCAAACCCATCTGGCGCTTGCGCTGGCTCGCGCAAGCGTTGCTCGTCTTCGCATCACTCGCGCCGAACGCTGTGACCGTGCTGACCAGCGATCGCCTGCACGGTACCGGCGTTCGCCTCAAGGCCATCGCCGTGTTGTGTGCCGTCCGAGCGCACCGCGCCCTCACGATGCTCTCGCACCTGCGAGGCCGAAGGGCGGTCGCCTGGAATCGCTAGCGCAACGCCGATTCCGTCAGGCGCCGAAGGCACCATTGTGGGTCAGCTCCGGCAGGTCGGCACGCCGGCCGAACGACCACAGAATCCAGCCCAGTTCGTAGCTTCGGCACTCGAACCGAACCTCCACGTCAGTGCCGTCGACCAGCCGCTCCTCGCTTCCGAGCCAGGCGTTCCTGAGTGCGCGCGCGACCCGCGGCACCTTGGTCGTCAGTTCACCTTTGCGAACCTGCGAACGGAGGGTCAGGCTCAGTTCGGGCACGAGCATGGCCCGGCCCAGCTGGTTATGGCCAAGCACCCAATTGAATCCCTTGACCAGGGCATCCCGCGCCCCCCGCTGCCCAAAGCGCTCGGCCCATTCCAGCAGTGCCGGAGCCATCCCATACTGATGGACCGAATAGACCTCATAGAAATCAAGAACGCGACCGCTCTGCGCGTCGAAAAACCAGGGCCACTCACCCTGTGGGCCTTGAAGCGCAACCAGATTCCGCACACAGGTGTCGGCCATGACAAGCGCGGACGGATCGCCGGCGAATTCGCCAAATTGATAGCAGGCGATTGAGAGATAGGTCTGCGTCGCAAATGTCGAGAAGCGCCGCCGAAAGCCGAACGGCGCATCGAAGAACAATCCCGATCCACTGTGAAAGCGGTCCTTCAAGAAACGATAGAGCGGCCGCGCATAGCGTGCCCACTCATTCTCGCCCGCCCTCGCCTGGGCCACGGCTCCCGTGAGCAGCATGCCCAGATCTTGCGCCCGGAAGCTCCTCCACCGGGCCTCATCGGCAAGGATGGCTCTCAGCTCGGTTTTGACCGGTTCCGGCATTTCGAGGCCGAGCTCGGCGGCGCTCCATAGCGCCATACCGAACGCGTACTTGCGCACCGGAAGCTTCGTGAGCAGCAACGCGTTGCGATTGAATATTTCGGACAAATCAATCCCATCCGGAATGGCGGCAACGCGCGACATCCCGAGTAGAACGTTGAGGGTATAAAATACGTCGCTGCGTGGGATCGACTCGTTCGGCGAGGTACGTCCATCGAGATGGTAGATATGCGACCACCTGCGGTGTTCGGGTAACCAACAACGTTCCAGCCCGTTGAGTGCATAGTCAACCAGCGGGGAATTGTGCGCGAGCTTACTCGCCGCGGCGGGCACCACGAGCTTCACCCCAAAATTCGGACGAATGATCATGTTAACCGCCCTCCCAAGTCGGGTTAATATTCCCGGATGCTTTCATCCAATCCGCGCAGCAATGGATAGAGGAAATAGGAGATCACGGTGCGCTTCCCGACCTTCAATTCGGCCGTCACCGCCATCCCCGGAATCAGTTGAATGCGCTCCGCGGGCAGCCGAAGGTGCGTGTCCGACAAATCGACCAGTACGCGGTAATAGGGAGCTGGCGCGCGGGGCGCACCTTCGGCCTTCGCATCCGGCGAGAACGTATCCTGACTGATGACGCGGACTTCTCCCGTTGCAGTTCCATACTTCTGGAAGGGAAACGCTTCGAACTTGATCCGAACCGACTGTCCGAGCGCCACTTGACCGATATCCCGCCCCTCGATGTTGACCTCCGCCTGAAGCGGCACGTCACGCGGAACCAGGACAAACAGCGCTTCAGCTTCGCGAACCACCGAGCCGACTGTCCGGTTCGCGATATCCAGGACCACGGCATCTGCCGGCGCCTGCAGGACGATCAACTGTCGACGAAGCTCCGCCTTCTTCAATTCCTCTGCTGCGCTATTGCGCTTCGGCAGCGTCTCCACCAGTTCCAGATAGGTGGTGCGACGAAACTCCTCGGCGAACACTTTCTGATCAGCGCGGGCCTTTTCGAGCCGATGGGTACTATCGGCGATACTGCCGCGAACACGCGCCAGATTGCTTTCGACCTCGAGCCGAGCATCGCGAGACAGTAGAAAGTTCAGCCTCGAACCGACCTCCTTATCCATCAGCGTGGTCCGCATCGCTTCAATCGAACGCATCGTGTCGAGCCGCTGAAGGAGAACCGCCTCTTCGTTCTGTGCCGTCTTGAGATTGGCTTGCGCGGATGCGATCTGTGCGTCGTAGTTCTGAATCTGCGCCTCGTAGGCGGCTCTCCTCTGCGAAGACAACTTGCCTTGCAGGACTTGATCCGCATTCGTCAGCTCTTTGACGGCATACTCGATTCCGTTCAATTCGGCGCTCAGACGATCGATTGACGCATCGAATGCAGCCACTCTGCCGCGCAGTTGGTCGAAATCCGCCTGCGAAAACGTCGGATCGAGGGTGGCCAGAACTTCGCCGCGGTTGACGCGATCACCGGCCTTGACGTGGATCTCGCGTATGACCGACGTTTCCAATGGCTGCACGACCAGGTTGGGACGTGTCGTGGTCAGTTTTCCCTGCGCCGTGACGATCATCTCCACCTGCGAAACGGAAGCCCAGATGACCGCGAAAGCAATCAGTGCAATTACGCCGTAAAGGGTGAAACGCGCGAGCCGCGGTGGCGCTTGCTGCTCGACCTCGGCGGCATCGGACTGGAATTCGGCGATGACTGATGCTCGCCTCGGCCCCGGCCTGAATAGCTTGCGGCGGCGCTCGACCGGTCTGGCCGGAACAAGATCGTTCGGCTTCACACCCGCGCGTGATGGCCCTGTCTTCCTCATGCAATCTGCTTCATCTGTTGATTCCACAAATGCCGGTAGATGGTGCATTTCGACAGGAGGTGGTCGTGGCGATCCACATCGACGATTCGGCCGCGGTCCATCACCAGGATCTGGCTTGCTTCCGTCAGCATCGACAATCGATGCGAGACGATGATGACGGTACGCCCTGCCGCCAAACGGCGGAGATTGCGCCTGATGATCATTTCGCTTTCGGAATCGAGGGCACTCGTCGCTTCATCGAGAATCAAGATCCGTGGATTGACGATCAGAGCTCTCGCAATCGCGAGCCGCTGCCTCTGCCCGCCGGATAGGTTCGAGGCATCTTCCTCAAGCATGGTGTCAAAGCCACGCGGCAACCGTTCGATGAACTCGTCGGCGCCTGCGAGCTGCGCCGCAGCGACGACCTCGGCAAAGGTGGCATCGCGTTTCACGCAGGCGATATTCTCGCGAACCGTCCCGCGAAACAGGAAATTATCTTGCAGAACGATTCCAAGGTTTCGGCGCAGATGCGCGAGGTCTAACTCCCTCGAGTCATATCCGTCGATGCGCAGCAGGCCCTGCTGCACCGGATACATGCCCGAAATCAACCTTGTCAGAGTCGTCTTGCCGGAGCCACTCCGTCCCACGATCCCGAAGATCGATCCTGGCTCGACGGTGAAGGAGACATCATCAAGCGCCGGCGATCCCTCGGGTCCGTAGCGAAACGAGACACTTTCGAACTCGATTTTTCCGGCAAGGTCAGGCCGTAGCCCATCTTTCCGACCGTCGCGCTCAGGCTTCTGGTTCATCACCTCGCCGAGCATTTTCACCGCAAGAGCTACTTCCTGGTACTCGTGCACCATGGTCACGAGTTGGACCAGGGGTCCGGAGACCCTACCGGCCAACATGTTGAAGGCGACCAACGCGCCGATTGTCATTTGGCCGGCGAAGACATCGAGTGCTCCGATGGAGATGATTCCGAGCGTCATGATCTTCTCGAGAAATCCGGTGAGCGCCTGCGCGCCTGCCGAGATCTTCTCGACACCGAATCGCATCGTCACGGACTGCGCGCAGCGGCTATCCCAAACCCTGCTCTGCGCTGGCTCCATCCCAAGCGATTTCACGGTGCGCATGCCGTGAACCGTTTCGACGAGGAGAGCCTGCCGCGCACCTTCCGCTTGGTATAGATCGTACAGTCGTCGCCGAAATGGACCCATGAGCAGGCCGACGACGGCGCCGCTCGCGGCGGTGAAGGCCAGGACGATCAACGTCAATCTGACGCTATAAAGCGCAAGGACAGGCAGGAAGACGAATAGCGAAAGCGCATCGAGGGTCGTCAGAAACAAGCGCCCGGTCAGAAACTCACGGATCCTCGCCGCCTGCTGCATGTGTTTGACCAGGACCCCCGCCGCCATATGCTCGAAAAACGTGACCGGCAGCCCGAGGAGATGACCGAACGTCTTCGTAGCAACGCGAATGTCGACCCTGTTGGTCGCATATAGCAGCAAGTAGCGCCGCAGAAAGCCGAATATCGCGTCAAAGACGAGCGCTACGGCCGCTCCTGCCGCGAGTACGTAAAGGGTGGTGAAGCTCTCGTGAACCAAAACCTTGTCGATGACGAGCTGGAAGAATATCGGGACGACGAGGCCCAACCCATAGAGCAGGATGGCGGCAATGGCGACGTCCCTGAACAACCGCCATTGAAGAAGCAGTTCCGGCACGAACCACCGAAGGCCGAAACTCCTCCCACCATCCTGCGTCAATTGCGCTCGCTTGATCAGGATCGTTTCACCGGCCCACTGGGCACAGAATCGGTCGCGGTCGACGACCAAGACTTCGTGCTTGCGATCGGCAAGAGGGTCGAAGATGTTGACGACCTCGGTGCCGTCAGCTCGCCGTCCCGCACCAAGGACAACGATCCAGTTGCCATTGGCGAGCCTCACCAGCGCTGGATAGGCCTCTCCGAGACGGATCAGCGCGCCCCAATCCAGCTTCGTGCTCCTCGCGCGCAGCCCTGCATCCTTCGCCATGCGCAACAAGAGATTCAACGAGAGCGGGCCGGCCACCGCATAGGCGTGCTTCAAGCGCTCGACCGGCAGATCTATGCCATGGTGACCGGAAGCCTTGGACAGGCATTCCAATGCAGTCTGCGTTGACAATCCGGGCGCGGGCGCGTCCACAACCTGGTCCTTCGCGCCGCCAGCAGCGTCGATTTCAGCGGAAATTCGAAGAGACATTCAGAGACCGTGTGTTGGGCGCGAGCGCATCACGTACTCCCGACGCACCATTGTGCGATTCAGCTGGCTGATTCCGCCGGACCACGCCCGCATCAACCAGGCCCTGAAGCGCCTTTTGCATCACGTCGACCGAATTGGCGAAGGCTTCGACCGAAAAGATCAGCCGTTGGGAAAACACGCGTTTCGGGGCGTTGTTGGCGTCACGCTCTGTCGGTGAAAGACTGACCAGATCGATGCGGACGATGGTTCCGCTCACGGTAATTTCTTCGATTCCATCGGTATAAAGTTCGGCGTGCATCTTTACGTCTCCTATGCTGCTAGCTGCGGTCTGAAAACAACATCTACGCCATAGCTCGTTGAGTTGTAGGTGTTGGTCGGGAATAGGCTATCTGTCCCGTATGCAAACACACCGTTCCCGCTTATCGATCCCGAGGATGGGGCCGTCAGAGGTCCGTTGGTAATTGCGTTGGCGAGCAGGCCTGGATCGGCTGCGTAGTTCCCGGCAGTGTGATAGGAGGCTATGTATGTGGTTTCCGGCATGATCGTCACGGGCGTCGCGAAATTGACCTGCTGCCAGCCGTCCGCCGTCTCGTTGGTAAAGGCCGCAGTTGCCAGCAACGTCCCTGTGCTGCTCCAAAGATCTGCAACGTGAGCGCCCGTGTTGGTTGGCCCCTTGTAGAAGCGAATGCCGATGATATCGCCCGGTGTCGAGGTCTGGAATTTGAGGCCCAGCTCCACAGACCTAGGATCATTGGCCGCCACAATGCTAGGCTCATGACTTGCGCTAAACAGGCGCACAGTCGTTGAAGACGCAGCATTCACGTCGAGGGCGACGGATGCGCTGGCGGAGCCACCTTGGCCATCGGAGATGCTGTAGTTGAACGATGCCGGCCCCGTGTAACCGGTCGTCGGTGTGAAGATCACACTGTTACTTTGGGCGTTGTAACTGGCGACACCGTTCACACCACCGCTCGCGCCCGTGATCGTAAGCGTATTGCCGTCCGGATCGGTATCGTTGGAAAGCAGTGCCGAGGCCGGGATCCCGAAAGGCACGTTCTGCGTGGCGTCGAAGCCGCTGTCGTTCGCGGCGACGGGTGACCGGTTGGGGCCGCCGCTCGAGCTGTTGAACACGACATCAACCCAGTAATTGCTCGCGTTATAGGTATTGGTCGGGAGCAAATTGCTCGTTCCATAGGTGTAGAGGCCGTTGATGTTCGCGGGAGCCGTGAGCGGCCCATTGGTGCGAGCGGCGGTGAAGTAGCTGGTGGTGGAGGCGTAGTGGCCGTTGCTATGATAGCTTGCGACGTAGGTGGTGCCGGCTGTGATGGACACCGGATTGCTGAACGTGACTGTCTGCCAACCGCTGCTGCTCTCGTTCGTGAAAGTCGCGGTCGCCAGCAGCGCGCCGGTGCTGCTCCACAACGAGCCCGTATGGGTTCCGGGATCATTCGCGCTCTTGTAGTATTTGATTCCGGTAATCGTGCCTGCCACGGACGACGTGAATTGCATTCCGAGGTTGACTTGGGAAGTGTCAGACCCCGATCGGATCGCCGGAGTATCGGTGGTAGAGAATAGGCTCACGGTCGAAGGAACCGCCGAAACTGCGATATTGAATGTCTCGCTGCTCGTGAGGTTACCGAGATCGGCAGCGGACACCGTGACGCTGAACGTGCCAACGTCCGCGGACGTCGGCGTGCCGGTAAAGGTTCGGGTCGATGGAGTGAACGTGAGCCAGGCCGGAAGCCCTGAACTACCAGCGGTTGCGCTGTAGGTGAGCGAGTCGCCGGCATCGACATCGGTAAAGGTGCCGGCGGGTAGCGTTAGCGAAAACGCCGAGCCAACGGTCGCGGCCTGGTTGCCGGTCTGAATTGCCAGGACCGGCACGTCGTTGGAGCCGTGAATGGTGACAGAAAGGGTTGCCGACGACGCCGCGCCCGCGGCGTCGCGCATCGTATAGCTGAAGACGTCGTTCAGCGTATCAGTCGACTGCCGCAAGGCCTGCACGGCTTGATCGTTCTCGTTCACCGTGTAGGTGAAAGCCCCCGAGGCATTGAGCAAGAGCGTGCCGTGCGCGCCCGCGAGAGGCGTCTGGAACGTCCCGCTGGTCGTGCCAAAGCTGAATGCAGTGACGGTCTTGGTGTCGCCAGAATCGGGATCGGTGTCGTTGGCCAGTATGTTGCCGGTGGCGGGTGAACCGCCAGCGCTGTTGTTGGCGCCGCCCTTCTCCGTAGCATTCGCAGAGTCAGCAACAGCGGTGGGGGACGTATTGTTGGCGGCGGAGGATCCGTTGAAGACGACGTCGACCCAATAGTTCGAGGATCTATAGCTGTTCGTCGGGAACGCGCTTCCGGATCCGTAGGCATAAACTCCGTTAGCGCCCGCCGGAGCTGTCAATTGGCCGTTGGCAAGCGACGTCGCGAAATAGTTCTGGGTGCCGGAGTAATTGCCGTTGGTGTGATAGGACGCGACATAGGTGGTGCCTGCCGTGATCGCGACCGGGGTGGAGAAGCTGACCTGTTGCCAGCCGCTGGCTGTCTCGTTCGTGAACGTCGCGGTTGCAAGCAGGGTTCCGGTCGAGCTCCAGAGATCCGCAATATGGGGACCCGTATTCAACGATCCCTTGTAGAAGCGCAGGCCGGTTATTGTCCCGTTCACCGATGCGGTGAACTTGACTCCGACTTCGACGGGGCTGGTATCGCCGGAATTGGGGACGCTTGGCGCATCATTGGTGCCGAACAGGCTCTGCGCCGAGGCCGGATAGTTGACCTTGAGCGACACCTGGCCGGACCCGCTCTGGCCGCTGGTGTCCGTGATCGTGTAGGTGAAGCTCGCCGCGCCGGCATAGCCAGCGGTGGGCGTGAAGGTCACGGTCTGGTTCTGCGAATTGTAGCTTACGCTGCCATTGGAAGCGTTGCTGACGCCGGTAATCGAGAAAGCCAATCCGGACGCGTTGGTGTCGTTCGCGAGCAGCGTTGCAGCTGCAATATTCAGCACCCCATTCTGGCTAACTGTGAAGCCGCTGTCCGCATTGGCTTGGGGCGCACTGGCTGCGGCGGATCCGTTGAAGACGACGTCGACCCAGTAGTTGGAGGATTTAAAGCTATTCGTCGGGAACGCGCTTCCAGATCCATAGGCATAGACCCCGTTGGCGCCAGCCGGTGCCGTCAACTGGCCATTGGCAAGCGACGTCGCGAAATAGTTCTGGGTACCGGAATAATTGCCGTTGGTGTGATAGGACGCGACGTACGTGGTCCCTGCCGTGATCGCGACCGGGGTGGAGAAATTGACCTGCTGCCAGCCGGAGGCGGTCTCGTTCGTGAACGTCGCGGTTGCAAGCAGGGTTCCGGTCGAGCTCCAGAGATCCGCAATATGGGGACCCGTATTCAACGATCCCTTGTAGAAGCGCAGGCCGGTTATTGTCCCGTTCACCGATGCGGTGAACTTAACTCCGACTTCGACGGGGCTGGTATCGCCGGAATTGGGGACGCTTGGCGCATCATTGGTGCCGAACAGGCTCTGCGCCGAGGCCGGATAGTTGACCTTGAGCGACACCTGGCCGGACCCGCTCTGGCCGCTGGTGTCCGTGATCGTGTAGGTGAAGCTCGCCGCGCCGGCATAGCCAGCGGTGGGCGTGAAGGTCACGGTCTGGTTCTGCGAATTGTAGCTTACGCTGCCATTGGAAGCGTTGCTGACGCCGGTGATCGAGAAAGCCAATCCGGATGCGTTGGTGTCGTTCGCGAGCAGAGTTGCAGCTGCAATATTCAGCACCCCATTCTGGCTAACTGTGAAGCCGCTGTCCGCATTGGCTTGGGGCGAGGTTGAGCCTGAATCGTTGAAGACAACGTCCACCCAGTAATTTGCGGCCTTGATATTGGAGGCGTTGCTGGGGAAGACCGGGCTACTGCCATAGGCATAGACGCCGTTGAGGCTGTTTCCGGGGGCGGTGAGCGCGCCTTTGGTAACGCCGTCATAGTCGATGAAGTAGTAGTCCGTCGAGGAATAGTGGCCGGTGTTCGTGTGATAGGAAGCAACATACGTGACACCCGCCTGCACATTGACAGGCGTTGCGAAATCAACCTGCTGCCATCCACTCGCCGTTTCGTTGCTAAACGTGGCGCTCGCAAGCAGCGTCCCGTTGGAGCTCCAGAGGTCACCGATGTGGGTGCCGGTATTATCAGACGCCTTGTAGAAACGAATGCCGGTGATCTTGCCCGACACTGCGGGGATGAATTTGACGCCGACCTCAACTGCGCCGGAATCACTGCTCGAGATCACCGCAGGCGTGTCGGTCGGACTGAAGAGCGTCAGGTTGGAAGACGGCGTAACCGTGTAGGTCGTGCCCGCACCAGGTGTTTCCAGATTCAGGCTGTCGTCGACCGCCCTGGTCTTGAGACGATATGTCCCCTGCGCGCCTGTAACGAACGTATATGACCACGTGACATTCGCCGCGCCGACATTGCTATTCGCTGGATGCCAGCTCGTTCCGCCATCCGTGGAAATTTCGACGCCGGCAATCTTTCCACCCGCATCAGTGGCCGCCCCCGTCACCGTAACCGATTGCCCCTCGACAACGCTGGCGGCGGAGAGATTGGCGATACTAGAAGTCGGCGCCGTAATGTCGGTCGACCGAATCGCGGCCGTCAGGTTTGCCTGCAGCGTCCCCGGCTGAACGCCCATGTCGGCGAAAAGGTTAACCATCGCCTGCTGGACATTAGGATCTACCGGGGTCGCTGGTCCGTCGTGGTCGCTAGCAAGCCCCCACGGCCAGTTGATTGAACCGGCCGAGAATATCAGTGCGCCGCTGACGGGATCCCGATGCAAGACCAGATTGTGGGTCGCCGTGCCTGCTCCGAACGTGTTGCCATAGTCAAGCAGATACTTTCCGTCCACATTGATCGTCGAAGATGAGACGCTGATCAATCCAGCCGGGCGAAATCCGTTGTCAGGCGCAATATCCCACTCAACGCCTAACAGGCCCGGCACGAGCGAGGCTGTCTGCCCGGGTGAGGTTTGCGCGACGGTCGTATTGCGCCAGAAGCGCAATTGAGTCATGGGGTACGGTATCGTGATCGTATCGTAGCGAAACGCGTTGACCGCGAACAATGTACCGGTCAGCTGATTCGATGGAAGAGGCGCCCCGAACCGCGGGTCGGAGAAGTTTCCGGTTGCCTGTCCTGACGGATCAATCAGCGCATTTGCGTGCGTGTCCTTGTAGCTAATCAGCGTACGATTGGCTGTCCCGCTGCCGTCGATGCTAGGCGCTAACCTCGTTTTCCAAAAGATCTCGTTGGCTGTGAGAAACGCAAGGTTCACGCCGGCGTGCGCTGCGGCCTCGACGTTGGCGCGCTGAGCTTCGGTCCAATACTCGTCATGCCCCGCGTCCATAAAGACTTTATGATTGAGCAATAACGAGCCGTTCGTCGCAGCATCTATTCCAGAAATGTAAGAGACATCGTACCCGTTCTGCTCGAGCCAATAGATAGCGGCAATCTCGGCCGTGAACGGGGAGTCTCCTCCTTCAGAGAAGGTACCGGTGCCGTCACGCGTTACAAGGGGCCGATTGTAGCTGACGGCGTAGGCCGATCCATTGATTCCCGGGCCGTTCCCGAAATACAGGTTGGCCCCGCCCCAACCATTATAGGCTTGCCAGTCTTGATCACTTGTCTGCAGGACGATATCGCTGTGCGAAGCGTCATCCCTTATGATGAATGGAATCTGGAAAATTTCGGTGCCGTTGATAACGTTGGCGATGTAGACGCCCGAGGTCGCGTCGGTCGGCACGTTCCAGGAATCGGTTACGCTCCAGTTGCCTGCATCTACCAGACCGGTCGAAACATCTCTTATTGGAGCAGGTTGAACGATCGCGGCTGCAGACTGATGTTGCAGGCTCGTGATCAGTCTGGCACCGTTGCCACCGTAGTAGCCCAGCCGGTAAACATCGACGCGGTAATTCGGGTTGCCGGTCAGGTTGTTGATCTTGAATTGGACCGTTCCCCCGACGTTGGTGCTGATTGCTGTCGCAAACCCCTGGGTCAGAGTCGAGTTGTCGCCCGGCTGGATCGCCCAAACGCTTCTCGGCGTGCCTGGCTTCTGATTTTCGAGTACAATGGGGTTCGCGGGCGGATCGGAGACGATGGTGCCTCCCTGCCCGTCGCTCTTGAACTTCCAGTTCAGGTCCATCCCCGAGAACAGCAAGGTGACATTGGCCGCACCGTTGCTGAAATCGACCGTACTGATATTTGAGGTGGTATCGTAGTGGACGCTCGCCGACATCGACGATGTGAAGGTTAGATCCTTCAGGTCGATCAAATTCCCGGGAGAAAGCGATCCTCCCGGCCACGGACCTGTGATCAACCCATCGAAGTTGGCCGAGTCCTCGAGGACAAGCGTGCCAGCTTCCGTGTCAAACGATACGGTTATGCCGGAGAACGATCCATCCAAGAGCTGGCCCGAAACGGAACCTCCGATCTCCATGATCGTTTGGTCGCCGATCTCGAACGACCCAGTGCCGCTGACGTCACCCTTAAAGGCGCCGGTCGCAATGCGATTGCCAAGGAACGCCGCAACTTCGACAGTCCCGTTGTTCAGCACATCGCCCTCGACGATAAACGGCGAGCCAGCCCCCAGCAAAAGCGTCGTACCTTCACCGAGGACCAGGCTCCCAATGTCAACACTGGCCGAGCTCGTGACGACATACGTTCCTGCTGCATCTAGGAAAGCTGCATCGGTGATCCCCGGAAGCCCGGCGCTCCAGTTGGTTGCGACATTCCAGGCTCCGTCAGTCGGGTGAGCCCAGTGAGTGGCGGCAGCGGTGGCAGCCCATTGTGACGTCGGCGTCGCGCTTGCCACAGATGCAGTCGCTGGCGTCAAGCCTTGACCGCTCGTCAAAGACGTCGAAGACAGCAGCGTAGACAATCGCGAGTGGGAAGGTGCGGCGAAGAGACGGGGCGGAACGCGGAGCAAGTCCGACAAATGACCCGCGCTGGCACGAGACGTCCGTTCGAAGAACCAGGCTTCACCGACGCGGGCGGGCAGAGTGGACGGCTCGCTTATTGGCTGATTGAGAGGCGGCGGAGCCGACGGGCCAAGCGGGTCGTAGCTAGCGAAAGCCTTCCAGAACGTTGATTCCTGCCAAGGGGCTGGAATATCTTCCCCCCAGCTGACGGGTCTAGTTCCACAGCTGTAGACACTCGCCTTTCGAATCAGCATGAGCATACCGATTAAATAATAATCGCCTCTAATATTTTAATTGCGTTTTAAACCACGGTCAATTCAATGCACTTTATATTTAACATTGTTTTTGATATCGGTTGAGTAGCGCTAATGCGAGAGAAACTGCGGCAGACGCATGATTTCGCTCAGATATTTGCCATAGCCGCTCTTCTCGAGCGGTTGCGCCAGCGCCAGAAGTTGATCGCGATCAATGAAGCCGAGTCTGAACGCGACCTCCTCCAGACACGCAATCTTCATTCCCTGCCGCTTTTCCAGGGTCTGGACGAACGTCCCTGCATCGATGAGAGATTCGACCGTGCCGGTATCCAGCCACGCAAATCCCCGCCCCATGCGCTCGACGTGCAGCGCATTGGCCGAAAGATAACGCATCTGAAGATCGGTAATCTCGAGCTCGCCGCGCGACGATGGCTCGACGCGGCGAGCGTAGCGGACCACGCGATTGTCGAAGAAATAAAGTCCTGTGATTGCCCAGTTCGAAGCCGGCCGTTTGGGTTTCTCTTCGATCGACACGGGGCGGTCCGCTTCATCAAACGCGACCACGCCGTATCGTTCTGGGTCTCGCACGTGATAGGCAAAGACAGTTGCGCCTTCCGGGCGACCTGCCGCCCTGGCAAGCAACTCACTCAGGCCATCGCCGAAGAAAATATTATCCCCAAGCACCATCGCCACGCGATCGCCACCGATGAAATCGGCCCCGACAATGAACGCGTCCGCGAGACCGGCGGGTCGGGCTTGCTCCGCGTAGCTGAGCCGGATGCCCCATTGGCTTCCGTCGCCCAGCAATCGCTCGAACTGACACCGATCCGAAGGCGTGGTGATGATCAAGATTTCGCGGATCCCTGCCAACATCAGCGTCGACAGCGGATAATAGATCATCGGCTTGTCATAGATCGGGAGCAACTGTTTGCTGACCACGCGCGTGATCGGATATAGACGCGTTCCGCTGCCGCCAGCCAGCACGATTCCCTTCAGCATCGGCGTCTCCTTCTCCGACCAACTGGTCCAGACAAGCTTGGAGTGAATGGCGCCAAGGCGCCAAGCGGATCCCGAACACGCGTTCGGCCTTGGATGAGTCCAGACGCGAGTTCAGAGGCCGGCGCGCAGCGGTCGGAAACTCCTCAGTCGTGATCGCCTCGAGCGCCCGAATCCGCGCTCCACGACGGGAACACTCGTGGAAGATTGCCTGCGCAAAATCGTACCAGCTTGCCTCGCCTTGGCCACCGAGATGAAAGATGCCGGCCGTGGCCCTGCGATCGTCCGTTAGTGATCGTTGAGCGATCCGAAGGACGGCTTCTGCGAGGTCGAAAGCGTAAGTCGGGTTACCATGTTGGTCGCTGACAACCCTTACGACCTGCTGCGTCTCGCATAGCCGCAGCATCGTTCGGACGAAGTTGCTGCCATAGGGACTGTAAAGCCAGGAGCATCTGATCACGGTCGCGAGCGGGTGCGCTGCCAATACGGCAGCCTCCCCGGCAAGCTTGGATGCACCGTAGACGTTCAACGGCGCTGGAATGTCGCTTTCTTCGTACGCATCGGGTTTCGCACCGTCGAATACGTAGTCGGTCGAGAGATGGATGAGCGGAATGTTCATTTGCCACGCGACATCCGCCAGCGCGGCCGCGCCATCGCGATTGATGCTGAAGGCCCTCGCCGCTTCAGATTCGGCCTGATCTACCGCCGTATAGGCGGCCGTGTTGACGATCGCAGACGGCCCGATCGACGCAATGAGCTTGTCGATCCCTTCCCGGTTCTCTAGATCGAGTTCTGGGCGCCCGAGAGCGACCGCAGGCAAACCGCGCGTTGTGGCAAGATCACGAAGGCACATCGCCAGCTGCCCATTCCGTCCGGCAAAGAGGATTGGTCGATCTGTCATCTCCACCTCAGTTTTGGGCGGCCAGAAGACCCAGACGCGAGCCGTCATAGACGCCGCTGCGAGCACGTTCCCACCAGGCGCGGTTCTTGAGATACCATCCGACGGTTTCGAACAGACCCTGTTCGAAGGTTCTGGTCGGTTTCCAGCCGAGCTCGCGATGTGCTTTCGATGCGTCGACTGCATAGCGGGCATCATGCCCGGGACGATCTGGCACGAACGCAATGAGAGAGCGTCTGCACTCGGCGCCCGGAGATATGCGATCCACAACGTCACAGATCCGGGTGACGACCTCCAGGTTGGATCGCTGGGCATCTCCGCCGAAATTGTACTTCTCGCCGGGCCTTCCTTCGTGCAAAAGGCTTATCAAGCCCGCGGCATGATCATCGACGTGAAGCCAGTCGCGGATATTCCTTCCGTCGCCATAGACCGGCAGAGGTTTCCGATCGATCGCATTGAGGATCGTCAGCGGGATGAGCTTTTCCGGAAACTGATACGGCCCGTAGTTGTTGCAGCAGTTCGACACGATCACGGGCAGGCCGTAGGTTCGAAACCACGCGAGCGCGAGGTGGTCCGAGGCGGCCTTGCTCGCCGAGTAGGGCGAGCTCGGTCTATAGGGCGTATCCTCGCGAAACAAGTCGTCTGGTCCCAATGAGCCGTAGACTTCGTCCGTCGAGACATGGATGAATCGGAAGTGCTTCCGCCTCGCGGCCGGTTGACGTTCGTAGTAGGCTCTGGCCGCCTCCAAGAGCGTGTAGGTGCCAACCACATTGGTATTGACGAAGGCTTGAGATCCGTCGATCGAGCGGTCGACGTGGCTTTCCGCGGCCAGATGTATGACTGCATCCGGCTCGTAGTCGGCGAACGCAAAATCCATAGTCTCCCGATCGCAAATGTCGGATTTCAGGAACACATAAGTCTCCAGCCTCTCGATGCTCGCGAGCGACGTCAGGTTGGCTGCGTAAGTCAACTTGTCGATGTTGATCACTGCGGCACCCGCCTGGAGCACCAAACGGCGACAGACCGCAGAACCGATAAAGCCCGCTCCGCCGGTCACCAAGATGCGCATACTACCGCCTCCACTAGTCGAAAACGCAACCGAGCTGGCTGAGCGTAGGAAGAGTCTGGTCCTTGCGCGACAATTGGGCCTCCGAGGGCGTAACGGGCCAATCGATCTCTAATGTTGGATCAGCCCAATAGACTCCGCCATCATGACTCGGGGCATATATCTGGTCGACTTTGTATAAGACGACGGTCTTGGGTTGAAGCGTACAGAAGCCGTGCGCGAATCCCTTCGGAATGAACACCTGCTCACCGCCTTCACTATCCAACCGGATCGCGATGTGCTTGCCGAAGCTGGGCGATGAACGCCGAAGGTCAACTGCAATATCGAGAATCGCCCCGCTCAATACCCGTATCAACTTCGCCTGGGCGAAGGGCGGCCGCTGGAAGTGCAAGCCGCGCACCGTGCCAATCCGATCCGAGCTGGACTGATTGTCTTGAACAAAGTCATGCAGAATTCCCTTCTCTGCAAACGCTGAGCGCTGGAAGGTCTCAGAGAAGTAGCCGCGGGCGTCGGAAAACCGATCTGTGCGAATGACTTTGACATCTGGGATCGCCAAGGATCGCAGTTCCAACATTGGGTACCCTTCTGCCCGAGCTCAATTCAGATCCAGCTTCGATAAGGCGGACCATAATTCCCGTCGAGATTAATTTTCCAGCCTCACAATCCACCACGACAACGGTCGCATGATTTTCGCGGAAGCCAATAGACCAGCTGCAAGTCACGGAAACATCTTGGAATTCGCAAAACGCCTCTTTAAGAAAAACCGCCGCGCCCGCATTTTTCATCCACGCCTCGATTAATATATTGTTTATTTAATTTGGCAAGCCGGTTTTTATAAGCTATATAATTTTTCGCTGTCTCGCAGATCGCTTTAAATGCCGCCTGCAGGCGGGCAGCCCCAACGTGACCAATCGTCGGACAGGTAAGTGATGCTTCAGAACAATCTTCAACATGCGGAGAGAATGCGGCTGCCGGTGAACGGACCGGCTCCCCCCGCGCAGACAGACGGCGGAGGGATCACCGACGTCATCAATTTCGGTATCGGGCTGCTACGGCGCCAGTATCTCGTGATCCTTGTTACCGCCGTTCTCGCCACCGCGGCCAGCCTGCTCTATCTCCGGCTGGCTTCTCCGACCTATACCGCGCAGGTTCAGATCCTGTTGGCCAATCCAAGGCCTCAATTCGTCCAGCAGCAATCACTCCTCGCCGAGCCGGCTTTCGATCTCAGTCAAATCGAGACCCAGCTTCAACTCCTGAGATCAAAGGCGGCTGCGGTTGCCGTAATCGACCAGTTGAAACTGGCCGACGATCCGGACTTTAGTGCGTCCGGCCTCTCTTTGCAGGCGCTCTCGCAACGAATTTGGTCATGGGTCTCGACTGGATCGAAGAAGGATGTGCCACTCGAGACGAATGGCGAACCATCGGACACTCTCGTAGACGCGTTCCTCAGTCGGCTTTCCGCTAAACGTGTCGGGTACAGCCACGTCATTGAGATCAGCTTCAGCTCGAGCAACGCAGCCCGAGCCGCGGAGATCGTCAATGCGGTAGCGAGTACCTATGTTGCAGACCAGCTCAATGCAAAATTTGACGCCAATCGCAAGGCAACGAGCTGGCTGCAGGAAAGGTTGCGCGATCTCGGCGACCAAGCCCTCGCCGCGCAGCGCGCCGTCGACGTCTACAAGGCCCAGAACAACATCGTTTCCCTGGATGGAAAGCCCATCGATGAGCAACAGATTACGGAGATCAACAACCGATTGGCCGCCGCACGTACTCAAACATCTGAGGCCACGGCCAAGCTGTCTCGCTATGAAGCTCTCCTTGCCGTTGATCCGAAAAAGCCGTCCTCGATGGACAACCTCGATGCTATCGGGGCCGACGCGCTGAACAGCCAGATCATTACGGGGCTGCGCCAGCAATATCTGGAGCTCACCAGACGTGAGGCCGAGTTGGCGGCTAGGGTCGGCCGCGACCACTTGGCGGTCGTCAATGTCCGGAACCGCGCGCGGGAGTTCCGCGTCTCAATTTTCGACGAGGTCAGGAGGCTTGCCGAGGTCAGCCGAAGCGAATTCGAGCTTGCCAAGCAGCGCCAGGAGGAGATCGAGAAGCAATTATCCAAAGCCGTTTCGCAGTCTCGTTCGGTCAATTCTGCTGAGCTGACCATCAAGGACTTGGAAAGCAGAGCAAAGGGCCTACGCAGCTTGTACGAGACCTTCCTCCAGCGTTACATGGGCTCCGCACAGCAGGAGACGTTTCCCACCTCGGATACGCGGGTAGTCTTTCCTGCTTCGCCGCCGACGAGCAAGAGCAAGCCAAAGACAAGGCTGATCCTGGCGTTTGGCATTCTCGGCGGTCTCGCGCTGGGCATTGGCTTGGCGCTCCTCAGAGACCTCATGGACCGCGTCTTTCGGACCTCTTCACAAGTGGAATCCGTACTGGAGTTGCCTTGTCTATCTTTGGTCCCGTTGTTGCCGGCCCGCAAATCTGCCAAGCCACCAATCCGCCTTCAGAAAACCGATGACGATGTTCAGCGGCGGATAGCTTTGTCTCCAACCGCAATTCATCAGACGGTGGTCGGGATGCCACTATCTCGATATACCGAGGCCATTCGTTCCATCAAGCTAGCCATCGACCACAATCCGGCGAAAATCTCTTCCCAGGTCATCGGCATTACCTCTGCATTACCGAACGAGGGGAAGACCACGATTGCAGCTTCGCTCGCGCAATTGATCGGGCACACCGGCAAACGAGCTATTATCGTCGATTGCGACCTCAGGAATCCCTCACTAACGGGCATCTTTGCGCCCAAGGCGGCCTGCGGAATCATCGAAGTTGCAAACGGTAGCCGGCCGCTCGCCGACGCCATCTGGAGAGACCCGACGACCAATCTTGCATTTCTGCCCGCCGTGCGGCGGGGACCTCTGCTACACACCAGCGAAATTCTTTGCGCGGACTCGATCAGCAAACTGTTCGACCGTTTACGGGCCGAGTATGATTACGTCATCGTTGACCTTCCGCCCTTGACACCGTTGGTTGATGTTCGAGCCACTTCATCTCTGATCGACTGTTACATTCTCGTTGTTGAATGGGGCCGGACCAAGATCGATGTAGTGCAACACGCACTGCACACGGCACCAAACATTCACGAATCTCTTATTGGGGCAGTTCTCAGCAAGACCGATACCAAGGCGATGGCTCGATATGACGGTCATCGGAGCTACTATTACCATGATAGCCATTACATCCGTTATGGTCTTTCTGGCTCTTGAGGCTGTTCATAGCGGCCTACACGTTATCTGGTCTGCGGGACCAGGGGAGTGGCCACACCAGACGACGGTGTATACATGATGGTCGGGCTTGTCATATTGGCCGAGTTGGTGGCGATTGCCGCGGCCTTCGCAATGCCGGAAAGCCTTCAAGGCTGGGTGTTGATATTGTTGGCACTCGCAACAGCGGCGCTGATCTTGGCGATCTTTCTATCGCCCTCCTCCCTCGGGCTTGCCAAACTAATCCGTCCTGGTCTCGTCGTTGTACTCGCGGCTCCGGCGCTCTGGATGGCTTTGCAGTCAATGCCGATGCCGATTGGCAAACTCGGAAATCCCATTTGGGCAACTGCATCGGCGACCTTAAACGAGCGCCTAGCCGACAGAATCACGGTCGACACCATGGCGACCATGTTCTCGCTCGTGCAGTATTGCGCTGTGCTCGCTGCAGCTCTCATTACTGCCGTCGTCGCGCTCGACCGATATCGCGCAGCGCTACTGCTACATATTCTGCTGTCGATAGCCACAATCGTTACTGCCATGTGGTTCGGCAGGGAAATAACCGGCGCGGCTGGGCCCGACGGCTCGACCGTCGCGGTGCTCGGTGTGTTGCTCTCCTGCGCAACGGCAATTCGTGCGGTCGATCAGCTACTCCGACGCAGTCGGCCAGGAGCAATTGCGCTAGCACCCCTCCCTGCGCTGTCCGCCGCGATCATCGCAATGATTGTCTGTATGGCCGCGCTGCTCATTCGGGCCAGCTCGACTGCAGTCGTCGCGGTCCTCCTCGGCTCTGAAATCTTGCTGTCGGTGTTCGCGGTTCGCCGGTGGTTCCCGGGATTGTGGGGTAGTGCTGGCGTTCTTGCAACTGCCACGATTGTCTTCATTGCCACAGCTACGGTCCTTCCCTTCAGAACGAACACCGATCTCACGATCGTCTTGTCAACGAGCAGTCAGGCCGCAACCGAACGGGTGCTGCAGGACGTGGCGCCGGCAGGATCCGGCGCGGGTGCTTCAACGCTACTCTTGCCGATTTACCAGGACGCCGGAGCTGGCGACTCGCCAGAACGGCCAACCGCCGCCGCCACCATCGCTATAGACATGGGGTGGGCTTTTCTTTGCGCCCTCGCGATTGCTTCATTGCTCTGCGCTTCCTTTCTGGTCAGACGTGCTCTGTCACGTGCTTACGATTACGTCTTCCCAGCGCTAGGCGCCGGCGCCTTGATTGCAGCGGCGATACTCGCATTTTCCGATCATGGAGTTCTGAGTTTAGGAGCATCGCTTCTGCTCGCCGCACTTTTGGGGCTGGCGTTCGGTCAAAGCGTTTCCGGCGCGGGACGTGACGCCGTATCCTCCGAGCCGAAAGCGTCGTCCGACCAAACCGCAGATCAAACACCTGCCCCTCGCCGAACGTTGACCTCAGCGTCAGTCGCCATTTGGCCCCGCGTTAGCCTGATGGTGCTTGGTATTGTGTTGATCGTGCAGGCAGCATGGATGGCGCTCCCTGAGCGGTATTTCGGTGCAAGATCGTCTTTGCCGTCTGTTCTTTCAACTGCAGCAGTCTGGCCGGACGCGACGTCGAAGCCGGTTTCCCTTGCGGCAGCGCGTGAAGACTTATGGGTCCGAGGGGCATCGAACTTCACCCGGGATTCGGCTCTGGCTGCCAACGAGCAAAGGACGGCTCCTCCCATGTCTTCGGACGAGTTTGCTCGTGCATTGCGCTCTTCGCCGCTCCGCGGTGACATTTGGCTCTTGCTCGCGGCGACGTCGAAGCACAGTTCGCCTCAGTCCAGCACGGCAGCGATGCTCAGAATGTCATACTATACTGCGCCGAATGATTTGGACCTGCTTCCGTTGCGCGTATCGATCGCACTCGCCGCAGATGCCACTGTGCGGGAGCCTGACCTGCGTGAATTGATCAAACGGGACGTCAACCTCGTCGTGAGACATCGGCCTGCCCTCAAGCCAGCCCTCGTGACCGCTTACCGGTCAGCCTCGGCCGATGGGAAGGTCTATCTCGAGGGCCTGCTTTCGGAACTCGATCCGACGTTCCTGGACCAGGTCTACGCGAGGAGTTCCGGAAGGCGCTCTCGATAACCTAAAAAGCCGCGACTTCAGCCCAAACTGCGATTGCGGATCGGACAAAGAAGCGCACGCCATTAAATGGGCGGAACCGCGGTTTTTACTTGATAAACGCGATTAGTTAATAAATAATTAAATATTAAATCGCAGAGCCCGGTCATGAACTTCGTGAACCGACATTTCCCCGATCGGGAGGTTACGGATCGTCTCAGTCCCGAACCGACGGTATCGCGCGAGCCCAAATGGCCCCTCCGTTATGAAGCGGTCGAGCACGTGGTGCTCGGTGCTGACGTTGCGATCATTCTATTTGCGAGCCTCGCCTCTACATGGCTGTACCAAGCCCGGTATGGGCAAGCCGCGGCCAACTTGGGCAACGCGCTTGGCTTGGCGCTGGTTAGCGCAGCTTGTCTCGTTTGCCTGCTGAAGACCTACCGGCTTTATCAGCCGGTTGAGCTCCTCGTCCTCCGAAACCAGATGCGCGCGGTTTGTTTAGCTTGGATGTCTTCAGTGCTTTTCATCTTGGCGGTGTACGGCTTCGCAATTCGCCCGGAGGCCTCGCAGCACCCAGGTCTGCTCTTCGCCGTCTTGGCCCTGAGCTTGCTTTTGGGCGAGCGGTGGGGAGTCAAGGTGCTTCTCGGAAGGGCTCTGAGCGGCAGGAGGTTCGCCACTACAAATATTGTTCTGATCAGCGATCAACCCTTGTCGAAGAACGTGGGGCTGTCCGAGACCTTGTCGATGCACGGGTACCTCGTCAAAGAAAGGTTCAGCTTGCCTCCGTTAGGCTTCGGTACTGCCTGCCGAAGGCGGCTCACGACGCGCGTCATCGACTACATCCGCACCTGCCATCTTGATCAGGTGGTGGTGGAAGCTGAACCGGAGCGATGGCCCGAACTACGAGCCTTTGTTGCTGATCTGCGCGTTTTGCCCTTCCCGATTATATTCGTGCCCGTTGGCACGACATCCGAATTGCTTCGACACCCCAAGCGGAGTCTTGGAAGCGCCGTTTGTGTAGAGCTCCAGCGTGGCCCCCTCACACCGCTGGAGTGTGCGATCAAGCGGACGATTGACGTTATCGGTGCGGGCCTCGCATTGGTGATGCTCGCCCCGCTGCTTGCGCTCACCGCGGTGGCGATCAAGTTAGATTCCCCGGGCCCTGTATTCTTTCGGCAGCAACGCTGTGGCTTTAACGGCCGAATCTTCTCGATCCGTAAATTCCGGACCATGCGTGTGCTCGAGGACGGGCCCTTAATCCTTCAGGCCAACCGCGCCGATCGACGCGTTACCCGCGTCGGCAAATGGCTGCGCCGAATGAGCTTCGATGAATTGCCGCAACTGCTAAACGTTCTCGATGGCAGCATGTCGCTCGTGGGCCCGCGTCCTCACGCGGTGGCTCACGACAGTGAATTTGACAAGCTTGTGCGAAACTACGCGCTTCGGCACCGGGTCAGGCCGGGATTGACTGGCTGGGCTCAAGTCCATGGCTGCCGGGGCGCCACTCCCACAGCAGTCATGGTCGAAACACGTGTCCAATATGATCTCTGGTACATCGACAACTGGAGTCTTGGGTTGGATCTCGCAATCCTCCTGCGAACTCCGGTAGAGGTCTTGCGAGGGCGCAATGCCTACTAGAGCACAGATCATGCGAGTAGCGCCTCTTATTGGCCCTTACACTCCTGCCAATTACCGATTAGTCACGCACGCTGGCGAAGCTTCGGACTTGCTTCGCCAATGCGAAACTCTTCAATTCTCCGGCCAGACTTCATTGCGGCAACCAACCAGCGCGGCCGCTTACCACGTCCCGACCAGGTCTCGGCCGTCTGCGGATTCCGATATTTCGGCAGCACCCGAGGATATTTACGTCTCGGCTTGCCGGTCGAAGACGCGCCTGCCGGGCTCGAATCCGCCAAAACAGCCATCCCGCCCCCAAGTGCCGCTAAGCGCTTTTCCAGCTCGTTCTTTTCCGCCTTGATCCGGTCAGACAGGATCCCGCTGATTTCCTCATGAAGCGACCAGAGATCGTCAAGGGACATCGCTTCTAACTCAAGTTTCTTAGCCGCCATGATCTCACCGTGTAGTTGCGCCCAACCCAATATTGCCTCTGTCGATATATTAATCAAGACAGAGAGCCCGATTATCCCAGAAGAATGTTTGGAACCGAACTGGAACTGGCGCTCCAGATAACTGGGTCCACGTTAATAATCAAGCCGGGAAAATGAGCGATCCGCACAATTTAACCGCGTACAGGAGATGCGCACATCTATTTGCTTAATCACCGCGCGGGAACTGCTCAAGCCCCATCAGAGATGGCATATGAGCCGATCCCGTCAGGGACCTGCCACGCCGCAGCATTAGATGCTGACGCGCCGGACTGCTTTTGTTAAGCCTCGGTTGGCCTACCGCCTTGCGGCCTCCCCAGAGACGCAAACGGCAGCTAATAATCCCAATATCCTTCAGCGCGCGCCGTCTGAGCTCGATTTGGAAGCTCAGGGCCCGGATATCGGACAACACGGTCGACGGAGCCGCGAACCGGCCGACTGAATCCTGAAGACGTTCAAGAGGATACTCGAGCAAACCATGCCTCCTCTACGCATCTTCGCAAGATTCTTTGCCACCAAGATCAATTAATAAAATAACCGTCGCATTAATTATTAAATAATATATAATAGATTTATTGCATGGTCAATTTGAGCACTGATTTGGTCAAACATTCATTTGTCACTCGGACGAAGAATGGCTGGATGACGACGGGTCAGTCGAACGGTGTCGAGAAATGCTAATGCGAAGGCAAGATCTCGAAGCCATGGATTTTGAGGAACTTTGGCTCCTTCACGAGGAGCTGACAAAGATTCTCGCCGAAAAGATCACCGCCGAAAAGCGAGAGCTAGAAAAGCGTCTTGCGCAGCTCAACCAGCCGGATCAACTCGGCGGAGCTGAAAGCGGGGCGACTGAGGCGGGAACAGGCCAGCCGCCTCGTCGCAAATACCCGAAGGTCGTGCCGAAATACTTCAATCCGCTTCAGCCAACAGAGACTTGGTCCGGACGTGGTAAGCAGCCCCGCTGGCTCGTTGCCGCCCTGCAATCGGGCCACACGCTCGAGGAGTTCAAGATCCCCGAGAACGGTGAATCGTCCGAACGGAATGCTGGTGGTCGAGAGCATTCCTAGATGCGCGAAAGTCGGACACACCGCATTGAGCTGGGAATTTCCACCGTGCGTCCCGAGCGGCGAATTCCACCTCGAACAGGCGGCGGATCGAAAACCCGCTTGGCCAACCGACGCCTCAGTCGCGAAAGCGATGACGTTCGCTGGCCTTAGACCTTGCCCGCACGAGCTGCGGTCGTCGCGTTCAAAAGAAGTCGTAAGGTGCTAGCTCTTGGCACAGTCCACAATCCCCGTCGGTTCGCCCCTGTTTTTGTCGAGACGATAGTTGCCTCTCTGCGGTAGTTTCTGAAGTCCAGAAGGCTCATCGCCAGGAGAGGCACGCGCGTAGCCGGAAAGCGTGCTTGCATCAACTGACGCATGAACTGCAGGCGAGGAATCAGTCGGGAGCGCAACGCGTGTGGAATATCGACGCCAAGCAGCTCGGCAACGGCGATCAGCTGGGTTTCAACCGCGTTCTTCATCAAGTCGCCCGAGACACGAGAGGCAAGTTTCTCCCAATCGACAGGCTCGGCTGAATGGCTTAGGTCGCGCAATTCAACAAGGTGCCGCAGGTCGAGGTCGCCGAGCCAATAACCATAGTCTTGAAACTGATCATGGATGATCAACATCAGCGCTTGGAAGGTTGGCGTGGGGATATATACGCGCGCCCGTCCGAGCGGCGCAGGAATACAATGGTTCAGCGCATGCCCGAAGTTCTGGTAGAGGTACGCAGGACCTGGAGCTGCCTGCTGCAGGTCGATCGACCCGACATCCTGGGGGCGATTCAGATCGGCATACCATCTATGGCTTTCGGGAGGGGTCTGGTTATGGATATCGTAACCGATTCCAGATAGCGCGGCGACTGCCGTTCTGGCCTCGTCCGGCATGACCATGATATCCAGATCGGACATTATCCGAACACCTCTTCGCGCCTCGGGCGCGGTCGCCAGTGTCGAAGCCCCCTTGAGTAGGACCGGCGTAATGCCATGACCGTTCAGCGCAACGACGGCCTCTTCGAGTTGAGCGACGAGGCGGTTATTGCGCAGCCCGTTTCGGCGGTGGATATGGCGAATATAGGCGCAGACGTCCTCCGGCAGCACCGACGCGAATTTGTCGACAAAGTCGATGAGCGCCGGCGTCGTCAGGGTCTGATTTGCGAGCCCGATGACTGAGGTCCACTCTATGTCGACAGGCGGCATGCCTCGCAAGCAATTGCAGAGGCTCCTGACCGCGCTGCTATGCCTTGCCATTGCACAGATCCACAAGCAGGCGCCGAGCCTCTCCGGCCTCGCAGTAGGTGAGTTGAAGCGATTGCGCACCCGCGACAATCCGCCTTAAAGCAAGAAAGCCAGTCTGCGACAGTCTACCATCGCTGGCGAATGCGTGCTCGATGAGCCGCTTCATCGAAGCCAGACGATCTATTTCGGTTAGTTCGGTCGGACCGCTCGCGACCCGGTTCAAGAAGATGATCCAGCCTGCGGAGAAGCTTTCGTTCTGCGCATCAGGAATGGGTACGTACCGCACCCGAACGCCGTCGGAGCGGCAATGCGTCGCATCGTAGCGGTCGCCATGTAGTCGCGAGAGCAAGTCCCACGATCCTTCCTTGAGGGTGAGCGCAAACGGTACTCCGCAGATCGTTCCGTCACCGCCAACCAGCGCGACGTCATCGCCAGCGTACCGAAATCCGGCGTCCACCAGCTGCAATGTGAGGGTAGACTTTCCTGCTCCCGGATGGCCGCATAACAACAGGCCCATGCCGTCGTTCACGAGAGAAGCGGCATGAAGGGAGAACACCCAGCGAATGTTTCGAATAAGCCGCTCGGTGACGTGAGCTTTGATCGTAGGGGCTAGTGCATCGACTTCGCATCTGGAAATGCTGGAATCTTCTGCGCGCAAGAACACTTGTTCATCCAGCATCATTGCCTCGATCGCGATGTCGCCGTCGCCGCCGGCACTCTGGTCCGACACACTGAATGGCGACAGCAGCCGCCTCAAGAGGTCCGGATTTGCAGCCCGGATGTCTATTCTGTGGCGACCCAGATGAGCTGAGAAGGCGCAATCGGTCGGCATTCGCCAATCGACTTCGAGCAACGCTCGATCGACCCAGACATCTACGACCTGTCGCGTGAACTGGCGTGCCGTGTGCTCGTCAATGCCTTGCGCCGCAAGCCCCCGATAAATGTCTCCAAGCGAGGAGCCTTCCCCTAACTTGCACCAGATGAATGCCCCTACTCGGTCGAGTTCAAAAATCTTCTGCCCCGCTTCGCTGAAGATCATTGGTCGACCATCCAACAGCGCGAATACTGCATCCGGAGCCGGTCTCAATACTATCTCTGCCGACGATCTTTCCAGCACGGCTTCCACCAATGTGAACCATTCTGCCTCGCCTGTACCGGCGAGGCGGCGACAGCCTCCGGGATGCGATGTTGTCGCGGCACCGGACAAGCGGACCCGCCGCCACCTGCGAGACTCAATCTAGCCCGGTCTGCGGCGCCTGCGATTTCGTTCACCCGAACACACGCCACCGGTCCGGCTCGTTTGGACATGTCAATCCGGCTGGTCATGCCGCGAGCTGACCGTCCTTGCCCCCGTCTTGAGGAGAGATGTTCAACCCCTGCTCTCCCATGAGGCTCGGCCTGGCGATCGACCGATGAGCATCCAATAGGTACCGATAAGCTTCGCGATCGGCACTCCGTTCTCTTAGAATGCGTTCCTTCTCGCCAATGCTGACCAATTCTGCGCGCATCTGAGCCAGCTGCAGCGTCTCCGAGGTGAGGTTGTACTCGTTAAGAATTAATTCCCACATTGTCTCCTCCAGCCGAAGAAACCTGGACGAGTGTACCTTACGTGATCGGCAGCAATTAACCAACGAGATTTGCAGATTTTGCTTATAATCAAAATTTGTTTCATATTTGAACCTCGGGCGAGCATTCAATACCGTGACAAAGCGCAACCACGTGCCGAACCGACTTGAGAATGGTGGCCTGCAGAAGCCTACGAGAAAAGGGACTGACGTTTTTCGGTAATGCATCGCGCCGCGCAAAAAAATAAATCAGCCGAGAGTCGTAAATCAGACCGACAAGGCGAGTTTTAATTTGCACAAATAATAAAAAAGAGAATAGTTAATGGACTGCACCGAGGGGAGTGACACCAGTGATGCGGTTGGCTGATCTGTCCGTCGAGAGGAAATTGATGGTTTTGTCGCAGGGGGAACGTTCGACACGAAGTCGCGGGTATTTCGACATGACGGTTATTAGGCGCCTCCCAGAAGCGTTCGGTTGAGGTCGGACATTATTCAGAGTTGCGGCGAAAGCCCGCAGCTATCCCAAGAATTCGCCAAGCAGGAATCCGGTCGGTTGGAGAAGCGTCGTCACGAGCAAGCTGCCCTTTTGCTCGAACAACGACCCCAGGTGCGATGCCCCCCAAGTCACCCGCACCGACGAGAGCGCACTCCAGCCGGCCGGCCCTTTTTCTCGACAAATACGTGTTTCAGGGAGGCTCGTATGGGCATGATCATGGTCAAGTGTCCGCAATCCGGCCGCGCGATTCCGACCGGCATCAAATCCGATCGTGAGACTTTCCTGCGAAGCATCGTGTTTTTCGGCAATACTCTTTGTCCGGACTGTCGGGCCAATCACAACTGGTTTGCCCGCGAGGCCTGGGTCGAGGAGCCGATCGTCAGAACAGTAGAGGTAGCTCGTACAGCGCCAACGTGCTGATGCAAATGACGCGCGCGCTTCGGAGAGTGTGTTGATATTCCCCTTCCGATAGCGCGTTGCTGTTGCAATGCATTGCAACCATTTAGAATATTTTCGCGCATTGTCGTAAAACGAACCGACGCCCCCGGTGGCCATCGCTTAGACGTTGTTGGCACGTCGCCACAAATCCGAGCTTCCGTCACGAATTCGGCAAAGGCCTGTTTGGGGGTGTTGTAGTGAGTAGTGGGATTTCCAGCCTGGCTGTTCTGCGTGACACAAGAATCGAGCTCGTCAGCCTGCTGGCCCAATTGAGGCGGCTCCGCGAGAGAGTAAGAAGGGCGGAAGCACGGCGCTCGGGACAAAGACGACGATCATCGTCGGCATCGCGCGCCCGAGGCCGCCGAGCATGAGACATCGCACGCAAGGCATCCGCAGTTCAGGGGCAATTGTGACGACTATGCTCCCTGGAGTTGAAGGCCAGCATGGAATTGCAAGCGCTCTTCTGGATCCCCGTTAGTGTAGGACCGCTTCATCGATGCCCAACGGGCGAGGAGAACGATAACGAGCGACCGTATCGCCTCTTTCGTTCCCATTATGTTCTAGCTGGGTATGTCTGACCGACCCGCGAGCTGGCGCATGCCAAACTCGCAACTGACAACCGTCCTCGCCAGGCACCTCCCGAGACCTGAACGTGTGCAACCTCTACTCGATGACGAAGAACGTGGACGCGATCCGCCGCTTGTTTGGCGAGCTCAACAGCAGCGTCGGCAACTGAGCATGCCAGGCATTGTCCCGGATTACCCCGCCCCCAATCGTCCGCAACGTGCCCGACAGGCGTGGGATCATTGCGGCCGGCTCTCCGCTGAAACTCATCATTACTTAGGATGGGGGGTGAAATCTTGAGGGCAACGAGCAAGCCACACAGTGAGCTGCGTTCACTTTCGACGGCTCTTGCACACTCGTATTCACCGCCACGGTGGGCAACCCGCCAGCGATTTGCAAATTGTGGTGCGCTCGGAGGGACTCGAACCCCCACGGTGTTACCCACTGCCACCTCAAGGCAGCGCGTCTACCAGTTCCGCCACGAGCGCTAGGAGATGCCGGCCTGAGGTCGTTCGGGCGGCCGGATCAGCGGCGCCGATCTAACAAATCCATCAGGGGGATACAAGCCTGCAAAAGCCCTGAATTCCACAAGCTTGGCAGGAAAAACGCCGCCCTTCCCCAGGAGATCGGCCTTATAGGATACCCAGGCCGCTACCGCTTGCCCGGTCCCGTGTGACCGGGGGCCTACCGCGTCCCCGGCGAGCGCGGCAGCATCTGCTTGACCTCGACCGCGATTCTGTTGCGGTCGACCAGCACAACGCCGGAGGCGACCGGCAGATTATTGGCGAGCACCTTGACTTCGTCGGCCTCAGTTGCGTCCAGCTCGATGATGGCGCCGCGGGAAAGACGTAATACTTGATGGATCGGCATCGTGGTCGTCCCGAGGACGACCATGAGATCCACGGTGACTTTGTCGAGAGTGGGCACTGTCAGGACCGCCGCAACTTGAGACTTGGGACTTGGGACTCTTCATTTGCTCCAGAGATGATCACCACGTTATGGTTAGCCAATGGTTAATTCCCCTGAAAGCCACCGCCAAGACCTCGATTTGACGTCGTTTTCCGCCGCAGGCGGCGAAGTCGTCGAATGGCGGATTTCGGATGCCCCGGTGCCCTATCCGGAGGCCGTGGCCGCCATGGAGGCGCGTGTCGCGGCGATCGCCGCGGGCGAGGCCCCTGAACTGGTCTGGCTGCTGGAACATCCCCCGCTCTACACCTCCGGCACCTCGGGCAAGGAAAGCGACCTGCTCGATTCCCGATTCCCGACCTTCGCGACAGGGCGCGGCGGGCAGCTCACCTATCACGGACCCGGCCAGCGCGTGGCCTACGTCATGCTCGACCTCAAGCGTCGCCGGCCGGACGTGCGGGCCTATGTCGCGAGCCTGGAAGAGCTGATCCTGAAGACGCTCGCCGCCTTCAACGTCCGCGGCGAGCGGCGCGAGGACCGGGTCGGCGTCTGGGTCAGGCGGCCCGACAAGGGACCTGGACACGAAGACAAGATCGCGGCGATCGGCGTCCGCCTGAAGCGCTGGGTCTCGTTTCACGGCATCGCCATTAATGTCGAGCCGGAGCTGTCGCATTTCGCCGGCATCGTGCCCTGCGGCGTCGTCGACCCCCGTTACGGCGTCACCTCGCTGGTCGATCTCGGCCAGCTCGTGACCATGGCCGACGTCGACATCGCGCTCAGGCAGGCGTTCGAAGAGCTGTTCGGACCGACCCGCGCGCTGCTGCCGGAAGCGGCAGTCTAATACTTTTTTTGTTGAGCCGACCGCGCCGCTCTCCGCCCGTCGCGGAATCAGCTACGCTTCATTTCGGTGCCGCCCACGCCTCCTCCCTCCGCCGGGAAAGCAGACCTCATGCCGGGCGAGTTGATCATCGGCCGACTGTTCGAGCGCCAGGCAAGGAGGGGTTGCGATCCATGCTCGCAATGGGAGGTTTTGACGATGAAACTGTCTGCGCCCATCTACCATCTGAAGCGCAAGGCCAGGCGCCTGTCCCGCGAGGCCGGCATTCCGCTCCACGACGCGCTTGACCGCATCGCTGCGACGGAGGGCTTTTCCGCCTGGAGCATGCTCGCGGCGAAAGCAGCCGCACTGACGCCGGCGAGCAAACTGTTCGCGCAGTTCCGGCCGGGCGATTTGGTGCTGGTCGGGGCCCGTCCCGGCCAGGGCAAGACGTTGATGAGCCTCGAACTTGCCGTCGAAGCCATGAAGTCCGGCCATCGCGCCGCATTCTTCTCACTGGAGTACACCGAGCGAGATGTGTTGGACCGCCTCCGTGCGATCGGCGTGGAGCCCACACAGTTCGACAAGCTGTTCGAGGTGGATTGCTCGGACGCAATCAGCGCCGATTACATCGTCAAGCAGATGGAAGCGGCGCCGCGCGGCACCTTCGTCGTGATCGACTATCTGCAACTGCTCGATCAGAGGCGGGAAAACCCCGACCTGACGGTGCAGGTGCGGGCGCTGAGGTCGTTCGCGCGCGACACGGGGCTGATCGTCGTCTTCATCTCGCAGATCGATCGATCCTATGATCCCGCAGCGAAGCCCTGCCCCGATCTCAGCGATGTCCGCCTGCCCAACCCGCTGGACCTGACGCTGTTCGACAAAACATGCTTCATCAACAAAGCCGAAGTGCAATTCCGCGCGGCGAGCTGATGGCTGCAGGCCGCGGGTGAGACGGCTCACCCGCGGCCTCTCGCATCACGCCGCCTGCAGCGAAACCTCGAGCTTGCCTGCGATGTAGCGTCGCTCCTGGGTCAGGCCGCCGAAGCCGTAGGCGTCGCCCTTGACCTCGTCGACATGCAGGTAGGTCTCGGGATGCAGCGGGCCCAGGATCTCGGCCATGCGCTTGAACATGGCGGCGAGATAGGTTGCCTTCTCGTCCTTGGTGTTGGTGCCCTCGGTGACGTGGATGTCGATCCAGTAGCTCGCGAGCTTCTGCTCGGCGAGCGACTTGCCGCCAGCGAACCAGTCGCCTGCCTCGACCGACTTCACGATGATCGCGGTCACCTTGGGATCCTTGTGCAGGATACTTGCTGTGAGCTCGGATACCGCGCTCGCGATATCGGCCTTCAGCGAGGGGGACTGGCGGGACGTGGTGTAAGATACGGTGATCAGGGGCATTGTCGTTCTCCTCGATAAGCTGCGCAAGTTGCGCGGCGTTGGAGGAGAAACTAGACCTGTCGCTGTCATTTTGGTATCTTATCTATCCTGATATCAGTGATAATGATTTATAATGAACCCCACACTCGACATCGCCACCGTCCAGGCCTTCCTTCTGGTCGCCGACCTTCAGAGCTTCACCCGCGCCGCCGAAGCGCTCGGCACGACGCAGGCCGCCGTCAGTCTCAAGCTGCAGCGGCTGGAGACATTGCTGGACAAGCGCCTCGTCGAGCGCTCGCCGCGCGCAGTCCGCCTTACCGCCGATGGCGCCGCGTTCCTCGATCGCGCCCGCGCGTTGATGACGGCACACGATCTCGCGCTGTCGGGCGACGCGCCGGCCGCGCAGTCGCTCTCGCTCGGCATCTCCGATCACGCCGCTGGCCCCGAATTGGTGCCGCTACTTGAGCGCCTGCACGCCATGTCGTCCAACCTCACCCTCGCCGTCACCATCGGCTTCTCGCGCGAGATGCAGGATGCCTACGATGCGGGCGAGCTCGATGCGGTGATCGTGCGCCAGGAAGGCAGCCGCCGCGGCGGCGAAAAATTGGCCGAGGACGAGTTCGGCTGGTTCGCCGCACGCCGCTTCACCCTGCCGAAAGGGGAGCCGTTGCCGCTCGCAGCGCTCGCCCCGCCCTGTGGCGTCCGCGCCGTCGCCGTGCGCGCGCTCGACAAGGCCGGCATCTCCTGGCGCGAGCGCTTCGTCGGCGGCGGCGTCACCGCGGTGGTCGCGGCCGCGCTAGCGGGGCTTGCGATCGCGCCGCTGGCGCGGCGTATCGCGCCGCCCGGGCTGATGGACATCGGTCCTGCGCACAAGCTGCCGAAGCTCGGCAGCTCGAAGGTGATGCTGCATTCGAAGGTCAGCGATCCTGCGAAACTCGCGGCGCTGCGTGCGGTGGCGGCGACATTTCGGAGTGTGGCGCCGACCTGAACGCTCACAAGATCGCCTCGAACGCACTGCGCAACGTCTCGTGGCGGAACACGAAGCCGCGGCTCAGCGCCTTGTTCGGCAGCACGCGCTGGCCGCCGAGCAGAAGCTCGTCGGCAAAGCCGCCGCCGATCCGGCGCAGCAGGCCGCCGGGAATGCGGAACACGACGGGCCGGTGCAGGCGGCGGCCGAGCTCTTCGGTGAATTTCGCGTTGGTGACGGGGATCGGCGCCGTGGCGTTGACGGGACCCGACAGATCCGGCGTCGCGATCAGATAGGCGATCAGCCGGATCAGATCGTCGCGCGCGATCCAGGACATCCACTGCCGCCCGGTGCCGAGCGGGCCGCCGAGGCCGAACTCGAATGGCGTCAACATGCGCGTGACGAAGCCGCCTTCCGTGCCGAGCACGAGGCCGATGCGCAAATACACCACGCGCACGCCGAGTTCCTCCGCCGGCCGCGCCGTTGTCTCCCAGGCCGCGCACAGCTCGTGGCTGAAGCAGGCATGCGACTTTGCCGATTCCGTCAGCACCTGGTCGGCCCAAAGGCCGTACCAGCCGATCGCCGAGCCGCTGATCAGCACCTCGGGCTTGCGCGCGAGCCGCGCGATCAGCTTGACGATCTCGCCGGTCGTGTCGATGCGCGAGCCGATGATCTTCGCACGCTTCGCGTCGGTCCACAGGCCGTTGCCGATCGGCTCACCCGCGAGATTGACGACGGCGTCGATTGGCGTGTCCGCGGCGAGCTGGTCGAGGCTGGTGATCAGCGTCACGGGAGGCGGCAGCATCTCGGCTTTCGCGGGATTGCGGATCAGCGCAATGACGTGATGTCCTGCCCCGCTGAGGCTTGCCGCAAGCCGGCTGCCGATAAAGCCGGTGGCACCTGTGATCAGCACGGTCTTGCGGCCGGGTAGCTGTTCGACAAGTCCGGCCGCCGGCACGCTTCGCATGCGGGCGAGCCGCCGCACCGCCGCGAAATCCCTGAGGCCGCACAGTGCCGCGCCAAATGCGCAGGCGGTCGCGGCGATGCTGAGCAGGCCCTGATAGACGACGATCACGCTGACGGGCTGCATCGCCCAGGCGATTAGCACGGGTATCAACAGCACCAGAATGGCGCCGTAATTGATCGCAAGCAGCGTGTGATTGATGCGCTCGCTCGGCGGCAGCTTGCGGCTGAGGTCCTCCTCGATGAAATCCATCAAGGTGATGACGATCTCGGCGACCAGCACCGCGACGATCAACAGCGCCAGCACGCCGTGAACCTCGAGCCAGCCGAGCACCAGGAACAGCAGCGCATAGAGCATGTTGCGGATGCCGTGCAGCTTCAGCTCGAAGCGCTGCGACGGTCGCCAGGCCAGGCGCTCGGTGAATTCGTGGTGATAGAAGGTGTCGAACACGCCCATCATGATCTGGATGGCGATGAGTGTCCACAGCAGCGGCGTCATGATACGGCCTCCCTGAACAGGACGGACTGATGGATCAGCGCACCGTGACGCGGGTGAGTGACATCCAAGCTGAAGCGGAAGGCGCCCTCGCCGAGATCTCGATGTGTCACGATGAGCTCGCCCGGCGTCAGCCAGCCCGGCAGCGGAAGCCACAGCCGTCCAAGCTGGAGGCCGTAGCCGGCGCTGCGAAAGATCAGTACCTGATCCTCGACCGCGATGCGCAGCGCCATCGACACGCCGAAGCCGACATATTCCTCGAGCCCGGTCGGACCGGCGAAACGCTTGGCGGAATGGATCACCTGCGGAAAGCCGCGCTTGCGCGCGCAGATGCGAGTCCAGGTCTGGCCGGTCGCGCCGTCCTCGGTGACCGTGACGATCATGGGCACACCGATATCGCGGCCGGTCGGCAACGGTCCGCCGATCAGGCGTGCGGCCTGCGCGAACCACCAGCCGAAATCGCTGAAGGCGATCTCGTCGACCACGCCGACATAGACGATACTGTCGCCGTCGGCGACGCGTTTCGAGAAGCGGCGCCAGGTGGCGAGCGGCAAGCGGCCCCAATCCTCGTCCGACAGCAGCGTGCGGAAACGTCGGTCGTCGAGCAGTCTTACGTGAGCGGAGGTCGATGCGTTGGAGCCCGATAGTCTTGCCGACGTCATCGCAACCTCCTCGATGCTATTTGACCTTGCCGATCGGCAGCAGGTTGGCGATCTTCTCGCCAAGTCGCATCAAGGCGACCAGCCGCGGCCGCGGCACCTTCAGCATCTGCATGAACCAGTGGTCGGCGAGCTCGGAGAACGCGAGCATCTCCTTGAGGCGCTTGGCTGCAACGGGACTGATGCCGGGATCGTCCGTGGCATCGGACACGCAGGCGCGAAGCGCCGCGATCGCCGGGTCGATCTCCCGCTCCTTGCGCCGCGCCGCGATCCTCGCGGCGATCTCCCAGATGTCGGTCTCGGCCTCGTAGTGGTCGCGGCGGTCGCCCAGGATCGGCACCCGCCGGATCAGGTTCCAGGCGAGCAGCTCCTTCAGCGAGTTGGAGACGTTGGACCGTGCCATGCCGAGCGTGTCCGCGATGTCCTCGGCCGTCATCGGCGCCTCGGCGAGATAAAGCAGCCCATGAATTTGGCTAACCGAGCGGTTCACTCCCCACTCGTCGCCCATGTCGCCCCAGTGCAGGATGAAGCGCTCGACGGCAGCGGGAAGTTTCTTTTTTCCGGTTATTTCTGTCATAACAGAACTGTCTGACGAACTCGCTTTCTTGTCAAGACGCCTTGCATGCGGCCCGTCAGTCCTGCCTAAAAATGTCCCAGAGGGCGGGAACCATCCCGCAATTGCCGCGTTTGCTCCCGTCGAGGCGGGGTCCGGAATGGCCGAAAAGTTCAGTCAACAGAGAGACCTGTTCGAGAGCGAGCGCAGTTTCCGGCTGTTAGTTGAGGGGGTTGCCGACTACGCCTTGTACATGCTCGACCCTAACGGGATCATCACGAGCTGGAACATCGGCGGCGAACGCATCAAGGGTTATTCCCCCGAGGAGATCCTCGGCCAGCATTTTTCCCGTTTCTACACCGAAACCGACCGCGCCAACGGCAAGCCGGCGCGGGCGCTCGGAATCGCGCGCGAAAAGGGCCGGTACGAGGAGGAAGGCTGGCGCGTCCGCAAGGACGGCACGTTCTTCTGGGCGAGCGTCGTGATCGACCCGATCTACGAGGACGGCAGGCTGATCGGCTTCGCCAAGATCACACGAGACATCACAGAGCGCCGCAATGCCCAGCTCAAGCTCGAGGCGATGCAGAAGCAGTTGGCCGAGTCGCAGAAATTCGATGCGCTCGGGCAGCTCACCGGCGGGGTCGCCCACGACTTCAACAATCTTCTGATGATCATCAGCGGCAGCCTTCACATCCTGAAGAAAGGCGCCGCCGACGACCCCAAGCTCGAGCGAGCCATCTCGGCGATCGACACCGCGACCAAGCGCGGCGCAGCGCTGACCAACCAGCTCCTCACCTTCGCGCGGCGGCAAAGCGTCAACCCGCAGGCGATTGATTTTAGCGAACGCATCGCAGCCATTCGCGAGGTGCTCGACGCGGGCGTCGGCAGCTCCGTGCGTCTCGCTTTCGAGATCGACTCCGGCACCTGGCCGATCAAGGCCGACGTCTCCGAGCTCGAGACCGCGCTGCTCAACCTCGTCATCAATGCGCGCGACGCGATGCCGGACGGCGGCACGGTGACGATAGGTGCGCGCAACGTCATGCTGAACGAGGCCCCCCTCATCGGCGATTTCGTCGCAATCGACGTCCGCGATACCGGGCTCGGAATTCCTTCCGACGTTCTCGACAAGATCTTCGAGCCGTTCTTCACGACCAAGCCGATCGGAAAGGGCACCGGCCTCGGCCTTTCGCAGGTCCACGGCTTCGCCCACCAGGCCGGCGGCACGGTGAAGGTCGCGAGCGAGCTCGGCAAGGGCACGACATTCACCATCGTCCTGCCGCGCGGCACAGATGTGCCGTCGCGGGAGGTACCGGAAGCGGCGTTCCGCGGCAGCGGCACGGTGCTGCTGGTCGAGGACAATCCCGACGTCGCGCTGGTCAGCATCGGTCTTCTGGAGCAGCTCGGCTACCGGGTGCGCCGTGTCGCCGATGCCGAAGCGGCATTGCGCGAGCTCGAGAGCGATGGCGTCGACTTCGTGTTCTCGGACATTGTCATGCCCGGCAAGATGGACGGCCTCAGCCTGGCCCATCACCTCCGTCAGATCCGTCCCAGCCTGCCGATCCTGCTCGCCACCGGCTACAGCGAGGTCGCCGCCGGCGTGCGCGGCGATTTCCCGATCCTGCGCAAGCCCTATGAGATCCACGAGCTGAGCGAGGCGATCGCGAAATTGCCGAGGTGACGGCTTCTTCATCTCTCCCCGCTTGCGGGGAGAGCGCGATATATCTACACCGTCGGCAGCACCGAAAACGCTTCCCCTGCCCTGCGCAAGTTCAGCTCATCCACGCTTGCCGTCTCACTGGTGACACTGTCGACGCGCGAGGACGGCGGGCCGTGGCGGCACAGCGCGACCATGTCGGCAACGTGCGTCGGGGCGCCAGCGAACAGCGCTTCCACGCTGCCGTCGCGGCGGTTGCGGACCCAGCCTTCGAGGCCATACGCGATGGCCTGAGACTCCACCCAGGCTCGATAACCGACGCCCTGCACGCGGCCGCGGACCATGACCTGGAGAATCGCCCGGCTCATGTCTTCGATCCGAGGAAATCGGCGCTGCGCGCCTTGACCGCGGCCTCGCGCGTAACGCGCGCCATCAGCTCCGACGATGCCAGGCCCTTGAGGCTTTTTGGCGCCATGCCCTCGCGCAACGCCTTCTGTGTCTCGTAGACGGCTTGCGTCGCGGCGGCGATCGGCGCATGGCCCTGCAGCGCGATGCGCACGCGCTGGCCGGCAAGATAATCGAGCCCACTCAATTCCTCGGACGCGCCGCCGAGCACGATCGGCAGCCGCGTGGCGGAGACGATCGCCTCGAGCTCGGCGCGCGACTTGATGCCGGTGAAAAACAGCGCATCGACGCCCGCGGCCTCATAAGCCTGGGCGCGCCGCACCGCATCCTCGATCGAGGTGATCGCGGCTGCGCCGGTGCGGCCCATGATGACCAGCGAGGGATCGCCGCGACCGCCAAGCGCCGCCTTCATCTTGCCGACGCCTTCCTCCAGCGAGATCAGCTGCGCCTTCGTCGCACCGAATGCGGCGGGCAACAGCGTGTCCTCGATGGTGAGGCCGGCCGCGCCCGCCGTCTCCAGCTCCTGCACCGTGCGGCGCACGTTCAGCGCATTGCCATAGCCGTGATCGGCGTCGACGAGCACCGGCAGCGCCGAGGCCCGCGACATCCGCCGCATCTGCTCGGCAAGCTCGGTGAGCGTGATCAGCGTGACATCGGGATCGCCGAGCACGGCGAGCGAAGCCACCGATCCGCCGAACATGCCAAGCGGAAAGCCGAGATCCTCGGCAATGCGGATCGAGATCGCGTCATAGACCGAGCCGGGATGGACGCACGTCCCGCCCGACAGGATCGATCGCAGTTTCTCGCGGCGGGAACGAAAGGCCATGGTTGCCCTCCCAATATTGCGACGCAGCCGCAACGTACTCCGTCATTGCGAGCGCAGCGAAGCAATCCAGTGTCTTTCCGCAGAGGCAGTCTGGATTGCTTCGCTGCGCTCGCAATGACGGTGAGCTTGGGGCCCGGCAAGACCCCCACTCACATCTTTTATCTTACGCAAACTCCAGGATCAGCGCGTCCACCGCGAGTGTCGCGCCGGCGCTGGCGTGGATCTTCTTCACGGTTCCGTCCTGTTCGGCGCGCAGCACGTTCTGCATCTTCATGGCTTCGACCACCGCCAGGGTCTCGCCGGCCTTGACCTCCTGCCCCTCGCTAACCGCGATCGAGACGACGAGGCCCGGCATCGGGCAGAGCAGCTTCTTGCCGCTGTCGGAGGCCGTGGTCACCGGCATCAGCCGCGCGGAGGCCGCCTCGGCCTCGGTCCAGACATAGACCGGCACCTCGACGCCCTGATGCGCGAGGCGGATGCCGTTGGCGATCGGGCGGGTCTGCACGGCGACGAACTGACCGTCGATGGTGCCCTGCCAGACCGGATCGCCCGGCTTCCACGGCGACTGCAACAGATGCGTGTTGCCGGCCTTGCCGTCGGCGTCGATGAAGCGGATCGCTATCGCCTCGCCTTCGCGCGCGACCTCGAGCAGGATCTCCTGGCGCTCGAGCCAAACCGCGCGACGCCGCTCGCGCTGCACGACGCGGCCGCCCATCTGGCCGGAAATCTGCCGCTTGCGCGCTCCGAGCACGTGATCGATCGCGGCGCCGACCGCGGCGATGCGACGCGCGACCTCGCCCTCGGGCACACGCACCGCAAAACCCTTGGGGAATTCCTCGGCGATGAAGCCGGTCGAGAGCCGTCCCTCGCGCCAGCGCGGATGATGCATCAAGGCCGACAGGAACGGGATGTTGTGGCGGATGCCATCGACATAGAACGAGTCCAGTGCAGTCGCCTGCGCCTCGATCGCCGCCGCGCGCGAGGGCGCATGGGTGACGAGCTTGGCGATCATCGGATCGTAATGGATCGAGATCTCGCCGCCCTCCTGCACGCCGGTATCGTTGCGGATGGTGATGCCGTCGTGGCTCGCTTCCGCCGGCGGACGATATTTCACCAGGCGCCCGATCGAGGGCAGGAAGTTGCGGAACGGATCTTCGGCGTAGAGGCGCGATTCCACCGCCCAGCCGGTCAGCGTGACGTCCTTCTGCGCGATGGCGAGCTTCTCGCCGCTCGCGACGCGGATCATCTGCTCGACGAGATCGATGCCGGTGACGAGCTCGGTGACGGGATGCTCGACCTGGAGGCGCGTATTCATCTCCAGGAAGTAGAAGCTCTTGTCCTGGCCTGCGACGAACTCGACCGTGCCGGCGGAATCGTAGTTCACGGCCTTGGCCAGCGCGACCGCCTGCTCGCCCATCTTGCGGCGGGTCGCCTCGTCCAGCAGCGGCGACGGCGCTTCCTCGATGACCTTCTGGTTGCGGCGCTGGATCGAGCATTCGCGCTCGCCGAGATAGATCACGTTGCCGTGCTTGTCGCCCAGCACCTGGATCTCGATGTGGCGGGGATCGACGATGAACTTTTCGACGAAGACGCGGTCGTCGCCGAACGAGGCCTTTGCCTCCGCCTTGGCGAGGTTGAAGCCCTCGGCAACCTCGGCTTTGGAATGGGCGATGCGCATGCCCTTGCCGCCGCCGCCGGCGGAGGCCTTGATCATGACGGGGTAGCCGATCTCGTCGGCGATCCGCACCGCGTGCTTGTCGTCCTCGATGACGCCGAGATAGCCCGGCACGGTCGAGACTTTTGCTTTTGCGGCGGCCTTCTTGGACTCGATCTTGTCGCCCATTGCGGCGATCGCGCCGGGATTCGGGCCGATGAAAACGATTCCTGCGGCTTCCAGCGCGCGCGGAAACGCCTCGCGCTCGGACAGGAAGCCGTAGCCGGGATGCACAGCCTCGGCACCCGTCTTCCGGCAGGCCTCCACGATCTTCTCGATCACCAGGTAGCTCTCGGCCGCGGCCGGCGGGCCGATCAGCACCGCCTCATCGGCCATCTCGACGTGGAGGGCATCGCGGTCGGCCTCGGAATAGACCGCGACCGTCTGAATTCCCATCTTGCGGGCAGTCTTGATGACCCGGCAGGCGATTTCGCCGCGATTGGCGATCAGAATGCGTTTGAACATGCTTTTCTTGAGTCTCGACCTTGGGCGGGACCCTTCCCTGGCCGTTGGGGCCTTTGGGAGGGGCCGTGTGGCTCCCGTGGTACATCAAAATGGGCCGGAGGCAACGGTCTAAATCGGGCCGCCTTTGGCGTACCAGCGCAAGACCGAAATGGGCCCGGCGCGCCTGCCGTGCGGCATCCCTAGGACTTTCCGGCCTTGGCCGCGTCCCGGACCAGGTCATGAATGAAGCCCAGCTTGCCGACCACCGCGGGCGACAGGATGAAGGGATAGAGGTCGCGCAGGCCCATGGCGCGGTTGACGCTGTTCATGGCGAAGGTGAAGGGCAGCCATGCGTGCACCAGCACCTCGACATCCCTGGCCTCGTACGGGTTGAAGCGGATGCGCGCCGTCAGCTCCCCGTCGCGGTCGACCTTGGGACGCACCTCCATGCCGAACTCGGCGGCCATTTCCAGGGCATCGACGATGTGGAGGTAATGCGCCCATGTCTCGGCAAAATCCTCCCACGGATGCGTCGTGGCATAGGCCGAGACGTAGTTCTGCTGCCAGTCCGGCGGCGCGCCCTCGGCATAATGGCGCTGCAGGGCCTGGCCGTAATCGGAGCTATCGTCGCCGAAGACGGCGCGGCACTGGTCGAGCTTGCCGCCATCGCGCACCAGCACATCCCAGAAGTAATGTCCGACCTCGTGGCGGAAATGCCCGAGCAGCGTCCGATAGGGCTCTCCCATCTCGAGCCGGCGCCGCTCGCGCTCGATGTCGTCGGCCTCGGTCAGCGCGATCGTGATCAGGCCGTTGTCATGGCCGGTCATGACCTTCTCGCCGCTGTGCGGATCGTCGGCGAGGAAGTTGAAGATCAAGCCATGCTCGGGATTGTCCTGGCGGGTCTGGAGCGGCAGCTTCCAGCGGATCAGGGAATAGAACAGCCGGTGTTTGGCCACCTCCAGCTCGCGCCAGCCGGCGAGCTGCGCCGGATCGGAGAGGTTCGGCACGGTCCCGTTGTGGCGACAGGCGCGGCAATAGCCGGTGCTATCGCCAGCGTCGGTCAGCCAGTTGCAGGCGTCGTACTCGGCATTCCGGCAGAGCATCCTGCTCTCGCCCTTGTCGGCGAGGATGCTCCAGGCGTCTCCGTCGGCCTCGATCGCCGACATCGTCTCCTTCTCTGGCAGGAAGGCGATCCGATGGCCGCAGCGTTCGCAGGCGCGGTTCTCGAAATAGAGGACGTTGCCGCAGGCCTGGCAGATAAAGAGCTTCAAGATTTAGCCTCGTGGGAAAGGAAAGCCTATGAGCGCGCTGGCACCTCGCGACGACGCCTCAATCCGCCGATCGTTCCAGTATTCGGAACAAATTGCCAGACCGGACGTTACCACCGCGTACTTCTCTGCGTTCAGGCGCGCGCCCCCATTTCCCGGCACCACCTGCCCTCTAAACAATGGCCATCACGCTCCGTCTGTGTGAATATCGGTCCGGCACGTGCGCACCTGCATGACAACGGCCGATGCCTTGAACGAACCCTTGCCCGAGACCATCGCCGCCGAAAGGCTGCGCCAGCACCTCGAAGACGTCGCGCGCGAGCGCGACAATGCCTATCGCGCGCTGCAGGAGCGCGAGGCCGAGCTGGCGCGCATCCAGCGCATCGGCAAGGTCGGCGGCGTCGAGGTCGATTTCCGCGAAGGCTTCAAGAACCGGCGTTCGCCCGAATATCTGATGATCCACGGCCTTCCGCCGGAAGCCGCCGAGGAGTCGCACGAGGATTGGGTCAACCGTATCCATCCCGACGACCGCGACGCCACTGTCAAGCATTTCTTCGAAGCGCTCGCCGGAGCGAGCGAGGACTATAGCGCCGAATACCGCATCATCCGCCCCAGCGACAGCGAGACCCGCTGGATCCGGGTCGTCGCAAAGATCGAGCGCGACAAGGACGGCCGCGCCATCCGGCTCGTCGGCGCTCATATCGACATGACCGATCAGGCGCTGGCGCGCGAGACGCTGCGCGAAAGCGAGGAGCGCTTCCGGCTGATCGCCGACAGCGCGCCGGTGCCGATCTGGGTCACCAAGCTCGACCGCAAGCGGTCCTTCGCCAACCAGGCCTATGTCGATTTCGTAGGGCTGCCCTACGACCAGGCCATCGACTTCGACTGGCGCAAGGTGCTGCATCCCGACGACCTGCCGCACGTGCTGCAGCAATCCGTCCAGGGTGAAGCGTCCCTCAAACCCTTCGTGCTGGAAGCGCGCTACAAGAACGCCAGCGGCGAATGGCGCTGGCTCCGCTCGGAATCGCAGCCGCGCTGGGATGCGACCGGCAAGCATATCGGCTTCATCGGCGTCGCCCACGACGTCACCGTCGCCAAGCAGGCCGAGATCGAGCTCCGGCGGCTGAACGAGACGCTGGAAGAGCGCATCGCCGAGCGCACCGCCGAGCTCGAAGCCAACGAGGCGCGGCTGCGCGCGATCCTGGAGACCAGCAATCAGTATCAGGGCCTGGTCAATCTCGAGGGCCAGCTGGTCTACGCCAACAAGACCGCGCTCGCCGGCATCAAGGCGAATTCCGCGGACGTGGTCGGAAAGCCGTTCTGGGACACACCCTGGTTCACCGGCACGGAGGGCATGAGTGCCGCCGTGCGCGAGGCCTTCGACACCGTGCTCAAGGGCGAACCCGTGCGGCTGGAGATGCGCCTGCGCCTTCCGATCGGCGAGCGCGATTTCGACTTCGGCATGCGTCCCGTGCTCGACCGCCAGGGCAACATCACCGGCGCCGTGCCCGAGGCGGTGGACATCACCGAGCGGCGCCGCGGCGAGGAAGCGCTGCGGCAGTCGCAGAAGATGGAGGCGATCGGCCAGCTCACCGGTGGCGTCGCTCACGACTTCAACAATCTTCTCACCATCATCCGCTCTGCGACCGATTTCCTGCGCCGCCGCGAGCTGCCGGAGGAGCGCCGCCGACGCTACGTCGATGCCATCTCAGACACGGTCGAGCGCGCCTCCAAGCTGACCGCGCAGCTTCTGGCCTTCGCGCGCCGGCAACCGCTGAAGCCGCAGATCTTCAACGTCGGCAGCCAGGTCGAGGGCGTGGCGCAGCTGGTGCGGCCGCTGGTCGGCGCCCGCATCGAGATCGCCGTGGAGGTTCGGGACACCGGTTGCTTCACGGTGGCCGACATCGCCCAGTTCGAGACCGCGCTGATCAATCTCGCCATCAACGCCCGCGATGCCATGGACGGCGAAGGCCGCCTCACCATCGCCGTGCGCAAGGTCTCGGGAATACCGAGCCTGCGCGCACAATCGGCGCGCCGCGGCGACTATGTCGCGATCTCCGTTACCGACACCGGCAGCGGCATCGCGCCGGAACATCTCGAACAGATCTTCGAGCCGTTCTTCACCACCAAGGAGGTCGGCAAGGGCACCGGCCTCGGGCTCAGCCAGGCCTTCGGCTTCGCAAAGCAGTCCGAGGGCGACATTGCGGTGACGAGCACGCAAGGTGAAGGTGCCACCTTCACCATCTACCTGCCGCAGGCGCAAAGCCCCACCACGGAGAAGGAAGCAGCGGCCCTGAGCCACGAGGCGGCCACGACCGGGCGTGGTTATCGCGTGCTCGTGGTCGAGGACGACGACGAGGTCGGCCGCTTCTCCACCGAGCTCCTGGAGGATCTCGGCTATGTCGTGCGCCGCGTCGCCAATGCCAACGCGGCGCTGGCGATCCTGGGCGAGAACGAATTTGCCGTCGACCTCGTGTTCTCCGACGTCATCATGCCCGGCATGAACGGGGTCGAGCTCGCCGGCATCATCCGCGAGCGCTATCCGGGCCTGCCCGTGGTGCTCACTTCCGGCTACAGCAACGTGCTCGCCGAGAACGCCCACCGCGGATTCGAGCTGATCCAGAAGCCGTATTCGGTGGAATCGCTCTCGCGCATCCTGCGCAAGGCGATCATGGAGAAGCTGTCGGTGGCAAGGTGAGTGTCACATTCGCGAGAAGCAGCCACGAATTCCAGTCCGTTGCCGCGGCAAGACTCTAGGGGAAGACAGCCGTTCCCGCATCGGTTATCGATGCCGAATGACTGACCGAACCTCAAGGACTGAACGTGCCGTCTGACGCCATCTGGGCCTGGAGCATCATTGTCGTCGCGACCGCAGGCGTCATCATCCGGCCGTTTCGCCTGCCCGAGGCGATCTGGGCCGCGATCGGCGCGAGCGCCCTGGTGCTATCAGGCTTGCTGCCGTGGCAGGACGCGCTTGTCGGCATCGAGAAGGGCCTCGACGTCTATCTCTTCCTGATCGGAATGATGCTGATCGCCGAGCTGGCGCGGCTCGAAGGCCTGTTCGATTATCTCGCCGCGCTCGCGGTGGAATACGCACGCGGCTCGCCGCAGCGGCTGTTTCTTCTTATCTATCTCGTCGGCACGCTCGTGACCGTGCTGCTTTCCAACGATGCCACCGCGATCGTGCTGACGCCGGCCGTCTATGCCGCGACGCGCGCGGCCGGCGCGAAGCCGCTGCCTTATCTGTTCGTCTGCGCCTTCATCGCCAATGCCGCGAGTTTCGTCCTGCCGATCTCCAACCCCGCCAACCTCGTCGTGTTCGGCGCGCGCATGCCGCACCTGACGGAATGGCTACGCCTGTTCGCCTTGCCCTCGGCGGCGTCGATCCTGCTGACCTACATCGTGCTGCGCCTGACCCAGCACCACGCGCTGAAGGAAGAGACGATCGCGCGCAGCGTGCCGCATCCCAAGCTCGGCCGCGGCGGCAAGCTCACCGCAGTAGGCATCGTCGCGATCGGCATCGTGCTGGTCACGGCGTCAGCGCTCGACAAGCAGCTCGGCCTGCCGACCTTCATCTGCGGCGGCATGACGGCCGCGATCGTGCTGCTGCTCAGCCGGCAATCACCCTTGCCCGTGCTGCGCGGGGTGTCCTGGAGCGTGTTGCCGCTCGTCGGCGGGCTCTTCGTCATGGTGGAGGCATTGATAAAGACCGGCGTGATCGCGCAGCTCAGCGCGTTGCTGCACCAGGCGGTGGCTCAATCGGTCCCGCAGGCGGCCTGGAGCGTGGGCATTGCCACCGCGCTCGCCGACAACATCGCCAACAATCTCCCGGTCGGCCTCGTCGCCGGCTCCGTCGCTGCCAGCGATCATCTGCCGGTGCCCGTCGTCAGCGCGATCCTGATCGGCGTCGATCTCGGCCCCAATCTGTCGGTCACCGGCTCGCTCGCCACCATCCTCTGGCTGGTTGCGCTCCGGCGCGAGAAGATCGAGGTCGGCGCCTGGCCGTTCCTCAAGCTCGGCCTGCTGGTGACGCCGCCGGCCCTGATCGCGGCGTTAGCCGCCGCGATCAGATAGCACTCATCTTCAGTCGTTCTCGTAGCCGTAGACTTCCGGCAGGATGAAGATTGCCGCGAGCAATCCGATCAGCGGGAAGATCGCGACCATCAGCGTGGCATTCGCCTGCCCGATCGCGGCGAACACCGTCGGGAACAGGAAGATCGCCAGGAACGACGGCAGCTTCACGAACATGTAGGCGAAGCCGCTGGCGGTTCCGCGATATTGCGGACGGGCGACCATGGTCGGGATGGTCATGCAGTTCGACGCGTCCCAATAATGGCCCCACAGCATGCCGGCCGCGGCGAACGGCAGCAGCATCTTGTTGTCGGTGTAGAGCGCGAACGCGGCGACCAGCAGCGATACCAGCACGATGGAGAAGCCCGCGATGGAGATCCCGCGATGGCCGATTTTCGGCGTCAGCAGCGGCCCGACCCATCCCGACAGCGCTGCGAAGGAAAACAGCGCCATCGTCACCACATTGATGCCGAGCACGCTCGAGACGCCGACCATCACGAACAGCACGGGCAGATAGAACGCGAAGGTCGAGAACTCGCTCGCCTGGGCGAAACAGGCGATCCAGCCATAGAGGGTGGCGCGCCAGCGAATCGGATCCTTCCTGAGGTCGGCGAGGAATGCGCGGGTGCTGGTCTTCGGCACCTCCACGTCCCGATCCGGCAGCATGTCGAGGTTGTCGTTGAACATCTCGCGCGCGACCTGCTTGGCCTCGCGGTAGCGGCCCTTCTGCACCAGCCACACCGCCGTCTCCGGCACGTCATGACGCATGATCAGGATGATCAGTGCCGGCACCGCGCCGAGACCAAGCGTCACGCGCCACAGCATCTCGTGGTTCATGTCGACCAGAAGGAAGATCACGATGACGCCGATGGTGAGAACTTCACCGACGGCGAACATGAACTGCCAGCGGTTGCCCATGACCTCGCGCTCGCCCTTGGCCATGGATTCCATGATGTAGGTGTAGCCGGTCGAGATGTCGGAGCCGAGCGGAATGCCGAGCAGGAAGCGGATCACGACAAGCCAGCCGACGCTGGGCACGAAGGCCTGCGCCAGCGCCAGCACGATGAACAGCACCATCGTCACCAGGAACATCACGCGGCGACCGATCTTGTCGGACAGCCAGCCACCGAGCAGCGCACCGATCAGCGCGCCGCCTTGCGTGCCGGCGGCGGCAAGGCCCAGCATCAGCGGATCGGGATTGTACTGCTCCTTGATGAAGATCAGCACGAAGGCGATCGAATAGAGGTCCCAGGCCTCGACCAGGATCGAGGCCATCATCAGCCAGCCGACCTTGTTGCCTTTGGGACTGTAGTTCGTGATGAGGTAGCGGACCGCGGCTTCGCTCGCGGTCGCCTGTGGCATCGCCATCGTTGACATTCTTCTTCCTTTCTTCAGAACTCGCTGAAGCGCGATGAGATCAGGATCTCATCGCGCTTCAGCTTGTTGTTTTGAGCATGATCTTTTCGGAGAACCGCGCACACTTTGCGCTAGCGCGGCCCTTCGGGTCCGGATCATGCTCTACGCGCCGAGCAGCGGCTCGATGCTGCAATCGAGCAGGCGCGGATCGATCCCCGCCTCCATGCCCGTAAACATCTCGCCCATGTAGTCGATCAACGCGTCGCTCGCCTTCACCGCCTCCTCGACGCGGCGGTTGGCGACGGCTGCAAGAATGGCGAGATGATGATCGATCGTGCCTGACAGATCCGCCTGCCCCGGCATGAAGCGATGGTGGATGTAGCCGATGCGCCGATACAGCGTGTGCAGCGGCCGTAGCGTGTGCACCAGGAACGGCTCGCCGGCGGCCTCCAGCACCAGCGCGTCGATGCGGCGGTCGAGATGATTGAATTCGTCGAGGGTGAGGCTCGCGCGGCGCTCGCGCAGCAGACGCTCGATGTGCATCGCCTGATTGCGATGCGACAGGCTGGCGCGATCGGCCGCGAGGCGGATCACGAAGCGTTCCATGTCGCGGCGTAAGGCCAGCAGCATGCGCTCGCGCGCCAGATCGATCGGCGCAATCTGGAGGCCGTGACGCGGCCGGATGATGATGAGGGTGTCGGCGGAGAGACGATTGACGGCGTGATGCACCGGCGTGCGCCCGAAGCCGGTGATTTGCTGCAATTCCAGCATCGTCATGAATTGTCCGGGCTTGAGCTCGCAATGAACGAGCAGCTCCTCGATCCTCTGATAAGCCAGCTCGAAGAAGTTGAGACGGTTGCGCCGGGAGGGCCTGCCCTCCCCGTCGTCGTGTCTCACCACCGCGAGTGTGCGCTTGCGCCGTGCCATGCCGTCCTCTCCCGTCAGCCGCGCTCTCGTTGCTGGGTGGCGCGTTGTTTGTGGCACCCTTAAAACATGTTGTGATATATTACAAGCAGGCGTAAGACGTCCGCGCGATCTGCAACATGTTGCAGCGCAAAATCAGACGTCGGGTGCAAAGCGCCTTTCGATGGGAGGATAGCTGCTGTGAAGATCACGTCGATCGAGACATTGCGCACCGAGGAATTTTCCAACGTCATCTGGGTCCGCATCCACACCGACACTGGTCTGATCGGTCTCGGCGAAACCTTCTATGGCGCTGGCGCGGTCGAAGCGCAGATCCACGACACCTTTGCCGGCCGCCTGCTCGGCCGCAATCCCCTGCACATCGAGGCGATCCATCGCGACATGCTGAACCTGCCGATGGCGCAGTCCTCGACCGGCGTCGAATACCGCGCGGCATCAGCGATCGACATCGCGCTGTGGGATCTGTTCGGCAAGGTCTGCGGCCAGCCGGTGCACCAGATGCTCGGCGGCCTCTGCCGCGACAAGCAGCGCATCTACAACACCTGCGCCGGCACGCAATATGTGCGCTCGACCAATATCAGCCCGGTGGCCAATTGGAATCTCGGCGCCTCCAAGGGGCCCTATGAAGATCTCGACGGCTTCATGAACCATGCCGATGCGCTCGCCGAAAGCCTGCTCGAAAGCGGCATCTGGGCGATGAAGATCTGGCCGTTCGATCCCGCCGCGCAGGAGAACAAGGGCCTCTACATCACCGCCGCACAGATGAAGCAGGCGATCGAGCCGTTCGAGAAGATCCGCAAAGCCGTCGGCGACAAGATGGAGATCATGGTCGAGCTCCATTCGCTCTGGAATCTGCCGACCGCCAAGCAGATCGCCCGTGCGCTCGAGCCCTACAAGCCGACCTGGTACGAGGACCCGATCCGGATGAACTCGCCGCAGGCGCTGGCCGAATATGCCCGCTCGACCGACGTCTGGGTCTGCGCCAGCGAGACGCTGGGCTCGCGCTTTCCCTACAAGGACATGCTCGACCGCGACGCCATGCACGTGGTGATGGCTGATCTGTGCTGGACCGGCGGTCTCACCGAAGGCCGCAAGATCGCCGCAATGGCCGAGACCTATCACCGGCCCTTTGCTCCTCACGACTGCATTGGCCCGATCGGCTTCATCGCGGCCATCCACATGTCGTTCAGCCAGCCCAACACTCTGATCCAGGAATCCGTGCGCGCTTTCTACAAGGGCTGGTACAATGAGCTCGTCACCACGATGCCCACCATCAAGGACGGCTATGTCTTCCCAATGGAAGGACCCGGCCTGGGCGTCGACCTCCTGCCTGCCGTCTTCGAGCGCACCGATCTCACCGTGCGCCGCTCCAACGTCTGAGGAATTCTTGAGATGAGCACTTCCCTCTTCGATCTCTCCGGCCGCACCGCGCTCGTGACCGGCTCCTCCCGTGGTCTCGGCCGCGCCATTGCCGAGGGCATGGCCAAGGCCGGCGCTAAGATCATCATCAACGGCGTCGATCCCAAGCGCGTCGAGCAGGCCGTCGCCGAGTTTCGCGCTGCCGGCCATCAGGCCGAAGGCGCCGCCTTTGACGTCACCGACGAGCCCGCAATCGTCGCCGCCTTCAACGAGTTCGACAGACAAGGCCTCGCCGTCGACATCCTCGTCAACAATGCCGGCATCCAGCATCGCAAGCCGCTGGTGGAGTTCACCACCGACGAATGGCGCAAGGTGATCGAGACCAACCTCACCAGCGCCTTCGTGATCGGCCGCGAGGCGGCCAAGCGCATGATCCCGCGAAAGCACGGCAAGATCATCAATATCGGCTCGCTCGGCAGCGAGCTCGCCCGCCCCACCATCGCGCCCTACACCGCGGCCAAGGGCGGCATCAAGAACCTGACCCGATCGATGGCGGTGGAATGGGCCCAGCACGGCATCCAGGCCAATGCGATCGGCCCCGGCTACATGCTCACGGACATGAACGAGGCGCTGGTCAACAACGCCGATTTCAACAATTGGCTGATGGGCCGCATTCCCTCCAAGCGCTGGGGCAAGCCGGATGAGCTGGTGGGCGCCGCCATCTTCCTCGCCTCGGATGCGTCCACCTACGTCAACGGCCAGATCATCTATATCGACGGCGGCATGATCGCCGCGATGTAATCGCCAAGACTACGAAGGAGCAAGCCATGCGCGCCGTTGTCATCCACGCCCCGAAGGACCTACGGATCGACAATTATGCCGATCCGGCGCCCGGTCCAGGCGAGGTCCGCGTCAAGATCGCCAATGGCGGAATCTGCGGCTCCGATCTGCACTACTATCATCACGGCGGCTTCGGTGTCGTGCGGATCCAGCAACCGATGGCGCTGGGCCACGAGATCGCCGGCGTCGTCGCTGACGTCGGTGACGGCGTCGCCAATGTGAGGCCGGGCACGCGCGTCGCGGTCAACCCGAGCAGACCGTGCGGGGCTTGCCTGCATTGCCAGGAAGGCATGCGCAACCAGTGCCTCGACATGCGCTTCCTCGGGAGCGCGATGCGCTTTCCCCATGTGCAGGGCGGCTTTCGCGAGTTCATCACCGTCGACGCCACGCAGGCTGTGCCGATCTCGGACAAGCTGTCGCTGGCGGAAGCTGCGGTCGCCGAGCCGCTTGCGGTGTGCCTGCATGCCGGCAAGCAGGCCGGCCCCCTGCTCGGCAAGCGCGTGCTGATCACCGGCTGCGGCCCGATCGGCGCGCTGATGATTTTGGTCTCGCGCTTCGGCGGCGCGTCGGAGATCGTCGTCACCGACGTGGCCGACGCCCCGCTCGCGGTCGCCAAGAAGCTCGGCGCCACGCATGCGATCAACGTCGCGACCAATGCCACTGCGCTCGATCCCTGGCGCGCCGGCAAGGGCGTGTTCGACACGCTGTTCGAGGCCTCCGGCAACCAGGCCGCGCTCCGCACCGCGCTCGACGTGCTCAGGCCCGGTGCGACGCTGGTGCAGCTCGGCCTCGGCGGCGAGATGACGCTGCCGATCAACTCCATCGTCGCCAAGGAACTGCAGCTGCGCGGCACGTTCCGCTTCGATCCCGAGTTCGAGCTGGCGGTGCGCCTGATGGGCGAAGGCCTGATTGACGTCAAGCCGCTGATCACGGCCACCATGCCGTTCGAGAACGCCGTCGCCGCCTTCGAGCTCGCCACCGACCGCTCGCAATCAATGAAGGTGCAGCTTACTTTCTAGCAGCCTCGGTGGCCTGCTGACTCTCGATTAGCCGCTCTCGGACCAGCCGCACGGCTCCGCGCTTCCACGAATAGTCCGCACCGAGGCGCAGGCCGCTGTCGCCGCGCGCCAGTACCGCGCCGGTCCTGGCATCGCGCACCTGGAAGCCGAGCGTGTATTCGGTGCGGCTGACGCGGCGCACCACGCCGATCAGTGATTGGTCCGCGCCGAGCTTGCGCGCAATGGAGACCTCGCAGCCGCCGCAATCCCGCAAAGCGCCGGCCTTCCCCGCCTCTGCGCCGACCTCGACGATGCGATAGCGGCCGGATTGGCCGAGCGCCTCGCGCACACCGCCAGTGACCTCCGCGAGATATGACGCATCCGACGCACCGGACGTCCCCGCTGAGGCGGCCGTCATGTCCTCGAGCTCGAAATCGAACACGGCAAGCGCGACCGGCGCAGGCGTGCCGAGCGCGGCCATGACCTCGCGAGACACGAACATCTGGGCGCGCTCCCATGCCTCGTCATTGTCGCCGCGGAAGCTGTAGAGCTTGTCCAGCACAAGCGTCTTGGCGCCGACGTCGATAACGGCGACCTTGGCCCATTGCACCAGCGTGCTCGTCTTCTGAATGCCGCCGACCACCTTGAACACCGCTCCGTCTTGGACGGATCGCACCAAGCGGTAGCGCTGGTCTGCCTCGATGTCCCTTCGAAGCGCGGCCATGAACGCCGCCAGCCGCCGCTCGTGGGCCGCGGTCTGGTCGGTCGGCTCGCCCGAAGTGTCGGTGTAGCTGAAATCGTCCATGGCGACGCCGATGGCGGCCTGCGCAGCGAGGGGCGAGCAAGAGAGGACGAGGAGGAGACAGGCGGAGAGAACAAGGCGGCAGCGGTGCATGAACGAACCTCGTGGATGGGACGAAAATCTGGACGGGCCGCCTCAGGCCCCGCAGCTGCCACTATCCCGACCAATGCCGGGAAATTTTCACGACATTGCGGTGCGGCAAGTCGGGAACGCTTCCCGCCGCCGGCGTTCTGCCCTTTAATGAGGCGCGACAAGCCCGTTCGCACCAGGTGCAAGCCGATGTGGAATCGCCCGAGATTCGATCTCAAGGTCCGTCTGACGCTGCGCGTGGCGGCGATATCGGCTGCCTGCTTCGCCGTGATATCGACCTATTTCCTCGTCACCGCCGATAGCGCCGCGCATGCGCGCATCGACGGGATCGCCGCCATCGTGGCCAAGACGCTGGAGCTGCAGCAAGGCAAGGTGCAGTGGGCGGCGAGCCCTCGCTCGGACTTTCCGGACCTCGACCCGGTGTCGGCCCATGTGATGACGCCCGGCCTCTGCCTCGGCTTCCGCAGCGCGAGCGGCGACATGCTGCAGCGCTTTTGTAGCGGCGCGCCTGCCCCGGCGAGCCCGCCGCCGCAAGCCTTCTCCGCCTTCTATCGCAGCCTGTTCGACCCCGGCCGCGAGGCGGCGCGGCCCGTGATCGTGCGCGGAACCAAACTCGGCGAGACCGTGGTCTCGATCGACCCGGCGGTGCAGACGGCAGAGGCCTGGCATGAGGCCGGCCGCCTGATGATCGCGCTTGCGATCGCGCTGCCGCTGCTCTGTGCGCTGGTCTATGCCGCACTGGCCCGTGCCCTGCGCCCCACCCGCATGATCGGCAGCGGCCTCGAACGCATCGCCGCCGGCGACCTCACCACGCGGCTGCCGCCGTTCGATCTCGCCGAGCTCTCCGCCATCCGCGACGTCTTCAACCACCTCGCCGAAAGCCTCGACACTGCGCTTGCCGAGCGCAACGAGCTGACGCGGAAGCTGATCGCGCTCCAGGACGAGGAGCGCCGCCATCTCGCCCGCGAACTGCACGACGAATTCGGCCAGTCCCTCGCCGCGATCCGCGCGCTGGCCGCATCCGCCCGCCAGACTGCGGCGCAGGACTGTCCCGACCTGCTCGGCGAATGCGACAGCATCGCCCGCACCGCGACAGGCATGATGGAGACGCTGCGCGGCGCGTTGTTCCGGCTGCGGCCGCCCGATGTCGAGGAGCTCGGCCTGGTCGCCAGTCTCGAAGGCCTGATCTCGGGGTGGAACGGCCGCAGCCGCGGCCAGCCGCGCTTCGAGATCCGGTTCGACGGCGCCTTCGACAGCGTGCCCGCCTCCGTCAGTGCCAACCTGTACCGCATCGTGCAGGAGGCACTCACCAACGCGGCCAAGCATGCCGGTGCAACGAAGGTTAGCCTGCATTTGACCATGGCCGACAGCGAGATTGCTCTCGTGGTCGAGGACGACGGCCGCCCGAACGAGGCTTCCGCAAAATCGGGCATGGGCCTGCTGGGCATGCGCGAGCGCGTCGCCGCGCTTCGCGGCCGGATCAGCTTCGAGACCGGCCTTCAGGGCTCCTCGCTGCGCGTATTCATTCCGCTCCCGGCTGCCGCCTCTGAGGCCCTGGAGCACGCTGCATGAGCGCAGCGGATGCAACCATCCTGCTGGTCGACGACCATTCCGTCGTCCGCGAGGGCTATCGCTCGGTGCTGCAGAAGCAGCCGGGCCTGCGCGTCGTCGCTGAGGCGGCCGACGGAGCGGAAGCCTATCGCCTCTACAAATCCGAGACGCCCGACCTCGTCATCATGGACCTCAGCATGCCCGGCATAGGCGGCATCGAGGCCGTCAGGCGGATCAGGCAGTGGGACAAGGCGGCACGGATTCTCGTTTTCACCATGCACGAGAACGCCGGCTTCGCCGTGCAGGCGATCCGCGCCGGCGCACGGGGTTACGTCACCAAGACCAGCCCGCCCGAGACCCTGGTGCGCGCGGTCAAGGACGTGCTCGCCGGCAAGATCGCCATCAGCCCCGACATCGACCACGAGCTTGCGCTGAGCCGCATCAGCGGCGAGAGCTCGGCCGCCGACGTGCTGACGCCACGCGAGTTCGAGGTGCTGCGGCTGCTGCTCGCCGAGAACACGACGGAAGAGATCGCCGAGACGCTGCATGTCAGCCCGAAGACGGTGGCGAACCTGCACTCGCTGATCAAGGACAAGCTCGGCGTCGGCTCCGACATCGAGCTGGTCCGCCTAGCGCTGCGCCAGGGCATCTTGACCGAGGTCGATCTCGGCGATGCCTGATCGCGGCGTCGCCGCAGATCACTCACGCGCGACCACCGAGTCCAGCCACGCGCAATTGAGCGGCGGCACGCGCGGATCGGCGACGCGCACGCCGCGGGCAGCCGCGTCGAGCCGCATGTCGCGCAATCGCGTGCGCTGCTCTTCCGGCATATGCAGCCGCTCGTGGCCCCACAGGGAGGGCCCATCAAAGGTCTCGTGCGGCTGCCAGGTCTCGGGATCGATGACGCGTCCGCCCCAGCCATATTCGATGAAGAAGCCGGACGGCGTATTCACGTAGAACGAGGTCATGTGATCATTGGTGTGCCGGCCCAGCGTGTAGGCGATGCGTCCCTCGTCCATCTGCGCGAGATCGTAGCCCTGCCCGACATCATCGAGGCAGCCGAGCTCGACCATGAAGTGATGCATCGCCTTCCGCCCCGAGCCGACCATCGCAAAGGAGTGGTGGCGGCCGTTGACGTGGAAGAAATAAAGCCCGTAAGGCTTCAGCCCGAAATCGGAGACGTGAAAGCCGAGCACGTCGCGATAGAACGGCAACAGCGGCTCCACGTCCTCCACATTGAGCACGACATGCCCCATGCCGAGCGCGCCGGTGCGGAAGCCCGAGATCGGGCGACCCGGCCTGAACGGCTCGCTCGCAAGCTCCGGCTTGCAAAAGGCCTCCAGCCGGTTGCCGGCGGGGTCAGTGAACGCGATCAGCTCGGCGACATGCCGCTCGTCAGCGAGTGCGCGCGAACCTCGGACCACCCTGATGCCATGGCTTTCGAGCCGTCCTGCCAGCTTATCCAGTTCGACGGTCGAAGGAACTTCCCATCCCATCATCGCAAGGCCGGCATCGCTGCCGCCGTCGACGATCAGCCGCTGCTTGCGGTCGTCCATGCGGAAGGCCCGCATCTTGCCGCCGCGATCGACCTGCTGCATGCCGAGCAGCCCGGTCGCCATCCGGCTCCACTGATCGAGCTGGGATGAACTGATTCCGATATAGCCGAGCGCTGCGATTTCCATCGAATTCCTCCCGGAGGCATCGCGGTCGCCGTACTGCGGCGAGCTTGATACCGGCCGCGCGCGATCCTACGGTGGCGTTCCGCAATCGCCTCGCGTTCGCAACGACAATAAGCGCGCCGCGATGTGCCACAAGGGAGGAAATAGGAAGTGTCCAAGGAGCGGACGCGGAACGGCCAGCCTCGGCAGTCTGAGGGCGTCCGTGCCTTCAAGCGCGGGCTCGACGTGCTGCACGAGGTCAACCGCTCCGGCGGCATCCGCGCCGGCGACGTCGCCCGTGCGCTCGACCTGCCCCGACCCACCGTCTACCGCCTCCTCGAAACCCTGGAGGAGCTCGGCTATATCGCCCGCAGCGCCAGCGACGACCGATTTCGGGTCACCCGGCGTGCCCTAAGCCTCGGCGACGGCTACGATCCCGGCGTGGTGATCTGCCAGGCGGCGGCGCCTTATCTCGCCGATCTCAGCAAGAAGCTGGTCTGGCCGGTCGATCTCTCGACTTACGAGAACGCGGCGATGGTGGTGCAGGAGACCACCCACTCTCGCAGCCCGCTCTCGATCGACCGCGGCATGATCGGCAAGCGCCTGCCGATGCTGCGCACGTCTGCGGGCCGCGCCTATCTCGCCGCCTGCCCTGCGCGCGAACGCGATCTCATCATCAATCATCTCCGCCGCATCGATGAGGCCGACGACCGCCCCTTCCTCGACCAGGGCCGGCTCGACCGCATGATCGCCGAGACCGCGGCGCGAGGTTACGCGATCCGAACCGAGGGCGAATACAATCCCAAGACGGCTTCGATTGCCGTTGCCATCGTGCGGGACGGCGCCGTATTCGGCTGCATCTCGATCATCTGGATCCGCTCGGCGCTTGGGATCGAGGAAGCGGTCGCGCAGTTTGCGAGCCAGCTGCTGGAAACGGCGTCGGCCATTCCTGTTGCGGAATAGAGGCCGTCCGCTGGGCGGACACTTGCCGCGCCGGCGTTGATGCGCCGGCCCTGCTTGGGGAAGAGATACCCCATGCAAGATAAATCCACCCCGGAAGAGTTTGACGTCGTGATCGTCGGCCGCGGGCCGGTGGGCGCCACGCTCGCCAACCTGCTCGGCCTGTGCGGCGTGCGGACTCTGGTGCTGGAGCGCGAGGCGCGAACCTATCATCTGCCGCGCGCGGTGCATTTCGACGATGAATGCATGCGCGTGTTCCAGACCATCGGGCTTGCCGAGGCGATCCTGCCGCACGTCATTCTCAGTCCCGGCATGCTGTTTCTCGATGCAGCCGGCCGCATGCTGCTGGACTGGTCCCGTCCGCAAACGCTGACGCCGATGGGCTGGCATCTCAGCTACCGCTTCCACCAGCCGGATCTGGAGGACGCGTTGATCGGTGGCCTCGCCCGCTGGCCGCACGTCACCTTGCGCAACCGCTGCGAGGTGTTCGCGCTCGATCAGGACGAGCACGGCGTGCGCGTCCGCTGCGAAGACCTCTCTAACGGGAGGCTCAGCGAGGTCCGAACCGCCTACGTGATCGGCTGCGACGGCGCCCGCTCCCTAGTGCGCCGCTTCATCGGTTCGGGCATGGACGACCTCGGCTTCCACGAGCGCTGGCTCGTGATCGACGTCCTGCTCAAGCGCGTGCGCGACGACCTCGGTGATTACAGCCTTCAGCACTGCGATCCCAGCCGGCCCGCGACTTACGTGCGCGGCACCGGCACGCGGCGCCGCTGGGAGATCACGGTTCTCCCGGACGAGGATTCGCAGGACGTTGCGCAACCCGCGAAGGTCTGGGAGCTGCTGTCGCGCTGGATCACGCCCGCCGATGCCGAGATCGAGCGCGCCGCGGTCTACACGTTCCATTCGGTCATCGCGCAGCAATGGCGGAACGGGCGATTGCTGCTCGCGGGCGATTCTGCGCACCAGACCCCGCCGTTCCTCGGCCAGGGCATGTGCGCCGGCATTCGCGATGCCGCCAACCTCGCCTGGAAGCTGGCGAGCGTGATCCGCGAAGGCGCCGCGCCCGATCTGCTCGACACCTATCAGAGCGAACGGCTGCCGCATGTGCGCGCGTTCATCGAGCTCGCCATTCGCCTCGGCGGTGTCATCAACACCAAGGCGATCGAGGCCGGCCTTGCCGCCGGCGAAGCGCGCGAGAACGCGCCGGTCAAGCTGGACGTGAAGAAGCCCCTGCTCGGCCCCGGACTAGTGTTCGGCGACCTGCCGCTCGCCGGACATCTCGCGCCGCAGTTCACGTTGACCGACGCCAGCCGCAGCGATGACCGGACCGGCTACAACCACGTGCTGCTCGTCGAGACGGCGGCGGCACTCTCATCGCGTCTCGCGCTGTCGCGGACGGGGATCAAGATCCTGACCAGCGACGATGCCAACGATCTTGGGCCCTGGCTGCGCGAGCACGGCATCATCGCCGCACTGGTTCGTCCCGACCGTTACATCCGCGGCTCCGCCCGCAACGAGGCCGAGCTCGACCGCCTCATCGCCGCCATCGCGCCTCCAACCCAAATTCCTTCAGCCCAAGCGCCCTCCGCGGCCTGACCGAACCGTGTCAAGGACATTTCATGAAGCTGCTCTCATTCAGTGTGGACGGACGCCCCTCCTTCGGCGCCGTCAAGGACAACGGCGTCGTCGATCTCGGCGCGCGGATGGCGGCGTGCACCACGCTGCGGGAGCTGCTCGAAGCCGGTCAGCTCGCCGAGGCGGCAAGGCTGGCCGCCTCCGCGGCCCCTGATCATCCGCTCGACAAGATCAACTTCGCGCCCGTGATTCCCGATCCCGGCAAGATCATCTGCGTCGGCCTCAACTATCGCGATCACGTCGCCGAGACCGGCCGCACCGTCACCGAAAAGCCGGCGCTGTTTGCGCGCTTCGCCTGTAGCCAGGTCGGCCATCTCCAGCCCATCGTCAAACCTGGGGTGAGCGACGACTTCGACTACGAAGGCGAGCTCGCGCTCGTCATCGGCAAGGCGGGCCGTCACATCCCCCCTGGCCGCGCGCTCGACCACGTCGCCGGCTATTCCTGCTACAACGAAGGCAGCATCCGCGACTGGCAGCGCCACACCAGCCAATTCCTCGCCGGGAAGACCTTTGCCGAGAGCGGCAGTTTCGGTCCGTGGCTGGTGACGACCGACGAGATTCCGGATCCGTCGAAGCTCACCTTGCAGACAAGGCTCAACGGCAACGTCGTGCAGAACACCACGACGAATCTCCTGATCACAGCCATCCCCGAGCTGATCGCCTACATCTCCACCATCTGTCCGCTCCTGCCCGGCGACGTCATCGTCACGGGCACGCCGGGCGGTGTCGGCGCCAAGCGCACGCCGCCGCTGTGGATGCGCCCCGGCGACACCGTCGAGGTCGAGATCTCCGGCATCGGCACCCTGCGCAACACGGTGATCGCCGAACCGGCCTGACCGTCAACATCGATCAATCAACGATAACATCAAGGAAACGCCATGGGCACGACCCGCGCCACCTCCGCCGCCACCCTCCTGATCGCACTTGCGCTCGCGCCCCTCCCCGCGCGGGCCGAGATCAAAGGCGAGGCCATCCGCATCGGCGTCCTCACCGACATGAACGGCGTGTTTGCAACCGCCATGGGTCCGGGCTCGGTCGAAGCGGCGCGAATGGCCGCCGAGGAGTTCGGCGGCAAGATCAACGGCAAGCCGATCGAGATCTTGCAGGCCGATCACCAGAACAAGCCGGATCTCGCCGCATCGCTGGCGCGAAAATGGTTCAGCGACGGCGTCCAGGCCGTCGCCGATGGCGGCAGCTCCGGCGCAGCGCTGGCGGTGCAGGAGCTGGTGCGCGGCAACGGCAAGATATTCCTCATCTCCGGCGCCGGCGCGAACCGACTGACCGATGAAGCGTGCGCGCCGACCAGCGTGCAATGGACCCAGGACGCCTATTCCACCGCGACCGCCGTGGTCTCCGGCATCATGCAGACCAGCAAGGAGCCCTGGTTCTTCATCACCGGCGACTACGCCTTCGGCCATTCGATCGAGGTGACCGCGCGCGAGCGCATCGCCGCACTCGGCGGCAAGGTCGCCGGCAGCGTCAAGGCGCAGCTCGGCACGCCCGATTACAGCTCATTCCTACTCCAGGCGCAGTCGTCGGGCGCCAAGATCCTGGCCATCAACGTTGCCGGCGACAACGCGACCGCGATCAAGCAGGCCGAGGAGTTCGGCCTCGCCAGCCAAGGCATGAAGATCGTGCCGATGTCGTTCCAGAACGTCGACATCGAGGCGGTTGGGCTCAAAGCGACGCGCGGTGATCTCATCGTCACCTCCTTCTTCGAGGATGTCTCGCCGGCCGCCCGGAGATTCTCCGATGCATTCTATGCTCGCCGCAAGGCGATGCCCTCGCAGATCCAGGCCGGCGTCTATTCCGCCGTGCGCCACTATCTGCAGGCCGTGAAGGACACCGGTTCCGACGAGGGCGCCGTCGTGATGGCCAAAATGAAGGCAACGCCGGTGTCGGACGCCTACACCCCCAACGGCCGCATTCGCGAGGACCAACGCATGGTGCACGATCTCTATCTGGTGCAGGTCAAGACGCCGGAGGAATCCAAGGGCCCGTGGGACTTCGTCAAGCTCGTCGCGACGATCCCGCCCGACCAGGCCTTCCGCCCGCTCGATCGCAGCAAATGCAGCCTGGTCGGCAAATAAAGCCTCTGAAGCGAAGTGGATACCGCTTCGCTTCAGAGAACGCGTCAAGTTGGAATCTGACCGTCAGGCGAGATAGCGCGTCAGATAGCCTTCCATCGCGTAGAGCGCGCAGAGCGCGAGGCTCGACCACACCGCGGCGCTGAAATACAGGAACATCCAGGTCAGCTCGCCCTTCCAGTGCGCGATGTCATGGGTCACCACCCAGCGCGTCGAGACGTCATGCAGTCCTTCGAGGAAGCCGAGGAATGTGTTGCCCTCTTCATGCCCTGCCCGCCAGCGGCTGAGATACATCGGCACATCGACGGTGATGAGGAAGGCGAGGAAGCAGGCGATGCCGACGATGCCTGACATCAGCGCCCAGCGCACCACGCCCTGGAATTCCGGCATCAGGCGGCACAGCGCGATGCCGGCCAGGAAGAAGGTCACAGCCCACAGCGAATTCTCGATCGCGTTGTAGAGGAAGTTGGTCGTCACCACCGCGTACCAGGAGAAGCATTCCGCGATGATGATGATCGGCACGATCACGAGCGCGATGTTCACCGCGGTCTCCGCGCCCGTCATCTTGCCGAGCTGATGCAGGATGATGGCCCATTGCGCGGCGAAGCAGAGCTCGGCCACCGTCGCCACCGTCCGGCCGACGGCGACGCTGGAGAGCCAGGTGTCGAACAGGCAGATGCGCTGCACGTCGGCGCGCGGCAGCACCGAACGGAAGGCGCAGCCGAACACATAGCCGGCGCACAGCAGGAACATCAGCCCGATGTCCGAGCCGCCACCGAGGCTGGCCGAAGGCGTCGGATAGAACTCACGATAGAGCATGAACCAGACGAGGATATTGGCGCTGCTCACAAGCGTGAGGGATCCCCACCACCACGCCAGGGGATTTGACCGCGCCTGCCACTGCAACATGAACCGCTCCGCAAAATTATCGATCTGACACGTCGTCGTAATAATCCTGTCACGGAACGACAGGCAATCACGACAAAAATCTGTGTGCCCGGTCGTTCCAGCGGTGCCCGGAAGGCGCAAGAAGCGCTGAGCCGAGTGTCCACATATCGGACAATTTTCCCATGGATGGCGAATCTATTGGACATTTGAAATCCGTCCGTCTGATATTCGGGGATGGCTCCGACTGACTCACCCAAGCCGCAGCGCCCGCTCTCCTCTGCCGCAGCCGTGCTGGCCGAGAGCGCGGATGACGCCGCTTTCGCCACCACTCTGGCCAAGGGGCTCGTCGTGCTCGAGGCGTTCAAGGCCGGGAGCACGCTGCTGGGCAACATGGAGCTGTCGACGCTGACCGGCATCCCGCGCCCGACGGTGGCGAGGCTGACCCATACCTTGGCCGAGCTCGGCTATCTCCGCTACGACGCCGAGCGGTCGAAGTACCGCGTCGGTGCACGGGCGCTGCGGATGGCGCATCCCCTGCTCGCCGGAATGCAATTCCGCCAAGTTGCGCGGCCCATGATGCAGGAGCTGGCGCACAGCGTCCGCGGCACGGTGTCGATCGGCCTGCTCGATGCGACGTCGATGATCTATGTCGAGACCGCGCGCTCCGGCGATGTCGGCCCGCACGTGCCCGACATCGGCATGCCCATTCCCGTCGTGATGACCGCCATGGGCCGCGCCGCGGCGGCGACCTTGCCGCCGGCCGATGCAGACCGGCTGGAACGCAATCTCGCCGCCGAGGATGCCGGATTGTGGTCGGCGCTCCGCGACAAATACCGCGCCGGCATCGCGCAATGCAAAAGCCGCGGCTTCTGCACCTGCTGGGGCGAGTACATGGCCTCGATCCATGCCGTCGCCGCGCCGCTGTTTCATGCGAGCGAATCGAAGCAGTCGTTCTCGATCAATTGCGGCATCCCCGCCTTCCGGCTCCAGCCAGGTCAGCTCGAGAGCGAGATCGGTCCGCGCATCGCGGCGCTCGCCGACAGCATCCGCGCCATCGTCGGGCAGGCCGAGCTTACGACGCCGCCGCGCAAAACCAAAAGGATCACAAGCGGCGGGACATGACATGGCTGGGCCGCTCGAAGGATTGAAGGTTCTCGACATCGCGACGATCATCGCCGCGCCGTTCGCCGCCACGCTGCTCGCCGACTACGGCGCGGACGTGCTCAAGATCGAGATGCCCGGGAACGGCGACGGGGTGCGGTCGTTTCCGCCGTTCAAGAACGGCAAGCCGCTGTGGTGGAAGGCCGCCAACCGCAACAAGAAGTTTGCCACGCTCGATCTGCGCACGCCGGAAGGGCTTGCGCTGTTCAAGCAGCTGCTTCCACGCTTCGACGTGCTGATCGAGAATTTTCGTCCGGGAACGCTGGATCGCTGGGGGCTTCCCAAGGAGGTGCTGTGGTCGATCCAGCCGCGTCTCGTGATTTTGCGCGCCACCGCCTTCGGGCAGGATGGTCCCTATCGCGAGCGCCCCGGCTTCGCCCGCATCTTCGAGGCCATGGGCGGACTGACTTACATCACCGGCGAGAGCGGCGGCGAACCGACCCATCCCGGATACCCGATCGGGGATTCGATCGGCGGCCTGTTCGGCGCCGTCGGCGTGCTGGCAGCGCTGTGGAAGCGGGCGCGCGACCCGGATGCGCCGGGCGAGGAGATCGATCTCGCGCTGACCGAAGCCACCTTCCGCCTGCTCGACGTCCTCGCCATCGAGCACGACCAGCTCGGCACCGTTCGCAGCCGCATCGGCAACGCCAATGGTTATTCAGCACCGGCCGCGGTGTTTCGCACCCGCGACGGTCACTGGGTCACGCTCGCAGGTTCGACCAACGCGCTCTTTGCAGCGAACTGCCGGGCGATCGGCCGCCCCGATCTGATCGCGGATCCGCGCTTTGCCGGCAATGAGCAGCGCGTCAAGCACGCCGTCGAACTCAACGACATCTTCGCGGCCTGGTGCGCCGCGCATCCCCTCGACGAGGTCCTCGCGAGATTCAACGCCGCGCAGGGAACGCTCGCCCCGATCTATTCGATAGATCAGATCGCCGACGACCCGCAGGTGAAGGCGCGCGAGGTGATCACGCGCGTTGCCGACCGGGATTTCGGCACGGTCGCCATGACCAATGTCGTGCCGCGTTTCACCGTCGATCCCGCGCGCCTGCGCCATGCCGCGGGCGACGTCGGCCAGGACAATGACGAGGTCTACCGGGATTGGCTCGGGCTCTCGGACGCCAGGATCGAGCAGCTCACCCAACGAAAGGTGATCTGAGGTCGTAAGAGCGGCAGATAAAAGAGAAACAAATACAGGGAGGAAGACAACAGTGGCATCGTTCAAGGTGACGCGGCGAGCTCTGCTGGGCACGATCGCGGGCGGGCTCGCGGCCGGCTCAGGCATGAGGGCACATGCCGAGGACGCCTGGCCCTCGCGCATGGTCCGTCTGATCTCGCCTTACGGGCCCGGCGGGTCCAACGACATCTCGCTGCGTCTGCTCGCCGAAGAGTTCGGCCGCAGCCTGCGTCAGCAGTTTATTGTCGAGAACAAGCCGGGCGCCGGCACGCGCATCGCCAACGACATGGTCGCCCATGCGCCGGGCGACGGCTACACCATCCTCTATGTCGCGGCGCCCTACGCCACCGCCGAGGCGCTGTTCGGCAAGCTGACCTATGAGCGCAAGGATCTGGCGCCGGTGGCGATGGTGGTGATCGCGCCGCTGTTCCTCATCATCAGCGCCGACGCGCCGTTCAAGACGCTTCCCGACCTGATCGCCTACGGCAAATCCAAGCCCGACGGCCTCACCTTCGCCTCCCCAGGCGCCGGCTCGCAGCCGCATCTTGCCGGAGAGCTCCTGTTCCGCGACGCCGGCGTCAAGGGTTTGAACATCCCGTTCCGGGGCGATGCGGCCTCCTACACCGAGCTGCTCGCCGGACGCGTCGACGCCACACTGACCGCGCTGCCGACGGCCTTGCCCTACATCCAGAGCGGCAAGTTCACCGTGCTCGGCGTCGCCTCGGCCGAGCGCAGCGCGCTGTATCCGCAGGCACCGACGCTGCGCGAGCAGGGCTTTCCCAATGTGGCTGCGGCCGGCTGGTACGGCTTCATGGTGCCGTCCACGACGCCGCGCGCCATCGTGGACAAATTCCAGGCCGAGGTTCTGCGGGCGCTCGCCGAGCCTGCGATCAAGGACAAGCTGACCGCGCAGGGCCTCGAAGTGCGCCCAGGCACCGCCGCCGAGTTCAGCAAGTTCATCGACGCCGAAACGCAGAAATGGACCAAGCTGATCCGCGACGCCGGCCTCAAGGGCGAATGAGGATTGCTGGAGGAAACCGACATGAAAAACGTCGTCACCAAATTCATCGCCACCTCCGCCCTTCTCCTCTCGGTCGCGGCAGCGCAGGCACAAAAGAAATACGATCCCGGCGCGTCCGACACCGCGATCAAGGTGGGCCAGACCGTGCCGCTCAGCGGCCCGGCCTCGGCCTACGCGGTGATCGGCAAGACCCAGGCCGCCTATCTGAGGATGATCAACGACCAGGGCGGCGTGAACGGCCGCAAGGTCGAGCTGATCCAGCATGACGATGCCTATTCGCCGCCGAAGACGGTGGAGCAGGTCCGCAAGCTCGTCGAAAGCGACGAAGTGCTTTTGACCTTCCAGATCATCGGCACCGCCCCGAACGTCGCCGTGCAGAAATATCTCAACGCCAAGAAGATCCCGCAGCTCTTCGCCGCCACCGGCGCCGCACGCTTCACCGATCCAAAGAACTTCCCCTGGACCATGGGTTTCAACCCCTCTTACCTCGTCGAGGGCCGGATCTATGCGCAATACCTCCTGAAGAACCATCCGAACGCCAAAATCGGCGTGCTCTACCAGAACGACGATCTCGGCAAGGATTATCTCGCCGGCCTCAAGGCGGGCCTCGGCGACAAGGCGAACATGGTCGTCGCCGAGACCTCCTACGAGATCAACGAGCCGACGATCGACTCGCAGATCCTGCGGTTAAAGGATGCGGGCGCCGACGTGCTGTTCAGCGCGACCACGCCGAAGCAGGCCGCGCAGGCCATCAAGAAGATGGCCGAGATCGGCTGGAAGGCGCTGCACATCATCGACATCAACGCCTCCTCGCTCAGCGCCGTGCTCAAGCCCGCCGGGCTCGACAATTCCAAGGGCATCATCAGCGTCGGATACGTCAAGGATGCCGCGGATCCCGAATGGAAGGACGACCCGGGCATGAAGCGCTACCTCGCCTTCATGGCCAAGTACTATCCCGAGGGCGACAAGGATTCGAACCTGAACGTCTACGGCTACATCACCGCGCAGCTCCTGGTGCAAGTGCTGAAGCAATGCGGCGACGATCTGACCCGCGAGAACGTGATGCGACAGGCGGCCAACCTCAAGAACGTCGAGCTCGACCTGACGCTCCCGGGGATCTCGGTCACGACCACGCCGACGGACTATCGCGTCAACAAGCAGTTCCAGATGGTGCAGTTCGACGGCCAGCGCTGGCAGAAGCTCGGCGACATCGTCACGGACGAAGCCAGGGAGTGAACCCGCTTCGCCGGCGCTCAACGCCTTTCGGCGTAACGGCCGCCGCCACGGATGAGATCGTCGCGTTCCGCGGCATGGCGCTGGTATTCGGAGATCGCGCGGTTGGCCATGCGGATCCGATTCGTGTGTCCCTCCTCGACCATCACGGTGATGCGCTGCGCCAGGAACACGCAGGCGTCGAATTCGTCGCTGATGGCGCCCGTTCGCGTAAGAAAGTCCCAGGCGATCTCGTAGGCCTGCTCCGCCGCCGGATTGCGGTAATCGCTGAAGATGATGTGCGTCATCACTGCCAAAGCCTGATCGCAGCGATCGTTCCTAGGCTCACGCGCAGATGGCAGGGAACCCGGCGGCGCGAAAAAACCACCGGCCGCGGGGCGCGCCGGTGGTTCGCTGTCAGCGAGGAACGCGAAGAACTACGCGGCCTGGCGCTGATGCGTGAGGTACTCCATGGTGACCTTCTCGACATTGGAATCGATCCAGGCCGCCATGCGCTGCTCCTCCGTCAATGACGTCTCGAGCGGCTCCTTCGCCTCCGGCATGCCGGCCGCGCCGCACAGCGCGAGCAGCGACTTGTAGGCGGCGATCTCGAAATTCTCGAAGGCGTTGTTCGCGAAAGTGTTCTTCAGAATCTCGTCGCCGGCAACCGAATGCGCCATGGCCATCATGTTGGCCATCACCGACTGCGCCGTATCCTTCAGGCTCGACGTGCTCTCGCCACAGGCTTCCAGGCACTTTTCGAGGCGACGCAGCTGCTCATTGGTCTCCTGAAGGTGCGCCGTGATCTTCGCCTTGACCTCGGGATATTCGTCCAGCCGCTCCGACTGGCGCTCCATCAACTCTCGCGCCTGCACTTCCATCGCATGCGCATTGCGTAGTCCCACCACGAACGTATCGCGGGCTGCATTGGCCATTTTCCTGTTCTCCATTTGACTGGCGTCGTTCGCGCAACCGGGAAGCACGGGCGATTGTTCCTAACACGGCCGCTGATTGCCGCAGGAGAGACCATGTCTTCGTTGCCTGTTCCGGCCGAAGGACCCAGCGCTAACCTGCGATAGCCAAACGCAAACGTGGTCTTCGACCGCGGGAACGCCGGCTGCGCCCCGCCGTTCACAGCAGCGCGTGGTCACAGCGCGACGTTGCGCCCTCACCCCAGCGACAATGATGATCTAATGACCGACAGTCCTTCACCCGCCAGCAATTTCCCGGTGCCGCGTCCGGGCCAGGGGCAGCCGGACAACGCCTCAGATCCCTATTTCATGCAGATCCGCGATGACCTCGCGGACAAGGGCTTCTTCACCGCCACCGCCGAGGATTTGATCACCTGGGCGCGGACGGGATCGCTGATGTGGATGACGTTTGGACTCGCCTGCTGCGCCGTCGAGATGATGCAGATGTCGATGCCGCGCTATGACGCCGAGCGGTTCGGCTTTGCGCCGCGGGCCTCACCGCGTCAATCCGACGTGATCATCGTGGCAGGCACCTTGACCAACAAGATGGCCCCGGCCTTCCGCAAGGTCTACGACCAGATGCCCGAGCCGCGTTACGTGATCTCGATGGGATCCTGCGCCAACGGCGGCGGCTATTACCATTACTCCTATTCCGTCGTGCGCGGCTGCGACCGCGTGGTGCCGGTCGACATCTACGTCCCCGGCTGCCCGCCGACCGCGGAAGCGCTGCTCTACGGCGTGATGCTGCTCCAGAAGAAAATCCGGCGGATGGGCACGATAGAACGATGACACATCAGACTGGGTCGACACGGACCGGCAAGACGCAAATTCCTCTTTCCCCGGCGGCCGAGGCGGAAAACCCCGAATTCGACCTCGAGCGAAACGACAACACACGACAGATCGTGGCCGACGTTGCTTACCGGCAGCTTGCCATCGTCAACGTGATCTTTGTCGGCCGCGAAGGTGCTGGCGACGGCAACTGGGTACTGGTCGACGCCGGCATCCCCGGAGCGGCACCGGCGATTCGCTCCGCCGCCAAGGCTCGGTTCGGCGGCCACGGCCGCCCGGCCTGCATCATCATGACACACGCTCATTTCGATCACGTCGGTGTGCTCGAGACGCTGGCGAACGAGTGGGACGTCCCGGTTTATGCGCATCACGCCGAGCATCCCTATCTCGACGGCACGCAATCCTATCCGCCAGCCGATCCGAGTGTCGGTGGCGGCTTGCTCGCCCTGCTCTCTCCGCTGTTTCCGACAAGACCCGTCAACGTCGCATCCCGCCTTTATGATCTGCCCTCGGACCACAGCGTGCCCTTCATGCAAGACTGGCGGTGGATCCCGACGCCCGGCCACACGCCCGGTCATGTCTCGCTCTGGCGTGAGCGCGACCGCGTCCTGATCGCCGGCGACGCCTTCATCACCACCCGGCAGGAGTCAGTTTACGCGGCAATGACGCAAACGCCAGAGATGCACGGGCCGCCGATGTATTTCACGCCGGATTGGGCCAGCGCAAAAACCTCGGTGCGCGAACTTGCCGCGCTTGCTCCCGAGATCGTCGTGACCGGCCATGGCGCGGCGATGCAAGGACCGGCGATGCGCGTTGCGCTCGATGCTCTGGCCGAGTTGTTCGACGAGGTCGCCGTACCTTCCCATCGACGCGCATAGAAGTGGTGGTGGGGGACCGCGTCAATTTCGGCTTTGCGGTCCGCGAATTTCGAAGCGATCTGAACCGCGATTGCAGATGATTAGGAACGCAACCCCACGGGCTTCATTGCGCCAATACGACAGAACAAAAAGGAGTTGCGCATGTACTATTTCGACAAGCGACTGCAATACCCGGTCAGGGTCGAGAAGCCCGATCCGATCTTCGCCCGCCAGCTGCAGCAGGCGATCGGCGGCGTGGAGGGCGAGATCCGCGTCTGCCTGCAATATTTCTTCCAGGCCTGGGGCGCGCGCGGTCCGGCCAAATATCGCGACGTGTTGCTCAACACCGCAACCGAGGAGATCAGCCACATCGAGATGCTTTCGACCGCGGTCGCCCTGAACCTGGAAAATGCACCGGCGACGATGCAGGAGAGCAGCATGCAGGGCAATCCGATCGTCGGCGCGGTGATGTCCGGCGGCGAGCGGCCGCGACACGTGATCGAGGGCATGCTGCATCGGCATATCCTGTCGACGGGCATGGCGGCCTTCCCGGCCAACGCCGACGGCGTCCCGTTCGATTGTTCGCACATCTACGCCAGCGGCAATCTCGCCGCCGATATGTATTGCAACGTGGCCGCCGAAGCCACCGGCCGAACGCTGGCGGTGCGCCTCTTCAACTCCACGAGCGATCCGGGCATGCAGGACATGCTCAGCTACCTGATCGCGCGCGACACCATGCATCAGCAGCAATGGCTCGCCGTGATCGAGGAGATGGGTGGAGATGCCGCGCTGCCGATTCCGAACAGCTTCGACCGGAGCAAGGAAGCGACCGAGTTCAGCTACATGTTCATGGGGACCGAGCGCAATGGTGCGCCGCTCCAGCCGGGCCGCTACAATGAAGGCCCCTCGCTCGACGGCCGCGGCGAATTCAGCTTCCGCCCCGCCTTCGAGCCGCTCGGCGACGAGCCCGTGCTTGGACCCGCACGTCCCGACAGCGCCGCGCAAGTGGAGCAGATGCAGGAGCCGCCGGTCACCAACGCGCTGACCTGACCTGTACAAGGCAAGCCGCCATTTCGACGGCGGCTTGATCAAAATGTGTTCGCGCACGCCGCCATTTCCGGCTCGCCATCTCAGGGCCCGGGAATGGCGGGACTGCCTTCACCGCTTCATGCCCGCCACATAGGCCGCGAGCTTGTCGAGCGTCTGGTAGCCGTATTCGACGGCGCCGAAACCGATCATGCCATCGCGCTGCTCGGTGCTCGAGGCCAGCTGCCGCATCATCAGCACGGTCTTGCCGTTACTCTGCTCGGCAAAGGTGACGGTGAAGCGGAACATGCGGGGATCGTCATCCTGGTCTGTACCGTGATCCATCTCCATCAGCGAAGGCCGCTCGATGCGGCGGAAGCGCATCCGGTTCGGATAGACCGTACCGTCGGGCCCGATCATGTTGAAGCGCCAGACGCCGCCGACGCGCACGTCGATCTCGAAGGTCTCGACCTTGAATCCCTTCGGGCCGAACCATTGCGGCAGATGCTTCGGGTCGGACCATGCCTCGAACACCAGATCGCGCGGCGCGTCGATCACGCGCGACATCACGATCTCGCGGTCGAGCGACCATTGCGACAGAGCGGGGTTGGCAGAACCAGTCATTGTCAGGAACCTTTCCGTTTGGTTGTTCGGGACGGCCGCTTGACGGCCGCCCTTTCTTTCTTGAGCTTCATCACATAGGCCTCGAAGCGGTCGAGCCGCGCTTCCCAGACCGCGCGCTGCTGCTGGAACCAATCCTCGGCGCCGACCAGCGCATCCGCGCTGAGACGGCAGGTGCGCACGCGTCCCGATTTCTCGGACTGAACGAGCCCGCTCGTCTCCAGCACATGGATGTGCTTCATGAAGCTCGGCAGCGCCATGTCGAAGGGACCGGCGAGCTCGCCGACCGACGCCTCGCCCGCGCACAGCCGCATCACGATCGCCCGCCGCGTCGGATCGGCGAGCGCGGCGAAGATCTGGTCGAGGTTGGATAATTGGTTAGCCATGAAGCTAACTATACACGCAGGATCGCGGACGTCAACAATTGTTAGCCGAACGGCTCAGTTTCGCAGCCCGGATGACGGGAACCCACAACGCGCAATCGTGAATTGGGACCTCGCGCCCTCCTCGCTAGAACCATCCGGGGCGCATCAGCATGATCGATCAGAGCACGTGGCGCCCGTTGTCATCTCATCCCCGATCACCCGGCGAGTCTTCGCCCAGGCCGCGTCCATTGCGATGGCGATGGCGCTTTGCCAGCGCCGCGCCTCGGCCGATTCCGACATGATTGCGCAAATGCGCGACATCGTCGCCGGCGCGCTGGCGCCGACCGCGACGGCGGACCATGCGGGCGGCCTCGCCGCAGCGCTCTATGCCGGCCGCCATATCGAGTTCTTCAGCTATGGGTTCGCCGACGATGCGACCGGACGGAAGGTGACGCCCGACACGCTGTTCAACCTCGCCTCGTTGCGAAAGCCGTTCGAGGCCACGCTCGTGGCGCTCGGCGTGCTGCGCGGCGAGCTGCGGCTCGACGATCGTCTGCCGAAATACCTGCCCGAGCTGAGCGGCAACTACATCCGCAACGTCACTGTGGGCCAGTTGGCGACGCACACGTCGGGCCTGCTGCTGCCGACCGACCATCCGCCCTGGCCGAACGAAGAGTTTACGCGCGAGCAGTTCATCGCCCTGCTGAACGCCTTCACGCCGGCACCCGGCATCGCACCCGGCCGGCAACGCGTCTACACCCATGCCGGCTATGTGCTGCTTCAGCTCGTGCTCGAGCGTTGCTACGGCAAGCCGATCCATGCGCTGATCCAGCGCCGCATTCTCCGCCCCCTCGCCATGGGCTCCACCTTCCTCCCCGAGCGCGGTCCGGACCATCGCGCCGTCATGGACGCGGCGGCGATGCAGCGCGTGGTCCAGGGCTATTCCGACCAGGGCATGGCGATCGGGCCGATCGGCAACCAGCAGAGCTACTTCGATTTTCCCGGCACGGGCCAGATGTTCGCCTCCGCCCGCGACCTTGCCGCCTTCGCGGCCGCCTGCGTCGACGGCCGCGCGATCGACCCGCATTTGCGCGAGGCGTTGCGGCTGACGCAGCGCGAGGCCTTCCGCGTCGACGAAAGATTCGGACAGGGCCTGGCCTGGGAGACCGTGCGCCTTCCAGGCGTCACCATCGTCGACAAGCCGGGCGGCCTCAACAACGCCTCCGGCTATATCGGCCTGGTGCCGGCGCGGCGGATCGGCATCGTCCTGCTGGCCAATCGCGGCGAGTATCCGCACGAGATCGCCCGCTACAAGATCCTGCCGGAGCTGGCGCGGCTCATCGCCTCACATTGAGGCCGCCGCTCAGACCGAGCGCATCAGCCCGCCGTCGACGCGGATGTTCTGGCCGGTGATGTAGGCGGCGCCGTCGGAGGCCAGGAACGAGATTGTCGCCGCGACCTCTTCGACCTTGCCGTAGCGCTTCATCGGCACGCTGTCGCGCCGCGCGTCCTGTTGCGGCAGGCTGTCGATCCAGCCCGGCAGCACGTTGTTCATGCGGACATTGTCGGCCGCGTAAGCGTCGGTGAAGATCTTGGTGAAGGCGGCGAGCCCTGCGCGGAACACCGCCGAGGTCGGGAACATCGCGCTGGGCTCGAACGCCCAGGCGGTCGAGATGTTGATGATGGCGCCGCCCTTCTGCGCCTGCATCAGCGGCGTCACCAGCCGGGTCGGACGGATCACGTTCAAGAGATAAGTGTCGAGGCCGGTGTGCCACTGCTCGTCGGTGATCTCGGTGATGGGGGCACGCGGCCCGTGCCCGGCGCTGTTGACGAGAACGTCGATCCGTCCCCACTTCGCCATCGCAGCCTCGACGAAGCGCTTCAGGTCGTCGTTCGACTGGTTCGAGCCGGTAACGCCGAGCCCGCCGAGCTCGGCCGCCAGCGCCTCGCCCTTGCCCGAGGACGACAGGATCGCGACGCCAAACCCGTCCGCCGCCAGCCGCCGCGCAGCCCCCGCCCCCATGCCGCTGCCGCCGGCGGTGACGAGCGCAACCTTCTCTACTGCCATGATCCGATGATCCCTTTAGTTGAGGCGAGCCGCAGGCTCGGCCTATCATGAGGCCTTCTACAGCCAGACCCGTCGGCAGGTCCATGGCCGAAGACATCCATCATGAGGCGCTTGAAATGAGTGATCTGCAGATCCGCAATTTGCGCCCCGACGAAATCGCCCTCGCCGTCGACTGGGCCGCTGCAGAGGGCTGGAATCCGGGGCTGGCGGATGCGGCCTGCTTCGCGATCCCCGATGCCCGAGGCTTCTTCGTCGGCGAGATCGACGGCGAGCCGGTCGCGACCGTCTCCTGCGTCAATTACGACGACCGCTTCGCCTTCCTTGGCTTCTACATCGTGCGCGAGCGCTTTCGCGGCGCGGGCCATGGCCTGCGCATCTGGAATGCCGCGATTGCGCATGCAGGCGCGCGCGTGATCGGCCTCGACGGCGTGGTGGCGCAGCAGGAGAATTACAAGAAGTCGGGTTTCCAGCTCGCTTACGCCAATATCCGCTATGGCGGCACCGTTGCGGGATCCGTCAAGCCGTCTGCCGATGTCGTTGCGCTCGACAAGGTCCCGTTTGCGCTGGTGGACGCCGATGACGCCAGCGTATTCCCCGCCGCGCGTAGCGCCTTCCTGCGCGCCTGGATCAACACGCGAGGTCATGTCGGCCGCGCGTTGCTGCGCGAGGGCAGGCTCGCTGCATGGGGTGTGATCCGGACCTGCCGGACGGGCTACAAGATCGGCCCGCTCGTCGCCGACGATCGCGCCGCCGCGGATCAAGTCGTGCAGTCGCTGCTCGGAAGCGCGGGCGCCGGCGAGGTCTTCCTCGACGTCCCCGCCGTCAATCCCGTCGCGATCGCGCTCGCCGAGGCGCTCGGCCTCGAGCCGGTGTTCGAGACGGCGCGGATGTATACGGGGCCGATCGCGCCGCTGCGCATCGACCGCGTCTTCGGCGTCACCAGCTTCGAACTCGGCTAGCTCAATAGCAGCGCATGATGTTGACGGTGTGCTCGCTGCCGCCGCGGCCGGGCACCGTCACCTGCTCCGTCGGGCAGCTCGGCACGTAGGGCCGATTGGACGGCACGACGTTCGGCGGATAGCGATGCGTCCAGTCCCAGGGCACATCATAGGTGTAGGTGTAGCGCACATCGGCGGAGAGCGATTGGTTCACATCGGCGAAGGGCTGGCTGTAGCCGGCGCCGTCGTAGAAGTAGCTGCCGCCGCCCGGCCAATAGACCCAGGGAGCGCTGCGGCGATGGAACCTGGCGCCCGGCCCGATCGGCGGACGTGCCGCAGCCGGCGGGGCAGCAACTGCGGCGACGCCGGACGCTGTGGCGCCAGCAGCTCTGGCAGGACTGTCACTGGAGCTAAGCAGCAGCGCAGCTGCGCTGAGCGAGGCGAACAACGCCCCATATGATCTGGCAATCATGATACGCACCACACTCGTTTGGCTTCGCGATAGCGGCCCCCCGAAAGGAGGCTAGGCCGGGCTGTCGCCCACCCGCAAACGTATAATTAATTATTGGTTAAGGCACGCGAATAGCCGGGAACAAGGTGCGGCAGAACGCCCGGAATTCCTCTCTTATTTCAATGGCTTCACGCGTCAGTGGCCCTGCAGCTTGCGCAGCCAGTCGAGCATGTCCTGCGGGCTTGCGCTGCCCTGTGTCACGATCGCGGTGTTGCCGCCGCTGCGGCGGGTGACCGTCGTGCGCCCGGGCTCCTTCTCGATCGTGACCTCGGTCTCCGCCGGATCACCGCTCTGCGTGATCACCGACGTGCCGTTCTCGTCCTGGACCATTGTGGTGTGACCGTCGCCCGGGGCGCTCGGTGGGCGAATGCGCGACATCCGTCTGCAGTTTCTCTCCGAAGCGCTCGTCCTCTGCCTGCTCGGCGTCGCCGGCGGCATCACGCTCTCGATGACGGTCGCCCGCATGGCCGGTTGGGTCACCTCGATCGACGGCCAGGCGATCGGCCTGTCTCTCGTCTTCTCGATCGCGACCGGCCTCGTCTTTGGTTTCTATCCAGCCCACAAGGCGTCCAAGCTGAGCCCGATCGAGGCGCTCAAGACGGAGTGAGAGCATGCCGGGATGTTCGCAAAGGCCAGGGAGGCATCAGCCATGAGCTCGGATCCGAAGGACTTGATCGCACCGACGCCGCGCGAACGGGAGCTGATGACGCTGATCGCGCGGGGAATGCAGAACAAGAACATCGCCTACGAGCTCAACATCTCGGAGAACACGGTGCGGGCGCATATCGGCAACATCATGCGCAAGTACCGGCTTCAGAACAGAACGCAGATCGCGATCGCCTTTGCCCTGCACGCGGCGCCATCGTCGCTCCGCCGCGATCTCGCCAAGACCGAGCTCTATCCGGCCGCGACGAAGCCGGCGCAGGCGCTTGCACCGAATCCACCGGCGGCGCAGACCGCGCCGGATTGAATGGTTGCAGCTACCATCCCTTGCGTTGCCCGACGGGCAAAACATCCAATCTATGGGTCAACGCACGCGGCCCAAAATATTCCACTTTACCGAAATTCGGAAATCGCCTATGTGTCGCGCAACCCGGCCCAAGGAAGAGGGGCGTATCGCGATCGTCACGAACGCGGGCCGGGGGGCGGTGGACGCTGATGGCGTTGGCGCGAAAGGGTTTGCAGGGCGGAGAGCCGTGAGCAAAGACCTCGCGCATACGACCGGTGTCATCGGCGTACGGCAAAATCGTGTGGTCCTGACGCCCGGGGTCTGTGCGTCAAGTCTTGCGGTGATGTTGCGGCCCAACCGGGCAAGCGCATCAGCCATCCGCGGGGCGACGGGGGCAATAGTGCATCGCTCCCCGAGGAGAGCACGACATAAGCCGTAAAGCCACTGCGCAGGGAAGGCCGGATGTTTGGCTTCACCTGTATGCCGCTGTGCAAATTCTTCGTTGCCACCTTTCGCACAGTGGACCGTGGGTGCCCGGCCGGCACCCGGTCTTCCCTGCGCCCTCTTTCAATTGAGGGTGGGACGACAAGGCAAAGCTCGGGCGAAATGCGCCGCGAGGATGCGGAAGCGTGCCTGCGAGTCACGCGAATTGGAGAGACGCGGTGTCGCAACTTGCCCCGTCATTGCGAGCGCAGCGAAGCAATCCAGAAATGTATCCGCGGAAAGATTCTGGATTGCTTCGCTGCGCTCGCAATGACGCTGTTGAGACAGCGGTGTCACAATACGGTAGTCTCGTGCCCCGGACGCAAGCGTGACACGAGCTGCGAGCCGCGACCGCGGCCCATTTGCCTTACATCCCGATGTCGAACACGTTCGGCAATTGGCCCGCCAGAGGCAGTGCGGTAGCGCCGAGGAAGGTCGCCACCATCGCCATCAGGCGACGGTTGTTCTGGCGCTTGCCACGCATCTGGCCGGCGATCCACTCCAGCATCTCGCTGTTGACCTTGGAGGCATAGGACGGCGCCCAGCTCTCGATCTCGGTGTCGGCCGACAGCGCGACGCTGCGCGGCGGCACCTTCAGGCCCGAGGCGCTCGCGGCATAATGGGCGACCGCCTTGGCAAGCAGGTCGTCGAACCGGCCGCCATCGGTGCGCTCCGTCGCGGCCTCGTTGATCTCGAACAGAACTTCGGCCTCGGCGCGGCTGACCGGCTGGTCGTTGACGGCGGTGGCGGTGAGGATGCGCACGCACCAGGCGGTGTCATCGGCGTCGAGCGAACGGGAGAAATGCACCCGTCCCTTGGTGGTCGGGCCTTCGCCCGTGATCACGCCGTCCCGCACGACGGAAAGGGCATGAGCTGCGGTATCGCGGCAGGACGGCACGAGGGACGACGGCTCGGTGGGCTTAGGCGCAGCGGCGGACATAGTTCACTTCCAGACTTCTTCTGATCGACCAGCATTTCCATGCCGGCGTAAAGGGGTGCTTAACGATTCGATACGGGGATCGCGACTTTTCTAGATGGTTGCCAATTGGTCGCTATCAGGACCAATCTGGTTCTAGAACGCGCCGGGCGAGCGTGATGAAAGTCATAAAAGGCATTATCGGGGCGAGCGAGACCGTGTGACCCCGGGTGGAGCTGTTTCGCCGCAGCTGCCGCTGTAACAATAAGTTGCTAGAAAATCGGCTCTTCAAAGAAGGAATTCACATTTTACTTGAGCCGGTTCAGTTGGCGTTCACTTAGGCCGGCGAAGCCCTTATAATGGATGTGACGGCCGGAGACGAATTCTCGATTAGATTCAATGAGATGAGGTAAGATCATGACACTTCCGATCGGCGCCACCGCCCCTGACTTCGAAGCCGAAACCACCGAAGGGAAGATCAAATTCCACGACTGGATCGGCAACAGCTGGGCCCTCTTGTTCTCACACCCGAAGGATTTCACGCCGGTTTGCACCACCGAACTCGGCGCCCTCGCCAAGCTGAAGCCGGAATTCGACAAGCGCGGGGTCAAGCTGATGGGCCTATCGGTCGATCCGGTCGACCGTCATGCCAAATGGTCGGAAGACATCATGGAGACCCAAGGCGCCGCGCCGAACTACCCGATGATCGGCGACACCGATTTCAACGTCTCCAAGCTCTACGGCATGCTGCCAGCCTCGACCTCTGGCGATCCCCTCACCCGCACGCCGGCCGACAACCAAACCGTCCGCAACGTCTTCATCATCGGCCCGGACAAGAAGATCAAGCTGGTGCTGGTCTATCCGATGACGACGGGCCGGAACTTCCAGGAGATCCTGCGCGTCATCGACTCGCTCCAGCTCACCGCCAAGCATCGCGTCGCCACCCCGGCCGACTGGTCGCAGGGCGACGACGTCATCATCGCGGGCTCGGTCTCCAACGACGAGGCCAAGACGATCTATCCGCAGGGCTGGAAGGAGCCGAAGCCCTACATCCGCATCGTCCCGCAGCCCAGATGACTTTTGGCGGTCGCGGATAGCGGCCCCAAAAAGTCATCCCGGGGCGATGCGTCAGCATCGAACCCGGGATCTCGAGATCCCGGGGCTGGTCCTTCGGACCATCCCGGGATGATGACCCAGAATCACGCCGCGTGCACGCGGTCGAGGAAGCTCTCGACCTCGGCCTTCAGATGCAGGCTCTCGCCCGACAGCGCCTGGGCGGAAGCAAACATGCGGCTCGACGTTTCGCCCGTCTCGCTGGCGCCCTTGGCGGCGTGACGGACATTGACCGCGACATCGGCCGTGCCTGACACCGCGGCGCGCACGCTGGCCACGATGTTGTGCGTCGCGCTTTTCTGTTGCTCGACCGCCGCCGAGATCGAGCCTGCGATGCCGCTGATGCGCTCGATGGTCTGGCTGATCGCCTTGATGGCTGCGACCGATTCCTCGGTCGCAAGCTGCATGCTCTCGATCTGGTTCGAGATCTCGTCGGTCGCCTTCGCGGTCTGGCCGGCGAGCGTCTTGACCTCCTGAGCCACCACCGCGAAGCCGCGGCCGGCATCGCCCGCGCGTGCAGCCTCGATGGTCGCATTCAGCGCCAGCAGATTGGTCTGCTCGGCGATCGAGGTGATCAGCTTGACGACGTCGCCGATGCGCGAGCCGGCCTCCGAGAGCTGCGCGATGCGCTGGTCCGTCGCTTCGGCCTGCCGCACCGCCTCGGCGGAGATCTCGTTCGATTCCTGCACCCGGCGGGTGATCTCGGAGATGGATTGAGACAGCTCGTCGGAAGCGGACGCCGCCGAACGCACATGCTCGGAGGCGCTTTCGGAAGCTCCCGCCGACTGCGCCGACAGATCTGCCGTGGAGCGCGCGGCGTCGGTGAGTTGTCGCGCGGCGCGCTCGAACTCGCCGGACGATGCCAGCACTTTGTCGAGAATGCCGCCGACGCTGCCGCGGAACCCCTCGACGAAGTTGCGCAGCTCGGCCTTGCGCTGCTCGGCTGCGGCAGCGGTTGCCGCTGCCTGCTCAGTGCGCAGGCGCGCCCGCTCCTGCGAGTTGCTCTTGAACACCGCGACCGTGCGGGCGATTTCGCCGATCTCGTCGGCACGGTCCTCGCATTCGATCGCGATGTCGCTCTGACCGTTGGCAAGCGCGGTGAGCGAATGCGTCACCGAGGTCAGGGGCCGGGTGATGCGCCGGACGACCAGCAGGGTCAGGACCAGCACCAGAAGCGCGGCAAGCCCGGCAGCGGCCGCCATGCTCTCCATCGCCTGGGACAGCATGCCCTCGAACTGCACCATGGGGATGCCGACATAGAGAATGCCGGCGACCTTGCCGGTGCCATCGGCGATCGGGAAATAGGCGGTCATGAACGTCTTGCCGAACAGCGTGGCCGGCCCCTTATAGGCCTCGCCACGGCGCAGCGGGGCCTGCCCCGGATGATCGGCGGCCAGCTGGGTCCCGACGGCGCGGTCGCCGTTTTCCTTTTTCACGTTGGTCGAGCGGCGGATGAACTGTCCGCTCGCCGCGTCGAACACGAACAGGGTCGCGTTGCCGCCGACATAGGACACCGCCCGGTCGACGATGGCGTGATCCCTGAAGTCGGGCATTTTGGGGATCTCGGCGCGGACCACCGCGCCGTCTCGGATCGTGATCTTGGCTTCGGGAACGGTCTCCGCAAAGGCCAGCCCCAGCGTGCGCAGATTGACCTCGATGTCGCGCAGGGCGCGGTCAGTGAAGGCGGATGTCAGTGACCAATAGCCGGCGCCGACCACGAGCGCCGTGTTCATTGCGATCAGCAGCACCGCGCACAGGACCGCTTTGGTGCCGAGCTTGAACCGCGGCAGGAACTTCGCCGTTAGAAGATTGGACATGGATGGAATGACCCCCGTAATTCCTGCATATTGGTGCAATTGACTTACAGCCGCATTAACGACGGGTTCCCACCGCCGCACGCCGTACGGTTTCCAATTGGTAAACGAGGCCTTCCCTGACCCCGCCCGTCATCGTCTGGTTTCGCGACGATCTCCGCCTGTCCGACCATCCCGCCCTCCACGCCGCCGCCAAGTCCGGAGCGCCGGTGCTTTGCCTCTACGTACTGGACGAGGCGGCGGGGCGAGCGCCGGGCGGCGCGGCACGCTGGTGGCTGGCGCAGTCGCTGCGGGCGCTCGGAGCCGAGATCGCCGCGCGCGGCGGCTCGCTCGTCCTGCGCAGAGGACCGGCGGCCAAGGTGATCCCTGAGGTGGTGCGACAGAGCGGTGCCCGCGCCGTCTACTGGAACGAGATCGCGCAGGCGCCGCATCAGGCGGTTGAACGACAGCTCGAAGCGGCCCTGACAAAGCTGGGCATGCACGCGCAGAGCTTTCCCGGCGACCTGCTGGTCCCGCCCGCGGCGATACGCACCAAGGACGGCCGGGGTCTGCGCGTGTTCACCCCGTTCTGGCGCCGCGTACTGGCCCTCGGCGACCCGCCAAAGCCCCTGCCCGCGCCGAAGCAGCTGCGCCCTGCACCGAGCATCGCGAGCGATGGACTAGAGAGCTGGAAGCTCGAGCCGACCACGCCCGATTGGGCGGGCGGCCTGCGCGAGGCATGGAGCCCCGGTGCCGCCTCTGCCCATCTGCGCCTGCGCGACTTCCTCAAGCACACTGTTCGAATGTATGTGGGCGACCGCGACCGTCCAGACCGAGAGGGCACCTCACGGCTGTCGCCGCATCTGCGCTTCGGCGAGATCAGCCCCCGTCAGGTCTGGCACGCCGCCCGGTTTGCCGCGGCGGAAGATCCGGCACGCGGGCAAGGCGTCGAAAAATTGTTGAGCGAGCTCGGCTGGCGCGAATTCTGCCGCCACCTCCTCCACGATCACCCCAACCTTGCCGCCGAAAACCTGCAGACGAACTTCGATGCCTTCCCTTGGCAGCCCGAAAAAGAAGCGCTCGCCGCCTGGCAGCGCGGGCGCACCGGATACCCCATCGTCGATGCCGGCCTGCGCGAGCTCTGGCACACCGGCGTGATGCACAACCGGGTGCGGATGGTGGTGGCCTCCTTCCTGGTCAAGCACCTCCTGATCGACTGGCGCGAGGGGGAGGCCTGGTTCTGGGACACGCTGGTCGACGCGGACGCCGGCAGCAATCCTGCCAACTGGCAATGGGTCGCCGGCTGCGGCGCGGACGCTGCGCCCTATTTCCGCGTGTTCAATCCGCAGCTCCAGGGCGAGAAGTTCGATCCTGATGGAGCCTATGTTCGACGCTGGGTTCCGGAGCTGAAGGCCCTGCCCGCCAAGCTGATCCACCGGCCCTGGCAGGCAACGCCGATCGAGCTTGCGAGCGCGGGCATCACGATCGGCAAGACCTATCCGCAACCGATCGTCGATCATGCCAGGGCACGCGAACGCGCGCTCGCCGCCTACGCAAAGATCCGCAAAGGTTGAGCGTCGCTTTGACACAATTTCGAAACCCGCTATCGTCATCGCTCCATGCAAACCGTGGGGGACGATATGGACGACGAGAAGCCGATCACCGAACAGGCGATGGAGACGATCACCAGCGCCGTGGAAACGACCAAGGACGCGGCAGTCACCGCAGTCAAGCAGGTGAAGAAAGCCGCCAAGAAGGTCGCGAAGAAAGTAGCGCCGAAGAAGGCGGCCAAGAAGAAAGCCAAGAAGGCTGCGAAGAAGACGACGAAGAAGGCCGCAAAGAAGTCGTCCAAGAAGGCGGCGAAAAAGTCTGCGAAAAAGGCGACCAAGAAAGCCGGCAAGTCGAAGAAGAAGGCCAAGAAGGCCAAGCGCTGATCGCACCGGAAGACGTCTCCGGGTGCGGGCGCGCCCGGAGACAGCCCGCATCTATCCTCGCCGCTTGCTCGGCGTTGAAGCACTTCCGCGTTTCCGGCGAGCCGAACTGCGTGCCGTCAGGACCGCCAATTGACCACAAAGACCGCCGCGGCGCAGAGCGCCATGCCAGCAATGGCAATCGCATCCAGCTTTTCTCCGAACAGCAGATAGGCCATCAGGGCCGTGACGGCCGGAACCAAATAGAACAGGCTCGCGACCGAGGTCGCCGCGGCGTGGCGGATCAGCCAGTACAACAGCCCGATCGATCCGATCGAGAGCGCGACCGCGAGCCAGGCGAGCGCAAGCACAAACTCCCGCGTCCAGTGCACCACGCGATCCTCGAACAGGAAGGCGCCGACCGCGAAGAAGATGGTGACTGCCACGTACTGCACGAGATTGCCGGCGCGCCAGTCGATGTGATTGCAATAGCGGCGCTGATAGAGCGTGCCGAGCGTGATGCTGACCAGCGAGACCACCGAGGCGAGCCAGCCGAGCCCGGCTTCGCCGGTCATCGGACGGTTGTGCAGGATCAGCACCACCCCACCGAGGCCGAGCACGAGCCCGGCCCATTGTAGCGGCGTCACCTTCTCACCGAGCCAACGGTTGGCGATGGTCGAGGTCAGGATCGGCTGCAGGCCCGGAATCAGCGCGGAAAGGCCGGCCGGAATCGAATGCGCGATCGCGATCGCGGTGCCGCCGAGATAGAAGCCGTGGACGAGGATGCCGGCGACCGCGCTGTGCGCGATGCCGGCGCTATCAGGCCATTTCGGCCGAGCGATTCCTGCGATGATTGCCATCAGCCCGACCACGATCGCCATGCGGATGGCGAGATAGGTCAAGGGATCGGCATTGTTGACGACGTATTTGGTCCCGATGAATCCGGTGCTCCAGAGCAGCACGAACAGGATCGGCGCGGCGCGGGCGGTCAGGGTTTCTTGATTATGGTTCATTGCCGCCCTCATTGCCCGACCCTCGGCCATGCGGCAATGCGAATTTCGTGGTGACGATATGCTGCGCTGCGACGGAGGATCGCGGTCCGTCTCAGCCGCTCACCATTCGTCCGGGCAGGGATTGACGATCTTCCAGAGCTCGACCCCGTTCTTGATCTTCTTCATGTCCGTGGTGAGCCCGCCATTGCGGCGAATCCAGTCCTTCACCGTGTCGGGGTAGTAGGACATGAGATCGGAGGTACCCTCAGCGCTGGTGACCTTGATGCCGAAGGTGAACGCCTTGTCGTAATAGGCCTGGTGGAAGCCGAGGCTCGCGCGCGGCGTCACGCAGATCTTGTTCATCGGCACGATGCCGAGCACGAGCGTGCAGGCCGAATTGCAGATGCCGTCGATGATGACCCGCTCGCCCTTTTCGCGCACCCGCTTGTACTTGGCCTTGTACTCCTCGACATAGCCGCCGTGGTCGCGCGTGATGTGCAGCTCGGCGCGCGCCGGCGTGGCGGCGGCGAGGCAGAGCAACAGCAGACTCGGAAGCGTGATGCGCATGGCGAGATGACGGCGAAGGCCTTCAGGAATGTACCGGACTCGAGGGGCCGGCAAATGCCCCCCGGGCCGGCGGAAGAATTCTGAACCGAATAGTCTTTGGTCATACTTGTGTGGGGAATTCGTTAAGCATCCCGAAAAGGCCAAAAATGGGCAGCTTTGGCCGCATGTCCGGCAATTCTGTCACACCCACCCGGAAATCTGCGGGATTGGCCTTGATTTCTGGCCTCCGGAGCGATGCTTGGCCGCTCGAAATTGCTATAACAGGCTGACCCATTCGAGCGGGTTCCGGAGAATCGAGATGAGCAAGTTGACGCGTGTCGCCGCGGTTGCGGCCTTGACGGCTGCGGTCCTGGCCCCCGCCCTCGCGGAGGCGAACGGCCGCCACCGGTACCACCGCTCCTACGCGAGCCCGCTGCCCTACCCGATCAGCTACCTGCACAATTACGGCCCGGGTATCACCCCCGGCACCTTCGCCTACTATGACGGCCCGGCGACCAACCACTGCTACCGCAGCGCGGCCGCTTATATTGGTCAGGACGGCCGGCGGCACCCCTGCTACTGAGGCGCCGCGGCCGCTGCGGCTCCTCTATTTGGCGGCGCCCGACCGCAGCAATTGCTTCTCGATCTCGTAGACCGGCAGCTTGACGAGGTCCTTGCCGACCTCCCCCTGAAGCGCCTTGCGCAGCCCGTCCGAATAGTCGGCGCGGATCATGCCGAGCGCACGTGGCGAGGCCACCATGGTCAGGGCCGTCGTCTCACCGGAGCTGACGGCGGCATCGAGCCGGCCGGCTAGGCTCCGCAGAAAGGCGCGCTCGGCCTCGTCGTGCCAATCGGTCTGCTCGACCGAGCTGCGTGCGCCGCCGACCGCGCCATGCAACCGGCCCGGCGCGTCGGCCCCCTGAGCGGCGGTCGCGGGATTGGGCTGCTCGTGCACCTCCCTGGTGTGGAGGTTCGGAAACATCTCGTCGCCGAGGTTTTCCAGAATGAGCGCCTTGCGCCCGTCGCACACGACCAGCCAGTCACCCTTGTCCATTCTCATCTTGTCCATCGCAACTTCTCCTTCACTTGCAGACGCCGCATCCGGCATCAGAGCTGTTCTTCGAATTCCTCGAAGGACTTGCCGAATTGCGTCATCGCCTCCTCCAGATAGTCGGCGAGCATTGGCGTACCGATCAGGTATGAGGCGGTACGCTGGTTGTGCGCCTGGGCGGCCTGGGCGCGCAGTTGACGCCAATCGGAGAGATCACCGTCGCCGCGGCCAAGCCAGGTCAGCGCCACGAGATCGATCTGCTCGTCAACATTGAGAGCGCGGATGAAGCCCGCGAGCTCGGCACGGTCGGTTGTTTCGCCGCGCCCACCGCGGCCGTAGCTCATGTCGTCGTCGCCGAAGTCCAGGATGACGCCACCCCCGCCCGCTTCGCTGTCGGACCGGCGCGATTTCGAGATGACGAAGAACACCTTCTCCGGCGAGATCGACAGATCTGGAATGACTCGCATTCAGCTCACCTTGCCCGGCAGCAGGCACCACGCCGCTGCCATGACGGCGACAGTAAGAGCCAAGGCAAACTTGCGAATTGCGCAGGATCAAGCTCAAGTCACGACACGGCCTGCCCGGCCTACGGCCCGCTGCCGAGCCGTGACGTAAGGGTCAGCTCGCCTGTTCATCTGTATTACATTTCGGTTCGGCCACAATTTGATCAGAACAACCTCGATATCCTGCATCGCGTAAGCGAAGGAAGACATCATGAACCTCACGACTGGCCGATTGGCCGCGTTCCTGTTCGGCGCCCTCGTTGCATCGTCGACGGCATCCGCCATGCCCATCGCGCCTGCACCTGCGACACCGCAGGTCTCCGGCGTCGAGCAGGTCCGCATGGTCTGCGACGCCTGGGGACGGTGCTGGTGGCGGCCGAACTATTATGGCTACTACTACAGGCCGCGGCCATATTATTACGGCCCGCGGTACTATGGGCCGCCGCGCTATTACGGGCCGCGCCATTATGGGTACTACGGCTATCGCCGCTGGTGACGTTTGAAGGGGCCTTCGGGCCCCTTCGCTTTTGCGAGATCATGTCTTGCGCAGTGGATCACTGGCCCCAAGCCGTTCATGTTTGATCTAGATCAAAGATGAGATCAGCCGAAAAGGTCACTTATGACGATTTAACCGATCGTGTTTCGGTGCTGTCAACATGAAGGTGCAGAGCGTTGAGAAACGGCGATGATCCAACGTACCTCATGGCATGATGTCCGCAATACTACGGCCCTGAAATTCGGTTTACTGAAACTCGATGCTTCGCCATTGATGATGCAGCGATGTTCCTTTGATTGTCTCATTTCAGCGGCCGGCCAGAATCATGTTGTTCGACGACCTCGCTCCCTCCTCTGCCCTTCAACTGATCGGCTTCTCCGATGTCGATGCGTTTCGGCCGATTGAGACGATGGAGGATGCGAGGAGCATTCCGCTCGACATCCCGAACTTCGCGGCGGCCCGAGCCATCGTCTCCCTGCCGGCGTGCCGCATCATCGTGATGAGATCGTTCGCGCGGATCCTAGATACCGCTTATCGCATGTCGAGCGGGATGGTGATCCTGTCGATGAGCGACGATCTTCAGGTCAACTTCAAAGGTGTGGATCTCGACGCCCGCTTCTTCGCTGCCCTCCACGGCAACGATGAGTGCCATTTCGTCGAGCCCCGGACCAATCATCACGCCATGATCATCTTCTCCCCCGAGCTGAGAGACCGGGGCTGGTTCGACCGCGCCGACCATTTGCGCGCCCATGTCGCGAACCGGCCCGCCCTGCTCCACACCCGACAGCTCCTGCTCGACATCCTGCGCACCGCGTCAGTGCAGCCAGACCTGTTCGAGACGACCGAGGTTGCGGCCCATCTGCAGGAAGGCCTGCTGCTCGCGCTCGACGATTTGTTTCGAATCGATTCGACGTCGGATCGGAGCACCTCGGTCCACAGCGAGCGGGCGATCAAGCTCGTGCAGCGCATCGACGACTACGTCGCTACCTATCCGACCGCGCCGATCTATACAGCCGATCTCGCCCGCGAGTTCGACGTCTCGATCCGTACGCTCGGCGGCGCCGTCAGCAAGGTGCGGGGCATGAGCCTGCACCAGTACATTCGCCTGAAGAGGCTGTGGGCGACCCGCGCCCGCCTCCTCAAGGGTGGCGTCACCGTGGCCACCTGCGCACGTGCCCAAGGCTTCCATCATCTCGGCGAATTTACCGCAGCCTACCGCGCGATCTTCCACGAGGCGCCCTCCGACACGCTGGCACGCGGCCGGCAAAGCGGTGTCCCGGCAGGCTGATGGACGCCGCAGGCCCTCGCGGCGGTGACCCGGCATCCTCGCCGCTTTAGAACATATATGGAACAAAGAGGACTGGCGCGCTCGGAAGGATTCGAACCTCCGACCCTCGGAATCGAAATCCGATGCTCTATCCAGCTGAGCTACGAGCGCCCTGGCCCGAGTAGCGGGCCACCGAGATCCGCCGGCCGGCACTGGCGAGGAGCCAGTACACCCGACGGCGGTCGGATTGGTTCGAATTAGCAGAGAGGCCGGCCAATAAAAAGCCCTTCCCACCTCGATCGAGGCAGCCGAAGGCGCTGTTACCAGGTCGTGTTGAAGAGGCCGAAATGCGGCTGCTGAGCGACCAGCATCATGGGGCGGCCCGGCTGATGCGCCGGTTGCGTCCTGACGATCTTACGCTTGGGCTGAGCCTGGACAGGAGACGCTTGGGCCTGGAACGTCTGGGGCTGGCCCGCGTCGGACTTCCTCGCTGCGGCGGTCCCGGCCCTCGGCTCTGGCGTGAACTGGGCGAAGGTCTCGCGCACCCGCGTCTTGGCAGACATCTCGGCCAAAGCCGGCGACAGGCTCTCCTGTACCGGTGGCTGGGGAGCCGCAACTGCGGCAGTCTGAACCGCGGGTGCGACAATCGTCGGCTGGCTGGTGTCGAGGACGACGCGCTCAGGCAGATGGCGGTCGGACCGGATTCGGATCAGCGGCTGGTCGTTGCTTGCGGTCGCGACGGCCTGCGCTACGGGCGCCGCCGGGAAAACGAAATCCGCCGCGAACAGCAGTGTGAGCAAAGCTCCACCGACAAAGATGAAATACCTAAAGATGGGCATTGGCCGCGCTCCGCCCCCCGCATCCCCGCGTGGGCTCTGCTCGCCTCAACAGGCGATCTTCCAATTGGTTCCTGGCCCAGCCGTTCGGTTCAAATGGTGATGCATAGTTTTCGGCCAAGGACCGCAGAAGGTAACTTTTCAGCTACCGGGACAAGTCGCCTTCAAGCACGGCGTGCTGCAACCGGGGAACATTTTGCCTGATCGGCATTCACGTTAACGAAGCCGATCGGGATACGCACAAAGGTCTTGCGGCTCTTCATGCTGACCGGATCCGCCAGCACGCGGCTGCGGTCGGTCAGATGACTTCCATCGCGCCGCGTGAAGGCGCAGACGATCTCGACATCCTTTACGGCATAGTCGTTGTCGTTTCGCAGCGTGAACGTCACCAGGGCTTTGGAGCCGAGGCCGCCGCGACGCCAGGTCTGTGATGAAATCCTGAGACGACCAAGTTCTGCTGTCGCCGGCACCTGAGCTTCGGACACTGGCGAGGCTACTTTGGACGCATCGCCGGAGGGAGGCGCTTCAACAGCCGCCAGCTCAGGCCTCACCGGCTCAGCACTGTTGCCCTTGGAGAGAGGTAGCAGCATCCAAATGCCGCAACCGACGATGATTGCCGCCAGCAGCCATAGAAGGCTTCGGCCAAATGAGACGCTCGCAATCGTCACCGCCCGCGCCAGTCGTTCGCCGGTGCCGGCCAAGCGCCCCAATCCGAGTCGGTCGAGCCTCGCATTCATGGTTGCACACCGATCGCGACCGCAGCACCATCGAAGATGGATTTAGTCACAGCTTACCTTAATTCGGGCGACGAACTAAGGTTCCCCCAACGTCATGCGAGTCGGCAACGGCGGTGGTGGCCACCGGCGATACTGCTAGCATGCGCCATAGCATCGAAAAGACCCGTTGGGAGATTATGAAATGCCGTTCGCCGTCGCTTGGGATCACGTCCATCTGCGCAGCCCCGATCCGGAGGCCACCGCGGCCTGGCTGCAGGACATCCTTGGTGGCGAGATCGTGCGCGCGCCGGGACGAATCGACGTGAACCTCGGCGGAGCCAGGATCTTCATCGCGCCACTCGAGGGCGACAGCGCCGTCAGCCCGCCACCTCCGCACCCGCATCAGGGCCTCGACCATTTCGGCTTGACGGTGAAGGACATCGACGCGGTCGCCGCCGAGATCAAGGCCAAGGGTGTCACGTTCACGCGCGAGCCGACGACCATTCGTCCCGGCGTACGCATCTGCTTCATCCGCGGGCCCGAAGGCATCTCGATCGAGCTGCTCGAGCGCGACAAGAAATATACCTGACGCGACGGGGCGCCCCGCCGTCCAGGCACCGAGCCGGCGACGACGTCACGCCCGAAGGCTAAGTCATGCTACCGGGCATAAAGCAGCGGATGGTGACACCCATGTAGCCGTAGATCGGCCAGACCATGGTGCGTCCCACCCGGTTCGGCTCCGAGATCACGGCCTCCGCGGGCACGTCGACCCAGACGAGCTCCTGCTGCTGGCCATCGAGCGCATAGCCATAGCGCGGGACGCGGACGCGATAATGCCCGTCCTTGCTGTCCCAGTCGGAGTCCGAGAGCGCCGAACCATCGGCATCGGAACAGCAGGGCCCCTCGCCGCTGCGCAGACTGTCGAACCAAGCCTTCAATTCGGGATTGGTGTTGGCGAACTGCCCGCGGTCGCGCGCGTGCCCCGAGGGGGCTGCGAGCGCGATCAAAGCCAACGCGGGCGCCAGCCTCGTGAGGTTTGCCCGGCGTATCGCATCGCCAATCCGCCGTTGTTCGCTTTTGCAATTCGTGGGACGCGCACCGTACAGACGCGGCTCATCGCCGCCGGAATCGATCCAGTTGGTCACGTTCGTCTTGCTCCAGCACCCCGCGGCCAGTGCAACAATGGTTATGCATTTCGCGGGCCAACTCTGATTCGCAACGTCGGGCCTCGCCTCACCATCAGAGCGTCATGACGGTGTCATGGACAAGCCGGAACAACTACGGCTCGCAGGCCGCCGCGACCGGCCGGCAAACTGCCTCGTTGCGCGGAGGGATGGGCTTTGGCATAAAAGCGGGACCGGTTGCGCCATTGGGCGATGGCGGCCGGCCTACGGGACGTTATGAAAAACGGCCTCTATTCAATTCACGTCACCCTGCTCGATGGTCGAGTCGGCAAGGGCAGCGGCGTGATTCTCTTCCGCGACGGCAAGATTCTCGGCGGCGATGCCTACCTGTATTACACCGGCAGCTACACGGTGAAGGACAACAACAGCTTCAAGGGCGAGGTGTTGGTGCAACGGCACACCTCGCCTCGAGGCGATGACAATCCGCTGTTCGGCGGCCCTGCCCCGGTCGGCATCGGCGTCACCGGCACGTTCACGGACACGCGCGGACAGATGACCGGCACCGCGCTGGTCGGCAAGGCCAGCCAGATCTTCGGCGCGACGCTGCACAAGCTTGCAGACGTCGATTAGCTATTCCGCGGCCTGTTCGAGCGGCGCCACACGCGGCAGGATCATCTGGATGCGCGTACCGCCACCCGGTTCGGAATCGAGATCGAGCCGGCCACCGAGCCGGTTGGTGACGATGCTGTAGACGATGTGCAGCCCGAGGCCGGTGCCGCCTTGGTCGCGCCGCGTGGTGAAAAACGGATCGAAGGCGCGGCGACGGACGTCGAGCGACATCCCGCAGCCATTGTCGGAGAAGATGATCTCGACGTTGTCCTTGCCGGACTCGCGCACCTGGATCTCGATCGTCCCGGGCCGGCCGTCCGGGAAGGCGTGCGCCACCGAGTTCAGAAACAGATTGGTCAGCACCTGGCCGTACGGGCCGGGATAGCTGTTCATGGTCAGGTCCGGCTGACACTCGACGTTGAGCGTCAGATTGTGCTTACGCAGGCCCGGCCGCAGGCTCATCACCACCTGCTCGGTGAGGTCGCCGAGATCGAAAGTACGCTGATCCGAATAGTTGCGGTCGGCGGCGACCTGCTTGAACGACTGGATCAGCTCGGCGGCGCGGTTGAGATTGGAGACGAGCTGCGAGGAAGCATCGCGGCTGGTGCTGAGGAAGTCGTTGAGCGTGGAGCGGCGCAGCTCGCCGCGCTCGACTTCGGCGGTGAACATGGCGGTCTTGCGCTCCAGCGCGGAGGCGACGGTGAGACTGATGCCGACGGGATTGTTGACCTCGTGGGCGACGCCGGCGACGAGGCGCCCGAGCGCGGCCAGCTTCTCGGCCTCGATCAGGGAGGCCTGGGTCTCGCGGAGATTGCGCAGCGCGGTTTCGGCGGCTTCCTTGGCCTTGCGCATCTCCTGCTCGCCCCGCTTGCGCTCGCCGATATCGAGCGCAACGGTCACGATCCGCTCGATCTCGCCCTCGGCGTCGAGCAGCGGCAACTTGTTGACCAGCCATTGCCGCATGTTGCCGGAGGCGTCCTGATACTCCTCCTCGTAGAAACCGAGACCTTTTCGAAGCTTGAGCACCCGCTTGTCGCTCTCGTCGGACTTGGATGCGCCGTAGCGCGACATCAGGTCGGCCGTGGTGCGGCCGAGCGCCTCGCCGGGCTCGATGCCGAAGATGCCGGCCATGTAGCGGTTCATCAGCACGTAGCGCAGATTGCGATCCTTGACGTTGATCACCGCCGGCACGGTGTCGATGACCTGCTGGAGCAGGCGCCGGCCTTCGGCGATGGCTTCCTCCGCCCGCTTCTGGTCGGTGATGTCGCGCAGCGTGCCCTCGTAGCGGATGATGTTGCCCGCTTCGTCTCGCACGCCCGTGGCGCTGTCGGAGAGCCAGAGGATGTCGCCGCTGCGCTGGCGCACCTGATACTCGAACTCGCGCACCATGCCGTCGCGCGCCATCAGCCGCTGGTATTCGGCGCGCGCCTCGGGGTGGACGTAGATCGTGTGGGCGATGTCGCTGATGCTGTCGATCAGCTGCTGCGGGCTGTCGTAGCCCATCATGCGCGCCAGCGCGGGATTGGCGTTGAGGAGGTCACCGGCCGGGGTCGTCACGTAGATGCCGTCGATGGAGCCTTCGAACAGTTTTCGATAGCTCTCCTCGGCGAGCCGCTGCTCGGTGAGCGCGCGCACCGCCGCCTCGCGCGCGGTGTCGGCCTCCTCCAGCGCGCGGCGAAACACTTCGGCCGCCCGCGCAATGTCGCCGATCTCGTTGCCAAGGTCGGCGGACGGAATTGAGACGTCTTTCCGGCCGGCGGCGAGCGCGCGAATGGATCGCGCGATCTGGGCGAGCGGACGCACCGTCCTGCGCACCACGAACCAGGCAGCGCCGATGCCGATCAGCACGCCGACCGTGCCGAGCACGATGCTCTGCCATCGCGCCTCGGTCAGTGTCCGGGCGAAGTCGCGCGACAGCACGTGACCGCGCCGGGAGCTGACCTCGCGCAGCAATTCGGTGACGCGGCCGATCAGCCGTCCTTCCGTTCCCAGCACCTCGCGATCGATGTCGGCGATCTGCCGCTCGCGGACGGCGACGGCCATGATCGCCTCGGCATAGTCGTTCACCGCCGAGTTCAGCTTGGCATCGGCAATATCGAGCCCCCGCATTCCCTGTGCAGCCTGCTCGGCTGCGGACGGGTTGCGCGCGAGCAGCCCGATCGCGATCCGGCCCTGTGCCTCGGACAGGCGGGACGCCAGCTCGCGGTCCGCGGTGCCTTCAACCGCTGCGTCGAATTGTTCGCGCAGCGGCGGCAGTCCGGCGAGCAGCTGGGCGCGGCGGTCGATCAGCGTGGAGATCCGCTCGAGGCCGGAGCGATAGGTTGCGAGCCGCTCGGTGACCCCGTCGAGCATGTCCTGCTGCTCGGGCGCGAGCTCGATGCGGGTCTTCTTCAGGATGTCGCTGAGCGTCGAGGCCGCCTCGCCGACCTGCTGGAACTGGATGCCGGCACCGGGATCTGTGACGAAGTCGCGCGCGGCAAGACGCAGTTCGTTCATGCGGCGATCGATGTCCTCGGCGAGGTCACCGACGCTCTGCAGCCGCTGCAGCTCGGCGAAGGTCGAATCGATGTGCCGGATCGCAATCACGCTCGCAGTCGAGGTGACAATGATCACCGCCAGCACCAACAGGAAGCTACCGAAGGTGAGCTGGCCGATGGAGAGCGAGAAGGTTCGCCTTTTCTCAGGGGGCGGCGTCAATTCGGCGGACATTGGTGGTTTGAGGACCGGACTGCTGGAGGTCCAATATACGACGTATTCCTGCCCGGGGGGAACATGCCTCGGGACGCGGAATATCGTTAATATCAGGACTTGCCGCCCGCTTCAGCTTTACGACAGTTTGACGCTGGCTGCCCCGCGCGCCGGGATTCATCGATACTTCGCCGCCTGTCGAAGTGTGCTAGCCGACGGGGCCGACCTCGAACACCTCGCCGTCATAGCCGGCCTCGCGGGGGATGCGGAGCTGACGGCCGGTTTCGGTTTTGGTCATCACCGGCATCACCGTAACGATCGAGAGGCCGCGGGCGTGCTCCAGCGCCGCGCTCACGCTTCCCTGCTTGGCGAGCCGGATCAGGTTGCGCGTGGTCGGGAACGGCAGCTTGAAGCGGCCGCTCTCTCCGCCCTCCACCGCCTCGCGCGGCGTGATCCAGATCGAATCAGTGGATTCTCGACCGTCATGGGCGCCGAGCTGGTCGGGCGGTGCGGCGGCGAGGAAGAACCAGGTGTCGAAGCGCTTCGGCATGCCCTCCGGCGTGATCCAGTGCGCGTAGGGCACCAGCGTGTCGAGCGCGAGCTGGAGGCCGTTGTCGTCGAGGATCTTCAGGAAGCTGATCTTGTGCTCGTTGAGGGCGACGCGGTGCGCGTCGGCGATCTCGCCAGCGCGGTTGGCATCGACCGGTTGGCCAGTCTGCTTCGACCGCGCCAGCAGGATGCCGCTTTCCTCAAAAGTCTCGCGGATTGCGGCGATCCGAAAACCGCGGTCCGATTCGCTCAGGCCCTCTCCGCCCGAATACAGATCAGCGCGGGCGACGATCTCCTTGTCGCCGGCATCGACGCTGCCGCCGGGAAACACCAGCGCGCCCGAGTTGAACTCGATCTGATGATGGCGGACCATCATGAAGACTTCGATTTCCTTAGTGCCGTCGCGCAGCAGGAGGATCGTCGAGGCCGGGCGTGATGCTGATGTCTCGGCCATGCAACTAGCCTGCGGCGCTGGATTGCGGGCCGAGATTGGCGCGCTTGTCGAAACGGGCGACCCGCGACAAGAGATAGTCGACCTCGGCCTTCGCCGTCGCCGTCATCGTCGCACCGGGCTTGCGCTGCGCGCTGGAAGCGATGATACCACGCTTCTGCAGCACGTATTTGCGCACGGTGAGGCCGACGCCGGGCTGTTGCTCGTAGCGGATCAGCGGCAGATGCGCGTCGAAGATGTCATGTGCCGCGTCGCGCTTGCCGGCCTTGGAGAGGTTCACGACGTCGATCAGGAGCTCCGGGAAGGCATAGCCGGTCATGGCGCCGTCGGCGCCGCGCTCCATCTCGAAGTCCAGGAAGGTGCCGCCATTGCCGCAGAGGATCGAGAGCGGACGGAGCGAGCCGTCCTTCTGGAAGCCGCGTAGTGTCGAGATCTTCTCCAGGCCCGGCCAGTCCTCGTGCTTGAGCATCACGCAGTTCGGATTGTCCATGACGATCTTGCGGATCACGGCGGGGGTGAACACCACCTGCAAGGTCAGCGGATAGTCCTGCAGCACCCAGGGCACATCAGGGCCGATGGCTTCCGCCGCCTGCTTGAAATAGCCGATGATCTGGTCGTCGGTGCGAAGCGAGGGCGGCGGCGCGATCATGACGCCGGCCGCGCCCGCATCCATCGAAGCCTTGGCCAGCGAACGCATGGTGGCAAAGCCCGGCGCGGAGACGCCGACGATCACCTGCATCTTCTTGGCGCGCTTGACGTAGCGCACCGCGACCTGCTCGGCCTCGACGGCATCAAGCTTGGGGGCTTCACCAAGAATGCCCAGCACCGTGACGCCGTCGCAGCCGACCTCCTCGTAGAAATCGGTCAGGCGGTCGATCGAGCGCTCGTCGATCCGGCCGTCGTCGTGGAACGGCGTCGGCGCGATTGCGAAGGTGCCCTTGGCGTCGGCGGTGAGTTTCATCGGTCCTCGTCTTTCTCTAATCTGTCATTCCGGGGCGCGACGCAATCGCGAGCCCGGAATCCATAACCACGATCCGGAGTATGGATCCCGGGCTCACGCTTCGCGTGCCCCGAGATGACGGCCTTCTAAAACCGCCGTGCCCCCATCTTGATCTGCTCCTCGGAGAAGAAGATCTCCTTGGCATGATCGACAATGTCCTGGGCGTTCCAGCCCGAGTGCGGCGGCTTCCAGCCTTCCATTTCCATCATCCGCATTTCGCGCACGCCGCGGGGCCCGGACACGCCCAGCACCTTGCCGGTCTGGTCGCCCGACAAATCGCTGACCATGTATAGCACGGCCGGCGCGATGCCGTCCGGCCCGAGCGCGGCGCCGGGGTTCTCCTTATAGCGGGGCAGGTCTGCGGTCATGCGGGTCAGGGCGCCCGGGGCCAGCGTCCAGATCCGGATGTTGTACTTGCGGCCCTCGATCGCGAGCACGTTGGACAGGCCCCAGATGCCGCCCTTGGCCGCGCCGTAATTGGTCTGGCCGAAATTGCCGATCAGCCCTGATGTCGAGGAGGTGTTGACGATGACGCCGCCGCCGTTTTCCCGCATCCAGCGAAACACCGGCATGGTGCAACAAAAGGTGCCCTTCAGATGGACCTTGATGACCTTGTCCCAGTCGGCCTCGCTGGCCTTGTGAAAGGTCTGGTCGCGCAAAATGCCGGCATTGTTGACCAGGATGTCGGCGCGGCCAAAGTGCTTGATGGCGTCGTCGAACACCGACTGGCCGCCTTCCATGGTGGAGATGTCGGCACCGTTCGCGACCGCCTTGCCGCCCTGGGCCCTGATCGCGTCCACGACCTGCTGCGCCATGGACTTGTCGGCGCCGGAGCCGTCGCGGGGACCGCCGAGATCGTTGACCACGACCGAGGCCCCTTCCCGCGCGAACAGCTTTGCGTAGGCCTCACCGAGCCCGCCGCCCGCGCCGGTGATCAGCGCGACCTTGCCGTCGAGTAGTCCCATGGTGGCGTCTCCCTGTTTGTTTTTCTTCCACCTCTCCCCGCTTGCGGGGAGAGGTCGATCGCGTAGCGATCGGGTGAGGGGGTACAGGTCTCAATACCGTCCCGACTCGTGGTGAGAGCCCCTCACCCCACCCTCTCCCCGCAAGCGGGGCGAGGGAGTGAAACGCCGGTGCCCACTAACCCAGCACCGTCTTGCCGTTCTTGATCACCGTCACCCCGCGCGACTTCACCTTGGCTTCGAACGAGATCACGTTGCCGTCCTTCCAGAGGTCCATGGTCACGGTCTCGCCGGGATAGACCGGCGAGGAGAACCGCGCGACGTGCTGACGGAAGGCGCTCGCATCGTAGTCGGCATAGGTCTGGAGCACGCCGCGGCAGGTGATGCCGTAGGTGCACATGCCGTGCAGGATCGGACGCGGGAAGCCGGCTTTCTTGGCGAACTCGGGATCGGAGTGCAGCGGGTTGCGGTCGCCGCAGAGGCGATAGACCAGCGCCTGGTCGGGGCGCGTGGTGATGTCGATGGTCTTGTCCGGCTCGCGCGATGGGATTTTGTGCGGATCGGGCTGGGTCAGGTTCGGCCCGCCGAAGCCGCCATCGCCGCGGGCAAAGCGCGAGGCGACCAGCGTTGCCAGCTTCTCGCCCTTCTCGTTCTTCAGCACGGTCTGGTGAACGATGACCACGCCCTTGTCCTTGCCCTTGTCGTAGACTTCGAGCACCGAGGAGTCGGCGGTGATGTTGGCGGCGACCGGCAGCGACTGGTGGAAGGTGATGTCCCGTTCGCCGTCGACCACCATGACGCGGTTGAGATTCATCTCGCCCGGGCCCGAGCCCCAGGCCGCGACAGAGGCGAAGGTCGGCACCACCTTCAGCGGCCGCGGCGTGAACGTGCCCTCGTTGACGAAGGCGAGTTCGTTCTCGTCCATGGGATCGGCACCGAGGCCGATGCCGTAGGCGTAGAGCATGACTTCGCGATCGGTGTAGGCGTATTTCTGGCCGAGATTTTTCAGGCCTTTGAGCTCTTCGTATCTGGCGGACATTCTTCTGGTTTCTCCCGGGATTTCACCGGCGCTTACTGATGCGCCCTCTCCCCTTGCGGGAGAGGGCTCCGAGGTGCCGGCCACATACGCGTTTGGGTGAGGGGTTGCTTCCACGTTGAAGATTCTCTCCGTGGAGAGAACCCCTCATCCGGCGCTTCGCGCCACCTTCCCCCGCAAGGGGGAAGGAAGAAAGCAATCAAGCCACCGTGAAGAACGGCAGCGGGGCGCCGTCGGTCGGCTTGAACACCACCTTCACCTTCTGACCGATCTTGAGCTTCTCCAGATCGCAGTCGACGAAATTGGTCTGCACCGATGGCCCCTCCTTCAGCGTGACGTAGCCGATGGCGTAAGGACCGGTCGGCGATTTCCGCATCAAGCTGTAGGTGTAGATCGTGCCCTCGCCCGAGGCCTGCTCCCACACCGTCTTGTCGGAGTAGCAGAACGGGCAGATCGAGCGCGGGAAGTAATGCGCTTCGCCGCAGGCGGTGCAGCGCTTGATCATGAACTTGCCCTCTTTCGCGGCGTCCCAGAACGCTGATGTCTCGGGATTCGTCACCGGGGCCGGATACTTTTTCACTTCGCTCATCACACGCGCTCCAGAATGGCGGTCGAGGCGGCGTGGCGGACGCCGAGGAGGCCGCCGGTGCCGTGGGCGATGGCGAGATCGCAATTCTTGACCTGCACCTTCGGATGCGCCTCGCCGCGCAGCTGCCTGACGGCCTCGAGGATCTTGGTCATGCCGCCGCGGTTGACGGGGTGGTTGCTGCAGAGGCCGCCACCATCGGTGTTGAACGGCAGCTTGCCGACGCCCGAGATCAGGTTGCCGTCGGCGACGAACTTGCCGCCCTCGCCCTTCTTGCAGAAACCGAGGTCTTCGAGCTGCATCAGCACGGTGATGGTGAAGCTGTCATAGATCGAGGCGTATTTGATGTCCTTCGGCGTGATGCCGGCTTCCTCGAACGCACGCGGACCGGACCAGACGCCGGCGGAGTAAGTGAGGTCGAGATCCTTGCCGCCGCGCGGGCCCTTCATCGCCTCGCCATGGCCGATCAGGCGCACCAGCGGCTTCTTCAGGCTCTTGGCAATCTCCGGCGTCGTCACGATCAGCGCGCCGCCGCCGTCGGAGACGACGCAGCAATCCATGCGATGCAGGGGATCGGAGATCATCGGCGAGTTCAGGACGTCCTCGACAGTGACGACGTCCTTGAGCATCGCATGTGGATTGTACTGCGCGTGATGCGAGGCCGCGACCTTGATCCAGGCGAGCTGCTCGGAGGTGGTGCCATAGTCGTGCATGTGGCGCATGGCACACATGCCATAGGCATTGTGCGTGGTCGCCCCGTAAGCGGTTTCGAAATCGACCTCGGCGCCGGAAGCGCGCGGCGGCATCGCGCCGGTGCGCGGCTTGCCGGCGAGCGTCACGAGCGCGATCGAGCATTTGCCCGCGGCGATCGCCTCGGCGGCATGGCCGAGATGGATGATGTAGGAGCAGCCACCGGTCTCGGTGGAATCAATGTGGCGAAGCTTCTTGGTGTTCAGGCCGAGATAATCGACCATCGGCCAGGCGCCGCCGGGCGCGTCGCCCGCACAGAAATAGCCGTCGATATCATCCTTGCTGATCCCGGCATCCTCGATCGCGCCCTTGGCGACCTCGGCGTGGAGCTGGGCGGTGGATTTGTCCGGCGCATGCCGGGTCGGGTGTTCGTAGATCCCGGCAATGTAGGCCTTGCCCTTGATGGTCAAAACTTCAGTCTCCGCTCGCGTCTCGTTCGTGGCTCTTTTTTTGGCTCTTTTTTCTGAACCGCACCGGGCTGATTGGCAAGCGCGGAAATATTCCGCCCCGCGAGAGGGTAGCGGATTGGCGCAAGGGGAGCACATCCGAAAATCCGCCCTAGATAGCAAGCGAACCTGCCCGCCGCGTCGTCATTGCGAGGAGCCCTTGCGATGAAGCAATCCAGAGCCCCTCCATTGAGGAATTCTGGATTGCTTCGCTACGCTCGCAATGACGGAGTTTGTTGCCACTGATGGCGCTGCTTCAACTCAAGACTCGCTCGCAGACACACGCCCGCATCCTCGCGGCACATCTCGCCCGAGTTTTGCTCCCGTCTTGCTCCCTCCGAAGACAGAGGGCGCAGGGAAGACCGGGTGCCGGCTGGGCACCCACGGTCCGCTGTGCGCGAATTGCGCGAAAAACAGATGCACAGCGGCATACAGGTGAAGCCCAACATCCGGCCTTCCCTGCGCAGTGGCTTTACGGCTTATGTCGCGCTCTCCCCGGGGAGCGATGCACTATTGCCCCCGTCGCCTTGCGAGAGAGACCCGCAAGACTTGACGCACAGACCCCGGGCGTCAGGACCACACGATTTTGCCGTACGCGAGACCGCGCCCGTCGTGCGCGCGAAAGACTCGCGCGACGCAGCCCGCGTCCACCGCCGCTCACCCCGCGTTTCGTGACGATCGCGATACGCCCCTCTGAGAGGGATGAGGTGGCTGACGGATACGATATTTCCGAATTTCGGTAAAGCGGAATGTTTTTGCGCGCGCGGATTGACCATGGCGTGGATGTTTTGCCCGACGTGTAGTGCTAGGGGTGGTGTCGTAGGGTGGGTTAGCCGAAGGCGTAACCCACCGCTTCGCTCTCAGCGGCGGCAAAAGCGGTGGGTTACGCCTCGCGAACGCGCTTCGCGCATTCACAAGACTAACCCACCCTACGGGACCGGCTACTCCGCCGCGATCTGCCTTGGCGCGGGTGGCGGATTGGCGAGGTCCGCGGCGAGCTGGGCGTAGCGGGCCTTGGCGTCGTGTACGGCCTTCTCCTTCACCGGGCCGTAGCCGCGAATGCGGTCGGGCAGCGAGAGCAATTCGACCGCGGTGTCGATCGTGAGCGGCGACAACAGGCCGAGCACGGTGGCGACGTCCTTCTCGTAGCCGGCGATGAGATCGCGCTCGAGCTTGCGGTCGGCGCTGCGGCCGAAGATGTCGAACGGCGTGCCGCGCAGGAACTTGAACTTGGCCAGCACGCGGAAGACCTTCAGCATCCACGGGCCGAAGGCGCGCTTCTTGGGGCGCCCCAGCGCATCGACACCGCTGCTGAGGATCGGCGGCGCGAGATTGAAGTTGAACTTGAAGTCGCCCTCGAACTGGTCGCGAAGCTGCTGCTCGAAGGCGCCGTCGGTGTAGAGGCGCGCGACTTCGTACTCGTCCTTGTAGGCGAGGAGCTTTGCATAATTCACGGCAACCGCGCGCGGCAGCGCATCGCCATAGCCGCCCTTCGCGGCGGCATCGCGGACCTGGTCGACCAGCTTGCGATAGCGTCTGGCGAGACGAGCGTTCTGGTAGGCGGTCAGATGCTTGGCGCGGTGCTCGATGACCTCGTCGAGCGTCATGGCATCGAGCGCCTTCGGCGCGACCACTTCGTCCCCGCCCTTCAGCATGTCGGCAAGGCGCTTGGGGTCGGCGACCGCGAGACGGCCAAGGCGGAAAGCTTCCTTGTTCATCTTGATCGAGACGCCATTGACCTCGATCGCCTGCTCGATCGCTTCCGCGGAGAGCGGCAACAGACCCTTCTGATAGGCATAGCCCATCATCATCATGTTGGTGGCGATGGCATCGCCGAGCAGCTGCTCGGCCGGCTTGGTGAAGTCGAAGAACACCGAATCCTTGTGCAGCGCCGTTTCCAGGAGCCCGTTCAGCTTGCGGGTCTGGAAATTGAAATCGCGATTGAGGATGAAATCGGCGGTGGGAATGACGTGGCTGTTGATGATGCCGTGGGTGCGGCTGGTGTCACAAAGGGTGATCGTGTCCTTGGCGACTGCGACGACTTCGTCGGCGGCGAGCACGAGATCGGCCGTGCCGGTGACGATGCGCGAGCAGGTCACCTCGGCCGGATGATCTGATAGCCGCACATGGCTGAGCACCGCCCCGCCCTTTTGCGCGAGGCCCGACATATCCAGGATCATCGAGGCCTTGCCCTCGATGTGGGCGGCCATGCCGAGCAGCGCGCCGATGGTGAGCACGCCGGTGCCGCCGACTCCGCCGACGGCGATGTTATAGGGCTTGTCGAGCGTCGGGCGCGAGGCCGGCTCGGGCAGCGTGCCGATCTCAGCGAGCTCGGCTGGCGCGCGGTGGCGCGGCGCGCCGCCGTCGATGGTGACGAACGACGGACAGAATCCTTTCAGGCAGGAATAGTCCTTGTTGCAGGATGACTGGTTGATAGCGCGCTTGCGGCCGAACTCGGTCTCCAGCGGCTCGACCGAGATGCAGTTCGACTGCACCGAGCAATCGCCGCAGCCTTCGCAGACGGTTGGATTGATCATGACGCGGCGCGCCGGGTCCTCCATCAGGCCGCGCTTGCGGCGACGGCGCTTCTCGGCGGCGCAGGTCTGCACGAAGACGATCGCCGAGGTGCCCTTGAACTCGCGGCACATCTTCATGACGTTGTCGAGCTCGTCGCGGTGATACTTCTTCACGCCGGGCGCGATGGTATCGGCCGGGTAAGCGTCGGGGTTTTCCGAGACCAGATAGAGCTCGCGGATGCCTTCGGCGTAAAGCTGCTGGGTGATCTGCTGCGGCGAGAGATCGCCGTCATGACGCTGGCCGCCGGTCATGGCTACCGCATCGTTGTAGAGGATCTTGTAGGTGATGTTGGCCTTGGAGGCGATCGCCTGGCGGATGGCGAGAATGCCGGAGTGGAAGTAGGTGCCGTCGCCGAGATTGGCGAAGATGTGGTTCTCGTTGGTGAAAGGCGCGATGCCGACCCAGGGCACGCCCTCGCCACCCATATGCGTGAACGTCTCGGTCGAGCGGTCCATCCACAGCGCCATGAAATGGCAGCCGATGCCGGCAAGCGCGCGGCTGCCTTCGGGGACTTTCGTCGACGTGTTGTGGGGGCAGCCGGAGCAAAAATACGGGGTTCGGGAGACAGGGGCGACCGCCTGCATCTGGGTCGCCTGGCGGCCGTTGAACCAGTCGGCCTTGGCGCGGAGCATCTCCGCGATTTCGGGGTTGAGATCAAGTCGAAGCAGGCGTTCGGTCAGCGAGGTCGCGAGCGAGGCGACGCTGAGCTCGGCGGCGAAGGTCAGGAAGCGCTTGTCGTGCTCGTCCATCTTGCCGACGATGCGCGGGCGCACATCGTCGCGCCAGTTGAACAACACCTGCTTGACCTGGTTCTCGACGATCTCGCGCCGCTCCTCGACGATGAAGATCTCCTCCAGGCCGACGGCGAATTCATGCACGCCTTCGGGCTCGAGCGGCCAGGGCATGCCGATCTTGTAGAGACGAAGGCCGATTTTGGCGGCGACCTCCTCGGTGATGCCGAGCTCGCGTAGCGCCTGACGAACGTCCTCGTAGCTCTTGCCAGAGGCCATGATGCCGAAACGGGCGTTCGGCGAATCCATGGTGACGCGGTTGACCTTATTGGCGCGGGCAAAGGCGATGGCGGCAAAGCCCTTGTAGTCCTGCAGGCGCCGGTCCTGCTCGAAGCGGTCGTCGGGCCAGCGCAGGTTGAGGCCGCCGGGTGGCAGCTCGAAATCGGTGGGAATGATGAACGGCTTCATCTCGTCGGTGAGGTCGATCTCGGCGGTGGTCTCCACCGTCTCCGTGATCACCTTCATGCCGACCCAGCAGCCGGAATAGCGCGACATCGCGATGCCGAGCAGGCCCATCTCGATCATCTCGTGGATGCTCGACGGGTAGAGATACGGCATCAGTGCCGACATGAAAGCATGGTCGGACTGATGCGGGACAGTGGAGGATTTCGCGCCGTGGTCGTCGCCGGCAAGGCACAGCACGCCGCCGTTCTTGGCCGAGCCCGCGGCATTGCCGTGACGGAACACGTCGCCGCAGCGGTCGACGCCCGGGCCCTTGCCGTACCAGATGCCGACCACGCCATCGTATTTGGCGCCGGGCGAGAGGTTGAGCTGCTGCGAGCCCCATACCGCGGTCGCGGCGAGGTCCTCGTTCACGCCGGGTTGGAACTTGATATTGTACTGCTCGAGATGCTTGCGCGCGGCGAACAGCTGCTGGTCGTAGCCGCCGAGCGGCGAGCCGCGATAACCGGAGATGAAGCCCGCGGTGTTGAGGCCGTTGGCGCGGTCGCGCCGGATCTGGGCCATCGGCAAGCGGACCAGGGCCTGGATGCCCGTGGTGAAGACGTGTCCGGTCTGCTGGGTGTACTTTTGATCGAGACTGATCGGACCCTGGTTGATGCCCATGCTGTCCTCGCTTCGCGCCCTGTTCAGGTCTTGCTGACTTAAGTCGTTGCCTGCCCGTTGGTTTTAGCTAGGGCGCGCCGACCACCTCCGCCACTCTATGTCGGATATTTCATGCTCCGCATCACAATTCTGGACCAAAGGAGGCCTCGGGTAAAAATCGCAATTTCGTGGCCTGAAACACGTTGGCGATTTTCAGTTTGTGTCACCATACCCCCATCGTTGCGAAATGAATCGACGCTTCCCTTCTCGCAGGTAGGGTCGATGGGTCGCAGGAGAGGCTGTCGATGCGGACGATTCTGACGGGCCTGGCGCTTGTGGGCCTGGCATTGTGCAGTGCGGTTGCAAGTACGGTCACAAGCGCGGCCGGCGCCGCCGGACCATCGCCCGAGCTGATCGCCTATGGCAAGGCGCTGGTCGAGGCCGGCGACTGCGCGGGCTGCCACACTGCGGATCCGGCAAAACCGTCCGCGGGCGGCAAGCGCATCGACACGCCCTTTGGCGCGATCTACGCGCCGAACCTGACGCCGGACCGTGACACTGGCATCGGCGGCTGGACGGATGCCGATTTCACCCGCGCCTTGCGCACCGGCATCGCGCCTGACGGCTCGAATTATTACCCGGCGTTTCCCTACCCCTACTTCACAAAGATGACGAAGGACGACACGCTGGCGATCCGCGCCTATCTCGCCACGCTGGCGCCCGTCACCAGCCGCAACAAGCCGCCGGAGCTGCGCTGGCCATTCGGCTATCGCGGCCTGATGCGGCTTTGGAACACGATGTATTTCAAGCCCGGCCTGTTCGAGCCGGACCAGACCAAGAGCGCGGCCTGGAACAGAGGCGGCTACCTGGTCACCGGGCTCGGCCATTGCGGCGCCTGCCACACGCCCAAGAATTATTTCGGCGCCGACCGGGATGCGCAGGCGCTGTCCGGCAACGCGGTCGGCGGCTGGTTCGCACCGCGGCTCGATGGCGCCGCCCGCACCGGGCTGAAATCCTGGAGCGAGGCCGATATCACGGAGTACCTGCAAAGCGGGCGCAACGCCAAAAGCCACGCCGGCGGGCCGATGGCGGAGGTCGTCGTCAACTCGACCTCGAAGATGAGCGATGCCGACGTGCGCGCGATCGCGATCTATCTGAAGAGCCTGCCGCCGGCCCGGCGCGAGACCATTGTGGCGCCGCCGGACGCAGCCGAGATGAAGGCCGGCCAGGCGGTCTACGCAAAGCTCTGCATCGCCTGCCACGAGGCCGACGGCACAGGCAGCCCGCGCATCTACCCGCCGCTGCCGGGCAATGCGCTGCTGCAATCGATCAATCCGTCCTCGACCTTGCGCATCATCCTCGACGGTGCCCACACCGTGACGACGCCGCGCGCGCCGAACACCGGCGAGATGCCGGCTTACGCCAAGCAGCTGTCCGACGCCGAGATCGCCGCGGTGACGAACTACATCCGCAATTCCTGGGGCAATGCAGGCCCGCTGGTGACACCGGCACAGGTGGCAAAAGCAAGGAAGCGAGAGGCGAATGGGGAATAGCGAGTGGCGAATGGCCCAGAACCATTCGCTATTCGCCATTCGCGCGCGACAGCGCTCACCGCTCTTCATCCCCCGTGAACACGAATTTCGGCATCTCCCATTTGTAGCGCACCGCAAGCAGGCGGAAGCTGATGCCGAGGACAAATGTCAAAATGGTCCAGAGCTCCGCGTTGAGCTTGAGACCGAACGCGGTCGCATAGAACAGTCCCGTCACCACCGAGACGCTGGCATAGAGCTCGGAGCGAAACAGCAGCGGCACGTCATTGCAGAGCACGTCGCGCAACACGCCGCCGGCGCAGCCCGTCACCATGCCCGAGACGATGACGATCGGCAGAGAAGCACCCATCTGCCAGGCAACGTCGCAGCCGGTCATGGTGAAGACGACGAGACCGATGGCATCGAGCACGATGAAGGCGACCTTCAGCCGGTGCACGAGGCGCGCAAACAGGATGGTGAGGAAGGCGGCGCCGCCGGCGAGCGCGAGATAGATGGGGTTCTGCACCCAAGCCAGCGGATAATGTCCGAGGAAGAGATCGCGCAACGTGCCGCCGCCGAGCGCGGTGATGCAGCCGAGGAAGCAGACGCCCAGCCAATCCATGCTGCGGCGTCCGGCAGCGAGCGCAGCCGTCATGCCCTGCGCCGCCACCGCGGCCAGGGACAGGAAATGCAGCACGCTATCGGTAGGCGGCAGGCTCCACATCGCGTGTTCCCTCCTCCATGGCCCTCGAACTCAGGCGTGGGTTCCCATGGAACAGGTTCCCGATTCCCCACGCCGAGGCAACATGCGACGAAAGCACCAAGGCGGCGGAACAGAATCTCGCACCTGAGGGTTGTCCCGGGGTCATAACCGAGGAGACCAAATCGATGGCAGACGACCGTTTTCCCAACGATCCGTACCGCCCGAACCTCGCCGACGATGAGTACTCTCGCGCGGCGCGCCGGGATGCCGACCTGCAGGCCGATCCCGAGCTCGGGGAAGGCCCCGCCTCCAGCGGCAAGATCGCGCTGTTTGCGGTCGCTGTCGCCCTGGTGCTGGGCGCAGTGTTCTACGGCTTGAACAATTCCAGCACAACCAACGAGGCCAGCAACACCCCGGCCTCGCAGACGGCGCAGACACAGCCGACCAATCCAGCCGCGCCTCCCGGGATGCGTGACGTGACGCCGCGCAGCAACACCGAGCCGGGCGTGACCACGGGTGCAGCGCCGAACAGGCCGGCCCCGAATACGCCAGCTCCGTCCGACGGCGCGAAGTAACATTTCGTAATGATGCGCGAGAGCGGCGGGATGCAACATCCCGCCGCTCTTCGTTTGGCTAAAGCGCGATGGGATTAGGATGAATCGTCATCGCGCTTTAGGTTATTGTTTGAGCATGATCTTCTCGGAAAACCGCCACGCACTTTTCCGGATCATGCTCTAGCCGAACATCTTGTTGAGCTCGCCGCCGGGATAGCCGCCGCCGAGCTCGGTGAAGGTCCCCTCCTCCGCCATCTCCTTGGCCGCGCGCATGAAGCCGCCCCAGGCGGCGCGGGCGAGCGAGCCGCCGACGCTGATGCGGCGCACGCCGAGATCCTGGGCTTCCTGCAGCGACAGGCCGGAGCCGCCGATCAGAAGATTGAACGGCTTCGGTGCGACCGCCTTGACCACCGCGGCGATGTCCTCGCGGCTCTTCAGACCCGGCGCATAGAGGCAGTCGGCGCCAGCATCGGCATAGGCGGTGAGCCGGTCGATGACGAGCTTGAGATCGGTCACGCCCCACAGATAGGCCTCGCAGCGGCCGACCAGCAGCGTGCCGCTGTCGCCGATCGCCTTGCGCGAGGCCTTGATGCGCTCGACGGCCAGCGCGCGATCGTAGAGCGGCTTGTCCTTGTCGCCGGTGGAATCCTCGATCGAGAGGCCCGCAACGCCGGTGCGCACACCGCGCTCGACATTGTCCGCGACCTTGTCGGGCTCGACCGCAAAGCCACCCTCGAAATCGGCGTTCACGGGGATGTCGACAGCCGAGCTCAATGCTGCCAGATGCTGACAGACGTCCTCGACGGTGACGTGGTTGTCGGCCTTGCCGATGGTCCAGGCAAAGCCCGCGCTCGATGACGCGATCGCCTTGAAGCCGAGATGCTGCAAGGCTTTCGCGCTGCCGACATCGACCGGATTGGGCAGGATGAAGCAGCCGCTCTCGTGCATTTTCCTGAACGTCGCGCGCTTGTCAGCGGTCGTCACGTGCATGTTTCTCTCCCTTGTTAGCCGCGCAGAGATAAGGCTGCGTTTTCGAGTCCGCTAGTGCGCGTCATGCACGGCGCGGCTGTCCTTCGGCGCCTCGTCGCGATCGTTCATGCCGTAGTCGCGGATGACGCTGGCGATGCGTAAGTGATAATCGGCGAAGATCTGCGCCCTGCCCCTGGCCTGGGTGCGGCGGTGCTCCATCGTGTTGCGCCAGGCCTGGACGGCCGCTTCGTCCCGCCAGAACGATACCGACAGGATCTTGCCCTTCTCCGTCAGGCTCTCGAAGCGCTCGACCGAGATGAAGCCGTCGATGGTCTGCAGCAACGGCTTCAGATCGGCTGCAAGGTCGAAATAGGTCTGGCGGTGTTCCGGCTTGGGCCAGACCTCGAAGATCACGGCGATCATGGGCGTCTCCTGCTGTTGGTCGGCCTACAATACCACCTTGCGCAGGAAGGTGCGTTCTTCGGCGAGGATGAATTTCTCCGCCTCGGCAAAGTTGAAGTTTGCCATACCGTCGAGATCGGCGCGCAGCCGTTTGCGATAGGCTTCATAGGCGGCTAGGCTCTCGAACGAGATCAGGGCGGACGCGATGTTGTTGGTGCCCTCATGCGGCATGAAGTAGCCAATCAACTCGCCGCCACATCTCGGGATGATGGTGAGCCAGCGCTTCGAATATTCCTCGAACTGCGCGCGCTTGAACGGATCGAGCTGGTAGCGGATGAAGACGGTGACGGACATGATGGGCTCCTTTGTTTTCGCCGTCATTGCGAGCATAGCGAAGCAATCCAGGAGTCCCTCCGCGGACGCAGTCTGGATTGCTTCGCTACGCTCGCAATGACGACGTGGTGACACGATACGCCCTTGCCCGACACCAACGCTTCGGTTACCATCGAAGCATGAAATCAGGACCCGACATCGCCATGGTCGCCTCGCTGGTTGGCGACCCCGCCCGCGCCAATATGCTCACGGCGCTGATGAACGGCCGTGCGCTCACGGCGAGCGAGCTGGCTCAGGAGGCCGGCATAACGCCGCAGACCGCAAGCTCGCATCTGTCGAAGCTCGAGGCCGGCGGCCTGATCGAGCCGGAGAAACAGGGCCGCCACCGCTATTACCGCCTCACCGACGACGACGTCGCCGGCGTGCTCGAGGGGCTCGCCGGCCTTGCCGCGCGGACCGGCCATATGCGCGTGCGCACCGGGCCGAAGGACCCTGCGCTGCGGCGCGCGCGGATCTGCTACGACCATCTCGCCGGCGACCTCGGCGTGCAGATGCTGGACTCCTTGCGCGAGCGGCATCTGGTCAGGCAGAAGAAGCAGGAGATCGAGCTGACCGCCGAGGGCGAGCGCTTTCTTGTGAAGCACCTGCAGATCTCGCCCGACATGCTCAGCCATCCGCGCCGCCCGGTCTGCAAGGCCTGCCTCGACTGGAGCGAGCGGCGGCACCATCTCGCCGGCACGTTGGGCGCGGCCATGATGCAACGGTTCGCCGAGTTGAAATGGGCCGCGCGCGATCCCACGCCCGGCAGCCGCGTCGTGAATTTCACCCGCACCGGCGAGAAGCAGTTCGCCGCGCTTTTCGGCGGTGGGAAGGACTGATCACACTTTTGCGTGTGCCCTCTCGCTTCCGTCATGGCCGGGCTTGACCCGGCCATCCACGTCTTTATTGCGGCTGGCACGTGGATGCCCGGGCCTTCGCCTCGCCGAAGCGGCTTCGGCCGCGCAGGCGGGACAAGCCCGGGCATGACGGAGACTGTGATGAACCGCATCTTCCTGGCCGCGCTCGCCGCCGCCCTTCTTACTTTCCAACTCACATCGACCTACGCCGCCGATGCCACGCCCCGCGAGCCCTATGGCATCGCGCTCGAAGGCTTTGCCTATCCTTACCCCGTGCACTTGCTCCCCGTCGTCAACGACGGCGAGCAGCTCAGCATGGCCTATATGGATGTCGCCGCGGCACGGCCGAACGGCCGCACCGTCGTGCTGCTGCACGGGCGCAATTTTCCGTCGAGCTATTGGGCGCCCGTGATCAAGATGCTGAGCGAGGCCGGCTTTCGTGTCGTGGTGCCGGACCAGGTCGGTTTCGGCAAGTCTTCCAAGCCGGCGGGCGAGCTGCATTTCGACAATCTGGCGCGCAACACCATTGCGCTGCTCGATCACCTCAAAGTCGACAAGGCCGAGATCGTCGCGCATTCGCTCGGCGGCATGCTCGGCGTGCGCGTCGCCCGGGCCTATCCCGACCGCCTCGTCCATCTGGTGCTGACCGCGCCGATCGGGCTCGAGGACTACCGCCTCTACGTGCCGCCGACGCCGACCGAGAAGATGATCGAGACCGAGGACAAGCTCACCGCCGACGGCTATCGCAAGCAGCTCCAGACCAATTACGCAATCAAGCTGCCGGCCGAGGCGATCACGCCGTTCATCGAGGCCCGCTTCAATATCAAGGGCAGCCCGGACTATCCGCGCTGGCTGCGCGCCTTCGTCTCTTCCGGCCAGATGATCTATCGTGAGCCGGTGGCGCACGAGATCCCGCTGATCGCGACACCGACTCTGTTCATCATGGGTGCGGACGACCACAACGCGCCGGGCCGGCCGCTCGCGCCGGAGGCGCTGCGGGCCAAGATGGGGCAGAACGCAGAGCTTGCGAAGCAGCTCGCCGCGAAGATGCCGAACGCGCGGGCCGAGGTGATCCCCGACACCGGCCATCTCGTGTTCCTGGAGGCGCCGGAGACGTACAAGGAACTGGTGCTGGGCTTTCTCGGCCGCTAGCGACAGCTGCGTGTCGTCCGAGGCCAAATGCGGCGAACGTTCATGCCGCATTCAGGTCATGATTGGCAGGTTTGGATCGCGACGTGTCGGCACGTCCCAGATTTAACGTGTCGAATCGTGTCTCTTGACTCATTGTGCGTCACCAGCGTCATCCCCCGAAGCCTGCCCCTAAGGACAAGAAGGAAGATCAAAATGAAATACCTGTTAGCCGCCGTCACGCTCGCCAGTGCGGTCGTCGGTTTCAGCGAGGTGGCCAGCGCCGCCGGAGGTTGCGGCCCGGGCTGGTATCGCGGCCCCTATGGTAGCTGCCGTCCGATGCGCGCCCCTGTCGTGGTTCGCCCCGCTCCCGTGGTAGTCGCCCCGGCGCCGGTCGTCGTCGTGCCGCGTGCGCGCGTGTGCCCCTACGGCTTCCGCTGGTACGCCGGCCGCTGCCGCCCGTACTGATCTTCTATTCCGCTACAAAATGGCCGCGCGGCGAAAGCCTGCGCGGCCATTTTTGTTGCTGACGGTCTGTCCGCCGCGGAACCGGAGCACGTCCCAAATCGAAACGGGGACCGCCAGCGGCGATCCCCGTCGAGTCCGCGAATGGTCGCGAGCTTACCAATAATGGCGGCGGTGCCAGCGCCGGCGATGCCGGCGCCAATGACGGCGGTGCCAGCCCCAGTGGCGGCCACGCCCACGCCAGTGAACCTGCTCGGGAGCGAGCTGCGCAGCTTCCTCGCTGGTGGTGACGGCGGGATGAGCGTCGGGATTGCCTTGCGGCGTGCGGGCGGGATCAGCGAGCGGCTGCGGTGACAGCGGCGCGGCCTGCGCGGCCGTCGCAGCGAAGGCGGCGGCGCCCGCCGTCAATCCCAAAGCAAGTTTCAAAAAGTTCCGGCGCTCCATCGTTTCTTCCTTCTTGGATCATCGTACCCGTGATGCGGAAGGAATGTCGCTGCAACGCCATGAACCGAAGCTGAAGCCGGCGTTCAGATTCATGCGAGCCGAGATGAAGAATTCGTGACTCCATCCGGGCTACAGGACCTCGCTACGTCGCGAACTCCTGCGCCAGCACCAGCGTCTCGCGCGAGCGCTTCACGTCGGGCCAGTCGCGGTTGAAATCGGCGACGAGCTTTTTCAGCGCGTCACCTTTCAGCATCGCGTTCAGCTTGGCCTCGTCATCGAACTGATAGATCGCCTGGTGCAGCGAGGGATCGTCGAGGCTCCAGAATCGCCACGCCTTGCTCACGCCGAAGGCCTGCACCGCGTCGGGCAAATGTTCCGTCTCGTACCATCGGTCGAAAGCAGCGCGCTTTTCGGCGTCGGAGACGATGGCGCGAACGACGAAGAAGGCTGCTGGCATCGGGTTTCCTCCTGTTGTTTGACGCGAGACTAACCGCTCAAGCCGCCGGCGACAAAAAGAGTTGCCTCCGGTGTCGGAACGGGCGCCCTTCGTTCGTCCTTTGCATCGAACCAGGACACGGAGACAGGAAATGGCCGACCTCACCCTGACCACCTTCGATTGGGTTCCCGCAGCGCCGCGAGGCTTCGTGCGTGACTTCCGCGTGCGCTGGGCGCTGGAAGAAGCCGCCTTGCCCTATCGCGTCGCCAGCGTGCCATTCGACGACCGCGGGCCCGCGCACTTCGCCCACCAGCCGTTCGGCCAGGTTCCGTGGCTGACCGACGGCGACCTCTCGATCTTCGAGACCGGCGCGATCCTACTGCATCTCGGCGGCCTCAGCGAGAGGCTGATGCCAAAGGACCAGCGCGGCCGCACTGAAGCGGCGGAGTGGGTGTTCGCGGCGCTCAATTCGGTGGAGATGGCCAGCCTGCCCTGGGGCATGTCCAACTTCATGGGACATCCGACCGACACGGCAGCATGGAAATTCGTGGACGACTTCCTCAAGCTTCGGCTCAAGCATCTCGAGGCGGTGCTGGCCAGCCGCGAATGGTTGGCGGGCTCCTTCTCCGTCGCCGACATCCTGATGGCGGACGTGCTGCGCGTCGTCGATGGTTTCAACGGGCTGACGGATAGTCCTGCCTGCCGCGCTTACGTCGCGCGCGCCACCGGACGTCCGGCGTTCGCCAAGGCCCACGCCGACCAGCTGGCGCATTTCGCCGCGGCGGATAAGGCGCGCGGGGCGTGATGCACCTCACATAATCGATGCTGTGCTTGGCATAGAGTCGCCGGCATCGGAACGATTCAATTCGACAGGTGACCCATGGTCCGCATCGAATATCTCAAGCGACAGATCGCCCGCGCCGAGCGGTTGGCCAAGGCCATCCTCGACCGGCAGACCGCCGACCGGCTCCAGGCCTACGCCGCCGAATGCCGCGCCGAATTGTCGGAGCTGACAGTCAAGCAGGCCGCGTGAGGCTTGCTGGCGCTGGAGGCGTCTGATGCGTAGGGCGGATTAGCGATAGCGTAATCCGCCACTTCTCCATCCGATGACGCACACCTTGGTGGATTACGCTTCGCTAATCCACCCTACACCTCACACCAGCTTCAGCGGCGCATCGGCAACGACCCTGAGGTCAATGCTGCCGATCAACGCCGCACGCCGCGCCTCCGCAGCACTGATGGCCTCGTCCGTCTGCCGCAACGTCGAGACATTCGAGCCGAGCGAGACGATCCCGCCGAGCACCAGCGCAATCGATCCGAGCGCGGCAGTCTGACCAAATCCGAACAGACCGAGGATCGTCACCAGCAGCAGCGCCGCCCCGCCACCGATCGCGATCTTGGACGCCAGGATGTACTTGCGGCACCGCTCAGCGATCTCGGCGAGCTCTTCGATGCGATCTTCGATGTCGGAGATTTCGTCGGAAGGATCGTCTTCGGTCATTGGATCGAGCGTGCCAAATCAGAAGGAGCCTGTCGCCCGCATGAGCAAAGCGACATGCGGGACCTCGGCAAAGGGCCGGATTTCGCTGCGCTCATCCGGGCTACCTCCTATTACAACGGCAAATTGTCGTGCTTCTTCGCCGGCATTTCCGTCTTCTTGTCCTTCAGCATCGCCAGCGCCCGCGCGATGCGCTTTCTTGTCGAGTGCGGCATGATGACGTCGTCGATATAGCCGCGCTCGGCGGCGATGAACGGCGACAGGAAGCGGTCCTCGTATTCCTTGGTCCGGGCGGCGATCTTGTCGGGGTCGCCGATGTCACTGCGGAAGATGATCTCGACCGCGCCCTTGGCGCCCATCACCGCGATCTGGGCGGTCGGCCAGGCGTAGTTCATGTCGGCACCGATCTCCTTGGAGGCCATGACGTCGAAGGCGCCGCCATAGGCCTTGCGGGTGATGATGGTGACGAGCGGCACGGTGCATTGCGAATAGGCGAACAGGAGCTTCGCGCCGTGCTTGATCAGGCCGCCATATTCCTGCGCGGTGCCGGGCAGGAAGCCCGGCACGTCGACGAAGGTGACGATCGGGATGTTGAAGGCATCACAAAAGCGAACAAAGCGCGCCGCTTTCCGCGATGCGTCGCTGTCAAGCACGCCGGCCAGCACCATCGGCTGGTTGGCGACGAAGCCGACGGTGCGGCCCGCAATGCGGCCAAACCCGGTGACGATGTTCTTGGCGAAGGCATCCGCGATCTCGAAGAAGTCGCCCTCGTCCACGACCTTGAGGATCAGCTCCTTCATGTCATAGGGCTTGTTCGGATTGTCGGGGATCAGCGTGTCGAGCGACATGTCGACCCGCTCGATGTCATCGAAGCTCGGCCATTCCGGCACGCCGTCGGTGTTGTTGGAGGGCAGGAAGTCGATCAGGCGACGCATCTGCAAGAGGGTCTCGACGTCGTTCTCGAAGGCGCCGTCGGCGATTGAGGAGCGCGTGGCGTGCACCGAGGCGCCGCCGAGCTCTTCGGCGGTGACGACCTCGTTGGTCACGGTCTTCACGACGTCCGGGCCGGTGACGAACATGTAGCTGGTGTTCTTCACCATGAAGATGAAGTCGGTCATCGCAGGCGAATAGACGTCGCCGCCGGCGCAGGGGCCCATGATGACGGAGATCTGCGGGATCACGCCCGAGGCAAGCACGTTGCGGCGGAACACGTAGGAATAACCGGCGAGCGCGGCGACGCCTTCCTGGATGCGGGCGCCGCCGGCGTCATAGAGGCCGATGATGGGCGCCCTCGCCTTCATCGCCATGTCCTGGAGCTTCGTGATCTTCAGCGCATGCGTTTCCGAGAGTGAGCCGCCGAACACCGTGAAGTCTTTGGCAAACACAAAAGTCTTGCGGCCGTTGACGGTGCCCCAGCCGGTGACGACGCCGTCGCCCGGCACCTTGCTCTTCTCCATGCCGAACTCGGTGGAGCGGTGCTCGACGAACATGTCGAACTCCTCGAACGATCCCTTGTCGAGCAGAAGCTCGATGCGCTCGCGGGCCGTCAGCTTGCCGCGGGCGTGCTGCGCCTCGATGCGCTTCTCCCCGCCGCCGAGCTTTGCGCCGGCACGACGATCTTCAAGGGCGTCCAGGATGTGTTTCATTTGCTCCCGCCAGTTCTTAAGTGATGGGCGGGTTCTAACACGGCATTTTGCGGCCCGGAAAGCCGCTTTCGCCGTCGCAGGGCTGCCCTGCCGTAGCGGGAAAGCGCAAGGAATTACAAAGTTTTGCCCGGGAGGCGAGCGTGAGCGAAGGAACGGCCGAGACGGGCGCTGCAACAGGCGGCGTCAACATCCTGCTGCGGCTGGAGGGCCTCACCCTGTTTGCAGGAATGGTGACGCTCTATGCGCCTGGGACGGGTCGTGGCTGGTGTTTGCGCTGCTGTTCTTCGTACCCGATCTGAGTTTCCTGGCCTACCTGTCCGACGCTAGGTTCGGTGCGATGGTCTACAACGCCGCCCACAGCTACTTGGCGCCGGTGGCGCTGCTGACGCTGGGCTTCGCCCTCGCCTCGCCCCTCACCCTCTCCATCGCCTTGATCTGGCTTGCCCATATCGGCATCGACCGGGCGCTCGGCTACGGCTTGAAATATTCCGCCGGGTTCGGCTTCACCCACCTGGGGCGGATCGGGCGGCAGAGGGACTCCTGACCTCACATTTGGCAGCCCGGCAGGTTGACCGGGCCGACCGATTCAGGCTTGCTCCGAGTCAGATCAGGCGCCGAATGTTGCGTGAGCCCAATCGGTACGGCGGTGATCATCATGCCCTAGCTCCAGCATCTACCTACTGGCATCACCGAGATGTCCGCGACGGTCGTCCCCTTGCCGCCGAACCCAGCGTCCGAAACGATCGACTTCCTGCGCCGCATGGCCGGCATGGTGTCGGGGCGGAACGGCGAGATGCTGCTGCGCGCAGCCAGCATGATCGAGACGCTGAGCCAGCGGGCGATGTCGGCCGAGCGGCTCTATCATCAGGCGCAGGAAGAGAGCACGCGCAGCGCCGTGCTGCGCGAGTCCGCCGAACTCGCCTCCGACGCCATGGTCGGCCAGATCGCGGCGCTGCGGGCACAGCTCGCCGAGTTCACCGCCGCGACCGCAGCCGAGCGCGCCGCCTTCGATGCCGAGCGCGGCAAGCTGCTCGAGCTGATGCAGCATGCCGAGAGACATATCGGCAAGCTCACGACGGAGCTCGACAGCTTGCGCGCCTCCGTCGACAGCCTCAACGAGACCGCGGTCTCGGTGCCGATCGAAGTGCTGCGGCTGGCGCGGACGCAGTTCGATTATCTCTCCAGCGGCTTTGCCCGGCGCGGTGATCCGATCTCGCAGGCCATGAGCGAGATCGGCGGCTTTGCGATTGACCGGGCGCTCACGGCAAAACCCGACAACGCCTGAACTCCGTCCCCGAAATCGTCGACTTTCAGCTCGAGCTGGACCGCCGGGTTGGCGCTCAGAATAGCCGAGGAGTTGCCGATGGCTGCGTGGTGTTGCCATGACGTCATCATAGCGGTGACACCGAATCCACTACAAGGCCGGGCGTTCGAAAGCGATATCAGCGCAGCAAGACCCCGCGACCGGAGAGAACAATGTTCGTCGATATCGATAATGCATCACTCGCGATGGCAGGCTCGAGCCTGCCCGGAGATCAACCTATCTTCATGATCAATCTTCTCCGTTATCGGAATGAGGCCTTGTACCGGGACAAGTCCGAGCTTCCGGCCTGTAGCGGCCGCGAAGCCTATTTTACGCGCTATGTCCCCGCATTTCGCAAGATCGCGACTCCGCAAGGGGTCAGGCCAACTTGGCTTGGATCTGTCGGAGCTCTGCTGGTGGCCGCGCAAGGCGAAGCCTGGCACGACGCCGCAATCGTCCGTTACCCTGACTTCGCGACCTTTCGAGCGATCGTCTTGAACTCCGATTACCGGCGTGAGGCCGAGCCCCACCGTTTGGCCGCGCTCGCCGATTGGCGCCTGATTGCGACGACCGAGGTTCAGGTGCCGGCTGATCTGCAACCGCGCGCTTAAGCTGACCGTGTGGGATCGGGTTGCTTCTCCATCAACCACACGGTCGCGCTAGATCGCGCCGATCTCGGCAAGGCAGGCTTGCGTCAGCGTCATGCGAGCCTCGATGTGCCGTGGCTCTTTGAAATCCATGTTGAGCGCGAACACGGTATGTGCCTCGCCCTTCTCGGCCCAGCCGACCATCCAGCCGAGCGACGGCTCGCCGCGCTCGGCGCCCAGGAGACCGGATTTGGCGCGGATGACGGCGTCGCCGACCTTGGTCGCCGGCAGGATGTCGGCGACGAGATCCTGGCTGCGCTTCGAGATCGGCAGCGCGCGGCGGCGCAGCCGGTCGACGAAATCGACTTGCTCGACCGGATCGATGCGCAAGGCCCCGGTGAGCCAGAACTGGTCGATGCCGCCGCCGATGTCGCGATTGCCATAGTCGAACGCGTCGACATATTGCTGCATACGCACCTCGCCGATGCGGCGCGCGATCTCCTGATAGACCGGCACCGCGCTCACCGCGATCGCGCTGCGCAGCGTGTGATCCTTGTTCCAGGTCTCGATCGGCCGCTTGACGCCGTCCCAGGCAAACACGTCCTTGTCGGGGTCAGTGACGACACCGGCCTCGAGCGCAATCAGCGAGTTGGGAATCTTGAAGGTCGAGGCCGGCAACTTGCCCTCGCCCGAGCGCTCCTTGTCGCTGGCGACGATCAGATAGTCCTCGACCTTGTAGCCGACGAAGGTGCCCGACGTGCCGAGGTCGGTGAAGCGCTTTGCAAGAGCGTCGCGGATTTCATTGCGCGGCGGCGCGACATGGGCGCGCGCGCGTCGAGGCAGGATCGCGGTTGCGGCGAGGAGGCCGAGGGTGGAACGGCGGGTCAGCAAAAGCGATATCCGTGAGCAGCGAAAACCAGCGCGACCATGCAGCCGCTAAGTGTTGAAACGATGACAGGTTGTGTTTACCGCCCCCGGCCCGACAGCCGCAGCACGAACACCAGCACCTCGGCGACGGCCTTGTAGAGATCTGGCGGGATCTCGTCGCCGAGCTCGACCTTCGACAGCGCGCCGGCCAGAACCTCGTTCTCCTCGATCGGAATGTCGTGGGCCTTGGCGATCTCGACGATCTTCTCGCCGATCGTGCCCTTGCCCTTGGCGACGACGACGGGCGCGCCAGATCCCTTCTCGTAATGCAGCGCGATCGCGAGCTTGGAGGGATCGCTCATGTGGCGCGATCCAGGAAGTGGCCGGCGCGAGCGGGCGCCGGAGCCGGCGGCGTGCCGTCGCGGACCACGATATCGCCGGGCTTGAGCTCGGCCTTCGTCAATGCCTGGCTGAGCTCACCGATGCCGGCGCGGAGCTGCTGCGCCGTGACCGGCCGCTCCGCCCACATCCGAACGAAGGTCTTGTCGCCGTTCAGCGTGATCAGCGCATGCACGGGTCCGGCCGGCTCGACATCGAGCGAGAAGCGCGCGCGCCAGGCGCGCTTGGCGGGATCGTCCGACTCATTGCCGCCGTCGCGCGAGATCTCGAACTGCGCCATCGCGGTACCTTGCGGGGTCGCGAACGGAATCTCGAAATTCCACTGCAGCACGGCCGGATCGATGCGGTGGCCGCTGGCGTCGGTGCGATCGGGAAGCGAGGCAATTTGCAACAGCGTCTGCCGCGCGATCGCGGCATCGGTGTCATCGAGCAGACGATGCACGGTCGCAGCCAGCGGCGTATCCGGTGCGAGCGACGGCGCGGCGATGGACTGAGGCGCCGGCAGCGCACCGCGGACCGGTGGAGGTGTCGGGTGTGCGGCCGCCTCGAAGATATGGGCGTCCGGCACGGACTTGTTGGAGCCCGGCACGTTGCCGGTCAGGCGCGGCAGGTTTTCCGTGACCTCCTGCAGCAGGCTCGCGGCAAGGCCCCCGGACATGGTGCGCGACACCAAGGCTTGAGGATTGTTCCCCGCCGCATGGGCCAGCACGGCGACAGCGAGCGCACCGCGCGACGCTTGCGCCGGTTGGGCGAGTTCCGGCAACGCCGCTTGGGCCGTTTCGCCCGCCAGCGCGGAGGCTGCGGTCTGCGTCGTTGCCGCAGCACTCGCCGGCAGCGCCACACCTGGCGCAGTTGCTTGCGGCGCGCCGGAGGTCGATGCCAGGGTCTGGCGCAACACCAGCAGTGCGGCCTTCAAGTCCGGGATCGCGCCGGAGGACGGTGTCGTGCCTGCGGCCAATGACGACTCGAGAAACAATCCGGATTTCTGGAAGGCGGATTCGATATCACCGCCGTCGAGGGCGGTGTTGAGCGGCGTCTGCTGCGCCAGCACATCGAGCACCGCCTGCTTCAGCCCTGCGGGCAGTTTGCTGTTCGTCACGACGGAGGCCAGGTTGGCGAACAGCGCTGCCTGGCTGCCCTGTTTGGTCGCGGCGTCGGCAGAGGCCGTTTGGACGGCGACCTGCTCGGACGGAGTGAGGGTGTTCCGTGCCGTGGCCACCGACGGCGCCAGCGGCGGGCTCTCCACCAGCGAGGCCGCGCGCGGCGTCAGCGTGACCTGATCTCCCGCCGCCTCGCCTGCCCCACCCATGACCGCGAGGCGAATGGTGCCGTTGCTCTGCGAGACCGCGAGCTGGAGATTCTGCCCCGGCGTCAACGCCACCTCCGACATCACGTCCATCGCCAGGTTGGCGATCGCGATCCGCACCAGATTGTCGGCGAGCACGCTGACCACCCTGGCATCGACGACACTGCCGGCTTGCAGCACGAGATCCGGCGTCGCCGCATCAGCCGGGCGGCTGGCAGCGTTGACGGGAGCGATGGGGGTGACCGGCGTCGGCATCTCGGCAGCCCTAGGGGAATGCTGGCTACCGTAACCGCTGCCTCGTAAACCTCTCGTTAACCTGGCACGGCCGGCGGCTTCACCGCCGCCAGAACCGTCGCAGCGGCCTGGAAATCCTTCAGGCGGGCGGCGCGGCGGGCGGCCGCCTCCTCGTCCAAGCCCCATTGCTCGACGTTCCAGTCCTCGTCGACATGGGCGGCGGCCCAGACCTGGTCGGCATCGCGCACGTCCTGGTCCAGCGCCAGCGCGAGCAGCGCCGATCCGGTCAGGGTGGTCACCATGTGGAGCGCGGCGACCGACCAGGGATCGCCGGGCAGCGCGGCCCGTGCGGCCTTCACCGCCTCGTCCGGCTGCTTCACGTGCATGACGCCTTCGGACAGGATGAAATGCGCACCCAGCGTCTGCGCCGCCCAGGACAGCACAGGATCCCAATGCGCGGCCTCCCGGGCGACCAGTCCCTCAGGATGGCCGGCACGATAGAACAGCAGGTCAGACTCGAAATATTTGGCGAGGTCGTCGCTGACGAGCTCGACGCGATCGATAACGCCCTCGACCACGCTGTTGGCGATGCGCGTCAACGGCATGGTCACGGGATTGATCGCCTCGCCTTGGGCGGACCATTCTGCGGCGACACTATCTGCGAGCGCGCGCGTCGGGATCACCAATTGGCGGCCGGAGGGCGTACGGATCGGCTTGCCGTCGAGAGTGATGGCGAAGCCGCCCTCGGCGTCGACGACGCCGGCCTCCTTGTAGAAGCGCTTGCGCAGCGGCGTGCGCGCGGACGCGCGCGCCGATTCCCGGGGATCAGGCGGGGGCTGCCCCGCAGCTTCTTCGAACAATTCGCGCATGTCGTTTTTTTGTTCCTGTCGTCAGTCGAATTACCAGTGTCGTCACGACCTCGCCAGTAGGACCAGGAGTGCTGCTAGTTCGCACACATGCGCGCGTACGTGCCGCGATCGGCCGGCCCCAGTCCTGCGGCTGCGCCGTCGTGAAGACATTTCATGACGCGATCGCTGAACGAATTGCGCGGGGGCGGCTGGTAATTGTAGCGCGGCGGCGCGTCAAACTGCGGAACCTTGGGCACCTCGATCTTCGGCGGCGGTGGCGGCGCAGGCAGCGGTGAGCGAGCCGCGCGCGTCCGGCGAGACATATTGCGCGCGGGCGGCCGGCTCTACCAACAGAGTAGCCAAGAGCGCAAAGCAGATCGACAATCGTCTCATGGGGGAACATGTCGTGCGCCAGCCGCCCCTATTCAACCTCACTATTCTTCAGGCGCGTTCTCGATCGGATCAAATCTGGTTGCGTCCAGACCCAGCAGGTTCCACGACTGCTGCATGTGCGGCGGCAACGGCGCGGTGGCGTCGATCACGCCGCCGCGCGGATGCGGGATGACGATCCGGCGTGCGAGCAGATGCAGCCGGTTCTGCAAGCCGCCGGGCAGCTGCCAGTTCTCGATGTTGAAATATTTGGGATCGCCGACGATGGGATGGCCGATATGGGCCATGTGGGCGCGCAGCTGGTGGGTGCGGCCCGTCACCGGCTTCAGCGACACCCAGGTCAGCTTGTTGCCGGCGGTCTCGACCACGGCGTAGTACGTCACCGCGTGACTGGCGCCCTCATCGCCATGCTGGGCGATGCGCATGATGGTGTCGTCCTCGCCCTCCTCCTTTGCAAGGAAGGTCGAGATGCGGCCCTGCTTCGGCTTCGGCAGGCCCGGCACCAAGGCCCAATAGACCTTTCGCGCCGAGCGCGAGCGGAACGCGCCGGTCAGGTGTGAGGCAGCGAAGCGCGTCTTGGCGATCAGGAGACAGCCCGAGGTCTCGCGATCGATACGGTGGACGAGACGCGGCTTCTGGCCTTTGGCATCGCGCATCACCTCAAGCATCTGGTCGATGTGCCGCGTCATGCCCGAGCCACCCTGCACGGCAAGGCCGGCCGGCTTGTTCAGGACGAGGACGTCGTCGTCCTCCCAGATCGTCATCTCCTTCAGCGCCTTCAGCGTCTTCTGCGCGGCCTCCGAGAGCTCGCCGACGACCTTCGGCGCATCGAGCTTGAGCGGCGGGATACGGACGCTCTGTCCCTCCTCCAGCCGGTCTTTGCTGTCGACGCGCTTGCCGTCGACACGCAGCTCGCCTTTGCGGACGACACGCTGGATGTGGGAGAACGACAGGCCGGGAAAGCGCGCTTCCAGGAAACGGTCAACGCGCATGTTGTTCTCGTCGGCCGTGACCGTGACGGTCTGCACCTTGGTCGGTAGCAGCGCCTCGACGGACTTTTCAGGCGCAGGCCTCTCCTGGACCGCTTTGGGCGGACGCCGCTCGGCGCGCTCGCCAACAAAGCGCGGCGGCTTACCGCCGGGCTTGCCACCCGGACGCGGTCCGGCCTTCTTCGCGCTACGCGCCTGATGCGGCCGCGAGTCGTCGCGCTCGTCACGCGAGCGCGGCTTTGGGTTCATTCTCTTGATGCGGCGGCTCATGGTTGCCTGCGTACCCTAAAAGCGGCCTTCCGTCACGACGAAATGGCCGCTTCTAGGGCGAGCCGCCCCGCTCCTTGCGCAGCTTGGCCCAGTAATCCAGCCGCTTCCTGATCTCGCGTTCAAAACCCCGCTCGGGCGGGTCGTAGAAGGTCTGACGTCCCAGGGCCTCCGGGAAGTAGTCCTGGCCGGAGAAGGCGTCCGGCGCGTCGTGGTCGTATGCGTAGCCGGAGCCGTAGCCTTCCGACTTCATCAGCTTGGTCGGGGAATTGAGGATGTGCTTTGGCGGTAGCAGCGAGCCGGCCTGCTTGGCGACCTGCATCGCGCTGCCAAAGGCGGTGTAGACCGCGTTCGATTTCGGCGCGGTGGCGAGATAGACCACGGCCTGGGCGATGGCGAGCTCGCCCTCGGGATGGCCGAGGAAGTCGAAGGCGTCCTTGGCGGCATTGGCGATGACGAGCGCCTGCGGATCGGCCAGCCCGATGTCCTCGACCGCCATGCGCACGACGCGGCGGGCCAGGAACAGCGGGTCCTCGCCAGCGTCCAGCATGCGCGCGAGGTAATACAGCGCGGCATCGGGATCGGAGCCGCGCACCGATTTATGCAGCGCCGAGATGAGATTGTAGTGGCCGTCGGCCGATTTGTCGTAGATCGGCGCGCGGCGCTGCAGAATCTCCTGCAGCTGCGCGGCATTGAAAATCTCGTCCGCCCGCGCCGAACGCCAGACTTCTTCGGCGAGCGTCAACGACGCACGGCCATCGCCGTCGGCCATGCGCACCAGCACCGCGCGCGCCTCCGCATCGAGTGGCAGCTTCCTGCCCTCGACGGCTTCGGCATGCACGAACAGCTTTTCGATCGCGGCGGCATCGAGCGAGCGAAACACCAGCACGCGCGCACGCGAGAGCAGCGCCGCATTGAGCTCGAAGGACGGGTTCTCGGTGGTGGCGCCGACCATGACGACAGTGCCGTCTTCCATCACCGGCAGAAAGGAGTCCTGCTGGGCGCGGTTGAATCTGTGCACCTCATCGACGAAGAGCAGCGTGCCCTTGCCCATCTCGCGACGGGCGCGCGCGGCATCGAACGCTTTCTTGAGGTCGGCGACGCCAGAGAACACCGCAGAGATCTGCTCAAAATGCAGATCCGTCGCGTCAGCCAGGAGCCGCGCCACCGTGGTCTTGCCGGTGCCGGGGGGGCCCCAGAACACCAGCGAGCCGAGCGTGCGCGTTTCCAGCATGCGCGTCAGCGCACCATCCGGGCCGAGGATGTGATCCTGGCCGACGACCTCCGACAGCGCACGCGGGCGCAGCCGGTCCGGCAGCGGATGCGGAGCATCGTGATCGAGCCCCGCCGCAGCAAAGAGAGTCGGTGTCTCCGTTGGTCGCTTCGGACTCATCCGCCCAGCGTGACGTTGATCTGCTGGCCACCACGCACCAGCGTGATGCGCCAGATCCGTGCCCGTTCACCTGCAGCCTTCTCGAGGTCGCCAGTCTTGCTGATCTTCTGATTGTTGACGGCCAGGATGATGTCGCCCTTCTGGAAGCCGACACTCGCAGCCGCGGTATCGCCGCCGATATCGGTGATCACGACGCCTTCGGTGTCGGCATCCAGACGCAGCTCATCGGCGACGGCCGGCGTGATGGTCGAAACCTTCGCGCCTTGGAACGGCGAACGCGCGGTGACGACGAGCTCGTTGCGCCCGGTGTCGGGCGCGGTCTCCAGCGCTACCGTGAGCTTCACCGACTTGCCGCCGCGCTGCACGTCGAGCTGCGCGGTGCCGCCGAGCGGACGGGTTGCGAAGCGATAGTCGAAGGCGTTGGGATCATCCACGATCTGGCCGTCGATCCCGGTGATGAGGTCGGAGGATTTCAGGCCGGCTTTCGCCGCCGGACCGTTCGACACCACGCTCGCGACCAGCGCACCGGTCGGCGAGCGCAAGCCGAGGCTCTCGGCGATGTCGGGCGTCACCGCCTGCAATTTCGCACCGAGCCAGGGCCGCTTCACCGCCTTGCCGCCGCTCTTGGCGGAGGCGACGACGACGCGCACCATGTTGGCGGGAATCGCAAAGCCGATGCCTTGCGAGCCGCCGGAGCGCGAATAGATCGCGGTATTGATGCCGGCGAGCTTGCCACCCATGTCGACCAGCGCGCCGCCGGAATTGCCCGGGTTGATCGCCGCATCGGTCTGAATGAAGAACTGATAGTCGGTGATGCCCACTTGCGTGCGCGCCAGCGCCGAAATGATACCCTGGGTCACGGTCTGGCCGACGCCGAACGGATTGCCGATCGCGAGCACGACGTCGCCGACCAAGAGCTCATCGGAATTGGTGAAGTCCAGCGTCGGGAACTTCTCCTTGCTGTCCTTCAGGCGCAGCACGGCGAGATCGGTCCGGGAATCCTTGAGCAGGATCTCGGCCTCGAACTCGCGCTTGTCCGACAGCGACACCTTCACCTGGTCGGCGCCCTCGATGACGTGGACGTTGGTGACGACGAGGCCGGAGGCATCGACGATGACGCCGGAGCCGAGCGAGCGCTGCATCTGCTCGGGCTGCTGGCCCGGCACGCCGAAGAAGCGGCGGAAGATCGGATCGTCCAGTAGCGGATTGCGGTTCTGCACCACCTTTGCGGCATAGACGTTGACGACCGCCGGCTGCACCCGCTGCACGATCGGCGCATAGGACATCCGCAGCTCGGCCGGCGACGACGGGACCCGACGGTCCTGCGCTGCAGTCGGATTGAAGGTGGCCGAAAAGGCTATGCACAGCGCCGTAAGGGCGGCAGTCCAGGTCGCTCGAAACATTCCTACCTCTTGGAAATGACGCCGGAATATAGGCGCGTTCGCCCCCCAATAGAAGAGCGCCGGAGGGCAATATTCGGCCGCCTCGAAGCCGTGTCCGGGATGCAAGGGTGCCGTGCGAATCGGCCATTTGCCCGGCGGCGGATTGGCATGATGTGCGTCATCTTGCATGGTGGTGTGAGGCGGATTCGGTTGCGGCGAATTTGCATCAGTAGGAACCGACGCAACCGCTCGCAGCGTCGCGGGGCAGTCATCGATCACACCTAGGCTCTCCGTTCGCGACTTGGGGAAAACAGTCAGATGATGGAGCGTAACGTGAGCAGAACAAGAATTGCGGCCACCGCGATTGGTCTCGCCGGCGCGCTGGCGGCCTCGCAGGCCCAGGCCCAGTCGGCAAGCAGCAGCGAGCAGGAGATCGCGCTGTTGAAGCAGCAGTTGAAGATGCTCGAGCAGAAGCTCGACAAGCTGCAGAGCCAGACCGCGGCGAACACGGCAGCCGCAGCAAAGGCGAAAGTCGAAGCCAAGGCAGAGGCAAAGGCCGAGGCGCGCGCGGAGGCAAAGGCCGCGGTGGCCAACGCCAACGCGGCAATCCCCGTCAAGGGGCCGGCGCCGGCGTCCGGCGTCGTCGTGACGATGCCGAACAACCGGCCGACGATCTGCACCGCCGACCAGGCCAACTGCGTCGCCATCACCAGCCGCCTGCATTGGGATGTCGGCGGCTATGACTATCGTCCCAACACCGCGGCCACCGTGCCGCAAAAGCTCGATAGCGGCCAGAACGTCCGCCGCGCGCGCATCGGTGTCACCGGCAAGTTCTTCCACGATTGGAATTTCGCACTGGTCTACGATTTCGGCGGCTCGTCCGACGGATTTGGCGGCGCCGCGCCGGGATCGCTGCCCGGCGGCGGCGTCTCCGGCGTCGAGAACGCCTATATCAGCTATACCGGCCTGAAGCCGTTCGGCGGCAAGATGGCGATCGAGGCTGGCATTATGGACCTGCCCTACACCATGGATGAAGCCACGAGCTCGAACGACATCATGTTCATGGAGCGCGCCTCGCCCGGCGTGATCGCGACCAACATCGCCGCCGGTGACTTCCGTTCCGCAGCCGGTGCGCGCTGGTTCAACGACCAGCTCTGGATCGGCGGCTATGTCACGGGACCGACGACCGGTGCGATCCATTCCGCCTCGAGCGCGGCGCCGCCCGGCACCAGCGAGCAATATGGTGCCGTGGCGCGCGTCGCCGGCAATCCGATCAGCACCAAGGACTACTCGGTGCATATCGGCGCCAATGCGCAATGGCTGATCCAGCCGCCGCGCAATCTCATCGCCAACACCCAGACGGTCACGCTCAGCGATCGTCCGGAATTGCGTCTCGACCCGACCACGCTGATCTCGACCGGCGCTATCGCCAATGCCTCGGGCGCGCAGGTCTACAGCGTCGAGGCGGCGGCGACCTACGGTCCGTTCATCGTCCAGGGCGAGTATTTCTGGTACAATGTCGATCGTACCGCCAACACGGCCGTGCCGCTGACGGGTGCACCGAGCCTGAAATTCCAAGGCGGCTACGCGCAGGCCGGCTATGTGCTGACCGGCGAAGGCCGCTCATACAATGCGGCGAACGCGGCCTATAGCGGCGTCAAGCCGGCGCACCCGTTCTCGCTCGACGGCGGCGGCTGGGGCGCGTGGGAGATCGCAGGACGGTTCTCGACGATCGACCTCAACGATCAGCTCGCGACCGCGAGCGGCGTCGCAGGCGGCCGGCAGACCGTCTATACGCTCGCGCTCAACTGGTACGTCAACGGCAACGTGCGCTTCATGCTCGACTATCTGCACGGCACGGTGTCGCGACAGGCCTCGCCGATCTCGACCGCCGACGTCGGCTCGAAGTTCGACGCGGTCGCGATGCGTACGCAGTTCGCGTTCTGAGACTCTACACATCTCCCATTGGGAGAGGTCGCGCCGAAGGCGCGGGTGAGAGGTTACGTTCCATCGAGGATGACGGCGCCCCCTCACCCGAATTGCTTCGCAATTCGACCTCTCCCCGTCGGGGAGAGGTAACGAACCGCACCGCCTGTGTTCTCCAAATCACGCCGCGCGCTTCTTCTTCACGACCACGGGCGGCGGCGCGCAGGACAACCGCTCCTGGTGGCTCTCGCCCCAGGCCTTCAGGATGTCGATCACGGGCCTCAGGCTCTCGCCCAGCTCAGACAGGCAATACTCCACGCGCGGCGGCACCTCGGCATAGACCTTGCGGATGACGAGCTTGTCTTCCTCCAGCGCGCGCAGCTGCTTCGTCAGCATGCGCTGGGTGATGCCAGGCATCCGGCGGCGCAATTCGCCGAAGCGCTGGGTGCCGCTCTGCAGGTGGTAGAGGATCACGCCCTTCCACTTGCCGTCGATCAGGTCCAGCGTCGCTTCGACCGCGCAGCCCGGGCGCCGGGCAAAATCGCGCCGTTTCATGCGTATTTTCCCAATAGTATCCAAACAGGGACTATATCCCCGAATTTACAGTACTTGCCAATTTGAAGCCAGGGCGACAGTTAGAGCGGCAGGCAAACAGCCCATCTGATGGAGACAAGCCATGAAGGCCGTCGGCTACAAGAAATCGCTTCCGATCGAGGACGCGGAATCACTGTTCGATTTCGAGACCGCTAAACCCGACCCCAAAGGGCGCGACATCCGCGTCGCGGTGAAAGCGATCTCGGCCAATCCGGTCGACTACAAAGTGCGCAAGCGCGCCGCCCCACCCGAGGGCGAGACGAAAATCCTCGGCTACGACGCGGCCGGCGTGGTCGATGCGGTCGGGCCCGACGTGACGCTGTTCAAGCCGGGCGACGAGGTGTTCTACGCCGGCTCGATCCTGCGCCAGGGCACCAACGCCGAATTCCATCTGGTCGACGAGCGCATCGTCGGCGCCAAACCGAAGAGCCTGTCGTTCGCCCAAGCCGCCGCTCTTCCCCTCACCTCGATCACCGCCTGGGAGCTGCTGTTCGACCGGCTCGGCGCGGTGCCGGGCAAGAGCGTCGATCCGCGCACGCTGTTGATCACGGGCGGCGCCGGCGGCGTCGGCTCGATCCTGATCCAGCTCGCCCGCCGCCTCACCGGGCTGACGGTGCTCGCCACCGCGACACGGCCGGAGTCGCAGAAATGGTGCCTCGATCTCGGCGCGCATGCGGTGATCGACCATGGCAAGCCGATGAAGGAGCAGATCGAGAAACTGAACCTGCCGCCGGTCGCACTCGTGGCCAGCCTCACCTTTACCGACCAGCACTACAAGGCGATTGCGGAATTCATGGCACCGCAGGGCAAGTTCGGCCTGATCGATGATCCTCCGGAGTTCACGATTGCCGCATTCAAGGGCAAGGCAATCTCGGTGCACTGGGAATCGATGTTCACGCGCTCCTCGTTCCAGACCCCTGACATGATCGCGCAGCATCATCTGCTCAATGATGTCGCCGACCTCATCGACAAGGGCGTGTTGCGCACCACGCTGGACCAGACCTTCGGCACAATCAACGCAGCCAACCTCAAGCGCGCGCACGCGCTGTTGGAGAGCGGCAAGTCGCGCGGCAAGATCGTGCTGGAGGGATGGTAGCTTTCGTCGGGTGGGCAACGCGCACTTGCGCAGTGCCCACCATCTCTCTCTAGTCGCGACAATGGTGGGCACGCTTCGCTTTGCCCACCCTACGGCACCGGCGTCCCTTCAACGAACAACAGCCGCCGCTCCAGCGCCGTCTGCCGCACCTTGAGCGCTTCGGCATATTCCCGCGAGGCGTACCATTCCTTCAGCCGCGCCATCGACGCGAACTCGACGATGATAATGGCTTTCGGCGGCAAATTGCCTTCGGCAAGCTCGGCCTTGCCGCCGCGGACGAGATAACGCCCGTCGTACTGCGCGATCGTCTTGGCAGCCAGGGCGCGATAGGCCTCGAATGCGGCGGGATCGCGCACCTCGACCTCCGAGATCACATAGGCCGCCATGCGCATCGCCTCAGGCGATCGTGTTGACGATGCCACCCTCGGCGCGCAGCGCTGCGCCGTTTGTGGCGGATGCCTCCTTCGAGGCGACATAGACCACCATGTTGGCGATCTCGTCGACGCTGGCGAAGCGCTGCAGCAGCGAGCTCGGACGATGCTGCTTGACGAAGTTGGCGGCGGCTTCATCCACGGACTGGCCGTTCTGCTTCGCGAGATCCTTGACGAACGTCTCGACGCCTTCCGACATGGTCGGGCCCGGCAGCACGGAATTGACGGTGACGCCGGTGCCGCTGGTGAGCTGCGCCAGGCCGCGCGCCACCGAAAGCTGGGCCGTCTTGGTCATGCCGTAATGGATCATCTCGACGGGAATGTTGAGCCCGGATTCCGAGGAGATGAAGACGATGCGGCCCCAATTGCGTGCGAGCATGCCCTTCATGTAGGCGCGCGACAGCCGCACGCCGCTCATCACGTTGACCTCAAAGAAGCGGCTCCAATCCTCGTCCGGAATATCGAAGAAATCCTTGGGCTCGAAGATGCCGGCATTGTTGATGAGGATGTCGACCTCGGGCAGCGCCGCAACGAGTGCCTTGCAGCCTGCCGCGGTCGAGACGTCGGCCGCGATGCCGCGGACCTTCCCGCCCGTCCCTTCCAGCCTGCGCACCGCCGCATCGACTTTGTCCTGGCCGCGGCCGTTGATCACGACGCTGGCGCCGGAGCCGGCGAGACCCCTGGCGATGGCGTGGCCGATACCGGCGGTCGAGCCGGTCACGAGAGCGGTTTTTCCGGAAAGGTCGATCTTCATGCGATATCTCCATGGATGCGGATGGAGATATCGGAAGCGGCTCCCTCAGCTGCAATCGGGGCTCACCGACGCGTGAGGAGCGTGAATGGTGGGCACGGCGCGCTAAGAGCGGGCCTTTGTCCACCCGACCGTTCCAACAAAAAAGCGGCGCCAAAGGCGCCGCTCTTGAAACGTCATGCCGATCGGGCTTTACGCCGCCTCGGCTTCCTTCTCCTGCACCGGACCGGAATCCTGGCCCTTAGCATCGACGTCGCGATCGACGAACTCGATCACGGCCATCGCGGCGTTGTCGCCGTAGCGGAAGCCGGCCTTGATGATGCGGGTGTAGCCGCCCTGGCGGTCCTTGTAGCGGGTCGCCAGCGTGTCGAAGAGCTTCTTGACCATGTCGACGTCGCGCAGCTCGGAGATGGCCTGACGGCGCAGCGACAGGCCGCCCTTCTTGCCGAGGGTGACGAGCTTCTCGACGATCGGGCGAAGCTCCTTGGCCTTGGGCAGCGTGGTGACGATCTGCTCGTGCTTGATCAGCGCGGCCGCCATGTTGGCGAACATCGCCTTGCGGTGCTCGGCCGTGCGGTTGAGCTTCCGATGAACCTTGCCGTGACGCATGTGTGTAGTCCTTCTTCGATTGTGTCGCGGTGGTTCAGCGACTGGTTTTCAGGTGGGCTTCCTGCGTTCGCCCTAGGCTGCGAGTGGCGAATGGTGAGTAGCGAATAGATCTTCTTCCCCTACTCGCCACTCCCTACTCGCCATTCGCTCAGTAATGATCCTCGAAGCGCTTGGCGAGCTCGTCGATGTTCTCCGGCGGCCAGCCCGGCACTTCCATGCCGAGGTGCAGACCCATCTGGGCCAGCACTTCCTTGATCTCGTTCAGCGACTTGCGGCCGAAGTTCGGGGTGCGGAGCATTTCCGCCTCGCTCTTCTGCACGAGGTCGCCGATGTAGACGATGTTGTCGTTCTTCAGGCAGTTGGCCGAACGCACCGACAGCTCGAGCTCGTCCACCTTCTTGAGGAAGGCCGGGTTGAAGGCGAGGTCCGGGATGATCTCCTGGGCGACTTCCTTGCGCGGCTCTTCGAAGTTGACGAACACGTTGAGCTGATCCTGCAGGATGCGGGCGGCGTAGGCCACCGAGTCATCCGGCGTGATCGCGCCGTTGGTCTCGATCGTCATGGTCAGCTTGTCGTAGTCGAGGATCTGGCCCTCGCGGGTGTTCTCGACCTTGTAGGAGACCTTGCGGACCGGCGAGTACAGGCTGTCGACCGGGATCAGGCCGATCGGCGCATCCTCGGGACGGTTGCGCTCGGCGGGCACGTAGCCCTTGCCGGTCGAGACCGTGAACTCCATGCGGATCTCGGCGCCCTCGTCGAGCGTGCAGATCTGCAGATCGGGGTTGAGCACGACCACATCGCCGACGGTCTGAATGTCGCCCGCGGTGACGACACCCGGGCCCTGCTTCTTCACGACCATGCGCTTGGGGCCCTCGCCCTGCATCTTGATCGAGATGTCCTTGATGTTGAGCACGATGTCGGTGACGTCCTCACGGACGCCCGCGATCGAGGAGAACTCGTGCAGCACGCCGTCGATGTGCACCGACTGCACCGCCGCGCCCTGGAGCGAGGAGAGCAGGATGCGGCGCAGCGCATTGCCGAGGGTCTGGCCGAAGCCACGCTCGAGAGGCTCGGCGACGATGGTCGCGAAACGCGAGGAATCGCTGCCGGGCGTGACCTGGAGCTTGTTCGGCCGAATCAGTTCTTGCCAATTTTTCTGGATCGTCACTGTTTCACCCATACAGGCCAGTCAATTTGACGGTGCAAATACTGGCGTTGGAGAAAGGCCGCAGATCATTCCCGCGGCTTCTTGCAAAGTCGCCGCGGGCGCCGACGCGCCCGCAGCTCGTCAAAATCAAACGCGCCGACGCTTGCGGGGACGGCAGCCGTTGTGCGGGATCGTGGTCACGTCGCGGATCGAGGTGACGGTGAAGCCGGCAGCCTGGAGCGCGCGGAGCGCCGATTCGCGTCCCGAACCGGGACCGGCGACCTCGACTTCCAGCGTGCGCATGCCGTGCTCCTGCGCCTTCTTGGACACGTCCTCGGCGGCAACCTGCGCGGCATACGGGGTCGACTTGCGCGAGCCCTTGAAGCCCATCGTGCCGGCCGAGGACCAGGCGATCGTATTGCCCTGCGCGTCGGTGATGGTGATGGTCGTGTTGTTGAACGACGAGTTCACATGCGCGACGCCGGAGGCGATGTTCTTGCGCTCACGACGACGAACGCGGGTGGCTTCCTTGCCCATTGAGTCCCTTTCCTGAAGATCTCAAACGCCGCCGTAATGCCAGCGGCTACACCTATGGAAGCGAATAGCGAGTAGCGAGTGGCGAATAGGGAAGCCCCCTACTCGCCACTCGCCACGTCCAATTCGCCAGTTTACTTCTTCTTGCCGGCGATGGCCTTGGCCGGGCCCTTGCGCGTGCGCGCATTGGTGTGGGTCCGCTGACCGCGCACCGGCAGACCGCGACGATGACGCAGGCCGCGATAGCAGCCGAGGTCCATCAGACGCTTGATGTTGATGCCGACCTCACGACGCAGGTCGCCCTCGACGAGATAGTCGCGGTCGATCACTTCGCGGATCTGGAGCACTTCGGCGTCGCTGAGCTGATTGACGCGACGATCCACGGGGATCTTCACCTTCTCGAGGATCTCACCAGCGATCTTCTGGCCGATGCCATGGATGTACTGGAGCGCGATCAGCACGCGCTTGTTGGTGGGAATGTTCACGCCGGCAATACGGGCCACGGCCTTCTCTCCTGTTGCCGATCCCTCGTCAGGGATCGGGCTTTAAGTGCTTGCTTTCTCGGGCAGGTGTTCACAAACGCGAACACGACGCCCACCCCCGGTCTTCCTGGGGCCCGGCATCGTCTGAAACTATCCGACTTGGATGCGGGGCTTATTAAGGGATTCCGGGGGCTTTCGTCAACCGCTGCTAGCGCTTGGCTCGCTTTTTCGTGACCTTTTTTGCGGCCTTTTTGGCACCCTTTTTGACCGACTTCTTGGCTGCTTTCTTGACGGCTTTCTTGGAGGCTTTCTTGGCCGCCTTCTTTGGGCCTTTCACCGCCGATTTGGCGGCCTTTTTAGCCGATTTGACGCCCTTTTTGACCGTTTTTGCCGGCCTTGCCGCCGCCTTCTTCCCCGCCTGGGCCTTTTTAGCCGGCGCCGCCTTGGCGGCGCTCCGGGCATGCGTCTTGGGCTCGACCGCCCCCAGAGCCAGCAGCTGGCGATGGATGGCGCGGGTGACCTCGTCGATGGTCATCATGCCGTCGATGGTCGAGAGTTTCCGCCGCTCGGAATAGTAGTGAATCAGCGGTTCCGTCTGGCTGCGATAGCTGGCCAGCCGCTTGGTCAGGACCTCCGGGGTATCGTCGAGCCGGACCTCCTCGCCGCGCTCCCGCATTTGGGCGACGCGGGTCTCGACGCGGCTCAGAAGCGCACTCTCATTGACCCGGAGCTCGATCACCGCGTCCAGCTTGAGGTGCTTGCGCTTGAGCAGCTCGTCCAGCGCCTCGGCCTGCGGCACGGTGCGGGGGAAACCGTCGAGGATGAAACCGCTCTTGGCGTCCGGCTGCTCGATGCGGTCGGAAATGATTCCCACCACGACGTCATCGGGCACGAGGCCGCCGCTCGCCATGATCTCCTTGGCCTTCAACCCGACCGGGGTGCCGGCCGCAACCGCGGCACGCAGCATCTCGCCAGTCGAGAGCTGGACGATGCCATAGCGCTGCACCAGGAGCTGGGCCTGGGTCCCCTTGCCCGACCCCGGCGGTCCCAGAAGTATAATTCTCATCGGCGTACGCCCCCCGGATTGGTGAGCGACACCTCGCGCACCTGCGTTTTGATATCAAGAACGGTGCAAACCACAACCAGCACTGCACCACCATTGACGACCATACTATAAGGCAGCCCGATCCCGTAAAGCTCGAACACCTCCGGAATCAACTGCAACGCCGTCAGGTAGACGGCTCCGACGACTGTCGTCAATGACACGACGCGATCGAGATAATCCGCGGTGGCCTCGCCGGGAGCGACACCGGGAATTGCGCCCTCATGGCGGGTCAGGGATTTGGCGGTGTATTCGGGATCAATCACATAAGCAGTGTAGACGAAGGCGAGCACGAACACGGCGATCGACACGAGAATGAGGTGCGCCGGCTGCCCCAGCTGGAGATGCCGGTAGGTTGCGGCAACCAGGGGATGATCGCCTCCCAGGATGAAGCCCGCAAAGGCAAGCGGCAGATAGAATATCCACGGCGCCACGGTGACGGGAATCACGAACCCGGCGCTGTTGAGCTTGATCGGCAGTACTGCATCGCGCACAGGCAGTTGCCGCGTACCGACGCTTTGTGCTGCGAACTGGACCCGGATATTTCGCCGCGCACCTTCGACAAGCACGATCACGACGACGATCGCGATCCAAAACACGACATGGCCGAGCACGAGATTGCCCGAGATCGTCCCGCTCCGCACGAGATCCGCGATACCGGCAATGTTTTGCGGAACGGCGACGATGAAGCCGGCACTCAAGATCAGCGCCAAGCCATTGCCGATGCCGTAGCGGGTCATCTGTTCGCTGAGCCACACCAGCACGACGACGCCGCCGACCATCGAGGCCGTAGCCGTCGTCACGAACCAGCCGTCGGGATTTTTGACGAGGCCCGGGATCGACGTCAGTGCCGAGGCGATGCCGTAGGCCTGAAAGGCCGCAATTCCGAGTGTGAGCCCGAGCGTGGCACGTGCGATCTTACGCCGTCCGCCCTCGCCGGATCGTTCGAGCGAACTCAGGCCGCGCCACACCATGGACAGCAGCCGGATCAAGATTGCCGCAGTCAGATAGGGAATGAGGCCGAGCGCAAAGATCGAAAGCCGGGAGACGAGATCCAGCGCCGGCGAGACGTCGGAGAGATTCAGTCCCGCAATCGGGATCTGCGTGCCGAGCCTGAAAAGGAGCAGCGCGCCGATCGTGAAAGCGATTCGGCGCGCGAGCTCCCTGCTCATCTACGGCGGCCCCGCAGCTTGGACTTGCGGATCAGACCTTCATACTGGTGCGCCAGCAGATAGCCCTGGACCTGCGCCACCGTGTCCATGGTGACGCTGACGACGATCAGCAGCGAGGTGCCGCCGAAATAGAACGGCACCGAGGCGTAGGAGATCAGGATTTCCGGGATCAAGCAGACGATGGCGAGATAAATCGCACCCAGCACGGTGATGCGCGACAGCACGTAGTCGATGTATTCCGCGGTGCGTTCGCCCGGGCGAATGCCGGGAATGAAACCGCCGTGCTTCTTCAGATTGTCCGCGGTCTCGGTCGGGTTGAACACGATCGCGGTGTAAAAGAAGGCGAAGAACACGATCAGCGCCAGATACATGATCAGGAACAGCGGACGGCCATGGCCGAGCTGTGTGGTGATCCACTGGAACCATTCCGGCCCGCTGCCCGTGTTGAAGTTCGCAACCGTCGTCGGCAAGAGGAGCAGCGAGGATGCGAAGATCGGCGGGATCACGCCGGAGGTGTTGAGCTTGAGCGGCAGATGCGAGGACTGGCCCTCGAACATCTTGTTGCCGACCTGGCGCTTGGGATACTGGATCAAGAGGCGGCGCTGGGCGCGCTCCATGAAGACGATGAAGGCGATCACGACGACGGCCATGATGATGACGACCAGGATCAGGCCGGTCGACATCGCGCCCTGACGGCCGAGCTCGAGCATGCCGGCGAGTGCCGCGGGCAACTCGGCGACGATGCCGGCCAGAATGATCAGCGAAATGCCGTTGCCGATGCCGCGCGAGGTGATCTGCTCGCCGAGCCACATCAGGAACATGGTGCCGCCGGTCAGCGTGATAGAGGTCGAGAGCAGGAAAAACAGTCCAGGTTCGCTGACGACATTGCCGGCGCCCTGAAGTCCTACCGCGATGCCGTAGGACTGGAACGCGGCCAGGATCACCGTGAGATAGCGGGTATACTGATTCAGCGTCTTGCGGCCGGCTTCGCCTTCCTTTTTCAGCGCTTCGAGCTGCGGCGACACCGTGGTCAACAGCTGGATGATGATCGAGGCCGAGATATACGGCATGATGTTCAGCGCGAAGATCGCCATGCGGTTGATGCCGCCGCCGGCGAACATGTTGAACATGCCGAGGATGCCGCCGGCCTGCGAGCGGAACACCTGTTCCCAGGCGCTCGGGTCGATGCCGGGCAGCGGAATGTAGGTCCCGAGCCGATAAACGAGCAGCGCACCCAGGGTGAACCAGATGCGCTTCTTCAGTTCGTCGGCCTTGGCAAACGCGCCGAAATTGAGATTGGCTGCCAGTTGTTCCGCTGCAGAGACCATCTTGGACTTTCTCCCGCCGCCTATTGCGCCGTTGATGCCCGCGGCCGGGCTGAATTAGCGGACGCCGGACATTATCTGGGGCTCGGCTTCGATAAGTCCACGTCCCGCATGCGTAAAGGCCCGCGAGGCGCGGGCCAATGACGCAGTTGTTACGCCGCCTCGCCTTCTTCCTTGGGCTGGGCGAGGATCTTCACCGAACCGCCGGCCTTCTCGACCGCGGCGATCGCGGTCTTGCTGGCGCCGTGCACTTCGATGTTGAGCTTGGACTTGAGCTCGCCTCGGCCGAGCAGCCGCAGGCCGCCCTTGGCGCGGCGCAGCACGCCGCCTTTCACCAGGGCCTCGACATTGACGACGCTGCCGGCGTCGATCTTCTTGGCGTCGACCGCTTCCTGGAGCCGGTCGAGATTGATCTCGGCGAACTCGACGCGGAAGATGTTGTTGAAGCCGCGCTTGGGCAGACGGCGATGCATCGGCATCTGGCCGCCTTCGAAACCCTTGATGCGCACGCCCGAACGCGCGGTCTGGCCCTTGCCGCCGCGGCCGGACTGCTTGCCCTTGCCGGAACCGATGCCGCGGCCGACGCGCATACGCTTCTTGCGCGAGCCGGCGTTGTCGGCGATATCGCTGAGCTTCATCGCCCTTCTCCTTGTGTCTTGCGCACGATCTTCACCGAAAACCGCTTCCCGCTCTCCGGGACCGTGCGCCTTTGCTTACTTCTCGTCGATGATGCGGACGAGATGGTGAACCTTCTCGATCATGCCGCGGACCGCCGGGGTATCCGGCAGTTCGCTGGTGCGGCCGATCTTGTTGAGCTTGAGCCCGATCAGGGTCGAACGCTGCGAGTGATGGCGGCGGATCGCGCTGCCGGTCTGCTCGACCTTGATCGTCTTTGCGGCCTTGGCCATGGGAGTCTACTCCGAAAAGCTTCCGTTAGTCGGCGGCCGCCTCGGCATCGCCGCCGATACGACGGGACTGGAGGGTGGACACCTTGATGTTGCGGCGGGCTGCGACCGAACGCGGCGAATCCTGGTGCTTCAGCGCGTCGAAGGTCGCGCGCACCATGTTGTACGGGTTCGACGAGCCGATCGACTTCGCCACCACGTCCTGGACGCCGAGCGTCTCGAACACGGCGCGCATCGGGCCGCCGGCGATAATGCCGGTACCGGCCGGAGCTGCACGCAGATAGACACGGCCCGCGCCATGACGGCCGGCGATGTCGTGATGGAGCGTGCGGCCCTCGCGCAGCGACACCCGCGTCAGGTTACGCTTGGCGGACTCGGTCGCCTTGCGGATCGCCTCGGGCACCTCGCGCGCCTTGCCGTGACCGAAGCCGGCGCGGCCCTTCTGGTCGCCGATCACGACCAGCGCTGCGAAACCGAAGCGCTTGCCGCCCTTGACGACCTTGGCCACGCGGTTGATGTGGACGAGCTTGTCGACGAACTCGCTGTCGCGCTCCTCGCGCTCCCTGCGTTCACGTCCGCCGCCGCGTTGATCGCGTCCACCACGTTGTTCGCGTTCTGCCATTTTTCTAATCCTTCAGAGACTTACGCCTCAATCCTCAAATTCTGTTAGAAGCTCAGCCCACTCTCACGCGCTGCATCGGCAAGAGCCTTGACGCGCCCGTGATAGAGATAGCTGCCGCGATCGAACACGACTTCCTTGACACCCTTCTCTGCAGCGCGCTCGGCCAGCAGCTTGCCGACCGCCTTCGCCGCATCGATGTCGGCGCCGGTCTTGCCGCCGTCGCGCATCGACTTCTCGAGCGACGAAGCAGAGGCCAGCGTCTCGCCCTTCAGGTCGTCGATGACCTGGGCGTAGATGTGCTTGGACGAGCGGAACACCGACAGGCGCGGACGGCCGCCGGCGGAACGGCGCAGCTTCAGCCGCACACTCCGCTTGCGCCGGGCATTCGTAACCTTGGCTTTCGACATGACCGGCTCCGTTACTTCTTCTTGCCTTCCTTGCGGAAGATGAATTCGCCCACATACTTCACGCCCTTGCCCTTGTAGGGCTCCGGCGGACGATAGGAGCGGATCTCGGCGGCGACCTGACCGACGCGCTGGACGTCGCTGCCCGCCACCGTGATCTCGGTCGGCTTCGGCACGGTGATCGTGATCCCCTCGGGGATCGGGTAGATCACGTCATGGCTGTAGCCGAGCGCGAGCTGCAGGTTCTTGCCCTGCATCGCGGCGCGATAGCCGACGCCGGTGATCTCGAGCTTCTTCTCGAAACCCTTGGTGACGCCTTCGACCAGATTCGCGACCTGGGCGCGAGCGGTGCCGTAGAGGGCCCGCGCGCGGTTGGTCTCGGTCCGCGGCTTGACCTTGACCTGGCCGTTCTCGAGCTTCACCTCGACGTCGTCGTGGACGACGAACTGAAGCTGGCCCTTCGGCCCCTTCATCTTGACGGTCTGCCCATCGACGGTCGCGGTCACACCCGACGGAACCGCCACAGGCCTTTTGCCAACTCGTGACATGGATGAAAAATCCTTCTCAGAACACCGTGAAGAGGACTTCACCGCCCACATTCGCGTCGCGCGCGCTGTGGTCGGCCATGATCCCCTTCGGCGTCGACAACACCGAAATGCCGAGACCGTTGTTCACCCGCGGCAGGTTCTTCACCGAGGCGTAGACTCTGCGCCCGGGCTTGGAAACGCGCTCAATCTCGCGGATGACGGGCTCGCCGTCGAAATACTTCAGCTCGATCTCGATCTCGCTGCGGCCCGAGGAGTGCTCGAGCGTGGCGTAACCGCGGATGTAGCCCTCGGCCTTCAGAACCTCGAGCACGTTCTCGCGCATCTTCGAGCCAGGCGTGGAGACCTTGGTCTTCGAACGCATCTGCGCGTTGCGGATACGGGTGATCAGATCGCTGATTGGATCGTGCGTAGACATCTAAACGACCCTCCTTACCAGCTGGACTTCACGAGGCCCGGGACCATGCCCTTGGAGCCAAGTTCGCGCAGCGCGATACGGGACAGCTTGTTCTTGCGATAGTTCGAGCGCGGACGGCCCGACAGCTCGCAACGCAGGCGGATGCGGGTCGCCGACGAGTTGCGCGGCATTTCCGCCAGCTTCAGGGTCGCGGCGAACCGCTCCTCCATCGGCAGCGTCTTGTCGGCGATGATCGCCTTCAACCGCTCGCGCTTGGCGGCGGCGTTCTTCACCATCCGCTTGCGCCGGTTGTTCTTCTCGACTGAACTCTTCTTTGCCATGCTTGGCTCCTGGGTATCCGCGTTTGAGAGGCTCTAAGTCAGCGTCTCACTGCCGGAACGGGAAATTGAAAGCGGTCAACAAGGCCCTCGCCTCTTCGTCGGTCTTGGCCGTGGTGCAGACGGTGATGTCCATACCGCGGGCTTCCGTGACCTTGTCGAAGTCGATCTCGGGGAAAATGATGTGCTCCTTGATGCCGAGCGAGTAGTTGCCGCGGCCGTCGAAGCTCTTCGGGTTCAGGCCGCGGAAGTCGCGCACACGCGGCAGCGCGACGTTCACCAGGCGATCGATGAACTCGTACATGCGGGCCTTGCGCAGCGTGACCTTGCAGCCGATCGGCTGGTTCTCACGCAGCTTGAAGGTCGCGATCGCGATGCGCGAATAGGTGACGATCGCCTTCTGGCCGGCGATCTGGGTCAATTCGGCAGCGGCGGTCTCGGCCTTCTTGCGGTCGTTGACGGAATCGCCAACGCCCATGTTCAGCACAACCTTGTCCAGGCGCGGAACCTGCATGACATTCTCGTAACCGAACTTTTCGGTCAGAGCCGTGCGGATCTTCGCGTCATATTCCGCGCGCAGGCGCGGCGTGTAAGCGGCCTCAGCCATCGATCTCAGCTCCCGAGCTCTTGGCGATGCGGACCTTCTTGCCGTCCGCCAGAATCTTGAATCCGACGCGGGTCGGCTTTCCGTCCTTGCCGACATACGCGATGTTGGACAGTTGGATCGGCGCCTCTTTCGAGATGATGCCGCCCTCCTGGGCCTGCGTCTGCTTCTGGTGACGCTTGACCATGTTGATGCCGCGCACCAGCGCGGTGCCGGCGTCGGGGCGAACCTCGAACACTTCGCCGGTGCGGCCCTTGTCGCGGCCGGTCAGCACGACGACCTTGTCGCCCTTGCGGATCTTCGCAGCCATCACAGCACCTCCGGCGCGAGCGAGATGATCTTCATGTGGTTCTTGGCGCGCAGCTCGCGCGGCACGGGCCCGAAGATACGGGTGCCGACCGGCTCGGACTGGTTGTTGATCAGCACGGCGGCGTTGCGGTCGAAACGGATGACCGAGCCGTCGGCGCGGCGGATGTCCTTGCGGACGCGCACCACGACGGCCTTCATCACGTCGCCCTTCTTCACCTTGCCACGCGGAATGGCTTCCTTGATCGACACGACGATGATGTCGCCGATCGTGGCGTAGCGGCGCTTGGAGCCTCCGAGCACCTTGATACACATGACACGGCGTGCGCCAGAATTGTCGGCCACGTCGAGGTTGGTCTGCATCTGAATCATTGATGCACCTCGTCCTCTTTCTCTTTGCGCCAGCCCAGCCGGCGCTCAACATTTCCCTGAAGTCAGTCGGCTAAAGCCAACAGATCAGGCGCTTTTCTTGTGTTCGCCCCGGATCACGACCCAGCGCTTCAACTTCGAAATCGGCTTCGTTTCCTCGATCCACACCATGTCGCCCGGCTTGAACTGGTTGCTCTCGTCGTGCGCGTGATAGTTCTTCGAACGGCGGATCGTCTTCTTGTAGATCGGGTGCGTGAAGCGGCGGTCGACGCGCACCACGATGGTCTTGGCTTGCTTGTCGCTGACGACCACGCCCTGCAAAGTACGTTTCGGCATCTTCGTAAGCCTCTTACTTCTTCTTCGCGCGCGTCTGCGCGGCGATGGTCTTGATCCGGGCGATGTCGCGGCGGGCCTCGCGCAGGCGCGAGGTGTTCTCGAGCTGCCCGGTGGCGCGCTGGAAGCGCAGGTTGAAGCGCTCCTTCTTCAGGTTCAGGATGGCCTCATCCTGCTGGTCGGGGCTCATCGCGCGGATGTCTTCGATCTTCATCTGTGCCATGGCCATTACTCCGCAATGCGCTCGACGAAGCGCGTCTTGATCGGCAGCTTGGCGGCCGCCAGGGTCAGCGCCTCACGCGCCGTCTGGGTGTTGACGCCGTCGATCTCGAACAGCACCCGGCCCGGCTTGACGCGCGCGACCCACAATTCCGGCGAACCCTTGCCGGAGCCCATGCGGACTTCGGCCGGCTTCTTCGACACCGGAACGTCGGGGAACACGCGGATCCAGACGCGGCCGGCGCGCTTCATGTGGCGGGTCAGCGCGCGGCGGGCGGCTTCGATCTGGCGCGCGGTGACGCGCTCAGGCTCGGTCGCCTTCAGGCCGAACTGGCCGAACGCCAACGTCGCGCCCGAAGACGCAACGCCGTGGATGCGGCCCTTATGCGCCTTCCGGAACTTCGTTTTCTTAGGTTGCATCATGGCTTTAAGCCCTCAAATTCCTGTCTGGCCTTAGGCAGCGGCCGTCTCGCGGCGCTGACGGCCACCGCGATCGCCACTGCCGCCGGTCTCGCCTTCGGCCATTCTCTTGTCCTGGGCCATCGGATCGTGCTCGAGGATCTCGCCCTTGAAGATCCAGACCTTGACGCCGCAGGTGCCGAAGGTCGTGAACGCGGTCGCAACGCCGTAGTCGATGTCGGCACGCAGCGTGTGCAGCGGCACGCGGCCTTCGCGGTACCACTCCATGCGCGCGATTTCCGCACCGCCCAGACGTCCCGAGCAGTTGATGCGGATGCCCTCCGCGCCGAGACGCATTGCCGACTGCACGGCGCGCTTCATGGCACGGCGGAACGCCACGCGGCGCTCGAGCTGCTGCGCGATCGATTCGGCCACCAGCGTCGCATCGAGCTCCGGCTTGCGGATCTCGACGATGTTGATGACGACGTCGGACGAGGTGATGTCCGCGACCCTCTTGCGCAGCTTGTCGATGTCGGCGCCCTTCTTGCCGATCACCACGCCCGGACGGGCCGAGTGGATGGTGACGCGGCACTTCTTGTGCGGACGCTCGATCACGATGCGGGCGACGGCCGCCTGCTTGAGCTCCTTGTGCAGGATCTCGCGAATCTTGACGTCCTCGTGCAGCAGCTTGCCGTATTCCTGCTTGCCGGCGAACCAGCGGGAATCCCAGGTCCGGTTGATGCCGAGACGCAGACCGATCGGATTGATCTTTTGACCCATCGTGTTCTCCTGCGCCCTTAAGCGGCGGCTTCAGCTTCGACCTGACGAACGATGATCGTCAGCTGCGAAAACGGTTTGTAGACACGGCCCGAGCGGCCGCGGCCGCGGGCGGCGAAGCGCTTCATCACGAGGCCATTGCCGACGAAGGCCTGCGCCACGACGAGATCGTCGACGTCGAGGTCGTGGTTGTTCTCGGCGTTGGCGATCGCCGATTCCAGGCACTTCTTCACGTCGACCGCGATCCGCTTGCGCGAAAACTGCAGGTCGGCGAGCGCGGCAGACGCCTTCCGGCCGCGAATGAGCTGGGCGACCAGGTTGAGCTTCTGGGGGCTCACCCGCAGCATCCGGGCGACCGCCTTGGCCTCGTTGTCGGCGAGGCTCCGTTCGCGCTTAGGTTTGCTCATCGTTTAATCCTCAAGCCTTCTTGGCTTTCTTGTCGCCGGAGTGGCCATGGAAGGTCCGGGTCGGCGAGAACTCGCCGAACTTGTGACCGACCATTTCCTCGTTCACGGCCACCGGCACGTGCTTCTGACCGTTGTAGACGCCGAAGGTCAGGCCGACGAATTGCGGCAGGATCGTCGAGCGACGGCTCCAGATCTTGATAACGTCGTGACGGCCGGACGCGCGCGCGGCATCTGCCTTCTTGAGCAGAGAACCCTCGACGAACGGGCCTTTCCAGACTGAACGAACCATGTCCGGCGTTCCTTACTTCTTCCGCTTGTGGCGGCTTAGGAGAATGAATTTGTTGGTCGACTTGTTGGTGCGGGTCTTCTTGCCCTTGGTCGGCTTGCCCCACGGGGTGACCGGGTGGCGGCCGCCCGAGGTACGACCTTCACCACCGCCGTGCGGATGGTCGATCGGGTTCATCGCGACACCGCGGTTGTGCGGCCTGCGGCCCATCCAACGCTTACGACCGGCCTTGCCGATCGAGGTGTTCATGTGATCCGGGTTCGACACCGCGCCGATCGTGCCGCGGCAACGACCATGCACGAGGCGCTGCTCGCCCGAGTTCAGGCGGATGATGACGTAATCCTGGTCACGGCCGACGAGCTGGGCGTAGGTGCCGGCGGAACGCGCCAGCTGGCCGCCCTTGCCGATCTTGACCTCGATGTTGTGGATGATCGTGCCGACCGGCATGTTGCCGAGCGGCATGACGTTGCCCGGCTTCACGTCGACGTAATTGCCGGCGATGATCGTGTCACCCACCGCCAGGCGCTGCGGCGCCAGGATGTAGGCCTGCTCGCCGTCCTGATACTTGATCAGGGCGATGAAACCGGTGCGATTGGGATCATACTCGAGACGCTCGACGGTCGCGGGCACGTCGATTTTCTCACGCTTGAAGTCGACGGTACGCAGCGTCTGCTTGTGACCACCGCCGCGGAAGCGCACGGTGATGCGGCCGGTGTTGTTGCGGCCGCCCGAGGACTTCTTGCCTTCGGTGAGCGCCTTGACCGGCTTGCCCTTGTAGAGGGCCGAACGATCGACCATGACCAGCTGGCGCTGGCCCGGCGTCGTGGGATTGAATGTCTTCAGTGCCATCGTCGTACGACCTTACAGACCGGTGGTGACGTCGATCCGGTGACCCTCTTCGAGGGTCACGATCGCGCGTTTGCTGTTCGACTGCGAGCCGATGGTGCCGCGGAAGGCCTTGACCTTGCCCTTGCGGACCAGCGTGTTGACGCTCTTGACCTTGACGTCGAACAGCTTCTCGATCGCTTCCTTGATCTGCGGCTTGGTCGCCTTGGCGGCCACCTTGAACAGCACCTTGTTGTGCTCCGAGGCGATCGTCGCCTTTTCGGTCACGACCGGCGACAGGATCACGTCGTAGTGGCGAGGCTCGATGTTCTTGCTCATTTGAAGCGCGCCTCCAGCGCATCGATGGCGGCCTTGGTCAGAACGAGCTTCTGACGGCGCAGGATGTCATAGACGTTGATGCCCTGGATCGGCAGCACGTCCATGTTCGGGATGTTGCGAGCCGCAGCGGCGAAGCCGTTGTTGAGCTCGGCACCGTCGATGATCAGCGCGTTGGTGAGGCCGAGGCCCGAGAAGTGGCCGAGCAGCGCCTTGGTCTTGGCGGCTTCCAGCGCGGCCTTCTCGATCACGACGAGATCGCCGTCCTTGGCCTTGGCCGAGAGCGCATGCTTCAGAGCGAGCGCACGGACCTTCTTCGGCAGGTCGGTGGCGTGCGAACGCACCACCGGACCGAAGGCACGACCGCCGCCGCGGAACTGCGGCACGCGGGCCGAGCCGTGACGAGCACCGCCGGTGCCCTTCTGCTTGTACATCTTCTTGCCGGTGCGCCAGATCTCGGCGCGGCCCTTGGTCTTGTGCGTGCCGGCCTGGCGCTTGTTGAGCTGCCACTGCACGCAGCGCGCGATGATGTCCTCGCGCGGCTCGAGGCCGAAAATGGCGTCGGAGAGCTGGACGGAGCCGGCTTCCTTACCTTCGAGGGTGGTGACCTTCAATTCCATCTCACGCCTCCTGCGCAGCCGGAGCGGCTTCCGCGTCGCCAGCAACCTTGAACTTGCCGGGCTTCGGGGCTTCCTTCGGCAGCGGCTTCTTGACGGCGTCGCGCACGCGGATCCAGCCGCCCTTGGAGCCGGGAACGGCGCCTTCGACGAGGATCAGGCCGCGCTCGACATCGGTCTGGACGACGCGAAGGTTGAGCGTGGTGATGCGATCGACACCCATGTGGCCGGGCATCTTCTTGTTCTTCCAGGTCTTGCCGGGGTCCTGACGGCCACCGGTCGAACCGATCGAGCGGTGCGAGATCGACACACCGTGCGTGGCGCGCAGACCGCCGAAGTTCCAGCGCTTCATGCCGCCGGCGAAGCCCTTACCGACCGAAGTGCCGGTGACGTCGACGAACTGGCCGACGACGAAGTGGTCGGCCTGGATCTCGGCGCCGACCGGGATCATGGCGTCCGCGGTGACACGGAATTCCTCGACCCGGCGCTTCGGCTCGACCTTGGCGACCGCGAACTGGCCGCGCTCGGCCTTCGGCATGTAAACGGTCTTGCGGCTGCCCGAACCGAGCTGGAGCGCGACGTAACCGTTCTTCTCTTCGGTGCGGTGGCCTACGACCTGGCAATTGCCGAGCTTCAGCACGGTCACGGGGATATGTTCGCCGGCCTCCGTGAAGACCCGCGTCATCCCGACCTTTTGTGCGATCACTCCGGAGCGCATCGGCTTGCTTCCTGTTCTCTTTGTCCGCTTTTGGCGAACGGGATCCAAAATCTTAGAGCTTGATCTCGACGTCGACACCGGCGGCCAGGTCGAGCTTCATCAAAGCATCGACGGTCTGCGGGGTCGGATCGACGATGTCGAGCAGGCGCTTGTGAGTGCGCATCTCGAACTGTTCGCGGCTCTTCTTGTCGACGTGGGGCGAACGGTTGACGGTGAACTTCTCGATGCGGGTGGGCAGCGGAATGGGTCCGCGGACCTGCGCGCCGGTGCGCTTCGCCGTGTTCACGATCTCACGGGTCGACGTATCGAGGATACGATGGTCGAACGCCTTGAGACGGATACGAATGTTTTGGCCGTTCATTGCCGAATCTTTCTTAGTGAGTGGCGAGTAGCGAATAGCGAATAGAAACTATTCGCCACTCGCCATTCCCTATTCGCGTTGTTACTCGATGATCGAGGCGACGACGCCGGCGCCGACCGTGCGGCCGCCTTCGCGGATCGCGAAGCGGAGCTTCTCTTCCATCGCGATCGGCACGATCAGGTGCACTTCCATCGCGATGTTGTCGCCCGGCATCACCATCTCGGTGCCTTCCGGCAGGTGCACGACACCGGTCACGTCGGTGGTGCGGAAGTAGAACTGCGGACGGTAGTTGGTGAAGAACGGGGTGTGGCGACCGCCCTCTTCCTTGGTGAGGATGTAGGCCTCGGCCTTGAACTTGGTGTGCGGCTTGACCGAACCCGGCTTGGCCAGAACCTGGCCGCGCTCGACGTCTTCGCGCTTGGTGCCGCGGAGCAGCGCGCCGATGTTGTCGCCGGCCTGACCCTGATCGAGCAGCTTGCGGAACATTTCGACGCCGGTGACGGTGGTCTTCTGGGTGGCGCGGAGACCGACGATCTCGATTTCCTCGCCGACCTTGACGACGCCGCGCTCGACACGGCCGGTCACGACGGTGCCGCGGCCCGAGATCGAGAACACGTCTTCAACCGGCATCAGGAACGGCTGGTCGATCGGACGCTCCGGCTGCGGGATGTACTCGTCGACGTTCTTCATCAGCTCGAGGATGGCGTCGTGGCCGAGCTTCTTGTCGGAGTCTTCGAGAGCGGCGAGCGCCGAACCCTTGATGATCGGAATCTTGTCGCCGGGGAATTCGTACTTGGAAAGCAGCTCGCGGACTTCGAGCTCGACGAGCTCGAGCAGCTCCGGATCGTCGACCATGTCGCACTTGTTGAGGAACACGACGAGCGCGGGCACACCGACCTGGCGGGCGAGCAGGATGTGCTCGCGGGTCTGCGGCATCGGGCCGTCAGCGGCCGACACAACCAGGATCGCGCCGTCCATCTGGGCAGCGCCGGTGATCATGTTCTTTACGTAGTCGGCGTGGCCGGGGCAGTCGACGTGGGCGTAGTGGCGGTTCGGCGTCTCGTACTCGACGTGCGCGGTCGAGATGGTGATGCCGCGGGCCTTCTCTTCCGGCGCCTTGTCGATCTGGTCGTACGCGGTGAACGTCGCACCGCCGGCTTCGGCGAGAACCTTGGTGATCGCCGCGGTCAGCGACGTCTTGCCATGGTCGACGTGACCGATGGTGCCGATGTTGCAGTGCGGCTTGGTACGTTCAAACTTTGCTTTGGCCATTTGACTCTCCGTTCAATCGTCAGCTTTCAACCGACGACAATCAGGCAAACTTCTTCTGGACTTCTGCCGACACGTTGGCCGGCGCTTCTGCGTAGTGATCGAACTGCATGGTGAAGGTCGCGCGACCCTGGCTCATCGAGCGCAGATTGTTCACGTAACCGAACATGTTCATGAGCGGCACCATCGCGTTGATGACGTTGGCGTTGCCGCGCATGTCCTGCCCCTGGATCTGACCGCGCCGGGAATTCAGGTCGCCGATGACCGAGCCGGTGTAGTCTTCCGGGGTCACCACCTCGACCTTCATGATCGGCTCGAGCAGGACCGACTTGCCCATCTGCAGCGCTTCGCGGAAGCAGGCGCGCGAGGCGATTTCGAAGGCGAGCGCCGATGAGTCGACGTCGTGATACTTGCCGTCGACCAGCTGCACCTTGACGTCGACCACGGGGAAGCCCGCGACCACGCCGGACGACAGCACGCTCTCCAGGCCCTTCTCGACGCCCGGGATGTATTCCTTCGGCACCGCGCCACCGACGATCTTCGATTCGAACTCGAAGCCCTTGCCGGCTTCGTTCGGCTCGACGATGAACGACACGGCCGCGAACTGGCCGGTACCGCCGGTCTGCTTCTTGTGGGTATAGCTGTGCTCCACCCGCTTGGTGATGCGCTCACGGAACGCCACCTGCGGCGCGCCGATGTTGGCGTCGACCTTGTAGGTGCGCTTGAGGATGTCGACCTTGATGTCGAGGTGGAGTTCGCCCATGCCCTTGAGGATGGTCTGGCCGGACTCGTGGTCGGTCGACACGCGGAAGGACGGATCCTCCGCGGCGAGCTTGGCCAGCGCCACGCCCAGCTTCTCCTGGTCGGCCTTGGACTTCGGCTCGATCGCGATCTCGATGACCGGCTCGGGGAACTCCATCTTCTCCAGGATCACCTGCTTGTCGGGATCGCACAGCGTGTCACCGGTGCGCGCTTCCTTCAGACCGGCCAGCGCGACGATGTCGCCGGCATAGGCTTCCTTGATGTCCTCGCGGTTGTTCGCATGCATCAACAGCATGCGCCCGATCCGCTCCTTCTTCTCGCGGGTCGAGTTCACGACGCCGGTGCCGCTCTGCAGGATGCCGGAATAGATGCGGCAGAAGGTGATGGTGCCGACGAACGGGTCGTCCATGATCTTGAACGCGAGCAGCGCTAGCGGCTCCTTGTCGTCCGCCTTGCGCACGACCTCGTTGCCCTTGTCGTCGGTGCCCTTGATCGCGGGCACGTCGAGCGGCGACGGCAGATAGTCGACCACGGCGTCGAGCAGCGGCTGCACGCCCTTGTTCTTGAAGGCCGAGCCGCACAGCACGGGATAAAACGCGCCGGTCAGCACCGCCTTGCGGATCAGGCGCTTCAGGGTCGCCTCGTCCGGCTCCTTGCCATCGAGATAGGCGGCCATGGCATCGTCGTCGAGCTCGACGGCGGCTTCCACCATCTTCTCGCGGTATTCCTTGGCCTGGTCGGCAAGGTCTTCCGGAATATCGACATAATCGAACTTGGCACCGAGCGATTCATCGTTCCAGACGACGCCCTTCATCTTCACGAGGTCGACGAGACCCTTGAAGTTGTTCTCGGCACCGATCGGAAGCTGGATCGCGACGGGCTTGGCGCCCAGACGGTCGACGATGTCCGCCAGACACTTGAAGAAGTCGGCACCGATCTTGTCCATCTTGTTGGCGAAGACGATGCGCGGAACCTTGTACTTGTCGCCCTGGCGCCAGACGGTCTCGGTCTGAGGCTCGACGCCCTGGTTGGAGTCGAGCACGCAGACGGCACCGTCGAGCACGCGGAGCGAACGCTCGACTTCGATGGTGAAGTCGACGTGACCGGGAGTGTCGATGATGTTCAGGCGCTTGCCGTTCCAGAACGCGGTGGTCGCAGCCGAGGTGATCGTGATGCCACGCTCCTGCTCCTGCTCCATCCAGTCCATCGTCGCGGCACCTTCGTGCACTTCGCCGATCTTGTGGCTCTTGCCGGTGTAATAGAGGATGCGCTCGGTCGTCGTGGTCTTGCCGGCGTCGATATGCGCCATGATACCGAAGTTACGGTAGTCCTCGATGGCATGTTGGCGGGGCATAGGGTGTTCCTTGCGAGTCCGTTTGTTTCGCCGTTACCAGCGATAGTGCGAGAAGGCGCGGTTGGCTTCCGCCATCCGGTGCACGTCTTCGCGCTTCTTGACGGCGTTCCCCCGGTTGTTCGATGCGTCCAAGAGCTCCGCCGAGAGCCGCTCGGTCATGGTCTTCTCGTTGCGCTCGCGCGCAGCCGCGATCAGCCAGCGAATGCCGAGCGCCTGCCGGCGGGTCGAGCGGACCTCGACCGGAACCTGGTAGGTCGCGCCGCCGACGCGGCGGGAGCGGACCTCGATGGTCGGCATGACGTTCTCGAGCGCCTGCTCGAACACGCCGAGCGGGTTCTGCTTGGTCTTGGATTCGATGATGCCGAACGCACCATAGACGATGCCTTCCGCAACCGACTTCTTGCCGGCGTACATCACCGAGTTCATGAACTTCGTGACGATGATGTTCCCGAACTTCGGATCCGGAAGAACTTCGCGCTTTTCCGCAGAGTGGCGACGAGACATAGGCTTGGTTCCCGCTTACTTCGGACGCTTGGCGCCGTACTTCGAACGACGCTGCTTACGGTTCTTGACGCCCTGGGTGTCCAGAACGCCGCGGAGGATGTGATAGCGCACGCCCGGCAAGTCCTTGACGCGGCCGCCGCGGATCATGACCACCGAGTGCTCCTGGAGGTTATGGCCCTCGCCGGGGATGTAGCCGATCACCTCGAAGCCGTTGGTCAGGCGCACCTTGGCAACCTTACGAAGCGCCGAGTTCGGCTTCTTCGGGGTCGTGGTGTAGACGCGCGTGCAAACACCACGCTTCTGCGGCGACTGCTGCAGCGCCGGCACCTTCTTGCGCGACTTCTGCACTTCCCGCGGTTGAGCGATCAGCTGGTTGATCGTCGGCATTCTGGCCTTCACCCTTTTTCTGCTGCGGCCCCTCTCGGGTCCGCTGTCTTGCCGCGGCCCGTCACCGGGTCCGCAAATTCTGCTCGAGCTACCCGCCCGAACGGGCCGCCTGGCGCGAAAGACCCGCGCAAAGCGAAATTGCGCCAACCGCTCCATCAACGAGCGGAAAGCGCTTCGACGCCACAGAGGACCGCAGTCTCGAAGCCGTTCAGCGTAACGCCGCGGCCCGCGCACTGAGGTCATGCATCCGAATTCGATCTCAAGAGAACGTGCTCGAGAGAACTAAAGTCGCACTGGCATTGCCTAGCTATGATCGACAGCGTTTGAGCGGCATTCGTCGAGGTTGGTGCCCGTCTTTGCGACCCCTGGCAGATCTAGTCTTTGGGGATCAACGGGTGGCCCGTTCCGACGCTGGCGATGCTCACCGCCTGTCGTTAAGTGAGGCGCTTTCTATAAGTGGGAATCGGTCAAGTCAAGGTGAAACGACAGTCACAAAGCGCTTCATGCGCCTGCAAAAAATCGCCTCTTCGCCGCCTCCCCGCGCCTGCCTGATATAGGACCGAGGCGACTGACCTGCCAGATCTGAGAACAATTATACCCGGGTTTAATGTAGTTTTATTACCAAACTGAGGGGCTTTTTTCCTGCCTGCGCTCAGTTTGCTGGCTGGTGGCCGGTCTGCCAGCTTTTCCCGGCCCGCCGCGATGCCCGGTGTGACGGGGCTTCAGCCCGGACTGGTCGATCCGCGAATGGCTCTTGCCCCAAACCATGTGTGCGAAAAAACGCGGCGCGCGGCGGCCGAACGCCTTGCATCAGAGAATCGACGAGTCGACGCTGAACCGCGCGTTGCCGTGAGACGAGACGATCAGACGCGGCCGCTCGAAGCTCACCGCCCGCGGTTACTCCTCCTCGTCGTCCTCATCGTCATCGAGGTCTTCGTCCTCGTCGTCATCATTGCGGTCGGCGTCGGCGTGAGCTGCCGCGCCATGGGGCTGGTGGATCTGGTCGTTCCACAGCTTGCGATAGGTGCCATTCTTGGCGAGCAACTCGGCATGGGAACCGCGCTCGATCGCCCTGCCCCCTGAAATCACGATGATCTCGTCCATCTCGACCACCGAGGTCAGGCGGTGGGTCGACCAGATCATGGTGCGGCCCTTGGCGACCTTGAGCAGTGTGCGGTTGATCGCGGCCTCAGTGGTCTGGTCCAGCGCCGAAGTGGCTTCGTCCAGCAGCAGCACGGAGGGGTTGCGAATGATCGCGCGCGCGATCGCGATGCGCTGGCGCTGGCCGCCCGACAGTGTGTCACCGCGCTCGCCGACCGGCGTGTCGTAGCGCTGCGGCAGGCTCATGATGTAGCGGTGGATCTCGGCCTTCTTGGCCGCCTCCTCCACCTCCTCGTCGGTTGCGCCCTCCTTGCCGAGCCGGATGTTCTCGCGGATCGACATGTTGAACAGCATGTTCTCCTGGAACACCACCGCCATGCTCCGGCGCAGCGAGTCCAGCGTCACCTTGCGGACGTCGACGCCGTCGATGGTGACGCGGCCTTCGTCGGGCACGTAGAGCCGCAGGATCAGATTGAGCAGCGTGCTCTTGCCGGAGCCGCTCGGACCGACGATCGCGATGCGCTTGCCGGCATCGAGCTTGAGGCTGAGATTGTCCAGCACCGGCGTCTGACCACCCTCGTACTGGAAGGTGACGTGATCGAATGTAATGTCGTGGGTGATGCGCGGTAGATCGGGCGCGCCCGGCCGATCGGCGCTGCGGGTCGGCTCGTCGAGCAATTCCTGAATGTGGCGGATCGCGGCGGCCGAGGAGATCGACACCGGGATGAAATGCATCACATGGGCGATGTTGTAGGAGACCTCCCAGAACGCGCTCTCGAAAGTGACGAAGGTGCCGATGGTGATATGGCCCTTGGTCGCCAGATACGCGCCGATCGCGAGCACCACAAGGTGCAGGAGGAGCACCGAGATGGTGACTGTCCGCTCCACCATGGTCGAGAGGAATGTGGCCGAGGCCATCTTGTTGCGGGTCTCGTCGTTGCGCAACCGGAAGAAGCCGAACATCTTGCGTTGCAGGCTGAACGCCTTGATGACCGCCTGGGCGGCCACGTTCTCCTGGACTTGGCCCAGCAACGCCGATTCATTGAGCTTCTGTTCGTAATTGGCCTGCACCGCCTTCGGCGTCAGGATCCGCGGGCCGATCAGCGTGATCGGGAACACCAGCAGCGCGACGACGGCGAGCTGCCAGTTGAGGAACAGCATCAGGATGATGCCGGCGATCAGCTCCAGGAACGGCAGCGCGGCACTGTTGGCGAACGTCTTGACCGAGCCTTCGAAGGCCGAGAGATCGACCGAGAAGCGCGACAGGATCTCGCCGCGCCTGGTGCGGCCGAAATAGGCGGCGGGCAGGTCCTGGACGTGCTCGAACAGGCGTGTGCGGACATCGGAGATGATGCAAGCGGCAAGTCGCGCGTCCCAGCGTTCGTACCAGACTGCAACGATCGAGGTGAAAATGCCGGCGACGGCGAGCACGCCGAGGATCTTGTAGAGCGCCTGAAAATCCTCCTCGCCGAGCGCATCGTCGATCAGGAACTTGAGGCTGAGCGGCATGATGACGTTGAACAACGTCTCGACCACGACGCCGAATGCCACGAATGACAGCATCCGCTTGTAGTTGGAGAGATAGGGCTTGACGAACCCGACAATGGTCGCAAGGGCCCCGGCGGCTTCGCGCGCGGTAAAGACGACGAGGTCCTCGTCCTCATCGTCCTCGTCGAGCTCCAGCTCGTCATCCCCCTCGTCTTCGGCGTCCTCGTCGTCCTTGAGATCCGGCTTGGCAGCGTCGGCGAGCTTGCCATCGAGCCCGGCCGCCTCCTCCGCGGCGAGCTTCTGTTGATCGGGAGATAGAGGCTTGTCGCCAGGCAAGAAAGGCTTGGATGCCATGAAACCAACCGATGCTGACGGCCGGCATGACCGCAGAGAACGCAGGAAATAGCGGCAACCGCTATTGCACCGATTCTATGCGATCAAGATGAATTCGGCAAAACAATTGGCGAATTCGGTTGGCGTCCCCCGGGCTAGTCCTCGTCCTCGACCTTGTCGAAGAAGGAGTAGCGCAAGCTGTCCGCGTCGGCGTACCACTGCCCCGGCCCCTTGTTGGCGGCGAGCGTCGCCTCCCACAGCGCATCGGTGCAATCCTTGCGGTGCATCGACAGGTCGAAGCCGTTGCCGAAGAACAGTTCGGACCATTCCCACCAGGTGCCGAGCTTCTTGACTCCGCGCAAGAGGTCGTAGCGGTCGATCAATGCCGGCGCCATGTCCGAGGTGATGGAGCCGAACACGAGGCCGGTCTTGACCACGCGGTTGAGCTCGCGGATCGCGCGGACCACTTGCTTCGGGGAAACGTGGCAGAGGCTGGTCTCGAACACGAAGTCGAAGGTGCCGTCCTTGAACGGCATGTCGGTGATCGTGCCGAGCTTGTTGTACTTCTTCAACGCTTTCGGCGTCCTGGCGTGGATCGCGCGGTTGTTTTCGATTCCCCATGCATCGATGCCGCGATCGCGCAGGGCGCCGACCAGTTCGCCGCTGGCGGAGCCCGCGACCAGCAGCTTGGCGCGCGCCGCCCTGCCCCAGACGATGCCGATCAGCTTCGTCAGGTAGTCGGGATCGGTGAAGTGCCGCCACGCCTGATGATAGGGGCCGAGACCGCGATAATTCTCGAAATATTTGCGATCGATCTTGTCCGAGAGCGGCTTGTCGTCCTGCGCGCGCTGGCGGCGCAGGCGCATCATCTCGGTCAGGATGATGTCGGTCGCCGCGTCCGAGGAATCCAGCAGGCCGTTCAGCGTCGAATCGAACAGATAGTCGCCGACCACCACGATGCCGGGGTGCTCCTTCGGCTCGGGCCGGTGATTGGTCATGACGTCGGGCGCGGGCAAACCACCAGGCAGCGCGTTCACCGAGGACAGCCAGCGGTGGATCTTGCCTTCCATGAAGTGCAGACGCGCATCGCCGAGAGAAGCCGGCAGCGATTTCAGGGCGGCCTCGATCAGCTCCTGGTCCGACAGATTGGCAAAAGCCAGCGCATCGGAGCCGGGAATGAGCCAATTCAGAACACCATGCTTGCCGACGTCGTGACGTGCGCCCTCGTTGTAGACGCAGCAGCCGCCGAAGGCTTCCGACATGAACCAGGCGCCCGGAATCTTGTCGCCCCAGAACGGCTCGTCGAACAGGATCGAGACGCGCAGATAGTGCGCGGGCCGGTCGAAATAGGCCACGTGCTTGACCATCGACCTGCGCAGCTGCTCGCCCTCCCAGCCGAGAGTGGCGAGCCAGGAATGCGGCAGGCAGACTAGCACGAGATCGAAGTCACGGGTCTCCGGCCCCTTGCCGTTCATCATCTTGAGCTGATACCGGCCGGTCGGCGCCTTGCCGACGGTGAGCACGCGGTGATTGAGCTGGATGTCGGCATTGACCTCCGACTGCAGGCATTCGATCAGCTGCTCGTTGCCGTTCTGGATGGAATAGAGGCCGATATAGCCGTCGACGTCCATCAGATAGTTCTTGAGCGCGTTGAGCCCGTTGGTGTTGTGGCTCTCGGTCGCGATGTCGGAACGCGCCATCACCTTGAAGAAGCGCTTTGCGGTGACGTCCTCGACCTCCTCGTCGAGCACCTGCTCGGCGGTCTTGTAGGCCCAGGGATGTTCGTTGTCGTGCGCGCCGACGCCCTCGTAATATTCCACCGGCGACATCACCTCGGCGCAGCGCTTGCGGAAGGCTTCGATCGCGGCGGCAGTCTTGGCGCCGTATTTGCGGCGCATGCCGGGAACGTCGTTGAGCAGCTCACCGCCGAACTGCACCTGCTCGGCATCCATCGGAATGGTCTGAAGGCCGAAATGCTGGATCAGCTCGCGCAGCGGATCCGGGCCTGTCATCGAGTAGTCGTAGATCTCGGCAACGCCGGCCTCGTACATCGCGGGCGCCGAATCGAACTTGCGGGTGGCGATCTTTCCGCCAAGCCTGTCGGAGGCCTCGTAGATGGTAACGCGGCAGAGGTCGCCGAGCTTGCGCTTCAGGTACCAGGCGCTCATCAGCCCGCCGGGGCCGCCGCCTACGATTGCGAGATCAAGCATGAGAGTTCCGTGGTCTTCCGGCCCTGCCCCCTTGGCGGGACCACCGGTCTAAGGCGCCATAGCACAAGCGCTTTTGCGGCTGAAGGAAAGATGAACAAAGCTTGATCCCGCATCGCAATAAAGCAGCAAAAAGGCCGGCAAAAGCCGGCCTTTTCATTGTCCTCGGTATTCCTACGGATGAACGATCACTCCGCGGGCGGCAGCGCAGGAAGCTCGGCTTCCGGCGCCGGCGACACGACGGCGGCCTGCTTCTCGCGCTCGTCCAGGATCAGCTTGTCGCGCTTCATGGCGACTTCGCGGATCTTGGCCATGGAGGCGCCGGTGCCCGCCGGGATCAGCCGGCCGACGATGACGTTCTCCTTGAGGCCTTCGAGCGGATCGATCTTGCCGTTGACCGCCGCCTCGGTGAGGACGCGGGTGGTCTCCTGGAACGATGCCGCCGAGAAGAAGGAGCGGGTCTGGAGGCTCGCCTTGGTGATGCCGAGCAGAACCGGCGTTCCCGTGGCGGGCTTCTTGCCCTCTTCCTTGGCCTTCACGTTCAGCGCGTCGAACTCGATCTTGTCGACCTGCTCGCCGGAGATCATGTCCGTGTCGCCCTGGTCGGTGATTTCCACCTTCTGGAGCATCTGACGGACAATCACCTCGATGTGCTTGTCGTTGATGAGCACGCCCTGCAGCCGGTAGACCTCCTGGATCTCGTTGACCAGATAGGCAGCGAGCTCCTCGATGCCCTTGACCGCGAGGATGTCGTGCGGCGCCGGGTTGCCTTCCACGATGAAGTCGCCCTTTTCGACGACGTCGCCGTCCTGAAGGTGGATGTGCTTGCCCTTCGGGATCAGGTACTCGCGCGGCTCGTCGGTCTTGTCCATCGGCTCGATCGAGATGCGACGCTTGTTCTTGTAGTCGCGCCCGAACCGGATGGTGCCCGCGATTTCGGCGATGATCGCCGCATCCTTCGGGCGCCGAGCCTCGAACAGTTCCGCCACCCGCGGCAGACCGCCGGTGATGTCACGCGTCTTGGCGCTTTCGGTCGAGACACGGGCGAGGATGTCGCCCGGCTGGACCTTGGCTCCGATGTCGACCGAGAGAATGGCGTCGACCGACAGCATGTAGCGGGCATCGCCGCCACGGGCGAGCTTGAGCACCTTGCCGTCCTTGCCCTTCACCACGATGGCCGGACGCAGGTCCGAGCCGCCGCGCGTCGAACGCCAGTCGATGACCACGCGCTTGGCGATACCGGTGGCCTCGTCGAGCGTTTCCGAGATCGACTGCCCCTCGACCAGATCCTCGAAGCCGATGGTTCCTTCGACCTCGGTGAGCAGCGGACGGGTGTAGGGATCCCATTCGACGATGCGCTGGCCGCGCTTGACCATGTCGCCCTCGTCGACGTGCAGACGCGAACCGTACTGGATACGGTGCGTCGCACGCTCGGTGCCGTCGGCATCGACGATCGCGACAACCATGTTGCGCACCATCGCGATCAGGTGACCTTCGCTGTTGCGGGCGATGGCCTTGTTCCTGATCACGATCTTGCCGTCGAAGTTGGCTTCGACGAAGGACTGCTCGTTGAGCTGCGCCGCACCGCCGATGTGGAAGGTGCGCATGGTGAGCTGGGTGCCCGGCTCGCCGATCGACTGCGCCGCGATGACGCCAACCGCTTCGCCGTGGTTGACCGGCGTGCCGCGGGCGAGGTCGCGGCCGTAGCACTTGCCGCAGATGCCGTTGACGAGCTCGCAGGTCAGCGCCGAGCGGATCTTCACCTCCTGGATGCCGGCCTGATGGATGGCATCCACGTGGCTCTCTTCCATCAGCGTATCGCGCTTGACGATCACCTGGCCCGAGCTGTCACGCACGTCTTCGCAGGCCGTGCGTCCGAGGATGCGCGAGCCGAGCGAGGCGACCACGGTACCGGCGTCGACGATGGCGCGCATCTTGATGCCGAGCTTGGTGCCGCAGTCGCTCTGCGTGATGATGCAGTCCTGCGCCACGTCGACGAGACGACGGGTCAGGTAGCCGGAGTTCGCGGTCTTCAACGCGGTGTCCGCGAGGCCCTTGCGGGCGCCGTGGGTCGAGTTGAAGTACTCGAGCACCGAGAGGCCTTCCTTGAAGTTCGAGATGATCGGCGTCTCGATGATCTCGCCCGACGGCTTGGCCATCAGGCCGCGCATGCCGGCGAGCTGGCGCATCTGGGCCGGCGAACCGCGGGCACCGGAGTGAGCCATCATGTAGATCGAGTTGATGTCGGCGTCGGCTCCGCTCGCCGTCTTCTTGGTGGCGGAGATCTCCTTCATCATCGCCTTGGCGATTTCTTCCGTGGCCTTCGACCAGGCGTCGACGACCTTGTTGTACTTCTCGCCATGGGTGATCAGGCCGTCGTTGTACTGCTGCTCGAAATCCTTCGCCAGCGTACGAGTGGTGTCGACGATCTTCCACTTGCCGTGCGGCACGACCATGTCGTCCTTGCCGAACGAGATGCCGGCCTTGAACGCGTTGTAGAAGCCGAGCGCCATGATGCGGTCGCAGAAGATCACCGTCTCCTTCTGGCCGCAGTGGCGGTAGACCTGGTCGATGACGCCGGAGATCTCGCGCTTGGTCATCAGCTTGTTGATGATCTCGTAGGAGATGCGCGGGTTCTTCGGCAGCAGATTGCCGAGCATGACGCGGCCGGCGGTGGTCTCGATCCAGCGCTTGGAGACCTTGCCGGTCTCGTCCATGCCTTCCCACCGGTACTTGATCTTGGTGTGGAGGTGGATGACCTTCGCGTGCAGCGCATGCTCGAGCTCGGCCATGTCGCCGAACACCTTGCCCTCGCCGGGCAGGCCTTCGCGCATGATCGAGACGTAGTACAGACCGAGCACGATGTCCTGCGACGGCACGATGATCGGCTGGCCGTTCGCGGGATGCAGGATGTTGTTGGTCGACATCATCAGGACGCGCGCTTCCAGCTGCGCTTCGAGCGACAGCGGAACGTGCACGGCCATCTGGTCGCCGTCGAAGTCGGCGTTGAACGCGGAGCAGACCAGCGGGTGAAGCTGGATCGCCTTGCCCTCGATCAGCACGGGCTCGAATGCCTGAATGCCGAGGCGGTGCAGCGTCGGGGCGCGGTTGAGCAGCACCGGATGCTCGCGGATCACCTCGTCCAGGATGTCCCAGACCTCGGGCCGTTCCTTCTCGACCAGCTTCTTGGCCTGCTTCACGGTGGTGGACAGGCCCTTGGCGTCGAGCCGCGAATAGATGAACGGCTTGAACAGCTCGAGCGCCATCTTCTTCGGCAGGCCGCACTGATGCAGGCGCAGTTCGGGACCGACCACGATCACCGAACGGCCCGAATAGTCGACGCGCTTGCCGAGCAGGTTCTGGCGGAAGCGGCCCTGCTTGCCCTTGAGCATGTCGGCGAGCGACTTCAGCGGACGCTTGTTGGCGCCGGTGATGACGCGGCCGCGGCGGCCGTTGTCGAACAGCGCATCGACCGCTTCCTGAAGCATGCGCTTCTCGTTGCGGATGATGATGTCGGGCGCGCGCAGCTCCATCAGCCGCTTCAAGCGGTTGTTGCGGTTGATGACGCGGCGATAGAGGTCGTTGAGATCAGAGGTCGCGAAACGGCCGCCGTCCAGCGGCACCAGCGGACGCAGATCCGGCGGAATCACCGGGATCACGGTCATGATCATCCATTCCGGCTTGTTGCCGGAATGGCGGAACGCTTCCACGATCTTCAGACGCTTGGCGAGCTTCTTGTGCTTGATGTCGGAGTCGGTCTCCTGCATCTCGGCACGCAGCGAGGCCTCGAGCTTCTCGAGGTCCATGCCCTTGAGCAGCTCGCGGATCGCCTCGGCGCCGATCATGGCGGTGAAGCTGTCCTGGCCGTACTCGTCCTGCGCCTTCAGATACTCGTCTTCCGACAGCAGCTGACGGTCCTTTAGCGCGGTGAGGCCCGGCTCGAGCACGACGTAATATTCGAAGTAGAGGATCCGCTCGAGATCCTTCAGCGTCATGTCGAGCAGGAGGCCGATGCGCGAGGGCAGCGACTTCAGGAACCAGATGTGCGCGACGGGGGCTGCGAGCTCGATATGACCCATGCGCTCGCGCCGGACGCGCGACAGCGTGACCTCGACCGAGCACTTCTCGCAGATGATGCCCTTGTACTTCATGCGCTTGTACTTGCCGCACAAGCACTCGTAGTCCTTGATCGGCCCGAAGATGCGGGCGCAGAACAGGCCGTCGCGCTCGGGTTTGAAGGTACGATAGTTGATGGTCTCCGGCTTCTTGATCTCGCCGTAGGACCAGGACAGAATCTTCTCTGGAGACGCGATCGAGATCCGGATCTGGTCGAAGACCTGAGCCGGCGTCGTCGGGTTGAAGAGATTCATAATTTCTTGGTTCATCGTCTTCTCCTCGCGTGCCGGTCGCCTCCGGCCGCAAATTCGAAAATCACTTCTGCATGGCGCCCTGCCCTCAAGGCCTCGGGCGGGGCGCCGATGCCCGGCCGCGAAGGCCGGGCATGACAGGTCGAATTACTCGGCCGCTTCCGACGTCGGCGCCGGTCCCATCTTGGAGTTGTGCAGGTCGACGTTGAGGCCGAGCGAGCGCATTTCCTTGACCAGCACGTTGAACGATTCCGGAATACCGGCCTCGAACGTGTCGTCGCCGCGCACGATCGCCTCGTACACCTTGGTACGGCCGGCGACGTCGTCCGACTTCACCGTCAGCATCTCCTGGAGCGTGTACGCCGCGCCGTAAGCCTCGAGCGCCCACACCTCCATTTCGCCGAAGCGCTGGCCGCCGAACTGCGCCTTGCCGCCCAGCGGCTGCTGGGTGACGAGCGAGTACGGACCGATCGAACGCGCATGGATCTTGTCGTCGACCAGATGGTGCAGCTTGAGCATGTAGATGTAGCCCACCGTCACCTTGCGATCGAACGGATCGCCGGTGCGGCCGTCATAGACGGTCGACTGACCCGAAGCGTCGAGACCGGCGAGCTTCAGCATCTCCTCGATATCGGCTTCCTTGGCACCGTCGAACACCGGGGTTGCGATCGGCACGCCGCGGCTGAGGTTATGGCCGAGTTCGAGCAGCTCGTTGTCGTTGAGCGACTTGATCGTCTCGTCCTCGCCGTAGACCTTCTTCAAGGTCTCCTTCAGCGGCTTGATGTCCTGCCTCGACAGGTACGCATCGACGGTCTGGCCGATACGCTTGCCGAGGCCGGCGCAGGCCCAGCCGAGATGGGTCTCGAGGATCTGTCCGACGTTCATGCGCGAAGGCACGCCGAGCGGATTGAGCACGATGTCGGCATGCGTGCCGTCTTCGAGGAACGGCATGTCCTCGATCGGCACGATCTTCGACACCACGCCCTTGTTGCCGTGGCGGCCGGCCATCTTGTCGCCGGGCTGGATCTTGCGCTTCACCGCGACGAAGACCTTGACCATCTTCATCACGCCGGGCGGCAATTCGTCACCGCGCTGAAGCTTCTCGACCTTGTCGAGGAAGCGCTGTTCCAGTCCCTTCTTCGACTCGTCGTACTGCTTCCGCATGGCCTCGATCTCGGCCATCAGCTTGTCGTTCGGCGAAGCGAACAGCCACCATTGCGACTTCGGATACTCCTCGAGCACCGCACGGGTGATCTTGGTGTCCTTCTTGAAGCCCTTGGGACCTGCAATGCCCTGCCGCCCCTCGAGCAGCTCGGCAAGACGGTTGTAGACGTTGCGGTCCAGGATCGCCTGCTCGTCGTCGCGGTCCTTGGCGAGGCGCTCGATCTCCTCCCGCTCGATCGCCAGCGCACGCTCGTCCTTGTCGACGCCGTGGCGGTTGAACACGCGCACTTCGACGATGGTGCCCTGCACGCCCGGGGGAACGCGCAGCGAGGTGTCCCGGACGTCGGAGGCCTTCTCGCCGAAGATGGCGCGCAGCAGCTTCTCTTCCGGCGTCATCGGGCTTTCGCCCTTCGGCGTGATCTTGCCGACCAGGATGTCGCCGGCGCGCACTTCCGCGCCGATGTAGACGATACCGGCTTCGTCGAGGTTCTTCAGCGCTTCTTCCGAGACGTTCGGAATGTCGCGGGTGATTTCCTCAGGTCCGAGCTTGGTGTCGCGGGCCATCACCTCGAACTCCTCGATGTGGATCGAGGTGAAGACGTCCTCCTTCACGATCCGCTCGGAGAGCAGGATCGAGTCTTCGAAGTTGTAGCCGTTCCACGGCATGAACGCGACCAGCACGTTGCGGCCGAGCGCGAGCTCGCCGAGATCGGTCGAAGGACCGTCGGCGATGATGTCGCCCTTCCTGACGACGTCGCCGACCTTCACCAGCGGACGCTGGTTGATGCAGGTCGACTGGTTCGAGCGCTGGTACTTCATGAGGCGGTAGATATCGACGCCCGACTTGGTCGGATCGAGATCTTCCGTGGCGCGGATGACGACGCGGGTCGCATCGATCTGGTCGATCACGCCCGAACGGCGCGCCGCGATCGCAGCGCCCGAGTCACGGGCAACCACGCCCTCCATGCCGGTGCCGACGAACGGCGCCTCGGCGCGAACCAGCGGCACCGCCTGGCGCTGCATGTTCGAGCCCATCAGCGCGCGGTTGGCGTCGTCGTTCTCGAGGAACGGGATCAGCGCCGCGGCGACCGAAACGAGCTGCTTCGGCGACACGTCCATGTAGTCGACCTTGTCGGGCGTCATCGGCACGACGTCGCGGGTGCCGCTCGAACGGCAGACCACGAGGTCTTCGGTGAAGCGGCCCTTGGCGTCGACCGGCACGTTGGCCTGGGCCACGGAATAGCGCCCTTCCTCCATCGCCGACAGGTACACGACCTCGTCGGTGACACGGCCATCCTTGACCTTGCGATACGGCGTCTCGACGAAGCCGTACTTGTTCACGCGCGCGAAGGTCGCGAGCGAGTTGATCAGGCCGATGTTCGGACCTTCCGGCGTCTCGATCGGGCAGATGCGGCCGTAATGCGTCGGGTGCACGTCGCGCACCTCGAAGCCGGCGCGCTCGCGCGTGAGACCGCCCGGTCCGAGCGCCGAGAGGCGGCGCTTGTGGGTGATCTCGCTGAGCGGGTTGGTCTGGTCCATGAACTGCGAGAGCTGCGAGGAGCCGAAGAACTCGCGCACCGCGGCGGCGGCCGGCTTGGCGTTGATCAGGTCCTGCGGCATGACCGTGTCGATGTCGACCGAGGACATGCGCTCCTTGATCGCGCGCTCCATGCGCAACAGGCCGATGCGGTACTGGTTCTCCATGAGCTCGCCGACCGAACGCACGCGGCGGTTGCCGAGATGGTCGATGTCGTCGATCTCGCCCTTGCCGTCGCGCAGATCCACCAGCGTCTTGATGACGGAGAGGATGTCCTCCTTGCGCAGCGTGCGCTGGGTGTCGGGCGCATCGAGGTCGAGGCGCATGTTCATCTTGACGCGGCCGACCGCGGAGAGGTCGTAGCGCTCGGCGTCGAAGAACAGCGACTGGAACATGGCCTGCGCCGATTCCAGCGTCGGCGGCTCGCCCGGACGCATCACGCGGTAGATGTCGAACAGCGCGTCCTCGCGCGTCATGTTCTTGTCGGCCGAGAGCGTGTTGCGGATGTAGGGGCCGACATTGACGTGGTCGATGTCGAGCAGCGGCAGTTCTTTGTAGCCCTGCTCGTTGAGCGCCTTCATCAGCTTGTCGGTGATCTCCTCACCGGCCTCGGCGTGGATCTCACCGGTCTTGGGGTTGACGAGATCCTCGGCGACGTAGTTGCCGACCAGCTCCTCGTCGGCCATGCGCAGCGCCTTCAGCCCCTTCTCCTGGAGCTGGCGGGCGGCGCGGACGGTGAGCTTCTTGCCGGCCTCGAGCACGACCTTGCCGGTGTCGGCATCGATCAGGTCGTTGACCGTGGAGTAGCCGCGGAAGCGGTTGGCGTCGAACGGAACGCGCCAGCCTTCCTTGGTCCGCTTGTAGAGAATCTTCTTGTAGAACGTGGACAGGATCGCCTCGCCGTCGAGGCCGAGGGCGAACATCAGCGACGTCACCGGAATCTTGCGGCGACGGTCGATACGCGCATAGACGATGTCCTTGGCGTCGAACTCGATGTCGAGCCAGGAGCCGCGATACGGGATGACGCGGGCGGCGAACAGCAGCTTGCCCGAGGAATGGGTCTTGCCCTTGTCGTGGTCGAAGAACACGCCGGGCGAACGGTGCATCTGCGAGACGATGACGCGCTCGGTGCCGTTGACGATGAAGGTGCCGTTCATCGTCATGAGCGGGATGTCGCCCATGTAGACGTCCTGCTCCTTGATGTCCTTCACCGACTTCGCGCCGGTTTCCTCGTCGATATCGAACACGATGAGGCGCAGCGTCACCTTGAGGGGCGCAGCGAAGGTCATGCCGCGCTGGCGGCACTCGTCGACGTCGTATTTCGGCTGCTCGAACTCGTAGCGGACGAATTCCAGCATCGAGGTGCCGGAGAAGTCGGAGATCGGAAACACCGAGCGGAACACCGCCTGCAGACCCTCGTCGAGACGTCCGCCCTGGGGTTCGTCCACCATCAGGAACTGGTCATAGGACGCCTTCTGAACCTCGATGAGGTTCGGCATCTCGGCGACTTCCTTGATGTGTCCGAAGAACTTGCGAACGCGTTTGCGACCGGTGAATGTCTGCTGCGCCATCGTGGCCTCTCATTTTCGTCGCCCGCCCTGGGCGCACCGTCCGGACCGCGGCTGCCACCGCTTTCCGGGTTGAATTTTCGAACCCGTCTTGGGGGGCCGGAGACGCAGTTTCAGGCGCCGATGTCCTGAATCTGTTCTTCAGACCTTCAAAACGCAAAACGACGCGCGGGGCGCAGATGCGCGCCCGCCCGTCACAACGATCATCTTCACGGACTGCAAAAGCCCGAAATAGCCTGCTCTCCCAACGGCTTACAGGGAAATCCGGCATCCCTGCCCACCGCGCTTTCGTGCTGCCGACCCGATATGGGGCGACAATAGTGCAGATTCGAGGGTCAAACCCTCAAATCCCCACACTTTTTCGTGTTTGGCCTGCGTCGGATCGTTCCGTCGCACGCCTTTTGCATTCCGGTCCACCCTCTCGAAGGGGGACCAGGATCCCGGGCAGAGCCGTTGCCCGCCCGGGATCCCGCCAGTAAGCAGTGCTTACTTGAGCTCGACCTTGGCGCCAGCCTTCTCGAGCTGGGCCTTGATCTTGTCGGCTTCGTCCTTGTTCACGCCTTCCTTCAGCGGCTTCGGAGCACCCTCGACGAGGTCCTTTGCTTCCTTCAGGCCGAGACCGGTGATGGCGCGGACTTCCTTGATGACCTCGATCTTCTTGTCGCCGGCGCTGGCGAGAACGACCGTGAACTCGGTCTTCTCTTCCGCCGGAGCGGCAGCACCGCCGCCGCCAGCGGCCGGGCCGGCCACGGCGACAGCCGCGGCAGCCGAAACGCCCCACTTCTCTTCGAGGAGCTTCGCGAGTTCGGCAGCTTCGAGCACGGTCAGGCTCGAGAGGTCGTCAACGATCTTCTGCAGGTCAGCCATTGTTCAGTTTCCTTAACTGTAAGTCTGGTTCGGGTTTGAGTTTTGCGAAGGGCGTCAGGCCGCTTCGCCCTTTGAGGCATGAGCCTGGATGACGCGCGCGAGCTTGCCCGCGGGCGCGTTGGCGAGCTGGGCCAGCTTGGTCGCCGGGGCCACGATGAGGCCGACGATCTTGCCGCGCAGTTCGTCAAGCGACGGCAGCGAGGCAAGCGCCTTCACGCCGTCGACATTCAGGACGGTCTTCCCCATCGATCCGCCGACGATGACGAACTTTTCGTTCGCCTTGGCGAATTCGATGGCGACCTTTGGCGCCGCTACCGGATCGTTCGAAGTCGCGATCACGGTCGGCCCCTTCAGCATGGGGCCGATGGCAACGACGTCAGTGCCTTCAAGAGCAATTTTGGCGAGACGGTTCTTCGAGACCTTCACCGCGGCACCCGCCTGCTTCATCTGCTGGCGCAGCTTCTGCATCTGGGCGACGGTGAGGCCGGAATATTGAGCAACGATCGCGACGCTCGTGGTCTTGAAGACCTCGTTGAGCTGTTCGACCGCTTCTTTTTTTGCCGCTCGTTCCACAGCAAGCTCTCTCCGGTTGGCGGTCATCGCGAGAAGCGGGACCGCCGGGTTGCACCCATCGTCCCGCCCAAACCTGAACCTCCGGGTCAAAAACCCATCGGACACGCCGGGCAAGACGACATTCAAAGCCTGCCCTCCGGGAGCCCAAGGGCCCACGGCGTGTCGAGGTCCGAACCAGACCCGTTTCGCAAAACCAGCCCTTAAAGCTGGATGCGAAGTGAAATCCGGTCTTCACCCGTCTATGCAGGCAATGCGATTAAGCCGTTGAGGAATCGAGATTCCCCGCGGGCGCCTGCAGTCTTGGACAGGACGAGGTCAGCCGGCGAACCGCCCGACCTCTGCCCGCATCCCTGCCAAAAGACGGATCTTCCTTCCTTTTCGGGCAAATCCTCACGGACGTCCTGAAAAGGAATGATCTCCTGTCGTGTCGGGTTTTCGGAATGCGTGCACGAACGCGCCAGCCGAGGCCGGCACGTCCGGAGGCGGTTCTTTAACCGCTCGGAGCCTGCTTGCCAAGAGCAAAATTCACACCAGTTCCAATCGATTGGCGGTTGGCCTTGAGATGGCCCAACAAGGGCCGATTCAGGCCGATTTGATCCGGTACGGCAGCGTTTTGCCCTCGAAGAATGCGGTCAGGTTGGCCAGCACGCAGTTCTGCATGGCGACGTGCGAATCCAGGGTGTGGCCGCCGATATGCGGGGCGAACACCACGTTGGGGAGTTCGGTCAGGGCGTCAGGCGCGTGCGGTTCCTTCTCGAAGACGTCGAGGCCCGCCCCCGCGATGGTCTTGTCGGTGAGCGCCGCGACCAGGGCCTTCTCGTCGATGACGGAGCCGCGGGAGATGTTGACGACGTAGCCCTCCGCCCCGAGGCGCCTGAGGATATCGGCGTTGACGGCATGTTGGGTCTCGGCCCCTGCCCGCACCGCGATCATCAGGACGCTGCACCAATCGGCGAGCGCCTCCAGGGTCTGAAAGTACTGATAGGGCAGATCATACCGGGTGCGGCTGAAATAGCCGACCTCGCTCTCGAAAGCAGCACAGCGCGCGGCGATCTTGCGGCCGATCTCACCCATGCCGTAGATGCCGATGCGGCGGCCGGGCATGCCGGTCTGGGGACGCATCATTGGCGACTGTTTCGAGGCCGCCCAATCGCCGCTGCGGACATATTGGTCGGCCACCAAAATCCGCCGCGTCGTCGCCAGCATCAAGGTCATCGCGATGTCGGCGACAGAAGCCGCGTTGGCACCTGGGCTGTGACCGACCGCGATGTTCCGGCTGGCCGCCGCCTTCAAGTCGACGCCATCATAGCCAGTCCCATAGCAGACGATGGCGCCGAGCTTCGGAAACAGGTCCATCGCCTCCGCACCGAGTGGCGAGCCGCCAGCAGTCAGCAGTGCGCGGATGCCGCCCAGCTCCTCCGCCGGAAACACCTCCCGCACGGGCTTGCCGCCGGTGTCGAGCAGCTCGAACCGCTCGGCGAAGCGCGCCATCATCGACTTGGGAAAGCGCGAGTAGATCAGGACCTTGTCAGCCATTGTTGTTGTTTCCGAAGAGCGCCGCCACAAACGACGAGGGGCGGAATCGGTCGCCCGATCCCGCCCCTCGCCTCATGCAATTTCCAAACCTCAGCCGAGAATGGTGCCCGGCTCGACCTTCACGCCCGGGCCCATCGTCGAGGACACTGCAACGCGCTGGATGTAAGTGCCCTTGGAACCGGCCGGCTTCGCCTTGGAGACCGCGTCAGCCAGAGCCTTGATGTTCTCGACCAGCTTCTCCTCGGAGAACGAGGCCTTGCCGACGCCGGCCTGCAGGATGCCGGCCTTCTCGACGCGGAACTCGACCGAGCCGCCCTTGGCGCCCTTCACCGCACCGGTGACGTCCATGGTCACGGTACCGATCTTCGGGTTCGGCATCAGGCCGCGCGGGCCGAGCACCTTACCGAGGCGGCCGACCAGCGGCATCATGTCGGGGGTGGCGATACAGCGGTCGAAATCGATCGTGCCGTTCTGCACCTTCTCGACCAGGTCCTCGGCGCCGACCACGTCGGCACCGGCGGCCTTGGCTTCATCGGCCTTGGCGCCGCGGGCGAACACGCCGACGCGGAGCGTACGGCCGGTGCCGTTTGGCAGGGTCACGACACCGCGGACCATCTGGTCGGCGTGGCGCGGATCGACGCCGAGATTGATCGCGACCTCGATGGTCTCGTCGAACTTCGCTTTCGCGCGTTCCTTGACCATCTTGATGGCGTCCGCGAGCGGGTAAAGCTTTTCGCGGTCAATGCCTTCGCGGGCTTTGTTCAAACGCTTTCCGATTGCCATGGCCGCTTACCCCGCAACTTCCAGACCCATCGAACGGGCCGAGCCCTCGACCATCTTCATGGCCGATTCGATGGTGTCGCAATTCAAGTCCTTCATCTTCTTCTCGGCGATCTCGCGCACCTGCGCCTTGGTCACCTTGCCGGCCTTGTCGCGGCCCGGCGCCTTCGAGCCGGACTGGATTTTTGCAGCCTGCTTGAGGAAGTAGGACATCGGCGGCGTCTTCATCTCGAAGGTGAAGGAACGGTCCGCATAGATGGTGATGATCACCGGGATCGGGGTGTTCTTCTCTTCCTTCTGGGTCTGGGCGTTGAACGCCTTGCAGAACTCCATGATGTTGAGACCGCGCTGACCGAGCGCGGGACCGATCGGGGGCGAGGGATTCGCCGCGCCGGCCGGGACCTGAAGCTTCAGGTATCCGGTCACTTTCTTTGCCATGTATCACTCCTGTTGTGCCGGCAGGACCGGCGGTTTCAGGTTCGTGGTCTGGGTCGGATGCGGCTGGCAACCGCCCCTCCCTCCCACGGCCTCTTGTTGCGCGAGACCGAAGCCTCCCGCGTTACCCGATCAGACCTTCTCGACCTGACCGAATTCCAGCTCGACCGGCGTCGCGCGGCCGAAGATCGACACGGCGACCTTCACGCGCGAGCGCGCCTCATCGATCTCCTCGACCACACCCGAGAACGAGGCGAACGGGCCGTCGGCCACGCGCACGTTCTCGCCGATCTCGAACGACACCGACGCCTTCGGCCGTTCCACGCCCTCCTGCACCTGGTGCAGGATGCGCATGGCCTCGGCTTCCGAGATCGGCATCGGCTTGTTCTCGGCGCCGAGGAAGCCCGTGACCTTCGGCGTGTTCTTGATCAGATGGAACGCCTCGTCGGTCAGCTTCATCTTCACCAGCACGTAGCCGGGGAAGAACTTGCGCTCGGCGTCGATCTTGCGGCCGCGGCGCACTTCCGTGACCTTCTCGGTCGGAACCAGCACCAGCTCGAACAGCTCCTCGAGCCCGCGCTGCTTGGCCTGCTCGCGGATCGATTCGGCGACCTTCTTCTCGAAGTTCGAATAGGCGTGGACGATGTACCAGCGCTTGTCGGACACTTGAGCGGTTGCTGTTGCCATCATTGAATGCCCAGGAGGAAGGTGACGAGGTAGCGAATGATCAGGTCGGCGGCGAAGAAGAAGATCGAAGCCACCGCGACCATGACGAACACCATGATGGTGGTGATCGTGGTCTCACGGCGGGTCGGCCAGGTGACCTTGGCAGTCTCCGAGCGCACTTCCTGCAAGAACTTGAACGGGCTGACTGCCATCGCTTGAGGTCCAGCGTCCGTCGACAGACGCAAATGAATTTCAGGGATCCGAACAGCCGCCGTTGGCCCAGCCCTCTGTCTCGAAGGATGAGCCGGAAACCGGGCTCGATTGTTCGGGGATTTCAAGGCCGCGCCGGAAATCCGCGTCTAACGGGCCGGCTGCGAGTGCCGGGTATCTACTGCGGATGCGGCCAAAGGTCAAGGTAGAGAGAGTTCGCCCGGGCAGGCCGCCCTCCCCCCGAGGGTCGTGCAGAGGCCATGTGGATCAAGGACTTGTCGACCGCCCGGAACGCGCCATCCCATCCCCGGCAAGGCTATCGGGAGCCGTCAGTCGGCCCGGTCGACCATGGAAATCCCCGGCAGCGGCACCACGAACTTCCCGCCTTCGGCGAAATAGCGGGCGTGCTTGGCCCGGATCGGGTCGACATAGCGCCAGGCGAAGACCACGACGAACGCGGGTTTGCGCTCGTAGAGAGCGGCAGGCGGCAGGATCGGGATGTCATAGCCGGGGCCCGCCATCACCTTCCCCTTGTTGGGATCGTCGTCCACCAGGAAGTCGATCTTGTTCTCCAGGCCGAACTGCGGCAGCAGCGTCGTGGTGCCCACCGAGACGCCATAGCCGGCGACCAGCTCACCGCGCGCATGGGCGGCATCTGCCATCGCGACCAATTCGTCACGGATGGCGGCGATCCTCTTCACGTACGGCACATAATAGGCCGGCTGATCGACGCCGAGCCGGTCTTCCTCGGCAACGAAACGCGCGACCTCGGCCGACGGTTTCTTGGCGCCGCCGGCGCGCTGCACGGTCACGCGGATCGAACCGCCCTTGGTCCAGATGTGCTGGACGTCGATCAGCTCCATGCCCAGCCGGGCGAAGAAACGGATCAGCGGCTTGATGTTAAAATACGACAGATGCTCGTGATAGACGGTATCGAGCAGGTTTTTCTCGGTGACGTCGACGCCGTATTGCGTTTCGAAGACGAACAATCCGTCCGGCGCGAGCACGTCGCGAACCCCGATCACCAGCGGATCCAGATTGTCGACATTGGCGATCATGTTGTTGGCGATCACGACGCTCGCCGCGCCATGGCTCTGCAGGATGCGGCGACCGACGACATCGGTGAAGAAATCGCCGATGGTCTCGATGCCCGCCTCCGTGGCGCGCCGCGCGATGTCGACGGCGGGATCAACACCCAGCACCCGCATCCCCCGCTCCTTGAAGAAGCCGAGCAGCGATCCGTCATTGCTGCCGAGCTCGACCACCAGCGAACCCGGCGCAATGCCGAAACGGCTGACGACGTCGCCGGCATAGGTAGCGAAATGCTCGCGCAGGCCGAGCGAGAGCGAGGTGGTATAGACATAGTTTCGGTACTGGATCTCCGGATTGCCGACATGGAGAATCTGGAGGTGGCCGCAGTCCCGGCACAGATGCAGCGCCATCGGCACCGCAGCGCGGAACACGGGATCGTCGACGCTGGCGTTCGGCACCTGGAAGTTCGGCGTGCCGATCGGCATGCCTGCCATCGGGACGACCAGCTCTTGCTTGTCGGAATGACAGAGGCGGCAAGTATTGCGGACGTAGAACAGGTTTTTCATCGTGCAACCGAAGAATGAGATACGCGCGCGAGTGGAATAATCCCACCCTGTGAAGACCAGATCGGCAACGGGCTCAAGCGGGTCATGGGTGGCTCGAGGCCTCGTTGCCCAGCCCGTAGCCGGGCGCGTCCTCCGCTGCCTTGGCCACCTTGTCGGCCGAATACGAGCCGCGCTCCGGACTTGCCAGCCAGATTACGCCACCGACGAGCCCGATGATCACGCTAATGGCGCCCAGCAGGAGCGATACCGACAGCGCCTGCTCGGACGACACACCCGCCAGACCCAGGCAGGCGACCATCGCTCCCTCGCGAACGCCCCAGCCGCTGATCGAGATGGGGACCGCCGTCAACAGCACCACCGGCGGAATCAGAATGCCGGCGTCGAGGACAGAGAGCTGCGCTCCGACGCCGCGCGCCAAGGTGTAGCAGGCCGCAGCGGTGACGAGATGGATGAGGAGCGCCGATCCGAACAGCAGCGCACGGCGCTCGGACTGCAGGAGCAAAAACCTGACCAGCGTTCCGAACCGCACGAAGCTCGCGATCGCGGGAAGCGCAATGAAGCGTTTCGGCAGACGGTCGAGCGTCAACAGGACCAGCGTGCCGGCGACGCCGGCCACCGTCAGTCCGCCGATCGCCAGGATCGCAGCGTGATTCGACACGCGCGACAACAGAAACGGCAATCCGGCCACCATCAGCACGACCAGTCCGATCAATGCCGTGAAGCGGTCGGCTGCAACGCCCTTGACCGCCTCCGGCCACTGCACGCTGCGTTGACGCAGCAGCCAGATCCGCACCGCGTCACCGCCGACCGATGACGGCAACACCTGATTGAACCAGAGGCTGGTCATCAGTATCCGCCAGCCGGCGAGCCAATCCAGCGACACGCCGAGCGCGCGCATGATCAGCTCCCACCGGCCGTTGAGCACGAAGGTCTGGACGAAGATCAGCGCAAGCGCGACGACGAACAGGACCGGATCGACCGAGACGAGATGGTCGCGCAGCTGGCGCAGGTCGAGACCGCGCGCGATGTAGACCAGCACGGCGATCGACAGCAGCAGCTTCACCGAAAACAGGGCCGCATGCTTGAATCGCGACTGCATCGGATGCCCGCCTCAGGACGCCGGATATTCCGCACGACCGATGACGAGGTCGATTGCGGCCATCATCCAGAACTGGTGCGTGGTCTCGACAATGTTGTAGCTGCGGCTGTCGACCCAGAAATTGACGTCGCCGAGATTGCGCAGCGGATTGTCCGCGTTCATGCCCGACAACGTGATCACGTCGAGCTTCATCTTGCGCGCCTGCGTGACCGCGTTGAGGATGTTCTTCGAACGCCCCGACGAGCTGATCGCGACGAGGCAATCGCCGGCGCGCGCATTCAGCCGCACGGCGTGCGCGATCCAGTCCTCGAACCCGTAATCGTTGGCAAGGCACGACATCATGCTCGCATCGCTGAAGCAGAGAGCGGGCACCGACGCATTCTTCGCCAGATCGATCGCCAAATGCGAAGCGATGCCGGCCGACCCGCCGTTGCCGATGAAGATGACGCGACCGCCCTGCTTGCGCGTGCGTAACCAGGACGCGCGCGTCGCGGAGATCCTCGCAAAAATACCGTCGTCGACCGCCGTCGCGCGATGCAGGCGCCCCACGTAATCGTCGAGGAAAGCCTTGTGGTCGGGATCGACGGATTCGGCAGGCATGGGCTGACGGCTCGATTGCAACATTACCGGGTGATACCGGCTATTACCAAGGATTGCAAAGGTATAATACTTGCAAAGTTTGCGGGCGGCTGATAGTCGGCTTTTCGGGTTTCACTCAACATTGGCGAGCCTATTTCGCTGGGCATTCGCGTCACGGATGTTCCCTATGAAATGCATTGTTACTGGCGGCGCCGGGTTCATTGGAAGTCACCTCGTCGATCGCCTGCTCGATGACGGCCATGAGGTCATTGCGCTCGATAATTTCGTGATCGGACGCGCTGAAAACCTCGCCGCACGCGCCGGTTCGAGCCAGTTGAAGGTCGTGCGGGCGGACGTCACCGATCTGGACGCGATCAAACCGTATTTCCACGGGGTGGATTGGGTCTTCCATCTCGCCGCGCTGGCGGACATCGTACCCTCGATCGAATCGCCGATCCCCTATCATCGCGCCAATGTCGACGGCACGGTCAACGTTCTCGAAGCGGCGCGGCACGCGGGCGCCAGCCGCTTCATCTATGCGGCTTCCTCCTCCTGCTACGGCATTCCGGATGTCTATCCCACGCCGGAGAGTTCCGAGATCCGGCCGATGTATCCCTACGCGCTCACCAAGAATCTCGGTGAGCAATGCGTCATGCACTGGTGCCAGGTCTACAAGCTGCCCGCCGTGGCGCTGCGCCTGTTCAACGTGTTCGGACCGCGCCATCGCACCACCGGCACCTACGGCGCCGTGTTCGGCGTGTTCATGGCACAGAAGCTGGCGGGCAAGCCCTTCACGGTGGTCGGCGACGGCGAGCAGACGCGCGACTTCACCTTCGTCAGCGACGTCGCCGATGCCTTCGTGACCGCCGCGCGCTCCGACGTCTCGCACGAGATCTTCAATGTCGGCTCGGACAACACCTACAGCGTGAACCGCCTGGTCGAGCTCCTCGGCGGCGACAAGGTCCACATTCCCAAGCGCCCGGGCGAGCCCGATTGCACCTACGCCGACATCAGCAAGATCAAGCGGGTCCTGAAATGGGCGCCGAAGGTGAAGTTCGAGGACGGCGTTGCGACGATGTTGAGGTCGATGGACCAGTACAAGGACGCTCCGCTCTGGACGGTGGACAAGATCGCCGACGCCACCAAGGACTGGTTCAAATATCTCGGTGACGACAAGGTCACCCCGCAGAAGGCAAGCCGTTGAGCAGATTCGTTCACCCCCCAATTTTGCCGCCAGCCGATCACGTCCGGGCCGGCCAACTGAGACCGACCGGCGCCTTGGGTCATTCACATGGGTAATGCTGCGACAGACAGGCCGGCCGGCCATCCGGCACCGCACGAGAAGATCAAGACGATCGAGGAGCTCGGCGAGATTGCGCGCGCCGCGCAGGCTGAGGGCCTGACGGTTGCGCTCTGCCACGGCGTGTTCGATCTGGTGCATCTCGGTCACGTCCGGCACATCCTGGCAGCCCGCAACGAGGCCGACGTCGTCGTGGTGACCATCACCGCGGACCGTTACGTCAACAAGGGCCCGGGACGGCCGATCTTTCCGGAGAACATGCGCGCCGAGATGCTGGCCGCGCTCGGCACGGTCGACTGGGTCGGCATCAATCAGACCTCCAGCGCCGAGCCGGTCCTCGATACCGTGCGCCCTGACATCTACGTGAAGGGCTCGGACTACGAGAATCCCGAGGATGACGTGACCGGCAAGATCGCAGTGGAGCGCGAGGCGGTCGAGCGTCACGGCGGGCGCATCGTCTTCACGCGGGACGTGACGTTCAGCTCGTCGTCGCTGCTGAACCGTTATTTCGACATCTACGATCCGCCGCTGCGCGACTACCTCCAGAAGGTGCGCGATGGCGGCGGCGCCGAACGCCTGCTGAAGCTGATCGACAAGATCCAGGACATGCACGTCGTGCTGGTCGGCGACACCATCATCGACGAATACCAATACGTCACGGCGCTCGGGAAGGCCTCCAAGGAGAACATCGTCGCGACCCTGCTCAAGAACGGCGAGCAGTTTGCCGGCGGCGTCATTGCCGCGGCCAATCACGTCGCGAGCTTCTGCAAGTCGGTCGAGATCGTCACGACGCTGGGTGGCAACGACTACCCCGAAGAGTTCATTCGGGCGCATGTCCGCCCGAACGTAAAGCTCACGCCGATCCGCGTTCAGGGCCGTCCGACCACCCGCAAGCTGCGGTACGTCGAGATGGGCTATCTGCACAAGCTGTTCGAAGTCTACACGATGGACGATACGCCGCTCGACGAGGCCGCGCGCACGGAGATCGATCGCGTCACCGCCGAGCGCGTCCGCGGGGCCGACGTCGTCATCGTCACCGATTTCGGACACGGCATGATCGCATCCAGCACGATCGACGCCTTGATCGCGAATTCCAAGTTCCTGGCCGTCAACGCCCAGAGCAACAGCGGCAACCACGGCTACAACCTGATCACAAAGTATCCGCGGGCCGACTACATCTGCATCGACGCACCGGAAGCGCGCCTGGCCGCCACCGACAAGTTCAACGACATCGCATCGGTGATCGAGGGCGGCCTGCATCGCAAGATCGATTGCGACAACATGATCATCACGCACGGCTCCTTCGGCTGCTACCCCTTCTCGTCGAAGACCGGTGTTGCGCGCGTCCCTGCTTTCACCAAGACCGTCGTCGACACCGTCGGTGCGGGCGATGCCTTCCTGACAATCACGGCGCCGCTGGTGGCGGCCGGCGGCAACATCGAGGACGTCGCCTTCATTGGCAATGCGGCGGGCGCGATCAAGGTCGGCATCGTCGGTCACCGCAACTCGGTCGAGAAGGCGCCGCTGGTCAAGTTCGTCACCGCGTTGTTGAAGTAGCGCGATCGAAGAATCCGGAGAACGACAGTGATTGATCGGAAATGGAATGTGATGGTCACCGGTGGCGCCGGCTACGTCGGCAGCGTGCTGGTTCCGCAATTGCTTGCCGCGGGCCACAAGGTCACTGTGCTCGACTTGTTCATGTATGGCGAGGACGTCTTCGACGCCGTTCGTGACAATCCGAACCTCCGCCTGATCAAGGGCGACATCCGCGATGAGGCCGCGGTCAACGAGGCCCTGCGCGGCAACAACGCGGTGATCCACCTCGCCTGCATCTCCAACGATCCCTCGTTCGAGCTGGACCCGGCACTCGGCAAGTCCATCAACTACGACTGCTTCCGTCCGATGGTACGCGCCGCGAAGAAGGCGGGTATCAAGCGCTTCATCTACGCCTCCTCCTCGAGCGTCTACGGCATCAAGGATGAGGCCGAGGTGACCGAGGAGCTGTCCTGCGAGCCGCTCACCGACTACTCCAAGTTCAAGGCGATGTGCGAGACCGATCTTGCCGACGAGGCCGCGTCCGGCTTCGTCACCTGCACGGTTCGCCCCGCCACCGTCTGCGGCTACGCTCCGCGGCAGCGGCTCGACGTCGTCGTCAACATCCTGACCAATCTGGCCGTCAACACCGGCCGCATCCGCGTGTTCGGCGGAACGCAGAAGCGGCCCAATCTGCACATCCAGGACATGACGGCGGCCTATCTGTTCCTGCTGCAGCAGGATGATGCGAAGATCGACGGCAAGACCTACAACATCGGCTACGAAAACCACTCGCTGATGAAGATCGCCGACATCGTCAAATCGGTGGTCGGCAACAATGTCGACGTGGCCGTCGAGCCGACCGACGATCTCCGTTCCTACCACGTGTCGTCGGAGAAGATCCGCCGCGAGCTCGGCTTTGCGCCGACGCACACGATCGAGCAGGCCGTGTCAGGGCTCGTGGACGCCTTCAGGGCGGGCCGCCTGCCGAACTCACTCAACGATCCCAGGTATTTCAACATCAAGATGATGCAGAACATCAGCCTGAAGTGAGCGGCGTGCGGATCGGCATCGATTTCGACAACACGATCATCTGCTACGACAAGGTCTTTGCCGCGGCCGCGCGCCAGCGCGGGCTGGTGCCGGAGGGCTGGGACGGGCTGAAGACCGACGTGCGGGATTTCTTGCGATCCCGCGCCGGCGGCGAGCTTGCCTGGCAGGGGCTGCAGGGCTTCGTCTACGGCAAGGGAATCGGCGGCGCCGAGATCAACCCTGGCGTCCGCGAGTTCCTTGCCGCGTGCCGCAAGGCCGGCGCGAGTGTCCATATCGTCAGCCACAAGACGCAGTTCGGCCATCAGGATCCCGATCGGGTCGACTTGCGCGAGGCTGCGCGTGGCTGGCTGAAGAGCGTGGGCCTCATCGACACCGCCGACGCGGCGATCTCGGCGGGCAATGTCTATTTCGAGGACACGCTGGCGGCCAAGGTCGAGCGGTTGGCAAGCCTGCAGCTCGACATCTTCATTGACGATCTCGTCGACGTCTTCGAGCAGCCGCATTTTCCGAAGGCGACGCGATCGATCCTGTTCACGCAGTCGCGGCCGCCGCATCCCGCGCATTGCGAGCCGCTCGCGACCTGGGCCGATATCCACCGCGGAGTATTCGGGGCATGAGCCAGCCGGACCTCAGCGTACAGGATGCGGTCTCGATCGGCAGCCGCCTCTCCGGGGCGCGGGTCGCGGCGGCGCAACCGGCGCGGGCCGGCGGCAACAACCGGGTGTTTCGGCTGGAGATGGCGGAAGGCCCGCCCCTCGCCCTCAAGCACTATCCGTCCGACGGGCGCGATCGGCTGGGACAGGAATATGACGCGCTCTCGTTTCTCTCGCGCCACGGCATCAATGCGACGCCGCGGCCGATCGCGAAGGATCCGGCCGCGTTCTGTGCGCTGTATCAATGGTTAGACGGTGAACCCGCGGTCCTGCATCCGCAGCCCGACGACGCCGACCAGTTGGCCGATTTCCTGATCGAGCTGCAAAAGCTGCACGACGCTGAAGGCGCGCAGACTCTGCGGAATGCGTCGGCCAGCATCTTCTCGGCCGAGGCGGCCATCGCCCAGTACGAGCAACGCCTCGACGACCTGAGGCGGACTTCGGATGATCATCCGGATCTGCGCGCGTTCATGGACGGCAGCCTGGTTCCCACCGCTGCCGTCGCGATCCGGCAACTCCGTCGGCGCTATGCGGAACGGGGCCTGGATCCCGCCGCGGACCTTGCGCCCGCCCAACGTGCATTGAGCCCGTCGGATTGCGGACTACACAACGCACTGCGCACCGACGACGGCAAATTGCGCTTCATCGACTTCGAGTATTTCGGCTGGGACGACCCGGTCAAGCTCGTGTCCGACACCGCGATTCACCCCGGCAGCGGTCTGCCCGTGGCCGATGCGAACCGATTGATCGAGCGGCTCTCGCGCGCTTTCGCGGCTGGGGATGACGCGTTTGCGGTCCGCCTTGACGTACTGTATCCTGTGTTCGGGGCGATTTGGTGCCTGATTGTCCTGAATGCCTATTTGCCGGAAAGCCGCTCCCGGCGTGCCCTGGCTGCGCAAGGTGGCGATCTGACGGTCCGCCTTGCCGGCCAGCTCGACAAAGCCCGTCGGCTCCACCAAACGATTTGCCAACGTGATCCAGATCTCACCCCACGCTGAAGCTGCTCTCACCTGCACGCTGGACGAGCGGAGCCTCTATTTGCGCCGCCTGGTCCTCGGTTCTGTCCGCTCCGCGGGACGCGGCCATGTCGGGCCTGCCCTGTCGCTGATCGAGATGGTCCGCGTGCTTTACGACGACGTGCTGCGGATCGACCCGAAGAACCCGGGCGATCCCGATCGCGACCGCGCCATCCTCAGCAAGGGACACGGATGTCTGGCGCTCTATGCGCTATTGGCCGACCGCGGCTTCTTCCCGCTGTCGGAGCTGGACGGCTTTTGCGGTCCCGACAGCATTCTGGGCGGACATCCCGAATACGGCATGGTGCCCGGCGTCGAGGCCTCGACCGGCGCGCTCGGACATGGCCTCTCGATCGGCGTCGGCCTTGCGCTCGCCGCCCGCATGCGCGAGCGCAGCTACCGCACCTTCGTGCTGCTCGGCGACGGCGAGATCAACGAGGGATCCGTGTGGGAAGCGGCGATGGGCGCGACCAAGCACGGCCTCGACAACCTCGTCGCGCTGATCGATTACAACAAGCTGCAGAGCTACGGCCCAACCGACTACGTGCTGCCGCTGGAGCCGCTCGCGGACAAATGGCGCAGCTTCGGCTTCGCCGTGCAGGAGGTCAACGGCCACGACGTCGGCGCACTGCGCACGGTCCTGAAGCAGCTCCCGGCCGTTGCCGGCAAGCCCACCGCCATCATCTGCCATACCGTCAAGGGCAAGGGTCTTCCGGCTGCGGAATCCAATGCCGATTGGCATCACAAGAACAAGCTGACCGACAGCGAGCTCGACGCCATTCGCGTCGCCGTCGGCGATTTTTGATCGGCTCCCCATGCGCAACACCGCGATGAACATGGTCCACAAGCTCGCCGCGCGCGACGAGCGTGTGCTTTACATCGGCTCCGATCCGGGTGCCGGCACGCTGCGCGCGATGAGCAAGGAGTTTCCCAAGCGCCACCTGATCGAGGGCATCTCGGAAGCGCATATCATCGGCATGTCGGCCGGTCTCGCGATGGAGGGCTTCGTGCCTTACGTCAACACCATCGCGACCTTCCTCACCCGCCGCTGCTACGAGCAGGTCGCGGTCGATCTCTGCCTGCACAATCTGCCGGTACGGCTGATCGCCAATGGCGGCGGCCTCGTCTATGCGCCGCTCGGTCCCACGCACCAGGCGATCGAGGACATCGCCATCATGCGGGCGCTGCCCAACATGACGGTGATCTGCCCGTGCGACGCCGACGAGGCTGCGCGCATGATGGAGCAGACGCTGGATTGGAAGGGCCCGATCTACATCCGGCTCGGCAAGGGCGGCGATGCCATCGTGTCCAAGGCCGAGCACGGCTTCGAGATCGGCAAAGCCATCCTGATGCGGCCGCCCGGCGACGTCCTCATGGTGACCACCGGCATCATGCTCCAGCGCGCCCTCGCCGCAGCCGACCTGCTGGCCGCGCAAGGCATTCGCGCCGGCATCCTGCACATGCATACCGTGAAGCCGCTCGATACCGCAGCGCTGCTGCAGGCGATCCGCGGCACCAGGCTCGTGGCCACGCTGGAGGAGCACGTGCCCTCCGGCGGCCTCGGCAGCGCGGTCGCGGAGGCGCTGATCGACAAGCTCGGCTCCGGTTTCCCTGCGATGCTGCGGCTGTCGCTGCCCGACCGCTTCATGCACAATTACGGCTCTCAGGACTCGCTGCTGAAGAAGCACGGGCTCTCCGCCGGCGCCATTGCGACCTCGATCGAGCATGCGCTCGCGGCGTCGCACACCCCCTCACCTCAACTTCATTCCACCTGACGGGTCACATGTACGACGTTCGATATTCCTATCTGCTCGAGCAATTCGCGGATCCCGCACCGATCCTCGCCGAGATCGGCCGGCTGGTTGCGACCGGTGACTTCACCCTTGGCAAGCCCGTCGCCGAGTTCGAGAAGCGCTTCGCCGAATTGATCGGCGTCCGGCACGCCATCGGCGTCGGATCCGGCACCGACGCGCTCAAGCTGCCGCTCAAGGCGCTCGGCATCGGTCATGGCGACGAGGTCATCACCGCCGCGAACACCTTCATCGCCACGGTCGGCGCGATCGCGGAAACCGGCGCGACGCCGGTTCTTGTCGATTGCGACGATTCCTTCTGCATGAACGTGGACCAGGTCGAGGCTGCCATCACCGGGAAGACCAAGGCGATCATGCCGGTCCAGTTGACCGGCGAGGTCACCGACATGGGCAAGCTGATGCCGATCGCGCAACGCCACAATCTGCCGGTGGTCGAGGACGCCTGCCAGGGCATCCTGTCGGAGTTCGCGGGAAAACGCTCCGGCACCCACGGCATCGCGGCCGGCTTCTCGCTGCATCCGCTCAAGAACCTCAACGTCTGGGGCGATGCCGGCGTCGTCGTCACCAATGACGACGGCATGAACGAAAAGCTCCGCCTGATCCGCAACCACGGCATGAAGAACCGCGACGAGATCGCGATCCTCGGCTGCAACTCGCGGCTCGATTCCTTGCAGGCCGTGGTCGGCAACTGGCTGATCGGCCAGACCAGCGAGATCACGCGCCGCAGAATCGAAAATGCGGCCTACTACGATGCGGGTCTCGCCGGCCTGCCCGGCCTGCGCGTCCCGCCGCGCCGTCCCAACGTGAAGCACGTCTACCATCTCTACATGGTGTTCGCCGAACGTCGCGACGAGCTCTACAAATATTGCCTGGACAACGGCATCGAGGCCAAGATCCACTATCCCATCCCGCTGTATCAGCAGGAAGGCCTGAAGCATCTCGGCTACGCGCCGGGCACGTTTCCGGTCACCGACCGCCACGCCAAGGAAGTCATCAGCTTCCCGGTCGACCAGCACCTGACGCGCGCCCAGCAGGACCGCGTCATCGAGACCGTCAGGAAGTTCTGCCATGGACGCTGACACCGGCCGCCGGCGCATCGGCTACGTCAATCTTCCCGCGCAGTTCGAGGAAGAGCGCGCCGAGATCCTGCAGGCGGTCGAGGGCGTGTTCCAGCGCGGCGACTTCATCGGCGGGGCGGCGGTCGGAAGGCTCGAGGAGGAATTGTCCGCCTATCTCGGCTCGCCGCATGTGGTGACGCTGAATTCGGGCACCGACGCGCTGATCCTCGCCATGCGGGCGCTCGACATCGGTCCCGGCGACGAGGTGATCACGCCGCCGAATTCGTTCGTGGCATCGACCGCCGCGATCATCGCGGTCGGCGCCACGCCGGTGTTTGCGGACGTGCTGCCGGACCAGAACATCGATCCGGCCGCGGTCGAGGCCGCCGTCACGCCGCGGACCAAGGCGATCATGCCGGTGCATCTGACCGGACGCATGGCCGACATGGCTCCGCTGATGGCGATCGCTGCGAAGCACGCGCTCGCCGTGATCGAGGACAGCGCCCAGGCGGTCGGCTCGACCTATGACGGCCGGATGAGCGGCACGATCGGCACCTTCGGCTGCTTCTCCGCCCACCCCTTGAAGAATCTCAATGCCGCCGGAGATGCCGGCTTCCTCGTCACTGCCAACGCCGAGCTTGCCGCAAGAATCCGACGGCTGCGCAATCACGGCCTGATCAACCGCAGCGACGTCCAGGAATGGGGGATCGTGTCGCGGCTCGACACGCTCCAGGCCGAGGTGCTGCGCATCCGCCTGCGCCACCTTTCTTCCGTGATCGAACGCCGGCGGCGCAACGCCGCGCAATACCGCGCCGAGCTCGCCGGCCTGCCCCTGTTCATTCCGCCCTGCCGGAACATCGAGTTCAACACCTTCCACACTTTCGTGGTGCAGACCGAGCGTCGCAACGACTTCCAGAAATATCTTGCCGACAAAGGCATCGAGACCGCGATCCATTATCCGGTCCCGATCCACCTGCAGCCGGCAGCAGCGCATCTCGGCCATGGCCGCGGCGCGTTCCCGGTGACGGAACGGCAGGCGGACCAGATCCTCACGCTTCCCATCAACCAGTTCCTGTCGGCCGCCGACATCAGCTATATTTGCGCGACCGCCCGGGAGTATTTTGCATGACGGACACGGACTTCCTGCACGCCGACGAGCAGGCGCTGGCGCAGCGTTTCATCGACGATGGCTTCGTCACCACCCCCGCCGACGATCGCGCCGGGCTCGACCGGATCCAGCGTCGTGCTGCCGAGCTCGCGGCGGACTATCTGAAGCTGCCGCACAGCAACGATCCCTACGCGATGCTCGACACCATCCACACGCGGGTGAGCGTGGATGATCTCAACGGCCTGCGGCTGCACGTCTTCAACGGCCTCAACGCCGAGCCCTGGTTCCGGCCGACCTATTTCCGCCTGGCGCGCTCGACGATCGAGACCATCGTCGGCAACGAGCTCTGCATGCAGCGCCGCGTCAATCTCAGCATCCAGCTTCCCGGCGACAGCTCCTCGCTGCTCGCCACCCATTCCGACGTCTGGTCGGGCGACTCGCCGTTCGAGGTCGTGGTGTGGGTGCCGCTGGTTGATGTCCACCGCACCAAGTCGATGTATCTGCTGCCGCCGTCCCTGAACGGCGAGATGCAGGACCGGATGGCGGCCTTGCGCAGCGCCGAAGAGCTCTACAAGACCATCAAGCCGCACGCGACCTTCATCGAGATTCCCTACGGTCACGTCATGCTGTTCAACCAGACCCTGATGCACGGCAATCGCGTCAACGAGGAAGCCGGCACGCGCTGGAGCATGAACTGCCGCTTCAAGAGCATCATGTCGCCCTACGCGGACAAGCGCTTCGGCGAGTTCTTCGAGCCGATCCTGCTGCGCCCCGCAACCCGTGTCGGGATGCAGTACAAGCTGCCGGGAGGCTTCCATGGCTGAGCGAGCCGGCCACCGCGGCTATATCGGCGCCAGGCCGCTGAACGGCAGCCGCACCCCGCAGCACGTCCAGAACATCGTGATCCGCGACTATGCGCGGCGCAAGAACCTGCACTATCTGTTGAGCGCCGCCGAGCACACCATGCCCGGCAGCTACATGGTGCTGGAAGACATCCTGGACGAGCTGCCGCAGCTGCGTGGCCTGATCCTCTACAGCATCTTCATGCTGCCGCCCGACGAGGCTCGGCGGCGGCAGATCTACGACCGCGTGCTGCGCGAGGGCTGCGATCTCCATGCAGCGGTCGAGGAGATCACGCTGGCGTCTCAGAAGGACATCCAGGCCGTCGAGGACATCCTGCTCGTCAACAGGTTCGCGACTATCCTGTGATGATGCCGCGGACCGGTTGGCCCCCATGACCGAGATCAACCTGCTCCAGCCGATGCACGCATCGACGAGGCGGGACTACGTCCAGCGCGTGGTCGAGCACGACAAGGCGGAATCCGCCACTGTGGCGCGGCAATGGGGACGCGACTATTGGGACGGCGACCGGCGCTACGGCTACGGCGGCTATCGCTATGACGGACGGTGGCGCCCGCTCGCCCAGACCCTGATCGATCGCTACGGCATCAAACCGGGCATGAGCGTACTCGACGTCGGCTGCGGCAAGGGCTACCTGCTCTATGAGTTCACCCAGCTCGTCCCCGATCTCAGGATCGCCGGCATCGACATCTCCGAGTATGGCATCGCCAACGCCAAGGAGGAGGTGCGGCCGCATTTGAAGGTCGGCAGCGCCGTCGAGCTCCCCTACCCCGACCACAGCTTCGACCTCGTCGTCTCGCTCGGCGTGCTGCACAACCTTCCGCTCGAGGACGTGTTCCGCGCAGTGCCCGAGATCGAGCGCGTCGGACGCGGCACCTCGAAATATCTGATGGTCGAATCCTTCCGCAACGAGCGCGAGAAGGCCAATCTGCTTTACTGGCAGCTCACCTGCCTGAGCTTCCACGGCCCGCAAACATGGGCCTGGATCTACGACAAATGCGGGTATCGGGGCGACCATGGGTTCATCTTCTTCGAATGAGGCAGGCCTGCACCGGCCGACCTCGTTGCGCGCGCAAAATCCGGAAGTGTACTATTCGGACGATGCCATCGTCACCGCGGACGATGCCACGATCGCGGAGCTGAAGCGCATCGCCGCCGGCAACCCGCGCCTGCGCAGTCGGCTGTGCACGCATCCCGATCCTTCGTCCGGACTGCACGAGATGCTGATCGTGCACCATCGCGAAGCCTATGTGCGGCCGCACAAGCACCTTGGCAAACCTGAATCGTTCCACGTGATCGAGGGGACCGCGCAGGTCGTGATCTTCGAGGACGACGGCGGCATTCGCGAGGTGCTCGAGATGGCGCCCTACGGTCAGGGCAAACGCTGCTATTATCGCATGCCGGAACAGGTCTTCCACTCGATCCTGATCACCTCGGAATGGCTGGTATTTCACGAAACCACCGCCGGCCCGTTCGATCCTTCGCGCACGGCATTTCCCGATTGGGCGCCTGATGGCAGCGACGCTGCCGCGGTGCAGGACTACGTGATGAGAACTGGCACCCTCGCTACGGAGTATTTGGAGAGACGAGGCAAAGCTTAGGACCATGGCCACGCCCGTCGGTTTCGGTGATACTCGCACGAATGTAGACCCGATAGCTGCGGCTCTCCGACAACGGGAGCGGGCGGGCATTGGATACGTCTACGTCGCTCTGGTTCTCGCCTTTGTTACGGCCGTGCCCGCGCTGTTCGCGCGTGAGGTCTTCGGCGACGATTGGACTGTGTACTACATCTATTGGACTCAAGGTGCCGCCGGCGTCGCTCGCGTGCTGTGGGAGTCGGCACACGCCGGCTTCGCAATCCCGATGACGCTGTTTGTGGCGCTTTTGAACGATACTCCCGATGTCTCTGCGCGGCTCGCGGGACTAGCCTGCCATCTGGTCAACGGCGTGTTGCTTCACTCCGTCCTGTCGCGATCATCCTATACCAGACGGATCGCCGGTCTTGTCACGGCTCTGTTCCTGCTCAGCCCGTTCTATGCAATTCGCCTGACACTCAACGCGGTCTACGACTTCTTCCTGCTCTTCTATCTGCTGTCCTACGAGCTGTCCTATTCGAAGGTGCGGGCGCTTCGATGGAGCGCACCTTTTTGTCTGTTATTCGCGTTGTCGCTCGAGACTCTGATCGCCCTCGAACCGGTTCGCGTCGTGCTCGCCTGGTCTGGTCCCGAGCGGTGGAGGCAGAAACTCGCGCGTCTTGTACCGTTCTGGCTGGCCGTTGCAGCCATGATCGTTCTGCGACTGACAATTCTGGGGAAGAGCGGCCACTACGCCGGACAATACAGTTTCGCGAACGATTTCTCGATCATAGCCAATGCGCTCTATGCGCACCTCATGGCCTTCCCGAGCGGCCTGAGCTACGCATATTCTCACGGGGTTGCGCTGCTGGGGCTTCCTGTTTCCGCGGCAGTGACATTGGCCACGATCGCCGTCTTTGCCCGGTTCTCATCGACAGCATTGTGGACGCCCTGGCTGCTGAACGGCCGCTCGACCACGAATGCGATGCTTCTGCTGCTGGTGCTGGGAGCCGCGATTGCCCTCATCGGCGCGCTGCCCTACGCTCTTACCGGAATTTATGGCGACGTGACGCGGGGCGAGTCCAGGCTACTCTTTCCCTCGCAGTTCGGCGTCTTGATCCTGATGGCGACCGTTGTGCAGGCGATTCCGGGATCGCGCGTCCGCGCAGCCGTCGCGGGGGGCTTGGTCGCGATCTTCGCCTTGTCGTCGGCTCACGATTCCAAATGGCTGCTCTACGACGGGTTGCTCAGCAGCGACATGCTGCGGCAAGTCCGAGCAGCCTTGCTCGCGGACCCCGAGCCAAAGGTCGTTAAGCTCCAATTCGAGAACTCGCACGTCTTCTCGTTCCGCTCACGATGCCTCGGCGGCAATGACATGAACGTGGCACAGACGATCCTGCGGGATGAAAATCGCGAGCGGTCGTTTATCTACACGGACTACTGCGGGGATTTTACTGATCCTCATTTCGTTGTGAACGGCAACTGCCCGGTTTCCTACCTCGAGACCTTTCCTTGCCCACCCCGTCGCGAGACCTGGCGCTATCGCGCCGCCCCGGGAATTCCACGACCCGACGACATTGGATTCATCGAGCTTCTGACGGCGACCCTCGGAAATAACTCCTCGGCCACGGAGGGCCGCGGTGAACTGATGCAGTTGAAGGATGGAGAGCCGGCCCCTGTGGCGAGAGCCGAGTATCGGCCGCCTTGCAATCGGCCTGGCGTCCGAGGCGCAGCCTGGTTGCTGGCGCTGCCGGCCCCGGCATGTGAAGGTGCTGCCTCTGGAGTTCGCTAGAGCATGCGTCAGCCATGGAGGGTTCCAGCGCCCATCGTCCAGACACAAACATTGCCATGCCGGAGGCAACCACGGGCTTCGCGGGATTGTTCAGGGAACGCTGTGGTGGTAGAAGCGCCTCGCAACGGGAAGTTCAGGCAATTGGGGACTGGACGTGATTTCAGAGAAAGTTAGATTTTCTGCTGTGTTCGACGCAGCCTCCTCCCCGACTTCGATCGTAGCTAGCCTCGAGACCTCCTAGTGGAGTACACAAGGGAATTCTCGATCGCCGCCAGAGCTGTTGTGGCCGCCCTGCTGGGATGCGCCGTCGCCTACGTGGTGCTGCTGCTGGTGAAAAATCACCTTCCGTCATTTCAATCAAATTTCGTCGAAGGCTTCGACATGGCCTTGGCAGACAGGAATTGCGATTTCTGCAAGAAGGCGTTCTACGGCTCGTTCTTCCTGTCCGGGCCGATTGCGGCAGCAGCGGCATTGTACGCGACGTATCGATCATCGGGCTCGCTCGCACTGAGCGCCATCACGGCGAGCTTCGTCTATCTTGCCCTCGGCGCTGCCAACGATTGGAGGAGCCCCGGGATCGCGATCGCCCTGCTGGCGGTCGCCGCTATCACCGTCGCGCTCAATCGAGACGCCAACAATTACCTTCCTGCTGCAAAACCCTCGACCGACACCCGGTTCAGCGTGGGGTCCGGCGATCTGCTCGCGATCATATTCCTCGCTCTGCTGCTGATCCCCTCCGACCTCGAAGGCCTGACCGCGGCCGTGAGGGACGAAGCGCACAAGGTAAGTTACTTCATCGGTCCCGCGCTTTATGGCTACGCCCCCGGGCTCGTTCCCGGATTGGACTTCCATTCGCATTACGGCCCTGCGCTCGGCTGGTTCTTTCATCTCATCATGGGAGATGACTGGAAATCGGCGGCGATGCGAGCGGTCGGATTGAACATCGCGGTCACGCTCGCGACCTACGTCCAGGCCTACTTTCTTCTGTATTACTTGATCCGCTCGAAGCTTGCCGCGATCGCCGTCATCACGGCGCTCGCCGTGCTGGCTTTCTCTACGACCGGCCAGTTCTACTCGCCATCTGCCTACCCGACGCGATTTCCGCTCTTGATCGTCTTTGCGCTCGCGATCAGCCTGCACTGCACCGCTCCCGGGCGCCTGACATGGCTAATCCTATCGGCCATCATGTGCGCCGTCTCGCTGCTCTGGCAGACCGAGATCGGGCTGTTCTTCCTTGTGACGGGTACCTTCGTCGCGGCGATCGCCGGAGGGTTTCCGAACTATCGCAATGCCCTCGTGTTCGCAGTCACATCGATAGGTGCCGCAATCCTAATGTGCCTGGTGCTGTTCGGCACGAGAGCCTTCTCCCTGGAGTTTCTGATCGAATGCTTTCGCCCGCTCGTACTCTACGGGACCGGGTGGGGAAGCACGCCCATCAAATGGGACTTGGGCTGGGGCATCATCTACAATCTGCCGCTCCAGATCGTCGGATGCATCACTGTCGGCTGGGCCGCGATCCGGCTGTCACGGCCCTCCGATTCTTGGCATGACCGGTTCGTGACCGGGATTCTGCTGACGCTGTCGATGATTGGCATGGCGCTGATGATCAAATGGGTCAACCGGACGCTGGACGCTGTCTGGCACCAGAACGCGTTGCCGCTGGTGATGGTCTCGGCCTGGTGGATCCGCCAGTTTTCAACGGGGTGGCAACCGTCGTTCCGAAGAACCGCCGGCGCCATAACGGCCGCTGCGACCGTTCTTGCGCTGCTGTTCGTCCAGGACAAGAACAATCCCCACCTCTACGGCCTGAGATCGTATGCAACTTATCCCAGCCTTCTGCGGTGGCCGTTCGTCTCGAGCCCGGCGGTCACGTGGCAGGAGGACCTGGATCAGATCACCGAGGCCGATGCGAAGTTCATCCAGGATAAAACCAGGCCAGACGAGAGGGTTCTGGTCATCGCCCTCAGGGATTGGGCCTATCTGGCCCAGGCCCATCGGGCGCCGATGGCCTATTTCATGCCGTTCCTGGTGTCCTTTGACGCGCGGTTCCTGGATCGCTCGATGAACCCGGCGGACCGGCTGTTCTACGACAGCATGGTTGAGCGCAGGCCGGAGTACCACCATGTTCAAGAGGTCATGAAGCGGATCAAGCGGGATTTCGTGGCCGTGGAGACCCGGGGTAATTTGACACTCTACGAGCGGCGGCGGCCTTGACGTCGACCGTGCTCGCAGTCGTCGCGCGCGTACATGGCCGGCCGCATCCACCTCCAATTGAGGGACGGCGGCACGTCTTGCAAGACCTATCCACGGCTGCTACCTGCTTTGGCCGAGAACGCACAGGCCGGAGGAATGCCCCGCGTAACCCGGTTATGATGTATCCGGGAGCGTCTCGTTGCCGGCCACGCCGGTTTCCATTGAAGGTCGCCTCGTCAGACCTGCTCAAATGCGAGAATAATCAGTGACCGATCATTGCCGCCTCTGCCATTCGACCAACCTGCGACCGGTCATCGACCTCGGGCAAATGCCAATCGCGCATCGACTTCGGCGCAGCCGGAACGAGCAGGAGGAGCGGTATCCGTTCGAGGTCCTCGCCTGCGGCGACTGCGGCCTGCCGCAGATCGTCAAGCCGATTGATCCAGACATCCTCTATCGCCAGTTCAACTACAATTTCAGCAGCTGGAAGCCGGAGCCGCACCAGGTCGACGAGCTCGACACCATCGCGAAATTCTCGAAGCACCAATCCGTGTTCGAGATTGGATGCAACGACGGCCTGTTCATGGATAAGTTGCGCGAACGCGGCGCGAAGGTCTTGGTGGGTGTGGAGCCCAACCCCGTGTCGGGCAAGATTGCCCGCGAACGCGGCATCAAGGTCTATTCCGACATGATCAGCCCGGCCCTGTGTCACGACGCAGTCGCCCAGTCCGGCAAGTTCGATCTTGTGGTCTCGCGCCAGGTGCTGGAGCACATCGTCGATTTCGAGAACTTCTTCGACTGCGTGAAGATCGCGCTCAGCGACGACGGACTGCTGTTCATCGACGTGCCCGACTTTGATCCCGGTTCAACGGCGGGCGACCTCTCCGTGCTGTGGGAGGAGCACGTCAGCTACTTCACCGAGCCGACGCTACTCGCGCTCTTGGTCCGCCACGGCTTCGAGGCCGTCTCGGTGAAGAAATACAATTTCAGCGGCGGCAGCCTCGCGATCGCCGCCCGTCGTGCAACCCGCGACGTGACGCCGCCGCCTGCGCCCTCCGGCGTCGGCGAGAAATTCGGCCAGCGCGCAAGGGAGTACGGCGCGCGCCTGCGGCCGATCCTCGCCAAGGCCCGTGCGAACGGCGCCGAGATTGCCATCTACGGCGCGGGCTGCCGCGCCTGCACCTTCACCAACGCGCATGAGCTGGCGGAGCTCGTCGATCTCTCCGTCGACGACCAGAAGGAGCGCCAGGGGCTGTTCCTGCCCGGCACCGGCATACCGATCCGTTCGCCGGACGAACTCGCCGGCAAGTCGGAGCCGCTCGTCTGCCTTCTCGCCGTGAACCAGGAAAACGAAGCCAAGGTCAGCAGCCGGCTGCGCGAGAACGTGAAGCGGCCGCTGCACATCGTTTCGATTTTCGCGCCCTCCGACATCTGGAGCGAGCTCGACCGGCTCGAGGCGGCCTTGGGTTAGGGACGCGGCATGGCTGACGAGAAGCTCTTCAATTACTACGAACGTCAGGACGTCCTACCGACGTTCGGGAATTTCAAATCGGCCGCCGAACTCGATGCATATGCCAGCCAGCGGCGCGAGCTGTTTTCAGACAAGCTCGTGCTGCCGCCGCGGCTGTTCCGCGATGCGGAGGTGCTCGAATTCGGTCCTGATTCCGGTGAGAACGCGCTGGTGTTTGCCGGCTGGGGCGCAAACATGACGCTCGCCGAACCGAACCGGCATGCGCATCCGAAAATTGAGGCCTATTTCGCGCATTTTGGCCTGACCGAGCGCCTGCGCGAACTCGCGTTGGCCGATGTCGAGGGATTTCGCAGCGAGCGCCGCTACGACATCATCGATGCCGAAGGTTTCATTTACACCGTGCAGCCGACTGAAAATTGGCTCGGCGTCTTCGACCGGCTGCTCCATCCGGACGGTTTCGCCGTCGTATCCTATTACGAGCGCTATGGCGGCTTCTTCGAGCTCGCGCTCAAGGCAATCCATGCCGCCGGCAAGGCTTTGTCAGGCCGTCCCGCACTCGAAACCGCGAAGACGCTTTTCGACGCGAAATGGAACAGCATTCCGCACACCCGCAGCTTCGAATCCTGGCTGATGGACGTGCTCGAGAACCCGTTCGTCCGGCATCGGTACTTCCTCGACGCAGCCGCCTTGTGCACGGCAGCGCATGAGCAGGGATTCGACATCCATTCGGCGTGGCCAGCCTATCGCGACAGCCTGGACGTCTACTGGCACAAGAAGGTTCTCTCCGCCGACGAGAAGCTGCGGCGTGCGGCGCGCCATCTCCACCGCAGCCGCCTCAGCTTCCTCGGCGGACGCAAGCTCTACCTGGTCGGCAAGGCCGATGCCGTGGCGGCGATTTCGGCATCGATCGAGACGCTGGTTCTCGACGTCGACGCGATGATCGACGCCCCCTTCGGCGAGAGCCTGCCGCGCGTGATCGCAAGCCTTGCGTCCTTACGCGAGGCGATCCGAACGACGGACATTCTCGCGGACGATGCTTCCGACATCGAAACCATCGTTGCGACGCTCGACAGTTTCCACCGCATCTTCGCCGCGATCGGGCGACGCGATGCGCCTGCGGTCACGGCCCTGACCCAGACAGATCCGGCATTCATCAACACCTGGGGACAGCCGGCGCATTTCCTCGTCATCCGGAAGCGCTTCAAGGGATCATAGCCAGTGAGGCCAGGCATTGGCATCATCGGAACGGGGATGGTCGGCCAGATGTGCCACCTCGCCAATTTCGTGGCCAATCCCGCCTGCCGCGTCGTCGCCATCGCCGATCTCCGGCCGGATCTCGCTGCCGCCGCAGCGCAGAAGTTCGGCATCTCGCAGGTCTACGGCACGCATCGGGAGCTGCTCGCGGACGCTGCGGTGTCCGCTGTCGTGGTCGTGACAAAGCGGCGAGCCACCGGTCCGATCGTGCTGGACGCGTTGAACAGCGGCCGCCACGTGCTGTCGGAGAAACCGATGGCCTATACGACGGCTCAGGCGACGTTGCTGGTCGAAGCGGCGCGGCAGCGAAACCTCGTCTACAGCGTCGGCTACATGAAGCGTCACGATGCCGGTGTGGCGCGCGCGCTCGATGTGCTGACGCGCTTGCGCAACGACCGATCGCTCGGACGCGTGGTCCGCGCCAAGGGCTGGTGCTTCGGCGGCGACACCGGCCGGTCGCGCGACAATTTCGTGATGACCGGCGAAACACGGCCGGACGGGATCGAACTCTGGAAGGACGGTCCCGACTGGATGCCGAGCACGATGCGGGCCGGCTACGACAACTTTCTGAACGTCTTCAGCCATATCATCAATCTGACGCGCTACCTGCTCGGATCATCGCCAACGCTCGCCGACAGCTCCGTCGAAACTTCGGGAGCCGCGCGCATCACCCTCGACTTCGACAGCATCGCTTGTACGCTGGATCTCGTGAACGGGTCCGAGGGAGCCTGGCGCGAGGGTCTGACGATCGATTTCGAGCGCGGCGCGGTGACCTTGAAACTGCCCCCGCCCTTTGCCGAGCAAGAGGCGGAGGTCATCGTCGAGCACGATGGTCAAAGCACGCATCTGACGGGTGAAAAGAGCTGGGCATTTCGGCGCCAGGCCGACGCCTTCGTTTCCGATATCGCCGAGGGACGCACCCCCCTCGCCTCCGGCAAGGACTCGGTGACCGACATCTCACTGGCGGAGATGGTCTACAAGCGGCGGGCTGACGGCATCGCATGATGCGGAAGTTTGCGCAGCCAGCCGTGTCCATCGCGACACACGCGAGTCCGCGTGACAATCGCCAGTCAAAGGCGCCGGGCTGCCTTGACCTGAAAAATACGACCCCCTATAGACTTTCGCTCTGACTGGCCTGAGAGGCGTCCGGGACGATTTTCCGCAATGAACCTGCTACCGGGCCCGGCGCAAGCTGCTGCGATTGGTGTCAGCCTCGCCTTTCCACTGTTGTTGCTGCTTTACGCGCGCATCGCCGCCACCGGCGGAGCCGGCCGTCGCTTCCGGCTGGGCTGCATCAGCGTCGTCATCCTTTACGCCGTCGCCTGTATCGCCCTTCCAGGTCAGCGCCACGTCGGCGATGTGCTTGGCGGTCTCTTCCTGCTCGGGACCGCAATGATGCTCTGCTACATCCTGTTCAGCCTGCTGGCCTGGGGCTTCACGCTGACGCTGCTCACCGCACTCGTTCAGGCTGGACATCCTCTCACCCTGGAGCAATGGGCGACAGCCTACATGCAAGGTGGAGATCTCGGCACCTTCACGCACAACCGCCTGAAGCTCCTGATCGGGGCCGGGATGGTCATCACGGCGGACGGCCGGCTTGCCCCCACCTCCAAGGGGGTTGCGGTAGCGCATCTCGTCAAGCTCGTTCGTCTGTCGACAGGCCTTGGGTGAGTCGATGTCCTTTGCTGTCGGACTTGCCGCCGTCGCCGTGTTCGCCCTGCTGGCGCCTGCCCTGCAATTCATGGCCCGCGCACGCGCTTGGCCGCTCGGACCCGTGACCCTGCTGGCGATTGCCACGGTTGTCTCGCACGGTCTCGGGGTGATGCTCGGAATTCTCTTCGTCCCGCAGCTTCAGTACTGGGACGCCGCATCGATTTTCGGATTTTGCGTCATGGCTTACGTGTTCGCCTTTGGCGCCGTGTATAAATCGGTTTCGCTGGGCATCCTGCTCAGCCTCGTCGATCGCCCCGATCGCAGGGCACCGCTATCGGAGATCGCTGACGGGCAGGTTCCAGATCTGTTCCGCGGACGAATTGGGAACTTGGTCGATGGCGGCTTGGTGGAACGGACCGATTCGCACTTCGCGGCGACGGCGGCGGGCCGGAATATGGCAGGCCACGTCGGACGGCTGCGCCGCGCCTTCGGCATTGGCGACACCAGCCTCTATGATTTTTCCGACTAGTTGCGCGGAACACACACATCATAGGTTTCGCGCCGGTCTTGTGGGCATACCGGCGAGCCGCATTGTTCGCCCGGTTCAGATGACCTAGACTTGCATGGGGTCACCGGGACAGAGTGGCCCCGCCAACGGGCGCATACAATGACACCTTCCAGGGCGGCAAAAAGGCTTACGATCGTCATTCCTGCACTGAACGAGCAGGACAAGATTGCCGACACGATCGACGGCGTGCTGCCGCTCGCCCGCGACCTGCTCGACGATTTCGAGATCTTCCTGATCGACGACGGCAGCACCGATGCCACCGGCGCGATCATGGACGAGTTCGCAGCCGGCGAGCCGCGCATCATCGTGCATCACAATGCCGAACCGCGGGGTGTCGGTGCCGGCTTCGAATATGCGCTGTCGCGCGCGAAATTCGATGCCATCACGCTCATCCCCGGCGATCACGCCTTCCAGAACGAGGGTGTTGCCCGGATGTTCAAAGCGGCGGGCGCCGCCGACCTCGTCATCACCTATCGCGACAACCAGTCGGACCGCTCCGTCAACCGCTCGTTGCAGTCTCATTCGTTGCGGTTCATCCTGAACTGCCTGTTCGGCTTCTGGCTGTCCGACTATCACAGCATGATCGTCTATCCCGTGAAATGGCTGCGCCAGATCGCGGTCAAGGCCGACGGCTACGGCTACCAGATCTGTGCGCTGATCTCCCTGCTCCAGCTCGGCCTCACCTACGTCCAGGTTCCGGTGAGCCTGAACGCGGAGCTGAAGGGCTCGTCGCGCGCGCTGCGGCTGCGCACCTATCTCGAGCTCGGCGGGACCATCCTTTCCCTGCTGCGCCGCGTTCCCATCCGGAACGTCAACCTCAGGCAGATTCCCGCCGACGCGGAACGGACCCCGGCGCGCTAGGGCTCGCCGGACCACGACACGGCACCTCCAGCACAGCGGCTGCGAGAGCACGGGCGCGCGCGGGACGCCCTCCCGCCGCAATCTAGTCTAAGTGATTGATTTGGCTGGCAGGAGTGGCAGGGCTCGAACCTGCGACCCCCGGTTTTGGAGACCGGTGCTCTACCAATTGAGCTACACTCCTACGAACCCGCGTCGCCGCGGATCAGGGGCGCTTTCAAGCACAGAGAGCGGCCGGTTTGCAAGGGTGAACCGCGCCGGCTTCGCTTGTTTGTGCCGGGGGTTCTGGGCCACAGTCCATCGGCCATAACGAAAAACAATCGGGAGTGCCCATGACCGCTACAGCGACCGCCACTGCCGCCCCGCAGGCCGCAAACGCGCCCCACACCCCAGCTTTGCCGGAAGCGCGCCCAGAGACGCTCGGGCTGTCGCGGCCGCGGCTCCAGGCCATGTCGGACGCCTTCAAGCGCGAAATCGACAAGGGAACCGTTCCCGGGGTCACCGTGCTGGTGGCGAGGCGCGGCCAAATCGGCTGGTTCGAGGCGCTCGGCAAGCAGAGCCCGGCAGGCGCGGCGCCCATGGCGCGCGATTCGATCTTCCGCATCTTCTCGATGACCAAGCCGATCGTCTCGGTCGGCATCATGGCGCTGGTCGAGGACGGACAGCTCCTGCTCAGCGATGCCGTCGCAAAGTTCATACCGGAGTTCGCGAGCCAGCAGGTCGGCGCCGTCAAGGACGGCCGGTTGGAGCTGGTACCGCCGGCGCGGCCCATGACCGTGCAGGACCTGCTCCGCCACACCTCCGGCCTCACCTACGAGCACCAGGGCGACGGCCCCGTGCACAAGCTCTACCAGGAGTCCCGCGTCCGCAGCCGCAAGATCACCAACGCCGAACATGCCGCGCTGGTGGCGAGCTTCCCGCTCGTCTGCCAGCCCGGCGCGGAGTTCAACTACAGCCGCTCCACAGATATTTTGGGCCGCATCATCGAAGTCGTCAGCGGCAAATCGCTCGGCGCGTTCCTTACCGAGCGCGTGCTTGCGCCGCTCCAGATGGCCGAAACCGGCTTCTCGACAAGCCAAGCCAATGCCGGCCGCCTTGCCGAGCCGTTCGCGGCCGACCCGTGGACCGGCGACAAGGTCGCGCTGTTCAACATGCTCGAGCAGCCCGTGATGGAGTCCGGCGGCGGCGGCCTGGTCTCGACCACGATGGACTACGCCCGCTTCTGCCTCATGCTGCGCAATGGCGGCACGCTCGACGGCAACAGGATCATCGGCCGCAAGACCCTGGAGCTGATGGCCTCCGATCACCTCGGGCCAGGCGTGCCGACCAACGGCACGCTGCTATCGCCGGGCCATGGCTTCGGCCTCGGCTTTGCCGTGCGCCGCGAGGCCGGCATCGCGCCCTTCCCCGGCAGCGTCGGCCAGTATTTCTGGAGCGGCATTGCCGGCACGTTCTTCTGGATCGATCCGAAGGAGGATCTGTTCGCAGTGTTCATGAGCCAGGGGCCGGGACAGCGCGACCACACGCGGACCCTTGTGCGGGATCTGGTGTACGCGGCGGTGGAGTGAGGCCCTGCGCTTACGCGCGACGCCGTATCATCATCCGCACTGTCATGCCCCGCGAAGGCGGGGCATCCAGTACGCCGCGGCGGTCATTCGTTCACACAACTGCGGCTGCGGGGTACTGGATCGTCCGCCTTCGCGGGCGATGACCGCTGTGTATGGGTGGACTACGTGCCCTTTCCCTTCCGACAAACGCATCAACTGATCGTCGCGCCGCCGTCGATCACCATGGTCTGGCCGGTCATGAAGTCGCCGGCCTTCGAGCCCAGGAACACCGCCGCGCCGGCGATCTCGTCGGGGATGCCGATGCGCAAGAGCGGCGAGCGCGAGGTCGAGGCTTTCAGGTTCTCCGGATTGTCCCACAGCGCCTTGGCAAAATCGGTCTTGATCAGGCCCGGCGCGATGCAGTTCACGCGAATGTTGTGCTGGCCGTATTCGCAGGCGAGGTTGCGCGCGAGCTGCATGTCGGCGGCTTTCGAGATGGCGTAAGCGCCGAGGATGGTCGAGCCCTTGAGGCCGCCGATCGAGGAGACGATGATGATCGATCCGTCCTTGCGCTCGATCATCTGCGGCACCACCATCGAGATCAGCCAATTGTTGGCGACGATGTTGTTGTCGAGGATCTTCCTGAACTGATCGTCGGAGATGCCGGCGAGCGGGCCGTAATATGGATTCGATGCGGCGTTGCAGACCAGCACGTCGATCTTGCCGAAGGCGCGGTTGCTCTCGTCGACGAGGTTTTGCAGATTCTCTTTCGAGGAGATGTTCGCGGCGACCGCGACCGCGGTGCCCTTGCCGAATCTGTCGTTGATGCCTTTCGCCACCTGCTCGCACACGTCGGCCTTGCGCGAGGAGATCACCACCTTGGCGCCGTGCTCGGCCATGCGCTCGGCGATCGCAAGCCCGATGCCGCGCGTCGAGCCCGTGATGACGGCGACTTTCCCCTTCATGTCGAACAAGGTCATGTTTCTCTCCCAGATTTGATTTTCGTATTCAGTATCAGGCCAGCTTCTTGACTTCCGGTCCCGCCGGCTGATGCATCGCCGCGTGCGCGGGATCGGCGATCCAGGGCTGCTGATTGACCATCGGCAGCCGCCAGACCGTGCGATCGGGACTCGCAAAATAATCCAGCCGCGTCACCGAGCAATTATCGATGTCGAACGACAGCCCGCGTTCCGGCTGCCCGCCGAGCGCGAACCCCACTGCCGCCCTGATAGTGCCGCCATGCGCGACTGCGATGATGTCCTTCCCGGCCGCCTCGGCGTTGATCCGCTCGATGGTGCGGCGCGTGCGGTTGTACAGGTCCATGAAGCTTTCACCGCCGGGCGCGGGCTCGTTGATGTCGGCGAACCAGCTCGCACCGACGGGGCGGCTGGCAATGAACTGGGCGCGGTTCATGCCCTGCCAGCGGCCGAGGTTCTGCTCGGCGAGATCCGCCTCCCATTTCAGCGCTGCCGGCCTTGGAAAACCCGCAGCCCAGATCGCCTCGGCGGTCTGATGGGTGCGCATCAGATTGCTCGAATACCAGACCGCCTCGCGTGGCAGCACCTTGGCAACAGCGTTGAACACGTAGGTATCGCTGGTATCGCAGGCGATGTCGCTCTGCCCGTAGATGTTGCCGCCGTCGTTGCGCACCGGCGCGTGACGGACCCACCACCACCGCGTGATGACCACGTTCGGCTTGTCTGCACCTGCCATCGAAACCCTTCCATCCCGTCTATTGTCGCTGTACGTGAGTAGTGAACGCGTCTCAAGACACTTTGCCGTTTGAAATCTTGTTTGAAATTCCGTCGCGCGGCAAGCGTCGTGCACGAACAAAAGGGAGAAACGCATGGGTCGCCTGCAGGGCAAATCCGTCATCATCACCGGCGCCGGCAGCGGCATCGGCCGCGCGGCTGCGCTGCTGTTCACCAAGGAGGGCGGCAAGTTGATCGCGGTCGATCGCACCGAGGCGGTGAAGGAGACGGTCGAGGAGATCAAGAAGGCCGGCGGCGTCGCGGAAGCGATGGTTGCGGATGCCGGCTCCGAACAAGACGTCATCGCTGTGATCGACAAGGCGGTGAAGACGCACGGCCGGCTCGACGTGATCTGGGCCAATGCCGGCGTCTCCGGCGGACTCGTTCCGCTCGCCGAGCAGACCGTCGAGCATTGGCAGGAAATCCTGCGCGTCAACCTGATCGGGCCGTTCCTCGCGGTGAAGTACGCAATGCCGCACATGGTCAAGCAGCAGTCCGGCGCGATCGTGCTGACCGCCTCTGTCGCCGGCCTCAAGGCCGGCGCGAGCGGGCATCCCTATGCCGCGAGCAAGGCCGGCGTGATCAGCCTGGTGCAGACCACGGCGTATTCGCTCACCGGCACCGGCGTGCGCATCAATGCGGTCTGCCCCGGCCTGATCGAAACAGGCATGACCAAGCCGATCTTCGACCGCGCCAAGGAGCGCGGCACCCAAGACAAGATCGGCCAGCTCAACCCGCTCAAGCGGCCGGGACAGCCGCACGAGCTCGCGGCGATGGGACTGTTCCTGGCGAGCGACGAGGCTTCGTATGTGAACGGCCAGGCGTTCCCGGTCGACGGCGGCTTGACGGCATCGATGCCGTATACGGGCAAGCCGGTTTAGTTGCACGGCTCGCTGTGACATGGGCCGCAGCTCTGCAGCGCACCGCCGAACCGGACGATGCTTCGCATCGCCAGGGAGGCGCTGCGTTGCGTCCGGGACACGATCGGTCGTTTGGTGCACAGTGTCCCACCCTCGTCATTGCGAGCGCAGCGAAGCAATCCAGGACTGCATCCGCGGAGAGACTCTGGATTGCTTCGCTGCGCTCGCAATGACGGAGCAAGTGGCGCCGGCGCCGTTCTGCGACGGGCATCTCATTTGCGGACACACCTGCGCATCCTCGCGGCTCATTTCGCCCGAGCTTTGCCTTTTGGCTTCGCCCTCATATGAAAAGGGCGCAGGGAAGACCGGGCGCCGGCCGGGCACCCACGGTCCACTGTGCGAAAGGCGGCAACGAAGAATTTGCACAGCGGCATACAGGTGAAGCCAAACATCCGGCCTTCCCTGCGCAGTGGCTTTACGGCTTATGTCGTGCTCTCCCCGGGGAGCGATGCACTATTGCCCCCCTCGCCTTGCGGATGGCTGACGCGTGGCCCGGTTGGGCCGCTCACATCACCACAAGACTTGGCGCACAGACCCCGGGCGCCCAGGACCACACGATTTTGCCGTACGCGAACCGCACCCGTCGTTGGCGCGAGGTCTTCGCTCACGGCTCTCCGCCCTGCGAAGCTTTTCGCGCCGGTGTGACCCGCGTCCACCGCCGCCCGGCCCGCGTTCGTGACGATCGCGATACGCCCCTCTTCCTTGGGCCGGGTTGCGCGAAAAATATGCGATTTCCGAATTTCGGTAAAGCGCCCGTCGGGCAACGCAAGGTTTCGCAGACCTCCCCTCGTCATTCCGGGGCGCGACGAAGTCGCGAGCCCGGAATCCATTTCGCAGCGGGTGATGCGGCCCGATGGATTCTCAGGTGCGCAATTGCGCACCATAGCTCGATGCTGCGCATCGCCCCGGAATGACGGCTGCGGTGTTAATTTGCCCGACCGGCCGTCACGTTGGTATGGTTCCTGCAGGCGCTTCAGCCTTCCTGCTCTCCAACAGAACATGACAATGCCAAGCTCAAGACCCGACCGTATCCGAAAACTCCTCGCCGACCTCGTCTCGTTCGACACCGTCAGCGACCGCACTAACCTGCCCCTGATTGCCCATATCGAGAGCTATCTCGCCGCGTTCGGGATCAAGGGCGAGCGCATCGTCGACGAGACCGGCGAGAAGGCTTCGCTCTGGGTCACGATCGGACCGGAGGATCGGCCGGGCTTCGTGCTGTCGGGCCATACCGATGTGGTGCCTGTCGTGGGCCAGGACTGGAGCCATGATCCGTTCAAGCTGGTGGAGCGTGACGGCAAGCTGTACGGCCGCGGCACCACGGACATGAAGGGCTATGTGGCGGTGTGCCTCGCCATGGTGCCGGAGATGGTGGAGGCGAGACTCAAGACGCCGATTCATCTGGCGATCTCCTATGACGAGGAGATCGGCTGCGTCGGCGTGCGGCCGATGCTGCACGAGGTCGCGAAGAAGAGGGTCCGGCCGCTCGGCGCATTCATCGGCGAGCCCACCCAGATGCAGGTCATCATCGGCCACAAGGGCAAGCACGGCGTGCGCGCCACATTCCACGGGCTTGCACGTCATTCCTCGATCGCGCCCGACGGCGTCAATGCGATCGAATATGCCGCCGAGCTGATCGTCGAGATCCGCCGCCGCGCAGTGGCGCTGGCGGCCGTGCGGTTGACGGACAGCCTCTACGACGTCCCGCATTCGACGCTGCTCACCAGCATCGTGCACGGCGGCGCAGCGCTGAACATCGTGCCTGATACCTGCACCGTGGATTTCGAATGCCGCGGCATCGGGATCACCGAGTCCAAGGAGGTGACCGATGCGATCGTCGCCTGGGCCAAGGCCGAGATTGAGCCGGCGATGAAGGCGAGACATCCCGATTGCGGCATCGATTTCGAGGAGATCCTCGACTATCCCGCGCTCGACACCGCCGCCGACGCCGCCATCGTCACGCTGGCCAAGAGCCTCGCAGGACGCAACGACCACGCCAAGGTCGCGTTCGGCACCGAGGCGAGCTTGTTCGCCGACATCGCCGACATTCCCTCCGTGGTGATCGGCCCGGGCTCGATCGCACAAGCGCATACGCCTGATGAGTTCGTGGAGATGGCGGAGCTCGAGAAATGCGCGGCGTTCGTGGAGCGGCTGATCGCGCATTGTGCGAAGGGCGCCTCTCAGGCGGCGCTGCCGTAGGGTGGGCAAAGCGACTTGTCCGCCGCAGCTCGCAAAGCGAAGGCGGAAGCGTGCCCACCGTTTTCGTGTAGTTGAGAGATGGTGGGCACGGCGCTGCGCGCCTTTGCCCACCCTACGAGAGTCAGCCTGTACTCATTGCCGCTACGGCCTCACCGCGCCTCAGCGCTCCTGCAGGGCCAGCCGCACGCCGACGGCGCAGTAGATGGCGCCGACCACCTTGCCCTGCCACTTCACCACCGCCGGATGGCGGCGCAGCAGGTTGCCGAGACGACCCGCGCCGACGGCGAACACGACAGTGCTGACGAGACCGAGCAGCACGAAGACGACACCGAGAATGGCAAGCTGAAGTGCAGGCGCACCGTGCTCCGGCTTCACGAATTGTGGCAGGAACGCCAGGAAGAACAGTGCGGTCTTGGGATTGAGCACCTCGGTCAGCACGGCCTCGCGAAAGGCACGGCCCGCGCCGATCGGAGGGGCGCCGCCGTTCAGCGCGATCGGCGCCTTGTCCAGCATGGCCCGAATGCCGAGATAGATCAGGAAGCCAGCGCCGGCATATTTGACGATGCTGAACAGCAGCGCCGAGGTCGCGATGATCGCCGAGAGTCCGACGATCGCCATCCCCGTATGTACCAGGTCTCCAGCGGCGATTCCCGCACCCGTGGCGATGCCGACCTTCGTTCCCGAGCTTGCCGCCCTCGCCATCGTGAGCAGCGTCGCTGGTCCCGGGATGAAGACGAAACCGAGCACGATGAGGACGTAGGTGATGAGAGTAGTGTGGTCGATCATGCGCGGGTCTCCCGGGGCGGATTGGGCAAAGGGATACAAGGACTCGGTCGCTGCGAAAGGCACTTGCGCGGTGTGAATTGCGAGTCTTGGATTCCGCCTCCTCGTCATTGCGAGCGCAGCGAAGCAATCCAGGGGGCCACCGCGGAAAGAATCTGGATTGCTTCGCTGCGCTCGCAATGACGGCGCGTGTGGAGCAGCGCCTTACCAAAACAAAAAAGGGCGCGGCCATCAGCCGCGCCTTTGTTCTTCCTACACCGCCCCCGCCTTCTGCGCGTATTCCCAGGAAGCCTTCGACAGCGGCACGGTGCGCTTGGCGGATTCGAGCGCCTTGGCGTTGGCGGCAGTGCCGTCGCGGACGCGGCCGGCGATGCCCTGGGTGATGCCGGCGAGACGGAACAAATTGTAGGCGAAGTACCAGTTGAGATCGGGCACCGTCATCTCTGTGACGTTGCAATAGATCTGCGCGGCCTCTTCGAGGCTCGGGATATTGAGCGCCTTGAGGTCGGCACCGTCGAGGCCCGGCATGATCCATTGCATCAAGAGATAGGTGAAGTCGGCCATGGGATCGCCGAGCGTCGACAGCTCCCAGTCCAGCACCGCCTGCACGCGCGGTTCCGTCGCGTGGAAAATCATGTTGTCGAGACGATAGTCGCCATGGACGATCGAGACGCGCGCCTGCTCCGGCACCGTCTTCGGCAACCATTCGGCCACCTTCTCAAACTCCGGAATGTGCTGGGTCTCGGACGCGCGATATTGCTTGGTCCAGCGGTCGATCTGCCGGGCAAAATAGTTGCCGGGCTTGCCAAAATCGCCGAGCCCGATGGTAACAGGATCGAACATGTGGAGTTTCGCCAGCGTCTCGATCTTGCTGGTGAAGATCTTTCGCCGTGCATCGTTGTCCTGGCTCGGCAGCGTCGGATCCCAGAACACGCGCCCCTCCTCCATCGACATGATGTAGAAGGCCGCGCCGATGACGCCGTCGTCCTGGCACAGCGCATAGGCGCGCGCGACCGGAAAGCCCTGCTTGCCAAGCGCCGCGATGACGCGATACTCGCGGTCGACTGCATGCGCCGAGGGCAGCAGCTTGCCGAACGGCTTGCGGCGCATCACGTAGGAGCGGTTCGGTGTGTTGAGGCGATAGGTCGGGTTGGACTGCCCGCCCTTGAACTGCAGCACCACAAGCGGGCCTTCGAAGCCTTCGACGTGCTCGCGCATCCAGGCCTCGAGCCGCATCTCGTCGAAGCGATGCCGCTCCTCGACCGGCTTGGTGCCCGAAAACTCCTCGTCTTTCCTGACGCCGTCAGCCACGGTCACGCTCCCTCTTCAGTCCGAACATCATCCTAATCGGTAACCGCTAACGCACTTGCGTCAAGCGGTTACCGCAATTGGATCATGTCCCGTCGTTTCTTCAAGTCGGGAGCGCCGCAGGGCTCCCCCGCTTAGTGATTGGGAGAGTTTGCATACTTCCGAAGTTCGAGCCTGGCAATGGCGCGATTGTGCACCTCGTCCGGGCCGTCGGCGAGGCGGAGCGTGCGGATGTGCGCATAGTCCTTGGCAAGGCCAGCCTCGTCCGACACACCGCCGCCGCCGAACGCCTGGATCGCCTCGTCGATGATCTTCAGCGCCATGTTGGGCGCAGCGACCTTGATCATGGCGATCTCGGCCTGCGCGGTCTTGTTGCCGACCTTGTCCATCATGTCGGCCGCCTTGAGACACAGAAGACGCGTCATCTCGATGTTGGTGCGGGCCTCGCCGATGCGCTGCTCCCACACGCTGTGCTCGACGATTTTCTTGCCGAACGCGGTGCGCGAGGCAAGCCGCTTCACCATTTTCTCCAGCGCCTCCTCGGCCTTGCCGATGGTTCGCATGCAGTGATGGATACGGCCCGGGCCGAGGCGGCCCTGCGCGATCTCGAAGCCGCGGCCTTCGCCGAGCAGGATGTTCTCCTTCGGCACGCGCACGTTCTCGAGCAGCACCTGGGCATGGCCGTGCGGGGCGTCGTCGAAGCCGAACACCGGCAGCATCTTCTCGACCTTGATGCCGGGCGTGTCGAGCGGAACCAGGATCTGCGACTGCTGCTGGTGCTTGGCCGCCTTGAAATCGGTCTTGCCCATCAGGATCGCGATCTTGCAGCGGGGATCGCCGACGCCGGACGACCACCATTTGCGGCCGTTGATGACGTAATGGTCGCCGTCGCGCTCGATGCGGGTCTCGATGTTGGTGGCGTCGGACGAGGCCACCGCCGGCTCCGTCATCAGGAAGGCGGAGCGGATCTCACCGTCCATCAGCGGCCGCAGCCATTTCCGCTTCTGCTCCTTGGTGCCGTAGCGGATGAACACTTCCATGTTGCCGGTGTCGGGCGCGGAACAATTGAACACTTCCGAGGCCCAGGTGATGCGGCCCATTTCTTCCGACAAAAGCGCGTATTCGAGATTGGTCAGTCCCGCGCCGCGGAATTCATCGTCCTCATGCTCGGACGGCGGCATGAACATGTTCCAGAGGCCTTCGGCCTTCGCCTTCTTCTTGAGGTCCTCGAGAACAGGGATCACCTTCCAGCGGTCGCCGCTCTTGTCCTGCTGATCGTAGATCGGCACCGCCGGGCGCACGTGCTTGGCCATGAACGACCGCACGCGGTCGAGCCATTCCTTTTGCTTGGGCGACATATCGAAGTCCATGCGACGCTCCTCTCTCTCACTGGTCCTTTTGCGCCGGACTGTCCTCCCGCTTTGCGCGGCCCGCAAGCGCGAATGCGCGTCCTTGCGGACCTGTCGAAACCCGGCTGCAGTTGCGAACGAGTCCCGATTGCGGATTGACTTTTCCCGACCTTCAAACGATAGTTTCATACAACTGTTTGAATTGCAACTCCCCTCCCCGAGGGCATCCATGGCCAGCGATCATACGAGGTCTGCCATTCTCGCCGCCGCCGAGCGGCTCTATGCCGATCGCGGCTTCGGCGACGTGACGCTGCGCGACATCGTCGCGGAGGCGGGCGTCAACCTCGCCGCGGTGAACTATCATTTCGGCTCGAAGGACGAGCTGATCGCGGAACTGTTTGTCACGCGGTCGATCGCCACCAACCGCGAGCGCCTGCACGAGTTGAAGGCGGCGGAGGAGCAAGGCGGCGGCCGCGCGCCGATCGAGGTCATCCTGCGCGCGTTGGTCGGGCCGACCTTGCGCGGCTGCCTGGGGCCGGAGAACCAGCGCTCGACCGCGGCGCGCTACATGATCCGGGCCTCGATCGAATCCGTGCCGCCGATCCGGCGCATCAAGAACCGCGAGATCGACCATTTGCGCAAATTCGTCGGCGCGATGCGGCGGTCCCTGCCCGACCGCAGTGACGTCGATATCTATTGGGGCCTCAACTTCGCGCTCGCCATGGCGCATCACACCATCCGTGAGAGCGAGCGGCTGACCAAGCTTTCGGAGGGCAAATGCGACCTCGACGACGTCGAGGATGTGGTCACGCGCGTCGTCAGCGTGGCGACGATGGCGCTGACGGCGGGACGGATGGAGCCGAAGGTCTCTTCAAAGGTGGCGGCGCGTTAGCGCGGATGGGCGTTGACGGTACGGAGCTGGAAGCTGCATTCGCGGTGCGCTCCCTCGCCCCGTTCTTACGGGGCCGCGACGAGCTTTGCTCGCGCTGAGAGGGGTTGGGGTGAGGGGCCTCTCTCCACACGTGCGGTCTTCGGGGAGACCTGTACCCCCTCACCCGGATCGCACCGGACGATGCTTTCGCATCGCCGAGGCGATCCGACCTCTCCCCGCAAGCGGGGAGAGGTGAAGTCAGCGCCATTCACCTCACAACAGGCGATGCAGTCGATCTGGTCGAAGAATGATTGGTGGGCGGGACTACGCCCGCTGCGGCATCTCCTCGGCCTCTTCCTTGGCGAGCAGCAGCAGCATCTCGATGCCCATTTCGCCTTCCTGCGGCGAGCGGATGAACTTGATCTCGTCGGCGCTCTGCCGCAGCGCGGCAATGATGGCGACGGCCTGATTGGCGGTGGCCGCCTCGGTCGCCAGAATGGCTTTCTGGTCCTTGGCCTGGAACCCGATCGTGTAGGACATTCACTTCCCTCCCCGAACTCAAGTGGAGAGATCGAATCAGAGTCGGAGGCAAAGCGGAAGCCTGTGCGACTACGGACCGGGATTACTTGGGGATTGCGGGCAAGCTTCACGCAAGCCCCGGCATGGCGCCCCGATTTTTCTCGCCGTTTCCGCAAGCGCGGCCCTCTTCCCTTCTCCCCTTGTGGGAGAAGGTGGCGCGAAGCGCCGGATGAGGGGTTCTCTCGACGAACTCGACTGCAGCTTTGCACGCGGAGAGAACCCTCACCCGTCTCGCCGCTTTGCGGCGAGCCACCCTCTCCCACAAGGGGAGAGGGAAAGCCGGCGCCGCTTCGTCGAATCTAGATGATGCCCTGCTGCTTCAGCTGCTCGATCTTGCCGGCATCATAGCCGAGCTTGCCGCCGAGCACCTCCTGGGTGTGCTCGCCCAGAAGCGGCGGGGCGCGGTAGTCCTTGATCGGGGTCTCCGAGAGCGTCAGCGCGTTGCGGACCAGCGACAGATCGGGCTCGAAGGGATGGTTGACCTTCACGCGCATGCCGCGCGACTGGACGTGCGGGTCGGAGAACACCTGCTCGAAATTGTTGATCGGCCCTGAGGGCACCCCCGCCTCCTCCAGCTTCTCCAGCCAGTAGGCTACCTTTTGCTTCAGGAACAGGCCGGCGAAGATCGCCATGATCTCCTTGCCGTGCACGACGCGGTCGTTGTTCTTGACGAAGCGCGGATCGCTTGCGAGCTCGGGCGCGCCGAGCACGGCGCAGGTGCGCTGAAACTGGCCGTCATTGCCGACCACGACCATCAGCTCGCCGTCGGTGCAGCGGAACACGCCGGCCGGCATGCCGCCATTGCCCCAGGTGCCGCGGCGCGGCGGGATCTTGCCGTTGACGAGATAGATTTGCAGCCAGTGCGACAGCGATGCGATCACCGTATCGAACAGGCAGACGTCGATGTGCTGTCCCTGCCCGCCATTGGCGTCGCGATGGTAGAGCGCCGAGAGAATGCCGATCGAGGCGTTCATGCCGGTCATGTAGTCGACGATCGACGGGCCGACCTTCATCGGGCCCTCGCCCGGCTCGCCGTCGATATGGCCGGTGACGCTCATCAGGCCGCCCATCGCCTGCAGGATGGCGTCGTAGCCGGCGCGCGGCGCATAGGGGCCGGTCTGGCCGAAGCCGGTCACCGAGCAATAGATGATGCCGGGATTAATCGCCTTGATGGTCTCGTAGTCGAGGCCGTAACGCTTGAGGTCGCCGACCTTGTAATTCTCCATGAAGACGTCGGCATCCTTGGCGAGCTCGCGGACGATCGCCTGCCCTTCGGGCTTGGCGATGTTGACGGTGACCGACTTCTTGTTGCGATTGGCGCAGAGGTAGAACGAATTGTTGTTGTTGGCCTTGCCCTCGGGGTCGGTCAGGTAAGGCGGGCCGAAGGCGCGCGCGTCGTCGCCGGTGCCGGGCCGCTCGATCTTGATCACCTCGGCGCCGAGATCGCCCAGCATCTGGGCCGACAGCGGCCCGGCCAGCACGCGGGTGAGATCAAGGATCTTGATGCCTGAGAGCGGCAGGGCAGACATGTCGATTTCCTCCGGAGAACTGGATCTTGGCGCGGCGGCGGGATCGCGAGGCCGCGCTCCCTGCCGATACCACCATTTTCGCGCCCTGAGCACTGCACTGGCGGCATACGGCTATCTCCGGCCGGGCCGGAGGTGATCGCCGTCAGCAACTTTCCGCGCGGCGAAGATTGCGTGATCGGCTCAGGTCACAACAACCGGCAGCCGCGGCCGGCGCCGAGCGAGCAGAACGAGGATCAGCACCGTCGCGCAGGAGAACACCAGCGTGAGGCCGAGCGCGCCGCGGCTGCCGAACGCCGTGAGCAGGCCGACGAGGAGCGGCGGCGATATCGCGGAGGCCAAGTTGAGCGGCAGCGCGATCATCGACATCGCTTTGGCGAACTCGGCCTGGTCGTAGAACACCAGCGGGATGGTCGCCCGCGCCACCGCCATCGCGCCGCTGCCGGCGCCATAGAGCAGGATGAAGACCGCCACCGCCCAGGTGGCACCCTCGCCCGTCATCAGCAGCAGCATGGCCACCGGCAAGGCGCTGCCGGCGACGAGCCCCGTCGTGATGCCGTCCCATCGTCCGCCGCCGAGGAAATCCAGTCCGCGAGCGCTGACCTGGATCACGCCCAGCATGGAGCCGAACAAAAGCGCCTGAGCCGGCGCCAGCCCCTCTGCCCGCAACAGCTCGATCAGGATCGCACTGACGCCGAAATTGACGAAGGCGTTCAGCGTGATCGCGGCGACGACGAGACCGAACGTGCTCCGCGCAATCGCGGGCGGCGGCGACCGCGTGGCCGGCGCGGCGCCTTCGTCCCTTGCGATCTGTCGGCGCGGCGCGTAGAACGCATAGAGCGGAAGGCTGACGAGGAGCATCATCGCCGCATAGACCAGACATGTCCCCCGCCAGCCGAGGTGACCGCTCAGGAACGAGGTCGTCGGCCAGAAGATGCTGCTGGACAGGCCCGTCACCAGCATCAGCGCGCCGATCGCGTTCTTGGCCTGCCGCCCCGCGATCTCGTTCAGCATGATATAGGCGCCGGTCGACAGCGTGGCGCTGCCGGAGATGCCGAGGACGATCCACGCGGCGAAATAGAGCATCGGCTCGCGCGCCAGCGACAGCAGCACGAAGCCTGGCGCCGTGACGATCGTGCCGACCATCATCACCGTCCGCGCGCCATGCCGCGCAAACGACTTGGCGAGCAACGGACCGCACAGCCCCATCGAGACGTAGAGAACGGACGTGCCGGCAAACACCGCAGGCAGGCTCATGCCGAGATCGGCGGCGAGATCGCGCCCGACGATGGCGGGAAGCCCGATCGTGCCCCATCCGACCAGCTGCGTGGTGGCAAGCATCAGCAGGACCCCGATGAGCCTGCCGTCATATTTCAAGAACTGCATTCCAAACGTCGCCTGCCCGGCAGGCGCAGATTGCGCCTGTAGCACCTGTCTACTCGGAGAAACGGCGCACGGGAACGCCGGCCGCCGAATGGCAGGCGGCAGCCGGGAGCATGTGAGGACGAGGAAGTCGCCCTACCCTGCCATGGCGAGCAGCGATCGCGCCTCAGTCGCGGTCGCAACGCGCCGGCCGTGGCGCGCGACCGCCTCGCAGGCCAGGGTCACGAGCTCGGCGTTGCTGGCAGCAAGGCGCGTCTTGTCGATGCGGATATTGTCCTCGAGCCCGGTGCGGACCGCGTCCGCCCCTCGGGCGAGCGCCCACCCCATGACCTCGGCCTGATGGCGGCCGATTCCGGCTGCGGTCCAGGTTGCCTTCGGGATCAGCCGCCTGAGCTCGCCCAGGAGAATGTCGAGCACATGCTCGTCCGCCGGCATCGCGTTCTTAACGCCCATGACGAACTGCACGTGCGGACGCGCGTCGATGAGGCCCGCATCGATCAGGCGGCGGGCGCCATGCAGATGCGACAGATCGAAGATCTCGATTTCCGGCCGGATGCCGTTCGTCTTCATGCTAGTGGCGAGCGTCTCGACCAGCGCGGCGCTGTTCTCGTAGACGATGGTCGGAAAGTTCACCGATCCCGTGGAGAGCGAGGCCATGTCAGGCTTGAGGTAGAGCGCCGATCCGCGCGCCGAGGGATCACGGCCACGCCCGCCGGTCGAGAACTGGACGATCATATCAGGACAATGCTTTTTGATCCCCTCCTGCACCTGGGCAAAACGCTCGGGATCGGAGGACGGCGTCTCGTCGTCGTTGCGGACGTGGATATGCGCAAGCGTGGCGCCCGCCTCGAAGGCTTGGTGCGTCGATTCGATCTGCTCCGAGGGCAGGATCGGCACCGCCGGATTGTCCTTCTTGCGCGGAACGGAGCCGGTGATGGCGACGGCAATGACAGCGGGGTTCATCCAGCGACCTCATGATCTTTGCGCTCGCGCGCATAACGTTCGGCCAGTCTTGCTACAAGTGAAACCCTGTCGCCGCAACATTCGTCGATCGCAGCGACAGGGCCTTTTCGTCCGAATCAGGTCGGAAGTGCGGTCGCCTGGCCTGCTGTAGCCGTGCGGCTGGCGGCGGCGCGCGCGATGACCTCGAGGCGACTACCTCGATTCAAAGGCCGCTACGGAAATGACGGAGGAGTGCCGCCCGCCGCGGGCGATTGATCGTCTGGCCGGTTGGCCGCAGCGGAGCCCCTCACGCGGTGTGGCCGGGATCCACGTGCTTCGGCGTCTTCTTCTCGCGCTGCGGCGTCATCTTGGCCGGATCGGGCGCGCCCGGCACGCCGCGCGGGCCGAGCTGGTCGCGCTGGATGTCGTCCTCGGAGCGGGTTGGCTCGACGCCGTTGGGCTCACGGGGCTTGGTCATCGCGTCTTCCTTCTCAAGCGTTGTCCCGGACGCCGAGCGCGTTGCCTCCCGCCTCGCGGCCGGGCACGCTGACCTGAACTTCATGTCCCTCACGCAGCGCGAGGGATGCGGCGGCGACTGCGGACTCGAACGCGGCTTCCTTGGTGGCGTAGGTGTTCTTGACGTCGCCGTCGTGCAGCACGCCCCATTCGTCCCGCACCGGCACGATGGCATATTGCGCAAGGCCCATTGTCCAAACTCCTGGCTCTAGATTTCAGAAAAAAGGTCTGCACGACAACGCGCCTGCGCGCTTAACGTTGCGTCAGCTGCGGATGGGTCGCGCTCACTCGCCAGACCGTGTTGCCGCTGTCGTCCGCAACCAGAAGCGCGCCGGTCTTGTCGATGGCAACACCAACGGGGCGGCCGCGCGCCTTATTGTCGCTGTTGAGGAACCCGGTGACGACGTCCTGCGGCGGGCCGCTCGGCTTGCCGTCCGTGAACGGCACGAACACGACCTTGTAGCCGCTCAGCACCTGCCTGTTCCAACTGCCGTGCTCGCCAACGAAGGCGCCGCTGCGATAGGCGGCTGGCAGGCTGGTGCCGGTGTTGAAGGCGAGCCCGAGCGGGGCGACATGCGAGCTCAGCGCGTAGTCAGGCACGATCGCCCTGGCGACGAGATCCGGCCGCTCCGGCTTGACGCGGGGATCGACGTGCTGGCCGAAATAGCTGTAGGGCCAGCCATAGAAGCCGCCGTCCTTCACCGAGGTCATGTAATCAGGCACGAGATCAGGACCGAGCTCGTCGCGCTCGTTGACCACCGCCCAGAGTGCACCGGTCTGCGGCTCGAAGCTGAGGCCGTTGGGATTACGCAGGCCGCTTGCGAACACGCGCCAGCGGCCGCTGGCGCGATCGACCTGGAGGATGGCGGCGCGATTGTGCTCGGCCTCCATGCCCCTCTCGGCGGCGTTGCTGTTGGAGCCGACGCCGGCGTAAAGCTTCGAGCCGTCGGGGCTGGCGACCAGGCTCTTGGTCCAGTGATGGTTGATCGGACCGCCCGGCAGCGGCGTCAGCACCGTGCCCGGCGCGGTGATCTTCGTGTCCCCTTCGGTGTAGGGATATCTGACGATGGCGTCGGTGTTGGCGACATAGAGATCGTTGCCGACCAGCGCGACGCCGAACGGCGAGTTGAGATGGTCGAGGAAGACGCTTTGCGTCTCCGCCACGCCATCCCCGTTGCTGTCGCGCAGCAGCGTGATGCGGTTGCTCGCGCCGCTGTCGCCGCCGGAGGTCGCCCAGGACTGGATGACGCCCATCACGAGTTCCTTGGGCCGCTTGATCGGAGCGCCTTTCGGCGCCTTGGATTCCACCACCAGCACGTCGCCATTGGGGAGAACGTAGAGCGAGCGCGGGTGCTGCAGGCCGGTGGCGAAGGCCTTGGCCTGCAGGCCCTGCGCGACCGTCGGCGTCTCGTCCTTCTTCCAGCCGACGATGCGGGCAATGTGGACCGGCGGCAGCAGATATTGCTGGATTTCGGGAAGTGCCGGATTGGCGCCGACCTGCGCGTTGGGATCGCCGCTGCCGTCATTGCAGCCGGCCAGCCCCAGCAGCGACGCGCACAACAGCGCGCGGATCATCGCAGACGTCATCGTGCAACTCCCACGCCGTGGCGATAGACGAGAGCCCAGCCGAGCCACCCCGTGATCGGCAGGATCAGCACTGTGAGCGCGGACAAGGCGAGCCCGCTCGGCCACACGGAAGTCCAGCCATCGCGCATGTGGATCATCAGATTGACGATCGAAAGGATCAGCACCACGGCATTGCCGATCAGATGCGGCCAGGCCGGCGCCTGCGCCCGCACCAGCCGATTGCCGAGGAAGTCGATCAGGCCCGCGATCGCCGCCAGCACGCCGAAGACGATTCCGGCGAGCAGCAGCCAGGCCGAAAAATTCGCCCACATGATCTCGGCACTGGCGACATAGGCGATGTCGGTCAGCAGCGCCCCGACGAAACACGTAATCGGGATCGGCACCAGCATCGGATGAATCGGATGACCCGCGATCTGCGCGGTGGAACGCACGCGCACGTCGTCTTGCACGGTTGGCCTCGTGACTTTCACCCTTGCCCCCACGGCGAACTCCTGCTCATGACGAAGGTTCCTCCGCGTGCTGCACCGCGCCTGGAGCGAGGCTGCACCGCGCAAGGGGAACTGAATGGGACATCCGGAAGTCTTGACTGGATCAGCCTTTCGGAGACCGCAGCGTGGATCAGTCTGGCGACGGCGCCTCATTCAACCCAGCATCCAAGCTCGACGGCGTGTCGCGGCGCCAGACCAGGCAGATCGAATCCCAGAGCAGGCCAAGCGCCGCGCTGATCCATGAGACGATCCGCGCCGAAGGCGAGCAGGAGCTGGAGCGGCGATGGTGGGCCATCGTGCTGTCCGGTTTTGCTGCCGGCCTTTCGATAAGCCTGTCGCTAATCGTTCAGGGCGAGTTGCATGCGCTGATCTCGGATGAGGCGACCCGCCGCCTGGTTGCTCCGCTCGGCTACACCGTCGGCTTCCTGGTCGTCGTGCTGGGACGACAACAGCTCTTTACCGAGAACACGCTGACACCGATCCTGCCGCTGTTGCACAACAGGGATCTCGGCACCTTGGCGAGCGTGCTCAAGCTCTGGATCCTGGTTCTCGCCTCGAATATCGCAGGGACCTGGGCAGCCGCCTCCGTGCTCGCTCGCACCAGCATCTTCGAACCTCGCATCGTGGACGCCTTCATCGATCTCAGCCGGCCGACGATCGAGGGGACGTTCTCGAGCACCTTCGTCAGGGCCATCTTCGCCGGCTGGCTGATCGCCTCGATGGCCTGGCTTCTTCCGGCTGCCAAAGGCTCGCGCGCACACATCATCGTAGTGATGACCTATGTGGTCGCACTCGGCCAGTTCTTGCACATCGTCGCGGGTTCGATCGAGTGCGCCTTTCTGGTGCAGAGCGGCCTGGCCTCGTTCAGCCAATATGCCTCCGACTTCTTCATACCCACGCTACTCGGCAATATTATCGGCGGAACGACCCTGGTTGCGCTGCTGAACTACGGACAGGTCGCCGCCGAAATCGATAACCACAGGGGATAGAGCCTGCACGAAGCGGCTGCTTTGGACAGGAACGATAGCGCAGAGCTGGGTTTGCCCTAGCAATCAACGCGGTCAAGCAGGATCATTCATGAGCATCGAGAGCAAGAGCCCATTCGACAGGAACCGGCCGAAGGATCACGCGACATCATTGATCGCGAACTTCAGCGCGGCGACGAGGCCGACAAGGTCGATCATCTCCCCGGCGTGAAGGTCAGCGGACAGCCTCAAGGCGGCGCGCTCGATCGCGCACGGAAGGAACGCGAGCGACGGGACGAGGAATAGCTGATCGGCCGTCAAGCTACGGGCGGCTATCGAGGAAACGCCCTGCTGGGATATCGCGTCCAACAGGTTCTGGAGCGGGTGAAGGGAATCGAACCCTCGTATTCAGCTTGGAAGGCTGCTGCTCTACCATTGAGCTACACCCGCGTTGGGGGCTCCCTAACACGGCCGGGCTGCGGTCTCAACTGCCCAGGAGGTCGCTTTCCGGCGTCTTCGGCGGCCTTGCGAACCACCCGGGTTCCTGCGGACCCGCCGCCCCTTAACAGCGGCGGGATCGCCGCCTATATTGAAGACTTCCGAAACCAACGAAAGGAGGTGATCCAGTGTCTTATCTCAAGCGCTGTCACCTCGCTGGGATCGCCCGCTAAGCTTCGAGTAGGGCTTGGCATCGGGGCGCTCTCAGCCCTGGACCAGCGAGCAAGAAATCGGGCGCGACGGGGCTTCCCCGCCGCGCCTTTTTCGTCTGTCGCCGCGGCTCAGGCGGGCGGCTCGCCGGCAAGCACCTCGCGAATCTTCTGCGACAGCTCCGCCTTGCGGTATGGCTTGAACAGCAGCGCCACGCCGGGATCGAGATGTCCGTCGTGGACGATGGTGTTGTCGGTATAGCCGGAGGTGTAGAGCACCCTCACGCCCGGCCGGCGGAGCCTGACGGCTTCGGCCAATTCATGCCCGTTCATGCCGCCGGGCATGATGATGTCCGTGAACAGCAGATCGAATCGGGCACCTTGGTCGACCAGCGCCAGCGCGGACGCGCCGTCGCTCGCAGCGAGCGTGCGGTAGCCGAGGCCGCCGAGTTGCGCGATGACATAGCCCTGGACCAGCGGATCGTCCTCCACCACGAGTATCGTCTCCCGCCCGCGCGCCGTGGCGGGCGCTTGAACCGGCGCCGTCCTGGCCACCGCCTCGCCCTTTGCCCGCGGCAGGAACAGCCGCATCACGGTGCCGCGCCCCTCCTCGCTTTCGATCGCAACAGTGCCGCCGCTCTGGCGGGCAAAGCCGTAGACCATGCTCAGCCCCAGACCGGTGCCGCGGCCGACCCCCTTGGTGGTGAAGAACGGCTCGAAAACACGCTCGCGGATATCGGCCGGAATGCCGTGACCGGTGTCGCCGACTGCAACCATCACGAAGGCGCCGCGCACGCCCTCACCAGCGGTCCCCGTGCCGTCGAGCTCGCGGTTCGCGGTTTCGAGGGTGAGCTTGCCGCCGCCCGGCATCGCGTCGCGCGCATTGACGGCGAGGTTGACGATCGCGGAGGACAGCTGCGACGGATCCACCATCGCGGACCAGGCCTCGTCGGCGAGCCGCGTCTCGATCTCGATTTGCTCGCCGAGCATCGGCCTCAGCAGCTTCGCGGTCTCGACCACGAGCGCGTTGACGTCGATCTCGCGCGGCTCCAGCGGCTGGCGGCGCGCGAAGGTCAGGAGTTGCGAGGTGATCTCCGCTCCGCGCGCGGCCGCATCATCGATCAATTGCGCGATCGCGGCCAGCTCGGGCTTGTCCGCAAGCCCCTCCTGGATGATCTCGATCGTGCCGGTGATAACCGTGAGCACGTTGTTGAAATCGTGCGCCACGCCGCCGGTGAGCTGGCCGATCGCGTCCATCTTCTGGGACTGACGCAGCCGCTCCTCGATCTCGTGCTGCGCGGTGAGGTCGGTCGCGGAGCCGCGGTAGCCGAGGAAGCGTCCATCGTCGTCGAAAACCGGCTTGCCGTTGACGCTGAAATGATGCATCCGCCCGCGCGTGTCGCGTCCGCGATACTCGAATTTGCGGAACGGCTCGTGACGGTCCAGCGTCGCCAGATGCGCGCGCCATTTTTCAGACTCGGTATCCCGATCGAGCGCAGTATCGATGCGACGCGTGCCGATCCGCACTTTGGGATCCATGCCGAAGGCAATCACCCGGTCAGAGAGGTAGGTGAAGCAGTGGTCCGGCCCGGTTTCCCAGAACCAGTCGGACGCGGTCTCGGCATAGTCGCGGAAACGCTCTTCGCTCGCCCGCGCCTCCGCTTCGGCGCGCCGGCGGATGGTTAAATCGCGCTCGAGATTGGCATTGGCCTCGCGCAGCTCGCCATAGGCCTGCTGGAGGTTCGCGCACATCGCGTTGAAAGCCTCGATCACCTTGTCCAGCTCGTCGGCATCGGAGGGCGGCCGGCGCTCCAGGCGTAACGGCGGTGGGGGCCGGGTCAGGCTGTATTTGCTGACGTACTCGGCGATGGCCGCAAGCGTCTCGATGTCGGTCAGACCAGGCTTCGCCGCCGTCGGCGCGATGGCGTGGCTGCGCTTGGCGTCCTCGTCAGCTGCGTTGGCCATGCACCATGTTCCCGAAATGGCGGCTCGCTGCTGCGGTCGAGCGGTTGCAGTCTCGAGCAATCCATGGGCTGAGACGCGCCCGTCTCGTCACCCGATGCAAGCGACGTCCCGTCGGCCCGCGAGCTCGAAGTCGGCAAGTCACGTCTTCCGCCCCCGCAGCGGCACTGCTGGGCAAATTATCACTGCTCGTGCTAAAATGTCATCGGTGAAAGTCCGGTATGGCTCGCGGGACGAGCGCGCAATGATCGTTGCGACCGGGTGTGCAGGCGCCAACTTTGGCGGCTAGCCGTCGCCTGCCTGTCGCTGCTCGCCACTGACCCTGCGTTGGCGCAGGACACGATCCGGCTGGCGCGCATCGCCTGCAACCACTACCTGCATGAACGTCATCGCGATCTGGTGCCTGAGGTCGGCAAGGTCATCGCCCAGATGCAGGCGAGCGGCGAGCTGGCCTCGCTGCGCGAGGCGCTGGTCAAGCAGGTCTTGAGCGGGCAATGACGAATGCTGCGTCAGCCAGCGCGAAGCCGCTCGCGCAGCGCGACGGCGGCGATCAGCATGCCGACGCACCAGGCCACGACCGCGCGGTGCGGCTCCTCGCCGAGCAGCACCGTGACCAGAGCATGATCCGGAAAGTGTGTAGCGGTTTTCCGAAAAGATCATGCTCAAACATAACCTCTGGTCAGAAGGCACGGGACGATGGCCTTGGAGGTCCGGATCATCAGCGCGAGCAGGAACGGCATCGCCGCGATCGATATCTGCGGAACGTCCATTTCGAACGCCCGCCTCGCCGCAAGGCTTCAGAAGCCGAAGAAGTTGAACGCGCGCCGCAGTTTGCCGCGCCGGCTCTCGACGATCCGCTCACCGCCGTTCTCAGCCGAGCTGCCGTAATAGCGGTGATGGCCGGCCTGGTCGTGCAGATCGGCCGGCTCCGACTGCCCTGCCCGCCGCGCGTCGCAGATGATCTTGATGGTATGACCCGACATTGCCGCCTCCAGCAAAGAACTTGTTGTTTATGGTCCATCAGTCGCGACCAGTTCCGGCGGCGTTCACATGGGCGAGGACGCAATCGGGTTTCAGGACGGTTTCGCCGCTTGCGGGCCACGCAATATTTTGCTTCGGAAGTGTCGGCACGGGCCGCCGTGCCACGTCCTCAGGACTTGCGCAGAAACAAAAGCAGAAAAGAACGAGGTGACGATGCTGTACGCCATCCTGGCCTATCACGTGGAAGACGAGGTCCTGTCCTGGACGGCGGAGCAGGACGCCGCGGTCGTCGCCAAGGTCATCGAGGTTCAGGCGCCGCTGCGGGCCAGCGGGCAGTTTGGTCCGGCGGCCCGGCTGGATGAGACCCGCAAGGCCCGGACCTTGCGCGGCCCCGGCGCGGGAATGGTGCTGGACGGGCCGTTTGCCGAGACCAAGGAGCAGCTTCTCGGCTTCCACTTGATGCAATGCGCCACCGAGGAGGAGGCGATCGAAGCGGCGCGGAAGCTGCGCGCGGTCAATCCGACGGCGGTGTACGAGATCCGCCCGGTCAAGCTTTACGTGCCGGCCGATGGGTTCGGCGCGACATAGAAGCGCTGGATCAGTAGGCCGCCAAAGGCAAAACACCAGATGTAGGGCGCGATATGCGGCGCAAACGCCGCAACGATGGTGCCCGGGATGAACACGGCGACCGGAAACAGCGAAGCCATGATCTCGCGGCCCCAGCCGCGCAGGATGGTCCACCACAGCAAGGCATTGAGGCCGCCGATCGTGGTCAGGTGCAGGCCGTAGAGCACCGCCACCGCGCTGCTCATGGCGTAGTTGGTGTAGAGCCCATTGGTGACCGGCAGCAGCACGATCGAGAGCAGGAAGAAAAGGTTGAGGACCACCATGCCGCGGCTGCCGACGGGCTGACGTGCCAGCCGGCGGTGATGGCTGATCCAGAACACCCCGGCGATGATGAAGCTGAGCGCGAAGCCGGCAAGCTTGCCGGAATACACCCGCGCGAGATCGTTCCAGTCGGGTGCGCCACTGAACACTGCCGCCTTCGGCAGGTCGTAGGCCAGCAGCGTCATGGCGACGCCGAAAATGGTGTTGCTGAGCGACTCCAGCCGCCGCATCTCGAATTGTTCGGGCTTGAGCTCGGTCATCTCGCCATGGGGTGCTGGAACCAAAGGGCCGTCATCCCCCTAAATCCTAATTCCAGTTCCGTCCAGCCGCATTGCGATTCGCGCCGGGATCGCCGAGTCTCATCCTTTCACCGGGGCGATTCGTGGCGACATATCTGGACACGCTCAATGCGGAGCAGCGCCGCGCCGTCGAGCATGGCGTGGCCGACGGCGCAACCGTGGGCGGCCCCCTGCTCGTCATCGCCGGTGCCGGCTCCGGCAAGACCAACACGCTCGCCCACCGCGTCGCGCATCTGATCGTCGCAGGCGCCGATCCCCGCCGCATCCTGCTGATGACGTTCTCCCGCCGCGCCGCGGCGGAAATGGCCGGAAGGGTCGAGCGCATCGCGCGCAAGGTGCTGGGCGAGAACAACGCCGCAATCATGCGCGATGCGCTGACCTGGGCCGGCACCTTCCACGGCATCGGCGCGCGGCTCCTGCGCGAATATGCCGAGCGGATCGGCGTCGATCCCGCCTTCACCATCCATGACCGCGAGGATTCTGCCGACCTGATGAACCTGGTCCGGCACGAGCGCGGCCTGTCGAAGACCGAGAGCCGCTTTCCGGCCAAGGGCACCTGCCTGTCGATCTATTCCCGCTGCGTCAATGCCGAGATGGAGATCGAGAAGGTGCTCGCCCAGCATTTTCCCTGGTGCGCGGGCTGGGCCGCCGAGCTGAAGGGTCTGTTCGCCGCCTATGTCGAGGCCAAGCAGGCCCAGCACGTGCTCGATTACGACGATCTGCTGCTGTATTGGTCGCAGATGATGGGCGATGCGCTGATCGCTCAGGAGATCGGCGGCCGCTTCGACCACGTGCTGGTCGACGAATATCAGGACACCAACCGTCTGCAATCCTCGATCCTCTTGGCGCTCAAGCCCGACGGCCGCGGCCTCACCGTGGTCGGCGACGACGCGCAGTCGATCTATTCGTTTCGCGCCGCCACCGTGCGCAACATCCTGGACTTTCCGCAGAGCTTCTCGCCGCGCGCGGAGATGATCACGCTCGACCGCAATTACCGCTCGACGCAGGCGGTGCTGTCGGCGGCGAACGGCGTGATCGGCCTCGCCCGCGAGCGCTTCACCAAGAACCTCTGGACCGACCGCACCTCAGGTCAGAAGCCGCAGCTCGTCACCGTGCACGACGAGGCCGACCAGGCGCGCTACATCGTCGAGGCGGTGCTGGCGAACCGCGAGCAAGGCGCGCTGCTCAAGCACCAGGCGGTGCTGTTCCGCACCTCCTCGCATTCGGGTCCGCTGGAGATCGAGCTGACCCGCCGCAACATCCCCTTCGTCAAGTTCGGCGGCCTGAAATTCCTGGATGCCGCGCATGTCAAGGACGTGCTGGCCGTGTTGCGCTTCGCCGAGAATCCGCGCGACCGCGTCGCCGGCTTTCGCATCCTGCACCTGCTGCCGGGTATCGGGCCTGCGACCGCACAGCGCGTGCTGGACCAGATGGCGGAGAGCACCGACCCGCTTGCCGCGCTCGGCCGGCTGCCGGGGCCGGCGCGCACCGGCGAGGACTGGACCTGTTTCGTCCGCACGGTCGAAAACCTGCGCTATTCGGAATGGCCCGTCGATCTCGAACGGGTGCGGCTCTGGTACGAGCCGCATCTCGATCGCATGCACGAGGATGCCGAGACGCGCCGCGCCGATCTGATGCAGCTCGAGCAGATCGCGAGCGGCTATGCCTCTCGCGAGAAATTCCTGACCGAGCTCACGCTCGATCCGCCGGATGCGACCAGCGACAAATCAGGGCCACCCCTGCGCGACGAGGATTACCTGATCCTCTCCACCATCCACTCCGCCAAGGGCCAGGAGTGGAAATCGGTGTTCGTGCTCAACGTCGTCAACGGCTGCATGCCGTCCGATCTCGGCGCCGGCACCAGCGCCGAGATCGAGGAGGAGCGCCGCCTGCTCTATGTCGCGATGACGCGCGCCAAGGACGATCTGCATCTCGTCGTGCCGCAGCGCTTCTTCGTGCACGGTCAGGCCGCCAGGGGCGACCGCCACGTCTACGCCTCGCGCACCCGGTTCATCCCGGAGCAATTGGTCTACCTGTTCGAGCGCACCGCCTGGCCGAAGGCAGCAAGCGGTGCCGCGCGCACCGCGGCGCAGGGGCCGAAGATCGACATCGGGGCGCGGATGCGGGGGATGTGGCGGTAGACACAAGAGGCTAGTGTCGAGACCTGTCAGGATAACTGGAACAACAGAGGTCCGACATGAAAGCCGTTGTCGTCGAGCAATACGCCCCCATCGATCAGATCGAGCTGAAGGACGTACCGCCGCCGTCCATGGAGGCGGGACAGCTGCGCATCCGGGTGGAAGCTGCCGGGATTGGCTTCGTCGACGGGCTGAAGATCGAGGGACGCTACCAGACCAAGGACCCCCTGCCCTTCATTCCCGGGACGGAGTTCGCGGGGGTGGTGACGGACGCGCCCGGCGCACCGGGGGGTTACCAACCCGGCATGCGCGTGATGGGCATGACGCGATCGGGCGCACTGGCCGAAGAGATCGTCGTTAGGCCTGAAGCGGTCCATCCCCTGCCGGATGGCGTCGCAGCCGAGGTCGCCGCCTCGTTTCGCGCCAATTACCTGACGGCCCTATATGCGCTGGGCGCGCGCGCTTCGCTGGCCGCAGGCGAGCAGCTTCTCGTGCTGGGTGCCGCCGGCGGCACTGGGATTGCGGCCGTCCAGATTGGAAAGCTGCTCGGCGCTCGCGTCATCGCGGCTGCATCAACACCAGAGAAGCGCGAGTTTGCGCAGGCGCATGGCGCCGATGCGGTGATCGACTATACGCAGGCGGGCTGGCGCGACACGCTCACGGAGTTGACGGCAGGACGTGGCGCGGACGTGATCTTCGATCCCGTTGGCGGCGAAATCTCGGTGCAGGCATTTCGATCCATCGCCTGGCGCGGACGCCATCTCGTGGTCGGCTTTGCCGCCGGCGCCATTCCCGCGCTGCCGTTCAATCTGCCGCTTCTGAAAGGCGGCGCCTTACTCGGTGTCGATCTTGCGCAGATTCCAACGCGCGAGCCCGATGTGCAGAAGCGCCTGATGTCACAATTGACGGACTGGCTTGCCGATGACCAGTTGAAGCCCGTGGTCGGCCAAGTCTTCGCCTTCGAGGATTTCCGCGCGGCATTCAAGACGATGCAGACGCGCGCTGCGCTCGGCAAGATGGTGGTGCGCATCGGGCGATAAGATCCACAAACGGAAACCGAGCATTTCCGCACGTGCGCTTGTGACCGGGCTGCGGTCCCTTAGATGTGGCCGATCCTCCCACAGAGACTTGATCGATGACCCCACCGCTCGAATTCGGATTGGATACCTTTGGCGACGTCACAAGAGATGCGTCCGGCGACATGATTCCGCATGCGCAGGTGATCCGCAACGTCGTCGACGAAGCGGTGCTGTCGGACGAGCTCGGTCTCGATTTCATCGGTCTCGGCGAGCATCACCGCGCCGATTTCGCGATCTCCTCGCCTGAAACCGTGCTCGCTGCGATCGCATCGCGCACCCGGCGCATCCATCTTGGCTCGGCCGTGACGGTGCTGTCCTCGGACGATCCCATCCGCGTGTTCCAGCGCTTTGCCACGCTGGATGCGGTCTCGAACGGACGCGCCGAGGTTATCCTCGGCCGCGGCTCGTTCACCGAATCCTTCCCGCTGTTCGGCTTCGACCTGCGCAAATATGAAGAGCTGTTCGAGGAGAAGCTCGATCTGTTCGCTGCGCTCTTGTCGCAGCAGCCGGTCACCTGGCAAGGCAAGCTGCGTCCGCCGCTGAAAGATCAGCTGGTCTATCCGCCGGTCGAGAACGGCAAGCTGAAAACCTGGATCGGCGTCGGCGGCAGTCCGCAATCGGTGGTGCGCGCCGCGCATTACGATCTGCCCTTGATGCTGGCGATCATCGGCGGCGATCCAGCGCGCTTTGCGCCCTATGTCGAGCTCTATCATCGGGCCTTCAGGGAGTTCGGTCGCCCGGCCCAGCCGATCGGCGTGCATTCGCCGGGCTACGTCGCCGAGACCGACGCGCAGGCGCGCGAGGAGCTCTGGCCCGACTACAAGGCGATGCGCGACCGCATCGGCAAGGAGCGCGGCTGGCCCCCGATGGGACGCGACGAGTTCGTCCATGAGGCCGAGCACGGCTCGCTCTATGTCGGCGCGCCGGAAACGGTGGCGCGCAAGATCGCGAAGACCGCGAAGGCGCTGGGGCTTTCGCGGTTTCAGTTGAAGTATTCGGCGGGGCCATTGCCGCACGAGAAGCTGATGCGGAGCATCGAGCTCTACGGGCGGAAGGTGGTGCCGATGGTGCGGGAGATGATGGGGTAGCGGGCTTGAGAAACAGTCCCAGTCCGCCTACGCCCTGCGGGCTACGGCGCGACAGCCTTCGCTCACTTCGCGCCACGAGCACTTATGCTGGCTTGCCTAGCCGTAGCTCTCGAAGCGAGCGAAGGCTGGTGGGGGAGGCAGGACTCGAACCTGCGAAGCCATGAGGCGGCTGATTTACAGTCAGCTCCCTTTGCCACTCGGGACACTCCCCCGCTCGACGGCAGCACAATCGGGCCGGACCTTGCCGGCGGACCGAAGACGGCCATGGAACGTGAAGGCCGCGGCAACCCGTATCGGGGCGCGACCGGGCGCGTTTATGGGCGAAGCGGTGGGGCAAAGTCAACCGAGGCAAGCAGCTAAAATCGCCCTCGAAGCCACTCAAATTGCCATATTGGGGTCCCCGTGACACAAGCGAGCCCATGAAGGACAAAAAATTCGCCCCGAGGGGCCCCCGCAGGGGGGCTAAGCCCTTCAACAAACCAGGGAAATCGACCGGCCGGCCGGCTTGGCGCGAACGCGATTCGCACCCCGACGGGCCCGTCATTCTCTATGGCTGGCACACCGTCACCATGGCCCTCGCCAACCCGCAGCGGCGGATCCGCAAGCTGACGCTAACCGAGAACGCCGCGCGGCGGCTGGCGGACGAAAACATCGCGACCCGCATCGCGCCCGAGATCGTCCGTCCCCAGGAGATCGACCGCCTGCTCTCGCCCGACGCCGTGCATCAGGGCCTGCTCGCCGAGGCCGATCCCCTGCCCTCGCCGGACATCGAGACGCTCAAGCAGGAAGGCATGGTGCTGGTGCTGGACCAGATCACCGATCCGCACAATGTCGGCGCCATTCTGCGCTCTGCAGCGGCCTTCGCGGTGAAGGCGATCGTGACCACCGCGCGTCACAGCCCCGAGGCGACGGGCGTGCTCGCCAAGGCCGCCTCCGGCGCGCTGGAGCTTGTGCCTGTCGTCACGGTGCAAAATCTCGCCCGCGCCTTAACGGCGTTGAACGAGCGCGGCTTCCAGACCGTCGGTCTCGACAGCGAAGGTACCGAGGACCTCTCGAACGTCACACTGCGCGAGCCGCTCGCGCTGGTGCTCGGCGCCGAAGGCAAAGGCTTGCGGCAATTGACGCGCGAGACCTGCAGCGTCGTGGCGCGGCTCGACATGCCCGGCGAGATCAAGAGCCTCAACGTCTCGAATGCGGCCGTACTCTCGCTCTATGTCGGCGCGAGCCGGCTGGGGCTGATGAAGCGCTAGCGCTTTAGGCGCCGCGCATATCCGGACGATTGCTAGACTACGCCTGTTTTGCCCGACGGATCAATCTAAGTCTCTGTTTTTCCGAAATTTGGGGTTCGAACAATGAGCTAATGAGCGATGCTCGCTCATCTCGGGCACATTGCGCTTCAAGTCCTTGATTTCACTGTTCCCGGCTACTGTGCATGGGGTTGTTTTGAAGAGAAAGCAAAACGCCCGTCCGCATCACGCGAACGGGCGCTTCGCAAATCTCAACCGATCAGAGATCAGTAATAGCGGCGCAGCACGCGGTGACCGCCATAATAGCGCGGCGCATGGCGGTGGGCGTAGCCGTAGCGGTGAGCATGGCCGTAGTGAACGCGCGGCAGATAGCCGTAGCGGGGACCGTAGCCGTAGCGATAGGGACGGAAGTACGGGCGGCGATAGGGATAAGCGGCCGGCGGCGCGACCGCAGCGGCACGATAGCCATAGCCATAGCCGTAATTGGCGGGCGCGACGACCGCGTCCTCGCGATAGGTCGGGTACGGCGCGAAGGCGCCCGGACCGGTATAGGTCGGACCCTGGTTGACGTAATAATACTGCGTGGTCGGCTCGGCGAGACGCTCATAGGCGCCGTAGCCGTAGCCGTAGCCATAACCATATCCGCCGCATCCGGTGTTGCAGCCGGCATAGACCGGCGCAACGGGCGCGCATGTGCTGAAGCCGCAGGCCGCGGCCGGCACGGTGGCGGCGAACATCACGGCAGTTGCCGCGACCAGTCCCGAAATCATTTGACGCATTACTCTCTCCTGTTGATTTCCGTTTTTGGTTTTCACGTTTCTCAACCCGGCGGCCTGCCGGGTATCTCTGTGCGCGGCCGCGGCCGCGGGGGCCGAGGACGGTCGTTGATCTCGGGCGCGTAGATCACCGGCGGCGGATCGACGGGCGGATCCATCTGCGCCGGCAGCGGCGCGGACGAGGCACCCCAGCTCTGGTGGTAGCTCTCGGCGGGCTTGGGCAATTTGCGGTTCGCCGGCGGCTCGACCTCGAGCCGGCCGTAGCCTGGCCGCAGGCCCAGCGTCGGATAATAATGGCCGACGTTGTCGGGCTGCCGCTCGGCGATATAGCGTCCGCCATAGATCGTGGGCTGCACCTGCTGGCCCTTGCCGAGGCCCCAGGTGCCCTCGACGACGGCGTAGGACGCATCGATGTTGTTGATGATTACTGGCACGCCGGGACGGCCGGGAACGACGATCTCGAAGCCGGCTGCAAACGCGGTTGCAGGCAGTCCGATCAGAAAGGCGGCGAGCGCCACGGCACGCATGAGGAGACCCCGGTTATCCGGGCGCAACCTAACCGATCGCGACGCAGAGAGAGTTAAGGCCTGCTCACCAAATTCCGGTAAGCCTAACGTGCAAGGATTGCGCGCCGCTCAAATGTTGCACGGCGAGCTAGTGAAGTGTTAACGGCGCGGAACCCCGCGGCTGGAACAGCGTACTGCTCACATCGGTTTGACGGCTCGCATCCGAAAAATCCCAAGGTTGCATCGGAACGTCCTGCGCCGTCAGCGTTTAGCTCCTGTCCACAAAATGGGAGCGAACAACCATGACCATCAAGCTTCTCGGGGCCACGGCGATCGCAGCGACCATGCTGGCAGGCTCTGCCATGGCGCAGACCGTCGTCACCAATCAGGGCCGCTGCTCGGCGCAATTCCCGAACGCCAATTGCCAGACCTTCGGACCGGGACAGGCCACCACCGAGAGCGGCTACCGCCACCGCCGCGCGGCCTATCGCCAGACCAACCGCGACTGGAATAACGACTGGAACAGAAGCCCCACTGGCTTCTGGCCGACCGACGTTGCGGCGGGCGCTGTCGGGACGGCGGCCGGCGTCGCGGGCGCCGCGATCGGCACCGCCGGCGCGATTGCCACCGCCCCATTCCGAGGTTGGGACAATTCCTACGCCTATGACAATTCGTGGGACCGCGGCTGGGACAATCGTAGCTGGGACAGGCGCACCTATGCCCAGCGCAACGGCTTCGTCTGTACGCCCGGCACGTACTTCAAGGGCGCAGACGGCCGCCGGCAGCTCTGCCAGTAAGCCGGCTTGAGCCGAACGCGACACATCGGGCGGCCCGCGCGGCCGCCCGATTCACGTCCTGCGACGACGACCTCCCGGTTCTGGCACTTTCCGATCAAGTCTGGTATTGCGGCGCGCACGGGTAGACGGGGCCCGGCGCGAGCCGAGCTCTGCCCTGCCTCTTGAGGCTTGCCGGCTTAGCTCAGCGGTAGAGCAGCGGTTTTGTAAACCGAAGGTCGGGGGTTCAATCCCCTCAGCCGGCACCAGCTTCTGACGCGCAACTGTTCTCCGGCAATCCATCCATCCGCCAGAGGCCGAGGCTCTTGTCGCGCCAGCCGCCATTGCCCTCCTCGCAACGCTCGTTGATCAGCGCCTGCGGTGCCGGCCAGCCGAACGGCGGCTTCTCCATGTTGAGCGCGCGCCAGTCGCCATCCTCGCAATCGTGATTGTCGTCCCACTCCGGAAAGGTCGTGACGAGCAGGAAGCGCGCGCCGCTCATCCGAAATTGCACGAGGGCGCGATAGATGTTCGCAAAGCTCAGATGCACCAGGCAATCCCGGCAGAGAATGACGTCGGCGTGCGGCAGCGCATCGCGCGTGATGTCAGCAACGAGAAACCGACCGGACGAACCGTCAGCTGCGACACGCCAGCGGTTTGCCTCGATCAGCGCCGGTACGATGTCGATGCCGGTGTAATCGATATCGAGCTCGAGCCGGCCGATCCAACCTGCATCGCCGCAGGGCGCATCGAGCAGCGAGCGCACGCCGAGCCGTAGCAGCAATGGAGGCAGCGCCTGCTGGATCGCGGCTGTGGCGACATCCTCGGAGCCGAGGCCGGACACCGAAGTGGTCGCGCCCCAGAGGTTGGTCCGCTCAATCCGCGCGAACCGTGCGGCGAGATCCAGCCCTGAGAAATTGTCACGGTCGGCAACGAAGCGCTCGTGCGCGAGCACGGAGGGACGATCGGCGGTCATTGGGCGAGCCTTTTGCGGCGCGGGTACACGATACAATCCACCCGAACTGTTCGAAATTGTATGGCAGCGAACTTACGCACGTCATTCGTCTGGTCGAGACCATGCGCTCCACCGCTCCCAAAGAGAAGGCCATGCTGTTCGTGCTTGCGCTCGGCCTTGTGCTGTCGCACTGATCTAAAACCCCCGTTTTCGCATCGAAAATCGCCGGCCTGGAACCGGCTCCGGCGCCAGCCGTTGTCGGCGCATGCGGATCCGGGAAGAAAACCGAAACATGATTCTGCTGGCGACGGTGACGCTGTGCTGCAGCGCCGTGGCCGGGACGTTGGCGCTGTTCGAGCCGGCGCCTGTACGGACGCCCGATAAGCTGGTCGCCGATAGGGCCGTGATCGAGCCCACTCCGCGCACGCCAGCTCAGATCCCGGTTCGGGTGGTCGGCGCGCCGTTCGAGCCCAACGTCAATCCGCGCGAGCGGTAGCGCTCACCTCGACGAGGTCTTGCTTACCTCGGCGAGGCCTTGGCGCCCTGCTCGGGTCGGCCGTGGACACGCGCCAATTCCTCGACAAACGCGATCACCTCCGCCCGCTTGTCGGGCGGCAGCGTCAGGAACGCGCGGATGAGCCTCAGGCCCTCCGCCTCGTTCGGTCTTTCTTTCGATGCATCCATCTGCCCAGTGTCGGGCTACCGGGAAAAATATGCAACCCTTGCAAACAGCCTTGATTCGAAGCAGCCGCTTTGCTGGAATACGCGCGGCTGAGGTGGATCATGAAATGGATCAGGGAGCGCGACGCACTGATCGCGCAGACGCTGGCTTTCGTCCAATCGGTGACCGGCAGGAAGGATGACGTCCTTCAGCCGGAGGCGCCCGCATCTGGCCCGGCCGTCGCGATGGAGATCGTCACCGTGGAGGCGGTCACCGTCGAGATCGAACCGCCGCAAGCCCCCTTTCCGCCGCGGCCCGCGCCTCTGCCGACGCGGACGAGCGGCGAATTCCGTGCCGAGATGCAGGCCCGCATCGCCAATTTCCGCAAGCACCAGGAGCGCTTCGAGCGCGAACGTGAGGAATATTGTGCGGCGACCCTGACCAAATTGCGTGCAGCCATCCGCGACGCCTCAGGTCCGCCGGCCGAATAAGGCCCGGCCAGGGCCCTACAGCCAGGACCCTACAACCACGACCAGACCAGCCAGAGATTGGCCGCGCAGGCGCCGAACAGCGCCAGCGTGAGCGGCAGGAGCATGTGCCCGCAGGATGTGTTCAGGTCGCTCGTCATGGCCGAAAACATCCGCTGATTCCGGCCGAAGAGTCCCAGGGATTCTTTTTTCCGGGATTCAGGACTCGTTAAGGACTCAAGGGCCGTCCACGACGATCACGGGCGCGTGATCGGGCGGGTGGCCGGAACCCTCCCCCCGTAAGCTCGTTAACGGGCATTCCTGGAGTCGGGATGCATGCCCTACGCCCTCTTCTGCAATGACGCACAAATCAGCAAGTCCTATCCGAGCGAGGCCGACGTCTGGAAGCTCGCCGAGCGGAGTGGTCTCGTCGTGGACGTGACGGCGGACGACGAGCGGCCGGGACCGCGCCGGGTGCTCGACAATGATTACAAGATCGAGCCGTGCCAGGCGGCTCAAGGCGAGGACCCCGCCAAGAACAAGGCGGAGGCTGATCGGCAGTCCAGAATGGAGCTCGAGCTGAATTCCTGAGCTCCGGCACGGAGCCGGAGCGAAAGCTCAGGGAGTGGCCGCCACAAGCGAGGCCTGCTCGCCCGGCATAGTCACGCAGGCCTTGCGGCGGTGCAGCCCGCGGATGGCGCCGGTGACCTTCATGACCTTGCCCGACGGACATGAAGCGTCCTTGACGAAGGCAACTTCGTACGGTGCCAACATCAGAGGCTCGGATCTGAGGATTGTCTGTGCAGAGCACGGCAGGCAGCCGAAGAACGAGAGCACCACTGCCGACACCAAGATACGCATGTCCGTCGTCCCACCTGCCCGGTAATTGTCATATAACGCGTTCCGGAGCGCGAGTTCCGTAAACCGCAAAAATTATTTTTGCTTTACGCCAGCCCCATGACGCGCGTGAGAAGGCGCGCCAGCATCGTTTGCAAGCAAATGACGCGCCAAATGGTTCACGGAATGCAAAGAAAGCAGGCGCCGGAGGCGGCAGGCCGGCAAACGAAAGGCCGGCGGAGCCGGCCTTTGTCAGGTCTTGGATGTTCAGGTCTTGGATCTTCAGGTCTTGGGTCGGCGCTGACCGTCAGTACCGCGAGGCGGCCGGGCCGCCCCAGCCGAAGCGATAGTTCACCCCGGCCTTGACGGTATGCTCGTCCTCCCGGCCACGAACGCCGACGATGTCAGCCGGGCCGGAGGTGAAGGTCGTGCTGCCGAAATTGTAATATTGATACTCGGCCTTGGCCGACCAGTTCGGCGCGAACATGTATTCGAGGCCGGCGCCGACCGTATAGCCGTCCTTGTTGTTGCCGGTGGTGGTGAAGGCCTGCGGCACCCCGGCGATGTTCACGCCAAGGCCGTTATTCCGCCAGGCATAACCGCCCTTGGCGTAAAGCAGCGTCGGTCCCCAGGTGTAACCGATGCGACCGGTCACCGACCCGATCTGGTCGGTGTTGGATGTCACCTGCGTGCCCAGCGGGAAGATGGCGCCATTGTTGTTGGTCGGCAGCCAGGAATACTGGGCCTCGATACCCACCACCCAGTTGGGCGCGAACTGGTAGTCGAAGCCGCCCTGCACGCCGCCCAGGAAACGCGCGTCGCTCGACTGGAAGCTGTTGTCGCCGGCAAACGCGCCGCCGAGATGGCCACCGATATAGAAACCGGTCCAGTTATAGATCACCTGCGGCGGCGTGACCGGAGCCTTGGTATAGGCGCGCGGCTGCATGTCGGCCGCTGCGGCCGGCGCAACCAGCGCCAGCAGAGCTGCTGCACCCAGCAAGATCGACTTCATGATCATCCCCGTTCTTTCATTACGACACTCGGGAAACAACGTGGCGTGAATTGGGTTGCTTCGCGGCAATGCCGGAACGTTGATCGTTCGTGACTGTGACGGCGCGGCAACAACACGAATTTGTTCCGTCAATTCGGCTGCGCAAGGCCGCCGCCACGATTTGTCGCAAGACGAAACCACCCCGTTCAAAGCTCGCCGAAATGTGATCCAGCGGCTCCGGCTCCTTCTGTCTAACACCGGGCGATAAAGGCTGCCTTTGCGCTACCGCATCATCTTTTCCAGTTCCGGAAACGGTGCGTAAACCGCACCGGCGCAGAGATCGCTGGTCTGGTCAACCACGCGGTCCGCCCGGCCGTTGACGAAGATCACGGCCCGCTCGCGCATGCCCTTGTAGCTCCCATCCGTCTCGCGCGGGGTGAAGTGCAGGCAGCTCACATAGAACTGCCGGCCGCCGACCTCGCGCTGCACCGGCTCGGCCATGGCGGCATTGCGCACGCCGACCGGATTGTTGAGATAGGCCCGCATCAACGCCACCGTGTCGTTCCGGAAATTGTCGGGAAACGGCTGCGGCCCGCCGGCCTGGGTCCCGCCCATGAAAGTCGGACGGTCACTGTCGCTGCCGAAACATGCCGCAAGCGCCAGCGGCAACGCCAGGATCACCGCACATCTTGCCAATCGCCCCACAGGCCCCGCTCTCCGCTCGAACAGATCAGGAGACGTTCTAGCCCCAAGCCGGGATGAAGGGAATTCGCTTGCAGCGGCGCAAACAGCGCACCGGCCAGCCGCCGACATCTCGGGCTTCCGCCCGAGGCGTGGCAACGGGCCAGGCCTGACGTCCGCGCGCGGCGGCGGGCAATGCCAGGGATGCCGCCGCGCGGGATCAGTCGTCAGTTGCGCTTGTCAGACGTCGCGGGCCTGGTCACATCCGGCCGCGCCTTCTGCGACTCCTTGGCCGTGACCTGCTTGTCGTGATGGCGATGCTTGCTCACGCTCTTGTGCTGGTCGGCGGTGACCGCGGCGTTCGCGTCCATTGCCTTCGACTTGCCGTCCACCTTGGCGTCCGTCTTGACATCGGAAACCTTCGCGTCCGTCGTCTTCACGTCCGTCTTGGCGTCGGCCTTGACGCCGGCTTCCGGTTTTGCGGCAGTGGTCGCCGCCTTGGTCTGGCTCTGGTCGGCCTTGATCACCGGCGCGGCTGTGGTGGTCTTGCCGGCCTCGGCGGCGAACGCCGGGGCTGCGATCACGGAGGTTGCGAGCAAGGCTGCAGAAATGGTCTTCAACATGGTGGTCTCCTCTTGGAAGGATCATCAGGCGGCGCCCTCTCGCCCCCATCGATCGTGGGAAGGAACATAAGCGGGGTGCACTGAACCCAATCTGAAGCCCCTTGCAGGCTTCCGTTCATCTCGATGACACGTTTGTCATCCACGGCCGGGCGAATAGATCGTGCGACGCGGGAATGTTTTTGCCCGAGAGGTGTTCCGGTCTTCGGGCAATCGTGTAGGATCGCCACGTTCCATACCGGAGAACTTAGATGCGCAAACTCTCAATGCTCGTTGTGCCGGGACTCGTCGCTATGACACTGGCGGCCGCGCCGGTGCTGTCCAGCGCGTATGCCGCCGCCGGCGACGACCCTTCGTCGCCGCCGAAATCGGACACCTCGACCAAGAAGGGCAAGAAGAAGAGCTCTTCCGTCAGCGACCCCAAATTCCTCGCGGCCTACCGCACCGCCTACGCCGCGATCTACGACAAGCACGATTACAGGGGCGCGATCGACCAGCTGAAGTCGCTCAAGCGCAACGACGTCGCGGACGTCGCCAACCTGATCGGCTACTCCTATCGCAAGCTCGGCGACTACCAGTCGTCGAAGGCCTATTATGAGCTGGCGCTGAAGGACGATCCGAACCACGTCCGCACCTGGCAATATTACGGCCTCTGGCAGCTCGAGCAGGGCAACCGCGAGCAGGCGCAATACCACCTCGACAAGATCGCCTCGCTCGCCGGCACCGGCAGCTCGGAATATCGCTCGCTGGCCGAAGCGCTCGACAAGCCGACCGGCGCGACGCTCGTCTACTGAAGGCATAGACTGGAGACATCGCATCTCCGAACGACGCAAACGGGCACAACCTTTCAGGTTGTGCCCGTTCTGCTTTCTCGGCTAGCCTTTCGCACCGACCTCCCTCGCAAACCGGTAGCGCAATGGACACGTGGCTGCGATCCGCGATCGACTACATCGGCTCCTGGATCGAATACCAGCTGACGACGATCCAGCAGCCGGGCGTCATCGTGGCTTTCGCCCATCGCGGCGAGGTCGTCGCCGAGCATGCGTTCGGCCTCGCCAATCTCGACACCGGCGAGAAGCTCACCCCGCGCCATCGCTTCCGCATCGCCTCGCACTCCAAGAGCTTTACCTCGGCTGGCATCATGAAGCTGCGCGAGCAGGGCAAGCTCCGGCTCGACGACCATGTCGGCCGATATGTCGGCGGCCTCGATCCGTGCGTCGCCGAGACCACGATCGCGCAAGTGCTGTCGCACAGCGCGGGGCTGACGCGCGACGGCGCCGATTCCGGCCAGTTCATCGACAGCCGTCCCTATCTCGATGCCAAGGAGCTGCTTGCAGAATTGAAGCTGCCGACCGCGATTGACCCCGGCACACGCTTCAAATATTCCAATCACGGCTTTGGCCTGCTCGGCCTCGTGATCGAAGCTGTTGCGAAGGAGCCCTACTCCGTCTGGATCAAGCGCGAGATCATTGCGCCCGCCGGCCTGCGCGAGACGGAGCCTGACGCACCGTTTCCCAAGGGCGCAGCGTTCGCGCGCGGCCACACGCGCAGGGTGCCCTTTGGCGAGCGTTGCGTGATCCCGGGCGACAATCCCGCCCATGCAATGGCATCTGCCGCAGGCTTCGTCGCCACCGCCGCCGACACCGCCCGCTTCTTCGCGCAGCTGGCGCCCAACGCCAAGAAGAGCGTGCTGTCGGTCGCCAGCCGCCGCGAGATGACGCGAAACCATTGGCGCATCCCGCAGAGCTTCGAGGCCTATTACGGCTTGGGCGTCAATGCCGGCAAGACCGATGGCTGGGACTGGTTCGGCCATGGCGGCGGCTTCCAGGGCTATATCTCGCGGACCTGCTCCATTCCCGCTTGCGAGCTTGCAATCAGCATCCTCAGCAACTCGATCGACGGCGCGGCGCCGTTCTGGATGGACGGCGCGATGCAGATCCTGCGCGTCTTCCAGACCCGCGGCGCCCCCGACCGGCGCGTGCGCGACTGGACCGGGCGCTGGTGGACGATCTGGGGCGCGACCGATCTCGTCCCCGCCGGCAACCGCGTGCTCGTCGCCAACCCGCAGTTCAACAACCCGTTTATGGATGCCGCCGAAATCGAAGTGACCGGCCGCGACACCGGCAAGCTCGCCTGGGCTGCCGGCTATTCCAGCCACGGCGAGCCGGTGCGCCGGGTCCGTGACAAGCGCGGCAAGATCAGCGACATCTGGATTGCCGGCGCGAACGTGAAGCCAAAAAAAGTCGTCGCACGCGAGATCGCGCGCCGGTATCCGCCGCGCAAGCGCCGGCCTACTCCCGAATGAGCGCCTCGACCTCGCTTCGGAACGCCTGCCGCGATCCGTCGCGCGAATAGAACATGTGGCCGCCGGGATAGACCACGAACTTCACGCGCTGCGTCACGAAGGCCGGCAACTGGTCGAGCACCCGCCTCGTTGCAAAATAGGGCGTGGCGAGATCGAACAGGCCGTGCGTGACCAGCACGTTCAGCTTCGCATCGGTGGCGAGGATCTGGCGCAGCTCGGAGACCGATTGCGGCGGGTTGATGCCGCGGCCGAAATCCCATTGCCCTTCGACAGCACCGTTCAGGACTTCATATGAGCCGCCGGGCCGCCAGTTGAGCTTGCGCGAGAGCACGTCGACCGCGGCGCTCGTCAGCGGTGCCTGGAGCGCATCGCCGGAGGGATCGCCGAAGCGCGAGCTGCTCGAATCCGGATAGGGATCGAAGCCGCGCACCGAGGCATCGTAGCGTCCGGTCACCTTGCCGTTCTTGCGGTCGAATTCGCGGCGGAATTCACCGACGTCGAAGCGGCCGGCGAGGCGGCGGCTCACCGCCTGGTCGATGCCGGTGAGTTCGGCGACCTTGTCGGCCAGACGCGTGGTTGCCTCCTTGTCCGCCTCGCCTTTGACGAGGTCGGTCAGGAATTCGCCGCGCGCGTAAGCTTCGACGTCGGCGAGGTCGGCGCGCTTGACCGGACGTTTGGCTTCGCGCGCCACTGCCACGTAGCTCGGCAGCGTCGCGACATATTGCAGGAGGCTCGTGCCGGTGAACTCGCGGAAATCCAAGAGCGGCGAGACCAGGATCAAGCCCCTGACGCCGACGCCGTGCTGGAGCTGCAACTGGCGCAAGACCTTGGGGCCGCGAATGCCGCCATAGCTTTCGCCGGCGACGTATTTCGGCGAAGTCAGCCGCTCGTGCTTTTCGAGCCAGCGGCGGATCACGAGCGCGATCGAGTTGGCGTCGCCATCGACGGAGTAGAACGATTTGCGGGCATCCTCGCCGCTCGCCACGAAGCGGCTGTAGCCGGTGCTGACGGGGTCGATGAAGACGAGATCGGTGAAGTCGAGCCAGGTCTCCGCATTGGGCTTCACCTCGGGCGAGGCCGACGGCGACAGGGCCTCGCCATCGAGCGGCAACCGCCACGGTCCGGCCGCGCCGAACTGAAGCCAGGCCGAGGACGCACCGGGCCCGCCGTTGAACAGGAACGTCACCGGACGCGTGGCGCGCTCGGCACCGTCGAGCTGGTAGGACGTATAGGCGATGTCGGCCAACGGCTCGCCTTTGCCATCGAACACGCGGATCGACCCGGCGGTGGCCGTGAAGTTGAGGGTCCGGCCGGGCAGATCGAGCGTCTGTTTCGTGGTCGAATCCGGCGGCAGACGGTGCGGCTCGGCCGCGGACGACGACGTCTGCGGCGCGCCTTGTGCGCCACCGCCGCGGCCCCCCTTCTGTCCGGCCGGCGCGGCCGCCTCGGAGCGCGGCTGCGGCGCATCATCTGCGTGTGCAAGGCCGACGAACGCGAAAGCCGACACCGCCAACACCAGGCCCGCGCGGCGGAGCGCCGGCAAAGTCGTGACCATGATCATCCTCCGTGTCCGGCCGTGACCGCCGGGGAGTCAGAAAGGTAGCGCCAAATTACGACGGTTTGGGGAATCATTGGCGGTGCGGGCCCTGAAGCGGCCGGCCGGGTTCAAATTGCCCGGTTCTGTGCTTAAGTCCGGTTGGACCGTCCCCATTAGCTTTGGTGGGCGGTCATCCTCGACAATACGGGCCTACCTCGTATAGACGAGCCCGGCGGAACCTTCCTCGACCCAGCGGCCCTGCCGAGAAGCCATGACCAAGCCTGCGCGATACGACCGGATCGCCTTCGTCGCCAGCCCGAGCAACGAGGCGCAAGCCGCCTTTGGCCAGCTGACCAGGGACTATGGCAATTGCGATCCCGATGAGGCCGACGTGGTCGTCGCACTCGGCGGCGATGGGCTGATGCTGCAGACGCTGCACCACCATATGCGTACGGGAAAGCCGATCTACGGCATGCACCGCGGCACGGTCGGCTTCCTGATGAACGAGTACTCGACGCATGATCTGCGCCAACGGCTCGAGACGGCGCATGAATCCGAGATCAATCCGCTCCTGATGCGCGCGACCGACGTCAACGACCGCGTTCACCTGCACCACGCGATCAACGAGGTCTACTTATTCCGCCAGACCTCCCAGGCGGCGCGCTTGCGGATACTTATCGACGAGCGCGAACGCATGCCGGAGCTGATCGCCGATGGCATTATCGTCGCGACGCCGGCAGGCTCGACGGCCTATAACCTCTCCGCCCAAGGACCCATCCTCCCAATCAACGCCGCCCTGCTGGCGCTGACGCCAATCAGCGCCTTCCGGCCGCGGCGCTGGCGCGGCGCCCTCCTGCCCAATACCGCCTATGTCGTGATCGAGGTGCTGGAAGACGACAAGCGCCCCGTCGCAGCGGTCGCCGACCACGAGGAGGTGCGCAGGGTCCGGCGCGTCGAAGTGCTTTCGGACAAGAGCATCTCGATGCGGATGCTGTTCGACCCTGGCCACAGCCTGGAAGAGCGTATCCTGCGGGAGCAGTTCGGCTACTGAGTGTCCTGCCGGCCCACCCCTGGCCGCAACCCTTCGTTAACTCCCGGCACGATATGGTTAACGAAGGTTGACCCGCTTTTGGCCCGGGCGTCATGTTCCGTATCGACTTCAACAAGCTGCGCTTCCTCGTCTGCGACGACAATCCGCACATGCGCCGCATCCTGCGGACGCTGCTGCATTCGTTCGGCGCGCGCGAGGTCTATGAGGCCGAGGACGGCGCCACGGCGCTCGAAATGTACAGCCATTACGTGCCCGACATCGTCATCACCGACTGGGCCATGCCGATCTTCGACGGGCTCGAGCTCGCGCAGATGATCCGGCAGCCGGAATCCAAGGGCAATCCCTATGCACCGATCATCATGCTGACCGGACATTCGGAGAAACGTCGCGTCACGGTCGCGCGCGATGCCGGCGTCACCGAATTTCTGGCCAAGCCGATCTCGGCCAAGGGGCTCTATCAGCGTATCCTCAACGTCGTCGCCAATCCCCGCCCCTTCATCAAGACCAAGACCTATTTCGGCCCCGACCGGCGCCGCAACACCAACTCCGCCTATATGGGCCCGGAGCGCCGCGTCGGCGAAAAGCACGAGGTGCTGCAGCAGCCCTCGCTGCTCGACAAGGCCCGCTCCACCATCTAGCGCAACCGCTTCAGACGAGGCAGGCATCATGGCGAAGAACAGCGCAAAGGACATCGAGGTCAAGGCCTTCGCCACGCACCAGGTCATCACGCAGCCCAATCCGCTGCGCAAGGTCCTGCGCCGCGTCGAAGAAAAAGACCTGGACGACCCGGTCGGCCGCGCCGAGCAGGCGCTCGCGCGCCTCTCCAACGAGTTCAAGGACTGGATGGTGATCGAGGTCCAGCGACTGTCCGCCGCCTGGACGGCCGTGCAGAACGACGGCTTCACGAAGAAACTGCGCGACGAGCTGTTTCACGCCGCGCATGACATCAAGGGCGATGCGGCGACATTCGGCTTTCCTTCAGCCGCAGGCATCGCCGAAAGCCTGTGCCGCGTCATCGAGCACGCGCCCGACCTGGAAAAGGTGCCGGCCGAGCTGTTCACGCACCACATCAACGCCATTCTCGCCATCGTGCACGAGAACACCAGGCTGGACAGGATCAGCGTCTCGGCCGAGCTCAGCCGCCGCCTGCGCAAGGTCGCCGATGATTATCTTGCCTACGTCAACCGCGACCGCCCCGAGCATCTCGAGGTGATCCTGGCGCCGAGCATCGCGCCGGCGGAATAAGGCCGAACTCTCTCCTCTCGTCATTGCGAGCGCAGCGAAGCAATCCAGACTGTCCCCGCGGAGGGATTCTCGATTGCTTCGCTGCGCTCGCAATGACGGAGCCTGTCTCTCTTCCGGCCCGCCTTGTCGCGAGCTTCGAACTACGCCGCAATCAGATCGTCATAGAGCGGATCGACCACATCATCCGCGACAATCTCGTCGCAGAACAGCCGTGCCTCTTCGCGCGCGGACTCGGTGGCGAAGCGGCGCAGCAGGACCATGAGCGGCTCGGTGGCGCCGCGATCGGATTCGCAATGGGTGAGCACGCGTTCGACCATGCGCCGGCGCAGCCGCACCGCGCCGTCGTCGCTATCGACGAAGCCCTGCTCGTGGCAGGCATCGAGCGCGACCTGGAACGCCGCAAATGTCGCCTCCGGAAGCCCTGCGCGACCGAGCAGCGCGTGCACGCTGTTGCCGCCGCGCTCGTGCAGCAGCGCCGAGACGCGCGCGAGCGGCAGATCGGCGAGCTCGGCGAGTGCCGCATCGAACAAGCCCAGATTGCCGGACAGTAGTGCGCGCAGGATCAGGCCCGCGGTCAGCTGGCCGGTGATGCGCAAATGCCGGACCAGGCCCTGCATGTCATCGCCGCGCGAGCGCGCCGCGATGTTCATGGTGGAGCGATCGCGCGCCTCGATGGTGATGCGGTCGGCGCGGTCGGCGCTCAGCCAGTTCCGCGCCACGACGAATTGCGCCAGCGTCTCGGAGAGCTTTGCCACCAGCGCAGCACGCGTTGCAGCCGGCAGATCCTCCAGCACCAGCATCGCCTCGCGGATCGCGGCTAGATGGCCATGACGCTCGACGATCCGGTCCCAGGAGAACGGGGCGAGCTCGGCATGGGGATTCTCGATCAGCTCCAGCGCGGCAGCCGCGCAGCCGACTTCGGCGATCGCGGCGCACACCGACACCGGCAATGCGATGCGGCGCGCGACTGCGCATTGCACCTCCTCGCCGCCGGTCGCGACGATGTCGACGAGATCGGCGTCGATCAAGAGCGGGGAATGTTCGAGCACCGGCAGCGCGACCGTCGGCTGATCGGCCGACAGCGCCCGCACGATTGCGGCCGGCGCATCGAGGCTGCGGGCAAAAGCTTCAGCCATCGCCTGCCGCACCAGCGGCGAGGCATCGTCAAGCAGCATCAGAAGCGCGCCTTCGGCGGCGATGCGATCGTCTGCAGAAAGGTCCGAGATCAGCCAGGCCCGGGCCAGCGCCCGTGTTGCCTCGGCCCGCTCGCCTGCGGGTGCCGTCCTGATCCAATGAATGAACTGCCGAACAATCATGCTGCTTCCGGCTTACACAACAAACGAAAAACGATGACGCTCGTCACCTGCAACACAAAATAAACCACGACGCTTAACAAAGCGTTCACCATAACTGGCTGGTTTTATTGATGATTTGTTAAGGGAACAAAGCCGCCTGGCAGGAGTGCCCCCGGACGCAGCGCAGCACGCAAGTGATGCGCTGCTGAGCCGGGGCCCAGATGATCGAGAGCAGTTTTGTTGCATGGGTCCTGGCTCTGCGCCGCAGCGCGTCCGGGACACGAGATCTCGGCTAGCTCGAGAACGTGCCGCTGCGATCACTGAAGAGATCGAGCGGTTGCGGCGGCCGCACGTCCGGCGTCGCCGCTGCGACCGAGGTGAGCGAGGCATTGTTGCCCCATAGTTTCTGCACCGTGGTCGAGACCGGCTGCGTGGCATCGCCGGGTTGATAGATCGAACGAAACACCGGCGTGCCCGTCGGATTGTCCGCGACATGTGTCGACGACGTCGCGCTGACGGGCGTCACTGTGCGGGCATTCGGGAAGGTCTGGAGATAGGCGGCGTTGTCCACGACAGGCGCAGTGGGCACCACTGCATTGGCACTCGCGACCTGCGTGGTCGAAGGCGTGGCGCCATACATCGCCATCGCGCTGCGGGTTACCTTTGAATTGGCCGCGCTGGCATAGCGGCTGTCCAGGACCGAATAGACCTCGGAGACGCTGCGGGCGCGGCCGTCCTTGGCGTAGAAGATCGGGCGGTTGGCGGCCGCCGCGTTGGGAAACAGCCGCGCGCCGACGGCTTGCGGATTGTCCTCGGCATTGGCGATCAATTTCGCCGCGCCGCGGACGCCCATGAAATGGGCCATGTAGAGTTCGCTGTCGCTCGGCCTGCGCCCGAGCAGGCCGGTGAGCTTGAAGCTGTTCGACTGCGTCAGCGCCGCGGCCATGGCGGAAGCGGCTTCGGGATCGTCGCGCAGCTTCATGATCGACCGCTTCTTGACGGGATCGTCGACGGTGTAGGTCCCCGATGACGTCCTGGTGATGGCGTCGGCGTAGCTGCCATAGCCGAGCTGGGCACCCGCTTCCTTCACCGTACCGAGCCAGGTCTGGTCGATGAACTGGTAGAGCCCCTGCGCGGACGAGGTGGTGGCGGCGGCCGTCGGATTGAAGTCCGATTCCATCTTGGCCGTGGTCAGCATGTACTGGAAGCTGACGCCTGTGACGTTCGAGGCCTGCTTGATCGCACCGGCGACACGCGCGCGCGACGGATCAAGGCCGGCCGTCTGCGTGGCACTGAAACTGTCGATCGACATGGTGGAGGGCCCGCCCCGCGCGGCGCTGAGCGACGCCGGCAATTCGGCGCCCATCGTCTCACCGTGGGACAGGTATGGTTAAGGCGGGGTTAACTGACGCTCCGCGTCATTCCGGGGCATGCGACAGCGCGAACCCGGAATGACAGGCTGCTACTTCCTGTAAACGTCGTTCGGATCGAACAGCCGGTCCGCCTCAGTGAAGACCAATCTCGCTCCCCCGCCCTCGGCCTCGACCTTGCGGTAGAAGCACGACCGCCGGCCGGTATGGCAGGCCGCGCCGATCTGCTCGATGCGGATCCAGACCGCATCCTGATCGCAATCGGTGCGCATCTCGACCACGCGCTGGGTCTGACCCGACGTCTCACCTTTTCGCCACAACGCATTGCGCGAGCGGCTGAAATACCAGGCTTCGCCGGTCGCAATGGTCTTGCGCAGCGCCTCCTCGTTCATGTGCGCGACCATCAGCACGTCGCCGGTGGCGACGTCGGTGGCGACGACCGTCACGAGGCCAGCGGCATCAAATCTGGGCAGGAAGGCGAGGCCCTCCTCGATCTCATGGGAATGAGCGGACACAGCAACTCTCGCCGGTTTGTCGCGAGGTCAGCGCGTCGTGCCTCGCACCAGGGACAGGAAACGGGCCTGCTCCGCCGGATTGTCGCGGAACATGCCGGTGAAGCGGCTGGTGAAAGTAGAGGCGCCATGCTTGGCGACGCCGCGCACCGACATGCAGGTATGTTCGGCCTCGATCAGCACGGCAACGCCGCGAGGCTTGAGGACCTCGTCGATCGCGGCGGCGATCTGCGCGGTCAGGTGCTCCTGGGTCTGGAGCCGGCGGGCGAAAATGTCGGTCAGGCGGGCCAGCTTGGACAGGCCGACGACGCGCTCCACCGGCGTATAGGCGATGTGCGCCTTGCCGTAGAACGGCATCATGTGGTGCTCGCATTGCGAGGTGAACTCGATGTCGCGCACCAGGACGAAATCGTCATAGCCCGCCGTCTCGCCGAAGGTGCGGTCGAGCACCTCGGCCGGGCACTGGTGGTAGCCCTGATAGAGCTCGTCGAAAGCCTCGACGACGCGGCGCGGCGTGTCGAGCAGGCCCTCGCGCTCGGTGTTCTCGCCGATATAGGCGAGCAGCGTCTTCACCGCCGCTTCCGCCTCGGCGCGCGCGGGACGCGGCTGGTCGGCGCGGACGGCGGCCGCGAGGAATTCGGCAGGATCAAGCTCGGCCGGGCGGTTCTCGGGCTGCCGGTCGGAGGGCTTACCCGGGCGGATGGATTTGATTGCAGCGTCCATATCTTCTCCGTTCGACGGCCTAACGGCCGGAGTGTCACCGGCAGACGGGGCGGCCAAGCCGCCGGACGCCTGAACAGAACAGTTTCGGTGCAAAAGTCCCAAGGTCACAAAGCCGGCAGCGCAGATCTGGATCACCGCCACCGCTCCGCTGGACTGTTTTTCCACCAGTTCCGCCCCTATATAGGACCGTGGGCGGCGCCCGCCAAGGCCGATCCGGCTTGGAAGCGGGTGTGACGCGTTGGACTCCATCACATGCTGAACGACATTTACAACAAGCGGATCATCGAGCTGGCCGGGAATATTCCGCGGCTCGGACGGTTGGCGGACCCCGATGCCTCCGCCACCGCCCATTCCAAGCTGTGCGGCTCGACCGTGAAGGTCGATCTCAAGATGAACGGGGATACCGTCACCGACTTCGCCCATGACGTGAAGGCCTGCGCTTTGGGCCAGGCCTCTTCATCCATCATGGCAAGTCACGTAGTCGGCTCGACTGCGAGCGAACTCCGTGAGTTACGCGAAACCGTTCGCAAGATGCTGAAGGAGAATGGTGCGCCTCCTCAAGGAAAATGGGAGGAGATCAAGTTCCTCGAGCCGGTCCGCGACTACAAGGCGCGCCATGCCTCGACGCTTCTCACCTTCGATGCCGTGGTTGATGCCATCGGCCAGATCGAGGCCAGAACCAAGCAGCCGGCCGCAGCGCAAGGCTGACCCCCTCTCCGTCATTCCGGGCGAACTTGCGCACCCCAGGTACGCACTTGCTCACCAAGGTTCGCGCTGACGCGCGCCCCGGGATGACTACCGAGATTTAAGAGCTTACTTCGGCGCCGCCGCAGCAGCCGGTGTGGCAACACTACCGGTCGGCACCAGGGCTTCCGCCGTCTTGGTCGACTTGGAAGCCTGCTCCGGTTCCGCGCCGAACCTCGCCTGCGTCTTCGGTGCAAGCTCCGCCATTGCCGGCGCCGAGATATCCACGTGCGGGAGCACGTCAGCCACGAGATCGGTCGTAACCAGATTGGTGAGCTTGAGCTCGCCGGCATCGAGCTCGTGCAGGTCCTCCCAAGGCGGGACGCTGAGCGCAAGCGACAACAGATCCCCGGCGCCACCCATATCGAAGGTGTATTTGGCGAGGCGGCCGATGTCGCGCTCCACGATCATCAGGTCCTGCGCGCTATAGCTCGCCGCCTTGGCATCATCGGCGCGGTCGCCCATCCAGATCTGGTGAACCCGGACATGAGCGGCTTCCGGCACGTAACGCTTCTTGCCGGCCAGCAGCAGGAAGGCGCACATGGATTCGCAATACGCTTCCGGCGCGACGGCCGGCCGTGTCGACGGCCCGCCGCGGAGGCTCACGCCGACCGTGGTCAAAAGCCCGAGATTGCGGAAGCGCCGGCCGAGCGTGATCGCGTCATTGACGGAGCCGCCGCTGGAATCGAGCACTACGGTGGCGCCGCCGAGCTGGCGGCCGCGCGAAAACTCTTCGAATTCTTTGGGCGTATCGGCGGTGATGATGCCGACCGCGCTGATCCAGCCGCGGCAGTTCGGCTCGCAGGCGACCCAGCTGAACTTCATCGGCAGCTTGCGCTCTTCGAGGGCAGCGCCGGCGCGGGCCGACGATCCGAATGTTGCGACAGCGCCAGCCAGCGCGACTCCGCAGACGGCGGTTCCCACCAGCAACCAGCCGCGAAGTTTAAGGGAGTTCAGAAGTCTCAATCTGGTTCCTTCCCCAAGCCCCAAAGCCCCAAGGTCCCCAAACAATCCCCGGTGGCGCTACCTGAGTCCATCATACAGGCGTATGTTTCTACACACGACCGTCATAAAAATGGTATCCGGGCGAATACAGATCGTCCACAGATTCTTGCTGCACTGCTCCCAAAAAACACGCAAAATATGGCGTGGAAACAATAACTTATGGTTCCCTGCATCGGAACCGGGCAAAGCTTCGCTCAACATCGCAGCACAACGCACATGAAGCATTCAGCTTGCGAGCATTGTTCCAGTTCCGTCGATGGTGTGCTCCGGCTGCCGCGCAGATTCGGCCGTGCACTGATCTGGCTGTATCGCCACACGCTGTCACCTCTGGTCGGTTACAATTGCCGGCACCTGCCGACCTGCTCCGTCTATGGCGATGAGGCAATCGAACGGTTCGGGCTGTGGGCCGGCGGCTGGATGACGCTCGCGCGCCTGCTCCGTTGCCATCCCTTCGGCACGTCCGGCATCGACAACGTGCCTCTCACGGCGCCCAAAGGCGCACGCTGGTATCTCCCCTGGCGCTATGGCCGCTGGCGCGGAGTTAACGCGTCCTGACCTGCGGTGCTCTGAACAGCGCCGCCCTGACCGGAACCTTAGACTTTCCGCCCGCGTTGTCTTGATGCTCCCCACGGGAGGAAACAACAATGCGCTGGAAAATCAGCCCGCATCACGTCAAGCCCGGTCCGAATCTCGATCACAGGGCACACGATCCAAGAACCATCGACCTGCTCGCCATCATCGCTTTGCTTGCGCTCGTCCTCGGCTCAGGCTGGTATCTTGAGAGGAGCCTTGCAACACAGCCGAGCACGACGACGTTCATCGTGCCGAGCCAGAGCGTGCATTGGTAGTCACCGGAACCAGTAGAACCGTCCCTGTGACGGAGGGATCGACTCCGGCGGTCGTAGCCGCTTCGGGCGCGGCGCCTTTGGCGCCGGCTCGGCGGCCGAAGTGGTCTCTGCAGCCGGTGCGGTCTCGCTGCCCGGCACCTTCACCGCCAGCAGCAAATTCGATTCACGCATGCGCCAGCGATAGCCGACGCCGAAATCGATCGGCTGGGCGCGCGTGAACAGCTCGGCGTAGCGCTCCTGGTAGCGGCCGGGGAATTCGTCGATGGGGCCGAGATAGCGGCCGAACGGGAAGAACCGCCATTGCCGCGCATTGTAGTTCGCAAGCGGAATGCCGGAATCGTCCTGGATGATGGTGGCGCTGTTGGCGAGCAACCAGTCGCGTGCGACGGTGAAATTGCCGGAGTGCAACAGGTAGGACGCACTCTTGAGCAGGCTGTTGCCGGGCCCGAGCGTCTCGCAGAATTTCAGGAAGCCCGTGGCACGTGCGCCGGAATTTGAGAGGTCGGTTGCGAAATAATACAGCGTACGCGCTTCCCCGTCGCTGCCGGCAAAGCTGATGCGGACGCCGCGCGTCGCGTTCCGTCCGGGATTGTCGCCGCCGACATGTAGCCCGCCCTTGTCGTCGAGCGCGACCATCTCGACGTTGCGGATGGTCTTGCCGGAGCGGGCGAGGAAGACATAGAGGATCGGCAGGGTGCCGTTGACCTGGTTGGCGCTCAGGTCGACCTTCATCTGCTTGGTGATGAAGAACGAGAAGCTCAGGATCGAGCCAAGCGAGCGTTCGACGTTATAGAGCGCAGCGCCGACCGAACCGCGCGGCAGCCGCGTCAAATCGGGGACCGCGCCGACCGGCTCCAGCGCGCCGAGCACGTAGGTGCTGGCTTTGGGATAGAAGGTGTTGGCGTAGAGGAAATCGGGGCCGCTGAACAAATAGAACATGGTCGGTCGGGGCGCGGCCAGATTGAGGTCGGCCCAGCTGCGGATCTTCGAGAGCTGACGCTGCTCGAGCTGAGCGAAGGCGCCGTCGAAGAATTTGGCGTGACGCTGCCAGGCCGGGTCCCTGGTGAGCGGCACCAGCGGCGAGTCCGCCGAAGGCTGCATGCCCGCAAGGAAGCGCGCCGTGTCATCGAAGGTGACGTCTGCGGCACGCGCGGACGAGACGGCCGCAGCCAGGAGGACGAAAGCAACGGCCGCAATTCTCAGGGGGCGGAGCATGTCTATTCGCGATGCGGTGATGCGGCAGCGACGACGGGCCGCCTGCGGAAAACAGCGTAAATCAAAAGGCCGGAGAGCATGACGAGCATTCCCGACAGCGACTGAAGCGGCCGCTCCGTCAGAAGGTAGTACATCATGAACGCGGTCACGAGCAGAAACACGAGCGGCGTGAACGGGTATCCCCAGGTGCGATAGGGCCGCGGCAGATCGGGATCGGTGATACGCAGCTTGATGACGCCTGCGACCGTGAAGAACGAGCAGAACAACAGCGCGAACTGGATGAAATCGAGCACCGCCTCGAAGCTGCGCGTGAACAACAGAAGATTGGCGATGGCCAGTTGGAACAGGATGGCATAGGCCGGCGCGCCGCTCACGGACCGCTTGGAGAAAACGCGCAAGGCGGGAATGTCCTCCCCCATCGTCATCATCACGCGCGGCCCGATCCACATCATCGCGCTGATCGAAGAGATCAGACCGAAGCAAATCATGGCGCCGACGATCCGACCGCCGAGGGTGCCGAAGATCGCCGTGCCGGCGACACTGGCGACGTCGAGCTGGCCGGCGAGCGCGCTGACCGGCGCCGAATGGAGAAATACCGCGTTCAGCGCGACATACAGCACGAGCACGATCAGCGTGCCCGCGAGCAGCGCGCGCGGCAGGTTCCGTTGCGGCGTCTTCATCTCGCCGATGATGTAGGTGGCGGCATTCCAGCCCGAGAACGAATACATCACGAAGACGAGCCCGATGGCGAACGGCGCGCTGACGATGTGAGCGATATCGCCGGGCTGCGGCGTGAAGCTGATCGGCTGCGGCACGGCGATGACGAAGCCGGCGACCAGGAAGCCGACGATCAGCACGACCTTGAGGACGGTCGAGATCAACTGGAACGTGGATGAGTGCCTGACGCCGGTCAGTTGCACCAGCGAAACCAGCCACACCACGCCGATGGCGAGCGGAATCGCCGGCAGATCGGGTACGACCGACTTGGCATATTCCCCGAACGCCATCGCGGCGAGCGCGACCGGCGCCGCGAAGCCGACCGTGGCCGACACCCAGCCGGCGAGGAAGCCGAAGGCCGGGTGATAGGCACGGCCGAGGAAATTGTACTCGCCGCTCGAGCGCGGAAACATCGCGCCCAACTCGCTGTACGCGAACACACCGCACAGCGCGACGACGCCGCCGACCGTCCAGAGCAGCAGGATCGAGAAGCCGGACGGGATGTCCTTGACCTGGAAGCCGAGGCTGGTGAAGACGCCGACCCCGATCATGTCGGCGACGACGATGGCGGTGGCGACCGGAACGGAGACCCCGGCCCCCCTCCCGGTCAGCCGGTCCGTCCAGGGCGGGGTACCCGCATCTGATGCCGTCATCGGGGTCCTTAACCTCAGGCGCTTCGCCTAATGGCCGATCGTGCACTTTGGCCCAGTCAATTCAAGCAGGGTTAACAAGGGTTAAATGAGGCAACGGAGGTAGGTACCTGACCACCGCCTAGGCGCTTCTTTGGACGATGTCTCTGGATGCACCCGGGATTGTCCGTTCCGCTCCCCCACAATCAGGACACGATTGCATGGTCCTTTCGAGCGTTCCGGATGTGGGGAAGTTTCTCCGGACGCTTAACGTCGCCTAAACGCCAGTCGGCTCAATTGTTTCAAGTTTGCCGATGGACGTGTGACTTGGACGTGTGACCTGGGACGTAAGACTTGGGTCGTGACTTTGGGGTCATGGGTGGATGGCCGGGGCCGCTCCTAAACTGAGAGCTGATGATCGTGCCGATCGGACAATGTCCGGTCGGCATGATCGTGCGCTCCGGGCCGGTCTAATCTCAGTCATGGTGCCGTTGTCGCTGACGCTGGTTCAATGCGGCAAGGCGCCGGATCCGGCGGCGCTGGCGGCGAACTCCCAGGCGAATGTCCAGGTGGTCGCCAAGACCAATTCGCAGAGCTCGAACGCGCGCGTGGCAAGCGGCGACAGGTTCGAGGATCGCTTCCCTGCCCCGCAGTTTAAGGAGCGCTTTCCCTCGGCGAGTGAGAGCTTCCTGCAGCGGCAGATGTCGGACTTCTCGCCCAAGCGCGCCGTGCAGTCTCAGCCGGAGCAGGCGTCCTACAAGGTGGCCTCGCTCGAGCCGCAAGTGCCGTACAAGCGCCCCGCCCGCGAGGATCTGACGACACTCGTCAGCATGAAGTCGTCGGCCTTTCCCTACTTCGGCAACAACCCCGCCTCCGACGCGCCCTTCCTCAACATCTCCAAGGGCGACCGCCGCGGCCACCGCAGCTATTCCGGCCGCGTCTACTGGCAGGACGAGACCTACAGCGACAGCCGCGTGCTGGTGCACGTGCCCGAGCATTTCGACCTGCGCAAGCCGGGCGTGATCGTGGTGTTCTTCCACGGCAATGGCGCAACGCTCGAGCGCGACGTCCGCGACCGGCAGATGGTGCCGAAACAGGTCACCGATTCCGGCGCCAATGCGATCCTGCTCGCGCCGCAGATGGCGGTCGACGCCGCCGATTCCAGCGCCGGAAAATTCTGGCAGCCGGGCGGCTTCAAGCGCTTCATGGCGGAATCGGCCGACCATCTTGCGCGCCTCACCGGCGATCCCAACAGCGCGCGCGCCTTCGCCAACATGCCGATCGTGATCGTCGGCTATAGCGGCGGCTTCCTGCCGACGGCGTGGAGCCTCGAGGTCGGCGGCATCAGCGACCGCGTGCGCGGCGTGGTGCTGCTCGATGCGGTCTATGGCGAGATGGACAAATTCGCGTCCTGGATCGAGAACCACCGTTCCGGCTTCTTCGTCAGCGCCTACACCCGCCACACCGCGCGGCGCGACCGCGAGCTGATGAGCATGCTCCGCCAGAAGGGCATCAGCGTCGCCGAGGACATGGACGGGCCGCTACGACCCGGCAGCGTGGTGTTCGTGGAGACCGGCGAGGGCATCACCCATCGCGACTACGTCACGCGCGCTTGGACGCGCGATCCGCTCAAGGACGTGCTGGTGAAGATGGCGGCGACGCCGTCGCTCGCGCTGACGCGCGTCGCCTCCACAAATCCCTAGCCGGGATATCAGTTCCCAATATCAGTTCCTGGGCAGCTTCGGAATGCTCTCGGCAAAGCCGTTGAAGCAGGCCAGCCGCTCGTCCTCTTCCTTGAAGAAGCGGCAGTCGGCATAGCCCTTGGCCTTGGCCGGCTTCGGCTTCGGCGCCGGCGGGATCACCGCGTCGTAGCAGTTGAGGCGATCCTTGGTGCCGTCGTCGATGTCGAGGCAGGTCTGGAGGCGGACCGCGATCGATTGCGGCTTGCCCTTTGGAGCGGCGACAGCCTCCTTGGCGCCTTTCGGCTTGACCTGCACCAGCGGCTTGTCCCCCACCATGGGTGGCTTCTCGGTCTGCGCAAATGCGGAGGCTGAATAGAGCACCGCGGCAACCGCCAGAATCATCCTCATCTCAGTCAACTCTCTTTGATCCCCACGCCGGCCTTCTACCGCTCCCGCGCGAGGTTTGCCAAGCGCCTTGCGCGCACGACCTGCTGCGTTCAGGCGGTGGCGGCAGCCGCCCGCCTGGGCCGGGTCACGACCACCAGGATCAGTGCCAGCACGACGAAACCGACCGCGACGAAGCCGAGCGTGTGCAGGAGCTCGCGGGCGAACAGCAAGCCGCCGACCGCGGAGCCGACCGCCTGGCCGATATAGAGGACGGATGTGTTGAGGGCGACGGTGGCCGACGCCAGCGGCGGCGCAGCCGCGACCAGCCGCACCTGCTGCATCGAATTGGTCGAGGCGAAGCCAAGGCCCCAGATCGTCACCGCGCCCGCCATCATGACGAGCGAGCCGGCGCCGAGGGCCCACCCGCTTATCCCGGCAAGCAGCAGGCAGGTGAACAGCAACGAGGTGCGATAGGGCCCCGCAGTGTCGACGATGCGGGTGGCGACGACGACGCCGAGGAAGCCGCAGATCCCGTACAGCGCGAAGACCAAGCCGATCGCATCGGGGCCGGCGCCAGTGAGCTTGTTGAGCAGCGGGCCCATATAGGTGAACACGACGAACTGCCCCGACATTTGCAGCATCGTGATCGCGAGCAGCAGCAGGATCGTCCTGCTTCGGCCGACGGCGGCCCATGTCTTCAGATCGACCGGTGCGCCCTGCAGGCCCGCCGGCAGACGCAGCAGCAACAGCAGCAAGCTGACGCAGCTGAGCGCGCCGACCCCGCCATAGGCCGCGCGCCAGCCGTAGCGGCTGGCGATAAAGGTGATGAGCGGCAGGCCGACGGCGGCTGCGAGCGACCAGCCGAGGAAGAGGTACGCAATGGTGCTGCCGCGCCGTTCCGCCGGCACGATCAGCGCAGCCGTGCCGGCCGCCTGCGGCGTATAGAGCGAGCCGACTGCGAGCATGGCGAGCCGAATGATCAGCAGGCTGGTGTAATCGGGCGCAAGCGCGGAGGCGAGATTGCCGAGTGCGAGCACCGCCAGCGTCGTGGCGAGCAGGATCCGCCGTTCGATGCGGCTGGTCAGCCACGCCGTCAGCGGCGAGCCGACGCACAGCGTCACCGCGCCGAAGGTGATCAGGAGCCCGGCCGCGTGGATGCTGATCCCGAGCCCCGCCGACAATTCCGGCAGCATGCCCGCCGGTGCCAACACCGAGCAGCCGGTCACGAGATTGCCGAGCATCAGGGCGGTTGGCGCGAAACGGCCGGCGGCTGGGGCGCTTTTCATGCAAACGCATGTAGCGGCGGCCTGCGACCGGTTAAAGGGTACAACGTCAAATAGTTGCGGGCTCCGCCCCCGGATTTGCGCGCCACTTTCTTGGAAATGCCGGATTGCGCAGGCCGAATCGCCTGATATATCGCTCGTTCCCGCTTACCTGCGCTCGTTCGCAGGAGTGAGCCCCAGGAGAAAAGCAATGTCCGACCAGCCCAAATCCGAGTCCGGCTTCCAGTACAGCCTCTCCAATTTGAAGCCCGTGACCCCCGCCGCCAAAGTCACCCTCACCTTCCCCGACGGCGCCAAGCGCCAGTTCGACAAGGGCATCACCGGCCTCGATATCGCCAAGGGCATCTCGCCGTCGCTGGCCAAGCGCACGGTCGCCATGGCGCTCGACGGCGCGCTTGCCGATCTCAACGATCCGATCGAGGCCGACGCTGGAATCGAATTCGTCAATCGCGACGACCCGCGCGCGCTCGAATTGATCCGGCACGACTGCGCACACGTGCTGGCCGAAGCGGTGCAGACGCTGTGGCCGGGAACCCAGGTCACGATCGGCCCTGTGATCGAGAACGGCTTCTATTACGACTTCTTCCGCAACGAGCCGTTCACGCCGGAAGACTTTGCCGCGATCGAGAAGAAGATGCGCGAGATCATCGCGCGCGACAAGCCTTTCACCAAGGAAGTCTGGGACCGCGAAAAGACCAAGCAGGTGTTCCGCGACAAGGGCGAGGCCTTCAAGGTCGAGCTGGTCGACGCGATTCCCGGCACCGAGCCGATCAAGATCTACTACCAGGGCGACTGGTTCGACCTCTGCCGCGGCCCGCACATGACCTCGACCGGCAAGGTCGGAGGCGCCTTCAAGCTGATGAAGGTGGCCGGCGCTTATTGGCGCGGCGATTCCAACAACCCGATGCTGACGCGCATTTACGGCACAGCCTTCGCCAAGCAGGAGGACCTCGACGCTTACCTGAAGCAGATCGAGGAAGCCGAGAAGCGCGACCATCGCAAGCTCGGGCGCGAGCTCGACCTCTTCCACTTCCAGGAGGAAGGTCCGGGCGTCGTGTTCTGGCATCCGAAAGGCTGGACCATCTTCCAGCAGCTGATCGCCTATATGCGCCGGCGCCTCTCCGGCGACTACAACGAGGTCAACGCGCCGCAGATCCTCGACAAGGTGCTGTGGGAGACCTCGGGCCATTGGGGCTGGTATCGCGAGAACATGTTCGCGGCGCAATCGGCCGGCGACGAGGCCGAGGACAAGCGCTGGTTTGCGCTCAAGCCGATGAACTGCCCTGGCCACGTCCAGATCTTCAAGCACGGCCTGAAGAGCTATCGGGACCTGCCCTTGCGCCTCGCTGAGTTCGGCGTGGTGCACCGCTACGAGCCCTCCGGCGCCATGCACGGCCTGATGCGCGTGCGCGGCTTCACCCAGGACGACGCGCACATCTTCTGCACCGAGGATCAGCTCGCCGAGGAGTGCCTGAAGATCAACGATCTGATCCTGTCGACCTATGCCGATTTCGGCTTCACCGGCGACCTCACGGTGAAGCTCTCGACCCGGCCGGAGAAACGCGTCGGCACCGATGCGATGTGGGATCACGCCGAGCGCGTAATGGCGACGGTGCTGCGCGAGATCCAGTCGCAGAACAATCACATCAAGACCGAGATCAATCCGGGCGAAGGCGCGTTCTATGGGCCGAAGTTCGAATACGTTCTGCGCGATGCCATCGGTCGCGACTGGCAGTGCGGCACCACGCAGGTCGACTTCAACCTGCCGGAGCGGTTCGGCGCCTTCTACATCGACCATGACGGCGGCAAGAAACCGCCGGTGATGGTGCACCGCGCGATCTGCGGCTCGATGGAGCGCTATATCGGCATCCTGATCGAGCACTATGCCGGCAACTTCCCGCTCTGGCTCTCGCCGGTGCAGGCGGTTGTCACCACCATCACCTCGGAAGGCGACGAATACGCCAAGGTGGTGCTGGAGCAGGCGCGGCGCGCCGGGCTTCGGGTCGAGATCGACCTGCGCAACGAAAAGATCAACTACAAGGTCCGTGAGCACTCGCTGGCCAAGATCCCGGCCCTGCTTGTGGTCGGCAAAAAAGAGGCTGAGACGCATTCGGTCTCGGTCCGCCGGCTCGGCAGCGACGGCCAGAAGGTGATGACCACGGCCGAGGCGATCGCCGCCCTGGTCGACGAGGCGACGCCGCCGGATGTGAAGCGAATGCGCGGCGCCGCTTGATCCTGAAATCGATCTAAATTCGCTTCCGGTTGCGGGCGTGCATGCTTATCTCGGCATGGCACGCCCGCCGACCATTTGAAGAGGATATCGCAGTGCCCGATGCCATCGAACTCCTGAAGACCCGCCGCTCGGTCAAGCCGCGCGAGATGACGGGGCCCGGCCCGTCGGCGGCCGAGCTCGAGACCATCCTCACCATCGGGGCGCGCGTGCCCGATCACGGCAAGCTCGCGCCCTGGCGCTTCATCATCTTCGAGGGCGAGGCCCGGCTACGTGCCGGCGAGGTGATCGCGCGGGTCTTCGCCAGGAAGAATCCGGGGGCGCCGGCGGCCGACGTCGAGACCGAGCGCAAGCGCCTAATGGACGCACCGCTGGTGATCGGCATCGTCAGCTTCACCAAGCCGCATCCGAAGGTGCCGGCGTTCGAGCAGGAATTGTCGGCGGGCGCCAGCGCCATGAACATCGTCACCGCCGCCACCGCACTCGGCTACGGCGCCTGCTGGCTGACCGGCTGGTTCTCTTTCGACCGCGACGTGCTCGACGGCCTCGGCCTCAAGCCGGATGAGAAGCTCGCCGGCTTCATTCATATCGGCACGCCGACCAAGCCGAACGAGGACCGTCCGCGCCCGTCACTTTCGGACATCGTGACGCGATTTTAATCGATGTTGTGTTGACGCATCGAGCCTCTTGCGGCTTTGATCCCGCCGAGGGAGGAAGGTGCGGATGAGACGCCGTGAATTTCTGGTCGGGGCCGCGATGCTCGCCGGCACGATGGCGCGAAGCCGGGCCGCGGACATCCCCGCCCCCTCGCCCGACGGCCTCGACCGCATCACGGCGTACTTCGACAATGAGGTGGCAAGCGGCCGGCTGCCGGGCGCGGTGATCCTCGTTCAGCAGCACGGCAAGCCGGTCTACCTGAAGTGCTTCGGCGTGCGCGACACCAGGAGCGGCGTCGCGATGACGCCGGACACGATCTTCGCCATCCATTCCATGACCAAGCCGATCACGTGCCTTGGCGCGATGATGCTGATCGACGAGGGCAAGCTCGCGCTGACCGACCCCGTCTCGAAATACGTCCCGCTGTTCGCCGGGACCAAGGTGGGCCGCGAGGTGACCCTGCCCAACGGCACGGTCGAGCTGGACCTCGACCCACCGGACCGCCCCGTCAACATCGAGGATCTGCTGCGGCATACTTCGGGCATCAGCTACGATTACATCGGCAGCGAATGGGTCGAGCACGCCTACAAGATGGCCAACATTTTCGCGGGCCATTTCGACAACAGGGAATTCGCCGATCGCATCGCCAAGCTGCCGCTGGCGCGGCAGCCCGGAACGCTGTGGCGCTACGGCCATTCCACCGACGTGCTCGGCAGCGTCATCGAGATCATCTCGGGCCAGACGCTGTACGACTTCCTGAAAGCACGCATCTTCGATCCGCTCGGCATGAACAGCACCAAATTTACGCTCGCGACCGAGGACGAGCTGGCGCGGATGGCGCGGCCGCTGCCGAGTGACACAATCCTGCTCGCCGGCGAGCGCGACCGCCTGGACCATCCAGAATGGCAGTCGGGCGGCGGCGGCCTGCTCTCGACCATCACCGACTATCAGCGCTTCTCGCAGATGCTGCTCAACGGCGGCGAGCTCGAGGGCAGGCGCTATCTCAGCCCCGCCGCGTTCAAGGCCATGACGACCGATCAGATCGGGCCGGGCTCCGGCGTCGGACGCGACTATTTCTATTTTCCAGGCGACGGCTTCGGCTACGGCTACGGCCTTGCGGTGCGCACCGATCCCGGCAATGCAAAACCGCCGCCGCCGGGCTCGCTCGGCGAATTGAAATGGGACTCGGGGAGCGGCACCTATTTCGGCGTCGATCCCAAGCTCGACATGGTCTACGTCATGATGCAGCAGACCCAGAACGAGCGCGGCCGCATCACCCCCGCGTTCAAGGCGCTGGTCTACGATTGCTATCCGCCCGCGTTACGCCGCCCGTGAGGTGCGCTGGCCGAAATCGGCGAGGAGCTTTCCGAGCTCGGCCGCTGGCCGCGCGGCGCTGAACAGAAATCCCTGCACCTCGTTGCAGCCTTCGGCGCGCAGCCAGTCGAGCTGATCCTCGGTCTCCACGCCCTCCGCGGTCGTGGTGATGTTGAGGCTGCGCCCCAAACCCGAGATCGCGCGCACGATCGCACCGCAGTCGGGCCGCTCAGCCAGATCCTTGACGAAGGAGCGGTCGATCTTGATCTTGTCGAACGGAAAGCTGCGGAGATAGCTCAGGCTGGAATAGCCGGTGCCGAAATCGTCCATGGAAATGCCGACGCCGAGCTCGCGCAACTGGTGCAAGGTGGCGACATTGGCGTCGGTCTCGGCCAGGAAAATCGACTCGGTGATCTCGAGCTCGAGCCGCTTCGGCGACAGGCCGGACTGCGCTAGGGCCGAGATCACGACCTGGACCAGGTTGCGGCTGCGGAATTGTGCCGGCGACAGGTTGACGGCGACCTTGACGTCGACGGGCCATTTTACCGCCTCGGTGCAGGCTTCGCGCAGCACCCATTCGCCGAGCTGGGTGATCAGGCCGATGTCTTCGGCGACGGGGATGAACTCCGCGGGCGAGATCATGCCCTTGTCCGGATGACGCCAGCGCAGCAGCGACTCGAAGCCGGAGATGCGGTCGGAGGCGATCGACACCAGCGGTTGATAGTGCAGCTCGAACTCGCCGTTGGCGAACGCCCGGCGCAGATCCAGCTCCATGTCGCGACGCCTCTGCGCCTGGAGGTCCATCTCACGCTCGAAGAAGTGGTGCACGCCGCCGCCGTCGGCCTTGGCCCGGTACAGCGCCATGTCGGCATTGCGCATCAACTCTTCAGGCGTGGTGCCATCGCCCGGCGACAGCGCGATGCCGATGCTGGCGCCGATCACCATCTCCTGTCCGTCGACGTCGTAAGGCGCCTTGAGCATGTCGATCAGCAGGGAGGCACAGGCGCTGGCCTCGTTCGGCGAGACGTCGGCAGCCAAGATGACGGCGAACTCATCGCCGCCGAGCCGCGCGGCGAGATTGGTGCCGCGGACCGCTATGGTCAGGCGCTCGGCGAGCTGCTTCAACAGGCGATCGCCCACCGGATGACCGAACGAATCGTTGATGTTCTTGAACAGGTCGAGATCGATGTAGAGCACGCCGACCCGTTTTCCCGCGGCCTGGTCCAGCGCCTGCTTCAGGCGCTCCTGGAAGTGTTCGCGGTTCGGCAGGTCGGTGAGCCCGTCATGATGCGCCATATAGGCGATGCGCGCTTCGGCCTTGCGTCGTTCGGTGATGTCGACCACCGCCACCAGATAGCCGTCGCGCTCGTCGAAGGCGACGCGACGGCCGAAGGTGAGCACCTCGATCTCGCTGCCGTCGGCGCGCAAGTGTCGCCAATTGCGCGAGGAGTGGTAGGCGTCGCCGAGGCGCTCCAGCGCCGCGGCGTGGCTGTCCCACTCGTCCTCCGGCCATATCTCGTGCAGCTTCATGCGCAGGAAGGTCGCGCGGCTGTAGCCGTAGTGCTGGACCGCGGCGTCGTTGACGCTGAGGAACTCCTTGGTCTCTGCGTCGAACACCCACATCGGCATTGGATTGTTGTCGAACAGGAGGCGGAACGAAGCATCGCGCCGCTTCAGGTCAGTGACATCGGAGATGGTCAGCGAGACCACGTCGGCAAAGGCCGTGGCGCTGAGCCTGAGGTAGCGCCCCTCGCTCTCCAGCTCGAGCTGCTCGCAGCGGCTGCCCGCAACGGCCTTGAGCAGGAATTCCATCACCTCGGGCAAAGCCAGCAGCGTGCCGCCCTCACCGATCCGCCGCCACAACAGGCTTGCGCCTGCAACCTTCAGCAGCTCACCCGCGCTCTTGTTGTGGTGCACGACCTGAAAGTCGAACGGCTTGCCGGCGGCATCGCGCAGCGTCGCCAGGGAGACCACGGCGTCGTCGGTCGCGGAAAAGATGGCGTCGAGGAGATTGTATTGCGCGCCGCGCTCGTTGACATAGGCGCCGATCAGCGTCGCGCCCCAGCGCGAGGACGTCGGCAGCGCCAGCACGTCGTAGGTCCTGACCATGCCGTCGCGCACGCAATGCGCGCTCGCCCGGTGCGGCCGTCCGGCCGCCAGCGCGCTCGCCGCCGCTTCCGACAGCGCCGTGGCGCAATCGGGCGACAGCTCGGCTAGGGGAATGTCCCAGCGCTCCTCGCCGAGCCATTTCTGCACGTAGCGTCCGCTGCGCGACAGTTCGAGCACGCCATCGTTCTTTAAGAGCGCGATGTGGTCGGCGAGCCGTCCGAGACTGCCGAGCATGACGTCCTCGTAACGCGGCAACCGCTCGCCCGGCTTCAACGCCGCACGCCATTTGCGCTGAAGCACCGGGATGTCGTCGAACATTTCGGCGGCCGGTTTTCCCGGCATCTTCTTCGCGGCAGTCATTGCAGTCCCCAACGCACTTTCCCGCCGCATCCAATGCAGGCGCGCTTAACGACGTGTAAAAAGCGCGCAGGCGCGGGTTCCATTCAGCGATTATGACAGTTTTAAGTCAGGTGTTGGTTAGTGGGCGTTAGAGACTGTGACGGTTGCGCGAAGCTGCTCTCGTGTCCCGGACGTGACGCGTAAGCGGTGCGGCGCAGAGCCGGGGCACGAGAGCGGAGCTTTGGCGCGCACCTGCCTCAACACCGTCATTGCGAGCGCAGCGAAGCAATCCAGAATCTTCCGCGGATGCATTCCTGGATTGCTTCGCTGTGCTCGCAATGACGGAGCAAGTTGCGACACCGCGTCTCTCCAATTCGCGTGACTCGCAGGCACGCTGCCGCATCCTCGCGGCGCATTTCGCCCGAGCTTTGCTTCTCGCTCACCCTCATAATTGAAAGAGGGCGCAGGGAAGACCGGGTGCCGGCCGGGCACCCACGGTCCACTGTGCGAAAGGTGGCAACGAAGAATTTGCACAGCGGCATACAGGTGAAGCCAAACATCCGGCCTTCCCTGCGCAGTGGCTTTACGGCTTATGTCGTGCTCTCCCCGGGGAGCGATGCACTATTGCCCCCGTCGCCTTGCGGATGGCTGACGCGCATCGCCCGGTCGGGCAACCACATCACCGCAAGACTTGGCGCACAGACCCCGGGCGCCAGGACCACACGATTTTGCCGTCCGCCGATGACACTGGTCGTATGCGCGAGGTCTTTGCTCACGGCTCTCCGCCCTGCAAACCCTTTCGCGCCAACGCCATCAGCGTCCACCGCCCCCCGGCCCGCGTTCGTGACGATCGCGATACGCCCCTCTTCCTTGGGCCGGGTTGCGCGAGACATACGCGATTTCCGAATTTCGGCAAAGCGAAATATTTGGGCCGCGTGCGTTGACCTAGCGCTCGCGTGTTTTGCCCGTCGGGCAACGCAAGGGATGGTGGCCTACCCCGCTAATCCTCGCTGGAGGCCGCCGAGCGGTTGCGCAAATAGGCCTGGGACAGCAGGAAGAACAACGCGCGTTCGCCCTGATATTTGGCGGACGGGCGCGTGCGCTCGAAGCCGTCGGCAAATATCTTGCCGGACTGGTCGCACACCTGCCACCGCCAGCCGAACCGCTTGCGCCTGGTGAGGATCACTTCGAACATGTCGACAAGCCTGGTCCCCTGCTCCATGCCGGTCCTGCAAGGCATGAGCCTGCTCCGGCTTCCCCCGTTGGACGGACGCCAGACATATAGCGCAGCAGGATGGAAAGAGAATAAAATTGATTATCGGAAATACGTACCGTCCACGATCGTAAGCAAGACGCGCTGCTGCTGGAATAAGCCGATGCCGCCGGTGTTTGCTGGCCCCTGCACGTAATGATGACGCTACCAGTGTTCACAACAGAACACAGAGAGGGGTCCGAGGTTACCTGGCAGAAACCCACTGACGGTGACGGTAACAGAAGATGCACATCCGTGCGCGCGATGAGAATCGTCGTGCCGGAGCCTCTCGCCGCCGGCTGCCCTTAGCGCGCGATGACCTCGACTTCGCCGTCGACGCCGTTGACGACGTTGAATCCGCGCTCGTAGACCTTGCCCTCGTTCTTGGCGATGGCGCGGTACTCGCCTTCGGACAGCACGACGCGCGGGAACGCGCCGATCGATTCCTTGATGACGTCGCCGCCGGGGGTCAGCACCGACCAGGCGGTGTTGGCGAGCGCCTCGCCGCCCCTGTCGCTGACCAGCTTGAGCGTGATGACGGCGGCGCGGTGGGTGATGGTGACGTCGGTGAGCTTGCCGGCCTGGACGCGGATGTCCGAGCGCACCACCGAATTGGCATCGCCGTAGTTGGAGACGATGTAATAGGTGCCCTCCGGGATCAGCACGACGTCGCCGGCGGCGACGTTCGGCACCAGGGAAGCGCGCTCGCCGGATTCGAACTGGCTGCCCTTGTAGATCGCGAATGAGATCTGGTTCTGCGGAATGCGGCTGGTGCCGACGCGGCCCTCGATGCGCAGGCCGCCGGCCGGCAGCACGAAGGATTCGCGATTGGTCTCGGACTTCAGGCTGACGGTGCGCACCGCGCTGACGAGGCCGAAGGCGACGTGGACGACATAATTGCCGGGCGGCAGCACGATGTTCGGCGTCCCGCTGCGGTCCTCGCGGATCAGCTTGAAGGTGCCGTTCTCGTCGGGCCGGTCGGCAAACACGCGCCAGACCAGGCCGCTGGTGATCGGGGCCGAGTCCTTGCCGTACTTCGCCGTCAGCGACAGCACGCCCTGTCCGGGCACGGCCGCATTCAGCGGGGCGGCGGGCGGCACGGTCGAGACAGCGGGCGGTGGCATGCTCGGGGTCGCCGGCTGCATCAGGGTCGGCGGCAGGCTTGGCGGTCCCGCGCCCAGCCCGGAGGGCGGCGCCAGGCTGACAGCGTTGCCTGGGTCGGGCACCGAGGCCGGCGGTACCGGCGGCGGACGATCCGAGAAAAGCTGCGCCTGGGCGGCATTTCGGCCGGAAGTAAAGAGGCATACGGCAAGGACGAGCGCCGGCAGCAGCCTGCTGCTGCGCCGCCATCCGCCGATGCCGTCACCCCCGCGTGTCATGCTTCCTGCTTTTCACCGAAAACGCGGCAAATTCAAGCCTCTGAAACCCCAGGAAATACGGCCCTGGACCTTCGGTGGAACCGGCTTGACGGCTGCGTGATTAGTCCCGTGGCAACCGGCCCTCGCCATATTCCTGCCCCGTGCCCTTTCCAAAGCGGCATAAACCATGCTTCGCGCCTGATATGGCGAAGCGCAAGTGCGATGCCTAGTCTGACGATGCGGGCTGGCCCGGCGTAGGAGAGTTTCGGTGCTGGACAGATTGAAAGGCCGGGGCGCGAACGGCTCGAACGGCGAGAAAGTGGGCGAAAAAGTCGGCGAAAAAGTTGGCCTGGGCAGCATCCGCCGGCCGGTGATCGGCCTTGCCCTCGGCGGCGGCGCGGCGCGCGGCTTTGCCCATATCGGAATCCTGAGGACCCTGATTGCCAATGGAATCGTGCCCGATGTCGTGGTCGGCACGTCCATCGGCGCCGTGGTCGGCGGCCTCCACGCGGCCGGCCGGCTCGATACGTTCGAGGAATGGGGACGCAGCCTGCAAGGGATGCGCAACATTCTCGGCTATCTCGATATCCGTCTCAACGGCTCCGGCCTGCTCGGTGGCGAGAAGCTCGCGACCCGGCTCGAGGAGGCGATCGGGCAGATCCTGATCGAGGACCTGCCCATCAAGTTCGCGAGCGTCGCGACCGAGGTTCGCACCGGCCACGAGATCTGGCTGACGCGCGGCCGCGTGGTCGATGCCATGCGCGCGTCCTACGCCCTGCCCGGCATCTTCGCGCCCGTGCTGATCGGCGACCGCTGGCTGGTCGACGGCGCGCTGGTGAACCCGGTACCGGTCTCGGCCGCCCGCGCGCTCGGCGCCGAAATCGTCATCGCCGCAAATCTTTCCAGCGACATCTTCACCCATTCCACCACGATCTATTCGCACGGCGCAGTGCCCGCCCCGGTCGTACCGGTGGCCGAGGAGCCGACGGCGAAGCGGCGCTTCCCGCGCCTGTTCTCGCCCGAGAAGACGATGAAGCGCGAGTTCTTCGGCGGTAACGGCCGGCCCGGCATCTCCTCGGTGATGGTGGACGCCTTCAACATCATGCAGGACCGCATCACCCGCGCCCGTCTCGCCGGCGATCCGCCCGACATGCTGATCACGCCGCGGGTCGGTCAGTTCGGCTGGTTCGACTTCCACCGCTCCGAAGACCTGATCGCACATGGCACGCGCGCTGCGGAGCGTGCACTGGAGTCCATCCAGGAGGCGATCCACGTGCTGGCGCCGGCGCCCGCGGGCATCGCGCCGAAAGCGGACGAGCCGAAAGCGGGAGACTTGGCCTGATCAGGCAGTCTTGATGTAGTCGCGCAGGGCTTCCTGCTCGCTCTCGTATTCCTGGACGCGGCGCTTGACGATGTCGCCGATCGAGATCAGGCCGACCACCTTGCCGTTGTCGATCACGGGCAGATGACGGAACTTGCCGGTCGTCATCATCTCCATGAGCTCGGCGACGGTGTCGGTCTCCTTGCAGGTCACGACCTTGCGGGTCATCACCTCCGAGACCGGCGCCTCCAGCACGCCGGCGCCGCGCTCGCCGAGCACGCGCACAATGTCGCGCTCCGACAGGATGCCCTCGAGCCGGCTCTGGCTCATCACCAGCACCGCGCCGATCTTCTTCTCAGCCAGCAGCTTGATCGCGTCCGCCAGCTTGGCGTCGGGCTCGACGCTCATGATCTGGTGGCCCTTGGTGTTCAGAATGGAACGTACCGTCATCGTCGCCTCCCTGAATCCGAGCCGTCCGCCTTTGGCGGTTCGGACTTGTTCGCGAGTCTTCAACTAACAGTTACAGCGCCGGTTTCACGCTCGTGCGCTTTGCGAAGCATCGCCGCTAAGGACGTGTCGCTTCGGAACATTCTTCGCGGGAATGATGGATGAATTCGGGCCGCGTCGCAAGCGCCGCTTCAGATACGGTCTGAAACGTCCCGTGATGACGCATCCGCAGCATCGCTTCGCACGCGCGGCACGGGATCGAACAGCGCGAACAACAACAGGCCGGCGAAGAAGCCGCCGATATGCGCCTGCCAGGCCACGCTCGTGGTTTCCGCATCGACCCCGATCGCGCCCACGCCGAAGATGATGTTGATGCCGAACCAAACGGCGAGGAAGCCGACCACCCGCCCGTCGCGTAGCGCGCGCGACAGCGGCAGCGCCGGAACTTTCGCGGCGGTATCGGCATCCGATCGGCTGAACGACAGGAAGCTGCCGCGGACGAAGGCAAAGCGGATTGCGGCCGCCATCGCGCCCGACACCGAGGCCGAGGCGCCGATCATCGGCGCCACCGCATGCTCATGGGTGATGAGATGGGCGAGCGCGCCGGCCGCCGCCGTCACGGCCAGGAAGACGAAGAACCTGACGGTGCCGAAACGCCGCGCCAACGCGCTGCCGAACGGCAAGAGCCACAGCACGTTGAAGCCGAGATGGGTGAGATTGGCGTGCAGCAGCGAATAGGTGACGAAGGTCCAGACCTTCGCCCCCGCCCCGCCCGGGATCTGCAGATTGAGCAGCGAGGAATCGTAGCGCTTCGGGATGAAGCCGAAGACGTCGATGGTCCAGTTCTCGAGCTCGGGCGGTAGCAGCACGTGCAGATGGATCACCGCCAGCAGCAGGATATAGGCGGTCAGCGCCGGAGGCAGCGTCAGGATCGGCTCGCGCGGAGCCTCCACGACGGCCGGCGGGCCCGGCTCAGGACCTTGCGGCGACGAATCTTGCGGGGAATCCAAGGCAGCTTCGCTTTCGGGCGACATCGGGGCGACAGACTTGGAGATAGGCGCCTTTGCCGTCCCTGCGCAAGTGCACAAAAGGAAAAGGCAGGGCCGAAGCCCTGCCTGTCCGTGTCGGTCTTCCGGTGGCCGGAGAGACAAGGCGTATCCCCACCGCCTCCCGCGGCCCGTGACCAAACTGTTTGACGCCCTGTACAGGCCCCGCCGAGAACCTGGAGAAAAGCGGCGAGGCTTGCGACCGCGGTCACCATAGCAGGCGCGCGGCCGGCACGAAGCTCATAGTTAATTTAACGTTAACGGCGTAAAGGCCGGCCCAAGAAGCCTGAAAACGCGCCGGCGGCATGGACGCTGCAAATCCCCTCCTGCACAACAACAGAAGGGATCGCGGGTGCACTGAAGCGGGACAAGTCTGTCCCTTCGAGGTTGCACCCCGGGGCGAGCGTTCAGTCATGAAACATCCGTCGAGCCGCGCGTTCTTCGCGTATTGGGACAAGAAGCGCGGCACTGCACGGGCTCCTGACCGGGCCGACATCGACCCGGCCGCGGTCCGCGGCCTGCTCGGCGACATCTTCGTGTTGTCCTGCGAGCCGAACCTCGGCTTCCCGTTCCGCGTCGCCGGCACGCGCGTCTGCGCGCTCGCAGGAACCGACCTCAAGGACCGCAGCTTTGCGGCGCTGTTCACAGAAGCAAGCCGCAGCGAGATCGAGGAGATCACGACGATCGTCGCCGACGAGACGCTGGGCGCGATCGCCGGCGTCACCGCCGCGCGCGAGGACGGCAGCAAGGCGCATCTGGAGCTCCTGCTGCTGCCCTTCAACGCCCGCCCGCATACGCCGGTCAGCGTCACCGGCGTGCTCGCGCCGTTCGACGACGAATGCGGCACGTTGTCCGCCTTCACCCTCACTTCCTGGCGCTACCTGCACCAGCCGGAGAAACTCCTGCCGCGCGCCATCCGCAAATTGCAGATCGCGCGCGGGCTGATGGTGTATGAGGGGCTGCGATAGAGCCCCTGCAGACGTGCGGCGATCCTGCGATGGATCGTCGCGCAGCGTGACCGTTTTTGCCGGATTTGCGTCATTCCTGACGTCGATGCGACCGGATAGCTTCCGCGCCGCGTGAGACGAGCGGGTGACATCATGATGAGCTGGCGCAATCTGGCGTGGACTGCCCTCGGCGGCATGACATTGCTGGCAGGGATCGGCGCGACCTGGCTGCTCCTGCTGCCAGCCGCGCCAGCCTCGGGAACCGCGCCTGCGATTTCCAGAGACGAAACCGAATCGACCCTGGCGGCGCTGAAACCGCCGAAACGCAAGCGACCCTTGATCGCCATCGTCGGCATCAACGACATGAGCGAGACCACCGATTACCTGATGCCCTACGGCATTCTCGCCCGCGCCGACATTGCCGACGTCCTCACCTTGTCGACGCAGCCAGGGCCCGTCACGCTCTATCCCGCCCTCAAGGTGCAGCCGCATGCGACCATCGCCGAGTTCGATGCCGCGCACCCCGATGGCGCCGACTACGTCATCGTGCCGGCGATGAGCCGCGACGACGACGCAACGGTCTTGCACTGGATCAGGAGCCAAGCCGGCAAGGGCGCGATTGTGATCGGCGTGTGCGTCGGTGCCACGGTTGTTGCCAACACCGGGCTGCTCGACGGCAAGCGGGCCACGACGCATTGGTATTCCGTGGGCGATCTGAAGAAGCATTCGACGATCCGCTACGCGGCGGACCGCAGGCTGGTCGTCGACCAGGGCGTCGCGACGACCACTGGCATCACCGCATCCATGCCGATGGCCCTCACCTTGATCGAGGCGATCGCCGGCCGCGCCAAGGCCGAGGCGGTCGCCGGCGACATCGGCCTTGCGCGATGGGACGCACGCCACCGCAGCGACGCGTTCAGCTTCACACGCCCCTTCGCGCTGACGGCGATCGCAAACACGCTCGCATTCTGGAAGCGCGAGCAACTCGGCATCGCGTTGACGCCTGATGTCGACGAGGTCTCGCTCGCCCTGATCGCCGATGCGTGGTCGCGCACCTACCGCTCGCGCGCCCTCACCTTCGCCGCCACGGCAGAGGCGCGGACCAGCCGCAGCGGTCTTCGCATCCTGCCGGACCGCATTGCCGGGAGCTGGCCGGCGGAGCAGGCTGTGCCGGATTCCGGCGCCTCGCCGCCGGCGCGGGCGCTGGACGAAACGCTGCGCGCGATCGAGACGCGCTATGGAGCACGCACGGCCGACTTCGTGGCGATGCAGCTGGAATATCCGCGATAACGACCGCCAGGATCTTTCCCGCTGCGCGCAGCGCCGCGGCGGAATAGATTGGAAGGACACCACGGAACGACGGATCGACATGAGCAAGCCGCATTGGCGTCCCGCGCGCGCCTCCGACCTTCCTGCGATAAGCGCGATTGCGGCACGCATCCATCCGGCGTTGCCCGAACGCGAAGAGGTGCTGGCGGAGAAGATCAGGCTTTGCCCGGAGGGCTGCGGCGTGCTCGATACGGACCAGGGCATCATCGGCTACGGACTGGCACATCCCTGGATGCGGTACCGAATTCCGCCGCTCGACGGCTTTCTGCAAGCATTGCCCGATCGCGCCGACTGTCTCTACATCCACGACGTCGCCGTATTGCCGGAGTTCCGCGGCGGCGGCGTGCGCGCTTATGTCGGTGATATCGAGAAGCTGGCGCGTGCATCACGCATCAGAACGCTCGCGCTGGTCTCGGTCTACGGCACGCCGCCGTTATGGGAACGCGTCGGCTTTCGGACCGTGACGGCGGACGCCGAGTTGCACGCAAAGCTCGCATCCTACGGCGACGGCGCGACCTACATGCTGCGCGACCTCGCCGCGACGTAATGCCCGTCCCCGGGCAAATTGATCGGATTGCTTCGCAGGACGCCGTCAGGCTGCTTCTTCACGCCGCCCCCGCGCGGAACGACTGCCTACCCCCGGACTTCCCGTTTCGTAGACCCAGGCCTCCTTGGCAAACCACTCGTGCGTTGCCGCACACATCTCGCAATAGGTGCGAGAGAAGAACACTGCACTGCACCGAAATCGTTCGCGGTCCATCTCGATGCCGGTCGAAATGGCTCGGCCCGTTTCCGGGCACTTGATCATCACCATACCCATCTGATTTCCTCCAGCTCGGCATCCCTTCACGGAAGGGCGTCGCCGCCATCAGCCGGACGGCGTCTCTTCTGGCGAAGACGCTCGTCCGCCGATTCACGCGGCCGATAGCCTCGATTCAAGCTGCCCTGTGCAGAACCCGGTTGAAGCTCTTCTTGATCGGCTCGGCCGTCTCGGTCGCAACCTTCTGAGCAAGGTCCCAAAGCTCCCGGTTATGCCCGGAAGCCATTTCAAAGGTCCTGCGGCTGTGGGTGGTGGAGAGGTTCACGACATCCGCAAACGACCTCGCATCGGCCAGTTGGGACAGGAATTCCAGGGTGGAGCTGGTATTGATTTTCGATATTTCGATGACCTTGGTGCCGTAGTCGGCGGCACGCGTGGCATTGGTCGCACAGACTTCGCGGAAAGCGTCGGTGATCTCCTCGGAAGCCGCCTTCATCTGCTCGAGATTTGCCTTGGCCCGCGCGGCGCCCTGCTCGGCAAGATCACCGAAGATCTCCTGGATATTGAAAAACGGCACGTCGAACTTGAGCCTTGCACCACCATTCCCACCCGCGGGAGTGGCATTCGTCTCGGCTTTCACATTGGCATCATGCATCGTCATTCCATCCTTTCACGCGAAACCAGATGTTGGATTGAAGACTCTCAGAAGCTCCCGGGTGCGGGCCGCACCGGGAAACCAGTGCCCCTACTCTCAAAATGGAGGGATGCTGCTGATGAGCTGCTCTCGCCCCCCTGCCGATGCCAACTATGACCAACCAGGATCGGACCTTCAGTTCGCTTTCAGACTCTCGACTTGATTAAACTCGATTCAAGCGACGCCTCGCCGCAGGCGCCGCTCTTGCCGCTTTGAGTTTGCCGAAAAGGATTCTGCCAACTCGAGAAGGCGCGGGCTCGCAGGCGCGTCCGGATGGCACCATGTTACTGATTGATTGCGCCATAGCGCACCGCGCGAGCCTTCGGCGGCGTTAGTCTGGCCGGGGCCGGAAAGCGGCAGATCAGCCCCGACGCTTCTTCTTCGCGTTTTTCTCGGGCGCGCCCCTCGCAGGCCACGGCGTGACCGAAGGCTCTGCATGGCCGGGCTTGTTCTTGTGCTTCTTTTTCTTTGCGAAAGAACGCGCATCACCGAATTTCGACGCGCGCTCGCCCTGAGGCTTGCTGCGCGACTTGAATCCACTCGCCTCGCGCGGGCGATTCTCGCGCCGTTCATGATGAGCGCCGGCCTCGCGCTGCGGCGCGCGGGGGCGCTCCTGAGGAGCGTCTTGCCGGTGAGGCGCATCCGTCATCGGCTCGATCCGGATGCTGTCTTCCTTGTCGGGACGCTTGATCTTCGCCGCAAAGGATTCGGCGACCCGCTGGGAGATCTCGAACTCGGTGGTGGTGTCCATGATCCTGATGGCGCCGATGTCGCGCTTGTCGATGCCGCCGCGGCGACAGATCATCGGCAGCAGCCAGCGCGCTTCCGCGTTCTTGCGGCGCCCGATGGCGGCGCGGAACCAGACGCTGCCATCCGCCATGGCGTGCTTCGAGGATTTCCCAGCCTTCGACCGCGGCTTGGCGCGGTCCTCGCCCTGTTCGGACCTATCACGCCCGCGTTCCGGCCTGCCGCTTCGCTCGCCGGGATCGATGATGTCCTCTGGCGACGGCAGGCGCGCGCGATAAAGCCGCGCGAGCGCGGCGGCGATGTCCTCGGCCGAGCGCTCGGCCAATAGCGATTGCGCCAAAGCCAGATCGTCGGGACCAGTCTCCTCCGTGAACAGCACGTCCTTCATGCGCGCATGATCGAGCTTGCGGATGTCTTCCGCCTGCGGCGCCGTGCCCCAGACCGCGTCGACCCCTGCGAGATCGAGCAGCAGCTCGGCGCGCCGCCGCCGCGCGGGCGGCACCAGCAGGACGCTCGTCCCCTTCCGGCCCGCGCGCCCGGTGCGGCCCGAGCGATGCTGCAGGACCTCGGCGTCGTTGGGCAAATCGGCATGAATGACGAGGTCGAGGCTCGGCAGGTCGATGCCGCGGGCGGCAACGTCGGTCGCGACGCAGACGCGGGCGCGGCCGTCGCGTAGCGACTGCAGCGCCAGGGTGCGTTCGTTCTGCGTCAATTCACCCGACAGCGCGACCACAGAGAAGCCGCGCTCCAGGAGCGCGGCTTGCAAATGCCTGACGGCATCGCGCGTGCTGCAGAACACCAGCGCGCTCGGCGCCTCGTAGAAGCGCAGCACGTTGACGACGGCATGCTCGACGTCGGCGGGCGCGATGCGGATCGCGCGGTATTCGATATCGGCGTGGCCGCCCTCGTCGCCGGCGACCTCGATCCGGAAGGCGTCGCGCTGATATTGCCGCGCCAGCGCGACGATGCCACGGGGAAACGTCGCCGAGAACAACAGGGTGCGGCGCGTCTGCGGCGTGGTCTCGAGGATGAATTCCATGTCCTCGCGAAAGCCGAGATTGAGCATCTCGTCGGCTTCGTCGAGCACAACCGCGGCGAGCTCGGAAATGTCGAGACGGCCGCGCCGCAGATGATCGCACAGACGCCCGGGGGTGCCGACGACGATATGCGCGCCGGCGGCGAGCTCGCGCTGCTCGCGCCGCGGATCCATGCCGCCAACGCAAGAGACGACACGCCCGCCGGCATGCCCATAGAGCCAGGCCAGCTCGCGCTGAACCTGGAGCGCGAGTTCGCGGGTCGGCGCCACGATCAAGGCGAGCGGCGCGGCCGCTGGTGCGAACTGCTCGGCGTCATCGAGGATGTTCTTTGCGATGGCCAAGCCGTAAGCGACGGTCTTGCCGGAACCGGTCTGGGCCGAGACCAGGAGGTCGCGGCTGGTGGCTTCATGGGCGAGCACCGCGAGCTGGACGGGCGTCAGTGAATCATAGTTCCGCTCGGCCAAAGCGCGGGCGAGCGGCGGGGTCAGGGCCGGAAGAGACACGAGATGGGAAACCTTGTTTGATTCAGGCGCGCAAACGGTGAACCGGCGCCCCGAGCTGCGTGCGCGGCAAACGGCCCGACCGCACGCTGATTTGATCTGGGCGCTCTTTACGCCAAGCGCCCGGAAATCACCATAGCCGTGATGCATGGCTTGACGGCGAGCCGCGCCTGAAGCTTGCAGCGGATTTTTGCGGCCAGCTCGATTAACCTTGGCGCGGCGGGATCGGCCTATAGCCGAGCCACGCTCACGTCTGGCGATATGGGGAATAAAGATGCGATTGGCGGTCATTTCCGACATCCACGGCAATCTCGCCGCGCTGGAGGCGGTGCTGGCGGATATCAAGACGCGGGGCGTCGATCGGATAGTCAACCTCGGCGACTGCGTCACCAGCCCGTTGTGGCCGAGGGAAACGTTCGAATTCCTCCAATCGCTGGCGTTGCCGACCGTGCGCGGAAATCATGATCGCTGGATCGAGGAGTTTCCAGACGACAAGCTCTCGCCGGCAGGTCTGTTTGCGCGCAACGCACTGACTGCAGAGCAGCGTCGTGCACTTCACAACCTACCCTCCCAGCTGCGACTGGACGACGGCATCCTGGCCTGCCATGGCACGCCCGACAGCGATACGGCGTGCCTGCTGGAGGACGCACTCGACGACGGCCGCTTCGTGCCGGCACGCCGCGAGGTGCTGGAAGCACGCCTTGCGAGCGAGCCGGCGGCGCGCGTGGTGCTGTGTGGCCATAGCCACCGCCCGGCCGTCGTTCACGGGCCGCGCGAATGTCTGGTCCTCAATCCCGGCAGCGTCGGATGCCCTGTTTTCGCTGACATTCCCTTTGCCGCGAAACTGGAACACCGCTCGCCTCACGCCCGCTACGCGATCCTCACCAAGGGCAAAAGGGGCTGGCAGGTCGAGCTCCTGGCCCTCGAATACGACTGGGAGGCCGCCTCGGCGCGCGCGCTCGCCAACAACCGTCCGGACTGGGCGCACGCCATGTTGTCGGGATACGTCAAATAGAATTTCTCAGATCTCGGCGTACACCTCCAGCAGATTCCCGTCGGGATCGCGGAAGAACAGCGTGCGATGGCCGAAGGGCTGGTTGGTCGGCGGTGACAGCAGCGCCACGCCTTGCCGCACGAGTTCATCGGCGCACGCGTCGACCTCTGCAGCAGAGACCTTGAAGGCCAGCTGCAGCGAGGCGCTGCCCGCTGGCGTCGGTGCATCGCTGGCGGTGCGGCTCGGCCTTGCCAGCACCAACGTGTTGCTGCCGAGGCCGTACTCGATCCAGTTCGGCGACAGCTCGCGCGAGAGCGGGAACGCGAGGACGTCTTCGTAGAAGCAGCGCATCGCCGCCATGTCGCGCACGAAGATGACGCTGTAGTCGATCGCGCGGATGGCGTTGAAGGGGGAGCTCCGGTTTGGGTCGGCCGTCTCTTCGTTTTTCATTTGGTCGCTCATCTCGGCTACGTTCTTACTCCACCAGCTCCGGCCACGGCACGATCGTCGACTTCACCGTCTTCATCGCCACCGCGTCCTTCACCGCCTGCGCGACGCCTGCTTCCGTGAAAGGGTAAATCGTCTGCATCTTCGCCCAAGGATATTTGTCGCGCGTGCGGTAGAGCATGTCGACGCCGAGCGGGAGGTCGTTGCCGGTGAAGCCCCACGACCCCAGCACGTTGAGGTCCTTGGTGCAGATGCGGTGCCAGGAGGTCTCGATCGAGCCGGCGTCGGTGAACTGGCCCATCTCGACATAGGTGCCGCCGTCGCGCAGCATCTCGATGCCTTCGGGGCCGGCTGAGGGGTGGCCCGAGCAGTCCATCACGAGATCGGCGCCGAAGCCGCCGACGATCTCGCGGACGCGCGCAATGCGATCCTGCGGTGATTTCAGCTCCTCGATGTTCACGGTCGCCTCGGCGCCGAACTCACGCGCCAGCTTGAGCCGCGGCTCCTCCGGCGCGCCGACGCAGATTACGCGCCCTGCTCCCATCTCCCTGGCGGCCGCGACCGCCAGAATGCCGATCGGGCCGGAGCCCTGGATCACCACGGTGTCGCCCCAGCTGAATCCGCCGGCGCGCGTCGCGCGATTGAAGGCACGGATGCAGGAGGTCAGGGGTTCCGACAGCGCACCCAGACGCAACGACATGTCGTCCGGCAGCTTGTAGATCTTGGTGCCCGGCAGCATCTCGAGATCGACATAGACATATTCAGCCCAGCCGCCCCACAGATGCGGCGCCTTGTCGAAGCCGAGATAGCGGCCGTAATAGACCGGCGTCAGGCATTTGTTCGCGGTTTGCGGATAGTGGATGCAATAGTAGCAGCGGCCGCACGGCATCAAGGGCGGGATCATCACTTTCGATCCAACTTTGAGCGGCTTGCTCATGAAATCTTCGGTGAACTCGTCGCCGCATTCGACGATGATTCCACCGAGCTCGTGTCCCAGCGTGAACGGCCAGGGCAGCGGCTTCGGCCAATGTCCTTTCAGAATATGCAGATCGGTGCCGCAGACCCCGCAGGCGCCGACCTTGATCAGCGCAGCCTTGCGGCCGACCTTCGGCCACGGCACGGTGCGGATCACGGGCTCCGAGCCGGGACCTGCGTGGGTGCAGACGCGGATTTGTTGCATGGCTGTTTCCTCGCTGCCCGCTTGTTGTGTTTTGATCGTGCGGGCCTGCGATCAACCTATGACAGCCCTGCGACATTGGAAATACCAACGCGGCGCGTTGACACGCCGCAGTTGTGTGAGCAGGCTGCGTGTGCCGGAGCGATGCCTGCTTCGGACCTGCGCGGCTCCTCGCGCCGCGGTCAGCCGGGATCATCAGATGGATTTGCGACCGGGTTCGGAACGAATTTTTGTCGCCTCTGACACCGATCCGGTAGACGGATATGTGCAATGGGCGCCGCAGAAGTCGCTGTGGCTCGCGGGCATGACGACGGCCGCCATCGCGCTCGCGCCGCTCTGCTTCTCCTGGTCGGCATTCGCACTCTTCCTCGCAGCGAGCGCCGTCACGCTCTGCGCAGGGCACTCCGTCGGCATGCACCGCAAGCTGATCCATGCGAGCTACGACTGCCCACTCTGGCTGGAACATCTCTTCGTCTATCTCGGCACGCTCGTCGGCATGGCCGGGCCGTTCGGCATGATCCGCCTGCACGATTTCCGCGACTGGGCGCAGCGCCAGCCCGCGTGCCATGAATATTCCCGCCACGGCGCCGGCTTCTGGCGCGATGCCTGGTGGCAATTGCATTGCCGGCTGGTGCTGCGCCATCCGCCAAGATTCCGGCTCGAGCCGCCGCTTGCCAGTGACCGGTTCTATGCCTTCATCGAACGCACATGGATGTTGCAGCAATTGCCCTGGGCCCTCCTCTTCTTTGCAATCGGCGGGCTGGACTGGCTGGTCTGGGGCATTTGCGTGCGCGTCAGCGTCTGCGTCACCGGCCGCTGGCTGGTCGGCCACTTCTCCCACACAAGCGGCGATCAGATCTGGAGCGTCGATGGCGTCGCGGCCCAAGGCTACAATGTCCGCCTCGCCGCGCTGATCAGCATGGGCGAGAACTGGCACAACAACCATCACGCCTATCCGGGCTCGGCGAAGCTCGGACTTTTGCCGGGACAGGTCGATCCCGGCTGGTGGCTGATCCGATCACTCGAAGCGATCGGGTTGGTCTGGAATGTCAGGACGCCGCACAACCTGCCGGAGCGGCCCGGCTTGCGGCGATTGACCGAGGCGAAACGGGACGATGGGGTCGCCGATGCTGCGTGATGATCGCGATGGTGACGTCGATGCACTACAGGCGCCGTCATTGCGAGGAGCTGTTGCGACGAAGCAATCCAGAATCCCTCAACAGGGGCAGTCTGGATTGCGTCGCTGCCCCGGCTCGACGAGAGCGAGCCGGAGCTCACAAGGCTTGCATCTGAGATCACGGGGCCTCGTGGCAAGCATGCATGGCTGCTGTTCCAGCACGCCCAATTGTCTTGAGCGCCGGCCGGCGAGCGTGTAACTCGCCACGAGTCTCACCTCAGGTCATCCCGTGAATCCCCTTCCCCAAAATCCCGTGGCCGCGTCCGGATCGTTCGCGGCGATGAGGTCCGTGCCCTACCGTCTCCAGTTCGCCTCTTACGTGCTGGCGATGATGGCCGACAATATCGAGCATGTGATCAGCTATTGGGTGGTGTTCCAGAAATTCCATTCGCCGACGCTGGGCGGGTTTGCCGTGCTGTCGCACTGGCTGCCGTTCCTGCTGTTCTCCGTCGCGGTCGGCGGCCTCGCCGACCGCTTTGATCCGCGCCGCATCATCCAGTGCGGCATGCTGCTGTTCATCGTCGCCTCCGCCGGTTGGGGCTTCTTCTTCCTGACCGATACGATCCAGATGTGGCACGCGATGCTGCTTCTGGTGATCCATGGCTGCGCCGGCGTGCTCTGGCAGACGCCGAACCAGCTCTTGCTCTACGACCTGGTCGGCCCGGCCGACCTGCCGAGCGCGGTGCGGCTGAACGCGATGGCGCGCTATCTCGGCATCCTGGTCGGACCTGCGGTGGGCGGGCTCATCATGCTGACGCTCGGTCCCTCGCACGGCATCATCTTCAACACGTTGTTCTATCTGCCGATGCTGCTCTGGCTGTTCTGGGCCCCGATCAGGGACAAGAGCGTGGCGGCGCGCCGCTTCGCGGTGCGCGGCCTCGCCGACATCGTGCTCACCATCCGCGCGATCGGCACCCAGCCCGTGCTGTCGGCGATGACGTGGCTCGCCGGCCTCACCTCCTTCATGATCGGCAACGCCTATCACGCCCAGATGCCGGGCTATGCCGGCGATCTCGGCCATGGCGATCCCGGCGTCTCCTACAGCGTGCTGCTCGCCGCGGACGCGGCCGGCGCATTGCTGGCCGGCATCGCGCTGGAATCCTGGGGACGGCTGAAGGGCACCCCGCGCACCGCGATCACGCTGGCGATGCTGTGGAGCGTGGCGCTGCTCGGCTTCGCGCTCGTGCCGGTCTATCCGGTCGCGATCGCGCTATTGTTCTTCGCGGGCTTCTTCGAGCTGTCGTTCAACACCATGGCGCAGGCGCTGGTGCAGCTGAACGCCCCGCACGACATCCGCGGCCGCGTCGTCGGCCTCTACAACATGGCCGGGCTCGGCATGCGCGCCTTCAGCGGCATCACGGTCGGGGTGGCAGGCGCGGCGATCGGCATCCACTGGTCGCTCGGCTTGTCGGCCGCCGTGCTGCTGGCGCTGCTGTGCCTGCTTTATGGGCGCGCCGCGAGGAAGCCGAGCCCCGCCTGAAGGTGTGGCTTTTCGAGCGCATCGTGTCTGTCCGTGTCCAGCGCGCCCGATCCTAACGCGGCATTAACCCTGTGCACCTTAGGGTCGCAAGGACTCCGCCCGGGCGGGGGGTCGGGTGTTGGAAATGGCGTTGGCGAACAAAAAATTTCTTCCGGCCGCCGAGGAGCGCAGGCGCTTCCAGCGGGTGAAGGTGCACCTGCTCGGCCGCTACATGCTGCCGGACCGCCGGGAATTCCCCTGCCAGGTGATCAACATGTCGCCGGGCGGCCTCGCCTTGCTCGCCCCCGGCATCGGCAATGTCGGCGACCGCGTGGTCGCCTATCTCGACCATATCGGCCGCGTCGAGGGCAAGATCACCCGGATCATCGACAACGGCTTCGCCATGACCATCGGTGCGACGCCGCGCAAGCGCGACAAGCTCGCCGCGCAGCTGACCTGGCTCGCCAACCGCGACATCCTCAATCTGCCGGAGGACCGCCGCCACGACCGTATCGTGCCGCGCAACCCGATCGCGGTGCTGACGCTCGAGGACGGCACCAAGATGACCTGCCGCATCATCGACCTCTCGCTGTCGGGCGCGGCGATCGCTGCCGAGAACCGGCCACCGCTAAAATCGACGGTTCTGCTCGGCCGGGTCCAGGGCCGCGTGGTCCGAAACCTCGAGGACGGCTTCGCGCTGGAGTTCATGCACGAGCAGCCGGCAGAGACACTCGAAGAGAGCGTTACCGCGCGGTAAAGCGCAAGGACGCGAAAACCTCCATATTTCCAGGCTCGAAGGCGGCTTCCGCGATGCGGACGCCGCCTTTTTCATGTCCCGCGGCGAATGGCCAGCGGTTAACGGAGGGGCTGCAGATGAGCGCAAACAACGCTCCTCCCAGCGCTTCCGCGTTAATAGATAAAATTTGAATCAATTGCAGTCATATCCAATTTTACGCGAATTCTATTCAAGTATAGATCGAATTCGCCGCGCCTTTTACTTGCATTCGTCTCGACTTGACTTGGTCGACTTAGCGGCAACTCAAAAGCTCCGTGCGAAATGTGGTCCCAACAAGAAACGGGGGCCGCAATGTTTGACTTCAGGGGACGGGGGAAGGGACTGGCGCTGGCCGCCATGCTCTTCGGGATCAGCGCGGCAGCGCAGGCCGGCGAAGGCCGTCTGCTCTACGCGAGCCTCGGCGACACCACGCGTGCGCCGATCGGCTGGGTCGAGTTCTGCGCGGACAATGCTGCCCAGTGCCAGGGCGCACCGCTGCAGCCGCGCGACATCGTGATGTCGCAGGCCGCATGGCGCGACCTCGTCAAGGTCAATCGCTGGGTCAACGAGACCGTCAAGCCTCTGACCGACCAGGAGCACTGGGGCGTGATCGAGAAGTGGTCGCTGCCGTCAGACGGTTACGGCGACTGTGAAGACTACGTGCTGTTGAAGCGCAAGATGCTGATGGATGCCGGCTGGCCGCGCCAGGCCCTGCTCATCACCGTGGTGCGCGACAAGAAAGGCGAAGGCCACGCGGTGCTGACGGTGAAGACCGACAAGGGCGAGTTCATTCTCGACAATCAGAACGAGAACGTCCTCGCCTGGACGGAGACCGGCTACCGCTTCGTCAAGCGCCAGTCGCAGAGCGATCCCAACGTCTGGGTCTCGCTGGGCGATACCAAGCCGGCGGTCTCCACCGCCAGCGCGAAAGATCAGTAGGAACGAGACAACAGGTTACGCGACCCGGTCACATCCCCACCCCTCCCCGTCCCAGACCGGTTCGCGCGCGGCCAGCCATCCCCCAATGGCTGGCCGCAACTTTTTTGGGAAAGCGCGATCAGCTCTGCTGGCCCTGGCGCGACCAGGGCACGCGTGCGGCGGCAAAATCCCGCCAGCTATCCTGCAAGCCCTGCTGCACGCCGATCGATGCCCGCGCCTGCCAGCCGGCGATCGCGGCCGCCGCAATGGCGCTGTCGCGATCGTCAGCGCCGAGCCCGTCGAGCAACGAGGCCGTCACCGCCATGTCGTTGAAGACGCCGAGCTCCTCCTGCAAGCCGGCGAGCCGGCGCGCGAATTTTCGCGCGGACTTGCGATCCTCGTACAGCGGCAGCAGGAACTCGCTGAGATAGCGCAGCCGCTTGGTGGCGAGCCGCACGCGGTGCAGCTCGTCGACCGTCAGCGACTTGAAGCGGCGGCCGCGCTTGAGCACCTTCGCGTGCTGTTCCGATAGGACGCGCTGCGCGAAATTGAGGGCGGGCTCGGCGAGCCGGCCGAGATCTTCGGGCGCGACGCCGTTGCGCCAGCCGCGCGTCTCGATCCAACCACCGAGGCCGATCAGGAAGAGCGCGCAGCGGCGATCATCGAGCGCGTGGCGGGCGCTGCGATAGGCTTCCGCCTGACGCTGAGCCGCGGCCCGCCCAAGCGCATCGAAGCCCGCGACCGAAGGACAGGCTCTTGCGATCGCCGGCAAGGTGTCGAGCTGGAACACGTCCCAGTCGCGCGCGGCGGACAGGCCTTGCGCCAGCCATTTGGCCTCCGAACGCAGCGCCTCGAGATTGCTGAGCGCGCCGACCGAACGCATCAGGTCGAGCGCGGATCGCAGCCGGCGCAGCGAGACGCGCAGCTGATGCACGCCTTCCGGATTGCGGCCGTCCTCGGCCGCCGGCAGCGATTGCAGCAGGTGAAGGAAGCAGGTGCGCAAGATGGTCGCGAAGGCTTCGTCGAGCGTCACGGAGGGATCGAGACGAAGCTTGCGCGGCCGGCGAGCCGACGGCGGCAGGTCCGCGGCAAGATCGAAGCCGCGCGCCGACTTGCTGCGGATGGACGGCTTCACCGTTCCGTGCTCCGCAAGGCGCAGGGCGATCTCGTAGATCACGCTCGTGCTGCCGCTCTTCAGCTCCAGCTCGATCTCGCTGACAGGAACCGACCGGTCACCGGCCGTCAGCTCGCCCTGGTCGCAGGCGACCTCGACCGTGCCGGATGGCAGGTCTATGATGCGCGTGTGACGATGCACATCGGCCGTGAACACCGCTTCGAGCGGCTGCGCTTTGAGTCGCTCGCGAATCTTCTCGGGAATGAACGGCATCGCCAAAGCGAGATCGGGCGCAAGCGAAGGCACGCTTGCTTCCCATTCGCCGCGACGCAACGGATCGTCCGCAACCTCGGTCTTCACGGTCTGCACGAAACGCGTGCCGCTCTGGCGGACGCGCAAGCTCAGGCCGGCGCGACGAAGCGCCCGCTCGGGCGTGTCGTAGTAGACGGATTTGAGACGTTTGCGCGTGCCCTTGTTGCGTGCGTTCGCCGCGATGACGGGCGCTGCGCCGAAATGCGCCATGCGATCGGCACCAACGAGCAGCTTGAGCTCGATTTCGGCGGCGGGAGATGCGGGCTGGGTCGGGCTCGGCGCGGGCGTCACGTCCTGCGATGGCGTCTGCTCAATGGCAGCGCGCTCCTCGACCGTCGCGGGTTCCACGCTGACGTCCTCGCGTTGCCCCGGGAAGCCGGTAAGGAGCTGCGCTCTCTTGGTGTTCCCAACAGCAGGATTGGCTTCCGGTGCGCCCGGAGTCTTGCGAGCCGGCGCAGCATCTGACTTTAGCATTTGCGGTAACATGACAGTTCAATGACAGGCGACAGGGATATAGCCTGTACAGCCTGCGAGGAATAGTCACATCAGATCGGCGCGCATCATGATTCACATGTAGCTCGCCAGGTAAAAGCTGCAGCCGCCGGCCCAAGCCCCCTACGACACGCCGAGAGATGCCGCTCATTCTGCCGCTTCAAGATTGGCCGGCTTTTCAGCCTCGCCGAGCGGGGAAACCGCCGGGCCGTTGAGCGCGGTGCCATCGGGTGCAAACTGCGATCCGTGACATGGGCAGTCCCAGCACTGTTCGAGTGAGTTCCAGTGCACGACGCAGCCCAAATGGGTGCAGCTCGCCGAATGCAAATGCAAATGTCCGCTTCGGTCCCGGCACGCCGCGATCTTCTTCAGTCCGCTTCGGAAGAGGCGCCCCTCGCCGGGCCGCAGTTGTTCAGCGCTCGCGATTTCACTTGCGGTGAGATACTCCGCGAAATTCTTGATAGGGGTGATGTTCTCGCTGATGAACTCGCCGATGTTCCTTTGAATCTTCCGCGACGGAGCGTAGACGTCCTCCCAGGCACTTGCGCCGCTGGTGATGAGATCCGCGATCAGCATGCCGGCCACGAGCCCGTTGGTGATCCCCTGCCCGGAGTCGCCGCTGACAACGAATACATGCTCCTCGCCGGGGCTGCGGCCGATGAAGCCGGCGAAATCGACCGGCTCCAGCACCTGACCCGACCACCGATGGGTGACCTCGCGCAAATCCGGCAATCGCTCGCGCGCCCAGCGCTCGAGCGCGTCAAGGCGCTGTGCGCCATCATTCGCCTCACCCGACTTGTGATCTTCGCCGCCGATGATCACGATGTCCTCGTCGGCAGATAACGGGTGGAGGCGGACATAATGATAAGGATCGAGCGTGTCCCAATAGAGCGCATCCTCCACGGCGCCGGCCGCAATCTTCGCGGCGAGTGCATAAGTGCGGTAAGGCGCCTGCTTGGTGTGGATCGCCACCTGAACATTGACGGGCGAGTTGGTCGCAACCACCACGTCGGCGGCGTGAACCTCGTAGCCTGAGGCGGTGGTGACGACCATGCTACCCTGGCGTTGCTGGATGCTCTCGACGCAGGTGTCAGCATAGAGCTGGGCGCCCCGGCGCTGCAGTGCGCTCGCCAGACCGGCGAGATATTTAGTCGGATGCAGGCGCGCCTGGCGCGGAAAGCGCAGCGAACGCGTCTGACCGCTGTCATGGAATGGTGTCCGCTCGATGCAATTTTCGACCGGAATCTGCAGCTTGCGACAGCAGTCCAATTCACTATCCAGCTCGGATGCGGACGTTTCGGATGCCAGTACCCAATAGCCATCGACGCGCTTAAAACCGCAATCGATGTGCTCGGCGCCTTGGATGGCCTCGACGCGATCGATCGCGGCAGCGACGCTCTGATAGTAACGCCGCGCACAGTCAGGGCCGCGGACTCGCACAAACGCCTCATAACCATCATCAAGCGCGGTCGCCAGATGCGCCGTGGTGCGCGCCGTCATCCCGCTGCCGATGCGGCCGCGATCGATCACTGCGACCGAACGTCCATGGCAAGCAAGTTCATATGCGACCGAAAGCCCGGCTATTCCGGAGCCGACCACGGCAACGTCCACGCCGACCGTACTCGACAGCACCGGAGCTTCGGCGACAGATACGTCCATCCAGAGGGACCACGTGTGCTCATCCCGTACATTCATGGCGCTACTCCTCGGAAGAACAAACGATGCAGCAGAATGACGGTTCCTATGTGCGCTATCGACCGATGAGATGGCCGCATTCATTAGGAACCTTCATCGTGCTCGCGCTTGAACCGGCATGAAAAGTCCATCACCGGGGATGCGCAGGGCGCTGCGCCAGGCGCGATTGTACGGGCACCTGCTCGTCCGCAACGACAGGCTGTATCACCCGGGCGGCAATCATCCGATCTGCTCGATACAGCTTGCACGAGAGATGGTCAGGTCAGGATGGATGACCAAGCACGACGGCGAATACGAGATCACGGCAGAGGGGCAGCTTGCCGCCGAAAGCGAAATCGGTCGCTGAGGAGCCGATGCGGCACCGTCCAATTCCCGGCCGGGAGTCGGGCCTGTTGACTGATCCGGCGATTACATCATTGACTAGCGGCACGGTCCTCACAAAGAGCTGCCATGCCCTCGTTCCGTCCCGTTATCGCGTTGTCGAGAGGCCTCGAGGTCCTGCGCGTCATCAACCAGGAACGGCAATCGACCGTAGGCTCGCTGCATAAGGCGACGGGCCTCAACAAGGCAACAATCGTCCGCATGCTCGAAACGCTGGAGCATGAAGGATATGTAGTGCGGCGCGCCGAGCCGCCCAGCTATGCCCCGACCGGACGGGCGCTCCTGCTCAGCGCCGGCTACGACGAACCCAATTGGATCGGCGGTATCGCCGAACCGATGCTCAACAAGTTTCGCCAACAGATTCAGTGGCCCTCGGACGTGGCCGTGCTCGACGAGGAATCCATGGTGATCGCGCATACGACGCGGATCGGCGGTTCGCTGCTCTTCTACCGTCCGCCGGGTTTTCGCTTTCCCGTGCTGGGCACCTCGATGGGGCGCGCCTATTTGGCGTTTTGCGAACCGGCCGAGCAGGAGCGCATCGCGGCGCGCCTTGCCCTCAGCCCGGAGCCCTGGAACGACCTCGCCCGCAATCCCGCCAAACTCACCAAGGTGCTGCGCGCGATCCGGAAAGCCGGATTCGCAGTGATGGACGAGAGCTACAGCCGCCGCATCTTCGGCGGCGCCGTCTGGGCGATCGGCGTTCCCGTCGCTGTTCCGAACCGCCTGTTCGCAAGCATGAACGTGATGATGCTGCGCGAGGCCGTCAGCACCGAGGAAGGTCTCAGGCGCTTCGTGCCTCAGATGAAGAAAGTCGCCTCCGCACTGGCCGAGACGCTCAGCGCCAGGCTTGCTGCGGCCGGCCCGTCCGCGGCCGCCAAGAGCTAACCATTTCACACAATGAAATGTTGTTTCTATTTGACTCTGCTCGTGTGACATCTCTGCCCGGCGGCCAAAGGGCGCCCAAAGACGCAAGAAAACGGGAGGGGCAAGTGAGGACATTCGTCGCAATGCTGGGCGCTGCGATTGCAGGCCTGGTGCTGGCCACGGCTGACGGGGCTGCGGCCGAAGCCTGGCCGACCAAAGCAATCAAAATCGTCGTGTCGACGCCCGCCGGCGGCATCACCGATGCGTTCGCCCGCGCCTATGGCGATTACATCTCTCAGAAGCTCGGACAGCCGGTCGTCGTCGAAAACAAGACGGGAGCGAGCGGCGCGCTGGCAGCCCAATCGGTCAAGGATTCGCCGGCGGACGGCCATACGCTGATGTACACGATCTCGTCCACGCTGCTCGGAAACCGACTGCTGCTGAAGTCGCTCGCCTACGATCCGGACAAGGATTTCACGATCGTCGCGATGACGCCATCGGGTCATCTGCCGCTGGTCGTCCATTCCGCTACCGGTGCAAAGTCCATCGAAGATTTCGTCGCCTATGCGCGCCGCAACAAGGTCACGGCCGGGTCGTATGGGATCGGTTCGTTCGCGCACATCGCGATCGCCGAGCTCAATCGCCAATACGGCCTCGACATCTCCATCGTGCATTACCGCGGCGAAGCGCCGATGTGGCAGGACCTGGCGGCCGGCGTCATCCAGGCCGCGACCGGCAGCTACCAAGCCGCGCTTCCGGTCCTTGATACCGGCGTCGGCCGCGCGATCGCTGTTCCGTCACTGGTTCGCATGAAGAAGCTGCCGGACACCAAGACGTTCACCGAGCAGGGGGTCACCGGCAAGGTCTTCCAGCTGACCAGCTTCACGACCCTGGTGGCGCCCGCTGCGACGCCGACCGACCGGATCGAGCTGCTCGCCAAGCTGATGGTCGAAGGCGGCAAGACCGAGCGTGTCCAGAAGCTGCTGGAGGCCTTCGGGGTCGATGCGCCGGCAATGGACCGCGCATCCTCGGTCGCCCTCTACGAAAAAGAAGGGCCGGTCTGGCTGGAGTCGATCAAGAATCTCGGATTGGAGCCACAATAGCGTCCGGACCCGCCGATCCCGTGCGCTGGCGACGCCCTTCTCACGCCCCCAGCACGTCCGCCAGCCGCAATTCGTCGGCGGCGGGATCCTTCAGGAACAGCTCCGCCTCGATCTCGTTCAGGTGCGACAGCATCAAGGCGCCGGCGCGCGCCTTGTCGCGCTTGCGGATCGCGGCGGCGATCCCGGCGTGATGATCGGTGCCGCACGCGGGCGTGTCGTGACGGCGGTACAGCAGGATGATGAGCGAGGAGCGCGCGATCAGCTCCTTCAGGAAGCCAAGATAGATGCTGTGGCCGCTCATCTCGGCGACGAGACGATGAAACTCGCCGGATAGACGGACGGAGGCGCGGGCATCGCCGCGCAACTCGGCCTCGCGTTCTTCCGTGAGATGGTGCTGCAGGCGATCGAGCCAGGCCGGCGAGATCGCGTCAATGGCGCGGTCCACGATGCTGGGCTCGATCAGGCGCCGCGCCTCGAACACCTCACGGGCATCAGCCGGCGTCGGGCGCGCAACGAAAGCGCCGCGATTCTTCTCGATGTTGACGATGCCCTCATGCGCAAGCTGCTGCAGCGCTGAGCGCACCAGCGTCCGGCTCGCGCCGTAGATGTCGCCGATCTCGTCCTCCCCGAGCTTGGTGCCCGGCAGCAGGCGATGCTCGAGGATCGCGGCGGTCACACCCTCCCGGATACGGCTGACGCGATCGCTCGCGTCTGGCGCATCGGATTTCTGGCGGGTCTTGGCGGCCATGATTGTGAGGGCTCGATCGACGAACGTTCGGCCTGCAATGTTAGTCGACGAGCTGTATCCAATCACAGGCGAAACTTTATACAATCTTCGCCCGTTTTGTGTGCAGCTGGCTGCACGGGTGACGGCCCGACAAATTGGGACGGAATCGATCTAACGATCTGACTCCGCTGCACAGTTTTTGAAATTCGCATCGTCGCGGGCTGTTGGCACGGACCTTGCGGAGAGAGGCGGGACGCAACGCCCCTCCTCGGACACGCCATGGCCATTCCCGCCGCTCTCGAACTGGTCGCCGTCACCAAGCGCTACGACGCCACGCTGGCCGTTGACAACGTCAACCTGAAGATCCCGGCCGGCACCTATTGCTGCCTGCTCGGCCCCTCCGGCTGCGGCAAGACCTCGACGCTGCGCATGATCGCAGGTCACGAGGCGGTCAGCGAAGGCGACATCATCCTCGGCGCGCAGAACGTCACCGACCTCGAGCCCGCCAAGCGCGGCACCGCGATGATGTTCCAGTCCTACGCTCTGTTTCCGCACCTCTCCGTGCTCGACAACGTCGCCTTCGCCCTGAAGATGCGCGGCATCGACAAGCCGACGCGGCACAAGCGCGCCGGCGAATTGCTCGAGCTGGTCGCGATGAGCCAATATGCAGGCCGTCTTCCGGCGCAGCTCTCCGGCGGCCAGCAGCAGCGCGTCGCGCTCGCGCGCGCGCTGATCACCGAGCCGCAGATCCTCCTGCTCGACGAGCCGCTCTCGGCGCTCGATCCGTTCCTGCGCGTCAAGATGCGCGGCGAGCTGAAGCGGCTGCAGCGCGAGCTCGGCATCAGCTTCATCCAGGTTACCCACGGCCAGGAAGAGGCGATGGCCCTCGCCGACCACATCGTGGTGATGAACCACGGCAGGATCGAGCAGCAGGGCACGGCGCGCGACATCTTCCATCGTCCCCGCACCGAATTCGTGGCCCGATTCATCGGCGGCCACAACGTGCTCAGCGACGCCGGCAATCTCATCGCCGTTCGCGCCGATCAGCTCGGCATCGTGCCGTTCGTCGACGGCGCCTTCGGCGCGCCGGCGCTGCTGACCCAGACCGAGTACCAGGGCTCCTACATCGCCGTCTCGCTCACGCTCGACGACGGCACCGCCCTGTTCTCCCACGTTCCCGAGGGCGCCTTCGACGTGCATCCGTTCCGTCCGGGCGATCGCGTGCTGGCGACCTGGGATCCCGCCAAGGCGCAACGCCTGCAATAGCACCCTTCACCACGGAATGCGCAACACAGAGGAGTGAGCGAAATGACCGAGACGACCAGGAAGACCGGCGTCAGCCGCCGCACGCTATTGAAGGGCACCGCGGGTCTCGCCGGCCTCGCCGCCGGCTCCGGCGCGATCACCGGCTTTCCTTACGTGAAGTCGGCCGATGCGAAGGTGCTGCGCTATCTCGGCACGGCCGTGAACGAGGGCGACGACATCGCCAAGCAATGCCTGAAGGACACTGGTATCAAGATCGAATACATCACCGCAACCACGGACGACGTCACCAAGCGCGTGATGACCCAGCCGAATTCCTTCGACGTGCTTGATACCGAATATTTCTCGCTGAAGAAGCTGGTGCCGTCGGGCAACATCCTTGCGCTCGACGCCAAGAAGATCAAGGAGTTCGGCAACATCACGCCCGTCTTCACCAAGGGCGAGACGCCCGGCGGCAAGAAGATCGGCGGCCAGGGCACCGCGCCCTGGAAGGTGCTCTATCTCGAAGGCAAGGACTCCAAGAAGTTCGCGACGTCGGCGACCGAATTCGTCACGCTGATCCCGACCGTCTACAACGCCGACACGCTCGGCATCCGCCCCGACCTGATCAAGCGTCCGATCACCACCTGGGCCGAGCTGCTCAACCCCGAGTTCAAGGGCAAGGCCTCGATCCTCAACATCCCCTCGATCGGCATCATGGATGCCGCGATGGTCGTGGAAGCCTCCGGCAAGTACAAATATGCCGACAAGGGCAACATGACCAAGGAAGAGATCGATCTCACCATGAAGGTGATGACCGAGGCCAAGAAGGCCGGCCAGTTCCGCGCCTTCTGGAAAGACTTCAACGAGAGCGTCAACCTGATGGCCTCGGGCGAGACCGTGATTCAGTCGATGTGGTCGCCGGCGGTCACCAAGGTGCGCTCGATGGGCATCCCCTGCACCTTCCAGCCGCTGAAGGAAGGCTACCGTTCCTGGGCTTCCGGCTTCTGCGTGTCCAAGGGCGTCTCGGGTGCCAAGCTCGAATGGGCCTATGAATTCGTGAACTGGTTCCTGTCGGGCTTTGCCGGCGCCTATCTCAACCGCCAGGGCTATTACTCCGCCGTGCTCTCCACTGCGAAGGCGCACATGGAGCCCTACGAATGGGCCTACTGGATGGAAGGCAAACCGGCCGAGAAGGACATCAAGGCGCCCGACGGCTCGCTGCTTGAAAAGGCCGGCGCGGTGCGTGACGGCGGCTCCTACGAGGATCGCATGGGCGGGGTCGCGTGCTGGAACGCCGTGATGGACGAGAACGACTACATGGTCCGCAAGTGGAACGAGTTCATCGCGGCGTAACGGACATGTCGGAAGAGGTCCTGCAACAGGCAGCCCCGGGCTTGATCCCGGGGTCGGGCACAGCGCGCGCCGCAAAGCCGACGCGCCTGTCGCCGTCCTTCATCTCCTGGCTCCAGGCCGGGCCGATGATGCTGGTGTTTCTCGCGTTCTTCCTCATTCCGCTCGTCTTCGTCGTCATCGTCTCGTTCTGGGACTACAACGAATACCAGCTGCTGCCGGCTTTCTCCGGCCGCGGCTACACCGACACGTTCGAAGGCTGCATTGCGCAGCTCCCTGAGCTCTGCACCATCGCCAAGACCTATCTGAAGACGCTGAAACTCTGCTTCCTGGTCTGGGCCATCACCCTCTTCATCGGCTTCTGGGTCGCCTACTTCCTCGCCTTCCACGTCAAGTCCAAGACCTGGCAGATGGGCTTGTCGCTGCTCTGCACGATCCCGTTCTGGACCTCCAACGTGATCCGCATGATCGCCTGGATCCCGCTGCTCGGGCGCAACGGCCTGGTGAACACCGGCCTGATGAAGACGGGGCTGATCAACCATCCGATCGAATGGCTGCTGTTCTCCGAGTTCTCCGTGGTGCTGGCACTGGTGCACCTCTTCACCTTCTTCATGGTGGTGCCGATCTTCAACTCGATGGTGCGCATCGACAAGTCGCTGATCGAGGCCGCTTATGACGCCGGCGCCAGCGGTTTCCAGACCCTCGTCAACGTCATCATTCCGCTGGCCAAGCCCGGCATCGTGATCGGCTCGATCTTCGTCATCACCATCGTGATGGGCGACTTCATCACCATCGGCGTGATGGGCGGCCAGCAGATCGCCGCCGCCGGCAAGATCATCGAGACGCGGGTCAACGCGCTGCAATTCCCCGCCGCCGCGGCCAATGCCGTGATCCTCCTCGCAATCACCTTCCTGATCATCACCATGATGTCGCGCATCGTCGACATCAAGAAGGAGCTCTAGAGCATGAAGGAAGGACGCCCGCGCTCGTTCTACGTGCTCGCGATCTTCTTCGCGGCCTACGTGCTGTTTCTCTATGGGCCGATGATCGCGATCTACGTGCTGTCGTTCCAGGGGCCGCAGGGCGGCCTCACCTTCCCGATGAACGGCGTATCGACCTTCTGGATCGCAAAATTGTTCCAGGGCACCGGCATCGTCGATCTCGGTGCCGCCTTCCGCCGCTCGCTGCTGCTCGGCATCGTCGTGATGATCGTCACCGTCGTGCTGTCGGTCGCCGCCGGCATGGCGTTCCGGCGCAAGTTCAAGGCGCAGAGCATCCTGTTCTACTCGGCGATCGCCAGCCTCATCGTGCCCTCGATCATCACCTCGCTCGGCATCTCGCTCGAGTTCCGCATCATCGACGACCTGATCAAGGCGCATTGGAACGAGAATTTCGAGACCTCGATGGGCCTGCTGACGTCCGGGCTCGGCGCGCACCTGACCTGGACGCTGCCGTTCGGGCTGCTCATCATGTTCGCGATCTTCAACCGCTTCGATCCGCGGCTGGAAGAGGCCGCGCGCGATCTCGGCGCGACACCGTGGCAGACCTTTCGTCATGTCGTGCTGCCGATCATCCTGCCCTCGGTGATCGGCATCGGCCTGTTCGGCTTCACGCTGTCCTGGGACGAGCTCGCACGCTCCAGCCAGGCGATCGGCGCCGTGAACACGTTGCCGCTGGATCTTCAAGGCCTCACCACCACCGTGACCAACCCCGACATCTACGCGCTCGGCACCGTGATCTCGGCGGTCTCGTTCACGGTCATCACGCTTGCGCTCGGCACCATTCACGTGCTCAACAAGCGGCAGGCGGCCAAGGGCTCGGACGCCGGCAAGGGACTCGTCTGAGATAAGGACTCGTCTGTTCCAATGCGGCTTCACGTCGTCAACCCCAACACAACGGCGTCGATGACGGCGAAGATCGCCGCTGCCGCGCGCAGCGTTGCCCTCGCGGGCACAGTGATCGATGCGCGTCAGCCGGCGATGGGCCCGGTCTCGATCGAGGGGTTTTACGACGAAGCTTTCGCGGTGCCCGGCATGCTCGGCTGCATCCGCGAGGCCGATCGCGACGGCGCGGACGCACACATCATCGCCTGCTTCGACGACACCGGCCTGGATGCCGCGCGTGCCGCCGCCAAGGCGCCGGTGATCGGCATCGGCGAGGCCGGCTTCCACCTCGCGAGCCTGATCGCGGCGCGCTTTGCCGTGGTGACCACGCTCGGCGTCTCCATCGTGCCGCTCGAGCACAATCTGCGCAAGTACGGCCTGGCCGAACGCTGCGCCCGCGTCCGTGCCGCCGAGGTCCCGGTGCTGGCGCTGGAAGAGCGCAACATTGATGCGCTCGGCAAGATCTCGGCGGAGATCACCGCCACCATCCGTGACGACCGGGCAGAAGCGATCGTGCTCGGCTGCGCCGGCATGGCCGATCTCGCAGGCGAGCTCGCCGCCACGCACGGCCTTCCCGTGGTCGACGGCGTCGCGGCCGCGGTGACGCTGGCGGAATCACTGGTGCGACTTGGACTGAAGACCTCCCGGCTCGGGCCCTATGCGGCACCGCGCGCAAAGAGCTATTCCGGGCCGTTCTCGCAATTTCAGCCTTGATCCCTGCCCCCTGCGCGGCGCTCCCGGGCTGCAAGAGCCGCTGATCACTGGTTTTTTGCCGCTCAGCCTCTTTTTGGTCCCATTCCTTGCCGAAACGTAAGGCTTTCGGGACGCCCCGGTGACCCCTCTGGGTTGCCGGTCTTCGCCACTCACCAAGTTTCAATTTGGGTTTTGTCAGCGATGATCGATCTCGCCCAGGACAGGCCGTCCAACACCCTCCTTCGCCTTGGCGCCCAGCCGATCGCGCTGACTGCTGCAGCCCTCCTGCTGCTGATCGCGGGCGTGACGTCGATCGCAATCTGGCGGGCCTATACCGGTGCCGCCCCCGAGAGCGACCGGGTGGTGGCCTCGCGGCAGCTTCAGGCCCGCACCGCCCAGGCCTCCGAGCAACTGGTCGAGAAGACCAAGGGGCTGGAGGCGACCCAGCAGGAATCGATCGACCAGCTTCAGGTGGTGCAGGACCAGCTTCAGACGATGAAGCGGCTGCTGGCGGCGCAACAGGCCGACACCAAGCGCCTGTCGGAGCAGGTGACGGCCTTGAACGAATCCATCGACGGCTTGCGGCAGTCCTTTGCCAGTGCACGGGCGACCGAGGTCGAGACTCCATCGGTTACCCGCAGGAAACCGGCGCGGCGCGTCCACGCCAGCGCCCGCAAGCGCTCGGGCGGCTGAGCCGGGCACGGTGCGGGAACTTTATTTTCGCCACTTGTGAACTGGATCACATTCGCCGGTATGATTCCGCGCGATGCTCGCCGTTACCGGATGGCGTGAGCCGATTTCAATATCCGGGGCTGGCAAGGTCGTTGACGGTATACTGCGTCAACGACCTTGTTTTTTAACAGCTATTTCGCCTCACTCGCAGACGTCGACTTGGCGGTAGCGCCATCCCGACGGGGTCATGACGCGCTTGCGCACGACGTAGCAGCCGCCATAACCGTCGTTGTAGCCGGCGCCATAAAGGGTGGGGCCGCCGTAATAGGGGTAGCCGTAGCCGTAATAACCGCCGTACAGGCCGGCGCCGGCGAGACCCACCCCGATCCCGATCCCTGGCCAGAAGCCGCCGCCATGCCAATGACGGTACCCCCAGCCATGGAAGCCGCCACCATGGAAGCCACCGCCGTGAAAGCCTCCGCCACGTCCGAAACCGCCGCCCGCCTCGGCCTTTTGTGGCGCCGACAGCCCGACCGCCGCCACGGCCAGCGCCGTCATCATCATCCTGCGTAACATCACTCGATCCTCCGCGTGGAGGTTGCTCCACGCTTCAAAGCAGGACCAAGCTACCGTCAGTCGGTCATTCGTGACAGCCACACTGTCTCACTTCCGCGCGAGCATCGGCAGCCCGCGGCAGATGCGAGCTGCCGCCGGCCGCTATGCCGCCGCTGCCGGCCGTTCGGTCCGATCCTCGACCATGGTCACGAACATGTGGGACTCCTCACCGGCGCCCCCCACCTGGATGCGGCGGGCGCAGATGACGCGGCGCCCGCGGACGGGATTATCGATGGTATCGATGATCGGCTCGAGCTGCTGCCGCTGTGCGAGCAACTGCTGGTCGCGCCGCTCGATCAATTCGGCAGCCTCCACGGAGAACAATTCCCGCGCCGTCTTGCCGATGATCTCGCCGCGCGACATGCCGATCATCTTCTCGGCGGCCTTGTTGACGAAGACGTAGCGCAGATTGCGCGCGTCCTTGGCGATGATGCCCTCGGCCACGTTCTCGATGATGGTGGCGAGAAAGCGCTCCATCCGTTCGAGAATGCGTTCGCGGTGGCGCTGTTCCGTGACGTCCTCCTGCACCGACACCCAGCCGCCGCCGTCCATCGGGCGCTCGTAGATCTTGATGATGCGGCCGTCGTTCAGCGCGATCTCGTACGACGTCGGCTGGCGTTTGGCGATGCGGTCGAGCACCGCCGCGACGTATTTCGTGACGTCGCCGCTGAACAATCCGCTCTCGACCCTGTGCTGGAGGATCTCCTCGAGACTCGACCCGGTCTGGATCGTCTCAGGCAGATTGTAGATCCTGCGGTAATTGGCGTTCATCGCGACCACATTGGCCTTGCCGTCGAGCATGATCAGCCCCTGCGGCATGTTGTTGATCGCTGCCGAAAGCTGCCACTTCTTGGCCTGGTACTTGTCGTTGAACTTGTCGCGCTCGGTCATCGCCGCGTCGCGCGCCTGCGCAGTGCCGAGCTCGAGCTCCTCGAGCTCGAAGATGCGCGCCACCGCGTCACGGAAATTCTGCACCGCGCGCGCAAGGCGCCCGATCTCGTCGTGACGGCGCAGATGCGGCACCTCGCTCTTGACGTCGCCCTGCGCGATCCGGTCGGTCGCCTGCGTGATATCGGCGAGCGCGCCGATCACCGAGTTCCGCATGACGACGACGTTCAACGCCGCGAGCATCAGCGCCACGAGCCCCAGCGCGAACAGATAGGCGGCCGCGTAGCGGTGGCTGTCGGCGAGTTCGTCCGCCTCGCGGGCGCGCTGTTCGTAGATGCGCTCGAGCGCTTCGAGATCGCTGTTGAGCTTGCTGCGCAGGGTGCGATTGGCGTCGTTGTCGCCCCACTCGCGGGCCGCGGCCGGGCTGATCTCGACGCCGCGGCGCACCAGCTCCTGGCGGAAGTCGATGAATTGCTGGATGCGCTGGCGGAAGGAAGAGAACAGCTCGGCGTCGTCGTCGCCCACCGTGCGCTCCATGCTCTTCACGGCCTCGGCGAGCTCGCGGTTGCGCCGCACCAGCCCGTCCGCGAACTGCTTCATCGCGGCACGATCGGCGGACATGTAGATGCCGCGCGATTCCATCACGACGGCGTAGATCAGGGCGTTGATGCGCCCGACGCCGACCGCCGCGTCGGCGGAGGTGGCATGCAGGTGGCGATACGTCGTCTGCAGGCGCACTGACTGGACCGACATCACCAGCAGGAAAGTGGTGACGATCGCCAGGAAGGCGGCGATGCTGTAGACCTTCTCCGCGACCGTCAGCGTGTCGGCGCCGCGCACGAAACGGACCAATTTCTTCAAGAATTTGGTTCCGGCACTGAAGCCGGATTCCAGCGCCGCAGCTCCCATGGCGCCGCTCCTCCTGGTTGAAAACGCTGGATGATAAGCGTGATCGCGCTAGCAGAGGATTAAGGCGTCAGGCTGTATTTTTACGGTATGGAGCCGTGGCACGGCTGAGGCGAAGCGCGGCCGGGCGGGCCGGTCAGCCGATCCGCTTCAAGCCCTGCTTGAAGCGCGGACCGTTTGCCACGTAGAACCGGGCCGCGCTCCCCATCTTCTGCACCTGGGCGTCGTCGAGGGTGCGGATCACGCGCGCGGGCGAGCCGATGATCAGCGAGCGCTCGGGGAACTCCTTGCCCTCGGTGATGACGGAGCCGGCACCGACGATGCTGTTGCGGCCGATCTTTGCCCCGTTCATCACGATCGAGCCCATGCCGATCAGCGCGCCCTCCTCGATGGTGCAGCCGTGCAGGATGACGTTGTGGCCGACGGTGCAATTCCTGCTGATGACAAGCGGAAAGCCGAGATCGGTGTGGCAGGTCGAGCCGTCCTGCACGTTGGCGCCCTCGCCGACCTCGATCCACTCATTGTCGCCGCGCAGCACTGCGCCGAACCAAACGCTCGCGCCCGGCTTCAAGCGCACCCGGCCGATCACGGTCGCGGTCTCGGCGATGAAATAATTGCCGTCGGCGGGAAGGTCGGGCGCCTGCCCGTCAAGCTCGTAGATGGCCATTGGCTGTCTCCTGTCGCATTGACGACTGGCATAGCCAAACGGCAGCCGCGACGCAAAGGGCCGGCCGCGCTCGAGGCACTTCGGATCAGACCAGAATGCCGGCAGCGCGCAGCGTCATCAGGAAGAAGGTGCCGCTCATCATGCTCCAAAAGGCGGCGATGACGGTTGCCATCATCACGAATTCCATGCGGCGGCTTTCCACCCGCACGCCGCGCAGCGTGTTGCGCATGATGATGAAGGGCGCCGCGAACACCAGGAAGGGAACTGCCGCGAAGGTTTTCGGGGCCACGCCGTCCTGCAGCAGGCCGAAGCCGGCGGGCCGCTGCGCCAGCGCCTGGTATCCGTTCACGAGCGCGCCCGCGAGCGCGAAACCGATGCCGATCGAGAAGAAGGTGTTGAGAGCTTCAGGTGTCATCGGAAGTGCTCCGCCCTTACACAACGCGCGTGCCTTCCTGTGACAAACAGAGCCCGTTAACGCTACATTATCCTTAAGGAAAGGTTAACGCGGCCGGCCGTCCCGTGAAGGGGCCGTCCCCGATTCAAGCGGCCGGGAACGCTGCGCGAAAGCGCCGTCGCATGGCATATTCGCCGCTGATTCGTCGGCCATCGGCCGACCTCCGGTCGACCTCGCACAATTCATGGCATTGTTCTCGGCAGCTCCCCTCAGGTCCCCCCGCACGCGCACCCGGGCGCATGTCGTGCCGATCGTGCTCGGCGGCGCGGCGGCGGTCGCAGCTGTCGCGCTCGTCGCCTATCTGCTGTGGCCGACCTGGGGCAGCCGGGGCGCGAACGCGCCGGACAAGCTGCCGGTGAGCGTCGGCGGCACGTTGTTCAACCTGCCGGTGACTGCGATCCGGATGAAGATCCAGCGGCACTCGGGGCCGCAGGAGCGCATCGATCTCGACTTCCTCTATCCCTCGCTGGAGCCGCCCGGCGCGCCCAAGCACGTCACCTCCGACACGGCGGAAGCGGCGCTGCAGTCGATCGACCGCATCTTCCTGTCGATCGCGGCCCATCACGATGCGCTCTCGCCCGAGCAGCGCACGGCCACGATCTATCCGCGCTATCTCGACCAGGCCGCGGCAAGCCCGGCGGACGGCCTGACGATGCGCATGTTCCGCACCGACACGCCCTACGGCAGCGAGGACCTCTATTCGGCTGCGAGCCCCGCGCTCACCGCGCGCTGCACGCGCGATGCCGCCACCCCCGGCATGTGCCTCTCCGAGCGCCGCGTCGGCGGCGCCGACCTCACCTTCCGCTTTCCACGCAGCTGGCTGTCGCAGTGGCGCGAAGTGGCGGAGGCGATGGAGAGGCTGACCGCGCAGCTGCGCGGGCCGCGTGGCTAAGGGCGGTCGGCTTACTGTAGGCTGGAGCCTCCAAACCAAAAAATCGAAAACAACCCCATGCACAGTAGCCAAGCGTTGGCAGCATCGAGTCTTTTCGTTTTTTTCGAATAACGATTGACCCATCGGGCCAAAACAGGGCATGATGGCCGTGATGCCTGGCACGGGGTTGCCCGGATGGCGCATGGATGTGTGACTGATATCACTGAGCACAGATTGCGATTGGCCATGCTGCGAATAATCTGACGCTATTGCATTCGGGGGCTGGAATGCGGCTTCGGCTGTTTGTTTTGTTGATGTTTGCGATCTGCGTGGGAGCGGGCCCGGCGCTGGCTGAGAAGCGCGTCGCGCTGGTGATGGGCAACTCGGCCTACAAGAACGTGGCGCGGCTGGCGAACCCGGCGAACGATGCCACCCTGGTCGGCGGCATGTTCAGGAAGGCCGGGTTCGATACCGTCGACATCAAGCTCGACCTCAACGGTTCGGAGATGCGTCGGGCGCTGCGTGACTTCGGCGGCAAGGCGCGGGATGCTGGGGTCGCGGTGGTTTATTACGCCGGTCATGGCATTGAACTGGACGGCGTCAACTATCTGATCCCGACAGACGCGACGCTGGAGACCGACAGCGACGTGCTCGACGAAACGATCGCGCTGGACCGCGCGCTGTTCGCGGTCGAACCTGCAAAGCAGCTGCGCCTGATCATCCTCGATGCATGTCGCGACAACCCGTTTGCCAAGACGATGAAGCGTACCATCGCCTCGCGTGCCATCGGCCGCGGCCTCGCCAAGGTCGAGCCAACCAGCCCGAATACGATGATCGCGTTCGCGGCGAAAGCGGGTTCGACGGCGTCCGACGGCGACTCCAAGAACAGCCCGTTCGCGGCGGCTCTGGTCGAACGTCTGCCGACGCCCGGGCTCGATCTGCGCAAGGCGTTCGGCTTCGTGCGCGACGACGTGCTCAAGAATACCGGCTACAAGCAGGAGCCATTTGTGTACGGCTCGCTCGGCGGCGACGACGTGGCCTGGTTCCGGCCAAGCCGGTCGCGACCGGACCGCAGGCGAACCCGGACAGCGAAATCCGGCGCGACTACGAACTGGCGCTCCAGCTCGGCACGCGCGACGTTTGGACCGCATTCCTCAATCGTTATCCCAGCGGCTTCTATACCGATCTCGCCAAGGCTCAACTCAACCGGATTTCCGCCGAAGACGCCCGCGCTGCAGCGGCCGAGAAGGCGCGGGCGGCCGAGGAGGAGAAGGCAAAGCTTGCCGCCGAACGGGCCAAGAAGGCCGAGCAGGAGAAAGCCGCAGCAGCGGCCAAGGCTGCCGAAGATGCTCGGATCGCCGCGGAGAAGGCCAAACGGATCGAAGAGGCCAAGGCGGCGGCCGCCGAGCAGCGCAGGAAGGATGCAGAAGCAGCTGCCAAGGCACTGGCCGACAAGCAGGCTGCCGAGAAGGCGCTGGCCGAGAGAATCGCCAGCGAAAAGGCAGCGGCTGAGCTAGCCGCCAAAGAGAAGGCTCAGCGTGACGCTGAGCAGAAGGTCGCGGCCGTGGCTCCCACCCAATCGCCGCCGAGTCTGTCGCCGCAGGAGACAGCCAAGCTGGTGCAGTCAGAACTCCGCCGCGTCGGCTGTCTCGCGAGCAATGCGGACGGCGACTGGAATGCGACCTCGCAGCGTTCGCTCACCCTCTTCAACAAATATGCCGGCACGAAGTTCGACGCCAAATTCGCGAGCTTCGAAGCGCTCGATGCCATCAAGACCAAGCCGGGGCGCGTCTGCCCGCTCGTGTGCAATCACGGCTTCAAGGCGGACGGCGACACTTGCGTCAAGATCACCTGCCGCGCCGGCTATCGCATCAACGACGACAATGAATGCGAGAAGGCGCAGGACAAGAAGCCGGTCGCGACCCGCGATGATGCCAACAAGCAAGACAATGAAAAGAAGAAGGTCGAAACCACACCCGCGAAGCCGCAGGCGACGGGTCAGATCTATTGCAACTCTGTCGGTTGTCGTCCAGTTCGTTCTGGCTGCCGGCTCGAAGATACGGGGAGGCGAGGCGGAATAACTGGTACTTCGCTCGTTGAAGTCTGCAACTAAGAAGCCGCCGGCCACAGGGGAGGTTGCTTGCAGCCAAACGGGTTGTCGGCAGGTGAGGCCCGGCTGTCGCGTGGAGGTGAGGTCAATTGGGAGGACCAGCCTCGTCGGTGCTGGAGCGCTGAAATCTGCAATTGAGCCCGTAAAGCTGATCAGGATGCCGCTCCAGCAATGCTACCGCCGAGGCGTGTGTTGCCGAAAGAACCCCAAGCAGAACTATGAAAGCTTGATCGTACCCGATCGGAATGATGCGGCAGCTCGTACGCCATGATGACCCGCATCTTGCCGAACATATCGAAGCAATGATCTTGGGACGTGCCACTCTAGAGGCGCGCGATCGCGCGTCCTACTCACAGATTGTTGCCAATGGCATCAGCACCACGAAGCCTTGCGCCGAATCGACTGCTTGGTACCCTCGCCTTTGATCGCGAAGCTAACGGCGTCATTGCGAGCGCAGCGAAGCAATCCAGAATCCCTGCGCGGAAGAATTCCTGGATTGCTTCGCTGCGCTCGCAATGACGATGGGGAGAGAGTGCGCCTCGAACCTCGACGCGTACCCCGGATACAGCGCAGCGTCTCCCTGCCGATGCGAAGCATCGTCCAGTGACGATGCTCTGCTGAGCTGGGGCCCATGTCGCAGAAATATTCCGTGTGGCTTCTGGGTCCCGGCTCTGCACTGCAACGCCACAGCGTGTCGAAGACGCGCGTGAACGCGCTTATGGAGCGTTGCAGTGCGTCCGGGACACGGAGAACGCCGCGCGCGAGCGAAGACTCCGCTTCGCTCGCGACCAACTACTCCTGATCGACCAGGTCGTCCTCGAGGATCGCCATCTGGAATTGGAACGAGCGATCGTCGTCCTCGTCGTCGACGAAGAGCACGCCGATGAATTCCTCGCCGATATAGACCTCGGCGGAATCGTCCTTCTTCGGCCGCGGCACGACGCGGATCTTGGGATTGCCGAATACGCGCTTCAGATACGCATCTAACTTTCTGACTTCTTTGACGTCCACGGCAAGTCTCCGATCGAAAATGGTCGGCGGGTTTTAGGACGAGATGCGGCGAACCGCCAGCACGAATTGTCAAAGAATTTGGCGAAGAAAAGGGCCGGAGAATCCGGCCCTTCGCAGCATCAAGGGCCCGCTCAGAGCCCCATCGCGTTGATCATCTGATCCATGGTGCGCGACGGCTCGGCGCAGCCGGCCTCGCCGACGATCTTGGCCGGAACGCCCGCAACCGTGACGTTGTGCGGCACCGGCTTGACCACGACTGAGCCGGCGGCGATGCGCGCGCAATGGCCGATCTCGATATTGCCGAGAATTTTTGCGCCGGCACCGATCAGCACACCGTGGCGGATCTTGGGGTGACGATCCTCGTTCTCCTTGCCGGTACCGCCGAGCGTGACGCCGTGCAGGATCGAGACGTCGTCCTCGATCACAGCCGTCTCGCCGCAGACGAAGCCGGTGGCGTGGTCGAGGAAGATGCCGCGGCCGATGCGCGCGGCGGGATTGATGTCGGTCTGGAACACCGCCGAGGATCGGCTCTGAAGGTAATAGGCGAAATCCTTGCGGCCCCTCAGATAGAGCCAGTGCGCGAGGCGATGGGTCTGGATGGCATGAAAGCCCTTGAAGTAGAGCAAGGGATCGATGAAGCGCGAGGTCGCGGGATCGCGGTCGTAAACGGCAACGAGGTCGGCGCGGAAGGCGTTGCCGAGATCGGGGTCGTCGCGCAGCGCCTCGATATAGGCCTGGCGCACGAGGTCGCCCGACAGCGCGGAATGATCGAGCCGGTCGGCAACGCGGTGGACCACCGAATCCTCCAGCCGGCCGTGATGCAGCACCGCCGAATAGATGAAGGTCGCAAGCTCCGGCTCGCGGCGGACGATGTCCTCCGCTTCGCTGCGGATCCGGTCCCAGATCGGATCGAGCGATGCGAGCTTTCCTCCCGGATTGACCTGATGCACTGCCATGGGATCTGCTCTTTCGAATTGGCTGATTTTGTTGGCTCTATAGCACAGTCTAGGCGACAAAGTCCTGACGGGCTTGCCTGAGAGTGAACAGTGCCCTGCCTCGGAGATCAAGCCAAACCATTGATAAACAAGACTTTCTTCTGACGCCCCGAGCGGCAAGGTCGGCTCAAGGTGGTCAGAGTTTCGCCAAATTCAAGCCGGGCGGCGTCAAACTATTGGTGAATTCGCCTCCAACCGTTATTGCGGGCATGATCCGAGCGGGGGCAGAGCCGATTTGACCATCACCACCGATCAACTGCGCGCGCGCGCCGCGGGCTCTTTTTGGCTGCGGCTGGCCGCAATGGCCCTGCCCCTCCTGATGATCGCGCCGGCGGTCTGGAACGGCTATCCGCTGTTGCAATGGGATACCGGCGGCTATCTCGCCCGCTGGTACGAGGGCTATCTCGTCCCCAGCCGCTCCACGGTGTTCGGCCTCTATTTGCACTATGGCGAGGGTTTCGGCTTCTGGATCAACCTCGCCGCCCAGTCGCTGGCGACGCTATGGCTGCTGCAGCTCACTCTTCGCGTGTTGAGTTTGATGCAGACCTTCCGCTTCGTCGCAATCAGCCTCTCCCTGATGCTGTCGACCGCGCTGCCCTGGCTTGCGAGCATGCTGCTCACCGACATCTTTGCCGGGCTCGCGGTGCTGTCGCTGTTCCTCCTGGTGATCGGCGCAAACCGCACCTCGGCGATCGAGAAGATCTCGCTGTTTGTCTTCACCGCCTTTGCCGCGGCGACCCACAGCGCCACGCTCGGCGTGCTGCTCGGACTGTGCGCCGCGGGCTGGATGGCGCGGCCGTTTCTGGGCGCGCGCCTGCCGCTGGCCGGACTACTGCAGGCGAGCCTCACCATCGTCGCGGGCGGCTTGATGCTGGTGTCGGCGAATTATGCGCTGTCCGGCAAGCTGGCCTGGACGCCCGGCGGCTACGGCGTCGCCTTCGGCCGCATGATGCAGGACGGCATCGTCGCGCAATATCTGAACGACCGTTGCCCGCGCGAACGTTACAAGCTTTGTCCCTACCGCAACGAGCTGCCGGCGAGCGCCGACGAATTCCTGTGGGGCAAGAGCGTGTTCAACACGCTCGGCCGTTTCGCAGGCATGAATGAGGAGATGGGCACCATCGTCGTGCAGTCGCTGAAGGATTATCCAGCCTGGCAGGCCGGCGCGGCGCTTCGCGCGATGGGACAGCAATTGCTGCACGTGGCGACCGGCGAAGGCACCAACGGCTGGATCCCGCACACCCGCGGCATCATCGAGCGCTACATCCCCGCACAGGCCGCGCCGATGCGCGCGGCGCGGCAGCAGAACTGGGGTGTCAATTTCGATGTCGTGAACTGGCTGCATGTCCCGGTCGCGCTGGCCTCGATGCTGGCGCTGCTCGCGCTGCTCGGCCATGCGCTGGCAAGGCGCCGGCTGGACGATCTGACGCTGCTGGCTGGGACGGTGACGCTGGCGCTGCTCGGCAACGCCTTCATCTGCGGCGTGATCTCAGGGCCCCACGACCGCTACGGCGCGCGCATGGTGTGGGTCGCGACGTTCGTGGTGCTGATGGCCGTGGGGCGGCGGCTGGGCGAGGACGGCAAAGCAGGATGAGATCGGGGTGAAGCCTCATCGCTCCCAATCTCCTGAGGGAGTGGACGATGTGTACACATTTGCACAGTTTAATGCGGCAGCCGTCTCGGTCAGGTAGGCTGTTCGCATGGACCGAGAATTCCGCCGCCTCGAACATGCCGCCCGCGAGCAAGCAGCACTGTCGGCTGACGGGCGCACCAAGGCTGCGCTGCTAGAGATCGCCGAAGAATACCGTTTGCGCGCCGACTACCTCGAAGCTCAAAAGCGCAGCCCTGCTGATTAAGTTGCAATATCGCTTGCTTGGCACTCTGACGGCATTGACTGCCAAGCCGTTGAGGAACAGTGTGTTCCATCACCGCCCGGTCCGTGGCTTCAATCGGTGACAGAGAGACCGGTTGTGCTCCCGCCCTACTCCAACAGGGAGCAGCGTCATGCCGATTCTACGGCTGATTGCGAATGTCGATCTCACCCGCGAACAGGAACATGTTCTTGAACTCGCCTTCAACCATGCCTTGCGCAAGCTCGACCTGGTGGATCGAAGCGATCCGATCTGTGATCTTCTCGCCAAGAGGATGATCGACATTCACATGCGCGGCGTGACTGACGCTGTCGCTCTGGCCGAAATCACCGTCCGGGAAATCAGAGCACCGAAACAATAGGGCCCGAGATCGGTGACGCCGTTGAGCGACGGCGCCTGGCACTGTCGCCATAGTTTCACATCGCCTTGGAAGGTGGCAAAGTCACCGTACTCATTGAGCGCCGCTTCGTCCCAGCGTTCGCTTGGCGAGCCGACGAGGCTCGCGAGGATCGGCCCGGAAAACATCGGCGCGATCGGCTTGCCGGCCGCAAGGCGCCGGAATGCCGGCCTGTAGCGCTCATGAAAGGCTTCACGGCCCGAGCAGGGCGCGGCGTCAAAGCCGTCCTCGTAACGCGCCTGCGCGCGGTAGCGCAGCAGATTGAGCATATAGATCGGCTGGCCGGATGGAATCGCGCGCTCGGCGGCGTCGAGGGCTTGCAGCGTAATTTCGATAGGGTTCATCGGACGTCCCGCATTTCCAGCGCCGCAGAATGCGTGCTGATACTCCCCGATTAGCCGTTCTCGAATGGGGCTTGTAGTGACCGTCTGGCCATGGCTATGTGGACTTCATGTCCACAACGACTTTGCCTCCCGACCTTTCGCGCCTCCTCGCCTTCGTCCGCGTCGTCGAGGCAGGCTCCTTCGCCGAAGCCGCGCGGCGGGCGGGGACGACCACATCGGCGATGTCCAAGGCGGTCGCCCGCTTCGAACAGGCTCACGGATTGCGGCTTTTGCATCGCTCCACCCATTCGTTGGCGCTGACCGAAGAGGGCGACCGGCTGATGTCGGCGGGACGCGCGTTGGCCGAAAGCCTCGCCCGTGTCCAATCCGCGCTCGGCGAAGTCGCGCGCGACGATGGCGGACGGGTGCGCGTGACCGCCCCCGCCTCGTTCGCGCGCGCCTGCATCCTGCCGCGATTGCCCGCGTTCCTGCGGGAACGGCCGGAAATCGAGATCGAGGTCAAATTCCGCAACGAGATTCTCGATCTCGCGGCGGAAGGCGTCGACGTCGCGATCCGCACAGGGCCGCTCGATCGCGCGCCCGGTCATCAGGCGCGGCGGCTTTGCACCTTCTCCTGGATCGCTTGCGCCTCGCCTGCCTATCTGAAAACGCGCGGCGCGCCGGCCACTCCCTTCGAGCTTTCCGCGCACGAGCACGTCGGCTTCCGCAATCCCGCGAGCGGTCAGATCCTGACCTGGCGCTTCGCCGACCTGCGCGGCAAAGGCCCCATTCGCATCACGCCCAAGCCCAAGCACATTTGCGACGACGCGCACGCTTCGCTGGCTCTGATCGCGAATGGGTTTGGGATCGGCTGGGGGCCGGCGTGGCTGGTGAACGAAGACCTTCGCGCCGGCCGGCTGGTCGAGGTGCTTGCGCCCTGGCGCGCGCCTGGGGACCCCCTATGGATGCTCCGCACCTCGGGCCGCCGCCCGCCCCTGCGCACACAGCGCGTCATATCGTTCCTCAACACGCTTCCCGCCGCGTTCAGCGACAAGGCGGTGTGAAGCAGCGGTCGTCACCGAAATTGAGGCGCGCCAAGAGACTCAGCTAAAGGTCCTAGGGATTTGTCGCCTCAGCCGCGGCGTGACAGGAAGTCGAGCACGCCGGTCTTGTAAACCTTGTCGCCGACTGCACGCATGTGGTCGCGATTGGGAATATCGAGCACTTCGGAACCCGGTATGATCGCGCCGAGCGCGCTGGCGCTTCCTGCGACATCGTCGGCGCTGCCGACCGCGATCAGCACCGGCACCTCGATGCGCGCGGCCTCCTGCCTCGTCATGAGATCGCGCGTGCCGCGCAGGCACGCGGCGAGTGCACGGCGGTCGGAGCGGGTCTGGTCGGCGAACGCGCGAAACGTGCGGCCGACGGGATCGGTGACGTCGTCCAGCGCGGGCGCCTCCAGCGCCTTGGCGACGTTCTCGCCGGGACCGCTGCCCTCGATCAGGCCGCCGATGCCGATGCCGCCGAGGATCGCCGAGCGCAGGCGCTGCGGCTCGTTGAGGGAGAGCCAGGCCGTCATCCGCCCGCCCATCGAATAGCCCATGATGTCGGCCTGCGGGATGGCGAGGTGATCCATCAGTGCGAGCACGTCGCCGGCCATTACGGGTATAGAATATTGCGCGGGTTCGTAGAGCTTTGCGCTCTCGCCATGGCCGCGATTGTCGAGCGCGATGACGCGGCGTCCGTTCTTGCGCAGCTCCGACACCCAGGTCGGATAGACCCAGTTCACGTTCTTGCTGGAGGCAAAGCCGTGCACCAGGATGATCGGATCGCCCTCGCCTTCGTCGAGATAGGCAATTTCAACGGCGCCGTTGTGAAAGCTCGGCATCAGCAGTTCCGTGAGGTGTTGAGGGGAATGACGCGATCTTAGAGCACGATCCGGCAAAGTGTGCAGCGGTTTTCCGGCAACATCATGCTCAAACAATAGCCCGAAGCGGATCGCGCCTCAGGCCGTCGCGGCCGCGTTGGCCAAAGCAGCGTCGGCCGCCATCTGCGCGCGGCGAAGCCGCCGCGCCCGCCTGCGATCGCACCAGGCCTGGGTCAGGCGCTCGGTCGTCGCCTTGATGGAGGAGAGCAGGCCGAACAGCGTCACGACCGCGCCAAACAGCCACATCGCCAGATCGAACGCGCCGCCGACGAGCAGCAGCGCGCCGCGGCCGAGCAGCTTGATGATCGCGCGCGTCTTGCCGCCTTGCGCTTCCGCAAGTCGCACGGCGCGCGCGACGTCCTTGGGACCCTCGGCGATGCGGAGCGTATCCATGGCCCCGCGCGTGCCGGTCTTTCCGGCGACGCGCGTGACGTCCTTGCCGAGCCGGACCAGCGCACCGGCCTTCTCGGCCCGGAACGCGGCCTTGATCGCGCTCACGGTCTGGCCAGGGCGCAGCACCGAGCCCGATGCCACCGCGTTCCGCAGCATCGGCGCGTCGACCACCTCGCGCGCGGACCGGCCGGCCCATGCGGCGAGCCCCTCGCCGAGCCGTCCGAGCTTGCGCGCATCCTTCACCAGCGTCAGTCCTGCGCGCACCGGCGCGGCACCGCCGACGGAGATGTAGGTTGCCGCCGTCACCGCAAGGCCGGCCGCCGCAAGGGAGAGCACGAGGCGGTCGGTGTCCTCGCCCATGGCGAGGTGCTTGCCTTCGCGCACCACGTCTCTGATGTCGCCGAACACGAAGAGATCGCCGGCCACGGTCCCGGACAGGCTGGCGACATCGTCCGCGTTGCCGGTGACGAGACCGGTGGCGAAGCGCTTGGCGAAATGCGCGGTGGAATTCTCCGCTTTCACGGCATCAGCGACGCGGCTCAAGAGGTCGTCGGGAAGCGCGATGTTGCGCTCGCGCGCCAGCGTGACGAAACTGTCGGCGAGATCGGCATCGCCGGCGGCGAGCGCGGCCTCGATATTGTCCTGAACCAGGCGGTCGTTGTGCCGGAGCAGTGCATCGAGCTTCAGCTCGGAGAGCGCGACCGGATCATCCTGGGCGGCCAGGATCGCGCCGGCCTCGCGGGCATGCGGCGCCACCTGCGCGAGCACGAAGCCGCACACGGCCATTCCCGCCAACGCCGTACTGATTCGCAGCCACTTCATGTGGAAAAGCCCGGATGCCCTGAGATCGCTTGCGCGGAACACTACGTCTTTCGTCCCGGTTTCACGCAACCACAGAGATAGTATGCCAAAATTGCGACACAACGTCCCCGACGAAAGAAGGGCTTCTCTAGGGGCGCAAGATTGTGTCGAATTTGCATGAGCAAATGAGCATGGGGCGCTTGCGAAGCTTTTCGGTTCCGCTGGACTAGCAATCACCTGTACCCGCCAGTATGGTCCGCAGCGCCTCAAAGATGCCGCGTAAGTTCGTGATTGTATCTGCCGCCATTGCCACTCCAGGATGAACTTCGATGTCCGACCATGTCGTCCCGCACTTCCATAACGATGCCGGTGTCCCCGTCATCGAGATCGGCTCGCAAGAGTTCATGTGCGTGGGCGCCAATCCTCCGTTCGACCATCCGCACGTCTTCCTCGACCTCGGCAACGACAACGAGATCATCTGCCCCTATTGCTCGACGCTGTACCGCTTCGCGGCCGACCTGAAGCCCGGCGAAGCCCGCCCGCCGGAATGTGTGCTGAAGGACAAGGTGGCCTGACCGCGTCCATCGGTTAAGGGGTGGCGCTCTCCCGAACGATTGTCGTCGCCGGTGCCGGCATCGGTGGCCTGACGGCCGCGCTCGCGCTCGCCGCCCGCGGCTTCCGCATCGTCGTGCTGGAGAAGACCGAACGCCTCGAGGAGGTCGGCGCCGGCCTGCAGCTCTCGCCCAATGCCAGCCGCGTGCTGGTCGAGCTCGGCCTCACCGAACGCCTCAAGCTGCGCGCCGTCACCCCGGAAGCGCTCTCGATCATGAGCGCGCGCGCCGGCGGCGAGCTGCTGCGCATGCCGCTCGGCGAAGCCGCCTCGCTTCGCGCCGGAGCGCCCTATTGGGTGGTGCACCGTGCCGACCTGCAAGCGGCCCTCGCCGGCGCCGTCGCCGACCATCCCGACATCGACCTGAAGCTGGGCGCGACCTTCGAGGACGTCGCGCCTCACGCCAAGGGCCTGACCGTGGTCCATCGCAGCGGCACGATCCGCCGCAGCGATCTCGCCAGCGCGCTGATCGGCGCCGACGGCATCTGGTCGACGGTGCGCCAGCATCTGTTTCCCGAGGTGCAGCCGCGCTTTTCCGGCCTGATCGCCTGGCGCGGCACGCTCGATGCCACGCAATTGCCGAAGGACTATACCGCGCGCCGGGTGCAGCTCTGGATGGGACCGAACGCCCATCTGGTCGCCTATCCCATTGCGGGCGGGCGCCAGATCAATGTGGTCGCGGTGCTGCCGGGCACCTGGAACCGGCCGGGCTGGAGCACGCCCGGCGATATCAGCGAGGTGATGGACGCCTTTGCCGGCCCGCGCTGGCCGCCGACGGCGCGGATGCTGCTCGCCGCGGTCGACAGCTGGCGCAAATGGGCGCTGTTTGGCGTGCCGGACGGCTGCCCTTGGAGCAAAGGTTCGGTGGCGCTGCTCGGCGATGCCGTGCACGCGATGCTGCCGTTCGCAGCTCAAGGGGCCGGCATGGCGATCGAGGATGCCGCCGTGCTCGCCCGGCATTTGAGCCTGGAGGCCGCCGAGAGCAGCAAAGCGGTTGCCGCCGCGCTGACGCAATACGGCCGTGCCCGCCAGGCGCGGGTGCGGCGGGTACAGCGGACCGCGCGGCAGCAGGGCCGCATCTATCATCTCAGCGGGCCGCTCGCGCTCGCACGCGATCTTGCGATCCGCGCGCTCGGCCCGCAGCGCATGCTGGCGCGACAGGACTGGATCTACGGCTGGCGGCCTTGATGCGGCGCGCCGCCGGCGCGGCGCCTCAGCGGGCCGCTTTGCCGGATTTCGACGCGGATTTGGCGCTGGCCGCGGGCGATGCCGGAGGCGGCGGCGCCTCGGGCGGCGTCTCCCGGCATCTGTTGCGGCGCCAGGCATCCTCGGCCAATTGGACCTGCCCGCGCACGGCGATATAATCGTTGCGATAAGCGAGTTCGGACACGACGGCCCCGCCGGCCCCGGTCTCGGCCTTCTCCATCAGCCTCTGCAGATCGGCGGTGCGCTTGGCGAGGTCCTTGCGCTCGGTCTCGAGCTGCTTGCAATCGTACAATTCGTATTTGGCGGGATCGGCAAAAGCCGGTGCGATCGTCTCGCTCACGCCGGCGCAGCCGGACAGCGCGAGGCCAGCCGCAAGCAGCGCGAACAGCGCGCCAAAGCCGCGCAGCGAAAAGGAAAACGAAGCAGCCATGCCGAATGAATAGCCCCCGTGGATTGAGAATGCCTAAAGCAGCAACAGATGTCCGGATTGAGGCTTTGCCTTGTGCCCCCGGCTCGCTTAAGGAAGAACCGTCCCTCCGGCGGCGAACGCGCCAATTCCAGACCGCCGGAACGGACTTAAGTGTTTGATCTCGTTGGATCAAGCGGGCATGGCGGAATTGGTAGACGCAAGGGACTTAAAATCCCTCGGTGCGCAAGCGCTGTGCCGGTTCGACCCCGGCTGCCCGCACCACTAGCTTGTATCACCCTTGCTCGAGGCGCTCGGGCTCTGCGCGGAAATCGAGCAGCACGATCCAGAAGCAGATCAGCGCGGTGACGAGGAGGATGAAGGTGCCCTCGATCGGCGCGCCCAGAAGCGAGACCAGTGCCGGAAAGGCGAGGCCGATGCCGAGGATGGCGGCGAGCGCCAGGGACGGAAGATCGACGATGAGGATCGCGGCAAGAAGCGCGAGCTCGAAGAAGGCATATTCCTTCAGACGCGGCGAGCTGAGATAGAGCGCGAACATGGCGAGCACCGTGATGCGCATGCCCGTGCGCGGGTGATCCATCAGCCAGCGATCGAGCTGCGTCAGCAGCGATGCCCCTTCGCGCACCGGTCCGCTCGCGGCCGCGCGCAGGACGGACAGCGCGAACGGCACGAGCACGAGCGCGAGTGCCGCGAACGCGTAGGCCGCCAACATTGACGGCTTGCCGTCACCGAAGCCGGCCTGGGCCATGAGGTCGCGCGCCAGCAGCAACAGCGACGGATTGGTCTCCACGAGACCGACGGCATGCTGGCCGGGAATTTGTCCTGCGATCGCGAGCAGCCAGCTCGCGAACAGATCTGGATAGAGTAACCGCGACAGCGCGAGCGGCAACGCGAAGGCGAACGCGGCCACCGCGATCAAGGCCAGCTTGCGGCCACGCGGCAGCGGCAGGAAATAGAGCGCCGCCAGCACCGGGACGAACACCAGCTTGAACGAGGTCACGAGGCCGAGCAGCGCAGCGCCGGCGATGCGCCAGGAAAAGTTCGAATTCTGTTCGGATGCGAGCGGGCGCAGCAGGAGCTTCAGCGCGATCGCGGTCAGCACTCCGCTCAGCAGCGCAAAATTCCCCGACGCCACCACGAATTCGAAACCGACGAACGCGCCGAGCGCGCAGAGCACCTTCAAGCCAGCATCGCGCGCGCTGGCACGCGTCCGGCCAAGGCCGGGCAGAAGCAGCGCGCAGAGCACGGCGAGGACGAGAAAGATGCTTCGGTAATGATCGAGCAGAACGCCGCCCGCGCAGAGGGGACGGAAGACGTCCAGCGTCACCGGCAGATAGGGATAAGAATAGGTGGTGCCCTTCAGGTTCTTGACGAAGTAGGGATCGAGCCCGTCGGCATGCGCATCGACCGCCGCGCAATTGACCCGGACGTCCCAGCCATAGGGCAGGTCGAGCGAGGCATCGTTGGCGAGATTACCGAGCACCAGCAGCGCGGTCAGCGTGACCACGCCGGCAAGCCAGACGTTGCGCCTGGCAGCCTTGGCCGCAGGCGCCAACCATCGTGCTGCACCTGATATGTCGGACACGGGCGATACCCTGTTTGGCTTCTCGCGGCGCCGTTGCGGCAGCCGGTCCGACCACAATGGACAGGACGGGTTGCCGATTCATCTCCCCGGCGTGCCGCGCCGATCTTATGGTGAATCCCTGGTTGCAGGCCCAACCCTCCGGCGATGCGGCTTCCGAAAACTCTTCGATGTGCGCGGCGACGCGGTCGCGGATGGCCATCAGGCCGGCGATGGGCCCTCACCCGTTTTTGACGCTCCTGCCCCGCCTGCCAGCCATCCCGAAACATGGGTTGTGCAACGCAGCACCAGGGCTAGATAAGTCGCTTGATTGCAGGGGTAAGCTTCTTGTCCGACGTCAATGCCGACGGTTGGGTGTCCTCGGGACACCGCCCAATGGGTTTTCCGGAGTTCGTCATCGTGATCGCGTCCATCATGGCGCTGAACCCGCTCGCGATGGACATGATGCTGCCGGCGCTGCCCAATATCGGCGCCGCCTTCAAGATTCCCGTCGAGAACCACCTGCAACTGGTGCTGTCGACCTTCCTGATCGGCTTCGGCGCCGGTCAGTTCGTCATGGGTCCCCTGTCGGACCGTTTTGGGCGCCGACCGGTGCTGCTCGGCGGCATGGCGGTCTATGCGGTGGCGAGCGTGCTGGCGGTCATTGCCCCCTCGTTCGAGACGCTGCTGCTGGCGCGTGCGCTCCAGGGGCTCGGCACCGCGGCGACGCGCGTGATCGCGACCTCGATCGTGCGCGACTGCTATGTCGGCCGCCGCATGGCGAGCGTGATGTCGCTCGCCATGATGATCTTCATCGCGGTGCCCGTGGTCGCGCCCTCGTTCGGACAGGCGGTGCTGCTGGTGACGGCGTGGCGCGGCATCTTCGTCGTGCTGATGCTCTACGGCCTGCTCGCGCTCGCATGGTGCGTGCTGCGGCTGCCCGAGACGCTTCCCGAGTCGAAGCGCAGGTCGCTGGCGCCCTCCGACGTGCTCTCGGCATTCCGGCAGACCCTGACCCATCGCCAGACCGTCGGCTATGCCACCGCCGCCGGCAGCGTCATCGGCGCGCTGTTCGCCTATGTCTTCTGCGCCCAGCAGGTCTTCACCGGCATCTATCATCTCGGCCAATATTTCCCGCTGGCTTTCGCCGCGATTGCCGCCGGCACAGCCATCGCCGGCTTCCTCAATGCGAGGCTGGTCGGCCGGCTCGGCATGCGCGTGATCTCGCACGGCGCGCTGACGCTCTACACGGCCGTGGCCGGCGTGATGCTGCTGACGGAAAGCCTCGGCGTGCTGCCGCTCGCCTTGTTCATGGTGCTCTCGGCCCTGATGATGTTCTCGTTCGGCATGATGGTCGCCAACTTCACCGCGCTGGCGATGGAACCGCAGGGCCACATCGCCGGCACCGCCTCCTCGCTGTACGGCTCGATCACCACGCTGATCGGGATCGTGGTCGGCATGGCAATCGGGCAGAGCTTCGACGGCACGCTGCTGCCATTCTCGATCGGCTTTTTCCTATCCACCCTCGCCGCGCTCGCGATCGTGCTGGTGGTGGAGAAAGGGCGGCTGTTCAGGCCGCATCATCGCCCGATCAGCTAGGAACTTCCCGCCCCTCGCGATGTTGTACTGCAGCAATTCAGAGGATTGGCGAGATGGAACAAGAGAACAGATCGGATCAGCCCGCGTCCGAGATCGAACAGCCGATTTCGCAGCCTCGTTCCGATGAACGAATGGACGCGAGCTTGGCATTCATGAGTGAAGGGATCGAGCAGCTGCGCGACAGCCACTGCTAGACGAGCGCGATCACAGACCGCCTCATAGAAAAACGGCGCCGCAGGAAACTGCGGCGCCGTTCGTATTCACCTGCAAGGCGCGCGGCGCGTAAAGCGCGATGAGATTCGGATGATCGTCATCGCGCTTTAGGTTGTTGTTTGCGCGTGATCTTTCCGGAAAACCGCTTCGCACTTTTCCGGATCATGCTTTATTCCTTCTTGTCGATGTTCCAGAACACCGGCGTCGCGGGGCCGTCGAGCACGCCCGTCAGCGATTTGCGCCAGCCGCTCGGGATGAGATACTGCCCCAGCGGAATGTAGATCACCTGCTCATAGGCCTGCTTCTGGATATCGGCGGCGATCTTCTTCTGATCGTCGACCGAGGCCGCGCGGACGAAAGCGTCCTTGAGCTGCTCGATCTTGGCGTCCTCCGCCCAGCCGAACCAGCCCTTCTTGCCCTGGCCGCCGATCGAGAGATTGGCGATCGGGTTGGACACGTCGGCCGCGACCCAGTTGGTGAAGAACATGTTCCAGCCACCTTCCTTCGGCGGCTTCTGGCTGGCGCGGCGGCTCACCACGGTCTGCCAGTCGGTCGCCTGAAGGTCGACCTTAAAGCCGGCCTCGCGCAGCAGCTGGGCCGAAACGATCGGCTGCGCCTTCAGCGTCGTGACGTCGCCAGGGGCCATGATGACGATCGGCGTGCCGTCATAGCCGGACTCGGCGAGCGCCTTCTTGGCTTGCGCCATGCCGTTCCCCTTGACCAGGGTCTCGGAGCCCGCATCGGTTGCGAGCGGCGTGTCGCAAATGAAGAACGCGCCGCAGATCTTCTGATATTTGGCGTTGCCGACCAGCGCGTCGAGCACGTCCTTCTGGTTCAGGGCCAGCAAGGCAGCACGCCGCACCTTCACGTTGTCGAACGGCGGATGCAGGAAGTTCATCCGGCCGAGCGTCTGGAAGCCGAACTTGTTCAGGACCTCGATGGTGAGCTCCTTGTTGCCTTCCAGCACCGGCAGCATGTCGAACGGCAGGTTCTCCATGAAATCGATGTCGCCCGACTGCAGCGCGTTCACCGCGGTCTGCGAGTCCGGCATGGTGATCCACTCGACGCGGTCCACCTTCACCACCTTGCCGCCGGAGGTCCAGCTCGCCGGCTCCTTGCGCGGCACGTAGTCAGTGTTCTTGACGTAGACCGCCTTCACGCCGGGCTGGAATTCGCCCTGCACGAACTTGAACGGACCAGAGCCGATCTGCTCGGGGATCTGCTTGTCCGGCGGCGTCTCCGCAAGGCGCTTCGGCATCATGAAGGCGACGCGCGAGGACGGCTTGCCGATGGAGTCGAGCACCAGGCCGTAGGGCTCCTTCAGCTTCAGCGTGATGGTCTTGGGGTCGGTCGCCTCGATGCTGGCGGTGAAGTCCATGAGCTTCTGTCCCATGCCGTCGACCGCAGCCCAGCGCTTCAGCGAAGCGACGCAGTCCTCCGCCGTCACCGGCGCACCGTCATGCCACTTCAGGCCGTCGCGCAGCGTGAACGTGTAGGTGAGCTTGTCGTCGGAGACCTTCCAGTCCGCCATCTGCGGCTGGACCTTGAAATTCGAGTCGGTGGCCACCAGCGTGTCGTAAACCATGTAGCCGTGGTCACGCGTGATGTAGGCCGTGGTGAAGATCGGATCGATGATGCGCAAATCCGAATGCAGCACCGCCGTGAGAGTCTTGCCGGCCGCGAGCACCGGCGAGGCCAGCGCGGTCGAAAGCGCGACGACCGACAGCGCAAGTGTGGAGGCGAACGCGCGAGGCCCCCGGCGCATGAAGTGGAACATAGAAAGTTCTCCTGACGTGAAACTGTTCAAAGGCAGGTTATTGGTTGAGCATGAGGTTCGTTCGTTGGGCGAACTAACCTCATGCAATGCCTTCGTCTTTCGAGACTTGCAGACAGGGTGAAGCGCGTCAATCCGGTTTCGGTGCAAGCCCTTGCGGCGCGCGCACGGGCTCCACAAAGATCGGTTTGGCTCTACAACACCCTCCGCTTGTCCCGTCCGCGCCAATGCAATGCGCGTTCCATCTTTCCAAGCTTGAGAGACATTGAGATGAATCCTGCCAATCTTCCCTTTGATTCCGAGGCAATGCTCGAAGGCCTGCGCGGCTGGGTCGAATGCGAAAGCCCCACCTGGGATGCCGGTGCCGTGGACCGCATGCTCGATATCGCAGCGCGAGGTATGGCGATCATGGGTGCGACGATCGAGCGCATCGCCGGCCGCCAGGGCTTCGGCGGGGTCATCCGCGCGCGTTTCCCCCATCCGAAGCAGGGCGAGCCCGGCATCCTGATCGCCGGGCACATGGATACCGTCCACCCGGTCGGCACCATCGAGAAGCTGAAATGGCGGCGCGAGGGCAACAAGTGCTATGGCCCCGGCATCTACGACATGAAGGGCGGCAACTACCTCTCGCTGGAAGCCATCCGCCAGCTGGCACGCGCCTCGTTCACGACCCCATTGCCGATCACCGTGCTGTTCACGCCGGATGAGGAAGTCGGCACGCCCTCCACGCGCGACATCATCGAGGCGGAAGCCGCGCGCAACAAATACGTGCTGGTGCCGGAGCCCGGCCGCGCCGACAACGGCGTCACCACCGGACGTTACGCCATCGCACGCTTCAACCTCGAAGCGACGGGCCGGCCGAGCCACGCCGGCGCGACGCTGTCCTCGGGACGCTCGGCGATCCGCGAGATGGCGCGACAGATCCTCGCGATCGACGCCATGACGACGGAGGACTGCACCTTCTCGGTCGGCGTCGTGCATGGCGGCCAATGGGTCAATTGCGTTGCTACCACGGCGACGGGCGAGGCGCTCTCCATGGCCAAGCGCCAGGCCGATCTCGACCGCGGCGTCGAGCGGATGCTGGCGTTGTCCGGCACCAGCAACGACGTCAGCTTCAAGGTCACGCGCGGCGTGACGCGGCCGGTCTGGGAGCCCAATGCCGGCACCATGGCGCTGTACGAGAAGGCCCGCGGCATTGCCAAATCTCTCGGCATGGAATTACCGCATGCAAGCTCCGGCGGCGGCTCGGACGGCAACTTCACCGGCGCGATGGGAATCCCCACGCTCGACGGCCTCGGTGTGCGCGGCGGCAATGTCCACACGCTCGAAGAGTATATCGAAGTCGAGAGTCTCGCTGAGCGAGGACGGCTGATGGCGGGGCTGCTGGCGACGCTGGAGTGATCGCGAAGCGATCCCGTAGGTGGGCAAAAGGCGCAAAGCGCCGTGCCCACCGTTTTCCCGACCGAAAGCAGGTGGGCACGCTCCGCTTTGCCCACCCTACGAAGATTGGCTGCACCGCAAAAACTGTGGCCCTCGTGGCACGGGAATTGCTGAAATGTTAGGCTGATGGCAGGCTGGCCGAAGAGCCCTGCCCAATTTGACTCTAAACTGACGGATCCAACTTGCTCGGATATCTCCTTCGCCGAATTCTCGCCGCCGTGCCCGTGATGGGCGTGGTCGCGCTGTTCGTTTTCCTCCTGCTCCGCCTCACCCCCGGCGATCCCGCCGCGATCCTCGCCGGCGACAACGCGACCCCGGAACGGCTGGAGCGCATCCGCGAATCGCTCGGCCTCAACGAGCCGCTGATCGTGCAGTTCGTCACCTGGGTGAACAAGCTGCTGCACGGCGACCTCGGGACGTCGCTGATCTCCAATTTGCCGGTGATGAAGATGATCGGCCAGCGCGTCGAGCCGTCGATCTCGATCGCGCTGTGCACCATCATCCTCGCCGTCATCGTCGCAGTTCCCTTGGGGGTGATCGCGGCGTGGAAGCACGGCACCTGGATCGACCGTTTCGTGATGGGTCTGTCCGTGCTCGGCTTCTCGGTGCCGGTGTTCGTGGTCGGCTATGTCCTCATCCAGGTCTTCGCGATCGAGCTGCGCTGGGTGCCGGTGCAGGGCTTCCGTAGCATCTTCAACGGCTTCGGTCCGTTCTTCGAGCGCATGATCCTGCCGACCTGCGCGCTGTCCTTCATCTACGTCGCACTGATCGCGCGCATGACGCGTGCGGCGATGCTCGACGTGCTCGGCGAAGACTACGTGCGAACGGCGCGCGCGAAGGGCATCAACGAGGTTGCGGTGATGATGCGCCATGCTCTGCGCAACGCCGCCGTGCCCGTGATCACCGTGATCGGCACCGGCTTTGCGCTCTTGATCTCCGGCGTCGTCGTCACCGAGAGCGTGTTCAACATCCCCGGCATCGGGCGTCTCACCGTCGATGCGGTGCTGGCGCGCGACTATCCGGTGATCCAGGCGATGATCCTGCTGACCTCGCTGATCTACGTCGTCGTCAATCTTCTCATCGACGTCGCCTACACCCTGCTCGATCCCCGGATCCGGTACTGAGGCAAGGACAAGAACAAAATGTCGGTCGATACCCTTCCCCAGTCCTCCATTCCGATCACGTCGCCGCTGCGGCCGCGATTCGGATTCCTCACCTCGACCCCGATCATCGCCACCGCGACGTGCCTGCTCGCGCTGATCGTGGTGGTCTCGATCCTCGCGCCGCTGATCGCGCCGCATGATCCGATCCAGCTCGCCCCGTCGCAGCGGCTCAAGCCATCTTCCGCACAGTTCCTGCTCGGCACCGACGCCTACGGCCGCGACGTGTTGTCGCGCGTGATCTATGGCGGCCGCATCTCGCTTCTGATCGGCATCGGTGCGGCGATCCTGTCGATCGCCATCGGGCTGGCGATCGGCCTCGTCTCCGGCTTCTTCAAGCTGGTCGATTCCGTGATGATGCGCGTCATGGACGGCCTGATGGCAATGCCGAGCATCCTGCTCGCGATCGCCGTGGTGTCGCTGTCCGGCGCCAGCCTCTGGACCGTGCTGATCGCGATCACGATCCCCGAGATTCCGCGCGTTGCACGCCTGGTCCGCTCGGTCGTGCTGTCGGCGCGCGAGGAGCCTTATGTCGAGGCCGCGATCTCGGTCGGCTCGAGCCTGCCGAAGATCATGTGGCGCCACCTGATGCCGAACACGATCGCGCCGCTGATCGTCCAGGGCACCTATATCTGCGCCAGCGCCATCCTGACCGAGGCGATCCTCTCCTTCCTCGGCGCCGGCATCTCGCCGGAGACGCCGACCTGGGGCAACATCATGGCCGAGGGCCGCCAGTACTTCCAGATCAAGCCGTCGCTGATCTTCTGGCCGGGCCTGCTGCTCTCCATCGCCATCCTCAGCATCAACCTGATCGGCGACGCCGCCCGCGACGCCCTCGATCCGCGCATGAAGCAGCGGGAGGGGAAGTGAAACAAGTAGCGTTGTCATTCCGGGGCGCGCGTAGCGCGAGCCCGGAATCCATTTCACCACGCGTGCTGCGGCCCGATGGATTCCGGGCTCGCGACTTTGTCGCGCCCCGGAATGACGGAGAGAATTGACGTGACCGACACCATCCTCGACATCAACAATCTCGTCGTCTCCATCGGCAAGCAGCCGAAAGGCGCCAACATCATCGACGGCATCTCGATCCAGGTGCGCGAGCGCGAGACGCTGTGCCTCGTCGGCGAGAGCGGCTCGGGCAAGTCGGTGACCTCGCTCACCACGATGGGCCTGTTGCCGAAGGGCACCCTGGTGCCAACCGGCGGCAGCGTGAAGCTGGTCGGCGAGGAGCTGCTCACCGCCACCGACCGCCGCCTGCGCCAGCTGCGCGCGACCAAGATGGCGATGATCTTCCAGGAGCCGATGACCGCGCTCAATCCGGTGGTTCCGGTCGGCCGCCAGATCGACGAGGTGCTCCGCGCCCACACCAAACTCGATGCCAAAGCGCGCAGGAAGCGCATTCTCGACATGATGGAGCAGGTCCACCTGCCCCAGGTCGAGCGCATCTTCGCCTCCTACCCGCACCGTCTCTCCGGCGGCCAGCGCCAGCGCATCATGATCGCGATGGCGCTGGTGCTGGAGCCGAAGCTGCTCATTGCCGACGAGCCGACCACCGCGCTCGACGTCACCACGCAGAAGCAGATCCTGTCCCTGATCCGCGAGCTCCAGCGCGATCACGGCACCGCCGTGCTGTTCATCACGCACGACATGGGCGTGGTGGCCGAGATTGCCGATCGCGTCGCGGTGATGCGGCAGGGCCGCCTGGTCGAGACCGGTCCGCTCGAGACCGTGCTGCGCAATCCGACCATGGAATACACCCGCAACCTGCTCTCCTCGGTGCCGAGCCTGGTGCCGCGCCCGCCGCGCGAGGAAACCCGCGAGCCCGTGGTGCTGGAGGCCAACGAGCTCGGCAAGGTCTACAAGGAGCGCGCCTTCTTCGGCAAAGGCCGCGAGGTCGTCGCTGCCGACAAGGTCACGTTGACCCTGCGCAAGGGCCGCACGCTCGGCATCGTCGGCGAAAGCGGCTCGGGCAAGTCGACGGTTGCGCGCTGCATCGTGCGCCTGATCGATCCGACTTCCGGCGGCGTGCGCCTCGCCGGCCGCGAGATCGCCGACATCTCGCGCCGCCTGTTGCAGCCGCATCGGCAGAAGATCCAGATCGTATTCCAGGATCCCTATCGTTCGCTCAATCCGCGCGTCACCGTCGGCGAGAGCATCGCCGAAGGCCCGGTCAATTACGGCGTGGCGCACGCCGACGCGATGAAGCGGGCGCGCGAGTTGCTCGAGCTGGTCGGCCTGCCGCCGGATGCGGTGTCGCGCTATCCGCACCAATTCTCCGGCGGCCAGCGCCAGCGCATCGCGATCGCCCGGGCGCTCGCGCTCGATCCGGACGTCCTGGTCGCGGATGAAGCGGTCTCCGCGCTCGACGTCTCGGTGCAGGCGCAGGTGCTGGAGCTGCTCGACGAGATCCAGAAGCGGCTCGGCATCGCCATCCTGTTCATCACCCACGATTTGCGTGTCGCAGCCCAGATCTGCGACGAGGTGGTGGTGATGCAGCACGGCCGCGTCGTGGAACAGGGACCGGCCGCCGAAGTGCTGACGCATCCTAAGGAGGCCTACACCAAGGCGCTGCTGGATGCGGCGCCCGGGCGGGGTTGGGATTTTGCGAACTTCAGGCCGGTGGCCGAGGGCGTGGGGGCGACACTGTAGCTCTCTCCTCTGTCATTCCGGGGCATCGCGAAGCGATGAGCTATGGTGCGCAATTGCGCACCTGAGAATCCATTTAGCCGCGGACTCTGTCGCACGATGGATTCCGGGCTCGCGCCCAAGAGGGCGCGCCCCGGAATGACGGCGGAGTATGGGGCGCAGCATTCCCAAATCGTCTTGACCCTATGCACGTCGCGAGTGCTTCCTCACCTTGCCCTCCTCGCAAGGGCAAGGCTAACGTCGCGCACTTTCAATCGGGACTGATCTGAATGACACGTATTGCCGTCGGCGGCTTCCTGCACGAGACCAACACCTTCGCTCCGACGAAGGCGACATTCGCGGATTTCCAGCATGGCGGCGGCTGGCCGGCGATGACTGAAGGTGCCGACGTGTTGAAGGTGATGCGCCGCATCAATGTCGGGCTCGCCGGTTTCGTCGACAGCGCCGAGGCGAACCGCTGGGAACTCATTCCGACCATCGCCTGCGGCGCGAGCCCGTCGGCGCATGTCACCGAAGACGCATTCGAGCGCATCGTGAAGGTCATGGTCGACGGCATCGCCGCCGCCGGCCCGATCGACGCCGTCTATCTCGACCTGCACGGCGCGATGGTGACCGAGCATCTCGACGACGGCGAAGGCGAGATCTTGGCGCGCGTGCGCCGCGTCATCGGTAAGGATGTTCCGCTGGTCACCAGCCTCGATCTCCACGCCAACGTCACGCCCGAGATGATGGAGCATGCCGACGCGCTGATCGCCTACCGCACCTATCCGCATGTCGACATGGCCGAGACCGGCCGCGCCTGCGCGCGCCATCTCGCGCTGCTGCTGCAGACGAAGCAGCGCTTCGCAAAGGCCTTCCGGCAATTGCCATTCCTGATCCCGATCAGCTGGCAATGCACCAACGACCAGCCCACCAAAGGCATCTACGAAAGACTCGCCGCGCTGGAGAGCGATGCCGTTCCCACCCTCTCTTTCGCGCCCGGCTTTCCCGCCGCCGATTTCCGCGACTGCGGCCCCAGCGTGTTCGCCTACGGCAGGACGCAAGACGACGCAGATCGTGCGGCCGACGCGCTTCTGAAGCTGATCGAAAGCCACGAGAACGATTTCGACGGCAAGATCTGGACGCCCGACGATGGCGTGCGCCACGCCATGGAACTTGCCAAGAGCGCGCGCAAGCCGATCATCATCGCCGACACCCAGGACAATCCGGGCGCCGGCGGCGATTCCGACACCACGGGCATGCTGCGCGCGCTGGTGCGCAACAAGGCGAGTGCCGCAACCGGCGCGATCTACGATCCGGAATCGGCCAAGGCCGCGCACGCAGCCGGCGTCGGCGCCACCGTGACGCTGTCGCTCGGCGGCAAGTCCGGCATCCCCGGCGACGAGCCCTATCGCGAGACCTTCGTGGTCGAGCAGCTCTCGGACGGCCGCTTCATCGCGCCCGGTCCCTATTACGGCGGCCGCGAGATGGAGATGGGCCCGTCCGCAGCTTTGCGCATCGGCGATGTCCGCATCGTCGTCTCTTCGCACAAGGCCCAGCTCGCCGACCAGGCGATGTACCGCTATGTCGGCATCGAGCCGACCGAACAGAAAATCCTGGTCAACAAGAGCTCGGTGCATTTCCGCGCCGATTTCGAGCCGATCGCCGAGAAGCTGATGATCTGTGCCGCGCCCGGTGCGATGCCGGCCGACACCGCTTCGCTACCCTGGACGCGCCTGCGCCCGGGCATCCGCATCAAGCCGAACGGCCCCGTATTCACGCCTCCCTCACGCTAACCGGACAGGACCACATGCCCACGATCGATCGCATCGACGGCTACGCCGACGAGCTCACCGCAATCAGGCGCGACCTCCACGCCCATCCCGAGATCGGCTTCGAGGAAGTGCGCACCTCCGGCATCGTCGCCGACAAGCTGAAGAGCTGGGGCATCGAAGTGCATCGCGGCCTCGGCGGCACCGGCGTGATCGGCGTCATCAAGGGCAAGGGCACCGGCAGCAAGCGCATCGGGCTGCGCGCCGACATGGACGCGCTGCCGATGGAAGAGAACACCAATCTGAAGTGGAGCTCGAAGATCCCCGGCCGCTTCCACGGCTGCGGCCATGACGGCCACACCACCATGCTGCTCGGCACCGCGCGCTATCTCGCGGAGACCCGGAATTTCGACGGCACCGTGCATCTGATCTTCCAGCCGGCCGAGGAAGGCCTCGGCGGCGCCCGCGCCATGATCAAGGACGGGCTGTTCGAGAAATTTCCCTGCGACGAGCTCTACGGCCTGCACAACGCGCCCGACCTCAACCATGGCGAGATCGCGATCCTGCCGGGCCCGGCCATGGCCAGTGCCGACTTCTTCGACCTGCGCATCACCGGCTACGGCGCGCATGGCGCGATGCCCGAGCGCTCCAAGGACGCGGTTGTCATTGCGACCACACTGGCGCAGGCGATCCAGACCATCGTCAGCCGCAACGTCGACCCGCTGCAAGCCGCGGTGATCTCGATCACCCAGATCCATGCCGGCTCGGCTTACAACGTCATTCCGGGCGATGCGCATCTGTGCGGCACCATCCGCACCTTCTCGAACGAAGTCCGCGCCCTGATCGCCGAGCGCATCCGCACCATCTGCGCCGGCATCGCCGCCGCCTATCAGTGCACGATCGAAGCCGACATCCGCGACACGTTCGGCGTTCTGGTCAACCAGGTCGAGCAGTCCAAGGTGGTCGAGGAGGTCGCGCGCACCATCGTCGATCCCGCCAACGTGATCACCCGCATCCAGCCGAAGATGGGCAGCGAGGATTTCGCCGACATGCTGGAGACGATTCCCGGCGCTTACTTCTGGGTCGGCCATGACGGCTCGGTGCCCGTGCACAATCCCGGCTTCGTGCTCGACGACAAGATCCTGCCGATCGGTGCCAGCATGTTCGCCCGCATCGTCGAGACGCGCATGCCGGTGGGTGGCAATGCATAAAAAGAGCGTCGAGGAAGCGGTCACCTCGCTGCACGATCTGTCCGCGATCGACCTGATCGCGGGTTATCGTGCCAAGCAGTTCTCGCCGAGCGAGGTGCTGGAGGACGTGCTCGCGCATGTCGCGGCGTGGGAACCGCATCTGAAGGCGCTCTATGCGTTCGACCCCGATGGCGCGCGCGAGGCCGCAAAGGCCTCGACCGCGCGCTGGACCGGCGGCGAGCCCTCCGGGCCGCTCGACGGCGTGCCCGTGACGGTGAAGGACAACATCGCGACCAAGGGCGTGCCGGTGCCGCTGGGGGCAGCCAGCGTCAAGCTCGTGCCGGCCGAGAAGGACGCGCCGCCCGCTGCGCGGCTGCGTGAGGCCGGCAGCATCATCTTCGCCAAGACCACCATGCCCGATTACGGCATGCTGTCCTCCGGGCTCTCCTCGTTCCATGCGCTCGCGCGCAACCCGTGGGATCTCAGCAAGAACCCGGGCGGCTCCAGCGCCGGCGCAGGCGCCGCCGCCGCGGCCGGCTACGGGCCCTTGCATCTCGGCACCGATATCGGCGGCTCGGTTCGCCTGCCCGCCGGCTGGTGCGGCCTCGTCGGCCTGAAGCCGAGTTTTGGCCGCGTGCCGATCGACCCGACCTATGTCGGCCGTGTCGCCGGCCCGATGACCCGCACGGTCGACGATTGCGCGCTGATGATGAGCGCGATCGCAAAGCCCGACCGCCGCGACGGCATGAGCCTGCCGGCCGAGCTGCTGAACTGGAAGGGGCTGGAGAAATCTCCGCGAAAACTACGCATCGGGTTGATGCTCGATCCCGGCTGCGGCCTGCCGCTGGAGAAGCCGGTGCGCGAGGTCGCAGTGAAGGCCGCGAAGGCATTCGAGTCCGCAGGCAGCGTCGTCACCGAGGTCGACGGCATCCTCACGCGCGAGATGCTCGACGGTCTCGACAATTTCTGGCGCGCGCGGATGTGGGACGATCTGTCCAAGCTGACGCCGGCCGAGCAGGCCAAGGTGCTGCCCTATATCTTCAAGTGGGGCGAGTCCGGGGCCAAGCTCTCGGGCGTCGACGTCATCCGCGGCTTCAACCAGACCATGGCGATCCGCGCGGCTGCGGCGAAGCTCTTTTGCGAGCTGGACTATGTGATCTCGCCGACCGCGCCGAACGTGAACTTTCCGGCGGAATGGGCGTCGCCGACCAACGATCCCATGAAGCCGTTCGAGCACATCGCCTATACCGTGCCGTGGAATATGTCGGAGAACCCGGCGATCTCCCTCAACGGCGGCTTCGAGGCCAAGGGTTTTCCCATCGGCGTGCAGATCGTCGGCCGCCGCTTCGACGACATCGGCGTGCTCGGCATGGCCAAGGCCTTCGAAGGTCTGCGCGGCCCGCAGCGGCCCTGGCCGAAGCCGCCGGCGTAACAAACGCTCGCTCGTCATTCCGGGTTGCGCCCTCTTGGCGCAAGCCCGGAATCCACTCATCCGCATTACTGATGTGGACAAATGGATTCCGGGCCCGCGCTTCGCGCGCCCCGGAATGACGTGCTAGAGAGAGCGACAAAGAAACAGGGAAGGAAACCACCATGGCGTATGAGACCATCAAGTACGAGGTCGCCGATCAGATCCTCACCATCACGTTGAACCGGCCCGACAAGCTCAACGCCTTCAACGCGCAGATGCAAGGAGAGCTGATCGACGCGTTCGACGCCGCCGACAAGGATGATAACGTCCGCGCCATCATCGTCACCGGCGCCGGCCGCGGCTTTTGCGCGGGCGCCGATCTCTCCTCCGGTGCCGACACGTTCGATCGCGACGCGCGGCGCGGGCCGGTCAAGCGTTTTGCCGACGGCAAGGTCGACTATAGCGACCCGCAGGTGCGTGACGGCGGCGGCCAAGTGACGTTGCGCATCTTCAAATGCCTCAAGCCCGTGATCGCGGCGGTGAACGGCCCGGCCGTTGGCATCGGCGTCACCATGCAGCTCGCGATGGACATCCGCATCGCCTCAGAGGCCGCGCGCTTCGGCTTCGTGTTCTCCCAGCGCGGCATCGTGCCCGAGGCGGCCTCGAGCTGGTTCTTGCCGCGCATCGTCGGCATCTCGCAGGCGCTGGAATGGTGCTATTCGGGCCGTGTCTTCCCGGCGCAGGAAGCGCTTGCGGGCCGCCTCGTCAGCAAGGTCGTGGCCCCCGATGATCTGCTGCCGACCGCCCAAGCGCTCGCCAAGGAGTTTGCGGCAAAGACCGCGCCGGTGTCGGTCGCGCTGATCCGCCAGATGATGTGGCGCATGATGGGCGCCGACGATCCAATGGAAGCCCACAAGGTCGACAGCCGCGGCATCTACGCCCGCGGCCGCTCGGATGACGTCAAGGAAGGCGTGGTGTCGTTCCTGGAGAAGCGTCCCGCGCACTTCAAGAACAAGGTGTCCACCGACATGCCGGATTACTTCCCGTGGTGGACGGAGCGCGAGTACAAGTGACGAGCGCGTAGCGCGCCATAACGCGCAACTGGGCTGTTTGATCCATGCCAAGTGCGCATGGACAGTCGGTCGACAGGCCTGCTGCATCGCAAAACCACCTTGCGCTATCGTTCGCATCGCACAGGGAAGCGATGCCGATGCAACTTTGCCTGCGAATGGCGGCTCTCGCGCCACTCGTCCTTGCCGGCTGTGCCGAGCAGGACGCCGAGTGGGCGCAGCGCGGACGAGCCAGCTTGATCGGTCTCGACCAGTCGGCGATCCGCATGTGCGCCGGCCTGCCGGCCGGAACCGCCAAGGACGGTTCGGGCGAGATCTGGATGTACGAGCACGCGGCGAGCCCTCCCGGCGGCATCGCGCCGCCCACGCTCACGCTTCCGCCCGGCCTGAATATCGGAGGCCAGGCGCCGTCGGGCTATTGTCGCGTGCAGTTGCGCTTTGCTCGCGGCAAGGTCACCGAGGTGCAATATGCCGGGAATACCGACATCGGAAATGCGCGTGACGCCGTCTGCGGCCAGATCGTGCGGACCTGCCTCGGCTATGCGCCGGGCGGCCGCGACATCGTCGCGCGGACGTCACATCAGTAGCGCGACGCGTCCGATCGCCTTGCGGTCGAGCAACAACCGCATCGCCTTCGCGTAGTCTTCCAGCGGCAGGCGGTGCGAGACGTTGGGGCGCAGCTTGCCCTCCTCCGCCCATTGCAACAGCGCCTTCAGGCGGACCTCGCCGAGCGCAGGATTCTTCCGCACCGCTTCGCCGGCGCGTACGCCGAGCACGCTGGCGCCCTTGATGAGCAAGAGATTGGTCTTGGCTGAGCCGATGCCGCCGGTGAAGCCGATCACCAGGAGCCGCGCGCCCCAGGCGATGCAGCGCATCGAATCTTCGAAGACCTGACCGCCGACCGGATCGAACACGACGTCCGCGCCGCGCCCCTCGGTGATGCGCTTGACGGCATCGCGAAACGGCTCGCGGTCGTAGCGGATGAGATGATCGGCGCCGCGCGATTTCGCGATTCTGAGCTTCTCGTCGCTGGAGGCGGTCGCGATCACGGTCGCGCCCAGCATCTTGCCGATCTCGACGGCGGCAAGGCCGACGCCGCCGCCGGCACCGTGGACCAGCAGCACCTCGCCCGGCGCGACCCGGCCGCGATCGATCAGCGCATGATAGGCCGTGCCGTGGCCGGCGAGATAGGTGGCAGCCTCCGCATAGTCGAAGGTGGACGGCATGGGAGTGAGCTGCGACGGCGTGACCACCGCTTCATCCGTGAAGGCACCAAAGCGCATCTTCACGATGACCTTGTCGCCGACGGCAACACCGCTTGCCTCCGATGCCACCTCGATGACGTCGCCGGCCGCTTCCATGCCCGGCGTGAACGGCAGCTCCGGCTTGAGCTGGTATTCGCCGGCGGCCATCAGCACGTCGGGAAAGTTCAGCCCGGCGGCGCGGATGGCGACGCGCACCTCGCCCGGCTTCAGCGCGCGGGGCGGAAACTCTTCCAGCAGCAAACGCTCGGGCGCGCCGAGCTCGCGGCAGACGACGGCGCGCACCATCAGGCCGCGCTCGCCTTGCTGCGCAAAAGCGCTTCGCGGATCAGCGGCAGCCGGTCGTTGCCGAAATACATGTCGGTCTTGTTCACGAAGATCGTCGGCGAGCCGAAGCCGCCGCGCGCGATGACCTCCTCGGTATTGGCCTTGAGCTGGTCCTTGATGCCCTGCTCGGCAATACCGGCGAAGAACTTCTGCTCGTCGATGCCGACCTTCCTGCAGATCTCCGCGAGCACCGCGTCCTGCGAGATGTCCTTGTCCTCGCCCCAATAGGCCTCGAACACTGATGTCGCGAACGGCACCATGTCCTGACCGAGCCAGAGGCAGCCGCGCATCACCTTGACGCTGTTCACCGGGAACACCGTCGGTGGCATCTTGATGGCAAGACCCGCCGAACGTGCCCAGTCGGCGAGGTCCTTCTTCATGTAGCGCGCCTTCAGCGGCACCGGCTTCTCGCGCTGCGCGTAGACGCTCGGATTGACCGAATTGAAGATGCCGCCGACCAGGATCGGACGCCAGGTGATGTCGGCCCCGAACTTCTTGGCGAGCGGTTGGATGTTGTGGAAGGCGAGATAGGTCCAGGGGCTGGAGCAGTCGAAGAAGAATTCGATCATGGGGGTTCCTTGTTGTTGTCATTCCGGGGCGCGCCCCCTTTGGGCGCGAACCCGGAATCCATTTCGCCTCTCATTACGCTGCCCGATGGATTCCGGTTTCGCGACTTCGTCGCGCCCCGGAATGACGGCGTGGCCGTCACTTCCTTCCCAGCACTTCCTTAGCCCGTTGCCCGAACATGATCTTGCGTGATTCCTCGTCGAACGGCTCTTTCACGAATTTTCCGATCGCAAGCCCCGCCTGCACCTGCGGCCTTGCCCGGACCTCGGCATACCAGCGTTTCACATTGGGATAGTCGTCGAGCGTAAAACCCTGCGCCTTGTGGGTCATGGTCCAGGGGAAGCAGGCGATGTCGGCGATGGAATAGTCGCCGGCGACATAGGCGCCGGTCCTGGCCAATTGGCGATCGAGCACGCCGTAGAGCCGCGCCGCCTCGTCGCGATAGCGCTCGATTGCGTAAGGGATCTTCTCGGCCGCATAGAGCGCGAAATGGCCGTGCTGACCGAGCATCGGCCCGAGGCCCGCCATCTGCCACATCACCCATTGGATCGTGCTGGAGCGGCCGCGCCAATCGGCGGGCAGGAAGCGGCCGGTCTTCTCCGCGAGATAGATCAGGATCGCGCCGGTCTCGAACGCCGAGAACGGCGCGCCGCCATCAGCGGGCGCGTGGTCGACGATCGCGGGAATGCGGTTGTTCGGAGAGATCGCCAGGAACTCAGGATTGAACTGCTCGCCGGCGCGGATATTCACGGGGATCACCCGATAGGGAAGCCCGAGCTCCTCCAGCATGATCGAGATTTTCCAGCCGTTCGGCGTCGGCGCGTAATAGAGGTCGATCATGGGCCTTCCCTTGCGCCGTCCCTATCGCTGCCGCCAGCCAATGACGACTTTTGTTGTTCTGTACCTCGACGTTAGGACATGGCAGGAAGGGGCGCAACAATCTGCCGGGAGGGCCGCCATGCTGTTTCCAACCACGATCGCCGGCTCCTTGCCGAAGCCGGAATGGCTCGCCGAGCCCAACATGCTCTGGGCGCCCTGGAAGTCCGAAGGCGACGAGTTGCTCCGGGCCAAGCGCGATGCGACGCTGATCTGGCTGAAGCTCCAGGAGGACGCCGGCATCGACATCGTCACCGAAGGCGAGCAGGCCCGGCAGCACTTCGTGCACGGTTTCCTGGAGAAGATCGAGGGCATCGATTTCGCCCATAAGGTCGAGATGGGCATCCGGAAAGACCGCTACAAGGCGATGGTGCCGCAGGTGGTCGCGCCGCTGCGGCTGAAGGATCGCGTCCATGCCTTCGAGGCGCGCGTCGCGCGCACGCACACCAGGAAGCAGCTGAAATTCACCCTGCCCGGCCCGATGACGATCATCGACACCATTGCCGACCGCTATTATGGCGACAGGGTCAAAATGGCCTTTGCCTTCGCCGAGCTCTTGAACGAGGAAGCCAGGGCCTTGGAGGCCGACGGCGTCGATCTCGTGCAGTTCGACGAGCCCGCCTTCAACGTCTACATGGACGAGGTCAACGATTGGGGCATCAAGGCGCTCCAGCGCGCCGCGGAGGGCCTCACCTGCACTACCGCCGTGCACATCTGTTACGGCTACGGCATCAAGGCCAATACGGACTGGAAGGAAACGCTGGGCAGCCAGTGGCGGCAATACGAGCAGATCTTTCCGGCCATCGACGCAAGCCCGATCCAGCAGGTCGCAATCGAGTGCCGCAATTCCAAGGTGCCGCTCGACCTGCTCGCGCTGCTCAAGAACAAGATCGTGCAGGCCGGTGTCATCGACGTCGCCAGCGATACGGTGGAGACCGCCGAGGACGTCGTGAAGGTGATCGAGGCGGTGTCGCAATTCGTGCCCAAGAGCAACATCATCGCCACCACCAATTGCGGCATGGCGCCGATGCGGCGCGAGATCGCCGAAGCCAAGCTGATGGCGCTCGGCGCCGGCGCGGCGCTGGCGCGCGAGAGGCTGGGGTGATGGCGGTGATCCGCAGGTCGCTCGGCTAGTCCGGAGCGGTCGGATGCAACGCCGGTCGATATCCGGCGCTGAACGCCCGTAATGTGGATGGAGGCGTCAGCAGCATCGCACTCGACAGTTCGTGCTCGGTACGGGCATAGCCGGCTGGCGACCAAAGCAGCGGCCGGCCTTTCGTCACAAGATAGCTCTGCTCGCCCTGCTGCACCATCACGCCATCAGGTAAGTCTGCGAGCGGCCCTCGCAGTGGGTGCAGGCGCTTACGGCCGTGATCCAGACGCTCCAGGTGCAGCTTTGCGTCCATCGACTTTGCGCTCACCTTGCTTGCGCCGTTTCCCCTCTCCCACGCCGCGCGAAATCGTTTGGCGTCGTCGCGCCGGCAAAAGAAGCAGGGCCGGTGCCCGGCCGCGAAGGCCGTGGCTTCGTCGAGAAAGAACAGCTCGGTCCAGCTCCGCCGCGCCATCACCGGCCGCCGCCAGCCGCGGAACTCGCACAGGCAAATGATCCAGGCCGGCGTCGACCAGCGCTTCTTCAGCAGCGTCTTCGTCGCGGGATCATGGATGATGCCCCGATTGCCGGTGAAGAGACCGCGATGCGGCGTGGAGATGATCTCGCCGGTGGGTGTGACTCGGTTCTGGAGGGGGCGAGTGGCGAATGGCGAATGGCGAATGGGGTCGGTGTTACTCGCCATTCGCTACTCGCCATTCGCTCTGGTCACGCCGCCCCGTCGCGCAGCGGCGGGTGGTAGGACAGTGCTGTGTCCCAGGGGAAGAAGATCCAGGTGTCCTGCGAGACTTCGGTGATGAAAGTGTCGACCAGCGGGCGTCCCATCGGCTTGGCGTAGACGGTGGCGAAATGCGCATCGGGCAGCATCTCGCGCACCATCCTGCCGGTCTTGCCGGTATCGACGAGGTCATCGACGATCAACAGGCCCTTGCCGGTGCCGCCGCCGAGCGTCATGGTCGCCTCGGAAATGCCCTTGAGCACCTGGAGCTCGCCCTGCTTGTTGTGGTCGTAGCTGGCGACGCAGACCGTATCGATGACGCGCACCCCTAACTCGCGCGCCACGATCGCGGCGGGCACCAGGCCGCCGCGGGTGATCGCAATCACCGCATGGAACGGACCGACCTCGTTGAGCCGCCAGGTCAGCGCCCGGCAATCCCGGTGGAACTGGTCCCACGAGACGGGGAAGGCCTTGCCTGCCCGCTCCTGCGCACTCAGTTCCGGTGCTTCACCAGCCATCGCCTATCTCCTGCAATCTCGTCCGGCAATTCCTGCTAGCGGTTGACGTTCAATCCCGCCAGCATTTCCTTCACCGCGGCCATTGCCGCCGCGAGCTTCTCGGGATCGCGCGAGCGCACCACCAGATTGGTGTTGGGCTTCTGCTCCTCGTCCATGAAGGGATAGCTGCCGATGATGGTGTCGGGATGGGCGGCGGCGATCGCCCGCAGCGGGCCGCCGATGTCGCCCTCGCGCGCATTGGCGCGGACCGAGTCCGACAGCATGCGCACGCCCGACTTCAGTTTGGGCGAGACGATGTCCATCATCGCCTGCATGATCGAGGGCACGCCGGCCATGACGATGACGTTGCCGATCTTGAAGCCGGGGGCGAGGATGGTCGCGCTCTGGATCAGCTCGGCGCCGTCGGGGATGCGGGCCATGCGCAGCCGGGCCTCGTTGAGGTCCTGCTCGCTCCAGCGCTCGCGGAAGCGGGCGACGACCTCCGGGTGATGGTCGATACCGACGCCGAACGCCTTGGCCACGGCATCAGCGGTGATGTCGTCATGAGTCGGCCCGATGCCGCCTGTGGTGAAGACGTAGGTGTAGCGATGCCGCAATGCATCCAGTGCAGCGATGATATCCGGCTCGTCGTCGGAGACGATGCGGACCTCCTTCAGGTCGATGCCGATATTGGTCAGGTATTCGGCGATGAAGCCGATATTCTTGTCCTTGGTCCGGCCGGACAGGATTTCGTCTCCGATGACCAGAATGCCCGCCGTGACGATCTCGCTCATGCCTTAAGTCCCTCACCTGTGACGCCGACTTTGCCGAGGTAACGCGTTGAAGTCACGCGGTTTTGCTTCTGAAATAAGCAGTCTTCAGCCATTTTTTCAGGCACGCCGCCGGCCGTCACCGGCAAATGCCCCCTCTCCATGCTTATCGCGCTGGCCCGGCCCTTGCTACCACATGAAAGTCATGCACTGTTGACGCATGGCCACAGGACGTTGCGGTCTCATCAAGGCCGACGCGAACTGGCGCATGGCGCAACGCCTGGGGAGACAAGTCGGGATCTATGGCAGTCGCGTTTGACGAAATGAACATTCCCGGCGGGGACCTCCGCCCCGCCTATCAGGAGCTGGCGCGCTGGCTCAAGGAGACGCCTCCCGAGGCGCTCGAATATCGCCGCCAGGAAGCTGAGCTGCTGTTTCGCCGGATCGGCATCACCTTCGCGGTCTACGGCGATTCCGAGTCCACCGAGCGCCTGATCCCCTTCGACGTGATTCCGCGGATCATGTCCGGCAAGGAATGGGCGCGGCTGGAGAAGGGCCTGAAGCAACGCGTGCGCGCGCTCAACATGTTCCTGCGCGACATCTATCACGGCCGCGACATCCTCCGCGCCGACATCGTGCCCGACGATCTGATCTTCCAGAACCCGGTGTTCCGGCCCGAGATGAACGGCCAGCAGGTGCCGCACGACGTCTACGTGCACATCGCCGGCATCGACATCGTCCGGGTCGACGCCGAGGACTTCATCGTGCTGGAGGACAACGCCCGCACGCCGTCGGGCGTGTCCTACATGCTGGAAAACCGCGAGATCATGATGCGGCTGTTTCCGGATCTGTTCGCCCGCCACCGGGTGGCGCCGGTCGAGCGCTATCCGGACGAGCTGCTCGCAGCGCTCCGCTCGGTCGCGCCGCAAAGCGCCTCCGGCGAGCCGACGGTGGCGCTGCTCACCCCGGGCGTCTACAATTCGGCCTATTACGAGCACTCCTTCCTCGCCGACAAGCTCGGCATCGAGCTGGTCGAAGGCCGCGACCTCGTCGTCAAGAACAACGAAGTGTTCATGCGGACGACGGAAGGGCTGAAGCGGGTCGACGTGATCTATCGGCGCGTCGACGACGACTTCCTCGATCCCCTCACCTTCCGTCCCGATTCGGTGCTCGGCGTGCCCGGACTGATGTCGGCCTACGCGGCCGGTAACATCACGCTCGCCAACGCCGTCGGCACCGGCATCGCCGACGACAAGGCGATCTACTCCTACATGCCCGACATCGTGAAATTCTATCTCGGCGAGGAGCCGATCCTAAAGAACGTGCCGACCTGGCGCTGCCGCGAGCCGAAGGACCTCGCTTATGTGCTGGACAATCTAAGTGAGCTCGTCGTCAAGGAAGTGCACGGCTCCGGCGGCTACGGCATGCTGATCGGCCCCGCCGCGACCAAGGCGACGATCGAAGCGTTCCGCGACAAGCTCAAGCGCGAGCCGGAAGGTTTCATCGCCCAGCCGACCCTGGCGCTCTCGACCTGCCCGACCTGCACGGCGTCGGGCCTCGCTCCACGTCACGTCGATCTTCGCCCCTTCGTGCTCACGGGCAGCAAGAGCACGACCATCGTGCCGGGCGGGCTCACCCGCGTCGCGCTCAAGGAAGGCTCCCTGGTGGTGAACTCGAGCCAGGGCGGCGGCACCAAGGACACCTGGATTCTGGACGAGTAGAGAGATGCTGTCGCGTACCGCCGAAAACCTCTACTGGCTCGCCCGCTACGTCGAACGGGCCGAATATCTCGCGCGCACCATCGATGCGACGCTGCGCGTCACCGCGCTTCCCGCCGCCTATATCGGCAAGACCAATGAATGGGATTCGGCGCTGCTCACGGCCGGGGTCGCCGCGAGCTTCTATCAGGCCTATGAGGAAGCCAACGAGCACAACGTCGTCGAGTATCTCTCGTTCTCCCAGAACAACCCGTCCTCGATCCGAAACTGTATCGAAGCGGCGCGGCTGAACTCGCGCTCGGTGCGCACGGCCCTCACCAGCGAGATGTGGGACACCATCAACTCGGCCTGGATCGAGCTTCAGGCGGTGTGGAGCAAGGGCACCTCGACGCGCGAGGACCTCGCAAAATTCCTGCGCTTCGTGCAGGAGACCTCGCTGCGTTTCGACGGCTCGGCCTATCGGACCATGCTGCGCAACGACGCCTATTGGTTCTCGCGCATGGGCGTGCACCTTGAGCGCGCCGACAACACCGCGCGCATCCTCGACGTGAAGTATCACGTGCTGCTGCCCGAGGAGGAGCATGTCGGCGGGCCGCTCGACTTCTACCAGTGGAGCTCGATCCTGCGCTCGGTCTCGGCGCTGACGGCTTATCACTGGGTCTATCGCGAGACGCTGAAGCCCTGGCTGATCGCGGACCTCCTGATCCTCAACGACACGCTGCCGCGCTCGCTCGCCAGCTGCTACGGCAACCTCGTGCGCAACCTCGACCAGATCGGCGTCGCCTATGGCCGCCAGGGCCCGGCCCAGCGCCACGCCCGCGGCATCCGCAACCGGCTGGAACACAGCAACATGAACGACATTTTCCAGCATGGCGTGCATGAATTCATTCAGGAATTCATCGCGGACAATTCCAGGCTGGGCGAAATCATCACGAAGCAGTATTTGATCTAATGTCGCTCGACTGACGACAGGGGATATTGTCATGGCCGGGCAAAAGCGCGAAGCGCGTCTTCGCGCTAGATGTCCCGGCCATCCACGTTCTTGCTTTTGCGCGACGAGGAAGAACGTGGATGCCCCGGGACAAGCCCGGGCATGACGAGCTTCTTTGCGACGGCAGTCACGCCTTACAACAAACGACACGGTCCACCATGCGCCTGCGAATCCAGCACACCACGACCTATCGCTACGAGCCGCCGGCCACCAGCGTGATCCAGATCCTGCGCATGACGCCGGGCAGCCATGACGGGCAATACGTCGCGGAATGGCAGATCGACGTCTCCACCGACACCAAGCTCGACATGCATGAGGACGCGTTCGGCAACGTCACCCACGTGCTGTCCTGCGGGCCCGTCGGCGACATCCAGATCATTGCCGAAGGGCTGATCGAGACCCACGACACCGGCGGCGTGCTGCGTGGCAGCGATGAGCGCTTTCCCCCCGGCATGTTCCTGCGCGTCACCGACCTCACCTCGGTCAATCCGGCGATGACGGCGGTCGCGCGCCAGTTGCGCAGCGAGGCCGAGAGCGACACGCTGGGCTTCCTGCACACGCTGATGACGCAGGTGGCCGATCACATGACGTTCGACGAGGACCCGACCAACAGCGGCACGTCCGCAGCGGAGGCGTTCACGCTCAAGCGCGGGGTCTGCCAGGACTACGCGCACATCTTCATCGCCTGCGCCCGCGCCGGCGGCGTGCCGGCGCGCTTCGTCTCCGGACATTTCCTGCGTGCGGACGACACGGTGCACCAGGACGCCGGCCATGCCTGGGCAGAGGCCTACGTGCCCGATCTCGGCTGGGTCGGCTTCGATCCCGCCAACAGCATCTGCGCCACCGACGCGCATGTCCGCCTCGCGATCGGGCTTGACTATCTCGGCGCGGCCCCGGTGCGCGGCACGCGCTACGGCGGCGGCACGGAAACGCTGACGGTGGCGGTGAAGGTCGAACAGGCCGGCCGCGGCGGGCAGTCGCAATCGCAATCCCAGCGGCAGAGCTAGGAGCCGCCAGCCGAACACATTCGGCGTGCTACAATCGCGGGATCGGATCAACCCGCGAGGTAGCCATGGCGACTGTGAAACTGCTTTCGGATGATGAACTCTCGACTGAAGCGCGAGCCGTTTTCGACGACATCCGTAAAGTGCGGAAATCGGACTTCGTCAACAATTTCTGGCGCGCGCTGGCGCACGATCCGAAGACGCTGCGGCGGACCTGGGAGAGCATCAAGGAGGTGATGGCTCCCGGCGCGCTCGATCCCAAGGTCAAGGAAATGCTCTACGTCGCGGTGTCGATCGCGCATGGCTGCAGCTATTGCATCCACTCCCACACGGCCGCGGCACAGGCCAAGGGCATGAGTGAGGCCGAATATGGGGAGCTGCTCGCCATCGTCGGCATGGCCGCGGAGACCAACCGGCTGGTGACGGCGCTCGGCGTGCCGGTTGATGAGGCGTTTCTGGTCGACGCAGCTGACTAGCTTGCCGTCTCGCACCGTCATTCCGGGGCGCGCGTAGCGCGAACCCGGAATCCATCTGGTCGCAGAGTTGGTGGAGGAATGGATTCCGGGCTCGCGACTTCGTCGCGCCCCGGAATGACGGGCTTAATCGGGGGTTGGAGTGGCCCTTGAAATTGGCTAGTAATTCCGCGCAAACGCGTTCGGGGACTGGAAATGACCTATTGCTGCGGAATCCTGGTTCGGGACGGTCTGGTGATGATCGCCGATACCCGCACCAATGCCGGCCTCGACAATGTCTCAACCTTCCGCAAGCTGCACATCTTCTCCAAGCCCGGCGAGCGCATCATGGCGATCGCCAGTGCCGGCAACCTCGCCATCAGCCAGTCGGTGCTGTCGACGCTGACCGAGGGCCTCGAAGATCCCAATACGGGCGAGATCGAGACGCTGATGAACGCGCCGACGATGTTCCAGGCCGCCCAGCGCATCGGCCGGGCGATCCGGGCGGTGCATGCCACCGAAGGGCCGGCGCTGAAATCCGAGGACGTGTCCTTCGACGTCTCCTTTCTGTTCGGCGGTCAGATCAAGGGCGCGCGGATGCGCCTGTTCATGGTCTACACCGCCGGCAATTTCATCGAGTGCACCACCGACACGCCGTACCTGCAGATCGGCGAGCACAAATACGGCAAGCCGGTGCTCGACCGTGCCATGCATTACGACGTCGAGCTCTACGAGGCGCTGAAGACGGGCCTGATCTCGATGGATTCGACGATGCGCTCGAATCTCGGCGTCGGCCTGCCGATCGACGTGCTGGTGGTGCGCAACGATGCCTGCGAGGCCGATCTCAACCACCGCATCGAGGCAGGCGAGCCCTATTTCCACGACCTGCGCTCGCGCTGGTCGGCGGCCTTGCGCGCGGCGCATCAGAACATTCCGCGCCCGCCCTACAAGAACGACAAAGAACCCAAAACCTGACAGCAGAAGAGAAAAGGCAGGAAACGATGAGTGAAGCGAAAAAGATCGCATTGGTGACGGGCGCCGGCACCGGCGTCGGGCGCGCGGCGTCGCTGGCGCTGATGAACACCGGCTTCACCGTGGTGCTCACAGGCCGCCGGCTCGACATGCTCGAGGAGACGGCAAAGCTCGGTCCCGCGGGAAAAAGCCTCTGCGTCACCGCCGACATGACCAAGCCGGACTCCATCGCCGCGCTGTTCGACAAGGTGAAGGCGACCTACGGCCGGCTCGACGTGCTCTTCAACAATGCCGGCATGGGCGCGCCGGCCGTCAACTTCGAGGATCTCAGCCTCGAGCAATGGCAGGCCGTGGTGAACACCAACCTCACCGGCCCGTTCCTGTGCACCCAGCACGCCTTCCGCATCATGAAGGATCAGACCCCGCGCGGCGGCCGCATCATCAACAACGGCTCGATCTCGGCGCACGCGCCGCGGCCATTCTCGGCGGCCTACACCTCGACCAAGCACGCCATCACCGGCCTCACCAAGGCCAGCAATCTCGACGGCCGCATGTACGACATCGCCGTCGGCCAGGTCGACATCGGCAATGCCGCAACTCCGATGACCGACCGCATGGTCAACGGCCCCGGCGTGCTGCAGCCCGACGGCACCACCAAGCACGAGCCGCGCATGGACGCGAAAGCAGTCGGCGATGCCGTGGCCTACATGGCCAGCCTGCCGCTCGATGCCAACGTGCTGACCATGACGGTGATGGCGACCAAGATGCCGTTCGTCGGGCGGGGCTGAACAAAAAAGCGCGAAAACAACCCCATGCACAGTAGGCGTCAAGAGGCGCCTGCTGCTGCCGGGCTGCGGGCGTGACGCGAGTTAAGTCCCCACGCCATCTCAACAATCGTCATTGCGAGCGCAGCGAAGCAATCCAGGCTGCCGCCGCGGTGAGATTCTGGATTGCTTCGTCGCATCAGCGCAAAATTGCTACGCAATTTTGTCGCGGGCTCCTCGCAATGACGTTGAGAGAGCGGAGCGCCTACTCCAGGCTCTCCACCTTGCGCAGGGCTGGAAACAGCTTCATCCAGAGCAGCGCCACTGCGACGGTGGCGACGCCGCCGAGCACGGCGGCAGGCATGGCGCCGAGCAGCGCGGCTGCCACTCCGCTCTCGAACTGGCCGAGCTGGTTCGAGGCGTTGATGAACAGGAAGTTCACCGCGCCGACGCGGCCGCGCATCTCATCGGGCGTCGACAGCTGCACCAGCGAGAAGCGGATCACGACGCTGATCGTGTCGGCCGCACCGAGGATTGCAAGCGACAGCACCGACAGCCACATCCAGGACGACAGCGCGAACACGATGGTGGCGAGGCCGAACACGATCACGGCCTGGAACATGCGAAGGCCCACATGCCGGGAGATCGCGTGGCGCGCCAGCACCATGGTCATCAGCAAGGCACCGACCGCAGGCGCGGCGCGCAGCACGCCTAACCCGACCGGGCCGGTCTGGAGGATGTCGCGGGCATAGATCGGCAGCAGCGCCGTGACGCCGCCGAACAGCACGGCGAACAAATCGAGCGAGATGGTCCCGAGGATCGCCGGGTTGCTGCGAATGAAGCGGACGCCGGCGAAGATGTTGTCCGAGTCCATCCCCTCCCTCGCGATCGCCTGCGGGCGCGGCCGGATGAAGCCGGTCAAGATCATCCCCAAGACCCAGAACAGGACCATCACGGCATAGGCAAGGTGCGGGGCGACCGCATAGGCGATGCCGCCGAGCGCGGGGCCCGTGATGGTCGCGACCTGCGCCGCCCCACTGGAGACGGCAGTGGCGCGCTGGAGCGAGCCCTGCGGCGCGATCAGCGGCAGCAGCGCCGCCGTGGTCGGGCTCTCGAACGCGCCGGCGATTCCGAGCAGGAAAGTCGCGATGAAGATCTGCACTTCGCTGACCGCGCCGAGATAGGTGATGGCCCCGAGATAGAGCGCGGTCGCGGCCTCCACCAGCTGGCAGAGCTGGACGACGCGCTTGCGCTCGTAGCGATCGGCGGCGTGGCCGGCGACGAACACCAGAAGCGCGGTGGGCAGGAACTGGACGAGACCAACCATCCCGAGGTCGAACGCCGAGCCGGTGAGATCGTAGATCTGCCAGCCGATCGCGACGGCCGCGATCTGGCTGGAGAAGCGCGACAGGCTGCGCGAGAGCAGGAAGAACAGGAAAGCGGGATGGCGGAGGAGCTCACCGGCGGTGACCGGTCGATGTCCGGATATTGGCTGCTCTGGCATCGCCTCTTCGGTCACGCTCGGACCGCTCTTTCCCTCGATATCGAAGGCCCCCGGGTGGCCGAGGTGGCCCCGCTTGTCAACACTGGTCGTTCCCGGCTGCTCCCGGCATTGCCTTTGCAGCGCAGGCACGGCCATAATCATCGAGGGTTTGGGACATCATGCTGCGCCTGCAATCTGCACTCGGCATTTTCGCATTGCTGCTGATCGCCTTCGCGCTGGCGGAGAATCGGCGCGCGGTGTCGCTGCGCCAGGCGGCGATCGGCCTCGCCGCGACCTTCGTCACCGCCCTCGTGCTGCTGAAGCTGCCGGTCGTCGCTCATGCCTTCGGCGCCATCAACGACGCGGTCGGCGCGATCTCGGCGGCCTCGCGGGCCGGCTCCGCCTTCGTGTTCGGCTATATCGGCGGCGGACCCCTGCCCTTCGACCTGAAGGCGCCAGGCGCGGACTTCATCCTGGCGTTCCAGGCACTGCCGATCGTGCTGGTCATGAGCGTGCTCACGACGCTGTTGTTCTATTGGCGCGTGCTGCCGCCGATCGTCCGCGGCATGGCCTGGCTCTTGGAGCGCACCCTCGGCGTCGGCGGCGCCGTCGGGCTTTCGACCGCCGCCAATATCTTCCTCGGCATGGTCGAGGCACCGCTGTTCGTGCGGCCGTATCTGGCACAGATGACGCGCAGCGAGTTGTTCCTGGTCATGACCGGCGGCATGGCCGGCATCGCCGGCACCGTGCTGGTGCTCTATGCGACTCTGCTGGCGCCGCTCATTCCCGACGCCGCCGCGCATTTCGTCATCGCCTCCGTGCTCGGCGCGCCGGCGGCGATCCTGGTCAGCCTGATCATGGTCCCTGAAACCTCCGACAAGCGCACCGGCGGCGCGCTGGAGGATCCGCAAATGGAGGTCGCCAGCACGATGGACGCGATCGTGAAAGGCACCAGCGCGGGCATCGAGCTGCTGATCAACATCGTCGCGATGCTGCTGGTGCTGGTCGCGCTGGTCTATCTCGTCAACGCAATCCTCGGCCTGCTTCCGCACGTCGGGGGCGCTGCGATCTCGCTGCAGCGGCTGCTCGGCCTCGTCATGGCGCCGGTGTGCTGGCTGATGGGGCTGCCGTGGGATCAGGCGATCACCGCCGGCAGCCTGATGGGCACCAAGACCGTGCTGAACGAATTGATCGCCTATGTCGACTTCTCGAAGCTGCCGCCCGATACGCTCGATCCGCGCTCGCGCCTGATCATGCTCTATGCAATGTGCGGCTTCGCCAATTTCGCCAGCCTCGGCATCATGATCGGCGGCTTAGGGGTGATGGCACCGGAGCGGCGCGAGGAGATCAACGCGCTGGGGCTGAAGTCGATCGTGTCGGGGACGCTGACGACGTGTCTGATGGGAGCGGTGGTGGGGGTGCTGGCGTAGGCTCTCTTTCCACGCGTCATTGCGAGCGAAGCGAAGCAATCCAGACATGCGTCCGCGGAGACAGTCTGGATTGCTTCGTCGCAAGAGCTCCTCGCAATGACGGCGGCGAGATTCTTTGCATCAACCGCACAATTTCGACTTCTGCAGGATGCGACGCACCTCGGGCATCTTGGCACGGCATGGCTCGGCCGCCATGGCCTTCGCCTCGCTGGTTCGCCCCTGCACCGACAGCAACACCGCCATCAAGCCCTGCGCCCCGGAGCGCACCGGCCCACCCGCCACGTCCGAAGCTGCGAGCGACATGGCGGTTTGCGCTTCCCTCTCGGCGGCATTGATATCCGCTTGTTCCAGGAAGAAGACAGCACGGTAGACGTGAGCCCGCGCGTCTTTCGGGTAGCGGCTAACGAGATCGAGCGACCGGCTGGCCATCTCGTCGCCCTTCATCGGCACTTCCGAGGCGCGGATATAGTGCGCGGCATCGGCCATGTAGGCCGAATAATGCGCGGCGGCGAAGCCGGCGCAAATGAGAGATCCGATGGATCCTGCCAGCAAGGTCATGCTCGCGCTCCGCGGCAGGCTGTCATAGGACCAGAAGGCGAGCCACGGCGTGACGGCGAGCGCGGCGCCGGCCACCGCACCGCCTGCGTGGGCGTAATAGTTGACGTTGCCGGAAGCGCCAAAGGCCATTGGCAGCAGTGCGGGAACACCGAAGAACAGCGACGTCTTCAGCCTCGATATGGTCTGATCGGCGTCCGCTTCGGGATCGAAGCTCGCCACGAACAGCGCGGCGATCAGCCCGGTGATGGCGCCGGACGCACCGACGCCGACCGTGCCGGGGCCGTTGCCCAGCAGCGAGCCGGCCTCTCCGGCCAATGCACTGGCAACGAAGATCAAAGCAAACCAGCCGCGGCCGATCAGCGACTCCAGCCTGACGCCGACGATGAACAGCGCCACGCAGTTGCTCACGAGGTGCCACCCGCTGCCATGCAGAAGCGGCGCAAGGCCGATTCGCCACCACTCTCCCCTCCCGACGACGAGATCGTAGCCGGACGCCCCCTGAGCGATCAGCGAGCGGACATCGAGATCGCCGTCCCGCGCGATGTCGATGGCGAGACTACGCTGCAGAACGAAGATCAGGAGCAGACCGAAGATCAGGCCGATGGTGAGGAAGGGGATGTCGGCCAGAAGCTTGTTGTCGGCAAAAAGCGTCTCCTCGCTGGAAGAGGGCTTCTCTATGGCGATCGGCGCGGCGGCGGCTTGAAACGATGCTCTTGGAGCTGGCGCTACGGTGCCGCGTCGGCCAAAAGTGTTGGTCGCCATGAAAGCATTTCCCGCGTTGACACAGCCTTGAGTTGACGCGAGAGGTATTTTCGACTGGTTAGCACCAGGCTTGCGGGGCGGCCGAAATCATCCCGATTGCTGACCGCCCGGTTTCTCGGATCGACCGCATTTTAGCGATCGAGAGTTGCGCTTACGCCTTCAGCTCCACCGTCTTGAACTCAGCGGGGAGGATCACCTCCAGCAGCTCCACGTCGTCCGAATAGTCCAGGATCATGTGTCTGATCTTCGGCGGCTGGGTCCAGGCGCTGCCTTGCTGCATCAAGGTCTCGCCCTGCCCGTCCATATAGGTCTTCACCCAGCCCTTGAGCACGTAGACCATCTGGAATTCGACGTCGTGATAGTGGAGCTTGGACACCTCGGCCGGGTTGCAGGGACCTTGCAGGCGGATCACATGCGCCTGCGCGAGGCCATGGGTCGCCTCGCCGATGCCGAGATCGCGATACTTCGCGTAGGCGCGCAGGCCGTCGGCCTTGAAGTCTTCCTCGCGGTGATGGCTGACGGCGATGCGCTGCTTCGGACGTGCGGGCTTTTTCGCAGCGGCAGTGCGCGCCTTCGCCTTCACGGCCTTGCGTGCCGAGGATCGCGCCGCCGCCTTGGCGCCACTCCGCTTCTTCACCGCGGTCTTCAATGCGGGCCTCGATGCCTTTTGCTTGGCCATTGTCTGCCTCCCTGTTTCTGAGCCGCCGTCGCGCGGTATGGCTTGAAGGTCAGCTTATCCAGTCGTGGGCGAGGCAGCAATCGCAGAGCTGGTCGTGTTGAGTAGTGCCGCATCCGCGCTGTCACCCTCCCCCTCCAGGACCCTCCCCTGGAGGGTAAGAGGCTGAGGCCAATCACGCGATCACCGTATGGGATCGTAGCTTGCCCCAAGCTGGCGCGTCGGGCTGGGGTCGTCTCGTCTTCGTTCTCGCGCTGAACTAGTCTCGCCCGGGACATCCGGGGGAATTGATTCATGGGCAGCAATGTCGGTCAGCGTGCATTTCAAAATGCCCGGCTTCAGAAGCGGCAAAAGGCCGACGTGCTGCCCTTGCTCGGGCAAGCGCTCGAGTTGCACAAGAAGGGACGCTTGCCCGGGGCCAAGGCTGCCTATCGCCAGCTCCTGCAGATCGCGCCCAATCAATTCATCGCGCTGCATATGCTCGGCGCGTTGGAGTCCGATGCTGGGAATTATCAGCAGGCCGAGAGCCTGCTGAGCCGGGCGGTTGTCGTCGATCCGCGATCGGCCGAAGCCCATATGAGCCTGGGCGTCGCGCTGAACGGGCTGAAACGTCACACTGATGCCCGCGAGAGCTATCGCAAGGCGCTCGCCTTGCGGCCCAACTACGCCCTCGCTCTCTCCAATCTCGGGAACGCGAGCGCGGCCCTGGATCGCTACCAGGAAGCGCTCGACAGCTACGATCGGGCGCTCGCCGTCGACGCAAACCTCGCCGAAGCCCACAACGGCCGCGGCTCCACGCTCTGCCGTCTGCGCAACTACGACAAGGCTCTTGCAAGCCTGAACCGCGCGCTCGCGATCAAGCCCGACTATGCGGCGGCGCTGGCGAACCGCGCCGTGGCACTCCGGGAGCTGCAGCGATTCGACGAGGCCATGGCGGATTGCAACCGGGCAATCGCCCTCGCCCCTGACGACGTGAACGGATGGCTCTGGCGCGCCAATGTCTTGCTCCAGACCCGGCAGATGGCCCAGGCACTATCCGATTGCGAGAGGGCGCTCGCGATCGCGCCCGATTCCGATCAGGCTCATCTGGTGCTGGGCCTTTGTCTTGCCGGACTAGGCCGGGTCGACGAAGCCCTCGCCAGTTTCGACAGAGCCCTCGATATCAGGCCCGATCTCGAGAGCGCGATCTCGAGCAAGATCTTCACGCTCGATTTTGTGCCGGACGCCAGCGTCGAGCGGCATCAGCAGGCGCGACGCGTATGGTGGGAGCGGATCGGCGCGAGAATCGCTTCAGAAGCGGCGGCACCGCATGACAACGGCCGCGATCCGGATCGCCGCCTGGTGCTTGGCTACGTCTCGTCGGACTTCAACGCGCATTCGGCTGCGTTCATCTTCAAGCCCGTCCTGCAACACCATGACCGCGCCCAGTTCGAGATCGTGTGCTACTCGTGCTCGGCGAAGGAGGACGCGACGACACGCGAATTTCAAGGCATCGCCGATCGCTGGCGTGACGCCTCGCAATGGAGCGACGATCGCCTCGCCGCCCAGATTCGCGCCGATCGCATCGATATCCTGATCGATCTGTCCGGCCATACAAGAGGAAACCGCCTCGGCGTATTTGCGCGCAAGCCGGCACCGATCCAGGCGCACGGCTGGGGCCACGGCACCGGCACCGGGTTGCCGGCGATCGACTATCTGTTCTCGGATCCGGTCGGGATTCCGCACGACGTTCGGCATCTGCTTGCAGAGACGGTGGTCGACCTGCCGTGCTTCGTGACGCTGGCGCCGCTGCCGGCCGGGATTGCGCGAGCCGCAACGCCGGCACTCTCGAACGGCTTCGTCACGTTCGGTGTCTTCAACCGCATCAGCAAGATCTCGGACGAGGCGGCGGCAGTCTGGTCCAGGATCCTCGAACGGGTGCCGGGCTCGCGACTGCTGATCAAGGACGTTGCGCTCGACGACCAGCTGGTCCGCGACAAGCTGCTGGCGCGATTTGCGGCTTGCCGATTGCCGGCCGAACGCGTCGATCTGCTCGGGGCCACCTTGCGGGACGAGCATCTGGCATCGTTCAATCGCATCGATATTGCTCTCGATCCGTTCCCGCAGAACGGCGGCGTCAGCACATGGGAAGCCCTGCAGATGGGCGTGCCCGTGGTGGCGAAGCTCGGCAACAGCCTGCCCGGCCGCGCCGCCGGCGCCATCCTCACCGCACTTGGCCTGCCGGACTGGGTCGCCGACAGCGAGGAGGGCTATGTCGAGATCGCGGCCAGCCGCGCGGCCGAGATCGGCGAGCTCGACAAGTTGCGCCGCGAGTTGCCCGCAATGATCAACGCCGCGGCCGCGGGCAACCCCGTCTCATATGCACGCGCGGTGGACGCGGCCTATCGCGCGATGTGGACGCGTTATTGCAGCGGCGGCGTCTGATTGCGTGATCTCGTAGGGTGGATTAGCCGAAGGCGTAATCCACCATTTCTGTTTCGGCACGCGGAGAGAAACGAGGTGGATTACGCCAGCGGCAGCGCGTCGCGCCGCCGCAGGCTAATCCACCCTTGCGGCCTCAATGCAGGCGGAACACGCCGTCAACGGCGCGGAGCTCGGCCGGCTTGATCAGCTTGGAATGGGCCACCGTCACCGAATGGAGGGGACCGTCGAGCTTCTCCTGCCAGAACGCCAGGAAATCGGTCAGCGCGGGGAATTTCGGAAACATGTCGTAGTTCTGCCAGACATAGGTCTGGAGCAGCGAGGGATGATCCGGCATCCGATAGAGAATTTGTGCCGTCGTCAGCCCGTAGCCCAGCATCTGTTTCCGGAATTCCTCGGAAACGCCCCCAACGCGCAGTCCCATGCCAAACCTCCTTTGCAGGAGCGCATTCGGCGAGTGGCTTGGTCCGTGCCCCGGGGAGCCACCCGGAAACGATGCGCTCACAGACGAGAAATGTGACGCAAACTGACAACTCATCTCAAGCCCAAAAGTTTAACAAGCTGTTGAAATTCAATGCTTTAGCAGCAGAGACGACTCCGTGCTAATACGGTCACGGCTGCCCGGTTAACGATGGCGAGGGGTTTCTGGCAGTCCGCGCTTTCGGCTGCTAATTTTTCTGCTACAAACCCTTGCTCCCGCAAAATTCCTGTCCTATTTCAGGCTCGCTCGTGCTAGCACTCACGGGCAACGACTGCTAACAATCTCCAAATTCTCAACACGTGCAATTGCTTAGGAGGACTGCATGAAATTCCGTCCGCTTCACGACCGCGTCGTGGTCAAGCGCATCGACGCAGAAGAGAAGACCGCTGGCGGCATCATCATTCCCGACACTGCCAAGGAAAAGCCCTCCCAGGGCGAAGTCGTCGCCGTTGGCCCCGGTGGCCGCGACGAAGCTGGCAAGCTGATCCCGATCGACCTGAAGGTCGGCGACCGCGTGCTGTTCGGCAAGTGGTCCGGCACCGAGGTCAAGATCGACGGCCAGGACCTGCTGATCATGAAGGAGAGCGACGTGATGGGCGTTCTCGAAGTCACCGAGTCCAAGAAGAAGGCGGCTTAAGAGCCCCTCTCCTCCCTCCAGTCAAACTCACCTAAGGAAAACTCCAGATGGCAGCCAAAGAAGTCAAATTCTCGGTTGAAGCGCGCGACAAGATGCTGCGCGGCGTCGACGTTCTCGCCAATGCGGTGAAGGTCACGCTCGGTCCGAAGGGCCGCAACGTTGTGCTCGACAAGTCGTTCGGCGCTCCCCGCATCACCAAGGACGGCGTCACCGTCGCCAAGGAGATCGAGCTCGACGACAAGTTCGAGAACATGGGCGCGCAGATGGTGCGCGAAGTCGCCTCCAAGTCCGCTGACGCGGCCGGCGACGGCACCACCACCGCCACCGTGCTCGCCCAGGCGATCGTGAAGGAAGGCGCCAAGTCGGTCGCCGCCGGCATGAACCCGATGGACCTCAAGCGCGGCATCGACCTCGCGGTCGAAGCCGTCGTGGCCGACCTCGAGAAGAACTCGAAGAAGGTCACCTCGAACGACGAGATCGCCCAGGTCGGCACCATCTCGGCCAACGGCGATGCCGAAATCGGCAAGTTCCTCGCCGACGCCATGAAGAAGGTCGGCAACGAGGGCGTCATCACCGTCGAGGAAGCCAAGTCGCTCGAGACCGAGCTCGACGTGGTCGAGGGCATGCAGTTCGACCGCGGCTACATCTCGCCCTACTTCGTCACCAACGCCGACAAGATGCGCGTTGAGATGGACGATGCCTACATCCTCATCAACGAGAAGAAGCTCTCCTCGCTGAACGAGCTGCTGCCGCTGCTCGAGGCCGTGGTGCAGACCGGCAAGCCGCTGGTCATCGTCGCCGAGGACGTCGAAGGCGAAGCGCTTGCGACCCTCGTCGTGAACCGCCTGCGCGGCGGCCTCAAGGTCGCGGCCGTCAAGGCTCCGGGCTTCGGCGATCGCCGCAAGGCCATGCTGCAGGACATCGCGATCCTGACCGGCGGCCAGGCGATCTCGGAAGACCTCGGCATCAAGCTCGAGAACGTCACGCTCAACATGCTCGGTCGCGCCAAGAAGGTGATGATCGACAAGGAGAACACCACGATCGTCAACGGCGCCGGCAAGAAGGCCGACATCGAGGCGCGCGTGGCGCAGATCAAGGCGCAGATCGAGGAGACCACCTCGGACTACGACCGTGAGAAGCTCCAGGAGCGTCTCGCCAAGCTCGCGGGCGGCGTCGCGGTGATCCGCGTCGGCGGCGCGACCGAGGTCGAGGTGAAGGAGCGCAAGGATCGCGTTGATGACGCGATGCATGCGACCCGCGCGGCCGTGGAAGAAGGCATCGTCCCGGGCGGCGGCGTCGCCCTGCTCCGTGCCTCCGAGCAGCTCAAGGGTCTGCGCACCAAGAACGACGACCAGAAGACCGGCGTCGAGATCGTGCGCAAGGCGCTGTCGGCCCCCGCTCGCCAGATCGCGATCAACGCCGGTGAAGACGGCTCGGTGATCGTCGGCAAGATCCTGGAGAACAAGGCCTACAATTACGGCTTCGACTCCCAGACCGGCGAATATGCCGACCTCGTCAAGAAGGGCATCATCGACCCGACCAAGGTGGTCCGCACCGCGATTCAGAACGCTGCCTCCGTGGCTGCGCTCCTGATCACCACGGAAGCCATGGTCGCCGAGCTGCCGAAGAAGGGCGGCGCCGGCCCGGCGATGCCCCCGGGCGGGGGCATGGGCGGCATGGACTTCTGATCCAGCCGTTCAGGCAAACGACGAAATGCGAAACCCCGGCAGCGATGCCGGGGTTTTTGTTTTGGGGAGCACGTCATTCCGGAGCGCGCCCCTCTTGGGCGCGAGCCCGGAATCCATAACCACGAAACTCACGGGCGACGGGCATAGCGGGCCCACTCCATCTGGCTGTGATTGTGGATTCCGGGCTCGCGCCCAAGGGGGCGCGCCCCGGAATTACAAGGAGTGCAGGATGAACCTTATTTGGTCAGCCCCGGATAGAGATCATCCCAATTTGGGTTCTGCTCCTCGATGAGACGCGTCTTCCAGTCACGTCGCCATTTCTTGAGCTCCTTCTCGCGGGCAATGGCGCTCACGGCATCGTCGTAGATTTCGAACAAGACGAGCTTGTCGATGCCGTACTTGCTCGTGAAGCCGGGGACGGTCTTCGTTCTGTGCTGATACACGCGGCGCACCAGGTCGTTGGTCACGCCGATGTAGAGCGTGCCGTGTTTCTTGCTCGCAAGGATGTAGACATAGTAGGCCATTCCCGTCCGCCTGTGATTATGGATTCCGGGCTCGGCGCTGCGCGCCGCCCCGGAATGACGGAGCAAGCCTTACTCCACCTTCCCGAGCCGCTCGAAACGCGGCTCGCCGTCTTCATCCAGCGACCAGAAGATCCGCGTCACCTTGCCGATGAGATTGTCCATCGGGACGAAGCCGAATGTCGACATGCGGCTGTCGGTGGAATTGTCGCGGTTGTCGCCGAGCACGAAGATGTGGCCCGGCGGCACGGTGAAGACGTCTGTGTTGTCGAGATAGCCGTTGTCGAGGCAGTCGTAGGTCACATAGGACGCGCCGCTCGGCAGCGTCTCGCGCCAGCGCTTGACGGCGGCGCGGTCGTCGACACCGCAGGCGTCGCCGGCAAATGTCGCCTCCAGGGCGACGCGGGTCACCGGGCGGCCGTTGAGGATGAGCCGGCCCTGCCGCATCTGGATGCGGTCTCCGGGCAGGCCGACGACGCGTTTGACGTAGTCGGCAGAACTGTCCTTCGCCGTCCGGAATACCACGATATCCCCGTATTCGGGATCGGCGGCGAGGATGCGGCCCGAGATCCAGGACGACGCGAATGGGAGGGAATAGCGGCCATACCCGTAAGCGTATTTCGCGGCGAAGACGTAGTCGCCGACCATCAGCGCCGGTGTCATCGAACCGGACGGAATGTTGAACGGCTGATACAGAACGAAGCGAAACAGGATCACCGGCGACCACAGCACCGGGATCATGAGGATCAGGACGACGATCGCCTTCCAGTCGCTGGATCGTGCCGCGGGGCGGATCGATTCCTGAAGAACGGTCATGGGCCTTCCCTGATCAAGACGTTGCGGCCCCAAGATGACGCAACCTGCGAGCGCGCTCAATCCCCGACGAGCTCAAATTGGTCGCGCTGCGCGCCGATCGCGTTCATCGCAGACGGCGGCAACGCCAATGTGAAGGGCCGCCCGTGGGCGGCCCTTCGGTTCATGCGCTCTCGGGCGCCTTCAGACGCACGAGCCGGGTCAGGAGGGCATCGAGGCCCTGGCCTTCACCGGCATGGAGGTCGATGCGGCCGACCTTCTCGACCAGCCGCTCCAGCGACTCCAGCTCCTTGAGCCGAAGCAGCAGGGGGTTCTCCTCCATCAGGCGGGCAGTGTTCAGGAGCGAACGCGTCGCCGCGGTCTCCTCCTGCCGGCGGATCAGGTTCGCCTTCGCGACCCGCTCCGCCTCCACCACCTTGTTCACCAGCTCCCGGATCTCGCCGGGCAGGATCACGTCCTTGACGCCGAGCTCGGTCACCTCCACGCCGGACTCTGCGACGCGTGCACGCACATAGTCGCGCAGCTCCGCATCCAGCACCGCCTTCGCAGACAGCACCTCGTCCAGCGTCCGGCCCGCCACCGCCTCGCGGATCGCGAACTGCACCAGGCGGTACAGCCACGCATCCACGTCGGGCACGGTCGCCACCGTGCGCTCGGGATCGACGATGCGGCGGAACGCCGTCAGCGTCACCCGCAGCGCGATGCGATCCTTGGTCAGCATCTCCTGCGCGGTGATCTCGACCGCCTGGGGCCGCAGGTCGAGGCGCTTCACCTCGATCTTGCGGCCGACGGTCCAGAAGGCGTGCCGGCCGGGCGCGAGCCGCTCCACGAGCCGGCCCTCGACATAGAGCAGGCCCGCTTCGTGGTTCTCGACCACAGTCTCGCTCATGACGGTCGAGCGGCTGCGCTCGATCATGGTGAGGTGCCGCGCGTCGACCCTGACGTCGCTGGACACATCGATGCGCTCGACATCGATGCGCGTTGCGACCTTCCAGTAGACGCGCACCTGCCAAGGCGTCATCAGATGCACGGGCCGGCCGTCGAGGCTGACGATGGCGATCTCGTCCGCCTTGGTCTCGACCGCCTCGAACAGCTCGGCGGCAAGGTCAGGCCGCGCGGCCTTCAGCACTGCGTAGCGCTCCGCAGGAAATTCGCTGCGGACCACGTCGAGCACCTCGACCTTCAGCTCGTGCAGGGGATCGAACAGGCGATGCTTGCCGGGCGCGAGCACGCGCACGAGCTGCCCGTTGCGCGTCAGCAACGCACGCTCGCCATCCTTCACCGTCACGTTCAGCATCAGCAAATGCCAAGTCTTGTTCAAAGTCATGGCACGCCTCCTTCAGTTGCCTCCGGCCGAGCGCGGCCGGATAGCGGGTTACACCTGCAAAGGACGTGAGGACGCGGACGACGCTTCCCGCGAAATCGGCGGGCCGGGGCTTGAGCTTGCATGACGACGGGCGCACGCGCGCGATCGCGCGAGACGTGTCGCGCGGCCGTGCGGAGCCACCCGGCATCAGCGCAAGCGGTATCTACCCGCGGCGCAAAGCCGGTCTCACAGTGTCTAGGTTCGGACGGAAAGCCTTGCGGCAAAACGGCCGGACCGCGACTGAAGCGCGCGTCCGGTCCTCGTCAGAGGTATCAGCGTTTCACGCTGAGACGGAGCGCTGGAGCGGGATTCGAACCCGCGACCCGATGAGTAAAAGTCATCTGCTCTACCAAACTGAGCTATCCTTTGTGCAAGAGACCGGAATCGAACCGATGCCTTCGGGTGTTCAACCCGACGCTCTCCATGAGCTACGTCCTGCGTTTCTCCTTCATTCGGCGGAACACGAAACCGGCAAGACCCGGCCCGCGCCAGTCGGGATCTCAGCGAGCCCGAACCCATGGCCTAGCGAAGGACGGCGCTAATAGACCAGGCACGTTCGGGTTGCAAGGGGGCGGGTGAAGTTTTTTCGTCGCAGCGTGCGCAGCGTGGCGCGATGATCGCGGCGATATGCGGCATCATTTGCGCGCACTGTCCTGGAAGCACGCCCTCACCCACGCGATCGTCACGCGTGTCGCGGGATCGCGCTTGAGGTGGTTCTGCACGAGCAGCCAGACGTCGCGGCGCTTCGGCAGCAGGGTGGCGCGCAGGCTGCGGTCGGCGAGCAGGGGTGCGCAGCTGTGCTCGGGCAGCACGCCGATGGCCAGATGCGACTGGATCATGGTGCGGATGATGCGGATATTGTCGGTGATGCAGCGCATGTTGGTCAGCCGCTTCGCACGTAAGAACTGCGCTTCCGGGATCGCGTCGAGCTCGTCCGGATAGACGCACGCAACGGGCTCGCGGCCGCCGCGGTCCGCGGGCTCGAAGAAGTACAGCCTGACGTCGCCGAGCTTGGAGATGGTGAAGTCCCCCTTCTCCGGCTTGCGCAGGCGGATGGCGAGATCGGCCTGCCAGCGCGAGAACTTGACGTTGCCGCTCGCGGTGAGGAATTGCAGCGTCAGCCCCGGATGATCGCGCAGGAAGCTGCTCGCATGCGGCGCCAGCAGCTCCTCGGCGACCGCATTTGTCGAGGCGATGCGCAGCCGCCCGACCGGGCCGGCCTGGCCCTCCTTGATGCGGTCGATCGCCGCCGCATGCGCGGCCATCGCACCGACATGCGCGAGCACCGCCTCGCACTGGCGCGTCGGCCGCCGCACGCCGTCCACCGCATCGAACAGCTTCACGCCGAGATCGCGCTGGATGCGCGCAAGCCTGCGGCCGACGGTGGTCTCGTCGATGCGCAGCCGCGCGCTGGCGCCGGCATAGGTGCCCTCGTCCCTGACCGCGGCGATGATGCGCAGATCGTCCCAATTCATCGGGGCGAGCCTAGCAGGCGCCGCACGCTACCTGCAAATTCGCAGCCATCAGCTGCAATAGTCCTGCACAATGGCAGGCTGCTGCTGCGCTAGTGTCGAAGCATCCGAATTCACGAAAGCCTGACGGCATGACCGCTCCAAAGACGCTGCTCGAACTCGCCGGCGCCGATCTCGATCCGCCCAAGCTCAACGAGACATGCCTCGTTCTGATCGACATCCAGAACGAATATTGCGCCGGCCCCATCGCCCTGCCCGAGGCGCAAGCGGCGATCGCCGCGGCTGCGCGCCTGCTCGCGCGCGCACGGGAGAGCGGAGCTGCGATCTTCCACGTCGCGCACAAGGGCCGCGCCGGCGGCCTGTTCGACCGCGAGGCGGCGCGCGGCGCGATCGTCGAACGCCTGACGCCACTCGCGACCGAGCCCGTGATCGAGAAGGCGCTGCCGAATGCCTTCGCCGGCACCGACCTGCAGGCCCGGCTGGCCGCGACCGGACGCAAGAACATCGTGCTCGCAGGGTTCATGACGCATATGTGCGTGTCTTCGACCGCGCGCGCCGCGCTCGATCTCGGCCTGCGCACGACGATCGCGGCCGACGCCTGCGCCACCCGCGATCTTCCCGATGGGCGCGGCGGCACGCTGCCGGCGAGAATCGTTCACGAGGTCGCTCTGGCCGAATTGTCCGACCGCTTCGCGATCATCGCGCAGAGCGACGTGCTGACCTGAGGAGACCTTCCCGATGCTGCAGCTCTACTTCTTTCCGATGGCCTGCTCGCTCTCGAGCCACATCGCGTTGCTGGAGGCCGGAATCGAGGCGCAGTATCACCTCGCCCATATCTGGACCAAGCGGCTCGTGGACGACGGCCGCGACTTCCGTGAGGTGTCACCGAAGGGCGCGGTGCCGGTCCTGGTGCTGGAGAACGGCGAGCGGCTGACGGAAAGCGCAGCGGTGCTGCAATACATCGCCGATGTGAAGCCGGAGGCACGCCTTGCGCCGCGGCCCGGCGACATCGATCGTTATCGCCTGCAGGAATGGCTGAGCTTCGTCGGCGCCGAGATCCACAAGGCGTTCCTGTTTCCAACCTTCTGGTACAAGGACGACGGCTCGCTGGCCAAGCCGCGCGCGAGGATCATGCAGACATTGTCGGTGCCGGCAGCGCATCTGGCGGGCCGCGAATTCCTCGTCGGCGACGCCTTCACCGTGGCCGATGCCCATCTCACCTGGACCTTGCTTCTGCTCCGTCCGGCAGGGATCGACATCGCGCAATGGCCACCGCTCGCGGCCTATCTCGAACGCATGCAGGCCCGCCCCGCGGTCCGGCGCGCGATCGCGACCGAGATGGCGCTGCGCAAGACCGTTGCGGCCTGAGCTCGCCTCACTGCACCCGCGCCAGCACCGCGAGCTTGCGGATGCCCTTGTTGCGGTAGGCGTCGAGGAACGCGTAATAGTCCTTGAACGACACGCAGCCGTTGGAATCGCCGCCCGGCCCGAGCATGAAGGTGTGGGCGAGCAGGCCGTCGCGGCCATAGATCGCGCTCTCGCCGCCGATCGGGGTGAGGCGCAGCGCCGGCACGCCGTGGAACAGCGCCTCGCGCGGCTTCAGCGTGTAGATGTGCGGCGGCGTCACGCCGCGCATGCGCAGGCGGCGGGAGTCCGGATCGTCGCGATTGGCGCCAAGGCCGGAATGCGCCTCGAGCCTGGTGCCGTCGGGCAGATACACCATCTTGGCCGTGATGTCGTAGACCGCGGTGTCCCGCTCATAAGGCGGAGCGCCGCCGAACATCGGGTTCTGCTCCTTCGGGGCGATGGACGCAGTGATGCTGGCATCGGCCGAGGCGTAGGCGAGCAGCCCGCCGGACGCTTCGCGCTTGCCCCACAGCTTTTCCACCATCGCCTGGCGCGGAGCGGTGATCGACATCACCGCGGCCTTGGCGCGATCGGCAAAGGATTTTTGCTTGGCTTCAGGCGCCGGCACGATCTCGGCCGGGTCGGCCGAGGCGAGTTGCAGCTGGGCAGCCGGCGCGCGCTTGGTCTTGTCCGCGGCGTTGTCGGCGCCCTTGGCCGCCGGCTTCAGCGCCTCCGCGACCTTCGCGATCACGCCCTGCTTCGGGGCGTCTTTGGCCACCGCAACGACCTGCGCCGGGGGTGCGGCGCTTGTGGCATTCGACGGCACGCCCTGCGTTGCGGCCGCGGCAAAGCGCTCGTTGAACATCTCGCGCGAGATCGGAGCTGCGACCTGGAGGCGGTCGGGCAGCAGCGCGAAGGTTTCCTTGATGGCCTCGCCGGCCTCGCGCAGCGCCACCTTGGGCGCGCGCTTGATCACCGGCTCGTCGTAGCCGCTGCTGCCGACGGTCGGATAGACGCTCGCGCCGAAGATGTTGCTGTGGATGGTCCAGCCGGCGCCCACCACGGCGCAGCCGATCGCCGCGGCGCCAAGCCAATTGATCGTGATCATTTTCCGGGAAGATTTCCGCGAATTATTCTTCGAGAAATTCTTGGACTTCCGTGCCGCGTTACTCTGCGCAGCGATACTCGTACTCATTCGCCTTGCGTCCAGGACGGTGTCACTCTGTCCCCCTTCGAAGTGCCGCTGGTCACGATCCGGGAACAGCATCTCGCAGAGGGTCGGAGCGTCATTAAGGCGACTTTTAGTTAAATGCGGATTAAGTTCGGGCGGATCTGCGGCGACTCGTTAACGCTGTCCCGTTTTGAGAAAAACGCCCGCAGAACTACGGACTTAGTCGGGTCTGTTAACTATAATTCTCGGCCGGTTCAGCAGGCTCTGCGGACGTCTGCGGCCACATCCATGACGCACTTGAGAACGTCATTTTCGTGGCCCTCCACTGCCCCCGAACGTAACGCGCCAGCGTTGCGCGAGGCTGGTGGGCGACGCGTCGGATTGGGCCTCGTCGGCCGCGCGACAACGGTGCATGCTCATGACGCGCCGGGCACCGCGGCACGGCGCCGTGATTGAAAGTTGATCGCCTCGGTTCTGGACATCGCGGGTGCGAGAAAATAGCTCCCACCTCGGCACTTTTCAGCAGCCTCTGCGCGTGATACGGTACCGTATCATCCTGCCCTGAGCTGTGCCGAGCACGCAAACGGAGGCTGGCATGAGAGGGATTGCGCGCGCGGGGTTTTTCGCCCTGGCGGGGTCGTTTCTGTTGATCGGATCTGCGACTGCGCAGCCTGCGGCGAATGCGGGCTGCACGGCATCGCCGTCGGCTGCCGGGACGCAGACCTGGCGCTGCGACAACGGCATCACCATCGTTGCGGAAAACGGCGCCAGATTTGAACTTAAGGACGCCAACCGCGACGGACATATAGACTCCGTGGAGTTGAGCAGCAAAGCGCTGCTGATCGAGGTGCCCAAGAAGCCGCGCGGCAATCCCTTCAAGGTGCTGACGCCGCAAGCGATTGCCGCAGTACGCGGCACGAAATGGGCGGTCGATGTCGCCGACACCAAGACTTCCGTGTTCGTCGCAGACGGCCGGGTCGGCGTGAGCCGCAGGGCTCGTGGACGCGGCGTCGTGCTTGGACCCGGGGAAGGCGTCGATGTCGAGCCAACCGGCCCGTTGACGGTCAAGACCTGGGGCCAGCCGCGCGTCGACGCGCTCATGGCCAGACTCGGGCAATGAGCCGGGGCCGGCAAGGCCCGGCCCATGAGATTTGGATTATACGATTGCAAGACCGCATGCGCAGCCGACGCGTTCAGATCCTGGTGGCACTCGTCCTCACCGCGCTGTGGGGCGCGGGCATCTATGCCACGCACGCCCACGGCCATCTGCGCTTCCTGGACCGCCTCGAAGCCACGTTGACGGATTGGCGGACGCAGGCGCGCGGCGTGCGGCGTCCGCCGGATTTCGTCACCATCGTTGCGATCGACGACACGGTGGTGAAGCGCGGCGGCACCTATCCACTGCCGCGCGCCGATCTTGCCCGCGTGGTCGATACCATCGTGCAGTTTAAGCCGAAGGTCGTGGCGATCGACCTGCTGCTGGTCGACCGCAGCGCCGCGATCGGCGATGCGACGCTGGCCAACACATTGGCCACCGGCCGCATGGTGCTCGCCGCCGCCGCGATCTTCCCCTCGGCCAGCGAAACCGTGTCACCCAGCAGCGAAGGTCCGCTGGCCGTGCTGCCGGAGGCCGAGCGCTTCCTGCAGCCATTGCCCGCATTCGCCGATCACGCCGAGGTCGGCATCGTCAACGTCGCGACCGGGCAATCGGGCTCGCCGCTCTCGGTGCCGATGCTGTTCCGGACCCGCGACAAGGTCGAGCTGTCGTTTCCGTTGCGCGTTGCGGCGCGCGCGCTCGACGAGCCGCTGACCGTCGCGCCGGGCCATCTCATGCTCGGCGATCGCGTGGTGCCGACCGACAGCAATCTGGCATTGCCGATCACCTATTACGGCCCGCGCCGCACCATCCGTACCGTCAGCGCACAGAGCATCTTCGACGGCACGCTCGATCGCGCGGCCATCGAGAACCGGATCGTCGTGATCGGCGCCTCCGTCGCCGGCGGCGGCGACTTCTATCCGACGCCGTTCGATTCCCTGATGCCCGGCGTCGAGGTGGTCTCGACCGCAATCACGCATCTCGTCGCCGGCGACGCCATCCTGCGTGACCACCGCGTCCGCATTGCCGACGCGCTCACGGCGATCCTGCTGCCGGTGCTGCTGGTCGGCCTGCTCGCCTGGCGGCGCATCGCACTCGGCACCATGGCGGCGGCCGCGGTGATGATCGCCTGGGCCGGGCTCAACCTGTTCGCGTTCACGCACGGCGTCTGGCTGAACGCCGCGACCACGCTCGCCGCCGCCGTGCCGCCGGTTGCGGTCTTTGCCGGCGTGCAGCTGTGGGCCGGAGGCCGCCGCACGCAATATTTCGCCGCTAAGAGCAGGTCGCTTGCGCAATTCCAGGCTCCGGCGCTGCGGGATTGGCTCTCGCGAGATCCGAACTTCCTGTCGAAGCCGGTGCGGCAGGATGCAGCCGTGGTGTTCGTCGATCTCTCCGGTTTCACCGGTTTGAGCGAGCGGATCGATCCGGACGAGCTCACGGATATTCTGAAGGCGTTTCATGCGCTGATCGACCGGATCGCGATCGATTGCGGCGGCATGATCACGGGCTTTCTCGGCGACGGCGCCATGATCCTGTTCGGGCTGCCGCGCGCCATGCCCGACGATTCGGCGCGCGCGCTGAAATGCGCGGTCGATCTGCATCGCGGCCTCGCACGCTGGATCGCCTCGCTTCCGCCGGCGATCGCGGGTCAGCTCGGCTACAAGATCGGCGCGCATTGCGGCCCGATCGTCGCCTCGCGACTCGGCGAAAGCCATCAGCACATCACGGCGACGGGCGACACCGTCAACGTCGCAAGCCGGCTGATGGAGATTGCCGCCCAGAACGATGCGCGCCTTGCGCTGAGCGACACGCTGCTGGATGCGGCCGACTTCCAGGGCGCGCCCGACGGTGTTCTGTCCGGCCCCCTGCTCGCCCGGGTCCGCGGCCGTTCCGGCGTCGTGACCGTCTGGTTCTGGCGCGATCGCGATGGGCCGGGGCAGGATGCTGACAAGGCCGAGATGATTGATTAAGGCGCTACCGCGCTTCCGGCGGCGGCGAGCGGTCCAGCACCTCGCCCTTGGCGCCTTCCAGCAGGTCGATGCCGTAGGTCTCGACCACGAGCGGCCCGCGCTTGCGCTGCAATTGCGCCACCTGCGTCACCTTTGCAAAGAGAGCATTGAGGGCAGGATGACCGTCGGCGCGCAGCTCGTCGACATAGAGCAGCTTGCCTGCGAGCAGCTTGGGATCGGGTTCGGCCATGTTGACCCAGCGGATGCGCTGGCTTTGCTGCGCGACGCAGGTGCCGCGCGGCAGATAGAATGCGAGCCAGCTCGTGGTGCCGTAATCCTGCGCCAGCACGCAGGTGGCGCCACTGCGCGCGCGCACCGCTTCGATTCCGGCCGCGAGCTCGCGCCAGCCGACACCGACACTGCGCACGGTGGCATCGCGGCGATATCCGGACAACCAGCCGGTATTGGCCTGCACGATCAAGGCGGCAAACATGACGATGCCCACAGGCGCGGCCCAGCGCAGGCAAACGTCGACGAGGCGCCGCTGACGCGGCTTCCATTGCGCAAGATTGGCCGCGGCGGCCGCGGCTATGACGAACGGCGGATACACCGGCGCGAACCAGTTGGCCTCGACGCGCGCATGCAGCGAATGCCAGACGAAATAGACGACGATGGTCCAGAACATCGTCTCGATCAGCACGCGCGAGGGCAGCGCGCCGACGCGCTGCCAGGTCAGCGCATGCAGGCCCATGGCGCCGAGGATGAAGACCAGCGGGGTTGCGAACGCGATCTGGGTCGGGATCAGCTCGGCGATGAAGACGGGGCGGAAGTCCTCGATCCTGGCGCGGCCGAGCTGCTTTGCGAACGAGACCCATTGATGGTCGGCGTTCCAGAGGATCACCGGCGAGAACAGTGCCAGCGCCACGAGGCCGCCGAGATAGGGCCAGGGCGAGAGGAACCAGCGCCGCAGCTTCGGCACGCAAGCGAGCCAGATCAGGATCGCGGCGCCAAAGAACATCGCGGTGTATTTCGACAATAGCGCCGCGCCGACGGCGGCGCCGACCGCGAGCCACCAGGCGCCGCGTCCGGTCTCCAGCACCTTGGCGAGAAAGAACAGCACGAAGCTGGAGGCGACCAGCAGCGGCGCATCGGGCGTGACGATCAGCGTGCCGACGGAAGCCAGCAGCGTCACGTTGAGCAGGATGGCGCTGGTCGCGGCCACACGCACCCCGCCGAACAGAATTGCGGCGGAGCGATAGACCGCATAGCTCATCGGCAGCGCGAGCAGAATCGAGACGAGGCGGACGCCGAGCTCGGTATCGCCCGCGATCATGGTGCCGGCGCGGATCACATAGGCGACCATGGGCGGGTGGTCGTAATAGCCCCCGGCGAGGCTCTTCGACCACATCCAGTAATAGGCTTCGTCGAACGTGATCGGCGTGAACGCGGCCGCGACCAGCCGGAACGCGACGAGTGCAAAAATCAGCAGCGCGGTGTTGCGGACGATCCGCGCGTCGGCCCCGCCCATCACGCGCTATTTCTTGCGCCAGACGAACAGTCCGGACATCGCGTAGTTCCACACCACGCCCATCAACGCGCCGGCCAGGCCGGCCAGCCACCAGATCGGCTCCTGGTCGTAGACCGAGAAGGCGACGCCGACATTGGCGAGCAGGCCGACGCTGCACACGATGTAGAAGGCGATCAGGCCGCGCAGCAGCGCAAAGCCCTTCAGCCGCTGGTCGCGATAGGTGAGGAAGTTGTTGAGGATGAAGTTGCTGGTCATGGCGACGATGGCGCCGGCGGCCTGCGCCTCCGGGAACGGCACGTTGAACAGGCGAAGCGCGATGAACAGCGTGGTCAGGTGCACCACGAGGCCGATGCCGCCGACCATCGCAAACAGGATGAAGCGCAGCGAGACGATGTCGTTGGTCAGCTTGGCGAAGACGAGGCCGAGGAAGTCGAGCGCGACCATGGAATCGAGCTTGCTCTCGCCGTGCTGGCGGGCGCCGAAGGTGTAGGGAATCTCGACCGCCCGCAAGCTGCCATGCGCGGTCGCGACGATGTCGAGCAGGATCTTGAAGCCGTGCACGGAGAGTTTTGGCGCGAGCTGCTCGAAGCGGTCGCGGCGGATCATGAAGAAGCCGCTCATGGGATCGGCAATCTCGACCCGCAGCATCTTCTTGGCGACCTCGGTCGCGAGCGCGCTGGCGCCGGCGCGCTGCCTGTTGAAGCCTTCGCTCTTGTAGCCCTCGATGTAGCGGCTGCCGACGACGAGGTCGGCCTGATCGCTCGCGAGCAAGAGCAGCATCTTGGGCAACTGCGTCTCGTCGTGCTGGAGGTCGGCATCGATCACGGCCACATAGGGCGCGCTGGAGGCAAGGATGCCCTCGATGCAGGCGCCCGACAGGCCGCGGCGGCCGATGCGGCGGACGCAGCGCACCCGGCTGTCGCGCTGGGCCAACTCGCGCACGACATCCCAGGTGCCGTCGGGCGAATTGTCATCGACGAACACGACTTCCCAGACGACGTTGGCGAGCGTCGCCTCGAGGCGCCGGTACAGCACGGTGACGTTGTCGCGCTCGTTGAAAGTTGGGACGATGACCGACAGTTCCGGCCCCTCGTGGGCTTGGTTGTCGATGCCCGGTCTGATCGCTTCGTTCATGACGGCAGCGTATATCCGCCGCATCCTGCGCTGCCAAGCCGGGGGTCTGGGGAAGGGCCGAAAAGGGGCCTAAAATGCCAACGACCCCGGAACGGCGGGCCGCGCGTACATCCGGCGCAAGCCTTAAGCTATTCCAAGGTCGTTCCAGCGACGGAGGTCTTTACGCTCAACGTCGCCGTTAGAAGCTAGATGGGAATGGCAAAAGCGTTCCGCAAGGGGGCGGAAATCCGATTTTCAGACCCCTATTGGTTGGGCACTTCCCGGATGACCGGCCCGCGCGGCGCGGGCGCGACCGGGGCTGCGGGTGCCGCCGCCGCCGGCTCGGCCTTCGCCGGCTTGGGCGGCTTGCCGTACTGGCCGATCGGCCCGAACACGACGGCAACCGCAAGGACGACCGCCGCGACGATCGCCCCCAGAATGCCACCCACCGACTCAGACGACATGCAAGTTCCAGCTCCAGACGGGCTCACTGATACCATGGATGAGCGCGCGACTGGAAGGCCCAGGGCGAATCGCGAATGGCGAGTGGCGAATGAGCATGGCCTGCCTTGTCGCCCTATTCGCGATTCGCCACTCCCCTACTTCTGGGGCGGCCGGTGCTTGACGAAGGCCATCACGATGTCCTTCTGCGCCGCCTCCACCGCTCTGTTCGCGGTGGCGAGATGAGCGCCGGCATCGATATCAGGATATTGCGTGGTGAGATAATCGAGCAGCGTGACCCGGTAATATTGCCGCTCCGACGGACAGGCTCCGGCAACCGAGCGGCCGAAATCCTGCTCCGACAGGCCCTGATTGGACTCGCGCGAATATTCCCGCGCGAGGCAATGCCAATAGTCGTCGCGGCCCTGCTGAGCGAGCTTCTGCGCGCCCTTCGTGACGTCGTCATCCGCCACGGCAGAACTTGTCATGGCAGCAGATGTCATCATGACGAGCGCGCCCCCCACCAGCAGCATCCGCATCTTGTTCTCCTTCTTCGCGGGCCCGTCGCGAGCTTAGACCGGACCGGCCAACTGGCCAATCACATCTGGTTTGATTAGGATGAGATCCCTCCCCGTCGATGCGAGATCCTCCCGTGGCCAAAGCAAAAACTGCGTCCAAAAAATCCGGCAACATCTTCATCGGTATCGGCGGCTGGACCTTCGAGCCCTGGCGCGGCGTGTTCTATCCGGAGAAGCTGGCGCAGGCGAAGGAGCTGTCCTATGCCGCCTCGAAGCTGACCTCGATCGAGATCAACGGCACCTATTACGGCTCGCAGAAGCCGGAGAGCTTTCGCAAATGGGCGAGCGAGGTGCCTGACGGTTTCGTGTTCTCGGTGAAGGGACCGCGCTTCGCGACCAACCGCCGCGTGCTCGCGGAGGCCGGCGATTCCATCAAGCGGTTCTACGATTCCGGCGTGCTGGAACTCGGCGATCATCTCGGGCCGGTGCTGTGGCAGTTTGCGCCGACGAAGAAGTTCGATGGCGCCGATTTCGGCAAGTTCCTGGAGCTGTTGCCGCGCAAGCTCGAGGGGCGCGCGCTGCGCCATGTCGTGGAAGTGCGCCATGACAGCTTCTGCACGCCGGACTTCGTGGCGCTGATCCGCGAGTTCGAGACGCCCGTGGTTTTCGCCGAGCACGGCAAATATCCCGCCATCGCAGATGTCGCCGGCGATTTCGTCTACGCGCGGCTGCAGAAGGGCAATGACGAGATCAAGACCTGCTATCCGCCAAAGCAGCTCGACGCCTGGGCCGAGCGCTTCCAGGACTGGGCTTCGGGCGGTGAACCCGACGATCTCCCGAAGGTTGACAAGGCCAAGCCGAAGAAGGAGCCGCGCGACGTGTTCGCTTACGTCATCCACGAGGGCAAGGTGCGCGCACCGCACGGCGCCATGGAACTGATCGCACGGGTGAGTTGAGGGTCCCATGGCAAAGGCGAAGAAGCTCTTCACCATCGGCTATGAGCAGACACCGCCGAAGGCCGTGCTGGACGAGCTGGAACAGGCCGGCGTCAAGCTCGTGGTCGACGTGCGCGCGGTGACGTCGTCGCGTCGGCCGGGCTTTTCCAAGAAGCAGCTTGCGGCGGGCCTCGACGAGCGCGGCATCGGCTATGTCCATCTCGCCGCGCTCGGCACGCCGAAGGAAGGCCGCCTCGCCGCCCGCAGCGGTCAATACGACGTGCTGGAGAAGATCTTCTCCAAGCACCTGAAGACGCCGCAGGCGAGGGAAGAGATGGACGAGCTTTCTGCGCTGGTGAAAACGGCCGGCCCGGTGTGCCTGCTCTGCTACGAGCGCGACCACACCCACTGCCACCGCCAGATGATCGCGGAGATCATCGAGGAGCGCGATGGGGTTGCGGTGAAGAATTTGGCTGGGCGGCAGGTGTAGTTGTCGCCGTCATTCCGGGGCGCGCCTCTTGGCGCGAACTATGGTGCGCAATTGCGCACCTGAGAATCCATTCCTCCACCAACACTGCGGCTAGATGGATTCCGGGTTCGCGCTACGCGCGCCCCGGAATGACAAGTTACCCCTCCCCCGCCAGCCGGAACGTCCCCTTCATCATCTGCACGCAAGCGCCGCCGACGTGAGCGGATACAATTTTGCCGTCCTGCTTGCGTACGCGGGTCGAGAGGATGCTTGGACGACCCATGTCAAAACCCTGGCCGAGTGTGAGCTTGAGCTCACAATCGCGCGCGGGATCGAGATCGGCGAACAGCGCGGCGGCGGCAACCGTGGCGCTGCCGGTGGCGGGATCCTCGACGAGGCCGCTGGCACCGCGCATGAACATGCGCGCCTGTCGCTCGCAAGGCGCCTCCGCCGCCGGCACATCGCGCGTATAGAACCACACCGCGCGGGCACCATCGCGCGGCAAGACCTTGCCAAAGGCCGCAGCATCGGGCCGGGCCCGCTTCAGCGCCTCGCGCGAATGCAGCTCCATCACCAGAAACGCGTTTCCGACGGTGACAATCTGCGGCTCGTGATTGTCGGTCTTGATGTCGTCGGCAACGAGCGAGATGCAGCTCGCGGCTTCCGCTGTTGACAGCGTTGAGAGCCGCTGCAGCGGCTGCGGCGCGGTGAGCTCGGTTCTGATCACCCTGCCCTGCTCTCGCACGATCTCGACCGGGACCAACCCGGCCTTCTCCTCGAACAGCAGGCGTGGCTTCGGCTCCTTCGCCATCGAGGCCAGCACGAAGGCGGTGCCGACATTGGGATGGCCCGCAAAGGCGATCTCCTGCACCGGCGTGAAGATGCGCACCTCGGCGTCGTTGGCCCTGTCGCGCGGCGGCAGCACGAAAGTGGTCTCGGAATAATTGAACTCGGTCGCGATCGCCTGCATCTGCTGCGTCGTCAGCCCGCCGGCATCGAGCACCACAGCGAGCTGGTTGCCGCCGAAGGTGCGGTCGGTGAACACGTCGACGGTGATGTAGCGGCGCTGCATCGTCACTTCCGCATGCAAGTCGCGGCCGCGACCGGCCGCATCGCGCAGCACTCTACAAGCCGAAAACATCGCTCGTCATGCCCCAAAATCGAGTGCAATCGGAGCAATCGCTTGGATGAAAGTGAACTGCGCGCGCCGATGTGTGATGCACATTACCCCAGCTGAAACACCGGTACTTTCTGCTCGTAGCCGCGCACCTCGACCTCGCCGAGCGCGACGGCATCGCTGCCGTCGGCTCCCAGCGCCTCGCGCACGGACGCCGAGATCAAGAGCTGCGAGCCGAAATCCTTGTTCAGCGCCTCGAGTCGCGAGGCGAAGTTCACGGTATCGCCGATGACCGTGTATTCCTTGCGCCGGGGCGAGCCGATATTGCCGGCGACGACCTCGCCGAAATGGATGCCAATGCCGATCCGCAGCGGCCAGCTGCTCTCTGCGTTGATGCGGTCCATTGCCCGGAGCATCTCGCGGCCGGCGGCGACCGCGCGGTGCGCGGCATCGGATGCTTCCAGCGGCGCGCCGAACAGCGCGAGGAAACCGTCACCGAGAAACTTGTTCACAATGCCGCCCTGGCGGTCGAGAATGTCGACCAGGACGGCGAAGGCGCTGTCGAGCCGGTCGACCACCTCCTGCGGACTGCGCGACTGCGCACCGGCCGTGAAGCCGCGGAAATCGACGAACATCACCGCGACGCGGCGGACGTCGCCGCTAGCGCCCGTTCCCGCCGTCATCAGCCGCTCCACCACCTGCGGCGAGACGTGCTGGCCGAACAGATTGGTGACCCTGTCGCGCGCGGTGGCGGCCGCGATGCTCGCGGCGAACTGCCGGCGCAATTGCGCGCCGACGGCGCCGGCGAGCACGCCGCAGATCAGGATGATGGTGCTGCGGACCGCGTGAAAATAGAGCTGGGGCTCGCCGACGCTGCTCGAGGGATCGTAGACCAGTGCGACCACGAACAGCTCGGCAGCAGCGACGAAGCCGGTGAAGGTCGAGAGCCAGAAATCGAGCCGCAGCGTCGAGAGGATGACGAAAATGAAATACATCAGCGGCACGGCAAAGCCGAGGGCCTGGGTCGCGCCCATGGTCCGGATCTGCAGGATGAGGATCACGGTTGGCAGCGACGTCTCGATCAGCGTGCCGATATAGCGCCTGGCCACCGGCACGTCGCGATCGAGGCGGAGGTTCTTCCTGATCTGGGTGTGGACCCAGACCTCGAACAAAATGAACCCGACGAGCAGGCCGTAGACTTCGGCGAACCCTTCGGTGCCGCGCCAGACCCGGTTCACCACGGCGGGGTCGATCAGATAGATCGCGGTGAGGAACAGCGTCATGACGCAGCCGGTCGCGATCAGCGCCCGGACCCGCAACAGCTCGGTGCGCAGCACCTCCCGCGTCAGCTCGCGCTCGAAGTCCTCCGACAAGACGGCATGCTGCCGCGTCTTCCTGCTCGCAAACTTGGCCATTCCGCCCCTCGATTCCGGGGTATTGTGCCTCAATCCAGCGTGCGGCGGAAGCGCGTCACCGCGACGGTCATGGCGAGCAGCATCAGGGCCGCCAGAGCCAGCGTATCGAAGCGCAAATTCTCCATGGTCGCGCCCTTCAGCATGATGGCGCGGACGATCCGCAAATAATGGGTCAGCGGCAGGCATTCGCCGAGATATTGCGCCCAGGCCGGCATGCCTGCGAACGGGAACATGAAGCCGGAGAGCAGAATGCTCGGCAGGAAGAACATCATCGACATCTGCATGGCCTGGAGCTGGTTCTGAACCAGCGTCGAGATGGTGTAGCCGACCGCCAGATTGGTGGTGATGAACAGCGTCGACAGCAGCGCCAGCAGGACGAGATTGCCGAGCACGGGCACGCCGAACAGGCCGACACCGATGCTGATGATCAGGAAGGCCTGGACGAAGCCGACCAGCACGTAGGGCACGATCTTGCCGAACATCACCTCGATCGGCTTGATCGGCATCGACAACAGGCTCTCCATGGTGCCGCGTTCGACCTCGCGCGTGACCGAGAGCGCGGTGAAGATCAGCATGGTCATGGTGAGGATGGTGCCGACGAGGCCTGGCACGATATTGAGGCTGGAATTCGCGGCCGGATTGTAGCGGGCGTGGGCGCGGATCTCGAACGGCATCTCCGGGGGCTCGCCGATATAGAGATCGTGCGCGAGCGCGGTCTGCACGATCATGCCGAGCGAGCCGAGCGCAGCGCTTGCGGCGACCGGATCGGTGGCGTCGGCCGCGACCAGCAGCGCCGGCCTGTCGCCGCGCCGCACCGCCCGCTCGAAGCCGCGCGGGATCTCGACCCCGAACAGCACCTTGCCGGACTTCAGGAGGTTGTCGAAATCGTCGACGTCGTGAACCTCGTAGAGGAAGCGGAAATATTTGGTGTTCTCCAGCGCCTTCAGCACCGAGCGGGCGAGATCGGAATCCTCCTGGAGCAGCACCGCGCTCGGCAGATGACGCGGCGTGGTGTTGATGGCATAGCCGAACAGCATCAGCTGCATCACCGGCAGCATCACGATCATCGCGAACGAGACGCGGTCGCGCCTCAGCTGGATGAACTCCTTGACCAGCATAGCGTAGGAACGCCGCAGGAAGCCGAAGCGCTCGCGGATTTCGCGCCGTGGTTCGGGATGTTCTACCGCGCTCATTGGAAATTGTCCTTGGAGCGTCCCATCAGCTCGATGAACACGTCTTCGAGCGAGGGCTTGGACTTCTGCCAGTGCAGGCCGCCTCTCTCGCGCCAGGGCGCGATGCTGGCTTCGAGCGCCGGGACGTCGCGGCCGGAAACATGCAGCGAAGTGCCGAACGGCGCCACCATGTCGATCCCGGGCTTGCCCGTGAGCGCCGCGCCAAGCTCGTTCAGGTCGTCGCCCGTGACGGTATAGGTCGTCAGCGCGGATTTCGCGATGACCTCCTCCACCGTGCCGTGCGCCAGCAGATAGCCGTAGGCGATGTAGGCGATCTCGTGGCAGCGCTCGGCCTCGTCCATGTAATGGGTCGAGACCAGCACCGTGAGGCCCTCGGCGGCCAGCGCATGGATCTCGTTCCAGAAATCGCGCCGCGCCTTGGGATCGACGCCGGCGGTCGGCTCGTCCAGCAGCAACAATTGTGGATTGGGCAGCGTGCAGGCCCCGAGCGCCAGCCGCTGCTTCCAGCCGCCCGAGAGCTCGCCGGCGAGCTGCTCCTCCCGCCCCGAGAGCCCGAGCCGCTTGATCATGTCGCGCGCGGCGCCGCGCGCGTCAGCGAGGCCATAGAGCCGCGCCACGAATTCGAGGTTCTCACGCACCGAGAGGTCCTGGTACAGGCTGAAGCGCTGGGTCATGTAGCCGACCTGGCGCTTGATCTTCTCGGCATCGCGGCGGATGTCATAGCCGAGACAGGTGCCCTCGCCGCTGTCGGGCGTCAGCAGGCCGCAGAGGATGCGGATGGTGGTGGTCTTGCCCGAGCCGTTGGGACCGAGGAAGCCGTAGATCGAGCCGCGCTTCACCTGCATCGACAGATCGTGCACGACCTCGCGGCCGCCGAATGACTTGGTCAGGCCCTTGACGTCGATTGCGATGCCGTTGCCGTTGCTCATCGCTTGTCCGCCACCGGTGTCTTGGTCTCAGGAGTTTTGGGATTGAGGTGGATATCGATCGGCTGTCCGACGCGCAAGGCATCGGGCCGCGAGGGTCGCGCCTGGATCAGATAGACCAGCTTGTTGCGCTCTTCGAGGCTGTAGATGACGGGCGGCGTGTATTCGGCCGAGGTCGCGATGAAGTAGATCTTCGCGGTGAGGTCGGCGGCGCAATTGTCACAGGAGACACGCACCGTGTCGCCGATCGCGAGCTTCGGCAGCTCGGTCTCCGGCACGAAGAAGCGCAGCTTCATGTTGCCGGGCGGCATGATCGAGAGCACCGGCCGCTGCGCCGCCACCATCTCGCCTTCGCGGAAATAGATCTGCTGGATGGTGCCGGCGACCGGCGCAAAGCCCTTGCGCCGCGCCATCCGCGTCTCCGAGGTCGCCACCCGCGCCTCCGCGACGCGCAAGGCGGACACGGCGGAATCGAGATTGGCCTGCGTGCCCGAACCGGTCTTGTTCAGCGAGGCCGCACGGTCATAGGTCTGCTGCGCATTCGCAAGCGTCGCCTTCTGCTGGTTGAGGTCGGCAAGCTGGAGATCGTCATCGACGGAATAGAGGTGATCGCCGACCTTGACCTCGTCGCCTTCGCGGACATTGAGCTTGGTGACGCGCCCGGCTTCGTCCGGACTGACGAAGATCATGTCGGCCTCGACCCAGCCCTGGAAGCCGGGATCGCGCTTCTCCTTGCACCCCGCAAGCCCAGTTGCGAGCACAAGGACCAATGCCAAGAAAGAAATCACTTGCGACGACCTCATGTCGTCCTCCGTTCGCCAAAAATCAAATCGAGATGAACGCGCAGCATCTCCTGCGCGTCGAGCGGCGCATGCCGCGCAAACAGGCTCTGCCAGATCACGGCGATCATCGCGGGCGCGACCAGGATCTGTGGATAGTGCGCGAGGTCCTTCTGCCGGATCTCGCCGCGGGCGATGCCGAGCTCGATCAGCGCGCGCATGGCAGTGATCCCGCGCGAGACCACCTCGCGGTAGTAGAAGTCGGCGACGGACGGAAAGCGCGGCCCCTCCGCCACGATCAGACGCACCAGATCGCCCCGTCTCGTGCCGATCACCTCCTTCAGGAAGTTGCCGGCGAACGTCTCGATGAGGTCGCGCACCGAGCCTGCCGGCGGCGGCAGCGTGGTAAGCCGTGCGACCACGGGAACGATGACGATGCGCACCAGCTCCTCGAACATCGATTCCTTGTCCTTGAAGTGCAGGTAGATCGTGCCCTTGGCGACGCCGGCGCGCTTGGCGATGTCGTCGAGCCTGGTGGCGGCAAAGCCGCGCGCGATGAACTCCTCCATCGCCGCCTCCACGATCGCCGCACGCCGCTCCGCCGCACGCGAGGCGCGGTTCGAGGCAGGCGCTGCATCGGGGCCAGCAGTCCCAGGGTCGTTCGCTCCGGTGGGAGCGGCGGAGGGCAAGGCGGCTTTGGTCGGCTTCTTCGTCATTCGATATATATGACTGACTGGTCAGTCATAGTCAAGAGCGCGCGGGGGCGGCGACTGTCCAGACGAATTAGTGTTGACTAATGCATTAGTATCCGCTAATTTGATGACATGATCGAAGCCACCCCAAACCCCGTCACCACCGTGATGCGCGCCCTTGCCGATCCGACCCGCCGCGCCGTGTTCGAGCGTGTGTTCGAGAGCAAAGAGATCAGCGTCGCCGAGCTGACGCGCGGCAGCGGCGTCACGCAAGGAGCCGTCTCGCAACACCTGAAATCGTTGAAGCAAGCGGGCCTCGTCGCCGAGCGCGCCGAGGGCCGCAACGTCTATTACCGCGCCGCGCCGCAGGGACTCGAGCCGCTGGTCACCTGGATGGACCATTACGGCGTCTTCTGGCGCGAGCGTTTCCGGAACCTGCGTGACCTCTTGAAGGAGATCGACCCGTGAGTGCTGCCGCGTTGAAAGCCGACACAAGAGACATCGTCATCGACGAGGTCTTCCCTCACACAGCCCAGACGATCTGGAAGGCGCTGACCAGCGGACAGCTGATCGGGCGCTGGCTGATGCAGCCGACCGGCTTCGAAGCCGTCGAAGGCAAGGCCTTCACCTTCCAGACCACCCCGGGGGGCAACTGGGACGGCGTGATCCATTGCCGGGTTCTGGAGGTCGTGGCTTTCAGCCGCCTCGTCTACGCCTGGAAAGGCGGCGACGAGCGCAACACCGGCTATGGCGCCCCGCTCGACACCGTCGTGACCTGGTCCCTCACCCCGGTCGAAGCCGGCACGCGGATCCGCCTCGTGCATGCGGGCTTCGTCCTGCCCAGGAACGAGTCGGCCTACACGGTGATGAGCGGCGGCTGGAAGAAGGTCGTTCGCAAGCTCGACGAGATCAGCGGCGAAGGTTGAGTGGGAGATATTGCGGTGGAGAAGCCCTATACCGGCGGCTGCGCCTGCGGCGCGATCCGCTATTCGATTGAAGGGGAGCCCCTCTTCAGCAATCACTGCCAATGCCGCGACTGCCAGCGGGAAAGCGGCAGCGGCCATGGCTCGTACGCGACCTTCGCGCGCGCCGGCGTCACGCTGACGGGCGATGCCAGGCACTGGGACATGGTCGCCGACAACGGCAAGGTGAAGACCCGCGGCTTCTGCACACAATGCGGCGTAGCTGTCTACATGACCTTCGCGGCGCAGCCTGACGTGTTCACGATCCGGGCGGCAAGCCTCGACGAGCCCGCCCGCTACAGGCCGCAGGCGGTGACCTTCGCCGCGCGCGGTCATGAGTGGGATCCTCTCGACCCTGGCCTGGTGAAGTTCGACGGCATGCCGCCAGGGTAAAGCGCCAGATTCTTGTTTTGACGCGTTTTCTTAACGCGAACCGGTGTCCACTTCGCTCGAAAACGCTTTAGCCAAAATCCAGCACCATGCGACCGTCGATCTTGCCGGCCCTCATCCGGTCGAAGACGTCGTTGATCGCTGCGAGCGGCACCTTGGTCACCTCGGCCTTGACCTTGCCGTCGGCGGCGAACGCGATGGCTTCGTCGAGGTCACGCCTCGTGCCGACGATGGAGCCGCGCACGGTGATGCGCTTGAGCGCGACGTCGAAGATCGGTGTCGGGAATTCGCCCGGCGGCAGGCCGACGAGGCTGACAGTGCCCTTGCGACGCACCATCTTGAGCGCCTGAGCGAATGCAGCAGTCGACACCGCCGTCACCAGCACGCCATGCGCGCCTCCCCCACTCGCCGTCAGCACCTTCTCCACTGCACCATCCGCCAGCGCGTTGACCGCGAGATCGGCACCGGTTTCACGCGCCAGCTCCAACTTGTCCTCGGCGATATCAACCGCGGCGACCTTCAGCCCCATCGCCTTGGCGTATTGGATCGCGACATGGCCGAGCCCGCCGATTCCGGAGATCACGACCCACTCGCCGGGCTTGGCCTCGGTTTCCTTCAATCCCTTGTAGGTGGTGACCCCAGCGCAGAGGATCGGCGCGATGGCCGCGAAATCGATCGTCGCCGGCAGCTTGGCGGCGAACGCGGCCGAAGCGATGACATATTCGGCAAAGCCGCCGTTGACGCTGTAGCCGGTGTTGTGCTGGTGCTCGCACAGCGTCTCCCAGCCGGTCTCGCAATATTCGCACGACATGCAGGCGTCGTGCAGCCAGGCGACGCCGACGGCATCGCCGACTTTCAGATTCTTCACGCCGGGCCCGAGCGCGGCGACGATGCCGGCGGCTTCATGGCCGGGGATGAAGGGCGGCACCGGCTTCACCGGCCAGTCGCCGGAGGTGGCGTGCAGATCGGTGTGACAGACGCCGCAGGCCTTGACCTTGACCAGAACCTCGCCCGGACCGGGCTGCGGCACCGGCACGTCCTCGATCACCAGCGGTTTGCCGAATTGCTTGACGATTGCGGCTTTCATGGTCGGCATCGGTCTGCTCCTTGTGCTTTGTGAAGCAGAATAGCGACGCCGCCCGGCGCACCCTTGACGAGAGTCAAAAAGCACAATGTTTGCGCAAGGGCGGGTCCATCATGACACCCCGATGACGCCGCGCGATGCTCTCGATCTGTCAGCTATGGAACTTGAGACCGTCGACGATCTTGTCGATCACCTTCCGCTCGGCGCGCATCGCAATGCCGACGAGATTGAGGTCGCTACGCGCAACCGCCCTCACCGCCTCGCGGTTGGCGGCATCATGTGTCGTCTTGAACATGTCTTCGGTATAGACCGCCGCCTTGACGTTGCGGGCGAGCGCGCGGTCCAGCGCGCGCGACAGCGCCGGACCGTCGGCGCCATAGATCAGGATCGGTTGGCCGATCAGTGCATGATACTTCGTGCCCGAGGCGTCCTCATAGGCTTCGCCGATGCATTCCGGAAAGGCCGCGGCGATGCCGCTGGTGAGGAAGGAGGCTACGTTCAGCTTCTGCCAGGCCTGAAGATCGGTACGGATCACGACCGCGATCTTGGTGTCGAACTGCATGTATGCCTTCCACTGTCATTCCCTGGCGATGCTACGCAACGCCCGATCACGACAGCAAGAGAAAATCACCCCTTGGCGTCACAGGCCCAGGCGCGGATCACGCATTCCTTGCCGCCGTATTTGTAGCATTCGCGCGTAGCGGCGTTGAGCGAGGCGGAAATATTCGGCTTGACGGCATAGCCGTAGGCGCCGCAGGGATTGGTCATATCGACCGACATCGCAGCGCAGGCGCGCTTCATCGTCATGGTGGTGCAATCGCCCTTGCACTGCTTCTGCGCGGCGGCGCGGGCCTCGTCCTCGTGGCCATAATCATAGGCCTGGCCATAAGCGCCGCACTTGCCGACCGCGAAAGCGCCGGCGGCCTGGGCTTCTGTCATATGGCGCGCGCCGGATGCAAAAACGGACAGCGCAAGGAAAAACATCGCGCAACGGCGCGCGACGACGTTCGAAGCCATGGAAAAACCCCTCCCCCCAAGGCAGGTGGCGGCAACTCTAAGCGGCGGTCGTTTCCAGATGGTGAACGGGTGGTTGAAATCGGCAGGCTTGGAGGATGCCGTAGTCCCGTAGGGCGGATTAGCGAAGCGTAATCCGCCTCTTTTGTTTCCGCGGAGAAACACAGCGGCGGATTACGCCTTCGGCTAATCCGCCCTACGCATCTTCAGCCCCGCCGTGCCGCCTCCAGCGCCTGCGGCGTGTCGATGTCGAGGAAGGCGCTCTCGCCGTCGACGGGCACCTCGGCGACGGCTTCAGTGTGCTTGGCGATCAGATGCCGCGCGCCGACGTCGCCGTCGAGCGTCATCAGCTCCTTGAAGAAGCGGCGCGACCACAGCACGGGGTTGCCGCGGCGGCCCTCGCTGACGGGAACGACGATGAGATTGCCGCGGTCGGGCGCGAAACTGTCGATCAGCCTGTCGATCAGGCCGGCGTCGATCAGCGGCATGTCGCCGAGACACACGACGGCGCCATCGCAGGTCTCGGGAACGGCGACGATGCCGGCCTTCACCGAACTGGCGATGCCGCCGGCGAAGTCCGGATTGCGGACGAATGTCACCTTCAGGCCTTGTAGCGCCTGCTCGACGAGCTCGGCCTGATGGCCGGTGACGACGATCACCTCGGATGCCCTAGAGGCCAGCGCCTGCTCGGTCGCGAGGCGCACCAGCTTCTTGCCGTCGAGCTCGGCGAGCAGCTTGTTCGGCCCGCCCATCCGGGTCGAGCGTCCCGCCGCGAGCACGATGGCCGCGACCTGGCGGTTGCCCTCGGTCTCCGGCTTGGCGCGCGGCTGCGGCCGCGTCACGATCTCCATCAAGAGGCCGCCGACGCCCATGCCCATCAGCTCGGAGCGGGTCACCTTGATGCCGGCGAGAAGCCGCATTAAGACCCAGTCAAAACCGTTCTCGACCGGCGAGCGCGCGCAGCCCGGCGCGCCCAGCACCGGCACCTCGCCGGCGCGGGCGATCAGCAGGAGATTTCCGGGGTCGACCGGCATGCCGAAATGCTCGATCTCGCCGCCGATTCCGGTGACGGCCGCCGGAATCACGTCGCGGCGGTCAGCGATCGCGGATGCACCGAACACGATCACGAGCTCGGCGCCGAGGCCGAGCAATTCCTTGATCGCGGCCGACAGCGCCTGCTCCTCGTGCGGGACCCGGCGCTCGGCGATGATGCTGGCGCCGGCTGGCGCCAGCCGTTCGGCAGTGACGCGCAGCGTCTTGTCGATCACCTTGGTGGACAGGCCCGGCAGCAGCGTCGAGACCACGCCGACGCGCTTGATCACGTAAGGCGCGACCTTCAGCACGTCCTTGCCCGCCGCCTTCACCGCGGCATCGCGCAAACTCGCCTCGACGCCGAACGGGATGATCTTGACGGTTCCGACCATCTCGCCCTCGACTACCGGCTTGTAGGCGGCGAGCGTGGCAAAGGTGATGGCTTCGTCGATGTTGTTGATGCGGTCGACCGCGGCGCGATCGATCACCAGCACGCCCGCTCGCGCGGCGAACAGATTGGCACGGCCGGTGAAAGCGCGCTCGACATGGATGCCCTCGCCGCCGATGGCGAGCGCGATGCTGGCGGCGGCAACGTCCTCGGAGACGTCGCCCGCCTCCATGCGCACCACGACGATGTCCTTGATGCCGGCGCGCTCCAGCGCCTCGACCTCGGCAGGTCCGATCGTCGTGCCCTTCTTCAGCACCAGCGATCCCTGGCGCAGGGTGTGGACGGTCACCCCGCCAATCGCATCCCTGGGTCTCGCCGGGCCGAACTTCATGCCGCTTCTTCTTTTTCCTTGGGAGGCAGCCGAAGCACGGCCGTGATCTCGGCCATGATCGCCACCGCGATCTCGGACGGCGAGACCGCGCCGATCGCTAGCCCAATGGGCGCGTGGATGCGCGCGATGTCGCTTTCCTTGGCGCCTTGCGCCCGCAACCGGTCGCCACGCTTGGCATGCGTCTTTCGCGAGCCGAGCGCGCCGATATAGAAGCAGTTGCGCTCGAAGGCGTGCAGCAGCGCGGGGTCGTCGATCTTGGGATCGTGCGTCACCGCCACGAACGCGGTGTAGGCATCGACATTAAGCGGCGGCAGCGCAGTATCAGGCCATTCGGCGATCAACGGAATGTCGGGAAAGCGCTCGGGGCTCGCAAAGGCCGTGCGCGGATCGACCACGGTGACGTCATAGCCGAGCGAGCGCGCCAGCGGCGCGAGCGCCTGGCTGATATGGACCGCGCCGATGATGACGAGCTTTGCCGTCGGGGCGTAGACGTTGAGAAACAGCTTCTTGCCGCCGGCCTCGACACTGGTGCTCTTGCCCATGCGAAGCTGCTTCTCCAGCTCGGCGCGCAGCGGATCCCCGGCGAAATCCTTCGCCTTCACCAGCCGCTGCTCGCCGCTCTCGGTGTCCGTCACCAGGATGACCGGCCGGCGCGCGGCGCGTTCGGCATTGAGTTCGTGCAGGATGTCGAGCTTCACGGCTAACCGACCTTCTCGACGAAGACGCGGATGGTGCCGCCGCAGGACAGCCCAACGTTCCAGGCGGTCTCGTCGGCGACGCCGAACTCCAGCATCTTCGGCTTGCCGCTCTGGATCACATCCATGGCCTCCGTAACCACCGCGCCCTCGACGCAGCCGCCGGAGACGGACCCCAAGAACGTGCCTTCGTCGTTGATAACGAGGCTCGAGCCCGCCGGGCGCGGCGCCGAGCCCCAGGTTTCCACCACTGTCGCCAGTGCGACGCCACGGCCGGCCTTCTGCCAGTCCTCCGCCGCCTTCAGGATGTCCTCGTCGCGATCGAGCATGGCTGGCCTCTCAAGCTGCGGAGCGGATCAGGCTGCGGTGATGCGGCGGCAGCGGCTGGGAGAGCGTCGTGATCAGCTCCTGGATCGAACTCAAATTATGTACCGGGCGGAATTCGTCAACGTGGGGGAGCATCATTTTGATGCCCTGCGCCTTGGCCTCGAAGCCGCCAAACCGCAGCAGCGGGTTCAGCCAGATCAGCCGCCGGCAGGACCGGTGCAGCCGGTCCATCTCGAAGGCGAGCTTGGAATCGGCCTCCCGCTCCAGCCCGTCGGAGATCAGGAGCACGATGGCGCCCTGGCTCAGCACCCGGCGCGCCCACAATTTGTTGAAGTTGTGCAGCGAGGCCGAGATGCGGGTGCCGCCGGCCCAATCCTCGACCGAGGCCGAGCAGCTCGCCAGCGCCTCGTCGGGATCGCGCTGGCGCAGCGCACGGGTGACATTCGTCAAGCGGGTGCCGAACAGGAACACCGAAACGCGCTTTCGAGCATCCGTGATCGCATGCAGGAAGTGCAGGAACAGACGGGTGTATTCGCTCATCGAGCCCGAGATGTCGAGCAGCGCCACGATCGGCGCCGGCTTCTCGATGCGCCCGAGGCGATGGATGTCGATGATGTCGCCGCCGGTGCGCAAGGAGGCGCGCAGCGTGCGGCGGAGGTCGAGGCGCAGGCCGCGCGCATCGGGCCGGCGCCGGCGCGTCAAGAGCTCGGCCTGCGGCAACCTCATCCGCTCGATGGCACGGAGCGCCTCGGCGATCTCCGCCGCGCTCATCTGCGCAAAATCCTTCTTCTGCAGGATCTCCTTGTCGGAGACCGACAGGCGCAGATCCTGCTCCTGGTGCTGCGGCGTCTCGGTCATGCGAGGCTGCGCCATCGCCTCCTGGACGCGGCGGGCGCCGGCCTGGGGCTTCTTCTTGGCCTCGTCCGGCAGCGGCACCGAATCCAGCATGTGCTTCCATTCTTCCGAGGCGCGGAAGAACAGGTTGAAAGCCTGCTTGAAGATCAGCGCATGCTCATGGCGCTTGACGAAGATCGCCTCCAGCGTGGTGAAGACGTCGGATCGGCTGCCGATGTCGATCACCTGCAGCGCGCTCATGGCATCGATGACAGCGCCCGGCCCGACCGGCAGGCCGGCCGCACGCAGCGCGCGGGCGAAGCCGACGATGTTGTCGGCGAACTGCTCGGTCTTTTCGGGGGCAAGGTGGTTGATGGCCATTGGTTCAGCACCCTCGGTCGTCATTCCGGGGCGATGCGCAGCATCGAGCCCGAAATCCATTCATCCACCAACTCTGCGGCCCGATGGATTCCGGGTTCGCGCTAACGCGCGCCCCGGAATGACGTGAAGATCAATTCTCGCTCGTCGCGTCCTTCAGCACCTTCTGCAGCGTGTCGCCCTGCATCCGGGTGATGTCGTCCTGGTACTTGAGCAGCGCGCCCAGCGTGTCGCCGACCACTTGCGGGGTCAGCGAGCGGGCATCGAGCTCCGACAGCGCCGTGGCCCAGTCGATGGTCTCGGCAACGCCCGGCGACTTGTAGAAGTCCTGGTTGCGCAGCGCCTGCACGAAGCGGACGACCTGCTGCGACAGCTTGGCGGAGATGCCGGGCACGCGCGTCTTGACGATCGCAAGCTCGCGCTCGGCGGCCGGATAATCGACCCAGTGATAGAGGCAGCGCCGTTTCAGCGCGTCGTGTATCTCGCGGGTGCGGTTGGAGGTGATGATGACGATCGGCGGGTGCGGCGCCTTCACGGTGCCGAATTCGGGGATGGTCACCTGGAAGTCACTGAGGATCTCGAGCAGGTAGGCTTCGAACGCCTCGTCGGCACGGTCGAGCTCGTCGATCAGCAGCACCGGCGGACCGGCGACATCAGGCTCCAGCGCCTGGAGCAGCGGCCGCTTGATCATGTAGCGGTCGGCGAAGATATCGCTCGAAAGCTGATCGCGATCAGTGTCGCCCGCGGCTTCCGCCATCCGGATCGCGATCATCTGCGACGCGCTGTTCCACTCATACACCGCGGAGGAAACGTCGAGGCCTTCATAGCACTGCAGGCGGATCAGCTTCCGCCCCAGCGCCGCCGAGAGCACCTTAGCGATCTCGGTCTTGCCGACACCGGCCTCACCTTCCAGGAACAGCGGTCGGCCCATACGCAGCGACAGATACGTCACCGTCGCCAGCGAGCGCTCAGCGAGATAGCCGCGCGACGTCAGGAGTTCGAGCATCGCATCGACCGATGCCGGCAAAGCACCGGAAGAAGTAGCCGCTGAAGTCATGAAAAAGCCAGTCTCGCTACGCCCTCACCGGGGACAGGTCTGGACCGAGGAATGAGGTCAGCTCATTCCTTGGCATTGGCGGCATCGACGGCGCGCCGCGTCAGCACGCCGATGAGATGCGCGCGGTATTCGGCGCTGCCGTGGATGTCGCTGTTGAGGCCTTCGGCCGGTACCGCGATGCCCTCCAGCGCCTTCGAGGCGAAGCGCTTCTTCAAGGCTTCCTCGAATGCGGTGACGCGGAACACGCCTTCGGAGCCCGCACCGGTGACGGCAACGCGCACGTCCGAAGGACGCCGCGCCACGAACACCCCGACAAGCGCATAGCGCGAGGCCTGGTTGCGGAACTTGACATAGGCGGCCTTCTTCGGCAGCGGGAACATCACCTTGGTGATGATCTCATCCGCTTCGAGCGCGGTCGTGAACAGGCCCTGGAAGAACTCTTCCGCCTTGAGGCGGCGCTTGTTGGTGACGATGGTGGCCCCGAGCGCGAGCACCGCGGCCGGATAATCGGCAGTCGGATCGTTGTTGGCGAGCGAGCCGCCGATCGTGCCCTTGTGACGCACGGCGGGATCGCCAATGCCGCCGGCAAGGTTCGCCAGCGCCGGAATGGCTTCACCGACGATGGCGGAGGTCGCGACCTCGGCATGCTTGGCGGTGGCGCCGATCACGAGCGAGCGGCCCTTCATCTCGATCGCATTGAGCCCCTCGATGTGGGAGAGGTCGACCAGATGCGGGGGACTGGCGAGGCGCTGCTTCATGACGGGAATCAGCGTGTGGCCGCCGGCGATCACCTTGGCGTCCTCGTTCTTCACCAGGAGGTTGGCCGCCTGGCGAACGGTCCCAGGGCGATGATATTTGAATTCGTACATCTGTATGTCCTGATCGCGGGAGGCGCGTTACGCGAGGTCGGATTTGGCCATCGCCTTCGCGCCGGCGGAGATCGAGGCGACGATGTTCTGGTAGCCCGTGCAGCGGCAGAGATTGCCTTCGAGCTCCTCGCGAATGGTGTGGTCGTCGAGCTCGTGGCCCTTGCGGTGCACGATGTCGATCGCGGTCATGATCATGCCGGGCGTGCAGAAGCCGCACTGCAGGCCATGGTGCTCGCGGAAGGCCTCCTGCATCGGATGCAGCGGCGCGCCGTCCGCAGCCAGCCCCTCGATCGTCTTGACCTCGTGGCCATCGGCCATCACCGCAAGCGTTGTGCAGGACTTCACGGCCTTGCCGTCGAGATGCACGACGCAGGCGCCGCACTGCGAGGTGTCGCAGCCGACATGGGTGCCGGTCAGCCGCAGATTCTCGCGCAGGAATTGCACCAGGAGCGTGCGGGGATCGACATTGGCGGTGACTGGATTGCCGTTCACGATGAGGGAGATTTTTGCCATAAGCACTCTCTGTCAGCACCCCGACGGGTCCCGTCGAAGCGGTTCTTATAATTATTCCAACCCATCATATGGGCCATTATGCCCCGGGGCAACATCGCCCCGGGCGCAAGGCGCCATGCCGAAGGCGCTACCCTAAAGGTATTGGACCTTCAGCCCTGTACGGCCTTGGCGAAGTTCGCGAAAAACTCATCGGCAAGCTTCTTGGCGGCGCCGTTGATGAGGCGCTGGCCGAGCTGCGCCAACTTGCCGCCGATCTGCGCCTCGACGTCGTAGGAGAGCAGCGTGCCGCCGTCCTTCTCGGCGAGCTTGACGGCCGCGCCGCCCTTGGCGAATCCGGCCACCCCGCCCTCGCCCTCACCGGAGATCTTGTAGCCGTTCGGCGGATCGAGATCGGACAGCGTGACCTTGCCCTTGAAGCGCGCCGACACCGGGCCGACCTTCATCTTCGCCGTCGCGCGGAAGCCGCCGTCGTCGGTCTTCTCCAGCTCCTCGCAGCCGGGGATGCAGGCCTTCAGCACCTCGGGATCGTTGAGCTTGGCCCACACGGCCTCGCGCGGCGCTGCAAGCTGGACTTCGCCGTTCATCGTCATGGCCATGAGGGTGCCTCCCGGATCGCGTAACTATAGTGCTGATCAAGTAACGCAGCGGCGCGGCAAAGAAAAGGCCGGCGCCCGGTCACGTGCAATGCATATTCGCAACTGCAAAATGACGTGTGCGGGCGGTGGGGGATTGGCACGGCCGGGCCATGATGATTAGGTCGCGCGCAACATGAGCACATCCCTCTCCCCCCTGCTCGCACCGATGCTGTCGAGCGCCGCCATGCGCGTGGTCTGCGACGATCGGTCGACCTTGCAGAACATGCTCGATTTCGAGGCAGCCTTGGCACGGGCCGAGGCGGCCAGTGCGGTGATTCCCGCATCCGCCGTCGGACCGATCGAGGCGGCGTGCAAGGCCGATGGCTTCGACATGGCCGCACTGGCCGAGGCCGCGACGCGATCGGGCAATCTCGCGATTCCCCTGGTCAAGATGCTAACCGCCAATGTTGGCAAGAATGACGCGGAGGCCGCGCGCTACGTGCATTGGGGCGCGACCAGCCAGGACGTCATCGACACCGCGACCATGCTGATGCTGCGCGCCGGCATCGCGGCGCTGGATGCCGACCTCAGCCGTGCCATCAAGGGCTTTGCCGCGATGGCGCGCAGCCATCGCAACACCGCGATGGTGGCGCGGACCTGGCTCCAGCATGCGCTGCCGATGCCGTTCGGGCTGAAGGCCGCCGAATACGCCTCGAGCCTTGCCCGCGCCCGCTGCCGCCTGCGGCGGCTCTCCCGCGAGGGCCTCGCGCTGCAATTCGGCGGCGCCGCCGGCACGCTCGCTGCGCTCGGCGATAACGGGCTCGCGGTGGCCGAACGGCTGGCGCAGGAGCTCGACCTGCCGCTGCCCGAGGCGCCCTGGCATACCCATCGCGACCGCATCGCCGAGGCCGCATCCTGCTTTGCCATTCTCGCCGGCAGCTGCGGCAAGATCGCGCGCGACGTCTCGCTGCTGATGCAGACCGACGTCGCCGAAGCGTTCGAGCCCGCCGGCGAAGGCCGCGGCGGCTCCTCGACCATGCCGCACAAGCGCAACCCGGTCGCCGCCGCGAGCGCGCTGGGCGCTGCCACCATGGCCCCGCAGCTCGCCGCGACGATCTTCGCCGCCCAGGTGCAGGACCACGAACGCAGTGCCGGTCCCTGGCACGCGGAATGGCCGACGCTGCCGCAATTGATGCTGGTCACATCAGGCGCGTTGGCGGCCGTCGTCGACATCGCCGAGGGTCTCGAGGTCGATGCGGCGCGCATGCGCAGCAATCTCGATGCGACGCATGGCTTGATCATGGCCGAGGCCGTCACCTTCGCGCTCGCCGAAGCCATCGGCAAGAGCAACGCGCATCATCTCGTCGAGGCCGCGAGCAAGCGTGCCGTCGCCGAGAAGAAGCATCTGCGCGAGGTGCTGTCGGCCGATTCGCAAGTCATCGCGCACCTTTCGCCGGAAAAAATTGCGGCATTGTTCGAGCCGATGGCCTATCAAGGGGCGTCACAGGCGCTGATCGACCGGCTGCTCGACAACCTCGATCAAGATTAAGAACGGAGACGCCGCATGCCCATGATCGATGCCGACGGATGCCTGCTCAACGTCTCCGTCGAGGGCCGCGACGGCGGGCCGACCTTGATGCTGTCGAACTCGCTCGGCTGCACGCTGCAGATGTGGGAGCCGCAGATGAAGGCGCTGACGCAGGTGTTCCGCGTCATCCGCTACGATCGCCGCGGCCACGGCAAGTCGAACGTCCCGCCTGGCCCCTACACGATGGAGCGGTTCGGCCGCGACGTGCTCGCGATCCTCGACGATCTCAACATCGAGAAGGTGCATTGGTGCGGCCTGTCGATGGGCGGCATGGTCGGGCAATGGCTCGGCGCCAATGCGCCCGAACGGTTCGGCAAGCTGATCCTCGCCAACACGTCCTGCTACTATCCCGATCCAACAAACTGGCACAACCGCATCAAGGCGGTGAAGGAGGGCGGCATCGCCGCCGTCGCCGATGCCGTGATCGCGGGCTGGCTGACGCAGGATTTCCGCGAGCGCGAGCCTGCGATCACCGCGAAGATGAAGTCGATGCTGCTCGCCTCGCCTGTCGAGGGCTATCTCGCCTGTTGCGAGGCGCTGTCGACGCTCGACCAGCGCGCGCTGCTGCCGAAAATCAAGAGCCCGACGCTGGTGATCGCCGGCCGCCACGACGTGGCGACGCCGATCTCGGCGGCCGAATTGATCCGCTCCAGCATTCCCGGCGCCAGCATGACGATCATCGACGCCGCGCACATTTCGAACGTCGAGCAGCCGCATGCGTTCACGGATGCGGTGGTGGGGTTCCTGACGCAGCGCTAGCAACAACCGTCATTGCGCGGAGCGTAGCGACGAAGCATCCAGTCCGTCTCCGCGGACACATGTCTGGATTGCTTCGCTGCGCTCGCAATGACGAAAGAGGAGGATGGAATGGACGACCAGAAGCGCCGCGATGCCGGCATGAATGTGCGCCGCAAGGTGCTGGGCAATGCCTGGGTCGACAAGTCGATCGCGAACCGCAATGCCTTCAACACCGACTTCCAGGACCTGATCACCCGCTACGCCTGGGGCGAGATCTGGACGCGGCCGCATTTCGACGAGCGCACGCGGCGGGTGCTGGTGATCGGCACCATGGTCGCGCTGGGGCAATGGGACGAATTCCGCCTGCACGTGCGTGCGGCACTGGCCGAGGGCGGCTTCACGCCCGACGACATCAAGGAGATCCTGCTGCAGCAGGCGATCTATTGCGGCGTGCCGGCGGCGAACCACGCCGTCAAGGAAGCCTCAGCGATTGTGCAGGAGCTCGGCCTGCTCAAGACCTAGAGGCCGAAGATTTGGCGGCGCGGCGACCTCGGCCGCCTTCGACGCTGCCTCCGGCTTCTCGATCACGAGCACGACGGCGGCACCGAGCAGCATCAGGAGCTCGGTGGCGTGGAGCCGAAGCGCGGCCATCTCGCCGACCTTCGAGGCCATCACCATGCTGGCAAAGGAGATCAGGCTGCCGATCGCGAGCGCAATACCGAGCGCCTCGTCGCTTCCGCCGCCCTTGCGGGTGCGGGGAATGCAGAGCAGCACGAGGTAGATCGCAAAGAACGCCACCACGGTCAGCCTTCCGAGCGCCAGCAGCCAGGCGGCACGCACCGTGTCCATGCCCGCCATCTGCAGATGGTCGCTCAGGTACAGCGCCACCGCGACGCTCGGCCGCTCGTAGAGGCCGCGCACGGGCGCGACGATGATGCTGAAGGCTATGAGGCTCCAGACGGGAATGAAATAGGCCGCCAGCAGCGCGCCGTTGACCGAGCCGATCCGCCAATTCCTGAACATGCCGCTTCCCGCCTGATTTGCCGAGCCTTCGATGGAAGGCGGCGGCCATGCCGGAGCTAACTCGCATCAGACTGTGGCGGCAATTTAAACCCTTTGTTTACCTTAACTGCCCGCCCGCTTTCGTCATTTCGGGGCGGCTCGCAGGAGCCGAACTATGGTGCGCAATTGCGCATCTGAGAATCTCGAGATTCCGGGCCTGCTGCTGACGCACCATCCCGGAATGACGGGCAAACGATTGCCCCAAGAAAAAAGGCCCCGCCTTCCGGCGGGGCCTCTCCTCACTCCTGGGCTCCCAAACTCGCTATTCCTGGTCGCGCTGGCCGCCCTGCTGCTGGCCCGGGCGATCGCCCTGGCGCGGGTCCTGCTGCTGCTGTCCGGGTTTCTGGCCACCACCCTGCTGCGGATTGCGCTGGCCGGGATTCTGATTCTGCTGACCCGGATTCTGGTTCTGCTGCTTCGTCATTCGGGGAAACTCCCTTGTTGGACGTCAGAGGGGAGACAACGGCCGGCATCCACTTTGGTTGCCTCGGGAACCGGGTTCCTCGCAGGACCTCAGGGAACCCGGCGCCGAAATGATCTCTGTACAAGCCTTAAGGTGGAGACCGGGCCAGTTGCAGCCGCCAGTTCCCTCCTGTTACAAAACCCAAACGCTCAAGGGCTGCCGGGGCCCAAGAACTCTCTGCAAGAGCTCCCTTTGAGCCGCGTCAAGTTTGGGTACGGCAGCTTATGGATTATTTCGCCCAGCAGCTCATCAACGGCCTCGTGCTCGGCTCGATCTACGGCCTGATCGCGATCGGCTACACGATGGTCTACGGCATCGTCGGCATGATCAACTTCGCCCATGGCGACGTCTTCATGATCGGCGGCTTCATCGCCCTCATCACCTTCCTGATCCTGATCTCGCTCGGCCTCACGGCCATTCCCCTGATCCTGCTCGTGGTGCTGCTGGTCTCGATGGCGATCACCGCGCTCTATGGCTGGACCATCGAGCGCATCGCCTACCGGCCGCTGCGCCATTCCTTCCGCCTGGCCCCGATGCTGTCGGCCATCGGCATGTCTTTCGTGCTGACGAATTATTCGCAAGTGGCGCAAGGCGCCCGGGTCAAGCCGATCCCGCCGGTCATCACCGGCGGCTATACGCTGCATGAAAGCGCGGACGGCTTCGTCATCCAGCTTTCCAACATCCAGATCATCGTCGTCATCACCACCATCGTGCTGCTGGCGATCTTCACCTGGCTGGTGTCGAACACCCGGCTCGGGCGCGACATGCGCGCCTGCGAGCAGGATCAGACCATGGCAGCGCTGCTCGGCGTCAACGTCGACCGCACCATCTCCATGACCTTCGTGATCGGCGCGGCGCTCGCCGCCGTTGCGGGTCTGATGTACCTGCTCTATTACGGCCTGGTCGACTTCTTCATGGGCTTCGTCGCCGGGATCAAGGCCTTCACCGCCGCGGTGCTCGGCGGCATCGGCTCGCTGCCCGGCGCCATGCTCGGCGGCCTTGCGATCGGCCTGATCGAGACGTTCTGGTCGGCCTATTTCTCGGTCGAGTACAAGGACGTTGCGGCGTTCTCGATCCTGATCGTCGTGCTGATCTTCATGCCGACCGGCCTGCTCGGCCGTCCCGAAGTCGAAAAAGTCTGACGCGCGTGACAGCTCCCTCCACCCACACGACCAAACCTGCAACGGGCATCCCCGCTCTCCTCAAGACCGCCTTCATCAACGCAGTGATCGCGCTGGTGCTGTTCTCGCTGATGGTGGGCGTCCGCACCGAGGCGGGCTCCGACGGCCAGCTCACCTATTGGACGCGATTCGGCGAGCTCGCTTCCCTCGTCGCCGCGGTGTTCGGCGGCTCGATCGTGATCGAGCTGCTCAGGCAATGGATCGGCCCGGCCGGCACCGAGCAGCTGGTGCCGCCAGCGTTGCAGAAGGGCGTGTCGCTGGTCGGCCGCTACCTTGCGCCCGCGCTGCTGATCTTCACGCTGCTGGTGCCCGTGATCTTCTATAACCAGCGCTACATCCTCGACCTCGCCATTCTCGTGCTCACTTATGTGATGCTCGGCTGGGGCCTCAACGTCGTGGTCGGGCTCGCCGGCCTGCTCGATCTCGGCTACGTCGCGTTCTATGCCGTCGGCGCCTATTCCTACGCGCTGCTCGCCACCAATTTCGGCTGGTCGTTCTGGATTTGCCTGCCGCTCGCCGGCATCCTCGCCGCGTTCTGGGGCGTGCTGCTCGGCTTCCCCGTGCTGCGCCTGCGCGGCGACTACCTCGCCATCGTGACGCTCGCCTTCGGCGAGATCATCCGCCTCGTCCTGATCAACTGGCAGGATCTGACCGGGGGACCGAACGGCGTGTCCGGTATTCCGCGTCCGACCCTGTTCGGCATTCCGCTGAGCAACACTGACGATGGGCTGGCCAACAAGCTCGGCATCGAGTACTCGGCGACCCACCGTATCGTCTTCCTGTTCTATCTGATCCTGGCGCTGGCGCTGCTCACCAATTGGGCGACGATCCGCCTGCGCCGGCTGCCGATCGGGCGTGCCTGGGAAGCCTTGCGCGAGGACGAGGTCGCCTGCCGCGCGCTCGGCATCAACACCACGACGACCAAGCTCACGGCATTTGCGACCGGCGCCATGTTCGGCGGCTTCGCCGGTGCGTTCTTCGCCACCCGCCAGGGTTTCATCAGCCCGGAATCCTTTACCTTCCAGGAATCGGCGCTGGTGCTCGCCATCGTCGTGCTCGGCGGCATGGGCTCGCAGCTGGGCGTCGCGCTCGCCGCGCTGGCGATGATCGGCGGCTTCGAGCTGTTCCGCGGCCTCGAGACCTATCGTATGCTGGTGTTCGGCTGGGCCATGGTGCTGATCATGATCTGGCGGCCACGCGGCCTGGTCGGCCATCGCGCGCCGACCGTTTATCTGAAGAAGGCGCAGGCCATCTCCTCCGACCTCGTCAAGGAAGGACACGGATGAGCGGCGACAAGATCCTCAGCGTCGACCGGCTAACCATGCGCTTCGGCGGCATCGTCGCCGTGCAGGATCTCTCGTTCGCCGCGGAGCGGAAGAAGATCACCGCGCTGATCGGGCCGAACGGCGCCGGCAAGACCACGGTGTTCAACTGCATCACCGGCTTCTACAAGCCGACCGGCGGCGCCATCCGCCTCACCCACGATGACGGCAAGGAAATCGCGCTCCAGCGGCTCAACGACTTCCGTATCGCCAAACAGGCCAAGGTCGCGCGCACGTTCCAGAACATCCGCCTGTTTCCCGGGATGACCGTGCTCGAAAACCTGATGGTGGCGCAGCACAATATGCTGATGCGCGCCTCGGGCTTCACCTTGCTCGGCCTTGTCGGCGCGCCCGCCTATCGCGACGCAGAAAAGCGCGCGATTGATCTCGCCTCCGACTGGCTGAAGCGGGTCAACCTGCTGGACCGCGCCGACGACGCGGCCGGCAATCTCGCCTATGGCGATCAGCGCCGCCTCGAGATCGCGCGCGCGATGTGCACCGAGCCCGCACTGCTGTGCCTCGACGAACCGGCTGCCGGCCTCAACGCGCGAGAGAGCGCCGCGTTGAACGAGCTCCTGCTTTCGATCCGCAACGACCTGGGAACGTCGATCCTCCTGATCGAGCATGACATGTCGGTGGTGATGGAGATCTCCGACCACATCGTGGTGATGGATCACGGGGTGAAGATCGCACAAGGCACGCCGCGCGAGGTGCGCGACGATCCCAAGGTGATCGCCGCCTATCTCGGCGCCGACGAGGAAGAGGCCATGGCCGTGATGGAGAGCGGATCGTGACGGCGGCATCCCCCCTGCTCGCGATCCGGGGCCTGCGCGCGGCCTACGGCAAGATCGAGGCTTTGAAGGGCGTCGACGTCGACATCAATTCCGGCGAGATCGTGGCGCTGATCGGCGCCAACGGCGCCGGCAAGTCGACGCTGATGATGACGATCTTCGGCAAGCCGCGCGCCCGCGCCGGGCAGATCCTGTACGAGGGCAAGGACATCACGGCCGTCCCGACCCACGAGATCGCCCATTTGCGCATCGCGCAGTCGCCCGAAGGCCGCCGCATCTTCCCGCGCATGAGCGTCGCCGAGAACCTCCAGATGGGGGCCGACGTCACCGAGAGCACGCCGGCGGAACGGGAGAGCACACTCGAGCGCGTGTTCGCCCTGTTTCCCCGCCTGAAGGAACGTTTCGCCCAGCGCGGCGGAACCTTGTCCGGCGGCGAGCAGCAGATGCTGGCGATCGGCCGCGCCTTGATGAGCCGCCCTCGCCTGCTCCTGCTCGATGAACCCTCGCTGGGGCTCGCCCCGCTGATCGCGCGGCAGATTTTCGACGCCATCCGCACGCTGAACCGGCAGGACGGCCTGACCGTGCTGATCGTCGAGCAGAACGCCAACCACGCCCTCAAGCTGGCCCATCGCGGCTATGTCATGGTCAACGGCCTGATCACGCTGGCCGGCAGCGGCGCTGAATTGCTGCAGCGCCCCGAAATCCGCGCCGCTTATCTGGAAGGCGGCCGGCACTGACCGGCCCCGCCCTGCGCGAGAATGCGGCTAGATATCTTGGCGTATGCCCGTATTTTGCCGGTGACTTCTCCTCGAATTCATTCAAGAATGGCGCCGGTTTGAACCGGGCATGCCCGGCAACTTCCACAGGCGACCACCCGCGAGGTATCTCATGAAATCACTGAAGCTCATCGGTCTGGCATTCGGCGCATCGCTCGCGCTATCGAGCGCGGCATTCGCGCAGGATGTCACCGTCGCAGTCGCAGGCCCGATGACCGGCGGCGAGTCCGCCTTCGGCCGCCAGATGAAGAACGGCGCCGAGATGGCCGTCGCCGACATCAACGCCGCCGGTGGCGTCAACGGCAAGAAGCTCGCGCTCAACGCCGAGGACGACGCCTGCGATCCGAAACAGGCCCGCTCGATCGCGGAAAAGATCGCCGGCGCCAAGATCCCGTTCGTCGCCGGCCATTTCTGCTCGTCGTCTTCGATCCCGGCCTCTGAAGCCTATGCGGACGGCAACGTCCTGCAAATCACCCCGGCTTCGACCAACCCGCTCTTCACCGAGCGCAAGCTGTGGAACGTGGCGCGAGTCTGCGGCCGCGACGACCAGCAGGGCCTGATCGCCGCGCAGTACATCGCCAAGAACTACAAGGGCAAGAACATCGCGATCCTCAACGACAAGACCACTTACGGCAAGGGTCTTGCCGACGAGACCAAGAAGGCGCTCAACAAGGCCGGCATCACCGAGAAGATGTACGAATCCTACAACAAGGGCGACAAGGACTTCAACGCGATCGTCTCGCGCCTGAAGAAGGACAATGTCGAGCTCGTCTATGTCGGCGGTTACCATCAGGAAGCCGGCCTCATCCTCCGCCAGATGCGCGATCAGGGCATGAAGACGGTGCTGATGTCGGGCGACGCGCTCGCGGACAAGGAGTACGCCTCCATCACCGGTCCCGCCGGCGAAGGCACGCTGTTCACCTTCGGTCCCGACCCGCGCAACAAGCCGACCGCGAAGAAGATCGTCGAGGCGTTCAAGGCCAAGGGCATCGATCCGGAAGGCTATACGCTCTATACCTACGCTGCGCTGCAGGTCTGGACGCAGGCGGTCAAGAAGGCCGGCACCACCGACGCCAAGAAGGTCATGGAGACCATCAAGGCCGGCAAGTGGGACACGGTGCTCGGCCCGATCGAAATTGACGCCAAGGGCGACCTCAAGCAGATCGACTATGTCGTCTACAAGTGGGACGCCAAGGGCAATTACGCCGAGCTCGGCGCCAAGGGCTCTTGATCGAGAATGCTCTTCGGGGATCCCGATCAGCGATCGCCCGAAGGCTCCCGCCATCGCGACCACGCCCCGGCTTGCCGGGGCGTTCTTTTGCCGGTCAGACCGCGGCCGAAATCTCGTCGCCGGCCGCGGCCTGGGCCTTCCGCAGGGCCTGCAGCAGATCGTTCGGCCGAAACGGCTTTTGCAGGCCGACCACGTTGGCGAGGTGGGGCGATTGGTCCATGAAATCGAGTGTCGTCATCCCGGATACCGCAATCACCGGCAGCGCCGGCGCGCGTTCGCGCAAGGCGGTGATGACGTCGACGCCGCTGGTATCACCGAGGAAGATGTCCACAATCGCCGCGTCAAAGCGGCTTTCCGCAAAGGCCTTCAGCCCCGCCGCGCCGGTTTCGGCCTCCACGACCTCGAAATGGTTGACCCGAAGCACGATCGCCACCATCGCGCGGACGTCCTTCTGGTCGTCGATGATGAGAACGCGGGGCATGGGCAAACTCCCGATCTCGAAATCAAAATCGCCTGTTTCAAGCCTGGAACCGGCCGCAGCGGCAGGGCATTATGACACCGCCCAGTAAAGTGCCCCTTACCAATCCCTGTTCCGTGCTCTCACCGAAATTAGGTAAGCTGTAACCCTCGGTTGAGTCGTAAACCGGTTCCGTGACCACCTGCGCCCAGAACCCGCTACGATAAACGGACTGCCGGCGAATGAGACTAGCGGAGATGCTCAAGCCCATCTACTCGCGCGAAATGGACGTGCCTGCGCCGATCGACCGAAGCACATTTCTGTCGACCCTGCCGGCCACGTCGGCCGACCGCACTGCAGCATTGACGATTGTCGGTGTGTCCTCGCTCCTGTTCGCCGCAGCCGTGCCCTTCGCCGGTACCCCGCTCCTGCCGGTGCCAGCCTTCGTCGCCAGCTATCAATCCGCGCTGGCCGTGAGCGACATCGTCACGGCAGTGCTGCTGCTGTCGCAATTTGCGATCCTGCGCACCCGCGCGCTGCTGTGGCTCGCCAGCGGCTATCTCTTCACCGCCGCGGCGGCGCTGGTTCATGCCCTCACCTTCCCAGGGCTGTTCACCCCGACCGGGCTCCTGGGCGCGGGCCGACAGACCACGGTGTGGCTCTACATGATCTGGCACGCCGGCTTTCCGCTCTGCGTGATGGCATATGCCTGGCTGAAGGAGAAAGACGGTGGGCCCCGGATCCGCGGCGCGGTAAGCACCGCGATTTATGCCTGCGGACTCGGCGTCGTCGCCGCGATGGCGGTCTTCGCCTGGATCGTCACCGCGCAGCACGATCTGTTGCCGGTCCTGTTGAGCGAGGGCCGCTACACGGCGACCATGATCGGCGTCGTGTCCTTCGTGTGGTCGCTGAGCTTTGCCGCGCTGGTCTCGCTCTGGTTCCGCAGGCCGCATACGGTGATCGACATCTGGCTGATGGTGGTCATGTGCGCCTGGCTGTTCGACATCGCCCTGTCGGCGATCGTCAACGTCGCGCGCTTCGATCTCGGATTCTATGCCGGCCGGCTCTACGGCCTCGCCGCGGCGACCTTCGTGCTCGCGGTGCTTCTGATCGAGAATGTCCGCCTCCAGGCGCATACAGTGGGCCTCGTCGGAAAGCTGCGCCAGCAATCGGCCTCGCAACGCGACTATTTCGGCAAGCGCCTCGCGCTGTACGGCGCCGTGGTCGAATCCTCCAATGACGCGATCATCACCAAGTCGCTCGACGGCATCATCACCAGCTGGAACAAGGCCGCCGAAAACCTATTCGGCTACTCCGCCGCCGAGGCCGTCGGCAAGCCGATCGACATCATCGTGCCGCCGGATCGCAAGGGCGAGATCAGAAGCACCCTCAACCAGATCGCCAGCAATGAATCGATCGCCCAGCACGAGACGGTCCGAATCCGCAAAGACGGCCGCCCGCTCGACGTCGTCCTGAACGTCTCGCCGCTGCGGACCGACGATGGAGAGATCATCGGCGCTTCCAAGATCGCCCACGACATCACGGAAGAAAAGCAGGCTAGAGAGAAGCTGCGCCGCGAGACCGAGGAACGCCAGCGGATTTTCGAGACATCGCAGGACCTGATCCTGGTCACCGACGGCTACGGCAATTTCGTCCAGGTCAGCCCGAGCGTGCAGAACATTCTCGGCTACAGCCCCGAGGACATGGTCGGGCACAGCGCGATCGAGTTCATCCATCCCGACGATCTCGAGAAGACGCGGAGCGAGATGCGCGCGGCCCGTCGCGGCGCGGTCAAGCGCAGCTTCGAGGCGCGCTACTACCATTACGACGGTCACGAGGTCACGCTGAACTGGATGGGCACCTGGTCCGAGCCGGTGAAACGCCACTTCTTCATCGGCCGCGACCTCACCGACAAGCAGGCCGCCGAAGCCCAGCTCCGGCAGGTCCAGAAAATGGACTCGATCGGCCAATTGACCGGCGGCGTCGCCCACGACTTCAACAACGTGCTGACCGTGATCACGGGCACGATCGGCATTCTCAGCGACGCGGTCGCCGACCGGCCCGATCTTGCCGCGATCACCAAGCTGATCGACGACGCCGCCGAGCGCGGCGCGCAGCTGACCAAGCACCTGCTCGCCTTCGCCCGCAAGCAGCCGCTGCAGCCGCGCGAGATCGACGTCAACGCACTGGCGCTCGAAGCCGCCAAGCTCTTGCATCCGACTCTCGGCGAGCAGATCACCATCATGCCGCAGCTCACCGAGGATGCCTGGCCGACACTGGTCGACCCGGGCCAGCTCTCCACCGCGATCCTCAATCTCGCGCTGAACGCGCGCGACGCCATGCCCGAGGGCGGCACCCTGGTGCTGGAGACCCGCAACATCTTCCTCGACGACGGCTATGCCAGCATGAACCCCGACGTCGTTGCCGGCAATTACGTGATGATCGCGGTCAGCGACACCGGCACCGGAATTCCTGCCGAGCTGATCGACCGGGTGTTCGATCCCTTCTTCACGACCAAGGAGGTTGGCAAGGGCACTGGCCTCGGCCTCAGCATGGTGTTCGGCTTCGTCAAGCAATCGGGCGGGCACATCAAGATCTACAGTGAGGAAGGCCACGGCACGAGCGTGAAGATCTACCTGCCGCGCTCGACCGGTGTGCAGGAGACCGAGTTCGAATCGCTCCAGAATGCGCCAATCACCGGCGGTAACGAGAAGATCCTGATCGTCGAGGACGATGCCTTGGTGCGGCAGTATGTCGTGACGCAGGTCAAGAGCCTCGGCTATACCGCGCTCGAGGCCGCCAACGGCGCCGAGGCGCTCAATATCATCGACAGCGACGAGACCATCGACCTGCTGTTCACCGACATCATCATGCCCGGCAACATGAATGGCCGCCAGCTGGCCGACGAAGCCCACAAGCGCCGCCCCGACCTGAAGACGCTGTTCACCTCGGGCTACACCGAGAACGCCATCGTCCATCACGGCCGGCTCGATTCCGGCGTGCTGCTGCTGGCCAAGCCCTACCGCAAGTCCGAGCTCGCCAAGATGCTGAGGACCGCGCTCGCCGGTTGAGCCTGCGGCATTGCTGCGCTATCGCAGATCGTGAATTCTCAAACACGAGGCCGCCTTGAAGAACCTTCTCACCGATATCGCCGGCGTCCGGGTCGGCCACGCCGAAGATCCGAAAGTCGGTTCCGGTGCGACCGCGATCATCTTCGATTCTCCTGCGATCGCCGCGATCGACGTGCGCGGCGGCGGCCCCGGCACGCGCGAGGATGCACTGCTCGATCTCGCCAACACGGTCGAGCGCGTCGACGCCATCGCGCTGTCGGGCGGCTCGGCCTTCGGCCTCGACACCGGCGGCGGCGTGCAGGCCTGGCTCGCCGAGCAGGGCCGCGGCCACCGGGTTCGCGAAGCGCTGATCCCGATCGTGCCGGGGGCGATCCTGTTCGACCTGCTCAATGGCGGCGACAAGGCCTGGGGACGCTTCTCGCCGTATCGCGACCTCGGCTATGCCGCGGCGACTGCCGCCACCAGCGCGGATTTCGCGCTTGGCAGCGTCGGCGCCGGCTTCGGCGCCACCACCGCGACGTTCAAGGGCGGGCTCGGCTCGGCATCGGCCGTGACGCCGAGCGGAATCAAGGTCGCGGCGATCGTCGCCGTCAACGCCGTGGGCAGCGTCACCGTCGGCAATGGCCCGTGGTTCTGGGCGGCGCCGTTCGAGGTGGACAGCGAATTCGGTGGACGCGGCCTGCCGGACAAGTTCACCGAGGACATGCTCCGCATGCGCATCAAGGGCGGTCCTGCCGCGAGCGCGCGCGAGAACACCACCATCGGCGCCGTCGTGACCAACGCGGTGCTGACCAAGCCCCAGGCCAAGCGGCTGGCGATGATCGCGCATACCGGCTTCGCCCGCGCGATCTATCCGGTGCATGCGCCGACCGACGGCGACGTGCTGTTCGCCGCCGCCACGTGCGAAAAGCCGATCGAGCCGCTGGTTGGCCTCACCGAGCTCGGCACGATCGCCGCCAACGTGGTCGCCCGCGCGATCGCCCGCGGCGTCTACAGCGCGACGGCCCTACCGTTTCCGGGCGCGCAGCCAACCTGGCAAGACCGGTTCGGCTAGACGAGAAACGAAACCGTCACCCAAGCGTTATCCGGCGGACAAGGTGTGCGGCCATGCCCTCTTCCGTGATCCGCTTCTTTCGCTATTCGCCAGAGAAACGCGAGCTGAAGGTGACGTTCGTCAGCGGGCGCCTCTATGTTTATGCGGATGTTCCGCCCAAGGTCGCCGCCGCGTTCGGGGATTCGCGCTCGAAGGGAACGTTCTTCAATCGCGAGATCCGCGACCGCTATGCCTGTCGTGACATCACGCACGAACTTGCCGGGTAACTTCGGGACGCGCTCACACGCTGATCGACATCGATGAAGCTGCTGATCCCGCAGTGGCCTGCGCCTGGCGCTGCATCATCTGCCCGAACCAATCATAAGGCGAATTGCCGCCACCTTTCGCATTCGACGACCTGGCGGCGCCCGGCACCGTGGTCGACATCTTGAAGCCATCGGCATAGGTGACGGTGGTGGTGGTCGAGCCGTCGGCATTGGTCGTCGTGGTCGACGTCGAGCCGCGGCTGGATTGCGACGAGGAATCCGAGCCATCGTCCGCGCCTTCCGCGTGATCACGGCCGTGACCGCCCCTCAGCGCCTTCGTCATCTCGCCGAGATTGACGCTGCCATCCGCATTCGCGTCCATCTTCGAAAACACGTCGTCGGCCCGGGCCAGATTGGTGCCGCCCGCGCCGAGCGCGTCCTCGAACTCGGACTTGGTGATCTTGCCGTCGGCGTCAGCGTCGATCTGCGAGAACAGATCCTTCAGCGCAGCCTCCCGGCCCTTCGACGTCGAGGATGTGCCGTTGGCCGACTGGCCCTGCGCCGCGAACAGCGCATTCATCGTCTCCGCCGAGATCTGCGGATATTTACCTGCATTGACCGACGAGGTCGCGCCGGTCGTGCTGCTGCCGCTGTCGATTGCGAACGGATTGGTCGGCGCGCTCTGCGAGGAGCCGGTCTTGTGCGCCGCCGACGACGATTTCGCGTTTGTCAGCGACTGGATCGCGTCGAGCGCGCTCGATACCGCACCAAGGGCGAACAACATTGCACAACTCCAACAGGATGCGGCATGCCGCGACCAATGTTCTGCGGCTGAACTCAGCAAGCGCCGTGCCATCGCGAAAAGCTCAACGAATTCCGCATCCGTCGGGTCGTGCAGGCCGCGGGAACATCGGCAATTCATGCCGCCGGCGGCAGAAATTTCCGCCCACAGGAAGCGCGCCCCTCCTGCATTGCCCGCCACAAGAGCCCATGTTAGGCGAGGCCATTCGTCGTCCGTCCGCCCCCGGGAAAACGCGCCATGACCCAAGCTTTCGCCCCCCGCCCCCTGGCCATCGCGCCCTCGATCCTGGCCTCGGATTTCTCGAAGCTCGGCGAGGAGGTGCGCAGCGTCGACGCCGCCGGCGCCGACTGGATCCATCTCGACGTGATGGACGGGCACTTCGTTCCGAACATCTCCTACGGTCCTGACGTCATCAGGGCGATGCGCCCGCACACCAAGAAGATCTTCGACGCGCATCTGATGATCTCGCCCTGCGATCCCTATCTCGAGGCCTTCGCGAAGGCCGGCTGCGACCACGTCACCGTGCACGCGGAGGCAGGTCCCCATTTGCACCGCTCGCTCCAGGCGATCCGCGCGCTCGGCAAGAAGGCCGGCGTCTCGCTCAATCCGGCGACGCCGATCAGCGCGCTCGAATACGTTCTCGACCTCGTCGACCTCGTGCTGGTGATGTCGGTCAATCCCGGCTTCGGCGGCCAGGCCTTCATCCCCTCCGCGATCGGCAAGATCCGGGACATCCGCGCGATGGTTGCGGGCCGCCCGATCGACATCGAGGTCGACGGCGGCGTCGGCCCCGATGTCGCGGGTGCGCTCGCCGCGGCCGGCGCCAACGCTTTCGTCGCGGGCACCTCGGTGTTCAAAGGCGGCACGCAGGAGGCCTACAAGACCAACATCGCCGCGATCCGCAACGCGGCACTTGGGGCACGCGGCGAGGCGATCTGAGACCATCGCTATCCGAACCGGAGCCGCGGCCGCTACGACCAAGTGGAATGGATAAACTCCGCGCCACTCCGTTTACTGCCGGCCTGCTTCGTCTTCTCGCCGAGTCCCTTCATGATGGAGAGCAAGTGGTCTGGCAGGGGCAGCCCGACGCCATCGCCAACGCGACAATGTGGCGATTTCTCTGGTGGATCGGATTTCCCTGGTTGTTGCTGACCGTCATCGCCGTCAGCAACGATTGGATCGACCAAGCGACCCAACCTCTGGCAATGATTGGAGTTGGGATGATTGCAGCTCCGTTCGTGATGCTGCTGCAAGACCTGCAGACGCTTTATGTGATCACCGACCGCCGCGCGCTGATCGTGCGCACGGCCTGGAGCAGACGCAGCGTGACCGCTACTTCGTTCGACGCCATGGATGAAGTGTTCGAAATCCTCGACATCGGCGGCGGCGTCGGCCACCTGAACTTTGCGTCAGGGCGCTCGACCCGTTCGCCCGATACCGACTACACCGGGCGCTATGGGTTTCGCTGTGTTCGAGACGCAAGGCGCATCCGGGATATCCTCGATCATGCGCGCACCGGCAAAGTACGTCGATCGCACGCGGGAAGAACTGCGGCTTCCACGGGTTCTGCAAGGCGCAAAGCTTAAAATTGTAGCCTTGGTCCGTACTCATCCGGACTTCCCTGATTCGCGCAAATCACTGCAAGTGATTCCTGCCTGTTTCGCGGGAGCACATCATGACGACGACCCTGGTTTGGACTGGCGTGGCGTTGTGGATTGGTTTCAGTGCGTTTGTGGTGTTCGGTCCCTCGGCCGGACCGGTCGAGGCCCCGGCACGTCCGGCCCGCAACATCCGTCGCGACCGCACCAGAGGCTGACGTCATGCAGATCGCACTCGTGAGGCGTCAGCCGAAGCGCCGGTGCCGGATTCCACGGCGCCCGCATCCGAGCCTCGATTATTTCTTCGGCCGCCTCGAGCGCGCCGATGGCACGCTGGACGACGATGCCGGGCTCGACAATTCGGACCTCGACCGTTCGCTTGGCTCGCCGCGCCGACACTAAGACCTCTTTTCCGGACCGCCCATGAAACCGCATTGCCCGAACTGCCTGAAGGAAATGACCAAGGCGTCCGCGTCGCGTAACCTGTTCAATTGCGAGCCCTGCCGCGAGATCATCCAGTATTTCGGCGGCAGCGCCGATCACGGCGAGCCGGGACCGCAATTCGCCTGGCCGATCCGCCGCAAGCGCGCATTTGCCGTCCACGCGGCCTGATCCGGCCCGCAAATCGCCCCGGCCGGCCTAGCCTTCGCCGGCCTCCGGCCCGCCGCCGTCCCCCGCCAATCGCGGCGGCCGCACCACGGTGACGGTGCAGCTCGCCTCCGAGGCCACCTTGGCTGACACGCTGCCGAGCAGCATGCGCCGGAACGAGCTCTGTCGCGCGCCGATGATGACGTGGTCGACCTGGTTGGCCTTGGCAAACTCCAGGATCGCGGCGGCGGGATCGACCGCCTCCAGCACATGAGCCGACAGCCGGCTCTCGTCCAGCTTGAGCGGCGTTGCCCAATGCCTGAGCGCGACCAGACGATCGATATGCTTGTTGGAGCCCTGCTCGTCCAACGTCCGATCGATCGCAATCCGGTTCAGCTTGAGCACGTTGACGCAGGCAAGCCGCGCCGAGGGCAAAGTGGCAAGGATGCGCTCGGTGGTCACGCGCAGCGCCTCGTTCAGCTCCGGAGCGCCCTCCGCCGTGTCGAGCGCAACGGCGAGGATCGGGCTCGATGCGATCTGGGCTGCGACATCCGATTTCGCGCGCGGCACCATTACGCCCTGGTTGAAGCGCCGGCGCCACACGATGCCGAGGGAATCGCGCTTCACCCGCTCCGAGCGCGCGGTGAGCTTGACCTGGTCCGGATAAGCGAGATCGAAGGCAAGCTGGGCCGCAGTCGGATAGCGCCACACCGGCTCGATCTCCAGACAGCGCAACACCACCTCCTGAAGCCAGGGCGGATAATCCGCACGAAGCTTCCGCGGCGGATGCGGATCGCGCCACAGCCGGCGCCGCATCGCCCGCAGCGTCTCGCCCTCGCCGAACGGCCGCTCGCCGGTGGTGAAGAAATAGAGCAGCACGCCGAGCGAAAACACATCGCTGCGCGGATCGTCGCGCACCCCGAGCAGCCGCTCGGGTGCCATATAGGGCGCGGTGCCGTAAGGCAGGCGGAATTCCTCCTGCAACAGGTCCGGCAGGTGGTTGTGATGCGACAGGCCGTAGTCGATCAGCACCGCTTCGCCGCTCTCGCGGAACATGATGCTGCTCGGCTTGATGTCGTGGTGGATCACGTTCTGCCGGTGCAGATCCGCAAGCGCCGTGGCGATCCTGGCGACGAGCTGCCGCGCCTCGTCATAGGGCAGCGGCAGGTCGGGGAGCCGCTTGTACAGCGTGGCACCTGGAATGCGCTCGATCACGACATAGGCTTGGCGGGCGAAATCACCGGTGCCGAAGCAGGCCGGCACGTGCGGCCCCGCCAGCCGCGGCAGGATCATCATCTCCATCTCGAAGGAAACGATCGCGGCGGCGTCTTCGCCCTCCGACACCCGCGGGATCTTCATCAGCAAGGGCACGTCGATGCCGGGATGGGTGACGGTCCACAGCGTCGCCATGCCGCCGGCATGAACGCATTCGCCGATCGTAAAACCGTCGATCTCCGCGCCTGACTTGACCAGGGGTTTGGGCATCCGTCAGCGCCCCTGCAACAAGCGGTCGGCAAGCCAAGGCGGCAGGCCGTTGTCGCGGATCCTGCTCGCTGCGGTCTCGACGTCATAGGGCGCGCGGCAATAGGTGATCTGGCACGACTCGGTGTCGAACAGCACGAAGGCCGCCGACGGATCGCCGTCGCGGGGCTGGCCGACCGAACCGAGCACGGCGAGCCATTGCCGTCCGCGCAGGAGCTGCACGGGGACGTCGGTCTTCGGCACGAAGCTCGTCATCTTCGCCGTCACCGACATCGAATAGAGCGCCGGCCTGTGGATGTGGCCGCAAAAGGTGACGTGGGCCCGTGTCGCAATCAGGCTCTTGGCGGCGTCCGCGGTCGAGCGGACATAGTGCCAGCGCTGGGGATGCGAGGCTTCCGCATGCACGAACAGGCGGCCATCGTCCTCCACCTGCATCGGCAATTCGGCCAGAAACCGCCGCTGCGCCGTGTCGAGGCGGCCGCGGGTCCATTCGATCGCGATCTGCGCCTCGGCGTTCATCGTCTCGGCCGTGGAATTGATCGCCTGGTCATGATTGCCGCGCACCGCGACGGCGCCCTGCGCGACCAGCCCCATCGCGGTGTCCACCACCCATTCCGGATCGGCGCCATAGCCGACGAAGTCGCCGAGCAGGACGATGCCCTCCGCGCCCTTCGCACGCGCGATCTTCAGGCAGGCCTCGAACGCCTGCCTGTTGCCATGGATATCCGAGAAGACAGCGAGAAGCACGCACCCTCCACCCCTCAGATTCTTATTCGGGGCCGATGAGGCCAAATTGAGGGAGGTCAACAGGATGCGCCAGCACTGGGCCGTTTGCCAGCGCTGCTCTGCGGTGATGGTGATGGGCCTATTGCTCGTCCTTGGGCGGCATCCGGGGCGGCGGAATCGGCGTGAATACCGCGTCCTGGGCACCGGCCGGCGGCGCAGTGAACTCGCCGGTCGAGGAATCGCCGCCGCTGGTCTCCAGGATGGTCTTCGGCGTCACATATTCTCGAACCAAGTCGATCAGGCTGCCGTCGCCGCCGCCGAAATCCGCCGCGCGCCCTCCTTGCGGATGTCCGGCCGCGATCTCGTTCTCGGCGGCGTGGGTCTTGTCGGCCAGCCGGTCATTGTACGGCACACGAAAAGCGCGCGGGATGCCGCTCGGGCGATTGTCCTCGTCCAGCGCCTCGACCCAGAGATAGATCGAGCCGGGATCGCCCTCAAGCGAATGCGGCTCGACGATGCGGGCCTTCAGCAGCTTGAAGGTGGTCGGCAGCCGCTCCGTGCTGGCCCAACCGAGCAGGCCGCGCATTTCGGTGAAGCTGACGATGTAGAAGGTGCTGGTCACGACCACGGCGACCGCCTTCAGGGACCAGTGCAGCCGCGCATAGACCAGAACGACCAGCAGCAGCGCGCCGATGACGGCATACGCGATCGACAGCGTCAGGATGACCGTTTGCAGGTTACTCACGGCGTACCCTCGTAGCGTTCCTGCTCACACCGGTCCTGGCATCGAGATCGCCGCCGTTGCGCCAGCTGCTGCGGAACGTCTCCAACAGCGATTTCGGCCGCTGATCGACATCGACGACCTTGCCTTCCGCATCGATCCGGAATCGGACCGCGGTCTTCTCGTCGCCGGTGTGGTCGAGCGTGAACTTGTTGTCGAAGATCACCTGCGCGGTGGGATTGAGCTTCTGCACCTTCACACCGGCCGTCACAGGCTCGCCGGTGGTGGCGACGAAATGCGAGACGTTCACGACGTACTCGCCGGCGAGGATGCCACGCACGGTGACGATCTCCTCGCGGATCGGCGAGGCGATCTTCTTGCCGTTGACGATGATGAAATTGTTGGCCCCGCCGCGGTCGTCGCGGTCGAGCGTGAGGAAGCCGGCCTCGCGGTGGCGATACCAGGCGATGTTGCCGGCGGGATCCTGCACGAACAGGTCGAGATCGTCGGGGTGGTTGTCCGGCCAGTCCAGCGTGATCATGAACTCCGCCTTGGAATCGATCTTGCCGTCCTTGGCGTCGGGGGAGACCGCCAGCAGCGCCAGGAAGAACAGGAAGGCGATCACCTGGAGCGCCTTGAACAGCATCACGCCCAGCGGGTCGAACGGCTCCTCGCGCGGATAGAGACCGAAATCATCCATCATGACGGCGTTCCCGAACCCTTGCGCTCCAGCACCGGCGTCACATAGGTCTCGGTCAGCACCACCGCGTCCGAGAACACCCGCTGGGTCGCGGCGTCGAGCATGTAGTACTGGATGCGGATCAGGATCGAGCCGACAAGGCCGGCCAGCGTCGTGTACATCGCGATCGCCATGCCGTCGCTCATCAAGCCCATCGAGGAGCGCATCGCGACCTTGTCGGCGGCGTCCAGCCCCGCGATCGGCGCCAGCATGATGATGAAGCCGATGATGGTGCCGAGCAGACCGAGCTTCATCAGCGTATCGGAGACGAAGGCGCCGAACCCGTTGGAGCCGCGCAAGCGATCGGCGAGATTACGTAGCAGCAGCGTCTGGTCGACCGGCCGGTAGTCCTGCGCCGCGGCCTTGGTCACCAGGCTTTCGATGTGGTCGCGCACCAGACCGCGCGGCAGCGCCACGGCGCTCGCATCGAGCGCCTTGCTGCCGCCCGCTGCCGACAGCACCGCGCGGCAGCGCCGCGTCGCCGCCCCTTCCCGCGCGATGGCCCGGGTCCGCAGGAAGCAGTGGCCGCAGGTGAGGACGTAGAGCGCCGCGATCACCGCTGAAATGTAGGTGCGATCCGAGGTCAGCATCAGGTGAATCAGGCCGAAGCGCCACAGCAGCACGACAGCGAAGATCGACAGCCCGGTGAAGATCATCCAGAACAGCAGCGCGCTGCGCTCGGATGGATCGGCAGCCTGGCTTGCGATTGGTCCAATCGTTATCGAACTCATGCTGCACCGCTCCTGGCTTGCAGGCGCCGGCCTGCAACGTGTCCTCACCGATTAGATCAAAGCCGCCGTTTCAGGTCCAAAGACCCATGCCCAATCCGGCTTGGGAAATTTGCCCGAGCTGCAATCCCTAGCGTTCTGCGATTGGCAAGGCACGGCGGCGTTGTTAGGCTGACCTTAGCAAACGTCGGGGGTGATCGCATGCGCCTCGTGCTTCAGCTTGTAGCTCGCCTGCTTCTAATCGTAGCGCTGTGCCTGGGAGCCGCGACCGTATGGGCCACGTTCGATGCCTATCGCAGCGTCGATCGGGCGACGGCGGCGTCGGCGCAGCGGGTCGCGCAGGCGCTTCAGGCGCTGTATTGGCGCGAGCTGTTGTTGCGCAGCAGCAGGGCGCGCGAGCATCTCCTGCCGGTTCCGGAGTGGCGCACGCTGGAGACGATGAAGCTGATCTCGCCCGGCGTCTGCGTCGAGTTCCAGCCCGCGGCGGCCTTCGAGAAGCCGCTCTGCGGCCAGAGCGAGGGGCTGGGCAAGACGCCGCCGCGCTGGTTCGCCGCCATCGTGCCGAGCTTCCTCGGCAGCCACGCCGAGGTGGTGCGGCCCGTCAGTCCCCGCGCCGCAGCCGCCGGCGCCGTCGTTGCGACGCCCCATGCGGCCGCCGCGATCGCGCTCGCCTGGGACTACGTCCTCAACGTCATCGACGTCGCGCTGCTGATGGCGGCGGCGATCGCCCTGCTTGCTTCGCTCGCCATCGCGCACGCGCTGGCGCCGGCGCGCGCGATCGTCACCGCGCTTCAGCGCATGGCGCGCGGCCAATATCGCACCAGGCTGCCGCGCTTCCGCTCGATGGAGCTGGCGATGATCGGCAGCGCCGTCGGCGAGCTCGGCGGCCGGCTGGAGGAAGCGACCGAGCAGCGCGCCGCGCTGACGCGCCGCCTGATCGAGATCCGCGACGACGAGCGCCGCGCGCTCGCCCGCGAGCTGCACGACGAGTTCGGGCAGAATCTGTCCGCCATTCTCGCCTTCGCCAACACGATCGAGACGGCGAGTACGAAGCAGCACAAGGATGATGGGATCGCGCAAGACGCGCGCATGATCTCGCAGGCGACGCACCATCTGATGGCCTCGCTGCGCGACGCGCTGAACCGGCTGCGCAATCCGCTGCCGGAGGAGCTCGGGCTCGAGGCGAGCCTGGTCAATCTCGTCGACAGCTGGCGCTCGCACAGCGCGGCGCGGCCGGCGATCCAGCTCGATCTCAGGGGCGACCTCACCGATATCAGCGGCCCGGCCGCCACCACGGCCTATCGAGTCGCACAGGAATGCCTGACCAACGCGCTGCGCCACAGTGCAGCGCGCGAGATCTCGCTCCGTGTCGAGCGGCGCGCCGGCGAGGACGATGCGCTGCTGATCCGCGTCGAGGACGACGGCGGCGGCGATGCGGAGCGTGTCGCGCAATCGGCCGGCTTCGGCCTCACCGGAATCCGCGAGCGCGTCACGGCCGCCGGCGGATCGCTGTCGATCCTGCCCGCGAACCGCGGCCTCAGCATCGCCGCCACCATTCCGCTCGCTGCATGAGGCCGGGATGAACGAGGTGGCGGCAACAGGCATCTCCGTGCTGCTGGTCGACGACCATCCGATCGTGCGGCAAGGCTATCGGCGCGTGCTGGAGAGCCAGGGCGATTTGCATGTCGTGGCGGAAGCCGACAACGCCGCCGACGCCTACGGCGCGTTCAAGGCGCATGACCCCGACGTGGTGGTGCTCGACATTTCGATGCCCGGCGCGAGCGGGCTGGAGGCGATCCGCAACATCCGCGCCCGCAGCCCGCGTGCGCGCATTCTCGTCTTCACCATGCACAATGAGGCCGTGCTGGTGAAGTCGGCCTTCGGCGCTGGCGCCTCCGGCTTCGTCACCAAAAGCAGCGAGCCGTCCGCGGTCGTGAATGCCATCCGCAGCGTCGCCCGCGGCGAGCGCGCCATGAGCGATGACATCGCGCATGTGCTGGCGGAGGACAGCCTGTCCCCGACCGGCTCGGTGCTGGACCAGCTGGGCGAGCGCGAGATCGAGATCTTGCGCCAGTTCGCCGGCGGCGCCACCACCGAAGAGATCGCGGCGCATCTCAATCTCAGCGTCAAGACCGTGCAGAACTATCACTACCTGATCAAGTCGAAGACGGGCGCGCGCACCGATGCGCAGCTGGTGCGGCTCGCCGCGACCTGCGGGCTGACGAGGATCTAGCAGCAAAGCTGCCGCACAGCCTCATCCCTCGCGATCCTCAATCTGCCGAACGAAATTGGAACGGTTCCGATCCGGCTCCGGTTAGTACGGCAGACAAGGAGTAAAGGGTCATGAGTAAGGGTCACCCCAAAGCAGTCGACCATCCCCCCATCATCACAGTAGGCGAGCTCATCGACGAACTTTGCCGTCTGCCGGACACCGCCATCGTCCACTTTCGCTGCCCGATGTTCGATCAGGAGCTGACATTCTACCGGCTTCGAAGGCGATCGAAGGATGCCGTCGAAATCGCGGTCAACGCCTATCCGGATAGTCCGCCGGTGGTGCCGTCGTCCGACCCGGCGCTCAACGCGCGAAGGCACTCGCCGTCGCTGCGCGACGGCGCCCTTCTTCACAAGGCAAGAGGCTGATCGGCGGCACGCGGCTCAGTCCTTGCGGCCTCAGGCCGCCTTCAACCCGCGCAGCAGCAGCGCCAGCGTCGCATCGACGCGCGCGGAGAGATCGGCGTCCTTCCACTCGTCGGCATGGGCGGGATGGTGGAAGCGGACGGTCGCATCGAAGATCGCGCGCGCGGTCGCCTTGACGTCGCCTACGGCAAATTCGCCCTTCCTGACGCCATCGGTCAGGATCGCCGCGATCTGGTCGATCATGGTGTCCTTGTGACACTTGACCGCCGCACAGGCCTCGCGTGCCAAGGTCAGATAGGTCTCGAACATCTCGGGGTCGTCGAGGACGCGCGAACGCTTGGCGGCAAACAGCGTCCGCAGCCAGCGGTCGAGCCGCACGGGAGCCGGCCCTTTCTCCTCCGCGATCGCGCGGAGCGGCGCGTCGATGCGGTCCAGCCAGCGCTTGGCAACGGCCTCGCGCAGCGAGGCCTTGCTGGGGAAATGACGGTAGACGCTGCCGTGGCTCACATCGAGCGCACGGGCAACGTCGACCACGGTGGCCTTGGCAAGTCCGTAACGCCTGAGCACGTCCTCGGTGACTTCGAGGATCCGCTCCGGCGTCAAGACAACAGCTTCATTCATGCCAGCACCATGTTCCCGTTCAGGGCTCAGTTTACTCCGGCAGTAGGGCTGCTTCCGAAGCGCCCTGGCCGGTCGTTTCGGAAAGCCTATGCCTTAATGCGGCAGTTTTGCAGCCTGCGCCGCGATCTGGCGCGCCACCAGCAAATTGAGCCAATGCCCAATCACGCCGGTGAAATTGAGGATTTCGGTCGTCATTGTCTAAGTCTCCATTCGTCCGCGGTCCCCGCTCTTCAATCCGCCCTCCGATCCGAGCGTGGCTCGGATGTCGGGCTCCCCGGGGCTTGTCGCGGGACGCCCAATCGGAGCGTCCGAGAACGGATATACACGTCCCGCTGACAGATTTCAATATCTGTCAGTCAATGATCCGTGATTGACAGCTAATATCTGCGGCCAGGCGCCGCCATCCCGGCCGGCCGGTCCGATAGAAAGGTCGGCGATGCCCTTCTTCCGGGGCCCAGACCGTTTGTTTCGCCCTGCCTGCTCTGTTACATCACGGCGTAAAAAGCATTTTGGCCGGCGCCGCCGTTCTCGGGACCGCCCGCCCACCTTCCTGGAGCCGCCCATGATCCCCCGCTACACCCGCCCGGAAATGGCCTCGATCTGGGAGCCGCAGACCCGGTTCAAGATCTGGTTCGAGATCGAGGCGCATGCGGCGGACGCCCTCGCCGAGCTCGGGACCATCCCCAAGGAGGCCGCCCGGACGGTCTGGGCCAAGGCCAAGGACGCCATCTTCGACGTCGCCCGCATCGACGAGATCGAGCGCGAGACCAAGCACGACGTCATCGCGTTCCTCACCCACCTTGCCGAGATCGTCGGCCCCGAGGCGCGCTTTGTGCACCAGGGCATGACCTCCTCCGACGTGCTCGATACCTGCCTCAACGTCCAGCTCACCCGCGCCGCCGACCTGCTGCTCGCCGACCTCGACAAGGTGCTGGCCGCGCTGAAGAAGCGCGCCTTCGAGCACAAGATGACGCCGACTATCGGCCGCAGCCACGGCATCCATGCCGAGCCCGTGACCTTCGGCCTCAAGCTCGCTTATGCCTATGCCGAATTCACCCGTGCCAAGGACCGTCTGATCGCGGCGCGCAAGGAGGTCGCGACCTGCGCGATCTCCGGCGCCGTCGGCACCTTCGCGCAGATCGATCCGCGCGTCGAAGAGCATGTCGCCAAGGCCATGGGACTCGTGCCGGAGCCGATCTCGACCCAGGTGATCCCGCGCGACCGTCACGCGATGTATTTCTCGACCCTCGGCGTGATCGCCTCCTCGATCGAGCGCATCGCCGTGGAGATCCGCCACATGCAGCGCACCGAAGTGCTCGAGGCCGAAGAGTTCTTCTCGGAGGGACAAAAGGGCTCCTCCGCCATGCCGCACAAGCGCAACCCGGTGCTGTCGGAGAACCTCACCGGCCTCTCCCGCATGGTGCGCGCCTATGTGACGCCGGCACTGGAGAACGTCGTGCTCTGGCACGAGCGCGACATCTCGCACTCCTCGGCCGAGCGCATGATGGGCCCGGACGCCACCGTGACGCTCGACTTCGCGCTGGTGCGCCTCGCCGGCCTGATCGACAAGCTGCTGGTCTATCCCGCCAACATGCAAAAGAACCTCGACCGCCTCGGCGGCCTCGTGCATTCGCAGCGCGTGCTGCTAGCACTGACCCAGAAGGGCGCCAGCCGTGAGGATGCCTACAAGCTCGTGCAGCGCAATGCCATGCCGGTCTGGCGCGGCGAAGGCGACTTCCTTCAGCTGCTGAAGAAGGACAGTGAGGTGAAGACATATCTCACCGACGCCGAGATCGAGGAGCAGTTCGACCTCGGCTATCACCTCAAGCACGTCGACACGATCTTCAGGCGCGTGTTCGGGGAAGCGTAGGATCGTAGGGTGGGTTAGCCTTGCGGCCTGCGCCAAGCGCAGTCCGCTGGGCGTAACCCACCTCTTTCGCTCCCACGGAAACCGTGGTGGGTTACGCCTAGTGGATGCGCTTGCGCATCCACGGGGCTAACCCACCCTACAAACGACAACCAGAAAACGGATTCCCTCATGCCCATCGTCAATCGCGTCGCCGCCCTCTCCGACGAAATGGCCGCCTGGCGCCATGACTTCCACGAGAACCCCGAGCTGCTCTACGAAGTCCACCGCACCGCCGGCATCGTCGCCGATCGCTTGCGCGAATTCGGCTGCGACGAGGTGGTGACGGGCATCGGCCGCACCGGCGTGGTCGGCGTGATCCGCGGCCGCAAGTCGGCCTCCGGCAAGACCATCGGCCTGCGCGCCGACATGGACGCGCTGCCGATCATGGAGACGTCGGGCGTGTCTTATGCCTCGAAGGTCCCCGGCAAGATGCACGCCTGCGGCCATGACGGCCACACCGCGATGCTGCTGGGCGCGGCCAAATATCTCGCCGAGACGCGCAATTTCGACGGCACGGCCGTGATGATCTTCCAGCCCGCCGAGGAAGGCGGTGGCGGCGGCAAGGCGATGGTCGAGGACGGACTGATGACGCGCTGGAACATCCAGGAGGTCTACGGCATGCACAACATGCCGAACCTGCCCGAGGGCCATTTCGCCACCACGCCGGGTGCGATGCTCGCCTCCTCCGACAACATCCAGATCACGGTCCGCGGCAAGGGTGGCCACGCCGGCGCCGGTCCGCACAAATCTGTCGACAGCGTGCTGATCGGCTCGCAAATCGTGAACGCGCTGCAATCGATCGTGGCGCGCAACGTCGATCCGCTGAAATCGGCGGTGATCTCGATCACACAATTCCACTCCGGCACCGCCTTCAACATCATCCCGGAGGTCGCCGAGCTCGCCGGCACCGTGCGCACGCTCGACCCCGAAGTGCGCGATCTCGTCGAACGCCGCATCGGCGAAGTCGCCGACAGCATCGCCCGCGCCTATGGTGGCTCGGCCGAAACGAAATACACGCGGATGTATCCGGTGACGATGAACCATGCCCGCGAGGCCGCACTCGCCGCCGACGTCGCGCGCGACATCGTCGGCACTGAGCGCGTCAACGACAAGTTCGTCCCGATGATGGGCGCCGAGGACTTTTCGTTCATGCTGGAAGCACGCCCCGGCGCGATGGTGCTGGTCGGCATGGGCGACGGCAACGAGTGTCACCACCCGGCTTACGTCTTCAACGACAACATTCTGGGTCACGGCGCCTCGTTCTGGGCGCGGCTGGTGGAAACACGAATGCCTGCGGGGTAGCAGGCGGGCAATCACCAGCTCAGTTGCAGACTTCGACCATGCTGGTGCCGCCGCCGGCCGTTTGGCCGGCAGTCCTATTGCCCCACGTCTCGAGCCGACAACCCTGCCGGACCGGCCGGCACCCTGCACTGTTGCAAAAGACCTGACCGGTCGCCTGCGGTTTTGACGGCGCGGACTCGCTTGCCTTCCGCTCATCGTCTCGCGGTCTGGAATTCTCGCGCGTCGCAACCGGCTTCTTCTCCTGCACCTTTTCGCATTCGTTATCGTCGTTGACACGATAACCGGCCCGGCAGGTGATCTTCACGCATTGGTCGCCGTCGGCCTTGAATCCGAAATTGCACACCAGCGGACAAACCCGTCCCGGCTTGGCCTTCAAAGCATCGAGTGCGTCGACGCTGGCCAGCTTCACGTCGAACTTGGTGCCGGAATATTTGTTGAAAAGCGTCAGCGAGCGCTGCGCGGCCGAGCTCCACTCGCTTTCCGCAGACGAGGTCAGGCAACCGACGCGGCGCAGTTCGCTTTGTACCGATTTGGAAAGCTCGGCCGCCGATAATGTGGATGTGGGTCCGGGCGAGAGCGCAGCCACTTTCTGGTTCTCGACTTCGGGCATCTGCCGATCGGCGGCCGGCTTGGCGGCCTGCTCCGCTTTCTCGGCGGCCTGCTTGGCCGCCAGCTCGGCCTTGGCCCTCTCTGCCGCCTGTTTCTCGGCCAGCGCTTTCGCAGCCGCCGCCTCGGCGGCCTTGCGCTGCTGCTCGGCCGCTTCCGCCCTGGCCTGTTCGATCTGCTTGTGCTTCTCCGCAGCGATTCGCGCCTCCTCGGCGGCCTTGGCCGCAGCAGCCGCCTTCTCCTGCTCGGCTTTCTGAGCGCGCTCGGCGATAAGCCTTGCCTTTTCCTGCTCGGCCGTCTTGGCCTTTTGCTCGGCAGCCACGCGCGTCTCTTCGGCGCCGATCTTGTTCAACTGTCCCTTGGCGAGGTTGGCATAGAAGCCGTCCGGATAGGCCGCCAGAAACGCCTCCCAGCCGTCGCGCGTCGCAAGCTGGAGCGCGAGCTCGTAGTCCCTGCGAATCGCGTCCTGGGGATTTGCCTGCGGACCGGTTGCGGCCGGCTTCATTACGAGCGGCACGTCGTCGCCGCCGAGCGAGCCATAGACATAAGGCTCCTGCTTGTAGCCGGTGGTCTTGAGCACGTCGTCGCGCACGAAGCCGAACGCCTTGCGCAGATCGAGGCCCGGCTTCGGCAGGTGCTCGACCAGCGCGGCAGCAAACGGACTGTTGCGAGAATCGCCGTCGGATGCGGTCGAGCCGGCCTTCGCGGCGAAGGCGATCATCGTGTTCGGGCTGGTTGGCTCGACCTTGGCGAGGCCGCGTCCGATCGCCCGCGAGGCCAGCGTGCGCTTCATCGTCTTCGCAAAGGGGTTGTCGCGGCAGGCATCGAGGATGATCAGGCGCAGCTGCTTGGCCGGCTCGACCGCGAACAATGCGCGCTCGACAGGAATGGTTTCGTCGAGAACGTCGCCATCCGTCTCCAGCGTCGCGTCGGTCGGAATGAGATAATTGTTGCCGTCGAGCTCGATGCCGTGGCCGGCATAGTAGATCACCGCCATATCCGCATCGCGTGACCTGCCGGCGAACTCGCGCAACATGCGCCGCATCTCGCTCGCACTGAGATCCAGCCTGACATCGACGGAATCGAAGCCGGCCTTCTTGAACATGCCGCCGATCAGCGTGGCATCGTTCGCGGGATTGGTGAGCTTGGGCGCGCTCTTGTAAGCGGAATTGCCGATGACGAGCGCGACCCGCCGATCGGCGTGTGCCGATCCGCAGGCCAGTAAGGTCGCAAAAATCAATAAACCAAATAGCCGAAACGGAATCACTGCAGCCCCCTCGGATGCAATTTCCTGAGACTATTCGGAGCGTCGACGAAAGCCAAATTTTTCTATGTGAGGCCCATCACATAAACTCCTCGATCGCGGCTTATAGCTAATGCAGTCAGCCCTCGCCCCGCAGGCGCGGACCTACGCCTGCACCACCTCGTGGCGCATCACGAAGGGTGCGAGCAGTGCGTGCACCTCCCCCTCCACCGCTTCGCGTTGCCCTGCCGGCAGGCCCGTCAGCGTCACGGTCGCGATCGAGCCGTGGCTGCCGTGCGGGCCGACCTTCACCTTGCAATCGATGCCACGCTCGACCAGCGGCGCCAGCACCTTGGTGAACACGCGCGCAGCCGCGTCCCAGCGCAGCTGCGGCTTGAACACCTTGCCGACGCCCGTCACCGGCATCGGATCAATCGGGATGACCTGCACCGGAACGGCGGCGCGCTCCGGGGTGCGCTCGCGCACCCAGGCTTCCAGCTCGCCCGGCTCAACCTTTGCGCCGGGCTTCAACTGCACGTAGCCTACCGGCAATTCGCCGGCGTAAGCGTCGGGCTGGCCAACCACCGCGGCGAAGCCGACGGCGGGATGGCGGAACATGATCTCCTCGATCGGCGCCGGATCGATGTTGTGGCCGCCGCGGATCACGAGATCCTTGGCGCGGCCGGTGATCCACAGATAGCCGTCGGCATCGAGCCGCCCGAGATCGCCGGAATTGACCCAGACCCCGTCGATGAAGGCACCCTTGTTGTGCTCGTCGTTGAGATAGCCGCCGAACACGCCGGGCCCGGCCATGATGACGACACCAATCTCGTCCGGCTTGCAGTCGCGGATCAGGCGGCCGTCGGCGTCGAGCTGCACGATGCGCACGCGCGCATAGGGCATGGGAAGGCCAACCGAGCCGAGCCGGATCGGCCGGCCCGGATAAGCGAGCGTGTGCACGCTCGAGGTCTCGGTCATGCCGTAGACCTCGACCACCGGCAGCTTCAGCGTCTCCTGAATCGCCGAGCCGACCGCGACCGGAATCGCCGAGCCGCCGCCGGCCGCATATTTCAGGCTCGAGATATCCGCATTCCCCGGCGGCACCGCGAGCGTCGCGGCGAGCACGGTCGGCACGCTCGACAGCGCTTCGGGCTTGAAGCGCTCGACGAGCTGCCAGATGTTCTTCACCGCATTCGGGTTGCGCCAGCCGCTCGGCGACAGCACGACCAGCGAGCCCCCGCCCGACAGCGTCGTCAGCACCTGGGTCAGCGATCCACCGACGTGAAACAGCGGCATGCCGAACAGCAGGTTGGCGCCGGGCTTGCCCTTCAACAGCAGATTGAGTGCCCAGGCCTGATAGACCTGGTTGGCATGGGTATGCCGCACCAGCTTGGGCGTACCCGTGGTGCCGCCGGTGTGGAAATAGGCTGCGATGTCGCTGCCGCGAATCTTCCGCCCGCTGACCAGCCGATCCGACGGCTGCTGCTTGATCAGGTCGCTGAAGGCGAAGATGCCATTGGCCGGATCGCCGCCGCCGAACACCTGCACGATGGCTTTCAGATGCTTCAGATGCGGGCGGATCTGCTCGACCTTCTGCCAGATGTCGGTGCCCGGCATCGGCCCGAGCGCCACCAGGATCTTGGTGTTCGCAGCTTCCAGGATTTCGGCGAGCTGGTGCGGCTCGAGCAGCGGATTGACGGGATTGGCGATGCCGGCGGCCTCGGCGCCGAACAGAGTGACGAACGCATCCGGCACCAAGGGCAGCATGAAGCTGATGACGTCGCCCTTCTCGGCGCCGAGCGCGTGAAACATGTTGGCGGCCTGGGTGACGCGCGCGATGAAATCGCGGTGCGTGACGACCAGCGGCGCGTCGGCGGGATCGGCATTTTGCAGGAACTGGATCGCCGCCCCGTCGGGATTGCGCTCGGCACCAAGCCTGATGGCGTCATAGGTGCTCTCGGCCGTGACGCGGTCGGCGTAGGGGACCTGCTCGAACGCCCGGACCTCCTCGTCCGTCAACAGTTCCGGATAATCGTTGCCGATCAACCGATCGAGCGCGTGGATGCCCGCCATGAATTCCGTCCTCCCTCAGATGCATGTCCCCGCCGCCGTATCTTTTGACAGTTTGGTTCGGCGAGGTCTCGGCCGTGTTCGGCCGAGCCGGACCAGAATGATGGATGATTTGCCGTTCGTCCATTGCCTACCGGCTGCGCCACTTGAACCTCTGCGCCTGATCGAGGGACCAAGAACTGCCGCTGACTTCACTCGCCAGCGCCCTGCCGCAAGACAAGAGGTCATCATGACGACGCCCCTGCGGAACCGGATCGCACGGCTGGTCGCTGCGTTCACAATGGTATCCGCGATCGCCCTGCCCGGCGCCGCGCTTGCCGACAGCCAGCTCGACAAGGTGCGGGTCAAGGTTGCCGCCTTCATCGCCGACAAGATGGAGAAGCTGGGCGGATCGCGGATCGTCTACGGGGTCGACACCGATGCCTTGCGGGAGGCGGTCGTCACGGATTTGCGCGACGACGTTTACAAGATCCTGCGCGAGGGCCGCATCGCGTTCTCCGGACTTGCGATCCGCGACGGCGGCGTCGACGTGAAGATCGCTGACGGCAAAGGCCGCGAACAGTTCACGCGCAAGCTCGTCGCGGCGGCGGAGGGGTTGCCGACACACGCGCTCAACGTCACCGACGCCGGCGACGGGCTGCTCAGGCTCGCGCCGACCGATGCCGCATCAGCCGCGCGGCTGCGCGATCTCGTCGAAGATTCCATCGCCATGATCGAGCAGCGCCTCAAGGACGCCGGCGTCAAGCTCGCCAGCGTCCAGCCCGAGGGAATGGACCGTATCCGCATCTTGCTGCCCGGATTGATGGAGCCCGAGCAAATCACCGCGATCTTCGCCAGGAAGGTCAAGGTCGGCTTCCGCCTGATCGACCTCTCGATGTCCGCAGAGCAGGCGCAATCGGGCACACCGCCGGCGGGCACGGAAGTCCTGCTCGGCTTCAAGGACAAGCTTCCTTATCTCGTCGCCAAGGACAGCGCCCTCGAGGGCGGCGAGATCAGCTATGCCGGCCCGGGATTGACCGGCGACAGCAAGGAGCCGATCGCATCGTTCCGCTTCAACGGCCGCGGCACGCGGCGCTTCGCCCATATCACGGCAGAGAATGTCGGAAAGCCTTTTGCCATCGTGCTCGACGACAAGGTGATCTCCGCGCCCGTGATCCGCGAGCCCATCACCGGCGGCTCCGGCCAGATTTCCGGCAATTTCACCCTGGAAGAGGCCAACAGCGTCGCCATGCTGCTGCGCGCCGGCTCTCTGCCGGGGCGGCTCGGCCTCGTCGAGCAGCGGGTCGTGCAACCCGCCGCCAAGCCGTAAACGAAGGTCGCTTCGGGCCCGTCAGCGACGCTCAAGCCCGCACGGCTGGCCCGAATCACGGGCCTGCGCGGCCGGACGCGCAACCAACGGGCAATTGCCGAAACGCCCGATCAGGCTAAAATTTGCCCCTTGCGGCACGATGGCCGGAAGCGTCATTCAAGCGGTCGTCATTCGATTTCGGCTATACGGGTGCCGACCAGGACTGAATGCCTTACGTGGGGTTAGTACCATGCCGTCCGGCAGCGCAGACGTTTCGTCGATCCTCGACCGCATCCTCGAAGCGGCCACGGACAACCTCAGGATCGCGAAAATCCTGGTCCAGATGGGGCTCGATCCCGACAGCGTCACCTACGAGGCGATCTTCAACCGGCTCCTGGAGATCTTCGTCCACAACATCACGCTCGCCAATCTGTTCGCCGTGGTCGGGGCGGTCTTCTTCGTCGCCACCCTCTTGATGCGGACAATGGTGCCGCTGCGCGTCGCCAACATGATCGGCTGCGCGTTCTTCGCTCTCTTCGGCGCGCTCTCCGCCAACGTCGCGACGTTCCTGCTCTATCTCCTGATGCTTCCGATCAACGCGCTGCGCCTGCGGCAGATGCTGAAGCTGGTCAAGAAGGCGCGCCATGCGGCCGAAGGGGACATGTCGATCGAATGGCTCAAGCCATTCATGACCGAGCGCAGATACCGGCGCGGCGACATCCTCTTCAAGATGCGTGACCCAGCCAACGAAATGTTCCTCACCGTCACCGGCAAGTTCCTGGTCAAGGAGATCAACGTCGAGATCGGCCCCGGGGCGCTGATGGGCGAGCTCGGCTTCCTCACGCCGGACAACCGGCGCACGGGGACGGTCGAATGCATCGAGGACGGCCAGGTGCTGACCATCACCTATGACCGGCTGCTCGAGATCTACTTCCAGGATCCGCAATTCGGCTATTACTTCCTGGTGCTGACCAGCCAGCGCCTGTTGCAGAACATCGATCGCCTGCAGAAGCAGCTGGCAACCGAGCGCGGGACCACCACCAACAGGATCGCGTGAGCGCCGCGCGGCCGATCTGACGCCGGGGATGACGACGCAGCGCGTCCGTGACACGAGACGCCCCCCGGTCTTTGCGGGATCGCCGCAAAATCGCCCTAAAACCGAATGGTAACCATGCCGGGCTAGGGTGGCGACGTGACCAATTCTCCGACGATCCTGGTGTTCGATTCCGGCCTTGGCGGGCTCACGGTGCTCCGCGAGGTCGTGGCGGCGCGGCCCGACGCGCATTACGTCTACGTCGCCGACGACGCCTTCTTCCCCTATGGCCACCACAGCGAGGACGAGATCATCGCCCGCGTCGTGCCGCTGATGGGGGAGCTGATCGGCCGGCATAGTCCAGACCTCGTCGTCATCGCCTGCAACACGGCGTCCACCCTGGTCCTGTCTCACTTGCGCGCCGCCTATTCCGTAGCCTTCGTCGGCACGGTGCCGGCGATCAAGCCGGCCTGTGCGCAGTCCAGGACCCGCCGCGTTTCGGTGCTCGGCACCAAGGGCACGGTGAAGCGCGAGTACACCAAGGCGCTGATCCGCGATTTCGCACAAGGATGCGAGGTGACGCTGGTCGGCTCGCCCGAGCTCGCTTCGCTGGCCGAAGCCGCGCTCGGCGGTAGCCCGATCAGCGACGAAGCCATCCTCGCCGAGCTCGCTCCCTGCTTCGTCGGCGACGCCTCGGATGCGAGCGCGCGCACCGACACTGTGGTGCTCGCCTGCACGCACTACCCGCTTCTGCTGGACCGGATGAAGAAGCTCGCGCCCTGGCCGGTCGACTGGATCGATCCGGCGCCCGCGATCGCCCGTCGCGTCTCCGACCTGCTCGGCCCGCCGACCGGCGGCATCGCGCAGTCCGGCGCCGAGATGATTTTTACATCGAACCGCGTGCATGGTCTCAGCGCCACGCTGACGCCGTTCTTCGGCGGACGCGCGGTGGCCTGAGCTTGCGCACTGGCGGCGCGCTGCTAGGCTTTGCCGTCGCCATCGTCCCGCAGGATTTTCCATGTCGGTCCCCGCAAAGCCGCTGAACCGCCTCCGCCAGCTCTGGCGCGAGGGTCGCCCCGCTTTCGGTGCGATCGCGACCATCCCGAGCGTGCAGATGGTGCAGATCATGGCGCGCTCGCTCGACTGGATCATCGTCGATCTCGAGCACGGCCCGATCGGATTGACCGAAGCCCACGCGATGATCGCCGCGACCACGGGCACGCCGTGCACGCCTCTGGTGCGGATCGCCGCCAACGAGCCGTGGCTGGCGAAAGCGCCGATGGACATCGGTGCCTTCGGCATCAACTTCCCGATGATCACGAGCCGCGCGGATGCCGAGAAAGCGGTGCGCAGCGTGCGTTACCCGCCGAGCGGCGATCGGCTCTGGGGTCCCTTCCACGCGCCGTTCCGCTGGGGCCAGTCGATGCCTGATTACATGGCCTCTGCCGACGACGAGATGATCTGTATGATCACGATCGAGCACGTCGATGCGGTCGATCGCATCGACGAGATCATGGCAACGCCCGGTATCGACGTCGCGGTCATCGGTCCCGGCGATCTCGCCACCTCCATCAACAAGCGCGGCCAGATGGATGATCCGCAATTGCTGGACCTGATCGCGCGCGCCGAGGCGGGCATCCTCAAGAGCGGGGTGCCGATCGGCGGGGTGGCGCGCACCGCCGATCAGGCCAATGCGCTGATCGACCGCGGCTACCGCGCGATTGCGCTGGGCTTCGACTGGTCGCTGTTCCAGCGCGGCATCATGGCGGCCTACGAGGGGGTCAGGCGCTGATCGGGCCGATCGACGCATGACCGACCGACGCGACCAAGAGCGCCTGATCGAGATATAAATCATTGAAAATGGATGATTTTTTGGTCTAAAGGGGGTCCATCTTTGGCGCTGCTCGGTGCGGCGAACCGACCGGCCCCAAGCGGGTTGGTTCGTGCTAGAGCGAGCAGGCGGGCCCCGCTCGTTGCACATATTTTGATCTTTTGATTTGGAACCGGAGACCTATGCGCGGGACGCCCAAGACCATTTCGCTGCGTCGTCGTGTGATCTGCGACCTCATGCACGCCTCGAAGGGCGTACCTTTCGTTTCATTGGCCCGTTCGCTCAATATCCGCCCCCTGCTGGAGGCCCGCGCGGACGCGGCCGCGCCCGCCGGCTGGGCCGCGATGTTCGTCAAGGCTTTCGCCCTGGTTGCAAAGGACGAGCCGATCCTGCGCACCCTTTACGTCAAATGGCCCTGGCCGGCTCTGTATGAGCTTCCAAAGAGCGTGGCGACGGTCGCGATCGCGCGGGTCGAGGATGGCGAGGAATGCGTGCTGCTGCAGCGAATCGCGGGTCCCGAGGCTCTTTCGCTGGCAGAAGTCGATGCGGAAATCCGACGCGGCAAGACGGCCCCGATCGAGGATGTTCCGATGTACCGCAAGATCATGCGGGCGACCCGCCTGCCGTTGCCATTGCGGCGCCTGTCCTTGGCCATCGGTCTGAATTTCGGCCGTCAGCGCGGTAACTGGTTCGGCAGCTTTGCGGTAAGCTCGGTCGCCGCCTACGGCGGCGGCGAGCTCCACCCGATCACGCCGGGCCCCTTTGTCCTGAGCTATGGGCTGGTCGAGCCAGATCAGACCATCCATGTCGTGATCCGCTGGGACCACCGCGTCACCGACGCCGCCCCGATCGCGCGGGTCCTGACCCGGCTGGAACAGGTCCTGAACACTGAAATTGCTGCCGAATTGCGGGCGGCGGGGTCAAAGCCGGTCCGGGCGGTCAGGACATAAGAATACCGTCGTCGCAGGTCCCGGAATGACAGGCTAAAGAATTGACAGCCAACCCCAAACTCCCCTAAAAGCCGCCTGCTCGCGGGCCGATTTCGGCCCGCGAAGCGTTTCGCGACCCGTGGTCCTCTCCCTTAAGCTTTGGGGATCGGACCTGTCGGTGCCGGGATCATCCCGTCACACAGGAGGGCGCGTTTCCTCAAACCATGACCTGAAGAGGACGCGATGACTAAGCGCAGTGAGGCGAAGTACAAGATCGATCGCCGTATGGGCCAGAACATCTGGGGCCGCCCGAAGAGTCCCGTCAACCGCCGCGAATACGGCCCCGGCCAGCATGGCCAGCGCCGCAAGGGCAAGCTCTCCGACTTCGGCGTGCAGCTGCGCGCCAAGCAGAAGCTGAAGGGCTATTACGCCAACATCTCCGAGCGCCAGTTCCACGGCATCTATGTCGAGGCCAGCCGCCTCAAGGGTGACACCGGCGAGAACCTGATCGGCCTGCTGGAGCGTCGTCTCGACGCGGTCGTGTACCGCGCCAAGTTCGTCTCCACGATCTTCGCCGCACGCCAGTTCATCAACCACGGCCACATCAAGGTGAACGGCCGCAAGGTCAACATTTCGAGCTATCAGCTCAAGGTCGGCGACGTGGTCGAGGTCAAGGAAGCCTCCAAGCAGCTCGCCCACGTGCTCGAAGCCAGCCAGCTTCCCGAGCGCGAGGTCCCCGACTATCTCGAAGTCGACCACGGCAAGATGACCGCGAAGTACGCCCGCATCCCCGGCCTCTCCGACGTGCCGTTCCCGGTGCAGATGGAGCCGCATCTGGTCGTCGAATTCTATTCGCGCTGATAAGTTTCGGCAGATCGACATTCAAAAGGCTCCGGTTCTCCGGGGCCTTTTTGTTTGGTAGCATGTCATCGATGTCTCGCGCGGCCGACCAGTTCGCCAACACTCTGCCTTCTGCAACGCCGACTGAAGCGGCGCTTCGCGCGTGGGAGGCCCTCTCCCGCGCCGAGCAGATCTGCCGATATCAGGGGCTGTTCGCTCTGCCCGATTGCAATATCTTCACAGCAGACACGCCAGACGACATCCTCCTTGCCGCGCGACAGCGCGTCGCTCAACGTTCTCGTGGCTAGTACAGGTCATCGGGGCACGCACGCAATACGTCGCAATTGTTCGACTAGAGATGAGACACGCCATGCTCTACACCCCTCCCCCCGTCGATCCCAAGGCGCCGCCGGTGCGCATCAATCTGCTCTCGGACACGCAGACCAAGCCGACGGCAGGGATGCGGGAGGCGATGGCGCGGGCGGAAGTCGGCGACGAACAGGTCGGCGACGATCCGACCGTGAACGCGCTGTGCGAGCGCGTGGCCGATCTGCTCGGCAAGGAAGCTGCGGTCTACATGCCCTCGGGCACGATGTGCAACGTCACCGCGACGCTGGTGCATTGCCGCCCCGGCGACGAGATCCTCGCCCATGAGACCGCGCATATCATCGCGCGCGAAGGCGGCGCGCATGCCGCAATCGGCGGCTTCCAGGTCACCCAGCTCAAGGGCCCCGATGGCCAGTTCACGCCGGAGACTCTTCGCAAGGCGCTGCATCCGCGCACGCGGTACCAGCCGCCGCAGACCGTCGTCAGCGTCGAGCAGACCGCCAATATCGGCGGCGGCACGATCTGGAAGAAGGCGGTGCTCGACGAGATCGTCGCGATCGCCAGGCAGCACGACCTCGTCACCCATATGGACGGCGCGCGCCTGCTCAACGCCACGGTCGCGAGCGGCATCTCGCCACGCGACATGACCGCGGGCTGGGACTCGGCCTGGATCGACTTCTCCAAGGGCCTGGGCGCACCGATCGGCGGCGTGCTCGCAGGCTCGCGCGCCTTCATCGACGCGGTCTGGCAGTGGAAGCAGCGGCTCGGCGGCTCGATGCGGCAGGCCGGCATCTGCGCCGCAGCGTGCATCTATGCTCTCGACCACCACGTCGAGCGCCTGGCCGACGACCACGCCAATGCGCGCGCGCTCGCCCGCGGCCTGTCGCAGATCTCGGGCATGGAGGTGCAGGAGCCCGAGACCAATCTCGTGTTCTTCAAGCCCGACGGCGCCGGCATTCCCGGCGACAAGATGGTCTCGGCCCTCCGTCAGCGCGGCGTGACGCTCGCGATGATGGACGGCCGTATCCGCGCCTGCACCCATCTGGACGTCAATGCGAGCCAGATCGAGGAGACGATCGGGTACGTGCGCGAGATCGTGCGCGGGGCGTAAAGCTCAGCCCCGTAGCCCGGATGGAGCGCAGCGAAATCCGGGATCTATCCACGCGGTGAGGACGTCCCGGATTGCGCTTCGCTCCATCCGGCTACGCAAAGGGGGAGAGGTCTCACCGCCCCATCGCCTGATAGATCAGCGTCTTCAGCTCGAGCTGGATCCGGCCGCGCTGCGAGGGGGTCTGCACCATGAAGATTCCGAACAGGTCGTCTTCGGGATCGATGAAGAAGAAGGTGCCGCCAACGCCGTCCCAGCGATATTCGCCAAGCGGCCAGTTCGTGCCCGGCGGCACTGCGGTACGTACGGCGAAGCCGAGGCCGTAGCCGCTGGTCTCACCCGGATAGTAGTGCTTGTCGCGCGCGACGCGGGTTTCGGGACCGATATGATCCCTCGCCATCAAGGCGATGGTTTCCCGCTTCAGATAACGTCGACCTTCAAGCGTGCCGCCGTTGAGCAGCATTTGCGAGAAGCGGGCATAATCGCCGACCGTGCCGACGAGGCCGCCGCCGCCCGACTCCCATCGCAGCGGTTTCCTGATATCGCGAACCTGCGTGATCGGGCTGATCGCCCGATCCTGCGGCATCGGCTCGGCGATACGCGGCCATTTGGCGGGATCGGCGAGGTAGAATTCCGTGTCCTTCATCCCGAGTGGGTCGAGCAGCCGCGTCTTCGCGAACTCGAGCAGCGATGTCCCCGAGATCACCTCGATGATGCGCCCGAGCACGTCGGTGGAGTGGCCGTAGTCCCAGATCGTGCCGGGCTGTTCGGCGAGCGGAAGCGCGGTGATCTTCGCGACGAATTCGGCATTGGTCGAATTCCTGTCGAACAGTCCGGCGTCGGCGTAGAGCTTGTTCACCAGGTCCCCGCCATAATAGCCATAAGGAATCCCGGCGGTATGCCGCATCAAATCCTCGATCATCACCGGACGGTTGAGCGGCTCCAGCTCCAGCGAGACCTTGTCGTCCTCGGCCTTCTTCTCGACGCCGACCTTCATGCCGGCAAAGGCCGGAATGTATTTCGAGACGGGATCGCTGATCGCAAGCTTACCCTCCTCGACCAGCATCATCGCCAGGACCGAGGTGATCGGCTTGGTCATCGAATAGAGGCGGAAGATCGTGTCCGCGCTCATCGAAAGTTGGGTCGCGACGTCGCGGACGCCGAAATTCTCGCAGTAGACCGGCTTGCCGTGTTGCTGGAGCAGCAGAATCGCTCCCGGAAATTTGCCGGTCGCGATCTCATTCCTGATGTAGTCGGAGACTTTTGCCAGGCCTTCGGGCGTGAATCTGTGCGCGCGGCCCTCCGAGCCCGCCCGCGCACTTACGGCGCCGAACAAAAGAACGAGCGCCGCGAACAGCGCGCGGCGCCCGTTCATGTCACTTCTCCATGGCTTCATAAACCAGCTGCTTCAATGTCCGCTGCACGCGCTGGCGCTCGCTCGGGGTCTGCTCCAGCAGCACGAAGAACATGTCCTGCTTGGGGTCGATCACGAAATAGCAGCCGGAGGCGCCGTCCCATTTGAGTTCGCCGAGGTTGCCGGGCGGCGGCGGCTTGGCATTGCCGGGCTCGGTACGGACCGCAAGCCCGAGGCCGAAGCCAAAGCCGTCGCCGGGGAAATAGAAATAGTCGCGCTCGACGCCGGAGCCGGGGCCGACCTGATCAGTGGTCATCAGCTTGAACGTCTCGGGCTTGAGGATGGTCTTGCCGTCGAGACTGCCGCCATTGAGCAGCATCTGCGAAAAGCGCCTGTAATCCGCCATGGTCGTGACCATGCCGCCGCTGGCGAACTGGATCTTCTTGACGACCGTCGGATCATTGATGCGGCCGACGCGGAAATCGGCATCGTTCGGCACGGGCTGGGCCAGAAGCTTCTGCTTCGCGGGGTCCGTGACCAAGAAGCCGGTATCGACCATGCCGAGAGGATCGAGCAGCTTCTCGCGCATGATGTCGATCAGCGGCTTGCCGGCGGCGACCTCCATCACACGCGCCAGCACGTCGGTCGAGTGGCCGTATTGCCAGAGCGCGCCCGGCTGGTTGTGCAACGGCAGCTTGGCGATGCGTTCGGCGAACTCGGCCAGATCGAAGTCGCCGGCATAGATGTTGGCCTCGCGATAGGCCTTGCGGACCAGGCTGTCGCCGTAGAAGCCGTAGGTGATGCCCGAGGTGTGCGTCATCAGATCGTGCACGGTCATCGGCCGCTTCGGCGGCACCAGCTCGAGCGATTTCGTGCCGTCCTCCGCCTTCTTCTCGACACCGACCTTCACATTGGCGAAGGAGGGAATGTATTTCGAGACGGGATCGTCCAGCTTGATCTTGCCCTCCTCGACCAATTGCATCGAGACCACCGCAGTGATCGCCTTGGTCATCGAGAACAGGCGGAAGATGGTCTTGTCCGTGATCGGAGCCTTGCTGACCACGTCCTGAACGCCGAAGACTTCGTGATAGACCGGCTTGCCATGCTGCTGGATCAGCACGTTTGCACCGGCGATCTTGCCCGTCGCAACCTCGTTCTTGAAGAACTCGGTGATCCTGCCGAGCTTCTCCTGGTTGAAACGTGCGCCGGCCGGAATCTCGTAAGTGCCCTCCGCGCGCGCCGGCGAGATCGCGGCAAGCGACACCAACGCGCCGCAGGCGAGCGCACGCAGTCCAAATTGTGAAATCATATCCCCTCCCCGGAACATGGCGCCTCGGAGTGTACCGACCGCGTCATCAGGCACAAGGGCTGCCGTACCGCGCCAAGACATCCGAATGGAGGGCGGCGCTTGCCTCCGAGAAACAACAAAATATGACGTGCGCAACCAGCGGCGCAGCAGGCAGGGCTTCGATGGCGGCATGGACCGCGATCTTTGCCGCCTGGTCGGCAGGAAAACGATATACGCCGGTCGAGATCGCGGAGAACGCCAGCGAAGTCAGCCCATTGGCCTGGGAGAGCTCCAGCGCACGGCGGTAACAGGAACGAAGTGCCGCCGCCTCGCCGCGAGTGCCGCCGTGCCAGACCGGACCGACGGCATGGATCACGTATCGGGCGGGCAGACGATAGCCCTTCGTGATCTTGGCATCGCCGGTCGGGCATCCCCCGAGCGTCTGACATTCGGCGAGAAGCTCGGGACCAGCGGCGTCATGGATCGCGCCATCCACGCCGCCCCCGCCAAGGAGCGACGTGTTCGCGGCGTTGACGATGGCGTCAACGCCGAGTGTGGTGATATCGGCGACGATGACCTCGAGCTCCGCGCCGCCAATCCGGCGCGTCAGCACGGTCACGTGTCAGGCCGCGACGACGACGCCCTTCTCGGAGAAGAGCTGCTGCAATTCGCCGGCCTGGAACATCTCGCGGACGATGTCGCAGCCGCCGATGAACTCGCCCTTCACATAGAGCTGCGGGATGGTCGGCCAGTTCGAATATTCCTTGATGCCGTTGCGCAGCTCGGCGGATTCGAGAACGTTGAGCCCCTTATAGCCGACACCGATATGGTCGAGGATCTGGACCACCTGGCCGGAGAAACCGCACTGCGGAAATTGCGGCGTCCCCTTCATGAACAGAACCACGTCGTTCGACTTCACTTCATTGTCGATGAATTCCGCGATGCTCATATCCGTGTCCTTCTGGGGCAGAGCCCTCACCAATTGCTTCGGGCCGGCTCAGCCGATTTAACCCGATACCTGCCCATATATGTAGCCCAAACCGTTGTGCATCCAAAGTAAAATGGCGGCGACGGGTCCCCGCCGGCCGGATTGACCCCAGCCGGGTCCATAGGCTGATGACATCAATATCATCGCCGCAGAGGACTTTCATACCGTAACGGAGCCCCTATCTAGGACGAACCCTGTTCATGGAACCGGGTCGTGCGAACAACGTTCTCTTGTCCTGTCTGGAGAAAAACGTGACGAAACAAGCCTCAGCCACGGCCTCCCTGCGTTCGTCACCGTCCTCCCGCGAGGACGACCTCGCCCAGCGGCTGGAAGCGGCGTTCTCGACTGTCCGCAATGAGACCGAACGCCGGGCCGCACCGCTGTCGCCCGAGGACCAGCAGATCCAGTCCATGCCGGATGCCAGCCCGACCAAATGGCACCGGGCCCATACGACCTGGTTCTGGGAGCAATTCCTGCTCGGCGAGCATGCTGCGGGCTACCGGCCCTTCCACCCCGATTTCGCGTTCCTGTTCAATTCCTACTACGTCAGCGCCGGCCCGCGACATGCTCGCAATCATCGCGGCGACATCACCCGCCCCAGCGCCGACGAGGTCGGCGCCTATCGCAAATACGTCGATACGGCCGTCAGCAAATTCTTCCGCGAGGCGGGCGCGGACAAGCTCCGCGCAATCGCGCCGCTGGTCGAGGTCGGGCTCAATCACGAGCAGCAGCATCAGGAGCTGATGTTCACCGACATCCTGCATGCCTTTGCGCAGAACCCGATCTATCCGGCGTATGACCCGGCCTGGCGCTTCCCGGCCGCAAGGCGCGGCGGCGATGACTGGCTGACGCTGAACGAAGGCATCCACACCGTCGGCCATGTCGACGACGGCTTTCATTTCGACAACGAGAAGCCGGCGCACCGCGCCCTGGTCGGTCCGGTCAGGATCGCCCGCAATCTGGTCACCAATGCCGAGTGGCTCGCCTTCATGCAGGACGGCGGCTACCGGACCGCAACCCTGTGGCTGATGGACGGCTTTGCCGCGGCCAGCAAGGAAGACTGGCAAGCCCCCGGCTATTGGCGCGAGGTCGACGGCGCATGGCAGGTGATGACGCTGGCCGGCCTCAAGCCGGTCGATCCGGACGCGCCGGTCTGCCACATCAGCTATTACGAAGCGGATGCGTTCGCGCGCTGGTCCGGAAAACACCTGCCGACCGAGATGGAATGGGAGGTCGCGGCCCGCGCTGGCCAGCTCAACGACGCCTTCGGCCTCGTCTGGCAATGGACCCGCAGCTCCTACGCGCCCTACCCCGGCTATCGCGCCGTCGAGGGCGCGCTCGGCGAGTACAACGGCAAGTTCATGGTCAACCAGCTGGTGCTGCGCGGCTCCTCGCTTGCAACTCCGCAGGGCCACAGTCGTACCACCTATCGCAACTTCTTCTATCCGCACCACCGCTGGCAGTTCACCGGGTTGCGGCTTGCCGATTACGACTAAGTATTCCGACGACAGATGCGCGCCGGACAGCGCGTTCAGGAGAGTATCATGAATGTGCACGCCAGCGCTTTGGCCGAGGCCCATCTTCCCGACGAGCAGACCACCGCCTTTGCCCGCGAGGCCATCGAGGACCTCTCGCAGCAGCCGAAAAAGCTGTCGCCGAAATATTTCTATGACGCGACCGGATCGGAGCTGTTCGAGGCGATCACCAAGCTGCCGGAATATTATCCGACGCGCACCGAGCTATCGATCCTGAAGGAGCGCGGAAGCGAGATCGCAAGCATCATCCCGGAGCACGCCGCGCTGGTCGAGTTCGGCGCCGGCGCGACCACGAAGGTGCGCCTGCTGCTCGATCAGTGCAAATTCGCAGCCTATGTCCCCGTCGACATCTCCGGCGACTTCCTGAAGGCACAGGCGAGCGGCCTGAAGCGGGATTTCCCGGCGCTCGGCATCTATCCGGTGGCGGCCGATTTCACGACGCCGTTCGAGCTGCCCAAGCAGGTTGCATCCATGCCGAAGGTCGGCTTCTTCCCCGGCTCCACCATCGGCAATTTCGAGCCGCAGGAAGCGCAGGCCTTCCTGAAAAGCGCGCGCAAGATCCTCGGCAAGGGCGCGCAGATGATCATCGGCGCCGATCTCGAGAAGGACGAGCGGATCCTCTTCGACGCCTATAACGATGCGGCCGGCGTCACCGCGCGCTTCAACCTCAATGTGCTGGTGCGCATCAACCGCGAGCTCGGCGGCAATTTCGACCTGTCCGCCTTCACCCATCGCGCGATCTACAACCGCGAGCGGCACCGCATCGAGATGCACCTGATCAGCAGGAAGAGCCAGACCGTGCGCCTGCTGGGCACCAGCTTCTCGTTCCGCCCGGGCGAAAGCATCCACACAGAGAACAGCTACAAATACAGCATCGCGCGTTTTGCCGCGCTGGCCCAGGGCGCGGGCTGGCGGGTCCGCGAGAGCTGGACGGATGCGGCGAAGATGTTCTCGGTGCACGCGCTGGAGGTCGCGGAGTAAGGCCGGGCTTCAATGCTCCCCGGCCTCCTCCACCTTCGACCCCAGCGACACCGACTCCCACACCGCCACCACGATTAAGATGGCGCTCGTCGCCATTGACAGCCACAGCGGCGACAGTTCCGACGCGAACCACCACAGCACCAGCAGCAGGATGATGCCGATGCCGTGCGAGAGCTGGAGGAAGCCGCGGACCGCGTGCTTGAACAGGATGGTGCCGATCAGAAACACCAGCGGGCCGCCGATCGTGCTCAGAACCGTGCGGACGTCGGAATGGCCGGACGGATGCTTCAGCACCAGTTCGTCCGAGACCGCGGTCAGGATGATGCCGGCGATGATCGGCATATGCAGATAGGTGTAGGCGAGCCGCGCCAGGCGGCCGGACTCGCTTGACTTCGAGATCCGCTCCAAGCCGGCCTCCGCGCCCTTGTGGAAATAGATCCACCACATCGCGATGGCGCCGACCAGCGCTGAGACGAAGGCGAGAATGTTGCTCGCGGTCCACTCCAGTTCAGCGAAGGTCGCGCCGTTGACGATAATGGCCTCGCCGAGCGCGATGATGACGAATAGACCGCAACGCTCGGCCATATGGCCGCCTTCGACCGCCCAGGCCTCAACGGAAGAAAAGCCCAGCTTCGGCACCCAGAACCGCGCGGCCGGCGAGATGTATTCCCAGGTAACCGCCGCGATCCACAGCCATAGCCGCCTCTCGCCCTCGGCCAGGCCGCCCGCGATCCACAAGGCCGCGGAGATCGACAGCCAGGTCAGGATGCGGATTGCGTTATGCCGCACCGCTGTTCGATGCAGCGGCGTTGCGAGCAGCCAGAACGCGGTACGCCCCACCTGCATGGCCGCATAGGCAATCGCGAACCACAGGCCACGGCCCTCGAAGGCGGTCGGGATCGTGGTCGACAGCACGAGGCCGCCCAACATCATCGCAAAGAGCAGGAGCCGGACCGGGGTCAGCTCGGGATTGAGCCAGTTGGTAACCCAGGCGGTGAAAACCCACAGCCACCACACCGCGAGAAACAGCACCGCGACGTGCACGGCGCCGAGCGGCGTGAAATGGTGCAGCAGCGTGTGCGATATCTGCGTGACGGCGAAGACGAAGACAAGATCGAAGAACAGCTCGACGAAAGTGACGCGGCTGTGCTGGTTCGGCACAATGACGCGGAACATCGCGCCGTGCGGATTGTCCGCAGCCATCATCGTCCCCTCGTGGCGCTGGTCAGGTCAGGTGCAGCTTCGTCAGTTACCTGGCACGCCGGTTTGCAGCGCCAGCGCGTGCAGCACGCCGCCCATCTGGCCACGCAGGGACTGGTAGACGATCTGGTGCTGCTGGACGCGCGATTTGCCACGGAAGGATTCCGAGATCACGGTCGCGGCATAGTGGTCGCCGTCGCCGGCGAGGTCACGGATGGTCACCTCGGCATCGGGGATCGCTGCCTTGATCATCGCCTCGATATCGTGGGCGTCCATGGGCATTCGGGTCTTGCTCCTTATCTCGGCTGCAAACAGCCTCATCATCGAATCGCTGCCGGGGGTCCCCTCGCCGGCAAGGTCAAACTTAGCGTGAACGGCCTTCTACGTCACGCTTTCCGGCACTATATCCCTGATCCCATCAGGACAAAGGCACGACAAAGTGCCGCGCGCGGCAGATTGATCGAAAAGGCGTGAAATCATGAAGCTTCCAGGGCCCGACCACCCGATCACCATCACCCCAAATCCCCGGCGCGTCCGCGTCACGGCGGGCGACATCGTGATCGCCGAGACCAGCAAGGCGCTGACCTTGAAAGAGGCCAGATATCCGGCAGTGCAATATGTACCGCGGGAGGACGCCAACATGGCCCTGTTGGAGCGTACCGACCGTGTCACCCATTGCCCCTACAAGGGAGACGCGAACTATTACAGCGTCAAGGCGGACGGCAAGACGCTGGACAACGCGATCTGGACCTACGAGACACCCTTCCCCGCGATGACGGAGATTTCAGGCCATCTCGCGTTCTATCCGGACAAGGTGAAGATCGAGGAAGTGGGATAAGCGCCGCAACCCACGACCGTCATGCCCGGGCTTGTCCCGCCTGCGCGGTCGAAGCCGCTCCGGCGAGGCGAAGGCCCGGGCATCCACGTTCTGTACGCGGTAAGGCGTGGATGGCCGGGTCAAGCCTGGCCATGACGGCGGAGAGGGCTGAATCAGCTACGTCCTGAAGATCGTGAGTCCCAGTATCAGCAGCACCAGGAAGATCGCCACGAAGACGTAGAACAGGAAGCGCGCGATATCGGCGGAGGCGGCCGAGATTCCGGTGAAGCCGAGCACGCCGGCCACGATCGAGACAAGTAGGAAGATCAGGGCCCATTTCAGGATCGACATCGCCAGCTCCGAACTGCCGCGTCTCACGGCCTACGCTGTTTTCGGCGAACGCTAACATTGCTGCGAGGAACTGGTTCCTAGAGGTAGTCGGGGGCGACCTCCGAAACAAACGGCCCTTGCTGAATCGAGTTCCCGGCGGCACAGTCCAGCCGAGGTCAGGATCGGGGCGGCCACGATGACGATGTCACATTCAGCGACGATCGGCGCGGAGGTGCATGCCGCGCCCACGAGCAAGGTGCGCAATCTGGCGATCGATCGCGCCCGCACCTTCCTCACTCTGGTGGTGCTGCTGCATCACGCGGTGATCCCCTATACCTATTTCGGGCATACCGATCCGAGTTATTTCTTCGGCTTCGACATGATCGTGCTCGCCACCGACAGCTTCTTCATGGCGATGTTCTTCTTCCTGTCGGGACTGTTCGCCTGGTCTGGCATCGCCCGGAAGGGAGTCCGGAGCTATTTGGCAGATCGCCTGCTTCGGCTTGGCCTACCCTTCGCGATCTGCGCCTTTACAGTCATTCCGCTCGCCTATTACGCGATCTCCCTGCGGCACCATCCCGAGATCGGTTTTGCGGAATTCTGGTGGAATATGGTCACGAAGGGCCCGTGGCCGAGCGGGCCGATCTGGTTCCTGTGGGTCTTGTTCGCCTTCGACCTGGTTGCCTGCCTTTTGTACCGGCTGTCACCCAACCTGCTCGATCCGATCAATCGCCTCTCGCTACATGGTCGCCGCCGGCCCGCCGTGTTCTTTGCGGTCATGCTGGCGGTCACCGCCGCGTTCTACATTCCCGGGCTGGTTCACTACGGACACAGCAGCTGGTTCGAGTTCGGGCCGTTCTCGGTCCAGCACGGGCGCGTGATGCTGTACGCGACCTATTTCTTTTTCGGTGCCGGCATCGGCGTTGCGCAAATGGATCGTGGGCTGCTCTCTGTCGACGGCCGCATGGCGAAGGTCAGCTGGGACTGGATGGTCCTGGCGATCGTTCCGTATTGCCTGTTGTGGGGGCTGATCTTCATCAAGCGCGAAATACTGGGCAACCCGTCGCCGTTGCCGGACTGGTATGAAGCGCTTTATGCCATCTGCTTCACCGTCTTCAGCGTGGCGATCATGTTTCTGATCCTGGCCCTTTTCCAGAGATTCAAGCAATCAGGCTCAGCCAGGCTGCTCGATCCAATGCAGGGCGACGCGTTCGGCATGTTCCTTGTGCACTATCCGATCGCGCTGTGGCTGCAATACTGGCTGTTCGACTATGACCTGCCGGCGATCGTCAAGGCCACGGTCGGGTTCGTCCTGACTGTCGCAGCGAGCTGGGCGCTGACGCGAGCGTTGCGGCAGATCCCGGGCGCGTCGAAGGTGTTGTGAGGCGCGGTCTCTCGGTCCGTAGCCCGGATGGAGCGCAGCGCAATCCGGGACCTCGCCACAAGTGATAGCGGTCCCGGATTACGCTTACGCTCCATCCGGGCTACAGATCTGATTTGTGGCAGCGCCTTATGCCGCCTTCCCACCCATATATTCCGGCAGCCAGCGCTCGTACGATTTGCGCAAGCTGTCGATCGTAACCGGCGCCTCGCCGGCGATCGCGATGGCATCGCCGCCGGTGGTGCCGATCCGCACGCAGGGCACCTCGCAGCCGCGCATCTTGGCGAGCACGCGGCCGGCTTCGGTTTCCGGCACGGTGACGAGATAGCGCGCCTGGTCCTCGCCGAACCAGTAGGCCTGCGGCACCAGCGCAGTCGGCGCCGCCAGCAGCTTGGCGCCGATGCCGCCCGCCATCGCCATCTCGGCCAGCGCGATCAGGAGGCCGCCGTCGGAAAGGTCATGCACGGCCGTGGCGGTGCCCGCATGGATCATGCCGCGTACGCAATCGCCGTTGCGCTTCTCGGCGGCGAGATCGACCGGCGGCGGTGCGCCCTCCTCGCGGCCGCAGATGTCGCGCAGATAGACGGACTGGCCGAGCCAGCCATGGGTCTCGCCGATCAGAAGGATCGCCTCGCCCTCGGCCTTGAAGGCGAGCGACGCCGACTTGGTGAAATCGTCGAGCAGGCCGACACCGCCGATCGAGGGCGTCGGCAGGATCGCGCGGCCATTGGTCTCGTTGTAGAGCGAGACGTTGCCGGACACGACCGGGAAGTCGAGCGTGCGGCAGGCTTCCGAGATGCCCTTCAGGCAGCCCACGAACTGGCCCATGATCTCGGGCCTTTCAGGATTGCCGAAGTTGAGATTGTCGGTGATCGCGAGCGGCTTGCCGCCGACCGCGGTGATGTTACGCCAGGCTTCCGCGACCGCCTGCATCCCGCCTTGATAAGGATCGGCCTCGCAATAGCGCGGCGTGACGTCGACAGTGAGCGCGAGGCCCTTCGGCCCGTCCTGCACGCGCACGACGGCGGCGTCGCCGCCGGGACGCTGCATGGTGTTGCCGAGGATGACGTGATCGTACTGCTCCCAGACCCAGCGCTTCGAGCACATGTCCGGCGTGCCGATCAGCTTCTCCAGCGCAGCTCCAAGGCCCATCGGCGCCGGCACGTCGCGGGCATGCACGACCGGCAGCGCTGTGGACGGGACGTGCGGGCGGTCATAGACCGGCGCCTCGTCGCCAAGCTCCTTGATCGGCAAATCGGCCATGACGTCGCCGCCATGCTTGACCACGAAGCGCTTGCTCGGCGTCGTGTAGCCAACCACGGCGAAGTCGAGGCCCCACTTCTTGAAGATCGCCTCGGCTTCCTTCTCCTTCTCGGGCTTGAGCACCATGAGCATGCGCTCCTGGCTTTCCGAGAGCATCATCTCGTAGGCGCTCATGCCGGTCTCGCGGGTCGGCACTGCATCGAGGTCGAGGTCGACGCCGAGGTCGCCCTTGGCGCCCATCTCCACCGCCGAGCAGGTCAGGCCCGCTGCGCCCATGTCCTGGATCGCGATGACGCAGCCCTTTTCCATGATCTCGAGGCAGGCCTCGAGCAGCAGCTTCTCGGCGAAGGGATCGCCGACCTGCACGGTCGGGCGCTTCTCCTCGGACTTGTCGTCGAACTCGGCCGAGGCCATCGAGGCGCCGTGGATGCCGTCGCGGCCGGTCTTGGAGCCCAAATAGACGATCGGCATGTTCACGCCGGAGGCCGCCGCATAGAAGATCTTGTCGGCATCGGCGAGGCCGACCGCCATGGCATTGACGAGGATGTTGCCGTCGTAGCGGGTGTGGAAGCGGACCTGCCCGCCCACCGTCGGCACGCCGAAGGAATTGCCGTAGCCGCCGACGCCCGCCACGACGCCGGAGACGAGATGCCGCGTCTTCGGATGCTCGGGCGCGCCGAAGCTCAGCGCATTGAGGCAGGCGATCGGGCGCGCGCCCATGGTGAAGACGTCGCGCAAAATGCCGCCGACGCCGGTGGTCGCGCCCTGATAAGGCTCGATATAGCTCGGATGGTTGTGGCTCTCCATCTTGAAGACCACGGCCTGGCCGTCGCCGATGTCGATCACGCCGGCATTCTCGCCGGGGCCCTGGATCACCCAGGGCGCCTTGGTCGGCAGGCCGCGCAGATGGATGCGCGAGGACTTGTACGAGCAATGCTCGTTCCACATCGCCGAGAAGATGCCGAGCTCGGTGAAGGTCGGCTCCCGCCCGATCAGCTTCAGGATGCGCTCATACTCGTCGGGCTTGAGCCCGTGGGCGGCAACCAGTTCGGGGGTGATCTTGGGTTCGTTCTTCATGGATTCGAGGCTTTCGGCGGCGGTTTGGCCGTTCTTAGGAACATCGGACGGCTTCGAAAAGCCCTTTATGGCGCATTTTCCCGCTGTCCCACGTTTTGCGCCGGCAGGGCCGGCGGGAACGGGAATTGCACGGCGCGGTCGGATCGGATTTAAGGTCTAAAGACCCGCAATTGAAGGCCTATTTCCTTGCACGAATTGACCAAAGCGCCCCCGCCCCGCCGCCCCGACCTCCACGTCGCCACCGAGGGCGAATTTGTGGGCTGGCGGACCTGGATTCGCGACAGTTTTGAGTCCCATGTCGGCCCCTTCTGGCACCGGATCGAAGCGGACGGCAGCGTCCGCAGCGCCTTCCGCGTCGAGAAGAAGCACCTCAATGGCTCCGGCAACGTCCATGGCGGCTGCTACATGGCCTTTGCCGACTACTCCCTGTTTGCGATCGCCACCCACGTCCTGGACAGCCGGGCGGTGACGACCAATTTCGCCTGCGAGTTCCTCGATGCGGCACGCGAGGGCGAGCTCATCGAATGCACCGGCGAGGTCACCCGCGCCGGCGGCTCGCTGATCTTCCTGCGCGGCAAGATGATGTCCGGCGAGCGCGTGCTGCTCACCTTTTCCGGAACGATCAAGCGGATGAAGCGGACGGCACTCCCTCATCCAAACGCATAGCTCTCCGCCTTCCCTTTTCGCGCGCCCTCGCCCAGACTCGCCGGCAAGCGCGTTTGCGTCGGGGAGCAAGAACAAGGTGCCGCAGAGCACATCCGAGGCGGGTCGCGCGACGGCGGCCGCATCAACGCAATTGCCGTCCATCGCCACCGGCGCACGCAACTGGCGCGATTATGCGTTGCTGCTGGCGCTCGCCTGCTGCTGGAGCTCGACCTATCCGCTGACCAAGCTGGCGCTTCCCACGATCCCACCCATCACCTTCATCTCGGCGCGCTCGCTGATCGCCGCCGCCTTCCTGTTCGCGATCCTGTGGATGCGCGGCACCAGGATCCCCACCGACGCAAAAGCCTGGAAGCTGTTCGCGACCCAGCAACTGATCAACTCGACTTTCCCGTTCCTGATCATCACCTGGTCGCAGCAATATGTACCGGCCTCGAACACCGTGGTGCTGGCCTCGACCACGCCGATCTTCGCCTTCCTGATTACCTCGCTGATCACGCGGCACGAGCCGGCGACCTTGCTCAAGCTCACTGGTGCGATTTTGGGACTCGCCGGCACCGTCGCTATCGTCGGGCTCGATGCGCTGCGCGGCTTCGGTAGCGAGATCGTGGCGGAGATCGCGATCCTGCTCGCCACCATCTCCTTTGCCTGCGCGACGATCTTCGGCCTCCGCCTGTCCGAATACGATCCGATGGTGGTGGCAGCCGGCTCGCTGCTGTTCGGCGGCCTCGTGCTGCTGCCGCCCTCACTGCTCATCGATCAGCCGTGGACGCTGCAGCCGACGCCGACCGCAATCATCGCCACCATCGTCATGGGGATCGTGTCGAGCGCGTTAGGCCTGATGCTGTTCTACGTCTGCCTCGGCCGGCTCGGCACGCTGACGACGAACGCGCAAGGCTATTTGCGCATCCCGATCGGTGTCGGGCTCTCCGTGCTGCTGCTCGGCGAGAGCGTGCCGTCGAACCTCGCACTGGGGTTATTGCTGGTGATGGCCGGTGTTGCGGCGATGACGGTGCCGGCGGAGCGGTTGAAGTGGCGGTAGCCGACGGCGATGGTCAATCCGCCGAAATAAAGCGGAGGGTACCTGCACGGCGCGTCGGTTTTCCTGTGTCGTTGGTGTGATTGACACCGTCCATGACGGGCACCTCAGGAAAATCGAACGGACTTACCCCGTCGAGGCAAGCCACGTTGACAGCATACAGATTCTGGTCCGATCGACGCTGATGATGCGTGTAGATTCCGCAGCGGGAACAGAAGAAATGCTGCGCTGATCCGGTATGGAAGCGGTAGCTCGTCAGCGCATCCTCGCCCTTCAGGAACTTTATGCCGCCCATCTCCGCCATGACGACGACCGCACCGCGCATCCGGCAGTAAGAGCAGGTGCAGCGGCGGATCGAATTGAAACCGTCGCTCAGCGACGCCTCGAAACGCACCGCTCCGCAATGGCACTGACCAGCCCGGACGTTTGTGTCACTCACCATGTGGCATGCTTCCTGGCGTTGCTGCGAATGACGACGCCGCTCGGCGACGTCAACGGGCAGGCGTATCTCTCAAACGTAGGCCGAACAATCAAAAGGAATCGCCCAAGGCATCAAAACAACTCACGCGGGCCGGACTCCTCACGCCGACAACTGCTTCTCCGCGATCGACAGCCACTCCGCCTGCGCCTTGCGCAGATATTTCGGCGCGCGCCGCATCTGGATCAGGAGCTCGTTGAAGACCATGCGCGCCTCTGCGGTGCGGCCGACCGTTTGCAGCAGCATGCCGTAGCGCACCCGCGCCTCGGCGCCGGGGAAGTAGCCGGCGAGCGCGTGATATTCCTCCAGCGCCTCGTCGACACGTCCGACCTCGGCGAGCGCGCGGGCATAGAGCAGATGCGCGTCGGCGGAATCGAAATCGGGCCATTGCTTCTGCAGATCGTCCAGCGTCGCCAGCGCATCGGCTGGGCGGCTGGCGGCAAATTGCGCCTGCGCCCTGCGCAGCGCGTAGGCAGGATCGTGGCCCATCGGCAGCTTCAGGATGTGATCATAATGCGCTTCCGCTTCGCCGAACCGGCCGATATTCGCGCACTCTTCCGCCAGCGCGGCGCGGTTGGCGATGGTATCGGTGCCGGCGAGTTGGTCGGACAGCTCGCGATAGCGCTTCTCGGGATCGAGGCGATTGGCGACACGCTGGCGCGCCTGCCGGGCACCGGGGCTGGAAAACCATTCGGGAATGAGCTCGACCGCGATATAGGCGAGCGCGCCCATCATCGGCACCAGCAGGATGATGAAGGCCCAGGGCCGCAACCGTCCGGTTCGCGAGGCGTGATAGATCAGCGTGATATCGAGCAGCAGAACGACCAAAGCAACGGGCATGTGACATCCGGAAAGCACAACGACAGCCGGCCTCCTGATAATGCAATCGAACCGATGAAACAACTTTGAGTTGCGTCAACCGGCAAGAAATCAGCGAACCCGGACGCGCGCCTTAATGGTGACGAGGAGTCAGTCGCCGCAAAACCTATGCAGGTTCACGCGCCTCGCGTAGCAATCCACTCGCCAGCACTCGAAACGCATCAACAGCCTTGCTCAGCACGCTCTTGGGATCGTCGGCGGCCGCGACCCACAAGGCGGCGCTGAGCGCAGCCCCGTTCAGCAACCGCCCCGCCGCTTCGACGTCGACCGGCTTCACGATTCCCTGCTCGATCAGCGCACGGATCGTTCGCATGGTGATATCGAGACAGGCGTTCTCGCCGGGCCATTTGGAGGGATCGCCGAGCACCGCAGGTCCATCCAGAAGCATGATGCGCTGGATCTCGGGTTCGAGCGCCATCTCGATATAAGCACTTCCCTCCGCCAGCAGGCCCAGCCACGGGTTGGGCGCTTGCTCCCGAACGATGCGGAGCCGCTCCGCCATTTCACCGTCGATCTGCTCGACGACGGCCCAGAGCAGCCCCTTCTTGTCTTCGAAGTTGTGATACAGCGCGCCCCGCGTCAGACCGACGGCCGCAGTGAGTTCGTCCATCGACGCGTCTGCATAGCCCTGCGTGGCAAATGCCGCGCGTGCGGCGCGGATGAGCCTGGCCCGGTTTTCCGCCATGGCCGCGGCGCGCTTCCCCTTTGCCATGCCCTGCCCCCTTGACATACGCCTCGTATGTGAGCGATATCTCACATACGAAACGTATCTGAAATTGCCGTGACGCGCCAGCCATGGAACACCCGCGATCCGCTCACGCCCATCAACCGAAAGGCCCTGCCATGCCCCAGCGAGAGGCAATCTTCCCCGCCAACCGCCACGCGCTCTATCAAGTGCATCGCTACTCCGCAGCGATCCGCTCCGGTGACCTGCTGTTCGTGTCGGGGCAGGTCGGCAGCCGCGAGGACGGCTCGCCCGAACCGGTATTCGAGGACCAGGTCCGGCGCGCGTTCGCCAATTTGCGTGCCGTGCTCGCCGCTGGTGGATGCACGCTGGACGATGTCGTCGATGTCACCACGTTCCACACCGATCCGGCGAGCCAGATCGAGACGGTGATGGCCGTTCGCGCCGAAGAGATTGGCGAGCCGCCCTATCCGAACTGGACGGCCGTCGGCGTGAACTGGCTGGCCGGCTTCGACTTCGAGATCAAGGTCATCGCCCGCATTCCTGTGCTCCAGTAAGCTTCCGGGCGGCCATACACCGGCCGCCGGCAGGCAACTTGGCCAAGCTACTTGTTGGCGTCGTCCGCCAGCATCTTGCGGTACTTTTCGACGTCGCGCGTCACGAGCTTTTGCAGCACGTCGGGCGCGTGTTCGTCGGCATCGGGGGCGACGGTCGACAGGTCGGCGAAGCGCTTCTTCACCGCTTCGGTCTCGACGGCTGTGCGCGCCGCGGCATTCAGCTTGGCGATGACGGCCTGCGGCGTGCCCTTGGGCGCGAACAGGCCGTTCCAGCCTTGTGCCTCGAACTCGGGCAGGCCCGCTTCCGCCGAGGTCGGCAGATCCGGCAGCGTTGAGAGCCGAACGGTCGAGCCGACCACGAGGCCCTTCACCAGCTTGTCGTTGATCGACTGCGACACCGAGGCGGCCGCGTCGCAGACGCCGTCGATCTGGCCACCGACCGCGTCGGTCAGCGCAGGCGCGGCGCCGCGATAGCCGATCAGCGTCGCGTCGATCCCGGCTGCTGTGACGAAGCTTTTGCAGATCAGATAGTTCGAGGAGCCGACGCCGGCATGGCCGAGATTGATCTTGCCCGGATTGGCCTTGGCATAGGCGATGAACTCTTTCAGGTCCTTCGCCGGAAAGTCCTTGCGCAGCGCGATGATGCCGAAGGTCTTCGCCACCATCGCGATCGGCACGAAGGAATCAGGCGTGAACGGCAGTTTTGGATAGATCGTGTAGGTCGCGGCATTGGTGCCGGCATTGCCGATCGCAATCGTATAACCATCGGCCTCGGCACGGGAGGCCCGCGCCAGCGCGGTCGAACCGCCGGCCCCTGCAACATTCTCGATCACGATGGTCTGGCCGAGCGCGATGCCCATCTGCTCGGCCACCGCGCGCGCGATCACGTCCGAGGTGCCGCCGGCCGCGAACGGCACGATCATGGTGATGGGACGCTTGGGATAATCCTGCGCGGATGCGCAAGTCGCTACCGAAAATGTCGCGAACGCCAGCGCCGCGATCGCGGCGAGAGCACGCTTCACGACGCGCGAAATCACGCGGCTTTTTCCAGATGCTGGGCGAGACCGGCGAACAAGCCGCGACCATCGGTGCAGCCCATGATGTCTTCGACGTGGTTTTCCGGATGCGGCATCATGCCGAGCACGTTGCCCCGGTCGTTGACGATGCCGGCGATCGAATGCGCGGCGCCGTTGATGTTGTTGAAATCGTCGACTTCGCCGGCAGCGGAGCAATAGCGATAGAGCACCCGCCCCTCGCCTTCGAGCCGCTTGATGGTCTCTTCGTCCGCCTCGTAATTGCCCTCGCCATGGGCGACCGGCACGCGGATCACCTGGCCGGCATTGTAGCCGCGGGTGAACGGCGTGTCGGAACGCTCGACGCGCAGATGCACGTCGCGGCAGATGAATTTCAGCCGCGCGTTGCGCATCAGCACGCCCGGCAAGAGGCCGGACTCGCAGAGGATCTGAAAACCGTTGCAGACACCGAGCACGAGGCCGCCCTTGGCCGCATAGTCGCGCACCGCATCCATCACCGGCGCACGCGCCGCAATCGCGCCACAGCGCAGATAATCGCCGTAGGAGAAACCGCCGGGCACCACGACGAGATCGGTGCCTGATGGCAGCGAGGTCTCGGCGTGCCAGACCATCGCGGGCTCGCTGCCGGAGATCAGCCTCAACGCGCGCGCCATGTCGCGCTCGCGGTTGATTCCGGGAAAGACGAGGATGGCGGCTTTCATGGCAGGGTTCCGACGCGGCTGGGAATCGAAGCTGGCCAACGGGCCAATTCGCGAACAGACATAACCATTTGACGGGGATTTTACCAGTGCTAGCGTTGCGGAGCGCCCTTGTACACAGGCCATAGCCACGCGCCTTTGGCCGCTCGATTTGACCGGGATTGAAGCCATGAACGTCCCGTCGCTGCCTGCATCTCTCGCCGAAGCAGTATCCGCCGAGGGCGTGGTCGCCGCCGGCGCTTATGTCGACGGCCGCCGGGTCGCCAATATCGCCATCAGCGAGGCCTCGAGCTGGCGAGCCAAGCCCGGCCATGTCGTGTGGATCGGGCTGCACGAGCCCGACATGGCGCTGCTCGGCGCGGTGCAGAAGCAGTTCGACCTGCACGACCTCGCCATCGAGGACGCCAACCACGCCCATCAGCGGCCGAAGATCGAGCAATATGGCGAGGCCCTGTTCATCGTCGCGCGCACCGCGCAATTGATCGAGGGACGCATCGCCTTCGGCGAGACCCACATCTTCGTCGGCGAAGGCTATCTGGTCTCGGTGCGCCACGGCGCCTCGACCTCCTACACGCCGGTGCGCGAGCGCTGCGAGAGCTGTCCGCGGGCGCTCGCGCGCGGCGAGGACTACATCCTCTATGCCATCCTCGATTTCATCGTCGACAATTACTCGCCCGTGCTGGAGAGCATTCACGACGAGATCGAGAGCATCGAGGATGACGTGCTCTCCAAGCAGATCAGCAAGGCGCAGATCGAGCGGCTCTACATGCTGCGCCGCGACCTGTTGCGGCTCAGGACCGCGATCGGCCCGCTGGTGGAGGTCTGCCGCCGGCTGGAGCATGACGACCTGTCGATGGTGCGGCAGGCCATGCAGCCGCTGTTCCGCGACGTCACCGACCACGTCCGCAACATCCAGGAGCGCATCGATTCCATGCGCGAGGTGCTGGCCTTCGCCTTCGAGGCGAGCCTTTTGGTCGGCCAGGCCCAGGAGACGGCGGTATCCAAGAAGCTCGCATCCTGGCTCGCCATCATCGCGGTCCCGACCGCGCTCGCCGGCATCTACGGCATGAACTTCAAGCACATGCCGGAGCTGGAATGGGAGTACGGCTATTTCATGCTGCTGGGCGTGATGCTGACGGCATGCGGCTCGCTGTACTGGCGTTTTCGGCGGGCCGGGTGGCTGTGAGTCCAGACGCTCAGACGGGTTACATGCCTCGTCTGCCAGACCACGTGCTCTGCGCCACCTGAAGGTCGTGCAGCATGAGAAGCTGCTCTTCTCGACAGGCGCTCAGCTCAGACCTGATTTCGTCGATCTTGTATTCGACATCACCGAGCGTTTGCTCGATCTGCTTCAGCAGCTCGAAAATCAGCTCTTTGCCGATATCCGCCACTCCGCTCAGGCTTTCATCTCGATCGCATAATTTTCGATCACGGTGTTCGCCAAGAGCTTGTCCGCGGCTTCCTTCAGTGCCGCCTCCGCCTTGGCCTTGTCCGCGCCGGCGAGCTCGATGTCGAACACCTTGCCCTGGCGGACGCTGGCGACGCCGTCGACGCCGAGCGACTTCAACGCGCCTTCGATGGCCTTGCCCTGCGGATCGAGGATGCCCGTCTTCAGGGTAACGGTGACACGTGCCTTCACGTCAAAAGTCCTCTTCAGCTCTTCACCAGCACCGGGCCGGTGCCCTGGGGACGCTCGTTCTCCATGAGGATGCCGAGACGCTTTGCAACTTCGGTGTAGGCCTCGAGCAGGCCGCCGAGATCCCTACGGAAACGATCCTTGTCGAGCTTCTCGTTCGACTTGATGTCCCACAGCCGGCAGCTGTCCGGCGAGATCTCGTCGGCGACGATGATGCGCATCATCTCGTTCTCGAACAGGCGCCCGCACTCCATCTTGAAGTCGACGAGGCGGATGCCGATGCCGAGGAAGAGGCCGGTGAGGAAGTCGTTGACGCGGATGGCGAGCGCCATGATGTCGTCGATCTCCTGCGGCGTCGCCCAGCCGAAGGCTGTGATGTGCTCTTCCGACACCATGGGGTCGTTGAGCTGGTCGTTCTTGTAATAGAACTCGATGATCGAGCGCGGCAGCTGCGTGCCCTCCTCGATGCCGAGGCGCTGCGACAGCGAGCCGGCGGCGACGTTCCGCACCACCACCTCGAGCGGCACGATCTCGACCTCGCGAATCAACTGCTCGCGCATGTTGAGGCGGCGGATGAAATGGGTCGGCACCCCGATGTCGTTGAGGTGCTGAAACAGGTACTCCGAGATCCGGTTGTTGAGGACGCCCTTGCCCTCGATCACCTGATGCTTTTTCGCATTGAACGCGGTGGCGTCGTCCTTGAAGTGCTGGATCAGGGTACCGGGCTCGGGGCCTTCGTAAAGAACCTTTGCCTTGCCTTCATAAATGCGACGCCGACGGCTCATGGGGATGTACCGTGTTTTGTTGAAATCCATGAATTTGGTGTGCTCCGGTTGACTAGGATTACGACCCACAGCGGAGCTGCCGTGAACGGCCAGGAACCCATCTATAACCCGTTGGAAACAGAACGGGAACCAAGCCTTAGGCAACCTATCCGATTGGCTGTCCGAGCACAATCGATCCGGCCGTCCGGCACCAACTTATACCGTCTTGCCTGCGGCTTAACGGCCCGTTGTTTTGCCGATTCGTGCTATCTATGTAGGCATGCAGCCGGGTCGCCGCAACGGAAGGCTCCCGCTCCATTCAGCGAGGATTTGGGAACAGGCATGAGCGAGTTCGACAAACGCCAGGAAGGCTTTGAGAAGAAGTACGCCCTCGACGAGGAGCAGAAGTTCAAGGCGGAGGCCCGCCGCAACCGGCTGCTCGGCCTGTGGGCAGCCGAGAAGCTCGGAATCACGGGTGATGCCGCCACCGCGTATGCCAAGGAGGTGGTCGCGGCCGATTTCGAGGAGGCCGGCGATGCCGACGTCCTGCGCAAGCTGACGGCCGATTTCGCCGCCAAGAACGTTGTCGTCACCGAGCAGGCGATTCGCGCCAAGATGAGCGAGTTGCTCGCGGTAGCCGCCGCCGAGGTGAAGGCGGGGAAATAATCGAGTCAACCGACCCGCCGGCGCGCAATAGCCTTGCGCGCCGGCGTTCTTCTTCTGCCTTCCCGCGTGGTCGAGACATTCGGCCCGGCATAGTTGCGGCGGATGGTTTCGAGCAGGCGCTCTGCGGCAGCGCTCAAAAACCCGTCACGACGCGTGACGAGGATGATATCCTGGTGCGCACCAAGGTCGCCCACGGCGATCGTCGCGATCGAGCCCGCACGCAGCTCCTCCGCCACATGGCTTTTTGCCAGCAGTGCAAGACCGAAGCCCGATTCCACCAGCCGCTTCTGCGCAGTGAGGCTGTCCACGGCCGTCCATTCCACCTCGCCAAGTCCCCGCGTCAGAAACAGCGCGAACACGTGAGCCGCGGCAATCTCGCGGCGCCCGCGAATCTCGGGGAATGCGATCCAGCGCTCGCCACCAAGCTCGGCGAGGCGTTTCACCCGCTGTCCGGCGCGAGGATGGTCGGGCGCACAGACCACTTGCAACGATTCGCGCAGGATCTGCTCGCAGGCGAGATCGCCCGAGCCGTCGGCGTTGTAGCGCAGGCCTATCGTGGCCTCGCCGCGCCGGATGAGATCGCTGACCTCCGCGCTGGTCGCCGTCCGCAAGCTCAGCACGACGGCGGGATGCTCCTTGGTAAACCGCTTCATGATGGTCGAGAGGCGGCTGTCAGCGAGCGTCCCGGTCACGGCCAGCGAAACCGGCCCTGCATTCTGCTTGGTCAGTGCGCGGATCGCCTGTTCGGCATCCTGCGCCGCGGCCACTGCGCGCTCGGCATAGGGGATCAGCACGCGCCCGGCATCGCTGAGTCGCGTGCGGCCTGCCACCCGCTCGAACAGGGGAACGCCGAGCTCCTGCTCCAATAGAGCGATACGGCGCGAAATCGCCGGCTGCGAGCGGTGCAGGAATTTCGCGGCATGCGAAATCCCGCCTCTGCGATGAACCGCCAGGAAGGTGTTGAGGGCGTCACTGTCCATCGCGACCTCATGCAAAAAGCTGATGATATCTGACAGAATAACAAATTTGGCGGATGACGAAAGTGCGCCTAAAGCTCGTTGGGACAGACAATGGAGACGAGCCATGACGAGCCAGTTGGACAAGGCGAGAGCGTTTCGCGCGTTGCACGAGCGGCCCGGTGCCTTCATCATTCCCAATCCATGGGATGCCGGCACCGCGAAGCTGCTCGCGGCGATGGGCTTCGAAGCCCTGGCCACTACGAGCCTCGGGGTCGCCAACATGCTCGGCAGCAGCGGCGTCAGCCTCGACGTCATCCTCGCCAACGCACGCACGATCGTGGAAGCGACCGACCTGCCCGTCAGCGTCGACCTCGAGAATTGCGGCGCACATGAGCCGAGACGCGCCGCCGAAGCTATTCGGCGTGCCGCAGACACTGGCGCGGTGGGCGGCTCGATCGAGGATTTCAGCGGCGATCGCGATCGCCCGATCTACGACTTCTCCCACGCCGTCGAGCGCGTCCAGGCCGCGGTGGAGGTGGCACGCGCGCTGCCCATTCCGTTCACGCTGACAGCGCGGGCCGAGAACTTCCTGCACGGCCGCAAGGACATCGACGATACGATCCGCCGCCTGCAGGCCTTCGAGGCCGCTGGCGCCGACGTCCTCTATGCGCCGGGCCTGTACGATCTCGCCACGATCAGGACGGTGGTGTCCTCGCTGGGCAAGCCCTTCAACCACGTGATGGGCTTTGCCGACCCGACGCTAACCGTCGAGCAATTGTCCGCCGCTGGCGTCAAGCGCATCAGCGTCGGCGGAGCCATGTCGCGCTACGCGTTCGCAGCGTTCCTGAACTGCGCGCGCGAGATGAAGGACAAGGGGTCCTTCACCTACATCCGCGAGATGGCGCCGGTCGGCGAGCTGCGCGCCGCCTTCGCCGCGGTCACTCCTCCTTGAAGCCGTACTCCGGCACGTTGCCGCTGGCGCCGTAATATTTATACGGCAGGAACTTGCCGCTCATGGTGATCTTGACGCGGTCGCCCTTGGGGTTGGCGACGCGCTCGATGCCCATGTCGAAGTCGATCGCCGACATGATGCCGTCGCCGAACTCCTCCTCGATCAGCGCCTTCCAGGCCGGACCGTTCACCATCACCATCTCGTAGAAGCGGTAGATCAGCGGGTCGGTCGGCGGCATCGGCGTGCCGGTGCCGCGCATCGGCACCTCGTTGAGCATGGCAACTTCCGCCTTCGACAGGCCGAACAGCTCGCCGGCATTGGCAGCCTGCGGCTTCGTCAGCTTCATCTGGCCCATGATTGCGCCGACGATCAGCACCTCGGAATAGCCGCCGATCTTTTCGCAGATGTGCTTCCAGCTCCAGCCCTTCTCGCGCTTGATGTCGAGCAGTTTTTCGGTGAGGTCTTCGCGTTTCATGTCGGGGTCTCCTTTCAAAAGCATGATCCGGAAAAGTGTGAAGCGGTTTTTCCGTGGATCATGCGTCTACAAAAATCAGGCGCTCAATCCGGGGTTTGTCCCCGGCATCCAGGTCTGTCGCGGCTCTTCGCCGCTTGATGCAATCGAGAGCCCGGGCTTGCCGATCTGCACCGTCGGCACATTGCGCGGATCGTGATCCGGCTTTTCAGTGGTAAAAGTCTTGCTGCGCGTCACCAGGAAATCGATGATGTGGTTGCGCAGCGCGTAGTACAGCGGATGGCGGTGCAGGTCGGTGCGGCCGCGGTCCCGCGGCAGCGGGTTCTCGACCACCTCCGCCAGCACCGCGCCGGGACCGTTGGTCATCAGGAAGATCTTGTCGGCGAGATAGATCGCCTCGTCGACGTCGTGGGTGATCATGAACGCGGTCTGCCCGGTCTCCAGGCAAATCCGCCGCACCTCGTCCTGCAGCGTGCCGCGCGTCAGCGCGTCCAGCGCCGAGAACGGCTCGTCCATCAGCATCATCTTCGGCGTGATCGACAGCGCCCGTGCGATGCCAACGCGCTGCTTCATGCCGCCCGACAGCTCCGAGGGACGCTTGTGCTCGGCGCCGGAGAGGCCGACCAGATCGATGAACTTCTGCGCATGCGCCTTGACCTTGGCGCGGTCCCAGCTGCGCCATTTCGAGCTGACGGCATAGGCGACGTTGCCGAGTACCGTGCGCCAGGGCAGCAGCGCATGGCTCTGGAAGATCACGGCGCGGTCGAGGCTGGTGCCCGAGATCGCCTGACCGTCGACGATGACCGCGCCCTCGCTCGGCGCATCGAGCCCGGCGAGGATGTTGAGCACCGTGGTCTTGCCGCAGCCGGAATGGCCGATCACGCAACAAAACTCGCCGCGCGCCATCGAGAGCCAGAGGTTCTCGAAGATGGTGGTCGTCGCGCCGCCCGCACCTGGATAGCGCTTGGCGATGCCTTCGATCGAGATGAACTTGTCGGTCATCGCCTCTACTCCGGAAACGTGACCATGCGCGTGAAGCGCGCCAGGATCTGGTCGAGCAGCATTCCGACGATCCCGATCAGGAGGATCGCGATGATGACGTTGGTGATCGACAAATTATTCCACTCGTTCCAGACGAAGTAGCCGATGCCGGTGCCGCCGACGAGCATCTCGGCGGCGACGATCACGAGCCAAGCGATGCCGATCGAGATGCGCATGCCCGTCAGGATGGTCGGGGCCGCTGCCGGCAGGATCACGGTGAAGGCCCGCCTGACGGTGCCGACCTCGAGCGTCCGCGCGACGTTGATCCATTCCTTGCGCACGCTCGCGACGCCGAACACCGTGTTGAGCAGCATCGGCCAAATCGAGCAGATGAAGATGACGAAGATCGCGGAGACCGAGGAATCCTTGATGGTGTAGAGCGCGAGCGGCATCCAGGCCAAAGGCGAGATCGGCTTCAAGACCTGGATGAACGGATCGAGCGCCTTGCTCAGCAGCGGCGACATGCCGATCAGAAAGCCGAGCGGGATCGCCACCAGCACGGCCAGCAGATAGCCGGTGCCGACGCGCGCAATGGAATAGCCGAGCTGGATGCCGAGCCCCTTGTCGTTCGGCCCGTTGTCGTAGAACGGCCGCTTCAGGTGCTCCCACAGCTTGGCGCCGACATCGAGCGGCCCCGGCATGGCAGATTTGCCTTGCGTTGCGGTCAGGCCCATCAGCTTGGCGTATTCCGGGCTCATCGTCGTCGTCGCGGCGGTCGAGCGCGTGGCGATATGCCAGATGCCGAGGAAAGCGGCGAGCAGCACGAGGGAGACGAGGCCGGCGCGGAGGCGAAGGGAGGAGGTCATACTGCGCCCTCTCATGTCTCGGGCGCGGCGCAGCACGAAGTGATGCGCCGTAGAACCGGGACCCATGGGGTCTGACTGGGTCCCGGCTCAGCGAAGCAGCACACCGGACGATGCTTCGCATCGCCGGGAGTGCTGCATCGCGTCCGGGACACGAAAGCGGCGGGAGCTCCCATCACGACGCCTTCCTGATCTTGAAGCTCGCCAAATAGTCGTCCGGCTTGGCCGGATCGAACGTCTTGCCCATCACCGCGAACGATTTGTAGGCACTCGCCGGCGGCGTGAGGCCCATCTCGGCCATCAGCTTCTTGGTATCGGTTGCCAGATACACCTGCTCGGCCACCGCCTTGTAGTCGACGTCGCCCTTGATCTGGCCCCAGCGCTTCATCTGCGTCAGCATCCACACCGCGAAGGACTGCCAGGGGAACGGATCGAAATCGACGCGCTTGGGATCGGTCTTCACCCCGCCGAGGCCGTCGGCATAGGTGCCGGTCAGGACCTGCTCCAGCACGGTGACCGGCGCGTTGATGTAGTTCGCGGGCGCGATCGCTTCGGCGATCTGCTTGCGGTTCTCGGCCTTGGAGGCATAGGCGGTGGCATCGACGATCGCCCGCGTCAGCGCCGCAAAACTGTTCGGCGCGGTCGTGATGAACTCGCGGCTCGCCGCGAAGCTGCAGCAGGGATGACCGTCCCAGATCTCCTTGGAGAGGAGATGCATGAAGCCGACGCCGTCATAGATCGCGCGCTGGCAGATGTTGTCGGGCGCGAGGAAGCCGTCGATGTTGTCGGCACGCAAATTCGCGACCATCTCCGGCGGCGGCACCGAGCGCAACTGCACGTCGGTATCGGGATCGAGACCGTGCTCGGCGAGGTAATAGCGCAAGAGATAATTGTGCATGGAATAGTCGAAGGGGATGGCGAATTTCAGCCCCTTCCAGTCCTTCGGATCGCGCTTGTCCTTGTGCTTGCTCGCCAGCACGATGCCCTGCCCGTTGATGTTCTCGATGGCCGGGACGGTGAAGGGAATCGCGTTGGCGCCGAGGCCGAGCGAGATCGCGATCGGCATCGGTGCCAGCATGTGCGCAGCGTCGTATTCCTTGTTGATGGTCTTGTCGCGGATCACGGCCCAGCCGGCGGTCTTCACAACTTCGACGTTGAGGCCGTGCTTGGCATAGAAGCCCATGGGCGCTGCCATGATGATCGGCGTGGCGCAGGTGATCGGGATGAAGCCGACCTTGAGGTCCTTCTTCTCGGGCGCGCCGGCTTGCGCGAACACCTCGGTCGCCGTCTGAATCGGGAAGAATTGCGACAGCGCCGCGAGCGCGGTCGATGCTCCGACCGACTTCAGAAAAGCACGCCGCGCCACGTCCTGCGGAAACATCGCGCGCATCAATGCGGAGGCGACCACGCCCTCGTAACGCTGCTCTTCGCTTGCGACCGGCTCGCAATGCAGCGCCGTCGCCTGCTCATGCTCAGCTGCGGAACGATGCTGGCCGCAAACACAGCCGGCTCGAAGCTTGCGATCGGGATCAAACGGATTGTCGAACGTGGACATCGGCCCTCCTGCGCGTCAATGCGAGAAGGAATTACGCAAGGAGCATGCCACCGACGAATAGGCAGGCATTGCCTTGATGACGCAGCATTTTCACCCGCGCTTGGCCGCTACGAAAACTCGTGATAAACGAGATTTCGTAGTTCAATTACGAGATTTCGCAATGGCAACGACGCCAATGCCCGCCCACGACGAGGTGGCCCCCGTCATCGACCCGCGCATCGCGGCCTTCGAATCCTCGGTCGAGTCGATGCTGCTGGTCGATCCCTACGGCGACCAGATCGTCGATGCCAATCCCGCCGCCTGCGCCCTGCTCGGTTACGACCGCGCTTTGCTGCGGCAGACCAGGGCCAGCACGCTCCACGCCGGCGAGCTTGCCGCCCTCACTGTCTTCACCCAGGCCGTGCTGCACAAGGGCGCCTACTGGACCACCGCGTTCAATCCCCGTCACGCCACCGGGCAAGATCTCAAGCTCGAATATGCCGGCTGCCTGCTGCCGCATGACGGCCGCACGCTGCTGCTGCTGACGCTGACCGACCTCGAAGCCCGCCGCCGGCGCAATGTCGATGCTGCCGCCGAAGACCACATGCGCGGCGGCATCTCGACTTGGCAGCGGGTCGAGCGCGTGTTCCAGGACATCGAGCGCGAGAACCAGCTGATCCTGCGCGCCGCCGGCGAAGGCATCTATGGCGTCAACGCCGAAGGCAAGACCACCTTCGTCAATCCCGCGGCCGAGCGCATGCTGGGCTGGACCGCCGAGGAGCTGGTCGGCAAGGAGATCCACCCGATCGTCCACCACACCCATCACGACGGCCGGCACTATCACAACCACGACTGCCCGATCTATGCGGCGTTCCGCGACGGCGCCGTGCACCAGGTCGACGGCGAGGTGTTTTGGCGCAAGGACGGCTCGCCCGCCTGGGTCGAATACACATCGACGCCGATCCGCGATCGCGGCGTCGTGGTCGGCGCCGTCGTGGTGTTTCGCGATGTCAGCCAGCGCCGCGAGGCCGCCGAGAAGCTGCACGCGGCCCTTGCCGAGGTCGACCGCTTGCGCGAGCGGCTCGAGCTGGAGAACGCCTATCTCCAGGAGGAAATCCGCATCGAGACCAACCCGCGCGGCATCATCGGGGGAAGCGAGGCGATCCAGAAGACGCTGCGCCAGGTCAAGCTGGTGGCGCCGACCACCGCGGCGGTGATGATCACCGGCGAATCCGGCACCGGCAAGGAGCTGATCGCGCGCGCCATCCACGAGGATTCCACCCGCAGCGACCGGCCGCTGATCCGCGTCAACTGCGCCGCGATCCCGCGCGAATTGTTCGAGAGCGAGTTCTTCGGCCATGTCCGCGGCGCCTTCACCGGCGCAACGCGCGACCGCATTGGCCGCTTCGAGCTCGCCGACGGCGGCACGCTATTCCTCGACGAGGTCGGCGAGATCCCGCTCGAGCTGCAAGGCAAGCTGCTGCGCGTCTTGCAGGAAGGCCATTTCGAGCGCGTCGGCGAGGCGCGCACCCGCGCCGTCGACGTTCGCGTCATCGCCGCGACCAATCGCGATCTCAAGCAGGAGGTCCAGCGCGGCCGCTTCCGCGAGGATCTCTATTTCCGTCTCAACGTGTTTCCGATTGAGACCGTCCCCTTGCGCGAACGCCGCGAGGACATTCCCCTGCTGGCCCAGCATTTCCTGACGCGCGAGAGCAAGGCGCTGAAATCGAACCTCCGTCTGTCGGAGGGCGATGCGCGGCGGCTGACCCGCTACAACTGGCCCGGCAATGTCCGCGAACTCCAGAACGTGATCGAGCGCGCTGCGATTCTGTCGCAGAACGGCCGCCTGCGCATCGATCTGCCCGATCCTTCAGGTGAACAAGCGCCCAGCGGCGCCACCCGCCAGAGGCCCGACGCGCGCCCCGCAATCATGACGTCTTCCGAAATGCGCGACCACGAGCGCGCCAACATTCTCGCCGCGCTTGAGGCCTGCGCCGGAAAAGTCTTCGGCCCCGGCGGCGCCGCCGAGATGCTCGACCTCAAGCCGACCACGCTGGCCTCACGGATCAAGGCGCTGGGAATCGCGCCTCGTCCGCAAGGGGCCCATCCTTCGAGACGCCCGCTTTAGGCGGGCTCCTCAGGATGAGGTCGGAGGGCGCGGCAACAGTATCAACAGACACCGGTGCCGCTTAGCCTCATCCTGAGGAGACCGCGAAGCGGTCGTCTCGAAGGACGAGGCGCGCGCTCAGGCTGCCTTGGTGGTGACGTCCGATGCGATCGGCAGGCCCTGCTCGATCGGCAGCGAGGGATCGCGCGACCATTCGTTCCAGGAGCCGAAATACATCCGCACGTCCTTCACGCCGGCGTTCTTCAGAGCCAGGAACGTGTTCGAAGCGCGCGCGCCCTTGAAGCAATAGAGGTAGACCGGCGTGGTCTGCGAGATGCCGACGGTGGCGCATTCGGCCAGAATCTCGTCCTTGGACTTGAAGCGCGGGCCTTCGGCGGTCGGCTTCATCATCCGATACCATTCCAGCCACACCGCGCCGGGAATGCGGCCCTTGCGCGGGCAGAAATCCTTGCCGTACGGGGACGAGCTGTCGCCGATCCACTCGTCGACGTCGCGCACGTCGAGGATCGCGATGCCGGGCTTGCCGACCGCGGCGAGCATGGTCTTGGCATCGATCAGGATCTCGCCGGCTTCAGGCACGATCGCGAACGAGGCCTTCCCAGGTGTGGGAACATCCTTGCTCACCGGGAAGCCCGCGGCCGACCAGGCGTCGAAGCCGCCATGCAGCACCTTCACCTTGGGATAGCCGAGCATGGTGAGCAGGTAATAGCCACGGCAGGACTGGCCGAAGCCGGAGTTCATCGACTGTTCGTAGATCACCGCCGTCTCCTTGCCGGAAAGACCGGCGCCGCCGAACGCATCGGCGAACTTGGTCTTCAGCTCGGCCATGCCCTCGGGCGTGGAGGTCGCCAGGAACGTGAAGATCTCATGCACGTTGACGGCGCCCGGCAGATGGCCGGCGGCGTAGGCGTCGGGATTGCGGGTGTCGATGACGACACACGGCTCGGTCTTCAAGAGATCGGCGAGTTCGACGGCAGTGATCAGAACGTCAGTCATGGCAGCCTCTCCGTTGAGGTTGGGGGTCTTCGGGTGGACTCGTAGAACTCAGGACTCGGCCAGCATCTTGCGCAGCTGCTTGGTGGCCGGCGTGACGATCGCGACGAAATAGGCCTCGCGTAGGCGCCGCTGCGCGCGGTGGCTCTTGAGGTAGCCGCGGGCACCACAATGCAGCATCGCCGCATGCGCCGCCGCGACACTGGCTTCGCCGGCGCGCAGCCGCAGCGCAATCACCTTGCGCCAGTAGGTCTCCTCCTCGTTGTAGGGATCGCGCGCCAGCGCCATGGTCTCGGCCTCGAGCTCGGCGGCGAGCTCGCGGAAATGCACCGGCTGCTGCGGCAAATAGCGGTTGATATGGCCGAGGGGATTGTCGACCTCGTCCATGATGTTGATGCAATCCTTGATCACCCCCAGCGCCATGCCGGCCTGCAGCAGGATGAAGCCGGCGCGGATCTTCTTGACGAAGGGCGCGGCGGGATCGGCCAGGATCAGCTCATCGGGCACGAAAGCGTCGCGGAACTGCACGCCATAGGTGCCGGTGCCGTCCATCGCGAGGAACGGCTTGCAGGGCGTCAGCGTGATCGCGGGGTCGGAGCAATCGGCCAGGAACATGACCGTGCCGGGCTCGCCACTTGCGATGCCCGGCTCGTCCTCGCGCTCGAAGATGGTGCCGAAGTAGTGATCAGGCCCGAGGTTGGAGACCCAGGGCAACGCACCGCGCACGATATAGCCGCCCTCGACCTTGCGGCCCTTTAGCTTGAGCTTCTCGATGCCGAAGAAGCTCTTCATGGGATTGGAGAGCCCGGTGCCGCCAAGCACGCGGCCGGTCGAGAAGGCATCTCCGAAGCGCTTTGCGAGCTTCACATTGGTGGAGTTCGCCGCGTACCAGACCAGCGTGTTCTGGCACCACGCCATGAAGGCCGTGGCACCGCAGACCTCGCCGATCGCCGCCATCGCCTGGATCGCGCAGCGCAGATCGGCGGGGCCTTCGTGCGGCACATGGCTGCCCCACGCTCCGACCGCGCCGAACTTGCGCAGCACCTCGGCTGGATAGACCGAACCGTCGTCGATGCCGGCGGCCAGCGGCGCGAGCTCTTGGCGCGCGATCCGCGCCACCTCGTCCGCAATGGACGGTGCGGGCTGATCCAGAACGTCGGCCCGCGATAAAGCCAGTGAACCCATGATCGTCTCCCGCACCCTGTCCTGATTGCCGTCTGCTAGATGCCGACCTCGAGATTGACCGGCCGCGTGAAGGTGTTGGCGACCGGCGACCATTTCTTCACATGGGCGACCAGCGCGTTGATCTCGTCCGGCGAGATGCCCTCGCATTCCATGTCCACCTTGACGCGGACATCGGTGAAGCCGACCGGCTTGTCGGAGGTGTCACCGGTGCCCCAGACCGCGGTGATGTTGAGATCGCCTTCGAGCTCGAGCTCGAGCTTGTTGACGATCCAGCCGCGGTGCACGGCGTTGGCATGCAGGCCGACCGCAAGGCACGAGCCGAGCGCGGCGAGCGAGGCTTCCGACGGATTGGGCGCGGTGTCGTCACCCAAAAGCCCCGGCGGCTCGTCGACGATGTAGGGCGGCAGGTTGCGGATATAGTTGGCGTGGCGGAATTTGCCCTCCGCGACCGTCTTGCACTTCAAGGTCTTGATGACCTTCGGATTTGCCTTGCCGTTGGCAATCAGTTGCTCGAGCCCGTTCTTGTCGATGGGCGCGAGGCAACCCGTCAGCACTGTCTTCTGAACGACGGCAGTCATCAATCTTCTCCCTGGCAGAAGTGGAAATCTCAGGATACCGAACGGTCTGTTTCCTTGCATGGAGCGTGCCAGAACCCGCGAAAAACAAAACACGAGGCTTTGGAGCCGCTTAAGCGTCGCTGCCTGCAGATTGGTCAGCCCACTCCTGCTCAAAGGCGGAGCAGCCGCGCGCGCGGATGCGAATCTTTTCGGCGCCGAACAGATGCGGCTTGCTGATGCGAGGCGGCTGCGATTAAGTTGTCGCTCATGGCAAAGCCGTCATCGAAGAAGAATCCGCCCCACGCCGCTGCCGGCGACGACGAATCCGCACGCGGGCGCCTGCTCAGCGCCGCAACGCATCTGTTCTGCAAGAACGGCATCAACGCCACCGGCATCGATGCGATCATCGAAGAGGCCGGCACCGCCAAGACCACGCTCTACAAATTGTTCGGCTCCAAGACCAACCTCGTCAACGCGGTGCTGGAGAGCGAAGGCAAGCAATGGCGCGAATGGTTCATCGGCGCCATGGAGCAAGGCGGCGGCGATGCGCAGGCGAAACTCACGCGCATCTTCCCCGCGCTGAAGAGCTGGTTCGCCGAAGAGCGCTTCTACGGCTGCCCCTTCATCAACGCCGTCGGCGAGCACGACAAGGATGCCAAGCAATTCCGCAACATCGCGCTGAAGCACAAGAAGATCGTGCTCGGCCACATCGAGAAGCTCGCCGGCGAGCTCGGCTCGGCCGAGCCTGCAGTGCTGGCGCACCAGCTCGGCCTCATCATCGACGGCGCCATCGTCGCCGCGATGATCTCGCGCGACCCGGGCGTCGCCGATACCGCGGCGCTTACGGCAGGTCCCCTGCTCGGCCAGGCGAAGGCGAAGAAGAAGCGGGCGGCGGAGCAGTTGGAGGCCGTGTGACGGTTCTTGCTTCGTAACGGGGACACTGTCCCGGATTGCGCTGCGCTCCATCCGGGCTACGATGACTTCGTAGGGTGGGCAAAGGCGCGACGCGCCGTGCCCACCATTCCGTCTCAACTGTAAGCTTTGATTTGCCCGCCTACGGACCCGTCCGCTCGATCAGCGGCTCGCTCGCAGCGCGGCAAGCTCGACGTCGGCGGCCGACTTCTCGATAAAGGTCCTCGGGCAATCGGCAGCCGCCTGCTCGAACAGTTTTAAAGCCTCTTCCCTGGAGCCGCTCTGCAGGGCTCGCTCGGCAATATAGAAATTCGCCTCGCAGACCTGCCCCTTCTTCTTCGCCGGGTCGGCATCGTCCGCTGCGCTGCGCACTTGCTCCGGCGTCGTCGTACCCAGGAAGAGGTTGACGACCGGCGCGGGCCATTTCGTCGCGTCGAGCCGCTTTGCAGCCTCGCTCAGCCGGCTCGGTTGGTCGCTGCGCCTTGCAACAATTTCGCGCCAGATGACTGGATAGGCACCTTTCGGATCGAGCTCGATCGCCTGATCCAGATCGGTCAACGATTGGGCGAAGGAAGCGGTCTGCCAATAGAGCCTCGCACGATGAAAGTAGGCGCGCGCATCCTTGGGATCGAGCTGCACGAGTTGATCGTAGTCCTCGAGCGAGCGGCCGAAGTCCCCCTTGGCCTTGTACGCGTTGGCGCGGAGCCCGAATGCATCCTTATCCTTGGGGTTGAGGCGTATCGCGTCATCGAAGTCTGCGATAGCGCGGTCAAGCTCCCCTTTCGCGTGGTAGGCCCCACCCCGAGCGCGGAGCACGGGGCCATCCGTGGACGCGAGCGCAATCGATTCACCTGCGACGGACGCAGAAATGGGATCTGCATCCTGACCTTGAAGCTGACTCTGCCGATCGCCGGTGTTTCCTTGACCCTTATGTGCCAGCTGGATCACCTGATTGTAATCGGCAATGGCGCGATCGTAATCACCCTTTTGAAAATAGGCGACGCCCCGGCAACCATAGGCAGACCGGCTCTGTGGGTTTAGCTCGATGATCCGGTCATAGTCGGCGATCGCGCGGTCGAGTTCACCCAGTTGAGAAAAGGATTCGGCTCGGAAGTAGTAAAAATTCTCGCTTCTGGGTTTGATCTGGATGGTTTGATCCAGTGCGGCCAACGCGAGCTCTCTCTTACCCTTTGCGAAGTAAACTCGACCGCGGCACAATTGGCCTCCACCGTTTTGCGGGCTGATCTCGACCGCACGATCGCAGTCAGCCATGGCCCGATCGGGATCCCCATTCCGGACGTAAGAGAGGCCTCGTTCGACATGCGCTATGACATTGTCCGGATGAATCAGAAGGGCCTGATCATAATCGGCGATGGCACGGACGAAGTCGCGTCTCGCCGAATAGACGTGAGCACGTCCGATATAGGCGTAGGTATTCTTCGGATCGAGCTCGATCACCTTGGCATAATCAAGCAGCGCAGCCTCGGGCTCTCGCTTTTGGATCAGCGCAGAAGCCCTCGCGATGCGGGAGTTCAGATTGCCCGGATCGCGCTCAATGATCTCGTTGTAGTCCGCTATCGCAAGGTCGATCTCGCCCTTCTGGCGGTAGAACATGGCGCGGCGGAAGCGCGCCATGACCACACCTTGCTGCATGCCCGTCCCCGCCGCCTGAATGATGGCGGTACAGCCTGCGATCCTGTCATCGAGGCTGAAATTGCCGACCGCGTTACACTTGGAAGCCAACGGCATTTCCGCGCGAGCGCCTGACATTTCGAGCAAGGCCGTCAGCGCCACAACACCGAAGCTTGCTGCCGCACGAACTCCTGCGCGGCCGATCCTTCCAAACATGCAGTCCCCACTCAATTTCCAGAGACTTCATAGCAACCAATCTTGTCTATGCACAGCCCTTGGTTGCGCACTTGCAGGCGACGGGTCCGTGCGGCCCGATGCTCAGGCCGACTTGGCCATCATCCCCTGAAGCCGCACCAGTTCCGCCTCCAGATCACCGCTCCACATCCACTGCCCTAATGTCGAGCACGCGACGCGCCTCGAGCCGTGTCCGCCTACGCCTCGGCGATCTGCAACAAGGCCTCGCGAAAAGCCAGCGCGGCTGGTCCGAGCGGCTGGTCCAGCCGGTGCGCGAGATAGGCTTCTGCGGCAACCTGGCTGCGCCGTCCGAGGGCGGTGGTGGCAAGGCGCACGAGGCGCCTTTCCCTCAGATCGCGCTCCACCAGCCAGAACGGCAGGCGGCCCCAGCCGAGACCGGCGAGAATCATCGCATGCTTGGTGTCTTGATTGGTGACCCGGCAGGTCTGGGGCGAAAGCACACCGAACATGCGCCCTTCCGTCAGCGGCGTCGGATCGGACAGAACGATCTGCAGATGATCGGCCAGATCCTGAAGGTTGATCCTGTTGCGCGATTGCCGCCTCGCCAATGGGTGATCGACGGAAACGACGGCAACCTGCTCGACCGACGAGATCGCCTCGAGTGCGATCCGGGGATCGCGAAAATCCTCGCCGACCACGATCGCAAGCGAACTGCGCTTGTCGATCAGCGAGGCGATCGGTCCACCCAGCGGCTCGACCGCAAGCCTGATTGAAACCGAGGGATAGGCAGCGCGCATCTTCGTCAATGCTGCGCCGACCATGCCGATCGGAAACAACGTGTCGATTGTCAGGGAAAGCTCGAGTTCGACTCCCTCGCCAAGGCCCCGGGCTCGCGCCCGCATCGCATCGACCCTGAGGAGAATGTCACGCGCGTTGGCGAGCAGTGACTGCCCCTCGGGCGTCAGGACCGGCCGATGACCCGTGCGATCGAACAGCGCAACACCCAGTTCGGCCTCCAGATTGGCGATGGCATGGCTGATGGCGGACTGAACACGGGACAGCCGAGCCGCGGCCGCCCGGAAGCTCCCGCATTCCGCCACCGTCACGAATGTTCGCAACTGATCTAGCGTCAGCACGTCCAACATGATCTGTCCAATCGATCGAACTCATCGATCTTATCGCGCTACCGCTGATCAAGCACAGACCTATTTTGGCTGCTAGCCCCCACCTAAGAGCGAGGAAGCAAAATGACGAAGGTCCTGGTGCTGTACTACTCGTCCTACGGTCACATCGAGACGATGGCTGAAGAGATGGCCCGGGGTGCACGGGAGGCCGAAGCCGAAGTCGCCATCAAGCGCGTGCCGGAAATTGTTCCCGACCACGTCGCGCAGAGGGCCGGATACAAGGTCGATCAACGCGCCGACACCGCCGCCGTGGCCGAATTGCCGGACTACGACGCGATCATCCTTGGCACCCCGACGCGTTTCGGGAACATGGCCGCGCAGATGAAGAACTTCCTCGACCAGTGCGGCGGCCTGTGGTTCGAGAACAAGCTCGTGGGCAAAGTCGGCAGCGTCTTCACATCGACGGGCAGCCAGCATGGCGGCCAGGAAAGCACCATTCTGTCCGTGCACAGCGTGCTGCTGCACCTCGGCATGGTCGTGGTCGGGCTGCCCTACACATTCAAGGGACAGATGCGCATGGACGAGGTCACCGGATGCTCGCCCTACGGCGCATCGACCCTCGCCGACGACGGCAGCGGCGGGGATCGTCGTCCAAGCGCCAACGAACTGGCCGGGGCACGCTTTCAGGGACGCCATGTCGCCGAGATCGCTCGCGCCCTGGCCGCTGGGCGGCTCACGGAGGCGGCCTGATGGCGGCGGCAGCACCTGCCTCGTCCTTGCGAGATCGGCATTGGCATGTGGTGAGCATCGTCGTGGGCTCCGGCGCCGTCGCCGCGATCCAGGTGGGGAAGGCTGCGATCGCCACGCCCATGCTGCAAAAGGATCTGGGCCTTGACCTCGCCGCTGCCGGCTGGCTGACCGGGATCATCGCTGTTCTCGGCCTGTTGGGCGGTATCCCTGCCGGCTCCCTCGTCGCCCGCGCCGGAGATCGGCGAAGTCTCATTCTCGGCCTCGGGCTGCTCATCCTTGGCGCCATCATCGGCGCGCTCGCAACCGACTATGCGGTGCTTCTCGCATCGCGCATCGTAGAAGGCTCAGGATTTCTTCTGATCATTGTTGCGGGTCCGGCGATCCTGAACAGAGCAGTCCCGTCCGGGCAACAGGACGTTCCGCTTGCCCTGTGGAGCTGCTTCATGCCGGCCGGCATTGCGCTCGCGATGCTCGTCGGGACGTTCTTCAGCGACTGGCGCGCACTGTGGTGGGGCAGCGCCGGTCCTGCAGCGATCGCCATCGTGGCCGCGTGGATGAGTATTCCGGCCGCTCCGAAGCGCACCCCGGCATCGTGGCGACGGACGATGTCCGATGCCGTGTACGTGGCGGCAAGCAAAGGCCCGCTTCTGCTGGCCGGATGTTTTGTCCTCTACAGCCTGATGTTCTTCGCGCTGTTCAGCTTCCTCCCGGTGCTGCTGATGGAACGGATGAACATCCCCCATGGCACGGCCGGCATGCTCAGTGCCCTCGCCACCGCAAGCAACATCATCGGCAATGTCGCTGCCGGCTACCTGCTCGCGCGCGGTGCCCGGCGTTCAGTGCTGATCTTCGCGGCCTGTCTGGCCATGGGCTTTTCAGGTCCTGGCATCTTCTTGCAGATGTTCAGCGATACGCCGACGCTTCTGCTGTGCATCCTGTTCGCGGCGGTTGGTGGCCTGATGCCGGCCGTCCTGATCTCATCGATCCCGTTGCTCGCGCCATCCGCCGCACTCATTCCTGTTGTCACCGGTCTGGTGATGCAGGGCAGCAATCTCGGCCAGGTGGCCGGGCCTGTCGCGGTCGGAAGTGCCGTTGAAGCCTATGGGTGGACGGCCGCACTGGCCATCATCCTGATCGCCGCGCTGCTTGCCGCCATCGTCACCGCATCCGCTCGCTTCGATGACGCCGCGGCCCGCTGAGATTCTACTGTCCCAACATCCCGGCAAGCCGCACCAGCTCCGCCTCGAGATCGCGCTCCACATCCACTGCCCGGATGTCGAGCACCCGATAGTCGCGCGCCTCGAGCCAAGTCCGCCGTCCCGCGCGATCGGCCGCAATCGCCTCCCCCTCGCCCGGGTTCACCAGCTCGATCGCGATCCGGTGCGGGAATGAGACGAAGTCGGGGATGTGGCGCCCCACGGGAGTCTGCCGCTTGAACCCACCTGCGAAGCGGCGATCACGCGTCAGCGCCTGCCAGAGCAGGCGTTCGGCGTCGGTCGGGTTGCGGCGGAGCAGGCGGGCAAGGCCGCGCACGGTCGAGCCGCTGTCCGGCACGCCGCCGCCCTGCCCGTGCTCGGCCAGCAGCGCGCGCAGGCGCGTGGCCTGCTCGCCATCGAGCACGCCGCCCTTGGCCGGACCCTTGCGCCCCTCGGCGATCGCCATGATCACGCCGTGCAGCGTGTGCATATCCTGCTTGGTCGGCTCCATCCGGGTGAAGATGTTGCGCAGGTTCACCAGCATGGTGTCGCGCTTCTCGGCCGGGCGCAGGAATTCGACCTTGTCGAGCTCGCGCACGAGATTGTCGAAGAAGGCCTGCATCTGGTGCTGCGAGGCGCGCTCGGAGCGCTCCGGCATGGCGTGCGGCAGTTCGCCCGACGTCGCGCGCTTGAACCATTCGTAGCCGACCAGCAGCACGGCCTGGGCGAGGTTGAGCGAGGCGAAGCCCGGATTGACCGGAAAGGTGATGATGCGGTTGGAGAGCCCGACCTCCTCGTTGGTCAGACCCCAGCGCTCGCGGCCGAACAGGATGCCGGCCCTGCCGCCGGTCGCGACGTGACCTGCGATCTCGGCCGCTGCGGCCTCCGGCCCGACCACGGGCTTGGCTTGGTCGTGGGGGCGTGCGGTGGTGGCGAACAGGAGGTCGAGGTCGGCAACCGCCTGCTCGACCGTGTCGAACAGCTGCGCCTTCTCCAGGATATGGTCCGCACCGGCCGCGGCGCGCTGGGCCGCGATGTTGGGCCAGCCGTCCCGGGGATTGACGATGCGCATCCGGTCGAGGGCGAAGTTGCCCATGGCGCGCGCGGCCATGCCGATATTCTCGCCGAGCTGCGGCTCGACCAGGATCACGATGGGACCGTCGAGGGAAAGGCCCGCTTTGCTCTTGTCAGTCCCCGACATCTGCTTTCGCTTCCACTCTTCGTCTCAAGGCCTTGGCAAGGCCGCCTTAGGAATTGATTCAAGCGGCCCCCACGACCGGGCCGCCTCGCGGTCTGTCGTTTGCCTGTCCTGACAAAATTCTCAAGGGAAATAACGACTTGGATTCGACTTTGAATCTCGCCCGAAACGGGCCCGAAGGCCGGGCCGAGGGCCGGCCGGCCGCTTCCCGCCTGCGCAAGCTGGATGAGCTAAAAGTGCATAATCCCTTGGCTTTCGCCCGCTGCTATCAGGTGCTAAGAGGCGGCGGATATTCCCGTGGCGCGCCGAAAGCGCCGTTCCCAAGAGGCTTCCCCGATCATGGCAAAAATCAAGGTATCCAATCCCGTCGTCGAGCTCGATGGCGACGAGATGACCCGGATCATCTGGCAGTACATCAAGGACAAGCTGATCACCCCGTTCCTCGATGTCGAGCTGCTCTATTTCGACCTGGGCATGGAATACCGCGACCACACCAACGATCAGGTGACGATCGACGCCGCCGAGGCGATCAAGAAGGTCGGCGTCGGCGTCAAATGCGCCACCATCACCCCGGATGAAGCCCGGGTGAAGGAGTTCAATCTCAAGCAGATGTGGAAGTCGCCGAACGGCACCATCCGCAACATTCTCGGCGGGGTGATCTTCCGCGAGCCGATCATCTGCAAGAACGTGCCGCGCCTGGTTCCCGGCTGGACCAAGCCGATCATCATCGGCCGCCACGCCTATGGCGACCAGTACCGCGCCACCGACATCAAGTTCCCCGGCAAGGGCACCCTCTCGCTGAAGTTCGTCGGCGAGGACGGCACCGTGATCGAGAAGGAAGTGTTCAAGGCGCCCGGCGCCGGCGTCGCGATGGAGATGTACAATCTCGACGATTCCATCATCGACTTCGCCCGCGCCTCCTTCAATTACGGCCTGCTGCGCAATTACCCGGTGTACCTGTCGACCAAGAACACGATCCTCAAGGTCTATGACGGGCGCTTCAAGGACATCTTCCAGGACATCTTCGACCGCGAGTTCAAGAAGGAGTTCGACGCCAAGGGCCTGACCTACGAGCACCGCCTGATCGACGACATGGTGGCCTCGGCGCTGAAATGGTCCGGCGGCTATGTCTGGGCCTGTAAGAACTACGACGGCGACGTGCAGTCCGACACGGTCGCGCAGGGCTACGGCTCGCTCGGCCTGATGACCTCGGTGCTGCTCACCCCCGACGGCAAGACCGTCGAGGCGGAAGCTGCCCACGGCACGGTGACCCGCCATTACCGCGAGCACCAGAAGGGCAAGGAGACCTCGACCAACTCGATCGCCTCGATCTTCGCCTGGACGAGAGGCCTGTCGCACCGCGCCAAGCTCGACAACAACCCCGAGCTCGCCAAGTTCGCGGCCACGCTGGAGAAGGTCTGCGTCGACACCGTCGAGGCCGGCTATATGACCAAGGACCTCGCGCTCTTGGTCGGCGCCGACCAGCGCTGGCTCTCGACCACCGGCTTCCTCGACAAGGTCGCCGAGAACCTCACGAAAGAGCTGGCGGCGTAAGCTGTCCGCAATTTCGCCCGACTGGGCCAGACATGATCAAGGGCCGCGCCAAAGCGCGGCCCTTTTTCAATTCTGTGGCCCTCGCGCGGAGATGCGACCATGCCGATCACACTATGCCGGGCCGAACTGGGAGCTCGCCGACGGCAGCGCGGTGACGGGTAAAGCCGCCGGCAATGCGCCGGGCGCGACCGCAGCCGACATTCCCTGGCTGAAACTGAACGTCACCTCGCATCGCGGCAGCGGCACACTCACGCCCGTGACCACGGTCCAGCGCATCAACACCCATGGCGGCAAGCTCGACGGTGCCTGCGACAAGGCCGGCGAGTTCAGGAGCGCGCCCTACTCCGCCGACTACGTGTTCCTGAAGAGGGCTGAGCGCTCGCCAGTCCGGTAGACATTGAGCTAAGCGCCCGCCATCGCTTTTTCGATCGCGCTCAGGGCCTCGGACGCCTTGGCGCCATCGGGGCCGCCGGCCTGGGCCATGTCGGGCCGGCCGCCGCCGCCCTTGCCGCCGAGCGCCTCGGAGGCGATGCGCACGAGATTCACGGCATTGAAGCGCGCGGTGAGGTCCTGCGTGACGCCGACCACAATTCCGGCCTTGCCGTCCCCGGTGACGCCGACGATGGCGACGACGCCGGAGCCGATCTGCTTCTTGCCGTCGTCGGCGAGACTCTTGAGATCCTTCATCTCGATGCCTTCGACCGCACGCGCCATCAGCTTGACGCCGCCGGCCTCGCGCACGCCCGACGCTGCGCCGTTGTTGCCGGCTGCGGCGCCGCCGCCCATCGCCAGCTTCTTGCGGGCATCGGAGAGTTCGCGCTCGAGCTTCTTGCGCTCCTCCATCAGCGCCGAGATGCGCGCCGGCACGTCGTCGAGCGAGGTGCGCAGCTCGTTCGCCGCGATCTTCGCCAGCGCCATGGTGTCGTTGGCATGTTTTCGCGCGTAGTTGCCCGTCAGCGCCTCGATCCGGCGCACGCCGGAGGCGACCGCGCTCTCGCTCGTGACCGTGATCAGGCCGATATCGCCGGTGCGCTTCACATGGGTGCCGCCGCAGAGCTCGACCGACCAGCCGAGCGCGTTGGCGCCGCGCTCGCGCGCGGTCCTGCCCATCGAGACGACGCGGACCTCGTCGCCATATTTCTCGCCGAACAGCGCGCGCGCGCCAGCCTCGCGGGCCTCGTCGACGCCCATGACGCGCGTGGTGACCTCGTCGTTCTCCAACACCACGTCGTTGGCGATGTCCTCGACCCGGGCGAGCTCCTCAGCCGTGATCGGCTTCGGATGCACGAAGTCGAAGCGCAGCCGATCCGGCGCGACCATCGAGCCGCGCTGGGCGATGTGATCGCCGAGCACCTGGCGCAGCGCCTCGTGGATAATGTGAGTCGCCGAGTGATGGGCGCGGATGGTCGAGCGGCGTGCGTGATCCACCTCGAGCTGCAGCGCCGTGCCGAGCTTCACTTCGCCACTCTCGACCGTGCCGATATGGACGAAGAGATCGCCGAGCTTCTTCTGCGTATCGGTGACGCGAACCTTGATGCCGCCCTCGCCCGAGAGCACGCCGGTGTCGCCGACCTGGCCGCCGGACTCCGCATAGAACGGCGTCTGGTTCAGCACGATCGCGCCGGTCTCGCCGGCCTTGAGGCTCGTCACCTCGGCGCCGTCCTTGACCAGCGCCGAGACCACGCCCTCGGCGCTCTCGGTCTCGTAACCCAGGAATTCGGTGGCGCCGAGCTTCTCGCGCAGCGGGAACCAGATCGCCTCGGAGGCGGCCTCACCCGAGCCCTTCCAGGACTCGCGCGCCTTGGCCTTCTGGCGCTCCATCGCGTCGGTGAACGCCGCCTGGTCGACGCCGATGCCGCGCGACTTCAGCGCGTCCTGCGTCAGATCGAGCGGGAAGCCGTAGGTGTCGTAGAGCGTGAAGGCGACGTCGCCGTCGAACATGTCGCCCTTCTTTAAGGACGCGCTCTTCTCGTCGAGGATGGCCAAGCCGCGCGAGAGAGTCTTGCGGAAGCGGGTCTCTTCCAGCCGCAGCGTTTCCTCGATCAGCTTTTCCGCGCGCATCAATTCCGGATAGGCCTGGCCCATCTCGCGCACCAGCGCCCAGACCAGCCGGTGCATCAGCGGCTCCTTGGCACCCAAGAGCTGCGCATGGCGCATCGCCCGGCGCATGATCCGGCGCAGCACATAGCCGCGGCCCTCGTTCGAGGGCAGCACGCCGTCCGAGACCAGGAAGGCGGACGAGCGCAAGTGATCGGCGATGACGCGGAACGAGCCGACGTTCTGCTCGTTCGGTCCGCTGCCGAGCGCGGACGAGGTCGCGTCGATCAGGTTCTTGAACAGGTCGGTCTCGAACACGCTCTCGACGCCCTGGAGGATGCAGGCCATGCGCTCCAGGCCCATGCCGGTGTCGATCGAGGGACGCGGCAGATTAACGCGCTCCTCCTTCGTCACCTGCTCGTATTGCATGAACACGAGATTCCAGAATTCGAGGAAGCGGTCGCCGTCCTCTTCCGGCGACCCCGGAGGACCGCCCCAGATGTGCTCGCCGCGGTCGATGAAGATCTCCGAGCACGGGCCGCACGGCCCGGTGTCGCCCATCGCCCAGAAATTGTCCGAGGTCGGGATGCGGATGATGCGGTCGTCGGAGAAGCCGGCGATCTTCTTCCACAGGCCGGCCGCCTCGTCGTCGGTGTGGTAGACGGTGACGAGCAGCTTGTCCTTCTTCAGCCCGAACTCGCTCGTGATCAGCTTCCAGGCGAGCTCGATCGCGCGCTCCTTGAAGTAATCGCCGAACGAGAAATTGCCGAGCATCTCGAAGAAGGTGAGATGGCGCGCGGTGTAGCCGACATTGTCGAGGTCGTTGTGCTTGCCGCCGGCGCGCACGCATTTCTGCGAGGTGGTGGCGCGCTGATAGGGCCGCTTCTCGACGCCGGTGAAGACGTTCTTGAACTGCACCATGCCGGCATTGGTGAACATCAACGTCGGGTCGTTGCGCGGCACGAGTGGCGAGGACGGCACGATCTCGTGGCCGTTCTCGGCAAAGAAGTTCAGAAAGGTCGACCTGATCTCGTTGACGCCGCTCATGTTCATCCAATCGGGTATGCTTGGGCCCGCTTTTCGCGGTCCAAACCGGACCGTTAAGGCTGATATCTGCGGGCCAAAGCGCTTTTAGACAAGGCCAGCTTCGCTGTCCAGAAACTGTGCAGAGAGATCAGAGGGTTGCCGCAGCCGCGCAATCCGGTTGAAAGGCGCGAGTGTCGCGTTGACAGGCTTGGCTCCGCTGTGGTCTCTACCCATCTGTATCGTACGGCCACGTCGGGAGAGACCGGCTTTAGGCAGCCGGCGCCGAAGGAGCAACCGCCCCGGAAACTCTCAGGCAAAAGGACCGCGTGGCTTTGACAGCATCTGGAAAGAGGCGCCGACGGGTGTAGGCCCGGACAGCGTCCGCCGACGGGATAATACTCTCAGGCACAGCGACAGATGGGGCTTCGACTGGTGTCCATCGGGGAATCCTCCCCGGGGAACCGCCGAGGGCCCTCAAGATGCTAGCGCACGACCAAGACACCCTGAAACGTACCCCCCTCTACGACCTCCATGTGTCCTTGGGCGGCAAGATGGTGCCGTTCGCGGGCTATGACATGCCCGTGCAGTACCCCGCGGGCGTCTTGAAGGAGCACCTCCATACCCGCACCAAAGCGGGCCTGTTCGATGTCTCCCACATGGGCCAGCTCGCGCTCCGGCCGAAATCCGGCAATGTGGAGGACGCCGCCCGCGCGCTGGAGCGGCTGGTGCCGCAGGATATCGTGGCGATCGCCGCAGGGCGGCAGCGCTACGCCGAGTTCACCAATGACGACGGCGGCATTCTCGACGACCTGATGGTCGCCAATTTCGGCGATCACCTGTTCCTGGTCGTCAACGCCGCCTGCAAGGCCGAGGACGAGGCGCATCTGCGCGCCAACCTGTCCGACGCCTGCGTGATCGAGCAGCTTGCCGACCGCGCGCTGATCGCGTTGCAGGGCCCGAAGGCCGAAGCGGCGCTGGCGAAATTCTGTGCAGAGGCGCCCGACATGAAGTTCATGGACGCCGGCCCGCATGAGGTCGCCGGCATCAAGTGCTTCGTCTCGCGCTCCGGCTACACCGGCGAGGACGGCTTCGAGATCTCGGTTCCAGCAGGCGATGCCGAACGCCTCGCAAAGGTGCTGCTTGAAAATCCCGACGTGCTGCCGATTGGCCTCGGGGCCCGCGACAGCCTGCGGCTGGAAGCCGGGCTCTGCCTGTACGGCCACGACATCGACACCACGACCACGCCGGTCGAGGCCGCGCTGGAATGGTCGGTACAGAAAAGCCGCCGCACCGGCGGTGCACGCGCCGGCGGCTTTCCCGGCGCTGCGAAGATCCTCGCCCATTTCGATGGCGGCGCATCCCGCCGCCGCGTCGGCCTGCTCGCCCTGGGCCGCGCGCCGGTGCGCGAGGGCGCGCTGCTGTTTGCGAATGACGCGGGCGGCGAGCCGATCGGACAAGTCACCTCGGGCGGTTTCGGCCCGAGCCTGAATGCGCCGGTTGCGATGGGCTACGTGCCCACGAATCTGAGCGCGCTTGGCACAAAGCTCTTCGCCGAGGTGCGCGGCCAGCGACTGCCCTTACAGGTCGCCGCCATGCCCTTCGTGAAAAACACCTACAAACGCTGAGGACGAGACATGACCACGACGCTGTACACTTCCGACCATGAATGGCTCGCCATCGACGGCGATGTCGCCACGGTCGGCATCACCGATTACGCGCAGCAGCAGCTCGGCGACGTCGTGTTCGTCGAGCTGCCCAAGGTCGGCCGCGCGCTGAAGAAGGCCGAAGCCGCCGCCGTCGTTGAGTCCGTCAAGGCTGCCTCGGACGTCTACGCACCAATCTCGGGTGAAGTGCTCGAGACCAATGCCGAGCTCGCATCCGAGCCGGCGCTGGTGAACTCGGATGCGCAAGGCAAGGCCTGGTTCTTCAAGATCAAGATGGCCGACAGAAGCGAGCTCGGCGGCCTCATGGATGAAGCCGCCTACAAGGCGCATACGGCGTGAGATGAAGCGAAGTCTAACCTCATGCTCAGTGTCATCACCCGCGAAGGCGGGTGATCCAGTACGCCGCGGCCCCTCGGTTCAATCCGCGCTGCTGGAGAGTACTGGATGCCCCGCCTTCGCGGGGCATGACACTGACAGCGAAATCTGAAGCGAGGACCCAATGATGACCGCGCACCGCAAATCCAACGGCGACACCGCCAGTTTCGTCCGCCGCCACATCGGCCCGTCCGCGCGCGACGTCACCGCGATGCTGGAGGCGGTCGGCGCGAAAAGCGTCGATGCACTGATGGCGGAGACGCTGCCGGCCTCGATCCGACAGGCCGCCCCGCTCGATCTCGGCAAGCCGCTCAGCGAGACCGAGGCGATTGCGCATATGGCCGAGCTCGCCGGCCAGAACCAGGTCTTCACCTCGCTGATCGGCCAGGGCTATTCAGGCACCATCCTGCCCGCGGTGATCCAGCGCAACATCCTGGAGAACCCGGCCTGGTACACGGCCTACACACCCTATCAGCCCGAGATCAGCCAGGGCCGGCTGGAGGCGCTGCTCAACTTCCAGACCATGATCTGCGACCTCACCGGGCTCGACGTCGCCAACGCCTCGCTGCTCGATGAAGCCACCGCGGCGGCCGAAGCCATGGCGCTCGCCGAGCGCCACTCGCAGGTCAAGGCAAGGGCCTTCTTCGTCGACAAGGACGTGCATCCGCAGACGCTGGCCGTGATGCGCACCCGCGCCGAGCCGCTGGGGTGGACTCTGGTCGTCGGCGATCCCCTCACCGATCTCGACAAATCGGACGTGCTCGGTGCGCTGCTGCAATACCCCGGTTCTTCGGGCGCGTTGCGCGACCTCAGGCCCGCGATCGCCGCGCTGAAGGCCAAGGGCGCACTCGCGATTCTAGCCGCCGACCTCCTCGCGCTGACGCTGCTCGCCTCGCCCGGCGAGCTCGGGGCCGACATCGCCATCGGCTCGGCCCAGCGCTTCGGCGTGCCGATGGGCTATGGCGGGCCGCACGCCGCCTATATGGCGGTGCGCGATGCGCTGAAGCGTTCGCTGCCCGGCCGCATCGTCGGCCTCTCCGTCGATTCCCGCGGTGCGCCGGCCTATCGGCTCGCGCTGCAGACCCGCGAGCAGCACATCCGCCGCGAGAAGGCGACCTCCAACATCTGCACCGCGCAGGTGCTGCTCGCCGTGATCGCCTCGATGTATGCGGTCTATCACGGTCCCGAGGGCCTGGCCCAGATCGCACGCAACGTGCATCGCCGCGCCGCCGTGCTCGCGACCGGCTTGCGCAAGCTCGGCTTTGCGCCTGCCAGCGAAAGCTTCTTCGACACGCTCAGCGTCGATTGCAGCGGCAAGCGCGAGGAGATCGTCGCGCGCGCTTTGGCCGAGAAGATCAATCTCGGCATCAGTGATACCGCCCTTCGCATCGCGCTCGACGAGACCACGACGCCCGCGACGGTCGAAGCCGTCTGGCGCGCCTTCGGCGGCAAGCTTGCCTATGCCGAGATCGACGCCGAGACGCGCGAGGCGCTGCCGGACGACTTGAAGCGCGGGACCGCGTTCCTGACCCATCCCGTCTTCCATGCGCATCGCTCGGAAACCGAGATGCTGCGCTACATGCGCAAGCTCAGTGATCGCGACCTCGCGCTCGACCGCGCCATGATCCCGCTGGGATCCTGCACCATGAAGCTGAACGCGACCACCGAGATGATGCCGCTGACCTGGCCGGAATTCGGCTCGCTGCATCCGTTCGCCCCGCGCGAGCAAGCTCAAGGCTATCACGCGCTGTTCGCACGCCTGGAGAAATGGCTCTGCGACATCACCGGCTATGACGCGATCTCGCTGCAGCCGAACTCGGGCGCGCAGGGCGAATATGCCGGGCTGCTCGCGATCCGCGGCTATCATGCCGCGCGCGGACAGGGCCATCGCAAGATCTGCCTGATCCCCTCCTCCGCCCACGGCACCAATCCGGCCTCGGCCGCGATGGTCGGCATGGACGTGGTGGTGGTGTCTTGCGAGAAGAACGGCGACGTCGACGTCAATGATCTCCGCGCCAAGGCGGAGAAGCACGCGAACGACCTCGCAGCTGTCATGATCACCTATCCCTCGACCCACGGCGTGTTCGAGGAGCACATCCGCGAGATCTGCGACATCGTGCACGGCCATGGCGGCCAGGTGTATCTCGACGGCGCCAACCTCAATGCGCAGGTCGGCCTTTCCAGGCCCGGCGATTACGGCGCCGACGTCAGCCATCTCAACCTGCACAAGACCTTCTGCATCCCGCATGGCGGCGGCGGCCCCGGCATGGGCCCGATCGGCGTCAAGGCGCATCTCGCCCCGTTCCTCCCCGGCCACCCCGCGACGAAGGCAGACGCGCCGGTCGGTCCGGTCTCGGCCGCGCCGTTCGGTTCGGCGTCGATCCTTACCATCTCCTACATCTACATCCTGATGATGGGCGGTGAAGGCCTGAAGCGCGCCACCGAGATCGCGATCCTCAACGCCAATTACATCGCAGCGCGCCTCGATCCGCATTTCCCGGTGCTCTACAAGAACGAGAAGGGACGCGTCGCGCATGAGTGCATCGTCGATCCGCGTCCGCTGAAGACGACGAGTGGCGTCACCGTCGACGACATCGCAAAGCGCCTGATCGATTACGGCTTCCACGCCCCGACCATGAGCTTCCCGGTACCGGGCACGCTGATGATCGAGCCGACCGAATCGGAATCCAAGGCCGAGCTGGATCGTTTTTGCGACGCCATGATCGCGATCCGCAAGGAAATCGCCGAGGTCGAGGCCGGTCGCTTTGAGATCGCAGCCTCGCCCTTGCGCCACGCCCCGCACACCGTGCACGACATCGCCGACGACGATTGGAAGCGCGCCTACACCCGCACGGAGGGTTGCTTCCCCGACGGCGTCTCGCGCTCTGACAAATATTGGTGCCCCGTCGGCCGCGTCGACAACGTCTATGGCGACCGCAACCTCGTGTGCTCCTGCCCGCCGGTGAGCGATTACGCAGAAGCTGCGGAGTAGGATGTGCAGGGTGGGTTAGCCTCGCGGCTGCGCAAAGCGCAGTCCGCGACGCGTAACCCACCACTTCTGCGTCCGCTGAACCGAACGGTGGTGGATTACGCCTTCGGCCCTACGGCACTGCGTGCGCCGCTAGGGCGCAATCAACAACCGGCGCTCGCCATCCCACCGCCAAAGCCGTTCATTGGTGAGCAGCGTGCCGCCCCACCAACGTCGAATCGGATTGTGGCGACGGAAATCTTCGCGGCCTTCCAGAACCGCTTTGCCAAATTCAGTCAGCGACAACCGGCTCCGACGATAGGCGGCGTTGCGACCTCGCGCATCGTGCGGGGCGAGCGTCGCGAGTTTCGGATCGAGACCTGCGACCGCCGGCATCGGGCCCGACGCAAGCCCTTCGAGCAACGGACCCAGCTCCCACTGGTCGAACACGCGCGTTTCGAGCAGCCCGCCCGGCTGAAACAGTTCTTTTGTACGGTTGTGCCCCCTTGCAATCAGCTCGATAAGCCGCGCCTCCGTCGCGCCCAATCCGGTGATTGGTGACGGCAGTTCAGCTAGCAACGCTTCCAGAGCCGGCTTCAGGAAAGGTAGCCTGGGTAAATCCCTTGTCAGCAACCCGAAGCAAAGTTCAGGCGTCGGCGCCCGATACGCCTCCCAGGCCATGTTGGCTATCTCGAAGTCGCACTCTGCGATCTCCGATTCCCGCACCGTACGATCGCGAAGTTGCGGGCCGTCCGCTTCGCGCAGATCGAAATTGACTCGTCGCAGTCTAAGACAATGGGTGATCGATGGATGGGACCGCAAATAGTCCAGGATCCAGATCAGTTGCAATTGACTGTTAGGCTCAGGGTCGAACCACAGCTCGATGAACTCGACGCCATAGGTCTCGCAAAACCAAACCAGGCCAGTCTCCTTGTGCGCGAGACCGGTCTGAGGCAACCGGCCAACAAGATCGGACCACCGCACCTCCGGATCGCCCCTGTAATAGCCTCCCGTAAGATAGTCCTCGAGGTGGTGCGACGTAGGCAACGGCCCCCAAACGAACCGAAAGATCAACGGGACGACCATGTCAGCACGACCGGCATAGGTGAGACCAACGCCGGACGAACTAGTCAGAATCACACGCTTCATCGTCGACGCGCCCTCACGCAACACGAAACGGGCACCGAAGACGTCGGCAACTCAACGTCCTCAGTGCCCGCTCCTCGCGAAAAATTTTCGCGTTAGGTCTTACTCGTCCGCCGGCTCCTCGCCGTCGGCGTCGCGCTCCGGCGTGCCGGCCAGGATCTGCTCGGCGATCAGGCCGGAGTTCTGGCGGATCGCGGTCTCGATCTTGGCGGTGATGTCGGGGTTGCCTTTCAGGAACGCCTTGGCGTTCTCGCGGCCCTGGCCGAGGCGCTGGCTGTCATAGGAGAACCAGGCGCCGGACTTCTCGACGATGCCGGCCTTGACGCCGAGATCGAGGATCTCGCCCATCTTGGAGACGCCCTCGCCGTACATGATGTCGAACTCGACCTGCTTGAACGGCGGGGCCAGCTTGTTCTTGACCACCTTGACGCGCGTGGTGTTGCCGACCACCTCGTCGCGCTCCTTGATCGCGCCGATGCGGCGGATGTCGAGGCGGACGGAGGCGTAGAATTTCAGCGCATTGCCGCCGGTGGTGGTTTCCGGCGAGCCGTACATCACACCGATCTTCATGCGGATCTGGTTGATGAAGATCACCATCGTGTTGGATTTGTTGATGGAGGCCGTGAGCTTGCGCAGCGCCTGGCTCATCAACCGTGCTTGAAGTCCCGGCAGCGCATCGCCCATCTCGCCCTCGAGCTCGGCCTTCGGCACCAGCGCCGCCACCGAATCGACCACGAGAACATCGACCGCGCCCGAGCGCACCAGGGTGTCGCAGATCTCCAGCGCCTGCTCGCCGGTGTCGGGCTGCGAGATCAGGAGCTCGTCGATGTTGACGCCGAGCTTGCGGGCATAGACCGGATCGAGCGCGTGCTCGGCATCGATGAAGGCGCAGATGCCACCCTTCTTCTGCGCTTCCGCCACCGTATGCAGCGCCAGCGTGGTCTTGCCGGACGATTCCGGCCCGTAGATCTCGACGATGCGCCCCTTGGGCAGGCCGCCGATGCCGAGCGCGATATCGAGCCCGAGCGAGCCGGAGGACACCGCCTCGATGTCCATGGAGCGGTCGTTCTTGCCGAGCTTCATCACCGAGCCCTTGCCGAACTGCCGCTCGATCTGGGAGAGCGCGGCGGCCAGAGCTTTACTCTTGTCCATGGAGGATCCTTCGACGATACGCAGGGCAGTTGCGGACATTGGGTCGTGCTCCTTATGGCGAGGATTCGCGTGAGGGACAAACGGTTGCGAGGCAGCTCGGCGATAAAAGCAATGTACCCCATTTGTTCTAGGTTCGCAATATGTTCTTTTGCCCGATTTTGACTGGACCAGGAGACAACGGAGCTGGTCGAACCGGCCATGCTGGACGTCACGCCGTCCGCACTGCGTGCACAACTGAACAGACGCGGATCCATTTCTGGATCCTAATGCATCATCACCGCGCGGACCCTGGCCACTATCGGTGATGAGAACGCTGACCTCGCGCTCCCGCCTCCTCGCAAGGAAAGAGCGCGCCATGTTGAAGCGACGACGTTTCAAGCAGCAACTGACCCTTCAGGACCGGCTGTCGGCATGGGTGAAGCAGGTCCGCGAGCAGGCGTCCAAGCTACCTCCCGGGCCGGAGCGGGACGCGCTGCTCAAGAAGGCGCGCCAGGCCGACGTTGCCAATCATCTGAACGATTGGGTCAAATCGCCAGGGCTGCAGCCGCCGAAATAGCCGGGCCTGCGCCGGGTTCCTCGAAGCGAACATGACCGGGATCAACGACGCGCGACCGGGGCGCCGTCATGTTTCCGTAATCCTACGGCACCGAACCTTTTCGCGGTCTCGGGCCTTCTGTGGGGATGGGACCGCAACTTTTGGGGATCTCTGGTCATGACGAACAACGACACGCACCACGACACGCTGAGGCGAAAGCCGCTGCTGGACGCCGCCCACGAGGAGATGGTGAAGTTCGAGCGCAAGGAAAACGAGTTCCGCAAGAAGGACCGCGAAGAGCGCGCCGCCGAGCTCCGTCTGCCGCTGAACGAGATCAAGGTTCATTAGGCACTGCCAGGACCGCCGTCCGGAGCGGGCCAGGCCCGCCCGCGATGCGGCACTCCGCTCTGTTCCTTGCCCGGAACCCCCGATCGGTATCGCCGGTCGGGGCGCCGCGACCGCGGATGCACCAGGTAGCTAAATACTACCAGCAACCCCTTGGCGAAGCGATGAAATCGCCAGGACCCCTACTGTGCATGGGGTTGTTTTGCCACTTTTGAGAGGCAAGGCGCGCCGGCGCCTTCGATAGGACGGCCCAGCACGTCAGTTCCGTCTGCAGCAGCGCCTGCTAGAGCACCGCCAGCAGAACCAGACCTATCACCAGCACGACGAAGCCAGCCGCCGTCGCGGCGGCGAATGACCGCTCTACGTTATCCATATGATGCCACCCCGTTTCCGGTGCGCCACGTTTCCCCCATGGCTGCGCCGAACGGATAAAATCTTGCCGACGGGTGTGTCCGCAGTGGTGCGGACGGATGTCGAAATTGGGACCGGTACGGGGCCAGTGTGCGGCCTTTCGATCGCGCACCTGCCGGCGGTTCGCCTGTCAGGCTGTCGTCAGCCAGCCGGCTAGGGTCGCCCGGCTACCGGCCAGCGCGGGGCTCCTGCTCCTCCTGCGTCAGGCGCAGCGAGAAGGCGCGGATCGCGGGCGCCGCCAGCAGCACGACCGGCAGCATCGCGGCCCATGCGATCAGCCAGGACACCATCCAGTGCCGCACGAAGAGCATCGGGCTGCCGGCGGGAAAGCTGGCGATCCCCGCCGCGATCAGCGAGGTCAGCCCGGACTGGATGATGCCGAAGACGAAATGCGAGTAGCGGCGGGGAATGCCGAGCATGAGGCGCCCATGGTTGCTTGCCCGCGAGTCGGGCAAGCAAGGCACATGCCGTTAACCTAAAGCGGATCCGGCGCCGCAGGTTGGAACCGCGGCCTGCCGAACGCACCCCGGCCGGGCTCCAGGAACTTTGTTCATGGTCGGAGAACCACGGAGGCCGCGGGCGACATTTTTCTTGCCTGCGGAATATTGCGACGACCAACATGTTTGCAGGCATGAGGGTGAATCGTGGGAGGTGACCATGAATCACAGGGGCGTCGAGTTCACCATCGCCAAGACGGCGATTCCCGGAATCTGGCAATGGCAGTTTCGCATCGGCGACCGGATCAAGACCGGCAAGACCGAGACCCGGATCGACCTGCTGGCGATCCGGCGCGTGCAGCTGCGCATCGACCGCGAGCTGAAGGCGATCGGGCGAAAGACGGCCTGAACCGTTTCGCCCTCTGCGCCATAGCGCGCGTCAGTCGGCGCTGGGCAGCCGACGCATGGTGAACTCGATATCGCCGCCGGGCAATTCGCGCCAGGTCTCGACCTCGCTCATATAGCCGGCCTTGGGGTAGCGGGCGAAGAAGGCCTGCGCCCGCTCCCGTGCCGCCGCCCGCGGCAGCGTGAAGGTCTCGCGCAGATAGCCATCGCCGGCGGACTGGCCGGGCTTGCCGGCCGCCTTGCGCCGGCGCGCCATCCGCTCGGCGAGATCCCGCGGACGATCGGCCATGTCCTGCCTTCCTCTGCGCACTACGCTACCGACAATGTAGGGCGCGGGCCGGATCAAGAGGAGTCCTTCCGAGGAGCATTGTGCCTCCCCGGAACGGGTCAATTGGCGGCCGTCCCGCTCTTGGCCTTCTTCGGCGCACTGGTTGCGGCCGACGACGCCTTCGGCGCCGCCGGCTGCTTCGGCTGTTCGGCACGCATGCCACCCCAGGGATCGCTGGACGCCTTGGTATCCGGAATCTTCTTCAGTGTTTCCTTGTAGGCCTTCTCACGTTCGGCCTCGATGGCCTTCTCCTCCGGCGACTTGCTCGGGGCATCCTGCATCAAATTGATGTTGGGCATTTGCGCGTAGGCAGGTCCCGCCAGCACGGCCAGCACCGCGGCCAAACGGAAAAGCTTCATCATTCACTCCTTAAGTCTTCCATGAGGCGCGGATCGCCCCGCGCCCTGTCATCCTCGTCAGCCCGGTCACGGACCGGTGGCCGCTAGTGCCGATCCGATCGGCATGATTTGGGCGTCTGCAGCCAATCGTCCCAGATCGGACCGCATTTGGTGCACCCGCTCAGCGCGAGACCGAGCAGGCCCATGCAAAAGACGAGGATACAGCGACGCAACATCATCCACCCCTACCCAAGCCAGGCATCATATCGGGCCAAGTCAGGCATTTTCAAGCCGAGGCGGCCGGCGCCAGACCGGGTGACTTTGCCTCGCCGATGCGCGCACAATGCGGCGAAACATCCGGCAACACAGGAGAGCGCGACAGCAATGCAAACGCAGCCAGAAGCCGAGTTCGGCCTCGCCGACGCCAGACGCATCCTCGGCGAGGTCTTTGCGCCCTGGGTCCAGGACCTCAACCTCGCGGTCGAGCGCATCGAGCATGTGCCGCGCGCGGACGTCCCGGATTGGCAGCCCGGCGCGCTGCTGCGCATGCCGTTTTCGGAGCGGCTGTGCCGTAATGGCGGCGTGGTCTGCGGCCAGGCCCTGATGGCGCTCGCCGATACCGCAATGGTGATCGCGATCCTCGCGGCCAATCGCGGCTACCGTCCCATGACCACGGTCGATCAGACCACGCATTTCATGCGCGCGATCGCCGCGTCCGACGTGCTGGCGGATGCGCGCGTGGTGCGGCTCGGGCGCACCATGAGCTTTGGCCGCGTCACGCTGCTCTCGGCCGCCGACGGCAAGCCGACCGCGATGGTGTCGAGCGCGTTCGCGATGCTGCCGGGGTGAACGCGCGCTGAAAACGAGAGAGCCGCACGGAGCGCAAGGCTCGACGCGGCTCTCGATGGAAATCGGGTCGGGACAGCAAGCGCGATCGCGCTTGCCGTCATTGCGCCGGCAAATGTCACTTGCCGAGGATCTCGTCGACCGCGGTGACGACGCTGACGGTCGGATTCTTTCCGCAATAGGCGCCGAACTTCTTGGCATTCTCGATGAAGATGTCGGTGTCGATGATCGCGTTGTCTTCGTCGCCCTTGTACCAGCCGTCCATCCAGGTCAGCACGACGCCGATGTTGTCCTCGCCGCTCTCGAGGAACTGCTTGCAGGTCATGGTCGAGAGGTCCCACTTGACGGCGTGGGCGGGTATCGAGGCCAGCGAGAGCGCTGCGGCGAACAAAATCGAAAGCGAAGTCTTCATCAATATCTCCATCGGCGTGTCACGCCATAAAGGAAAGGCACTTGGGTAGGCTCTTTGGGTAGGCTCTTTGGGCAGGCTCTTTGGGCAGGTTCGCACGAGCGGCTCGCCGCTCTAACGTCGTAAACAAAGTCTGAAACGCCGTGCAAGTAGCGCCAGTATTGAGTTTAGTTCAACGTAATTTCTATGCACTACTTCATACTCATCGGCAGGACTGATGCAGATGATTGAGAAGCGCACATCGCAACGTCACCGTGTTTTCAAGGGCGGAAAGATCACGTTCGAAAACAGCGGCATTCCTTGCACGGTGCGAAACATGTCGGCGGGCGGCGCGGCGATCGACCTCGACACTCCCGTCATGTTGCCGCAATCGGTCACGCTCTCGATCGCCTGTGACCATTTCGTACGGCATTGTCGCACAGTTTGGCGCAGCGACAAGCGCGTCGGCCTCGCTTTCGTGCAATAGCGGGCGCGATGTGAACGAAGGTTCGCATCGCGTGCACACCACCATCATGACTGGCTCGCAATCACGCGCGTAACACCCGCGAGCGATGATGAGCCCCGCAACGTCGATCGACTCGACGCGGTCATTGGGCGGGCACTGCGCCTGCGCCGAGGCGGCCCTCAGCGCCAGCACGGCGGCGTGATGACCAGAATCCGCATTACCGCAATCCCCCACCTCTGGGGTACAAGCCAGCCCCCAATCGCGGAACAGCAATGCCGCGGGTTCCGAGACTTCAGCAAATCTTGATCGGCCCGGACTTCGTCGGATCGCAATCGTGCCTATCTGTTGGCCCGCAGGGGACCTCCACGGATGTTGCGGATCATTGCTCATGCGGCGCTGCTCATTGGCGCGCTTGCGCTCGGTGCCTGCGGCTTTGCCGACAGCCGCGCACCGGTGCCGGAATTCATGCGCATGAAGGAGCCCGAGCAGCCGCCGGAAGCGCCGCCCGACGTCAAGCGCGTGGTGCGCGAGCAGATCGACGTCGTCTTTCTCGCAACGTCCTATCCGCGCGAGGTTCACGTCGCCCCGCCGCATCGTGAGCTGCGAGGACCGGGCTGGACCGCGTGCGTCCGCGCGCAGCTCACCTCGGCGACCGGTACGTCGCTCGGCGCCCAGACCTACATCGTGACGATCAACGACGGCAGGGTCGTGGACCGCCGGCGCGCCGACGCCGACGACATCTGCGGCACGGAGACTTACGAGCCGATCTAGGAACCCGCCCCTGACGACAGGTTCCGGGAAAAACCTGTAGATGACCCGGAACGATCACCGCCTCCCCTTCTTGTTACCGCCGAGGGCAGTTTCGAGGAGGACATGATGAGGACGTTGACTATTGCGCTGCTGGCAGGCGTGGGGGCCTTGGCCGCCGCCTCGGGGGCCAAGGCTTCCGATATCTATACGACCAGCGAATACACCAATCCGGATCTCGTGCAGCAGGTGCGACTCGTCTGCGACGAGGATGGTCGCTGCTATCGCACGCGCGGCGGGTCGCGCGTGATCGTGCGCGATTCCTACAATTACATGCCGCGCGACCGCTACTATGAGCGCCGGAGCTATCATCGCCACTACGATGACGGCCCGCGCGCCGGCGTCGGCATTCGCGCGCCCGGCGTCAGCGTCGGCGTCGGTAGCTGGTGAGCGATGAAGGCTTGATGGTCGGAGACCGGGCGAGACTATTCGCCCGGTCCCGTAACCTCAGGTTTCGAGTGGATCGGCCGGCGTGATGTAGCGCGTCGATGACGGCAGCTGAGCGATGAAGCGGGCGAGCACCATGCCGGCGCACATCGCCACGACAAAGATGACGGCGGAGAGCGAGCCAAATCCGAGCGCGGTCAGCGCCGGCCCCGGGCAAAAGCCTACCAGCCCCCAGCCGATGCCGAAGATCGCCGGACCTGCGACGATCCTGGGATCGATGTCTCGCCGCGTCGGCAAATAGAATCGATCAGCGAAGAATGGACGCGGAAGCTTGAGAACGCGGCTGAAGCCGACGAAGGTCACGGCCACCGCGCCCGCCATCACGAAGGCGAGGCTTGCATCCCATGTCCCTGCCTGAATGCCGGCGACGTCCAGGAAGTTCAGCACCTTTGCGGGGTTCGACATGCCGGAGACGATGAGGCCGAGGCCGAAGATCAGCCCAATCGCGAATTGAACCAGGATTGCCATCGCCGTCAGTTCCAGTGCCGCATCAAGAACACGGTCGCCATGCCGGCGGCCATGAAGGTGATGGTCGCAACCAGCGAGCGCACCGACAGCCGCGACAGGCCGCAAACGCCGTGGCCCGAGGTGCAGCCGCTGCCCCACACCGAACCGAAACCCGTGAGCAATCCGCCGATGATCAGGAGGGCCGGCCCCGCCGCGATCGTCTGCTCCGGCAGACCTCCGGTGACGAGCCGGACCAGCACGGGCGCAGCAGCAAGACCGGCGACGAAGGCAAGGCGCCCAGCGAGTTCGCTGTCCTCATAGGGCGGAAACAGCCGCGCCGCGATGCCGCTGACGCCTGCGATCCGACCCGTTGCCCACATCAGCAGAACGGCCGCGAGGCCAATCATCGCACCGCCAACGAGCGACGCGATCGGCGTAAAAGACGTCGTGACCATGACCTCTCCTGAGCGAGAGCGCCCTTGCGTAGGACGCAAATACCATGGCCGCGCTATCCCAGCATCTCGGAAAGATGCGCGCATTGAGCTTGGTCAAACCAAAGCGTGACGGCCAAACGATATACTACAACATCGCGAGCCCGAAAGTCCGCGCAGTGCTGGAGATTCTTTGCCGGCTCTTCTGCGCCGGCAAGTCGGACTCTCGCCTTCGCAAAACGCGGGGAGCATGGGATGACCGACGACACCTTCATCGAGGGACCTCTCTACGAGAAGCGGAGGAAGGTCTATCCGCAATCGGTGCATGGCCCTTTCCGCCGCATCAAATGGGCGATCCTGTGCGTCACGCTCGGGACCTATTATCTGCTGCCGTTCGTGCGCTGGAATCGCGGACCCGGCCTGCCCGACCAGGCCGTGCTGATCGACTTCCCGCATCGGCGCTTTTACTTCTTCTTCATCGAGCTGTGGCCGCAGGAGGTCTATTATTTCACCGGTCTCCTCATCATCGCGGCGATGATTCTGTTCCTGATGAACGCGGTCGCGGGACGGCTGTGGTGCGGCTACATGTGCCCGCAGACGGTGTGGACCGACCTGTTCTACGCGGTCGAGCGTTGGGTCGAGGGCGACCGGCGCGAGCGCATGCAGGGCGACAAGCGCTACTGGACGTTCGACCATCTTCGCAAGGTCGCGCTCAAGCACTTCCTCTGGATCATGATCGCCTGGTGGACCGGCGGCGCCTGGGTGCTCTACTTTTCCGACGCGCCGACGCTGGTGAAGGAGCTCGCGACCTTCCAGGCCCCGTTCATCGCCTATCTCTGGATCGGCATCCTCACCGCCACGACCTATGTCTTTGCCGGTCACGCCCGGGAGCAGATGTGCATCTACATGTGCCCGTGGCCGCGGATCCAGGCGGCGCTGACCGACGAATGGGCGCTCAACGTCACCTATCGGCGTGACCGCGGCGAGCCGCGCATGTCGGTGAAGAAGGCGGATGCCGCGCGCGGCCATGGCGATCCCGCCGGCGATTGCGTCGACTGCCATCAGTGCATCAATGTCTGCCCAACCGGCGTCGACATCCGCCACGGCATCCAGCTCGGCTGCATCCAGTGCGGCCTGTGCATCGACGCCTGCGACAACGTCATGCGCGAGATCGGCCGGCCCCAGGGCCTGATCGGCTACGACACCGACATCAACATGCAGCGCCGACGCGAGGGCAAGCCGGCGATCTACCGCATCATCCGTCCGCGCACGCTGATCTATGCCGCGGCCATCGCCATTGTGGGCAGCATCATGCTGTACACTCTCGCCACTCGCGCGACGATGGACGTCAACGTACTGCACGAGCGCAATCCCTTCTTCGTCCAGCTTTCGGACGGCGGCGTGCGCAACGACTACACCGTGCGTATCCTCAACAAGAGTGCACAGCGATCGTTTGCGCTCGAAGTCTCCGGTCTGCCGGGCGCGACCATTCGCGTCGCCGGCATCGAGGCGGAACCCGGCGGCAAGCCCATCATCGAGGTCGGGCAGGATCAGACCCGCGAGGTCAGGCTCTCGGTACAGGTCGGGCCCAGCGACCTGCCGAAGACCTCCCGCGACATCGAGATCACCATCACCGATACCACCAGCGGCGGCCGCGCGAGCACCCGCGATCATTTCGTGCCGGGAGACTAGCCACGATTCCTCAGGGTCAAGCCGCGGCCGGATGCTGAATGGAATGTTAACACCACCGCTCGAATTGCGGCGGCGTGCCAACGGTATTTTCCAATCTTTGCGCTAAGCATGGCCGGTGGCACGGGCCCCAGCTCGTGTGAACGGGGACGACGGGACGTGGTCGACATCGCGCATCAGGCTGCGATCAATCCGGCATCGGCAAGGGATGCCGCGATGGCGCGCGCGCCTGTTCCGCTTGCGGCCGTCGACACCGGCCAATGGCGCGCGCTGGCGCAGCGGGCGATCGAGCCGAACGGATATTACCTGCCCGCCTGGGAGCTCGCCGTCAGCGCAACTGCGCGCGGTCGCACGGATGCCTCGGCACTGTCCGCATTTGACGGCACTTCGGCCCGGCTGATCGGCCTGATGCCGGTGGTCTCACTCTGGCGCGCTTTGAAGATTCCCCTGCCCGCCCTGGTGAGCGCGCATCCCTATGGCACGCTGTGCAGCCCGCTGCTCGACCGCGACGCTCCGCTCGAAGCCGCTGCGCGTCTGCTGCAGCAGGCGCGCGAGGCCGACGCGCATGCGCTCGTGCTGACCGACGTCGCGCTCGATGGCGCAGCCATGGCATCACTCAACCAGGTGCTGAAGCGCGACGGCCTGAAGCCGAGAATCCTCAGCTCCTACATCCGCGCCAGCCTCGATGCGACGCAGGATGGCGACACGCTGTTGCGCGAGGCGCTCGGCGCCAAGAAGCTCAAGGAGCTGCGGCGCCAGCGCCACCGTCTCGAGGAGCACGGCGCCGTCGTGTTCGAGATCGCGCGCAGCTCCGACCAGATCGGACGTGCGCTCGAAACCTTTCTGCAGCTCGAAGCGAGCGGCTGGAAGGGCAAGCGGGGCACCGCGCTGGTCCAGCATCCGGGCGACGCGACCTTCATTCGCCGCGCCGTGCCGGCGCTGGCAGAGACCGCGCAGTGCGAGATCGTCACCCTTCGCGCCGGCGCGACGCCGATTGCCGCCGGCATCGTGTTGCGCCATCAGGATCGTGCCTTCTTCTTCAAGCTCGGGATCGACGAGCGCTTTGCAAAATATTCGCCGGGCGTGCAGCTCACGCTCGACCTCACCCGCCATCTCTGCGCCGACCCCGCCGTCGCCAGCGCGGACTCGACGGCGAATGCCGATCACCCCATGATCAACCCGATCTGGCGCGGACGCCTCGCGATTGGCGATGTGCTGATCCCGCTGCGGCGGCACGACCCGGTCGTGGCGCTCATTCACGGCGCGCTGGTCGGCCTCAACGCCGCGCACGAGGCCGCGCGCGGCGTGGTTCGCCGGCTCCGAAAATAAAAAGTTACTCCGCCGCCTGCGCGTTGATCTCCTCGGAGACCTGGCGGATGGCGCGGGCAAGCAGGTTCGGATCCTGCGCGCCGGAGACGGCGTACTTCTGCGCAAAGACGTAGGTCGGCACGCCGGAGATGCCCTTGTCGGCGGCTTCCTGCGCATCTGCCGAGACGCGCGCGACGTCTTCGTCGGTGGCGAGGCGCTTGCGCACGTCGTCGGCGTCGAGGCCGATGTCGGCTGCCGCCTGCACCAGCACGTTCACATCGGTGAGATCACCGCCGTCGCGGAAGTACAGCTCCATCAGGCGCTGCTTCATCTCAGGCGCCTTGCCGATCGCTTCCGCCCAGAGGATCAGGCGGTGGCAGTCGGTCGTGTTGGGCTGGCGCGCCACGAGCTCCGGCTTGTAGACGAGCCCCTCCTCGCTCGCGGCCGCGACGACGCGTCCCGCAATGCCCTTATAGGCTTCGACCGAGCCGAACTTCTGGGTGAGATAGGCCTCGCGGCTGATGCCCTCGCGCGGCACCCAGGGATTGAGGAAGAAGGGACGGAAATTGAGCTTGACCGGAACGTCAGGCACCAGCGCCAGCGCGCTCTCGATGCGATGCTTGCCGATATAGCACCAGGGGCAGACCACATCTGAGACGACGTCGATCTGGAGCGGTTTCAGCGTGCTCATGTCAGGCGCCTCCTTCGGGCACTTCGAGGGTCCGCCCGAACATAGGCCGAACCGGAGGCGGCGCAAGGCACCCGTCCTGCATGGCTCACGACTTCACCTCTGCGGTTATTGTGACCGGTTCTCCCCGCCCCGATACTCACGGCCACGATCAAGCCCAAAGAGGAGACCGCGATGAACGCCATTTTCGAGCCGGAAGGCGATCTGTTCCGGGCCACCGAGCATGCCGGCGGGCCGTGGTCGCCGGACATGCTGCAGGGAAGCGCCACCACCGCGCTGATGACCCGCGAGGTCGAGCGCCTCGCCGCCAAATCCGGCTTTGCGGTGCGGCGTCTGACCTTCGATCTGTGGCGGCCGGCGGGCCTGCGCCTGTTCAGGGCGGTCAGCGAGCTGCTGCGCGACGGTCGCAAGGCCAAGACCCTGCAGGTGCGGCTGATGGACGGCGAGACCGAGATCGGCCGCTGCACGGCGCTGCTGACGGCGCCGAGCGGCGAGTCGCCCATCGATCCATTCGCGAGGCCCTTGGCCCCCGACAGTGGTCCCGAGGCCGGCAGCCCGCCGCCCGCCTTTGCGCAGAAATGGAGCCGCTATTTCCAGAATGTGTCGGTGCGCCTCATCGAGGGCGCCCTGGAGAAGCCGGGCCCGGCGGCAGCCTGGATGCGGCTCGATGCGCCGCTGGTCGAGGGCGAACCCAACACGCCGTTGCTCCAGGCGGTGCAGGCCGCGGACTTCTCCAGCGGCGTCGCGCAGATCGTCGACATGCGCCAATGGACCTTCATCAACCCGGAGATCAGCCTCTATTTCTTCCGTCCGCCCGAGGGCGAATGGATCCTGATCCGCGCCGCGACGCGCGTCGGCGCCCATGGCGCGGGCCTCACCACGGCGACACTGAGTGACCGCAACGGGCCGTTCGCGGAGGTGATGCAGGCCATGAGCTTCGAGCGGCGCGAAGCCGTGCAGGCTCAAGCGTCCTGATCTGCAAGCGCGACCAAGGCGGCCTCGGAGGCGGCATCAACAGGCATGAACATCTCGACGCGAAGCTCCTGCAGCGTGACGTCCTGCGGGGTGCCGAGCGTCAGCACCGCACCGATCAAACCAACGCCGATATCGCCCTTGCGCAGGCGCACCTCGCAGAGCGGCCCCGGGGCCGCGTTGTCCTCGGTCGCCTCAGGCAGCTGCGGCAGCCGCATCAATTCGCGCCAGGTCGATTGCAGGGCCTCATCGAGCGGCGCGGCCATCGCCTCATGCCGCGCCCGCGCCAGCAGCGCGGCTGCGACAATCGACCAGTTCTCGACGAAAGGCTTGAGTTCGTCGGCAGCGAGGAACATGCGCATGTGGTTGAGCGGGCGCTGCATGCGGAGAGGGCCAAGCAGCATGGTCATCAGGCGCGCGGCGGCGCGATTGGCCTGCATCACGTTCCAGCGCCGGTCGGTGACGATCGCCGGGAACGGCTCGTGACGGCTGAGCAGCAGGTCGATGGCACGCCGCGCCTCGGCAAGCTCCGGCGCCGACAGATCGCGCTCGCCATATTGCCGCGCGAAGCCGCCGGCCTCGAGCAGCGCATTGCGATCGCGCAACGACAGATCGAGCGCGGACGCGAGCTGCAGCAGGATGTCCCGGCTGGCCGCCGCCTTTCCGGTCTCGACATAGCTCAGATGCTTGACCGAAATGCCGGCCTCGAACGCCAGCTCCGCCTGGCTCAATGCACGACGGGTGCGCCAGCCGCGCAGGAGATCGCCGATGGGATTGGCCGGCCGCAATCGCCGGAAGGAGCGTGTGTCCATCCGCCGATTATGCGAGCGCTGCTCCGTCCTGTAAACGGCGCTAGCGCAGCCCGGCCGCCATCTGCTTCAGCCGTTCGGCGGTGCGCTCGTCCGCCGGAAAGAACGTCTCCAGCGCCAACTCCGACAGGGTTATGTCGACCGGCGTGCCGAACACCATGGTGGTGGAGAAGAAGCTGAGGATCTCCCCGCCATGCCTCAGCTTGAAGGGGATCGCGACGTTGTCGGCTGGCAGCGGCGCCGAGCGCGCCGGAATCGGATAGCTCTTCAGATCGTTGTACAGCTTGATCAGCTCCGGATCGGCCGTCGCCTCGCACTGCCGGTGCAGCCGTTCCAGGAGATGCCCGCACCACTCGGCGAGATTGACCGTGCGCGGTGCCAGCGCCTCGGGATGGAAAGCCAGCCTCAGCACGTTGACGGGCTGGCCGAGCAGATGCTGCGGGATGCCGTCGAGCAGCGGCGCCACCATGCGGTTGGCGGAGACCAGGTTCCAGTGCCGGTCCACCGCGAGCGCCGGATTGGGCTCATGTGCTTTCAAGACGAGGTCGATCGCCGCACGGGCTGATTTCAAGGCGGGATCCTCCAGCGGGCGCTGCGGAAAGGCCGGAGCGAAACCGGCTGCGACCAGCAGCACGTTGCGTTCGCGCAAGGGCACGTCGAGCCGCTCGGCGAGCCTGAGCACCATGTCGCGCGAGGGCGCGGCGCGACCGGTCTCGACGAAGCTCAAATGCCGCGCCGAGATTTCGGCTTCGCCGGCAAGATCGAGCTGGCTCATGCGGCGGCGCTGCCGCCATTCCCGCAAATGGTCGCCGATATGGACCGGCTGGCTGCGTTCGGTACGTACGGTGGATGCATGTGCGTTCATGATCAAAAACTAGCACGCGAATTTAGGCGCTTCCATTACCACCGAGGTAATCGAAATGGGGGACGAGCACGCGCATCTTTGGTCGCAACAGGAGATGACCATGATCGCGTTGCTGCTCTACCGGACCGTCGCAGACCACGTCTTGCCCTGGGCCATGGCGTTCGCAACCCGGATGCTGGCGCGCAGCCTCAACATGCCGGAGCCGCTGCTGCATTCGACCGGCGACTATGTGGTCGCGCAGGTCATCGCCTTCGAGCACGGCGTCGGCAGGAGCCTCTGCCCGTTCCGGCTCGCCCGTCTGCTCCGCGCCTGGTGGCGCGGTCGGCGCTAAAGTTCCACCCCAGCCCAACCAAGGAGACCTGAGATGATCGATGCATCCACCTTCCTGCGCCGCGCCCTCTTCGCCGACGCCCTCTTCAGCGGCGTCGCCGCGCTCGGCTTCACCTTCGGCGCGAGCGCTTTCGCTGCGCTGTTCAACCTGCCCGAAGCGCTGCTGCGCGAGAGCGGCCTGTTCCTGATTGCCTACACCGCCCTGGTCGGCTGGCTCGCCTCGCGGGCCACGGTCGCGAAGTCGCTGGTGCTGCTGGTCGTGATCGGCAATGCCGCTTGGACCGTCGGCAGCATCGCGCTGCTGCTCTCGGGCGCGGTGTCGCCGAACCTCGCCGGCGAGCTCATGGTCGTCGCGCAAGCCATCGCCACCGGCGTATTCGCCGAGCTGCAATATGTGGGTTTGAAGAGGAGCGGGCGCGCCGTCGCGGCGTGATCGCTTCGTGGCGGCTCCGCGGCGCAAACCGGGGAACGCGACGGCTTCGTCATATCGGATCGTATCCGGATGCATGCATGACCTCGCGTTCTCGCAGCGGATTTCGCCCGAGCTTTGCTTCGTTGCTTGCGCCCTTCGGTTGCCGGAGGGCGCAGGGAAGGCCGGGCGCCGGTGGCACCCGAGTCCGTGTACAAGGACATGCACACGGGGTGGACCACAGGTGTTGCCGGTCGCCCGGCCTTCCCTGCGCGGATGGTTTTAACGGTGTCCTTCGTGCTCTCCTCGGGGAGCGTTGCACTATTGCCCCCGTCGCCTTGCGGCTTCTCTGATGCGCGCACCCGGTCGGGCCGCCGCATCACCGCAAGCCTTGACGCACAGACCCCGGGCGTCAGGACCACACGACTTCTCCGTCCGCGGACGATTTGGCCTCAGCGCCCGGGGCTTGGTGTGCGCACCCCAGACCATCGACCAAACCGCTGTGACCGCGCCGTGTCGTATGCGCATCGCCTGAGACTCACGGTTGCCCGCCCTGTCCTCAAGCCAATCGCGCCGGCGCTACCGCGTCCACCGCACCCCGGCCCGCATCTCGTGACGATCGCGAAGCGCCCCTCTGGCAGGGCCGGGATAGGCAACACATGCCACAAATCCGAAATTCGGAAAAGCGATATATTTCTGCGCGCCGAGATTGACAGATTTTGGGTGTTTTGCCCGACGCCTCGCCGGTAGGCAGCGAGTACGGAAAAGCGATGGGTTTCGCAAGGGCTCAATTCAACCTACGGGGCCAGAGGCGCTCGCGCAGCGAGCCTCGAAGTATGAACGACCTCGATGCAAGCGGGCCGCCCCCTTCGAGGGCCGCCGAAGAGGCGGGCCGCCTCAGGGTGACGGTCAGACATCTGAACGCGCTGTATCAACAGCGTCATTGCGAGCGTAGCGAAGCAATCCAGAGTCTTTCCGCGGTTGGATTCTGGATTGCTTCCGCCTTCGCCAAGGCTTCGGCGGACAAGTCGCTTTCGCTCGCAATGATGGAGTGGTGGAGACTCCGCTGCATTTCAGCCGGCAGCCTGAGGATCAATCAGGGGGACTCGTGAAAGCCGGTGGGTGCTGCGCGAGGCTACGCCTTGGCGCGACCGACCTTGCCGGGGAAGTGCTTGCCGTTCAGCTTCTTCTTTTTCGTAGCCGTGCTTTTCGCGCCCGCCTTCTGCGCCTTGCGCTCGGCCCGCGCCTTCACCTTGGCGGCTTCCGCCCTCGCCTCGGCGCGCAGCTTCTTGCGCTTCTTCTCGCAGGAATCGCACTTGCAGCCGATCGGCTTCAGATAGGCTTTGAAATAGTCGGTGCCGTAATCGTAGTTGATCTCGTCGCCCGGCTCGATGTTCCTGATGGCGCGGATATAGACCTTGCGCTCGCGCGGGCGGACGTCCGATTCCGCGTTGGGGCGGCAGGAATGGTTGATGTAGCGCGCGAGGTTCTTGCGCACCGATCCGTCGATGGTCCAGCGCCCGTTGAGCTCGAACAGATATTTGTTCTCGATTTCGTCCTGCTCGGGAATGCGCGAGTCCAGGATCGGTCCGAAATAGCGGATGATCCGGGTCCCCTTCTTGATCGGCTTGGTGGCGAAGAGGCCGAGCCCGGTCTTGGAGCGGCCGACGCGATAAGGTTTGTTCGAGGTGGGTGGCATGATCAGGAGAATGAGAACGCGAACGAGGCCCGCACGGCTTAAGCGAAGCCGCTCTTGTAGAACGATTCCGCGCCGCTGTCAGGTATATCGCGTCGCTGTTTGAACCTTGCCCACAATCAAGACGTCTGATGGGACGAAGTTCCCAGTCCATCAAAGCTTCACATGAACCGTGTCACCGCAATAGGCTTCGCCGTCCTGATGGCTTGCATCGGTCTGAGCCGCGCCGACGCCCAATCCCTGGGCAGCAGCTACACCTCGACGGCTCCAAAAGATTGCCGGCAGATCGGCAAGCCCGGCGCGCTCGACGGCAGCAGCACGCGGGTTTGTCCGGGCAAGGACGGCCTGATCGTGCTGATCGCCGAGGACGATCTTCGCGAGATCGTCTCGGTCGGGCGCAGCCGCAAGGCAGCAGCCGAGGAACCGGCAGCCAACGTCTGGTTCGGGCCGTTCAATTCATCGGAGACGACCATCGAATGGCGCGCGGCCGGCGCAAGGCCGTTCGCGATCATCCAGCGCTGGCACATCGCCGACAATTCCGATCCCGACAAGCAGGGTCGGCCGAACACCAAGGCCATGCTGGTCGTGACCCGGCTGCCGCCGGGTCCGGTCTGCCACGTCGCCTATGTCGATGGGATCGCCAACCCGAACGCCAACGAGCTCGCGCGCAAGGCCGCCGACGATCTCGCCCGCGGTTTCGCTTGCGGCAAGGACGAGGTCAAGATCATCGGCGCGCGCGGCCGCGCCGTCGAGCTCGCGACAATGCGCTAGGCATTGTCCTTGATGCGGCGGTAGCGCGCCAGCAGGCGCTCGCCCTTCGCGGCAATGCGCCTGGCCGCTGCCACCGTCCTCGGAACAGGCTCGCCCCAGGCATGTGCCGACAATGCGTGCCGGGTCGGCTGACCCTTGGCATCGACCAGCGGTGGCACTTTGGCGCGGCCGTAGAAGCGAACCGCCCAGCTTCCCTTCCGGCGCATTTCCTGCGGGGTCATCTCGGATTGTTTCTTGGTGACGCCTGGTCGCAGATGGGAACCCTGCTTGCGGGCGAAAGCCTTTCTGCCAGCTGCTGTCAGCCCGCCCCGCGGATCCTTTTCGCGCGCGGAGGCGACGCGCTTGCGCGAGGACTTTGAGGTCTTCTTTGCGTTACGCTTGCCGGTTTTCCTGACAGATTTCTTCGCAGACTTTGCCTTGGAGGATTTCGACTTGGAAGGCGTCTTCCTCTTGGAGGTCTTCTTCGCTGCCACGCGCATGTTGTCCACGAGGTTGGGATAGCGTCGCCCGGCGCGGCGGGCGCGTGCCTTCGCCGCCGATTTCTGTGCAGGACTGAGATGCTTGGATGCCTTACCCGCGCGTTTACGGGGGTTGGCACGTTTCCAGGGAGAGCGCGATGCCTTTGCCATGGCGCATCAACGCTTGAATAAAGCAAGAGTTGCGTCACACCTGGTGATCAGGAGCCGGGCAGCTTATCGGTCACTGGAGCGGTCAGCATCGTCTCGAGCAGCCGCTCGGCCGTCGTTCCCTCCGGCAGCCGCGCGAGAATGTCCTTCAGCCGTCCGTCGAGCAGCAGCATGGTGAAGCCGTGAACCAGCGACCAGGCTCGCGCGATCGCGGCGCCCTGGTTCAGCGTCAGCGCGTCGCCGCTGATCTGCTCCTGCCGCATCATGCCGATCGCATTGGTAAGGCCCGCGAAGGATGCCTCGGCCGCCTCGTGCAGCGACGGCCTCGAATAATCCAGCCGCTCGGTGCGGAACATGATGCCGTACATGCCAGGATGGGCCTGCGCATAGGCGATGTAGGCTTTCGGCCGCGCCAGCGCGGCTTCGAGCGGCGTGGTGGCGGCATCGCACGAAGCGTTCATGACCGCGTTGAACTGGCGGAAGCCGACGGCCGCGAGCTCGCTGAGCAGGCCCGTCAGGTCGCCGAAATGATGGGTGGGAGCGGCATGCGAGACGCCGGCCTCGCGCGCCACCGCGCGCAACGTCAGGCCAGCGAGCCCGTCGCGCTCCAGCACCCGTTCGGCGGCCTGGAGCAGCGCCTCGCGGAGCGCGCCGTGATGATACGGCGTCTCGGTCTTGGCGGTTCTGGCGCGCCGCGAGGCGCGCGATGCCGCGGTCGAGGTGGTTTTTCTTAGGGCACGCGGGCTGCGCGCCGCGTCGCCCTTGGTGTCTGTCTTGGCCATTTGCAAGCTATATGACGCAATATTGACAGTGTAAAGATTTCGCTTGACGAAAGCTGCGATCGGGTCTACTCAATCTTTACGATGTAAAGATAAGGGAGGATTCGCCGTGCAGCACGACGCCATGGCCGAGCGCAGCAACAATATCGCGCCGATCCCATTCGAGGCCGACGCGCCCTTCCTGAAGATCGTCGGCGAATTGCCGCGCGAGCTGAACGGCACGCTCTATCGCAACGGCCCCAATCCGCAGTTCGATTCGCCCGGCGCGCACTGGTTCGTCGGCGATGGGATGCTGCACGCCTTCCATCTCGAGAACGGGCGCGCCAGCTACCGCAACCGCTGGGTCCGCACGCCGAAATGGCTCGCCGAGCACGACGCCGGCCGCGCGCTGTTCGGCGGCTTCGGCCGCAAGCTGCCGGATGCGCCGGCAAACCTGACCGATGGCGGCGTCGCCAACACCAACATCGTCTTCCACGCCGGCAAGCTGCTGGCGCTGGAAGAAGCGCACCTGCCGACGGAGATCGAGCCGGGCACGCTGGCGACGCGCGGCTATCACAACTACCAGGGCCGCGTCGCCGGCAGTTTCACCGCGCATCCCAAGATCGATCCCGTCACCGGCGAGCTGGTGTTCTTCGGCTACAACGCTGCGGGCCCGCTGACGCCTGCCCTCTCCTACGGATCGATCGACGCAACAGGCAAGGCGACGCGGTTCGAGCGGTTTGAGGCGCCCTATGCCAGCATGGTGCACGACTTCATCGTCACCGCGAACCATGTGCTGTTTCCGATCCTGCCGATCACGGGCAGCATGGAGCGCGCGATGAGCGGACGGCCGCCTTATGCCTGGGAGCCGGACAAGGGCGCCTATGTCGGGGTGATGAAGCGCAGCGGCACGGCCAAGGACATTGTCTGGTTTCGTGCCGAAGCGTGCTACGTCTTCCATGTCATGAATGCGTGGGAGGACGAAAACCGCATCGTCGCCGACGTCATGCAGTTCGAGGAAGCGCCGCTGTTTCCGCATCCGGACGGCCGCCCCACCGATCCCGAGAAATCGCGCGCCCGCCATTGCCGCTGGACCTTCGATCTCGCAGGCAATACCGACCGCTTCCAGCAGACCTACCTGGACGACCTCACCGGAGAATTCCCGCGCATCGACGATCGCCGCGCCGGGCTGAAGAGCCGTCACGGCTGGTACGCCTGCGCCAATCCGAAACTGCCGATGTTCGGCGCGCTGTCGGGCATCGTCCATGTCGACGGCAACGGCAGGCGGCTCGGCCAATATCTGCTGCCGGCCGGCGACACCATCTCCGAGCCTGTTTTCGTCGAGCGATCCAGGGATGCCGCCGAAGGCGACGGCTGGCTGCTCGCGGTGGTCTGGCGTGCGCGGGAGAACCGCAGCGATCTCGCCGTGTTCAACGCCACCGATATCGAGGCGGGTCCTGCCGCCCTGGTGCAGCTCGGACATCGCGTCCCCGACGGCTTCCACGGCAATTGGGTCGGCGCGGCGTAGCCCTCGTCAACGGGCGCGAGGAGATCGCGATCCCGGAATCCACGTGGATATTGCGTGGTCAAAGAAAGCCCGATGCACATGCTCTCGATCACCGCGTATTCCACCGCTGTCATCGCCCCGGCCGGCGCCGTACTTGCATGCTTGGCGATACGGCTGCGCCGGCGAAGCCTCACGTTCTTCGAAGGCGGCGTCCTGCTCGCTGCCGGCCTTCTACTCGCGGCCGCACTCCCGATGGTGTCGCGCCTGCCCTGGACGGGGTTGGTCGACGAGATGACCAGCCAGCTCGTTGCAGCACTTCATTTTCTGGAGGTCGTTTACGTCGTCTTGACATTGTAAGAGACGGGTGGTCCGGCGCGGCTCCCTGTCTCGCGCATCGCGCTCTGCTTGTTGCGGTTCCGAATCCCGCGCTGCTGGTCCCGGCCTGGCATTCTGGTCGGGGGCTGCCATGCGCTATCTCGTACGCGGTTGTCTTCACAAAGTGATATGCCGGGCATCGCCGGATCAAGTAGGGTGCGGCAGTCTGCGCCCTGCCCACGACCGCGAAACAGGAATGACGATGAAGGACGTATTCGCCCGCCTCGCCTCCGACCTCCTCTCCGTTATCATCTTCCTGGCCGTCTATCTCCTCACCGACAACGTGATCCTCGCAACGGCGGTGGCGATTGCCGGCGCGTTCGCGCAGGTGCTCTATGCGCGCCTCAAGGGACAGCCGCTCCACTACATGACCTATGCGAGCCTCGCTCTGGTCATCGTGCTCGGCGGTATCACGCTGCTGACCAATGATCCGCGCTTCATGCTGGCAAAACCCTCGATCGCACATTTCGCGATCGGCGCGATCATGCTCAAGCGCGGCTGGATGCTGCGCTACATGCCGCCCGTCATCGTCGAGACCGTCCCGGAATATGTCACCATCGCGGGCTATGCTTGGGCGGCGCTGATGTTCGTGATCGGCGCCGGCATGATGGCAGTCGCCGCCACCGGCGATCTGAAGCTCTGGGCGTTCTATCTTATGGTGGTCGCAGGCGGCGCCAAGATCCTGGCTTTTGCCGTGCAGTACTTCGTTCTGCGGCTGATCGTAACCAACCGCCGACGCGCCGCTGCCCGCGCCTAAATGCCCTACCGGAGCGTTAGGCAGGAGCTGCGAGTTGGGCTATAGGCTCGGCCAGGGACGGCCGCGGATCGTCGCGGACCGCCGCAATCTGTTCGGGAGACGGGAATGGCCGTAGACGGCAACTGGAATCTGACCATGACGACGCCGATGGGCGAGCGCCAGGCGACGCTGAGCCTGAAGGCTGCTGGCGGCACGCTCACGGGCACGCAGGGCGCGGAAGGCAATACCACCGAGATCTTCGACGGCACCGTCTCCGGCGACAACGTCTCCTGGAAGGTCTCGATCGACAAGCCGATGCCGCTCACGCTCGAATTCACCGGCACGGTCTCCGGCGACAGCATCAGTGGCGAGATGGGCATCGGCCCGATGGGCAGCTTCCCGTTCACGGGCGCGCGGGCGTAAACCGCGCGCTGCACCGATGCGTGCGCTCCTCCTCATCGCGGCGGCAGTCCTGTCTGCCGTAGCACAGGCCGCGCGCGCAGGTGACAGCGAACCGGCGTGGCGCGCGAGCGCGCTCGCCTTGGTGCCGGCAGGCTATGTTGCCGGCACCGCTTATCGAACCGAGGGGTCGACCGGTTATCTCGCGGTCTATCCCGCGACATCGAACGATCCGAAGACACCGGGGAGCGTCTTTGCGGCGCGCCAGGTTCTGGTCGTCACGCTGACTGCGGACGCGACGCGGGCGACGTCAGCCGAGCTGAAGCCGCGCACCGGGCCGGCCCCTGATAACGACGACAATGATTTCGCCGGGATGCACGCCGAGCTCGCCGCCAAGCGCGCAAAGCTGCCTGCTGGCACCGAGCCCTGCGATCTCGGCGCCTGGTCCATCGACAAGGATTCCAGCGGCCTCAACGTGCGCGCCGAGCCGTCGATCAAGGCGCGCGTGCTTGGCACATTGCCGCCGCCCTACCGGCTGAGGCTCGGCGGCGCCGAGAACACGCCCGAGGGCGGCTGGCTGACCGAATTCCGCATCATCGGCTTCAGGGACGGCTGGTTCCTGATCGAAGACGCGAGGCCGCCGGGCAAGGACTATGAGGACGAGACGCGATATCCGCGCAGCGCGCCGAGGCCCTATGCCGGGCGCGGCTGGGTCGCCTCGAACAAGGTCGGCGCGAACTATGCCAATGGCACCACGCGCATGGGCGGGCTGTTTCAGGCGCCCTTCATCGATGCCAAATGGATGCCGGCCCAGCGCGAGCTCGGCGGGCCGCTCGACACCGACGGCGGCCCGAAGCGCATCTTCGCCTGCAGTGGGCTCTGGGGTCTGGTCGAGAGCCACGACGGCGTCCGCGGCTGGTGGCGCGCGCTGTGCTCCAACCAGGTCACGAATTGCAGTTGAGGCGCTGAAGCATTGGCTTCGTCATGGCCGGGCTTGTTGTTCAGCCATCCACGGCTTCTTTGCGGCACTAAGAACGTGGATGCCCGGGCCTTCGCCTCGCCGAAGCGGCTTCGGCCGCGCAGGCGGGACAAGCCCGGGCATGACGATCATTGTTACGGCACGAGCATCTTCCCCCGCGCGCGTGCGGGTGAAGCAACTAGCCCAAATTCAACTCCTTGAAGAAGTCGTTGCCCTTGTCGTCGATGATGATGAACGCGGGGAAATCCACGACCTCGATGCGCCAGATCGCTTCCATGCCGAGCTCGGGATATTCGAGCACCTCGACCTTCTTGATGCAGTGCTCGGCGAGGTTCGCCGCGGCGCCGCCGATGGAGCCGAGATAGAAGCCGCCGTATTTCTTGCAGGCCTCCCGCACGCTAGGGGCGCGATTGCCCTTGGCGACCATCACCATCGAGCCGCCGGCAGCCTGGAACTGGTCGACGAAGGAATCCATGCGGCCCGCGGTGGTCGGACCGAACGCGCCGGAGGCGTAGCCCTCGGGCGTCTTGGCGGGGCCGGCATAATAGACCGGGTGGTTCTTGAAATAATCCGGCAGCGGCTCGCCCTTCTCCAGCCGTTCGCGCAGCTTGGCGTGGGCGCTATCGCGCGCGACGATCATGGTGCCCGTCATCGAGACCCGCGTCTTGATCGGATATTTCGAGAAGGTCGCCAGGATGTCCTTCATCGGCTGGTTGAGGTCGATCTTGACGACCTCACCGCCGAGCGACTCTTCGACCTGCGGCAGGTATTGCGCGGGATTGTGCTCGAGCTCCTCGAGATAGACGCCGTCCCTGGTGATCTTGCCGAGCACCTGGCGGTCGGCCGAGCAGGACACGCCAAGCCCGATCGGCAGCGAGGCGCCGTGGCGCGGCATGCGGATCACCCGCACGTCGTGGCAGAAATACTTGCCGCCGAACTGCGCCCCGACGCCGAGTGACTGCGTCATCTTGTGGATTTCCTTCTCCATCTCGACGTCGCGGAAGGCGTTGCCGTCGGGCGAGCCGTGCGTCGGCAACGCATCGAGATAGCGCGCCGAAGCGAGCTTCACCGTCTTCATGCACAGCTCGGCCGAGGTGCCGCCGATCACGATGGCGAGGTGATAAGGCGGGCACGCGGCGGTGCCGAGGGTGAGGATCTTTTCCTTCAGGAACGCGAGCAGCCGGTCCTTGGTCAGCACCGAGGGCGTGGCCTGGAACAGGAAGCTCTTGTTGGCGGAGCCGCCGCCCTTGGCCATGAACATGAACTTGTAGGCGTCGTCACCCTCGGCGTAGATCTCGCACTGCGCCGGCATGTTGTTGGCGGTGTTCTTCTCCTCGTACATCGAGAGCGGCGCGACCTGCGAGTAGCGCAAATTGCGGCGCAGGTAGGCGTCACGCGCGCCTTCGGACAGCGCCGCCTCGTCGTCACCGTCGGTGATGACGTTGCAGCCCTTCTTGCCCATGATGATCGCGGTGCCGGTGTCCTGACACATCGGCAGCACGCCGCCAGCCGCGATATTGGCGTTCTTGAGGAAGTCCAGAGCGACGAACTTGTCGTTCGGGCTCGCCTCGCCGTCCTCCAGGATCGCGCGGAGCTGCTTCAGATGGCCGGGGCGCAGATAGTGGTTGATGTCGCCAAAGGCCGCCTCCGACAGCGCCCGCAGCGCCTCGCGCGACACCACCAGCATGTCCTTGCCGAGCACCTTCTCGACCCTGACGCCCTCGGACGAAATCTTCTTGTAGGGCGTCTCGTCCTTGCCCAGCGGGAACAGCGGGGTGTGCTTGTAGGGCGGAACGGGCTTGGACTGGTCGGGGAAGGCGGTGGGAGCGTTCATGGGGCAAATCTCGGGGTTTTGGGGCCGTGGCGGGCCTCTCAGCATAGAAGCGTTCTAAGCGCATTCTAGCCAGAAAAGAAAGGGAGCGGTGCGCATGGGAGGGGTAGGTTCGGCACGGGAAGGCATTGGCACAGCTCGTGGAAATGCCTCTGCCCACCCTTGCGATTCGCGTCCGCCGACGCTTGAATGCGTGCCCTAAGGGGCTTTTCATCATGACATTGAAACTGAACGTCCGCGGCGCGATCCTGGTCGCCGCCGCCTTCACCGGCCTTGTGGCTCTCGCTTCGCCTGCCCGCGCCGATCGCTGCGACGACAGCGCCAAGGAGCTGGCGAGCCAGGTCGATCGCCTCAAGGTGAATTTTCGCGCCGCCAATGTCGTTTACCTGACGCACCCGGCGGCCAAGGAGCTGTCCGTGGGTTGCCGCGGCGACAAATATTCCATCGAGCTCTACGCCAAGGGTGATCGCAAGCCGAAGCCGGAATTCTACGCGCTGGTCGGCTCGATGGCGGCGATCGTCTTCACCGTGACCAAGGACGACACCACGACGGGCGCGACGCGCTGCCTGAAGCGGATGGGTCTACTCCGCGGCGACAAGGTCACCATGCGCTACCGCCGGCTCAACATGGAATGCACCCGCACCAAGACAGAGGCGTCCATCGCCATCACGCGCGGCAAGGACGAATAGGGCACGCGCCAGCTCTTTCCGCACCCTTGCGGGGTGCGTATCGCGCGATGGCGTCCGCCGCATACTCCGTCATTGCGAGCGCAGCGAAGCAATCCAGTCTGTATCCGCGGAAGCAGTCTGGATTGCTTCGTCGCAAGGGCTCCTCGCAATGACGGGGAGAGGCCTCGTCGTCTCGGTTTGCGGATGCCACGCGTGCACAGCCTTCACCGCGCCAATTCCCTCACATTTTAACGATTGGCTTGAAGGAAATTTCGCTCCTCGCAGGGCAGGCTTGATTGTTTCCATGTGTGAGGATTTGCGGATGAAGGTTTCTACCGTTGCGCCCCCGCCGATCGCGATCGTGGTTCCGAACTACGACACGACCAAGCCGCAGGACGATCAGACCAAGGTCAAGGACGAGAATCCGACCTTCAAGCCGCAGCCGCCGGCGCCGCTGCCGCCGGGTCAGGGCACGCGGATCGATCAGCTCGCCTGATCAGGCGTCCCGAGACCGAAGCGCCCGATCCGGTCGATCGGGCTTTTGGCGTGTCCGGCCGCATCTTTGCCGGATAGCTGCACCAGGATCATGCGCCGTTCACTCGGGACCTGCGCATGTTCGCACGGCTGCTATTGCGGAACACGGTGTTCGTCGTCGGCATGGGCGCGCTGCTGTTCGCGTGCGCGGGGACGCTGCATTGGCCGTCGGCCTGGGCCTTCCTCGCAACCTCCGCCCTGCTCGGCCCACTCTGCGGCTGGTGGCTCTACCGGACCGATCCGGCGCTGCTCGCCGAACGCCTGCGGCCGGTGCTGCAAAAGGATCAGCCCGCCGCCGACAAGATGTTCATGGCGCTGTTCATCGTCGCCATCCTGGCCTGGCTCGTCCTGATGGGGCTCGACCGGCGTGTTCGATCCTCTGACATGTCGACGGCGTTGCAGGTGCTCGGACTCGGGCTGTTCCTGGGCTCGACACTGTTCACCATGTGGGTGTTCCGCGAGAACTCGTTCGCCGCGCCCGTGGTGAAGCTGCAAGCCGAGCGCGCGCAGCACGTGATCTCGACCGGACCCTATGCCTATGTCCGCCATCCCATGTACAGCGGCATGATCCTGTTCTTCACCGGCGTGCCGTTGCTGCTGGGATCGTGGTGGGGACTTGCGATGATGCCGCTCCTCCTCGCCTTGCTCGCGGTCCGCATTCCGATCGAGGAGCGCACGCTGCGCGAGGGTCTGCCCGGCTACACCGATTACACGGCGCGGGTGCGCCATCGCCTCATCCCCGGCGTCTGGTGAACGCGCCAACTGCACGAAGCCGCTATCGGTCCAGCTCGCGATAGCGGCGGAAGATGCCCTGCTCGTTGAAGGGAATGCGGCGCTCGCTTGCGAGATAGGCCTGGATGTTGGGCCGTGCGGCGATGCGGTCGTGCAGGCCGACGAGGCCCGGGACATCCTTCTCGAACGCCTTCATGCGCTTGGGGAAAGCATAACGCAGCCCATCGACGAGCTGGAACAGCGAGAGGTCGACATAGGTCAGGCGCCGGCCCGTCACGTAAATGCCGCCGCTCCCGGCGAGGAGCCGCTCGAAATAGCCGAGATATTTCGGCACGCGCTCGTCCCAGAAGTCGGCCGTGCGCTTCTTCGCCGGCGCCTTCTGATCCTCATAATAGAGCGAGGGCCCGAGCGGATGATGGGTGTCGTGGATCTCGACGACGAAGTCCGTGATCGTGAGCTGAAGCTGGTGCACCCAGAGCCTGCCGGCTTCCGTCTTCGGCGCAAGCCCATGGCGGGAGCCGAGATAGAACAGGATGTTGGCGGTCTGGCCGATGACGAGCTTGCCCGCTTTCAGGAACGGCGGCGCAAAGGGCGGCGTGCCCTTCTGCGCGTCCATCATCTTCATCATCACAGCCGATCCGCGCGGACCGCGCGCGACATCGACGTAAGCGGCGCCCGCCTCCTCCAGCGCCAGCCGCACATATTCGCCGCGGCCCTGGATCTCGGGCCAGTAGTAGAGCTCGTATTTCATGGGGGAGGTCCGTGAGCGTGGAGGCGATCGGACCAATGTAGCACGTGGCTGAAGGTTCCGTCAGCGTGAGGCGGAACGGCGGTTCAACATACGCCGTCATTGCGAGCGCAAGCGACTTGTCCGCCGAAGGCTTGGCGAAGGCGGAAGCAATCCAGAACTGCCTCCGCGGAGACACTCTGGATTGCTTCGTAGCAAGAGCTCCTCGCGATGACGAATGGAGAGAGCTCCGACGGTGGAGAGAACTCAGCGTCTCAATTCGCCGCGAAGCAGTACAGCAGCCCGTCGCCGCCGGTGGTCTTCAAATCGGCCTGCGAGCAGCCGCCGTCGGGCCCGCGCGAGGGGTGAGAGCTATTCCAGGATTTCGAGGGCTCGTCGTCGCGCAGACCCCGGCGATCGAAATGGCCGACCATCGCAGCGCCTTGCGTGCTCGAGGTCCAGTTCTTGCAGGTGCGATCGTCCGGCCCGGCAAACGCGGTGCCGTCCGGTTGCGATCCCGTGAGGATGTCGTGCCGGTTCGGCTGGTCGCCGGCACCATTGATGACCTCACCCTTTTCGCTGAGCGCGGTCTGCTTGGTGAGATTGTTCGTTGCGCCGTGCAGCTCGGCGACGTCCTTGGCGATCACCGTGCCCTTGGCGTTCTGCCACGGCCCCTTGCCGATGCGATCCTTGGCGTTGACGGCCGGCTTGCCGTCGGCGGCTTGCGTCGACAGATAGGCGCGCCAGGTCTTTGTGCCGGCGCCAGCGGCTTGTGCAAGCTTCTGGCATTGCGCGTCGGCTCCTTCGAGACCGCCGAGATCGGCGCCCTTGCCGGGCCCGTTCGACGTCACGAAAAAAGTCATGTCGGCCGACTGCGCTTGCGTTGCGGGCGCCGCCAGCAAGGCCATGGCGAGCGCAAGGCTCGAAATCGTCACGGTTCTCTCGATGCGGATCATGCTGTCCTCCCGTTGTGCTTGTTGTTAACCGCCCCATGTCAACCCGACACGCGGCCGCTTATTCCGATGCAGCGAGGCGAGACACCCAAAGAAAAAGGGCGCCGTGCCGAAGCACGACGCCCTGGTTCCTCATCTCGTCCGCGATCAGTTGGTCTGCTGAATCGCTGACAATTCCCAGCCTGTGCCCGGCCGGCGGGCGAAGGTCCAGATCTCGGTCGCCTCGCCCGGCTGCTCGCTGCCGGCGACGATTGCGCCGGTGTTGCGATCCACCGTCTTGTCGGTGAGCGCGAAGCGCAGCGCCACCGTGGCATAGTCGGTCTCGCCTTCGCGCCAGGCTTCCGCGAGGTCGCCCTGCAACAGCTTCACTTCCGTGACCTTGTTGACCACGTTGCGGGCGCGGTTCTGGGCGAGGTCCTGCTCGAAATAGGAGACCATTTCCGGCGTCGCGAGCGTGTGCAGCTTGGCCACGTCCTCGTTCGACCAGGCGGCCTGGACGTCGCCGAGCAGGCGCTCGAACGCCTCATAGTCGTCCGGCTTGATCTCGAGCGGCGCGTTGTTGGCGCCGAAGCCGAAGCCACCGAGGCCGCCACCAAGGCCACCACCGAGACCGCTGCGATAGTTCGTCTGCGGTCCGGGCGCTGCGCCGGCCTCAGCATTGGCGTAAGCCGCCCGCGGAGTGTGACGGCGCTGCCACCAGGACATTGCCAGCCGGACCACGAGCACCACCAGCGCGATCTGGATGATCAGGCCGATGATCGAGGACAGGCCGCCGAGGCCGCCGAACAGGCCGCCACCGAACAGCATGCCGAGCAGGCCGGCGCCGAGGAAGCCGGCCGCAAGGCCGCCCATGAAGCCGCCGGCGCGGCCAAACAGGCCGCCGCGCGCCGGCGCGGTCGCGGCCGAGTTCATGCCTGCGCCCGGCTGGGTGTAGGTGCGGTTGAACTGCGAGGCCGAGCCGGGTGCGGTCGTGGTCGACGGCGGCGCCGAATAGGAGCGCGTACCGCGCGAACCGGACGACATGCCGCCACCCGCGCGGGCGTCGGCCGACGAGATCGTCAGCGCGGTCGGCAGCGCAAGCGCCAGCACGACGGCGATCGTGTTGAAGAATTTCCGGGAGCGAAGCGAGAAAGTCATGTGCGTTTCCCAAATCCCCGGCATGGGGACGTGCCCCTAAGATGGTCAGACTTCCCGAAAAGTGAAGCCGGTTTCGGAACTTGCGGCTGCGGCCCTCAGTCGCGGGGATGTGGCAAAAGCCCATATATGACAGGGGTTTTACGGGAACCATTGGAGGATGCTTACCGCCGGGTTTACGACCCGATTTCCGCTTTTCCCCGGGTCCGCGAGCCGAGCTGGCCCACCAGCCGTCATTGCGAGGAGAGCGGCAGGTCTCACCCCTGCTTCGTCATCGTCTCCTTCACCGCCGCGACCAGCTGGCTGAGCGTGAAGGGCTTTGGCAGGAAGTCGAACTGCTGGCCTTCGGGCAGGCTCTTCTCGAAGGCATCCTCGGCATAGCCGGAGACGAAGATGAACTTGATGTCGGGGTTCTTCTCGCGCATTGCCTTCAACAGCGTCGGGCCGTCCATCTCCGGCATGACGACGTCGGAGACGACGAGATCGATCGCGCCACTTTGCTCGTCCAGCACCTCCATGGCCTCGACGCCGTTCTCGGCCTCGACCACGGTGTAGCCGCGCGAGCGCAGGCCGCGGGCATTGAGCGCGCGCAGGCCCTCCTCGTCCTCGACCAGCAGGATGGTGCCCTGCCCGGTGAGGTCGGTACGCGGCTTCGCCTCTGCCGCCCCAGCGGGCGCGGCTTCCTTCGCGGCTCCGCTGGTCGCGCCGATTGCGGCTGCGGGCTGCTCGACCTGCACCTCCGGTTCGGCGATGTGGCGCGGCAGGAAGATGTGGAACGAGGTGCCCTGCCCCGGCTCGGAATCGACGTAGATGAAGCCGCCGGTCTGCTTGACGATGCCGTAGACGGTGGAGAGCCCGAGGCCCGTGCCCTTGCCGACCTCTTTCGTCGAGAAGAACGGCTCGAAGATCTTGTCGCGGATGTCGGCGGGGATGCCGGTGCCGGTGTCGGCGACCTCGATGCGGACATAATCCGCGGCGGGCATGCCCTTGTAGGCGAGCTTGCCCGAATCGTCGCTGGTGACGTTGGCGGTGCGGATGATCAGCTTGCCGCCGTCAGGCATGGCGTCGCGCGCGTTCACCGCGAGGTTGACGATCACCTGCTCGAACTGGGAGACGTCGACCTTCACCGGCCAGAGGTCGCGGCCGTGGACGAGGTCGAGCTTGACCTTCTCGCCGATCAGCCGGCGCAGCAGCATGGTGAGATCGGACAGCGCGTCGCCGAGATCGAGCACCTGCGGCCGCAGCGTCTGCCGCCGCGAGAACGCCAGCAACTGCCGCACCAGGGTGGCGGCGCGCGTTGCGTTCTGCTTGATCTGCATGATGTCCTGGAACGACGGGTCGGTCGGCTTGTGCGCGTTCAGCAGGAAGTCGTTCGCCATCATGATGGCGGACAGCACGTTGTTGAAGTCGTGGGCGATGCCGCCGGCGAGCTGGCCGACCGTCTCCATCTTCTGCGACTGGTTGATCTGGTTTTCCAGCGCGCGCCGCTCGGTGGTCTCGAGCATGTGCACGATGGCGGCTTCCGCCTCGGTCTCGGCCGAATCGACCGGCGTCACGAAGAACTGGCCCCAGCGTTCCTTGGCCCCTTCCAGCGCCACCTCGACCGGCGCGATATCGGCCTTGCCTTCGGCGGCCTGGTTGATGGCCGCGATCAGGAGGTGCCGGTCGCGCGAATTGACCGCGCGGAAGATCGACTTGGAGGAGGTGTCGAGCCCCAGCGCCTGACTGAGCTTGGCGTAGCGCGCATTGGCGCGCACCACGTTGCCGGCGCGATCGACGGTCGCGATCGCCATCGGCGTGTGGTCGAAGAAGCGCATGAAGCGCACTTCGGCGGCACGATCAGGGTCGCTGCGCTCGTCGCGGGCGCGGCTGATCACGAGCGTGCGCGAGGGCCCCGGCGCGCCGTCGGCGCCGAAGGCGAGCTTGTGATAGAGCCGCACCGGCATGGTCTTGCCGGTGCGCATGCGCAGGTCGATGTCGAACACCTCGGTCTTCACCTCGCCCGGCACCGCCACGATCGAGGTCAAGAGCGAAGCGCCGTCGCCGGAGACGATATCGGTAAGCTTCAGGCCGCCGGAGCCGATCTCGGCGAGGTCGTAGTCGAGCCAGTTCGCCAATGTCGCGTTGACATAGGCGAGCTCGCCGGCTGGATTGACCGAGAAGAAGCCGCACGGGGCGTGATCGAGATATTCGATCGCGTGCTGGAGCTCCTGGAACACGTCCTCCTGGCGTTCGCGGTCGCGCGTGATGTCGGCGATCGACCACACCGCGTATTTCGCCTCGCGCTTGCCGGTGCCGAGCGGGCGCACGCGCATGCGCAGCCAGCGGCCCTGATTGCCGTCATGGCCGGAGATGCGCACCTCTTCCTGCTGCCGCTTGCCCTCGCGGGCGGCCTTGAGCAGCCGGAACACGGCTTCCGAGACGTCGGGATTGCCGATGAAGACGCGCTCGACCGGGCGCACGTCCTGCGGGCCGGTGGCGCCGGTCAGCGTCAGATAGGCAGCATTGGAATAGACCACGTGTCCGCGCGCGTCGGTGACCGCGAGCCCGTCGAAGGCGTGATCGGAGATGCGGCCGATGATGGGATCGTCGAGATTGCGGTCGGCGAAGCGGATGATGCCGGCGGCGAAGGCGAACAGGTTGAACAGGCCGACCATCGCCAGCACGGCGAGGATACCGAGGATATAGGGCTGCGCCTGCGCGCGCCCGAGCGTCATCAGCCCGACGGCCACGGCGACGAGGCCGGCGGCCACCAGCAGCACCAGCGCAATGCTGCCCGAGCGCGGCGACGGCTCGTGCGCCGCAACGGGCTCGCGTGTGAGGTCGTGGTCGGTCTCGGCGGTCATTCTCGAGCTGGCGCAGCCTGTCGGCAGAGAATCAACGCGCCACCGGGCGCGTGGGGTCCTCCCTGCCTGAATCGGACCCTGAGGTGCAAGGGCAGCAGCGGCAAAAGGTACGCTGATTCCCAGATTACGGCCATTTCCGGTACTTTTCGGGCATCTTATCCCCGCCCGGCGCTGAATCCGCGCTTCAGGCGCATGACGTAGCCGATGACTTCGGCGACGGCATGGTAGTGCTCGGTCGGGATCTCCTGGTCGATGTCCACCGTGGCGTAGAGCGCGCGGGCCAGCGGCACGTTCTCCACGATCGGGATGTCGTGCTGGCGCGCGATCTCCCGGATCTTGAAGGCGAGATTGTCGACGCCCTTGGCGACGCAGATCGGCGCGGTCATGCCGCGCTCGTAGGACAGCGCTACCGAATAGTGGGTTGGGTTGGTGATGATCACGGAGGCCTTGGGAACCGCCGCCATCATGCGTTTCTTGGCGCGCTGCTGCCGCAGCTGCCTGATCTTGCCTTTGATGTGGGGGTCGCCTTCGGACTGCTTGTACTCTTCCTTGATCTCCTGGAGCGACATCTTCTGCCGCTGGAACCAACTTCGGTACTGGAAGAAATAGTCGGCGATGGCGACGATCGCGAGCGCGGCGACGACCGCGCCGAGCAGTTGGATGGTCATGCTGGTGCTGGCGCCGAGCATGGCGGCCGGATCGAGCCTGACCATCGCCTCCATGCGGTGCCGCTCCGGCCACAGGATCATGGTCATGACCACGGCCAAGGCGACGAGCTTGCCGATGCCTTTGAGAAAATTGGCGGCCGCCTGCTTGCCGAAGATGCGTTTGAAGCCGGCGCCGGGCGAAATCTTGTTGAATTTGGGCTTGAGGGACTCGGCCGACCAGACCAGCCGGTGCTGCAGCATGTTGCCGGCGATGGCCGCCAGCACCAGCATCAACAGGGGCACGCCGACCGCGGCAAGCACGGCGAGCTCGATCTGCTGCATCAGCGCCAGCAGGGCCTTGCCGTCGGTCTTGATCATCCAGGAATTGGCAAGCAGGTTGCGCATCGGCGTCAGCAGCCCGCTGCCGACCGAGCCCGAGAAGGTGGAGACGACGAGCGTGCCGCCCGCCATCATGAACCAGGTGTTGATCTCCTGGCTCTTGGCGACGTCGCCGCGTTCGAGCGCATCGTCGAGGCGCTTTTGCGTCGGGTCTTCTGTTTGACTTTCGGGATCGTTGTCTTCCGCCACCGATCGATCCCCCTCACTTGAGCGGCATCATCTGGTGCATGACACCGATGAAGTAGTCGAGAAAGGTGCCCATCATCGCGGTGAGCACCACGGCAAGCACCAGGAAGCCCGCGAAGATCGACAGCGGCACGCCGACGAAATAGACCTGCATCTGCGGCATCAGCCGCGCCAGCACGCCCAGTCCGATATTGAAGACGAGGCCGAACACCAGGAACGGCCCGGAGAGCTGCAAGCCGAGACGGAACGCGGCGGCGAAGGCACGCGTCGCAAGCGAGGCGACGTCGCCGCTCGACACGGTCTCGCCCGGCGAGAAGATCGTGTAGCTGTCGTTCAGCGCCGCGATCACCAGATGATGGCTGTCGGTGGCAAACAGCAGCGTCACGCCCAGCATGGTCAGGAAGTTGCCGACCAGCACGCCCTGCTGGCCCTGCGTCGGATCGACCGAGGTGACGAAGCCGAGCCCCATCTGCTGCGCGATCACGGATCCCGCAACCTGGAGCGCCGACAAAGTCACGCGCGCGGTCGCGCCGAGCACGATGCCGATCGCGATCTCATGCAGCATCAGCACCAGCAGCGGCGCCAGCGAGCCCATGTCGACCTGATAGGCGTTGCGATGCAGCGGCAGGATGATCAGCGTGAGCAACAGCGCGATCGACAGCTTGATCCGCGTCGGGATGTTGGTCTCGCCGAGGCCGGGCAGCAGCATCACCATCGCGCCGACCCGGGCGAAGGCGAGCATGAAGGAAGCGGCGAGCGCCGGCAGCAACGAGACGTCGATGCGCATAATTCACGCATAGTGCCTCAGCCGCCTATGATTCGCGACGATATCCGCAGCATGTGGGCGTGCATCGAATCGGCCATGAACGGCAGCGCCAACAGCATCGTGGCAAAGATCGCGAGGATCTTCGGCACGTAGATCAGCGTCTGCTCCTGGATCTGCGTCAGCGCCTGGAACAGCGACACGATGACGCCGACCACGAGGCCAACCACCATCAGCGGCGACGACACGATCACGATGGTCCAGATCGCATCGCGCGCGACGTCGAGGGTCTCGGGTCCGGTCATTTGGAGGTTCCGATGGGGTTAGAGGAAGGCGCGAGAAGCGAGTAGCGAATCGCGAGTAGCGAATGGTGGCCAGAGCTCGCCATTCGCCACTCGCCATTCGCTTCAAATCAGATCGGCATCTTCATGATGTCTTCATAGGCCGCGATGACGCGGTCGCGGACCGAGACCAGCGTGGACACCGCGACATCGGTGTCGGCGACCGCCGTAACCACGTCCATCACGTTGGCCTTGCCGGAGGCCATCGCCACCGTCTGCGCGTCGGACTTGCGACCGGATTCCACGACGCTGCCGACGGCGTCCTTCAGCAGCGCGGCGAAGGATTGCCCGTTCGGTTCGCTGCCCTTGCCGGCGCCGGTGCCGGTGTTCTCCAGCACGCGGGCGAGGCTGGCGTAAGCATTGGCGGCAATTGTCGGTGATGCCATGGCTCAAATGTCCTGTTCAGCTCTTGAGGATGTCGAGCGTGCGCTGGATCATCCGGCGCGTCGCACTGATGATGTTGAGGTTGGCCTCGTAGGACCGCTGCGCGTCGCGCATGTCGGTCATCTCGACCACCGAGTTCACGTTGGGATATTTGACGTTGCCGCTGGCATCCGCAGCCGGATTGTTTGGCTCGTATCGGACGCGGAAGGCGGACTGGTCGGGCTTGATCCTGCCGAGGGTGACGACCTGCGCGTCGAGCGTGCGGTCGAGCGCGGATGAGAAGGTCGGCACCTTGCGCCGGTAGGGATCGCCGCCGGCGGTCTGCGCCGTCGAGTCCGCATTCGCGATGTTCTCCGAGATCACCCGCATGCGGCCGGCCTGCGCGCGCAGGCCCGAGGTCGCGATTGCCATGGAGCGGGCGAAGTCGCTGCTGTCATTTGCCATGATCCGCCTCCTTTAGGGCCTAACCTTTGCCGATCGCGGTCTTGAGCAGGCGCAGGCTCTTCGAATAGAGCGAGGTCACCGCGGCGTAGTCCATCTGGTTACTGGCGGCCTTCATCATCTCCTCCTCGAGATTGACGGCATTGCCGGCGGGGCGGGTCTCGAAACCCGCGTTCTTGTTCTGGTCGAAGACGGAAGGGGCCCCCGACGGCGCCAAATGCGAGGCGCTGGTCCGGGTCAGGACCAAGGGCCCCATGGACCCCGTGACGGCGCCGGCCTTGTCGAACTTCGGCTCGACCAGGTCGCGCGGCCGGAATTTCGGCGTGTCGGAATTGGAGACGTTCTCGGACAGGACGCGCTGGCGCTCCTGATGCCACTGCATCTTGGTGCGAAGCACCGACAGTTCCGGAATATCGTTGATGGACATCGTCGCGGCTCCCTCCGCCCCGACGGACCCTAGGGACCGCCGCTAGGCAGAATTTGCCGCCTGTATGGTTAACAGCTGGTTAAGGACCGGTCGTGATGCATGTCCCCAGCCGAAACTGATTCTTGCGCCCCCGCGATTCGACGGCGCGAAAAGTGGCATTAACCCAACCGTTTGGCGAGACGTGCACAGGGCAAGAAGTCGTTTTGGATCGGGCGATTCATGGGTTATTAAGAGTTGGGGACGGCAAAACTTGCCGTGGAACGTTAAGAAATCGCAGTTTGGGGCATCGTCCGCCGGTGGTCGGCTCGACTGACCATGGGCACGAGAAAAGCGCCATTTGTCGGGGACAAGTATGCAAGGCAGCCCTATCACCTTCATCGTCGCGTTCATCGTCGTTCTGGCGTTGATCGGCGTCGCTGCATGGCTGGTTCGCCGATTCGCCGGAAGCCGCATCGGCGCCAACACCCAGCGCGGCCGGATGCCCCGCCTCGCCGTGATCGACGCCGCCGCGGTCGACGGCCGGCGCCGCCTGGTGCTGGTCCGGCGCGACAATGTCGAGCATCTGCTGATGATCGGCGGCCCGACCGACATCGTCGTCGAGCCCAACATCGTTCGCGCCGCGCCCAGCCGCGACCAGATTCCGCAACGTCCGAGTGCCGCCGAACCGCCGCGCCTTGCCCCCCTGCCCGATGCCGGCGGCTGGGCCGACGACGCGCCGCGGCCCGAGCTGCTCGATCATCCCGAGCCGCAAATGCCCGAGCCGCCGCCGCGGCCCGCGCGGCCATCCTTCGCCGACGAAGTGCGTCGGCCTGCGCCTGCACTGGCCGAACGCCGCAGCGAGCCGGCTCTGGGCGGCTTTACGCCGGAGCCGATCGCGCCACGTCCCGAGCGCGAACCGCGGCCCGAGCCGCTGCCGCCGCGCATCGCCCGCGGCGAGCCGCCGCTGATGCCGCGTCCGCCGCGCGGCAGTGAGCCGATGAAGATGCCGCCGGTGCGGGCCGAGCGCGCCGCGGCGCCACCGCCTCCTCCGCCCGTGCCGCAGGCTGCGCCCGTTCCGCCGCCGGCAGCGGCTGCCGCGCCCTCGAGCGCCGAGCAGAATCTCGCCGAAATGGCGCAGCGACTCGAGGCTGCCCTGCGCCGCCCGGCCGGGGAAACGGTCGCGCCTCCGGTTGCGCCCGAGCCGCCGCCCGCTCCGGCGCGCGCCGCCCGCAGCGAGCCGCCGGCACCGCCAGCTGCGCCGGCGAAGCCGGCTGCGGAAAAGACCAGCTTTGAAAATCTCGAAGACGAGATGGCCTCCCTGCTCGGCCGTCCGAAGCCATCTTCGTGAGGTTGCCCGCCCTCCCGCGTAGAGTTCTTTTCCTTTCTGTCCTGGTCGGCGCGGCTTCGCTCGCAATGCCGTCGCATGCCCAGGACATCAGCATCAATCTCGGCGGCGGCGCCGGTGGCGGCGGCGTCACCGAGCGCGCGATCCAGCTGATCGCGCTGCTCACCGTGCTCTCGATCGCCCCGTCGATCCTGATCATGATGACGTCGTTCACCCGCATCGTGGTGGTGCTGTCGCTGCTGCGCACCGCGATGGGCACTGCGACCGCCCCGCCGAACTCGGTGATCATCGCGCTCGCGATGTTCCTCACCTTCTTCGTGATGGGCCCAGTGCTGCAGAAATCCTACGACGAGGGCATCCGCCCGCTCGTCGCCAACCAGATCGGCGTCGAGGACGCGTTCCAGCGCGCCTCCGTGCCGCTGCGCGGCTTCATGCAGAAGAACGTGCGCGAAAAGGACCTGAAGCTGTTCCTGGATCTCTCCGGCGAGCCGCCGCCGGCCACGCCCGACGATCTCGCCTTACGCATTCTCGTCCCCGCCTTCATGATCTCCGAGCTGAAGCGCGCCTTCGAGATCGGCTTCCTGTTATTCCTGCCGTTCCTGATCATCGACCTCGTCGTCGCCTCCGTGCTGATGTCGATGGGCATGATGATGCTGCCGCCGGCGACGATCTCGCTGCCGTTCAAGCTGATCTTCTTCGTGCTGGTCGACGGCTGGTCGCTGGTGGCGGGGAGCCTGGTGCAGAGTTACGGGGGGTAAGGCTTCGTTCGCTGCTGCGTCCTTGCCGCTCTCAGCGACAGCCCCCGCTCCCTCCTCGTCATTGCGAGGAGCCCTTGCGACGAAGCAATCCAGACTGCCGCCGCGGAAAGAGTCTGGATTGCTTCGCTGCGCTCGCAATGACGAGTTTGTGGCGCGGTCGCGGGCCGCGCTTCGCGCGGAGACAGTCCTACCGCGTCATCTTGATCTGCCGCACGACCGGGATCGTGGGCAGCGAGCCGGTGTGGTCGCTCGTATCTTTGGCCTGCGGCGCGCCGGGCGCGCGGGCGGTGGCGTCGGGGAAGCGCTGCTTCATCTCGCGCAGGAAGCCGTCGAGCGTGTCGACGCTGGCAGCGAGCTTGGCGATCTCGGCGAATTCGGCGCTGGAGGCTGCGGCCGGCTTGCTCGCAATGTCGAAGGCGAGACGGTCGGCGCTCTCGCTCATCAGCGGGGCGTATTTCTCGCGGAAGCGCGATAGGCCGATCGAGTCGTCGGCGAGGGCGTAGCCGACGGCGGCGCGGATGATGTCGCTCTTCTCGACCGCATTGAGCGGCTTGAAGTCGCGGAAGCGGTCTCCGTAATAGAGCTCGATCTGCTCGGCGGACTCGCGCCAGCGCCGCGCCGCCCAAAAGATGTCGGAGCGCAGGCGGAGCACTTCCCGCCCGGCGACGTTGGAGACAATGTCGAGCGCGAGATCGTGACGGCCGACGTCGCTCTGCGCGCGCGCCTCCAGCAGCAGGCGCTGCTGCCGGAGCTCCCCGGAGAGATCGCTGATGCGGCTCGCGCGAAGCGCGGTGATGGCCAAGTCGGGCTTGCGGTTGGCGAGATAGATCATGGCGAGGCGCGCGGCGACCTGGGCGCGCGCGGCGCCTTCGAGGCGATGATCGATCTGGTATTGCAGGAGCTCGGCGGCCTGGTCGAGCAGATCGATCGAGGCGAGACGGTCGGCGAGACGGCGGATCAGCTCGTCGCCGCGGCGGCCGATCGGCGTCAGCTCGCGGAACTCGTAGAACATCCCGAGCGCCTCGACCGGCGGCAGCTCGTCGCCCTTCGGCCCGAGGAAGATCTGCGTGAACAGCTCGGAGGCGAGATCCTGCGCCTGACGCGAGGCTTCGGCGTTCGGCTGCAGCCGCGTCGCGGTACGCGCGGCGGTGAGCGCATCGCGGTAGCGCCCGTTCTCGGCATAGAGGCGCGACAGCATCTGCAGCGTCTTGACCTCGATCGCATCGCCGCGCCAGGTCATCGACAGCGTCTCGAGCTCGCGCAGCGCCTCTTCCTTGCCGATCTCGTCGCGCTTCTGACGCAGCGCGATCTCGAGCTGCTTGGCCTCGGCCGCAGCCGGACGGTCATTCGAGGCGACCGCGAGCTTGTAATCGTCGAGCGCATCCTTGTCGTGGCCGAGCGCCTCGGCGAGCCGGCCGCGCAGCACGGCGAAGCCCGGCGCGGCCTCGGGCGGGACACCGACCACCTCGAGCTCGTTGCGGCGCTTGGAGGCGCCGGCATAGTCCTTCACCTCGAGGGATGCGCGCATCGCGTCCATCGTCACGATGCGCTGGATGTCGAGCGGCAGCGAGGCGATGGCGAATTCGACGTTCTTGAACTTTTCGCGCGCATCGGCCCATTTGCCCTGGCGCGCATAGGCGAGCGCCTTCCAAAGCTGGGAATCGTGGCTATTGCCGATCGCAGGATTGGCGAGATCCTTCAGGCCCTGCGCCGGCCGGCCGATCAGGATGTTGGCGATCGCATGCATGATCAGCGCGCCGCTCTCCTCCTTGTTGAGCGGATCGCTCAGCATCACGTCGGTCACGGCCTTGGCCTCGTGATACATGGCGCGCGACATGTAGAATTGCGCAAGATCGAGCCGCGGCAGCGAACGCAGCGCCGGCTCGACCGCCGAGATCGCCGTCATCAGTTCGCCCTGGCGCGCCATGAAGTTTTCCGACTGGCCCTTGCGCCAGCCTTCGGGACTGAAGATCGGGCGCACGGCGGTCGGCGCCCGCTCGGCCGAGATGTCGACCGGCGACAGGGTCAAGCCGCCCTTCTTGCCGAGAATGACCTTGTCGGAGCCGACCTCGACGCCGATCTCGTCGGAGTTCGGCCGGATCGCGATGCCGTGCGCGGATTCCAGCAGCGAGAGATCGACGAGGTCCTGCCGCTTGATGAAGCCGCGCACCGGCCGCAGCGCGGTGACGACATAGAGCGTGTCGCCGGCATCGGGATCGGTGAGCTTGTGCAGCTGGCCTGGATTGGCGAAGGGGATCGCGATATTGGCGAGCGCGGGATCGGTGATGTTGCGCGACATCATCAGCGGCAGCGGCGTCGCCTGGATCTTGTCGGCGAGCGTCAACATCCAGTTGGTCTCCTTGCCGACCTCCTCGCTCGTCAGCGAATAGACCAGGGGACGGGTGAGACGGATGCGCACCGCCTGCGCCTTGTCGAGCGGGACGCGGCCGACCTCGCCGATCATCGCGCCGCCCTTGGTGCGGATCGCCTCGACATCGACGGGCTTCGGCGTATCGAACACCAGCCACACGGTGTCGCCGCGGCGGAACGCCGCCGCCGGCGTTGCGACCTGAAACGGGAACGTCACGCGCAAGCCGTCACTGTCGCGGCGCGCATCGACGCTGGCAATCGCGGGCGCGACCGGCACCTCCGCCGGCACAGCCTTGGCAGCATCCTTGCCAGCATCCTTGACCGGTTCCTTCGCAACCTCCCTGGGCGCTTCGACGGGGGCAGCCGCCGGCGCCGGCTTCGCAGCTTCCTTGGGCGGTTGCGCCGCTTCGATCGCGGGAGGCGCTGCCGGTTTCGGCGCTTCGGCGGGCGGCGGCGCGGCGGGCGCTTCCAGCTTCACCTCGGGCTTGATGTCGACCTTCGCCTCGCGCGCGATCGTCTCGGAGGTCGGCGGTGGGAGCTCGCGATGGGCGGCATCCTTCTTCTCGGCGGCGGGCTTTTCCGGCGCAGGTGCAGGTGCAGCGGCAGCCGCCGGCCCGCGACCGGCCGGCTTCATCTGCGTGATCGTCGCCTCGGGCGTTGCCGCCAACTTACCCTTATCGGACTGGGAGGAGACGTCGACGACGTAGTTCTTCTCGTCGCGGAACGAATGCACGTCGGCATCGCCGATCAGCGCGATCTCGACATTGGTCTGGTCGATATCGGCCTTCTGCTTGATCGAGGCGACGTTCGGCGGCGCGGCGAGGACCGCGTCCGCCAGGTCGAAATTGAGATTGGCGTTGAAGACGAGCGTCAGCTTCTGCTCGTTGAGCACGGAGGAGACGCCGACCCCGTCGGGCATCTCGAACACGAAGCGCACGAAGGTCGGCTGCACCGAGGCGCGCACGCGGATCGGCGGACGCTTCCTGGACTCCGCGGCGGCGCGCTGGGCGCGCAGCGCACGCTCGGCCGCGCGTGCCCGCTCGGCAAGCTCCTTGACCACGTCCATGGGCAGGCTCGGCGGCGGCCCCTTCCAGCCCTCGGGCAGCAGGTCGATGAAGGTGCGCTCGCCGGCGTTCATGGTGTTCACGGTGACGCGCCGCGCCAGCGACAGGCGGATGGCGCCGCCGTCAGGGTCGCGGCGGGCGGAATTGACGTAATCGGGCGCGCCTTCTGGAATGCGCTCGACGGGAACATCGACGGGCCGGTCGAAGCGGATGACGAGGATCGAGCCGGCGGTCGTCACCTCGGAGGGAACGTCCTCGCCGAGCTTGATGACGAGACGGGCAAAGCCGCCACCGGCTGAAAACGTCGCCTCGCCCCTGATCGGATCGGCCGCCCGGCCGGGCGCCGCAAGGCCAAACAGGAGACAGGCCGCCAGCAAGGCCGCGGCGCGGGCGTGACGCGACAAGCCCCGCGCCGATGCGCGGGCTCGCGACACAAATCCAGCGGCAGCCTCTCGCGCCATTGGCGGCATTTCTTCCGGTTCGGCGGGCATGCCGGCACTGGCGCCGGCCCGTGCCGTCGACTGTAGGTCTCGCCAATTAAGGACTTGTTAATGCTATGTCTTGATTTGCGGGAACAGCATGCCGTGCCGGATGGAGCGGGGGCCGTTCCGCGAGTTTGAATTTGAGACGCAGGCGGTTAAGCAGTTGTTAACGGCTGCACGATGTCGCGGCCTGTCAGTCCCTTTGCGGCACCCCATAGCGGACAAAATCTTCGGCGATTCGCGCCTCGATCCTTCTGGCCGCCGAGATATCGCTATTGCCGCCGTCTGTGTCGCCGAGCTTGAATCTGGCGACCCCGCGACCGTACAGCGCGCTCGCCAGCTTGGGGGCGTACCGCAGCGCCGCGTTGTAGTCGTCGATAGCCGCGGAGAGTTGTCCCATTTTCAGATTTATCAGGGCTCGCGAATCGTATGTCGCGGCGTTACCCGCTCCCGATCGAAGCACCATCTCGCAATCCTCCATCGCAGCCTGCAAGGCGCCGAGGATGGCCCGGGCCCAACAGCGTCCGCTCCAGGCCGCCTCCAGCTTCGGGTCAAGGCGAATTGCTTCGTCATAGTCCTGCGCTGCACGGTCGTACGCATTCCTCTTCAAGAACGCTGCCGCACGGTTGGCAAAGGCAGTGGCATAGTTGGGGTTGAGCTTCAGCGCCTCTTGAAAAGCGCCAAGGGCAAGGTCGTGCGAGCCCGTCCTCAGATAGGCCACTCCGAGGTTGTTGAAGGCTTTCGCATAATTCGGGTTATGCCGGGTCGCTGCGACGAAATCCTTGATCGCGCCTTCGTAGTCGGCTTTGGCGCTATGGGCATTGCCCCTGTTGTTGTGGGCGACGGCAAAGCCATTTGTGCTCCCCTCGCCCGCATCGATAAAGGCCGTGCAGGCCTCGATGCGAGCTTCGGGCGAGACCCGATCTGACCCGTTACATAGCTCGATATTCTTGAGTGAGCTGCTCTTCTTCGACGTCTGCGCCAAGCCTGACGAACCGGAGAGTCCAACGATCAGAATGAGCATCCCTGCCCTGATGACACTGGCCCGTGCGATTTTCACACCAAGCGCCGAACTCCGCGAGCGAAACGAAGCACTCATGTTGCGTCTCTCTGCCGGGCCGGACGCTGCGCCGGCATCACGGCGGCTTCGGCCGAGCAAACTTCTCAGCATCCCCGACAGATAATGAGCCTGCGATTGGCGCTTCGATCGGGCTCCGGCGCCGCGCCGGCCGGCGGCTTCTTCAGGACCTTGCTTTTGCCCTCTTCGATCAGCGTCGAAAATTTGGCTGACCCGTCATCAGAAATCTCGATGTGCGGCGTCGTACCTCGGATCCCCAACGTGGCAACGGGCGTATCGACCTTCATATCGCCGGTCTTCGCAACATTGCCCGCAACAAAAGTGAACGTTCCCTTGGCAAGACTGAACAGGGTCGCGTTGGACTTGCCGGCCGGCTCATACACATAGTGATCCAGCACCATACGGGCGTTGCTCGATAAATTGAACGAGCTGCCGTCGCTAAGATTTATTCCGACCCGGCCGTCGTCTCCGGTCAGCACCACGTCACCAAGATATACGGGATCACCCCTCTTGGCCTGGCCGGGCTCACTTGAGACATTCGCTTGAACGATCACTGCGCCCGCATGTTCGATCGTGACGGAGCCTGTGGCCGTCGCCACCTTCCCGATCGGTTTGGAAGACGAGCTGGCGACGGCGGGCCCGGTGGAATCGACTTGCGCTTGAGCCGCACTCGGCGAGAAATTGGCTAGCGCCAAGACCAAGCCGGTCGCCAAAGCGGCTGTCGTAGGTCTGCACATGATCCGCCCTTTCCGAGAAGATCCTATCGACTAGCGGCGGCTCATTTCTTGAACCGCTCTTGAACCGCGAAGCGTGGTCGCAATAAATAAATTTCTTGTTTAATAATTTTAATCGTCCTAGTTTACCGTAACGCTACGGAAGCGCCACAAATTAAATAAGCTCTCGTTTGTCAATTTAATCACTTTAGCGGGAGGGATACGCGCCGGGAATGGCATTACGCGCCGCCGTCCCCGCGCCATGCGTCTCTCTGGACCAGACTTGATGATTTTCGGCGGCAAGCCTTCGGCTGCCAGCGCCCAGGATATTTGTCCCTTGGCGAGGGCCGCCCCGAAAGACCATGGCAGCACGCCGAGCCTGAATTAATCACCCAGGCGAGGTCGAGCCATGTTGGTTGCATCCGATGTCCAGGTTGGCAATAGGGCCGCCGCGGCCCTGCCCGTCCAAATCATTGGCCATATTCATACAGCGATCGGCTGCGGTACGCTCACGCGAGCCAGTGGCGTCGCCACACAGGCCGTAGCCGGCGCGCCTGTCTACCGGGCTGACGTGATAGAGACTGACGCCGACGGACAGATCACGATTCGCTTTATCGACGGTACTTTCTTCAACATCTCCTGCGACACTCGCCTCGCGCTGAGCGAATTCGTCTTCGACGTCGAAGGCACGCCACCTACAGCCCTGTTCGACGTGACCCGAGGCAGCTTCAGTTTCGTACCAGGTCGGCTGGCAGAAACCGGGTCTCTCCAGCTGAATACGCCAATTGCAGGCATTCGCGCCCGAAGTCACGCGGGCGGTTTCGGAATGCTGACGCTTGCAGCATTGACTTTCTCGGTTGCGGAAAATGCCGAGGCCGCGGACCCGGACGTCACATTCCTGGATGACGACTCCATCACTTACAAGGACCTTGCGCACGGCGCATTTGAGCTCGTGACCAAGGAGCCGATCCCACGGCACATCATCGTCGATGATCCCGGCGAAACGATCATCGTCAAGAAAGTGGGATCCACCATCAGTGTCAATCAGGTCGCGAACTCGGCCGCTCGCATGGACGAGTTGCGCGCCGCACAGCAGGACGTGCTCGCCAATCTGGACGGACAGGGGCCGCATGGCTCGAGCACGCCTCCCTTCGTCAAAACCCAATCGCTGCAGCCGATCAATTTCATTCAGCCCGACGCGCCCTCGCTGCAGAATTTGCTGGCGCCTGTGTCGCCATTCGCCATTCCCGTTTTCGACCCCATACCGCCGACACTCAGCACCGGAGCGGGGCCGACCGAGCTCGATACGGTGGTGTTTGATACATTCACTGCGACGAGCGGAATCTTCGCTGCCAGCAGCACCAGCGGCAGCGCCAAGCTGACCTTTGGCGTCATAGGGGCAACCGCCGGCGAGACGGTCCTCGGCGGAGTGACATACGACCTGTCAAAGCCCGGTCCGTACGGAACGCTCTACGTCAACAGTACGAGCGGCGCCTACACGTTCGTGCCTGACAGCATCGCGATCAACGCGCTGAAGGCGCCCACGACCGACAGTTTCGTCATCACGGTTTCCGACGGCCTCAGTTCTGCGAGTCAGACGTTCACAGTCACCATCAACGGTGTCGACGACGCTGCAATCATCTCCGGCACCACGACCGGCTCGATCGTCGAGGCTGGCGGCATTGCCAATGGAACGCCCGGCACGCCGATTGCGACCGGCACGCTTTCCGATACCGACGTCGACGACCCACCAAATACGTTCACGGCCGTGAGTTCGCCAACGACGCGCACCGGCGGCTATGGCACCTTCACGATGACGGCTGCCGGCGTGTGGACCTACACCGTGGACAATTCGAACCTCGCAGTGCAGAGGCTCAATGCCGGCCAAACGCTAACCGACAGCTTCACGGTGACCACGATCGGAGGCACGCCCCAGGTGGTGACGATCACCATCCAGGGAGCCAGTGATGCAGCGGTCATCTCCGGCGACACGACCGGCGCCGTCATCGAGGCTGGCGGCGTCGCCAGTGCTAACCCCGGCACGCCCATCGCGACCGGCACCCTCACCGATACCGACGTGGACACGATCGCAAATGCATTCACGGCCGTCGGCTCGCCGACGCAGAGCGCCGCCGGCTACGGCACCTTCACCATGACGGCTGCCGGCGTGTGGACCTACACGCTCGACAACGCCAACGCTGCGGTGCAGGCGCTCAATACCGGCGAAACGCTGACCGACACGTTCACGGTGACCACTCTGGATGGAACCGCCCAAGTGGTGACGGTCACCATCCATGGCACCAACGATGCCGCCATCGTTTCCGGCACCACGACCGGTGCGGTGACCGAGGCCGGCGGCGTTGCCAATGCGACACCGGGCAGCCCGAGCGCAACCGGCACGCTGTTTGCCGCCGACGTCGACAATGCGTCCAATACCTTCACAGCAGTGAGTTCGCCCAAGGCAAGCACGAATGGTTATGGCACCTTTACGCTAACCGCCGCCGGCGCGTGGACCTACATGCTCGACAATGCGAGCGGCGCGGTGCAGGCGCTGAATGTCGGGGACACACTCACCGACAGTTTTACTGTCACGACCCTCGACGGCACGCCACAGGTGGTGACGATCACCATTCACGGCAGCAACGACGCGGCCCTCATTTCCGGCACCACGACCGGCTCAGTGACCGAGGCAGGAACCTTCTCGCCCGGCGCTCCCATCGCGACTGGCACGCTGACCGATACCGACGTCGACAACGCGCCGAATACGTTCACCGCGATCTCTTCACCGACCGCGAGCGACGACGGATACGGCACCTTCACGATGACCGCAGCCGGCGCATGGACGTACACCCTCGACAACAACAACAGCGTGGTTGAGGCTCTCGATTCCGGCGACACCCTGACCGACACATTCACGGTGACCGCGATCGACGGTACCACGCAGACGGTGACCGTCGCCATTCATGGCGCCAGTGATGCCGACCCCAACGATTTTGACAACCTGGCCACCGGATCCGTCGTGATCTCCGATCCTCCGAACGTGTACGGAACGCCGGGGAGCGAAACCATCGCCGGCGGCGGCGACACAGGTCAGGTCATCTATGCGGGAGCCGGCAGTGATACGGTCAATGGGACCGGCAAGACGGACGTTCTCTATGGCGGCTCAGGCAATGACACGATCAAGGGCAACGATGGCAATGATGCCATCTACGGCGGCTCGGGAAACGATACGGTAAACGGCAACAACGGCGCCGATACCATAACCGGCGGATTTGGTGCGGACCAACTCACCGGCAGCAATGGCAACGATCGTTTCGCATATTTGTTCGTTGCCGATTCCCGTGCCGGTCAGTTCGACACCATCACCGACTTCGCATCGGGAGCGGACAGGATCGACCTGGCCGCCTTTGGCGCGCTCGGGTTTGCCATCCTGGCGTTGAGCTCAACCAACACGACGGTGCCGCCACATACGATCGCCTGGATCTATGACAGCGCGTCGAACGAAACCATCGTGTACGTCAACTCAACGGACCAGACCCTGCACATCGGCGATTCCAGTCTGCTCGAAATCCATTTGCAGGGGATTGCAACCGTCGATGCCTCGGACTTCATCCTGGCGCCAGCGGCGCCTGTAGTGGCGGTCGCCAGCGAGCTGACCGACCTCACCGCAACCCTGCAGAGTGATGCGGCCGGGCTAATGACGATCACTTCCGAAATCTCGTCCGACTCCGGAAGCGGCGACGGCACGCTCCTCGCAGAGAGTCCGGACATCCAGTCAAGCGAGCCGCTCCACAACCTGGATACGCCTTCGGACCAGATCGAACAAACTGAATATTCGAGCATCTCCAGTTCGGACCCGATGCAAACGCCCTCGACCGAAACACTCGCTATTGTTGCGGTAGCTCCTTCGGGCAGCGGACCGTCTACGATGTCGCAATACGTCGCCGCACCGACGGAGGCCAGTTTTGTCTTCGACCACCTGGCCGGTCCCGACACAGCATTGCTGGCCAAAAGTGGCGCGATTGCTGGAAGCGGCCACATGCCTGACATTGCCATCGCCGCGCTGAATTTTGACCAGAATGCCGCCGAACAGCACGCCGGGCGCGGGCTTGCACCGGGGAACAATGCCGGGAATCACGGCGCCTCGCCTCAAGGAAACGCCGACGAGGCGGCGCATGCCCACGGTCGTGCCAACGATGGAATGGCAGAGGCGACGCTCAATCCGAGCCTTCTGAAGTCGTCGAGCGGAGGCGCCAACCATTCGCTTGCAAGCGAGACGCAGCAGCTCGGCGAGTCGTTCAAGTTCAAGGATAACGCTTCGCAGGGCTCACAGCACAGCGTCGTGCCGGATCATCTAGACCTCGCCGGTCATCCCGGCCACGCTGGAGGATTCCACGGGCTCGAACTGGCGTTCACGCCTGAACCATCTCCGCCCGATGTTGATCCGCCTCATGGCCCAAGTCCGGCTCACGGCCACGGCTTGCACGATCTGATCTTGTGACGCCCCGAGCCAATGGGCTCTTCAGTGTTGCGTCCCGGCGCCATCGGGCGCCGAGGAGCTCTCTTCGCCAAGAGAAGATTGATCATCGTTGCCCGCCTCGCCATCCGGCGGCGCGGCATGCTGATGGCTTAGCGCGGATGTCCATGCGGATGTCATCGCCGCTATGAGCATCCGGTTGACGGCCTCGATGACGCGTTCTGCTGCGGACGAGTAGTTCATGGCCTCCTCCTGCGCTGCCGACTGCGAATGACCGAAGCGTAGGACGGCGCCTTGAGCACCACTGTACGCCACTTCACACCTGCGCGCGTCAAGTCATCGCAGTCCCGGAGGATGCCGCCTGCCCCGGCTGCATCCGCCACGGGATTCTGATTTCCACCTTGACGGGTTGCTGAGCGCGCGCACTCACAACCTTCGGCTCGTTGCGGTTCGCGCGCGACTCTGAATCAGATGTGAATCTCGGCGATGCAAATCGCATTGGTTAGCTCTGGGGGTAATCAATGAGCGGAGAAGCCGGTTGCATTGTGTGTAGCAGAGCAAGAGCGGTCGTCGCGATCGTCCCGATTGCAAGAGGATATGCCCTGAAGACATATGAATGTGCCTGTTGCCACAGCACCCTGCAGCTCGTGACCCGCGTCTCAAAGGCGGCGCTGATCAAGCAGCAGGTCAATATCCTCGCCCAGATGGAGCAGCAGTTGCGCCCGCCTGTTCGCAGGGTGCAACAGGCCTTCGCGAATTAGGCGCACGAGGCATTCCTCTGGGCTTCAGTCGACCGCGCGCGGATTGAAAGCGCGCTTCTCCTCGAGCCCTCAATTCGGCTTTTGCGTCGGCTTGCCGTCGATCTTGGGCAATTCGCCGGCCGAGGCGGACTGATCGCCGCCGCCATTGGCGCGGCGGGCCATCTCGACGGTCAGCCGCTCGGCGGCTTCCGATGACATCAGGCCCAGGATGTCCGACATCTTGCGCGGCGCGATCGCCGAGGCGATCTCGATCAGCACGCCCATTTCGAGCCGGTCGAACACCCGCGCGGCATCCTTGGGCTTCATGCCCTCGTACATGGTCACGAGGCCCTTCATGCGCTGGGCTTCGGCGGCCTTTTGCTCGGCCTGGGTCGCGGAGATGCGGGTTTCCACCGCCTTCATCTCCTCGACCTTGGTCTCGATGCGCTTCTCGGCCGACTTGAGCAGGCTTTCGCGGATGTCGATCTCGCGCTGGCGCGCCTCGATCTCCTGACGCCGCGCCTGCAACCGTTCCAGGATCGCGCGCTCCGCGGCCGAGACCTGCGGCTGCCCCTCGTCGATCTTGACGACGGTGCCACCCTCCATCTTGGTCTCGGGCGCTGCCGGCTTAGGTGCTTCCTTCGGCGCAGGGGTCGAGCCGGTGATGTCGGGATCCTCGCGGCCGGTCGGAAAATTCAGGTTCTCTTCCGCCCAGGATTTCTTGCCCTGGTTCGGCTTGTAGTCGAAGACATAGCCGCCGTTGATCGCAAGGCCCGCCACCTTCAGCGTGGCGAGGCCGGCGACGGCGACCAGGACGACGGGAATGACGCGGATGTTACGAAAGGACTTCATACCCAGGCTTCATGCGGCAAGGCCGTTGGATCGTCGGCGCTCGGAGAAGGCTTCGGCGGCCGCCGCCACTGCCTTCGCGGACGACGGCTTGGCCGCGGGCGCGGCGACCGTCTCCGGATTGGTGACGGGACGCGCGGCGATCGCGATCTTGGACAGGCGCCGCACCACGTTGTCGGCCTCGCCGAGCTGCTTGTAGAGCTGATCCGACATCTGCGTCGCGGCGGCGAGCTGGCTGCCGAGGTTCTCGTTGACGTCGCGCACGGCGAGCTTCAGCCCGCCGATCGCGCGCTCGGCGATCTCGGTCGCGGTGATCAGCTCGGCGATGACGGCCTTCAGCGAATGCTCGTCCGCCTTCAGCCGCCTCAAGCGCTTGTTGAGCGTGACGCAGTAGACGATCGTCAGCATCAGCAGGATAGCCACCAACGTCTCGATCGCCATTCCCAGGGAGTGGTTCATGGGGCCTCCATCATCTTGTTCTGCTCGTCCACCTTCTCGAACATCGCAAGTGTCGTACTTGGCTTGCGCAAGGGTTTCGTCACACGGATCGCGACGCGGTCGCCGACCCGGCCCATCCGCCCCTCGGTCAGCGTGACGTCGCCGCAACGCACGGTGACGTTGGCGTCGGCGCGCATGTCGAGCGGCAGCGTGTCGCCCACCTTGAGCCGCATCAGCTGCTTGAGCGGAATGTCGGCCTCGTAGAGCACGGCGTCGACGGCGATCTCGGCCTGCACGATCTCGGTGGCGAAGTGGCCCTCCCAGACCGGGTCGCGGCCGAACTTTTCGCCCATGAACATCTGGAGCAGGACGCCCCGGATCGGCTCGATGGTCGCGTAAGGCAGCAGCAGCTCGATGTTGCCGCCGCGGTCTTCCATATCGATGCGCAGGCGCACCAGAATCGCGGCGTTGGCGGGACGGCTGATCGCGGCGAAACGCGGATTGGTCTCGAGCCGGTCGATCGAGAAGGTCACCGGCGACAGCGGCCGGAACGCCTGCTCGGCGTCGGCCAGCACCACCTCGACCAGCCGCTTGACCAGCTCGGTCTCGATCGTGGTATAGGGCCGGCCCTCGATGCGCAGCTGGCTGGTGCCGCGGCGGCCGCCGAGCAGCACGTCGATCATCGAATAGATCAGGTTGGAATCGACCGTCGCCATGCCGAAGTTCTCCCACTCCTCGGCCTTGAAGACGGTGAGGACGGCGGGCAGCGGGATCGAGTTCATGTAGTCGCCGAAGCGCACCGAGGTGATGCGGTCGAGCGAGACTTCGACGTTGTCGGAGGTGAAATTGCGCAAGGAGGTCGTCATCAACCGCACCAGGCGGTCGAAGACGATTTCGAGCATCGGCAGGCGCTCGTAGGAGACCATCGCCGAATCGATGATCGCGCGAATGCCGGAATGGTCGTCGAGCGTGACGTCGCCGACGGTGAAGCCGAGGAGATTGTCGATCTCCTCCTGGGACAGCACCCGCTCGCCGGAATTCTTGCCGGTGCCGAGATCGCGGCTGCCGTCCTCGACCATGGCGGCCCATTGCAGGGCCATCGTCTCCGATAGCTCGTTCTCGGCGGCAGCCTTTGCCGCCTCGGCGGGATCCTCGCTATCGAGCGAGGCCTCCCACTGGGCGGCAATTGCATCCTGGTCGACTTGGTCGTTGCCCGCCATGATCCCTAGTCCGTCATGCTCACTGGACCACGACTTCCTTGAACAGCACGGCGCTGACCTGGATCGGGGCGACCGCCGCGTTGACGCGCTTGGTCAGCTCCTCCTTGAGGCGGAAGATGCCGGCCGAACCGTTGAGGTCGGACGGGCGCAGCTCGCGCACATAGGTCTGGAAGATGTCGGTGACGCGCGGCATCGTCGGCTTGATCGCCTCGATCTGCTTCTCTTCCTTCAGCTCCAGCACGATCTTCAACCGCAGATATTGCACGCGCTCGCCGGGCGAACCGGCGAGGTTGACCATCAGGTCGGGAACGTCGACGAAGGCCGGCGGCTTCGGCGGCGGCGCGGCCTCGGCATGATGCTCATCGCCGCTATGACGGAAGAAGAAGAACCAGGTCGCAGCACCGCCGCCGAGCACGGCGAGCGCGCCGACGACCATGATGATGAGCTTGAGCTTGTTCTTCGGCGGAGCGGCTTCCGCGCCATCAGCGGCTGCGCCGCCTTCCTCGTTCTCTGCCATGGTTGCCGCGCCCGTTCATCTCTCAAAGGGGTCGAAAGAGCGAAGCCTCCTGGCAGACAATGACGCGATACGAATGCCCCAGCGCAATGCGCTCCTCTGATGCGCAAACGCTACGGTAATAATGGTTAACGGAATCTTTCGATTGGGCCGCCGCTAGGAAAAATCTGCCGGGCAAACATGGCTAACAGAACCTTTCTGCCGCCTGCTCGCGCCCCTCGAAAGTCGCCAACACTTTGAAGTTACGTGATTTTCCTGATTGGCACGGCTTTCGCTGAGACAGGCCCGAGACCTCACGGCTTGGGAGAGCCCGACGGTCTCGGCCACAGGGTCCGCCAAGGCGCTTGGGAGAGCGAAATGGCAGATCCGCTCAGGGGAGATTTCCGATGCAGAACGCGCGTCTGATCGGCTTGTCACGGCAGATGACGTTGGAACGGCAGATGGATGTCATCGCCAACAACGTCGCCAATGCCAACACCAACGGCTTCAAGTCCGACCATTCGCTGTTCGAGGAATATCTGAACTCGAACGCGCGTGAGGACAATTTCATCGGCCGCGACCGCCGGGTCTCCTATGTCCAGGACCGCGGCACCTTCCGCAACATCAGCCAGGGGCCGCTGGAGCCGACCAACAATCCGCTCGACATGGCGATCAACGGCGGCGCCTATTTCGCAGTGCAGGCCAATGGCGGCGAGTTCTATACCCGCGACGGCAAGTTCTCGCTCAACAGCACCGGCCAGCTCGTCACCGCCGACGGCAATCTCGTGCTTGGCAATGCCGGCCCGATCACCTTTCAGCCGACCGACCACGACATCAACGTCGCGCCCGACGGCACCGTCACGGTGCTCGAGGGCACGGCGCGGACCGACTCGATCCGCGGCAAGATCCGCATGGTCTCGTTCGACGATCCGGCCAAGCTGACCAAGCTCGGCGCCAATCTCTATGCCGCCGGCTCGGCGAACCAGCAGCCCGACACCAAGTCCACCCTGCAGCAGGGCTATGTCGAGAAGTCGAACGTGAATGCGGTCGGCGAGATGACCCGCATGGTCGAGGTGATGCGCAGCTACGCCGCGGTCGCCAACCTGCTGCAGCAGCAGAGCGACCTCCATAAATCGGCGATCGAGAAGCTCGCCGACGTTCCGGCCTGATTGAAGGAGAACTGAGATGCAGGCGCTTCACACCGCAGCGACCGGAATGGCGGCACAGGAACTCAACGTTCAGGTGATCTCCAACAACATCGCCAACCTCCGCACCACCGGCTTCAAGAAGCAGACGGCGGCGTTCCAAGACCTGATCTACGAGCACGTCCGCCGCGTCGGCGCCCAGTCGTCGGACCAGGGCACCATCCTACCGGTCGGCGTCGACATCGGCGGCGGCGTCAAGACCGTCGGCACGCCGCGCAGCATGACGCAAGGCACGCTGTCGCAGACCGGCAACGACCTTGATCTCGCCATCTCGGGCGAGGGCTTCTTCAAGATCCTGATGCCCGACGGCACCTTCCAGTACACCCGCGACGGCACCTTCCAGATGGACAATCAGGGCCGCGTCGTCACCGCGCAAGGCAATCCGGTGCAGCCCACCATCACCATTCCCAACAACGCCTCGGGCATCTCCGTGAGCGAGCAGGGCCAGGTCTCGGTGACGTTGCCGGGCTCAACCACCTCCTCGATCGTCGGCCAGATCGGCGTCACGCGCTTCATCAACAAGGCGGGCCTGCAGCCGGTCGGCAACAACCAGTTCACCGAGACGCCCTCGTCCGGTGCGCCGCAGGACGGCACCGCGAACACCGAAGGTTACGGCAAGCTCACGCAAGGCAGCCTGGAGCAGGCCAATGTCGACGTCGTCTCGGAGATGAGCGACCTGATCGCCGCCCAGCGCGCCTACGAGATGAACGCCAAGGTGATCAGCGCCGCCGACCAGATGATGCAATCGACCACGGCGTTGTTCCGCTGAGGTGATGACCATGATCCGCGCCACCCTCGCCGCCATCTCCACCCTTCTCGCGCTGGCCTTGCCGGCAGCGGCCGCCGACGATTTCATCGCCGCGCCGACGCTGCGCGCAAGCGTCACGGTGACTTCGGACGTGGTGCGGATCGGCGATCTCATCGACAACGCCGGATCGGCCGCGCTGATCCCGGTCTACCGCTCGCCCGATCTCGGCACCACCGGCACGCTGACGACAGGCCAGGTGCTCTCGGTCCTGCGGGCCAAGCAGGTGATCGGCGTCATGACCGGGGACATCAAAGAGGTCCAGGTCACCCGCCTCGCCCGCACGCTCGCGAGCAAGGATATCGAAAACGCCGTCGCCGCGGCGCTCGAGCGCCGCTTCGGCCTCGGCGACGCCGCCAACATCACCATCACGTTCGACCGCAGCGTCGCCGAGATGCGGCTGGACGCCTCCAACAGCGGCGCGCTGCAGCCGGTCGCAACCCGCTATGATGCCCGCAGCACGCGTTTCGACATCGCCTTCGAGATCGCCAACGACGGCAACGCCGCGCCGACCAAGCTGCGCTTCACCGGCACCGCGATCGAGACGGTGGAGGTGGCCGTGCTGACCCGCGACATCGACCGCGCCGATCTCCTGAAATCCTCCGACCTGTCGTTGGAGCGCCGGCCGAAGGCCGAAGTCGCCGGCGAGCCTGCCTCGCGCGACCGCAGCATCGGCATGCAGCTGCGCCGAGCAATGCGCGCGGGCACGCCGATCCGCGCCGCCGACCTCGTCAAGCCCGACTTCGTGGTGCGCGACCAAGCCGTCACCATCATCTACCAGGTGCCGGGTCTCTATCTCACCACGCGCGGCAAGGCGAACGAGAGCGGTGCCGAGGGCGACACCGTCAGCGTGCTCAATCTGCACTCCAAGCGCACGCTGACCGGCATCGTGACCGGCCGCGGCCAAGTCACGGTGCAGGGCGCCAGCCAGTCCGCACCGATGGCACCGGCGGTCGAGCAGACCTCGTCGGTCAAGCGCGACCCCGTGCCGGCGGCCGCTGCCCTGGCGCAGAGCCTGGTCCAGGCACCCGCGTCCGCAGCCGAGATCGCCCAAGCCCAGATTCCGCAAGTTCGCCTCTCGCAAGCTCCAGCCAAGTCAGAGTAGATTCATGTCCACGTTCAGTTCGGCCTCCCGCCTTCGTCGCATCGCGATCTCTGCCCTGCTGCTGGCGACTTGCGCCTTGGCGAGCGGCTGCTCCTCGATCGACCGCCTGTCGCAGATCGGCGAGCAGCCGAAGCTGTCGGCGATCGACAATCCGACGACGCAGCCCGGCTACAAGCCGGTGCAGATGCCGATGCCCAAGCCCGAGGTTGCCTCCTACAATCCGAACTCGCTGTGGCGCAACGGCAGCCGCGCCTTCTTCAAGGACCAGCGCGCCCGCCAGGTTGGCGATCTCCTGACCGTGACCGTGAACATCACCGACAAGGCCAACATCGAGAACGACACCTCGCGCAGCCGCTCCAACAAGGAAGATTCGGGAATCACCAACTTCATTGGCGCCCAAACCATCACCCAGGCCAACAAGATCCTGCCGGGCCGCGTCCTGACCGCCGACTCGACCTCGTCGAGCGAGGGCAAGGGCAGCGTTGACCGCAAGGAAGCCCTGCAGACCAACGTCGCCGCAGTGGTGACCCAGGTGCTGCCGAACGGCAACCTGGTCGTCGAAGGCAAGCAGGAGATCCGCGTCAACTTCGAAATTCGCGAGCTGATCGTCGCCGGCATCGTCCGCCCCGAGGACATCCAGAGCGACAACACCATCGACTCCACCAAGATCGCCCAGGCCCGCATCGCCTATGGCGGCCGCGGCCAGATCACTGACGTGCAGCAGCCGCGCTACGGCCAGCAAGTCATGGACGTGCTGCTGCCCTTCTAAGCCCCTTCAAGAGCTCCCACATCGTGCTCGCGAACTAAAGGCGCGAACGACGATGTACTACGCGGCCCTCGCTAGCTCCCCTGGCGAGGGCCGCATGTATTTTGCCTGCGCCGCCAAAGCGGCGCAGGCTTCTCTCACAGCAGCATGATCCCGCGTGCTTGCGCCCATCGCTGGAGGATCTTGCACTCCTCGGCAAACGGCGGACGGTTCGCAAACCCACGAACCTGAACCGCCCTGGAACGGGTATCAAGCTCGATGGTCAGCAGCCGCTGGACGTCACCCGAGGCACGGCGACGGAGCGACCAGATCGAGGCATGCCCGGCAATGCACTTTGTCGCGTAAGTGGCGACGCAGTGACGCATGCCCCGCGTCTCAGCCACGAGATCGGCTGCGGTCCGCAACTGGACCACGACATATTCTTCGCGCTTGGCGCGGTCCTTGGACGACTTGGTCCATGACCAGTCCGCGATCGCTGCACCGGGCCAACGGTCCTCGCTCTGCTCGGGGCCTGCTGCCAGCCCCCCCGCACGGTTTCGCGCCGCCTCGGCGCGACGGCGTGCGGCCTCGATACGAGCAATCGCATCGAGATCGCGATGCCATTCGCGCATCTGCCGCCCAAGCGAGACCAGTGAACGCCCCTTGAGGGTGTACTCTGGATCACGCCGGTGGCAATCGGCGAGGTGGTCATGGAAGTCATCCATGTCCTCGACCGTGGTGGGTTGCGCGCAGAAGAAGCGCACCACCTCGCGCCAGAAGCGATGCTGAGCGCGCTGCGTCTGCGTGATCCTGGTGCGCGCGATCCGCATCGCAACAGCGGGATCGGTCGCATAGGAACGCGCAATCGCCTGCCAGATCGCAGCCTCGAAGCCGACCTTCCCCAACGGATTGAGGAAGGCATGGACCTCCTTGCGAGACAGCCATTCGGCCGCACCGGCGGCGTAGAGCGAACCGCCGCCGGCCGCCACGACATACCATCGCTTGCGCAACATGATCTCGTCGCGGCTCAGTCCCGCGCTGTCGATCCAGATCTGCTCCAGATGCTCAGCGACAGGATAGCGCGCAAAGAGATAGCGGGCGGCGCCAAGACGAAGACGCGCGGCGTCGCGAGTTTTCAGCTGCGGCTTCCATGCCGAAGCATCGCGAAGGATGTCCGCCTCGAAGCCACGCCTGGCCTCTTTGATTGCGTTCTCGAAATCCGGTGGAGGACGCGTCGGCTGCGACACGTGCCGCAGCGACAGCTCGTAGGCTTCAACCCGCGTGCGCTCGGCCTCCCGCCGGCGCTGAATCAATGACTGTGCCATTGTCGTTCAACATGATTGGATGACTGTCAGCCGGACGCACTGAGAGCGTCGGCACGGAATGTGTCGATCGCCACAAAGTACTCACGGCTGGTCTCCTCATTTTTGAACGCGCAGGTTGAATCGGACGGGGCTCATAGACCCGATTGCCGGCGGGCGCAAGATGCCTTTGTCGGGATGTGTCAGAAACTGCGTACTGCGAGGCAGGTCCGCGACATTATTGCAACGCCGCGACAACACACTCCGTCATTGCGAGCGCAGCGACTTTGTCCGCCGAAGCCTTGGCGAAGGCGCGACGTACGGATTCCCCGCCTTCGCGGGGAATGACTGCGGAGAGGACCAATGCCGCTCACGTAAACTCCGCCTCCACCACGCCGAGCCCGTCCAGCTCCATCCGCACCTTGTCGCCGGCCTTCAGCCACAGCGTCTTCACCAGGCTGCCGGTGAGCACGAGCTGCCCGGCGTGCAGCCCCTTGCCTTCGGCGGCGAGATGGTTGGCGAGCCAGGCGAGCGCGTTGTGGGGATGGCCGAGCACGTCGGCGCCGGTGCCGTGGCTGACCTCCTCGCCGTTGACGATGGCGCGGCCTTTGACCGCCTTGAGGTCCGGCACCAACGAGCGCGGGACCGAGGGACCCAGCACGCAGCCGGCGGCGAAGAAATCGTCGGCGATCAAGGTCGGCGCGCCCATCGTCTCCCATTTCACGTAGCGGTCGTCGACGATCTCGATGGCGGGATGATAGGACTCGACCGCCTCGCCGACCCATTCGGCCGTGAAGGGCGCTTCGCCGGCGGCAAGGTCCCGCTTCAGCCGCACCGCGATCTCGCATTCGACGCCGACGCGAACATAATTGGAGGCGGCGAGCTTGGCGCCGCTGTCATGGATGCCCTTCTGGAACACGCCGCCGCCGCAAGGGTGCGGGATGCCGATATAGTCCTGCATCACCTGGCTGGTGCAGCCGATCTTGTAGCCGACGAGCGGGCCGACATGCGGCAGCAGCAGATCGTGCAGGGTGCGCTGGACCTGATAGCCCTCGGCTTCGTCCGCAGGGGGCCGCTCCAGCGCCGCAAGCGGGGCGTGGTTGCGGCGCGCCAGCGCGATCGCCTTTGCGGCTTCGAGAATCTTGTCCATCGGCGCCGCCTCCCACGCTACGCAGTCCAAGGCGGCACTTCAGCATCCCCGCCCCGGCCTGACAAGCGCGGCTGGCGTGCCCTCACCCCTTCACGAGGCCGAGCCGGATCAGGCTCTCGGCGGTCGCAAGGATCGCCTCCTCATTGGAGCGCGCCTGCCAGCCGAGCAGCGACTTGGCCTTGGCGCTGGTGGAATGCCTGACCTTTCCGAGCATCGGCACGACCGCACGCAGCAGCGGAATCCGGCGGGCGGCCAGCCGCACCAGCCAGTCCGGCGCCTGGAGCCGCGGAACCCGGCGCGCCCGGGGCCCGAGTTCCCGCCGCAGCACGCGGGCGATGTCGAGGATCGACATCGTCTCGCCGGAGACCGCGATGAAACGCTCGCCCTTCGCCTCCGGAGCAATCATCGCCCGCAGATGCAGCTCGGCGACGTCGCGGACGTCGACCACGCCGAAATAGACCCGCGGCACCGCCGGCATGGCACCGTCGAGCAGAGATCTGACGATCTCGATCGAGCCGGAAAAGTCCGGCCCCAGCACCGGCCCGAAAATACCGGCAGGGTTGATCACCGACAGCTCCAGCCCATTCCCCTCGCCCGCGACGAAATCCCAAGCCGCCCGCTCGGCCAGCGTCTTGGACTTGACGTAGGGTTGGCCGTCGACACCGGCGAGATTGGTCCATTCGGTCTCATCGAACGGCTTGTCGCGCGGCGGATGGCCATAGCCGATCGCGCCCAGCGACGAGGTGATGACGACTCTCTTGACACCGGCCGCGCGCGCGGCCCGGAGCACCCGGATCGTTCCGTCGCGGGCGGGGATGATCATCTCGTTCTCGTCCGTCGGGACGGTGGTCGAGAGCGGGGACGCCACGTGGAGAACGTAGTCGCAGCCCGCGACCGCCGCCTCCCAGCCGTCGTCCCGGGTCAGATCGGCGGTGACGAAGGCCACGCTCTCGGGCGTCGCCGCCCCGCCCTCGCGCAGCATGGCGAGCACATCGGCTTGGCGCTCCGGCCGTCGCACCGTCGTCCGCACGGCATGGCCGGCGGCCAGAAGTTGCAGGACGACATGGATGCCGACGAAGCCCGACCCGCCGGTGACCAGAACAGTGCTCATGACCCGCATTCCCCTCAAACTGGAGATCCTGTTTGCGCTGATGAACGGCGCGGTTCGTTTCGGCGCCTTGCGTCGATCGGCGGCATCACCCAGCACATGCTGACCACGCAGCTGCGCGAGCTCGAGCAGGACGGCCTCGTGTCGCGCACTGTCTTCGCGGAAAAGCCGTTGAGGGTCGAGTACGAGCTGACCGATGCGGCCCACGGCCTGTTGTTGGCGTTTAAGGAAATATTGAGCTGGTCCAGGCTTTATGGGAATGCCCGTCTCGAGACGTCGCAGCAGGCCTGATTGCAGCGATGCTTGATGCAGCTGGATCAGCGTCTCAACTTCAGAGTCGATCTCGTTGATGCGACTCGCAAAATCTCCCGCACCTGAAGTGAAGGCTGTTTCTCATCCGAACTCACGTGAGCTCGGAGCAATCCGGTCTAGCCCGTTGATCGCGATTCACTTTTCGCGATCGCGCTGTCGCCATGGTGGGCGCGACGGCAAGCTATGGGCAATATGCGGAGCATGGCGCGAAATGGCGCCCTGCGTCCAAAAACAAAGAGCCGCATCTCTGCGGCTCGGACCTTATTCGTCGCGATAGACCTTCTCGCGTTTCTCGTGGCGCTCCTGCGCTTCCACCGAGAGCGTCGCGATGGGCCGGGCCTCGAGCCGCTTCAACGAGATCGGCTCGCCGGTTTCCTCGCAATAGCCGTAGGTGTTGTCCTCGATACGCTGGAGCGCGGCATCGATCTTGGCGATCAATTTGCGCTGGCGGTCGCGGGCGCGGAGTTCGATGGCACGGTCGGTTTCGGACGAGGCCCGATCGGCGAGATCGGGGTGGTTCACGTTCTCCTCCTGCAGAGCCTGCAGGGTGAGCTTGGATTCTTTGAGGATCTCATCCTTCCAGGCGAGGAGCTTCAAACGGAAGTACTCCTTCTGCCGGTCGTTCATGAAAGGCTCTTTGTCGGTCGGTCGGTAGTTTTTCAACTTTTCCAAGGGAGGCCTATCTTCTTAAGCAACGACTCGCGGACGGACCGGGGTCCGTTGAGCCGGGCCTTATATAGTGGCCTCCCGTGACAGACAATATTTCCCTCACCGCCCGGTCCGCGCCCCCAAGCCCTTGCACAGGAAGGTTTATCCTTGAGGGCTTGGAGGCGGCTGGCCGCCCTTAATAGCCGACCGTGAAGCGCTGCTTCAGGTGGGCCGGCTTTTCGATCTCGTCGGCGAGCGCAATGGCGTAGTCGGCGAAGGTGATCCAGCTCTTGCCGTTCGCATCTGCGAGAAGCTGGTCGGTCCCGAGCCGGAACTTGCCGGTGCGCTCCCCCTCCTCGAACAGCGCCGAGGGCGAGATGAAGGTCCAGTTCAGGTCCTTTTCCTGCCGCAGCAGGTCCAGGAAGGCCGAGCCCGCCTCCGCTTCGGCCTTGTATTGGGCCGGAAAATTGGGAGTCGTGACCAGCTTCACGCCCGGGGCAACCTCGAGGCTCCCGGCGCCGCCCACCACGAGGTAGCGACCGACCTTGGAGTCCTTCGCCGCACCGATCAGCTTGAGCGGATCACTGGCCAGGAAGTGCACGGAACTCACGGCGACGTCGTGACCGGCCCACAGCTTGGCGAGGCCCGCCTGGTCGAGCACATCCCCCTTGGTTGGCGTGACGTTCGGCAGGGCCGCAATCTTTTCCGGGTTCCGGGCGATGGCCGTGACCGTGTGGCCGCGGCGGGACAGTTCCCTGGTGATCTCCGACCCCGCCCGGCCCGAGGCGCCGGCGACTGCGATTTTCATGGAAGGCTCCTTTGCTTCTATGGTAACTGACAGAGACTAGATATCGTAAAGAATGCTGGTGTTAAGAGAGCACTTTGTGCTTACCTGATTACGCTGAGGTAACTGATCGCGTACAACCGGCACGCGGATGCCAAGCAACGGTATGGATTTCCGAGAACCGACGATGAAACCCGACGTCTACGCAGCGAACTGCCCCACCCGCCAAATCCTCGATCGCGTCGGCGACAAATGGGCGGTGCTGATCCTCTTGCTCCTGCGCGAGGAGCCGATGCGCTTCAATCAATTGCGCCGCACGATTGAAGGCATCTCGCAGAAGATGCTGAGCCAGGTGCTCAAGTCGCTCGAACGCGACGGCCTGATCAGGCGCCGCGCCATCGCGACCGTGCCAGTGACGGTGGAATATTCGATCACCCAGCTCGGCCTGACACTGGCGGCGGCTGTGGATCCCTTACGCGATTGGGCCGAGCAAAATCTGAAAGACGTGCTCGCCGCCCAGCGCCGCTATGATGCGCAGTTGAAGGAGGAAGCGGCGTAAGAGCCTCCGTGACTACGCCTGCCCGGCCTTCGCCAGTTCGACCTCGACCCGCAGCTCGATCTCGGAGAGCACCGCATCGAGACCGGCATCGCCTGAGGACGATTTCAGGTGGGCCGCCGCATCACGCAGCCGCATCACGGTCGAGACGTCGAGATTGCCGGACAACAGGCCCATCTTGACATCGTCGAGCACGTCGAGCGCAGTCCTGCCGCGGGCGACCGAGCGCTTGCGGCGCTCGACCGGATCCTCCTCGACACCCTGCAACGCTAGCAGCGCATCGATGTTGGCGGCCGCCTTCGGTGCGGCAGCGCTCCGCGTCTCCTGCGCAGATGAGGTGTCGGGCAGCACGAAACTGCCGGAGCCCGTCCGCTTGGCCTGGCTGGCCGGCGTGCCAAGCGTCGTACCGTTCGGTCCGTAGATGCGCATCGGAAAGAATCCGGGTGATCGATGCCTCACCTTCGCTGTCTTATGGTTAACGGCGCGTAAACGGCCCGGCAAAATCTGCCGACAGGCGGCAGTTTCGCTCCCCAGGGCGAACGAGTGCTGACAACGGACGCAACAGATTTATTCAAGCTATTCAGCCACCTAGCTCGCCACCAGGCGTTGGCACAGCGCTCGCAAGGAAAGCGCCGGACCAGCTCGTCATGGGAGTGTCGTGCAAGTCCTGTCCGATTTGAGGAGCCTTTTCTAGGGGCCTTGGGGAGCAGAGATGCCAGGCGTTCGTTGGGTGAGGATTGTTGGGTTGGCCTGCGCCGCGCTGTCGGCGCTGGCGCTGTCGGTCACCACGGCGGCGGCGACCTCGCGCATCAAGGACCTCGCCAATATCGAGGGCGTGCGGCAGAACCAGCTCATCGGTTATGGCCTCGTCGTCGGCCTCAACGGCACCGGCGACACGCTCAACAACATCCCCTTCACCAAGCAGTCGCTGCAGGCGATGCTCGAGCGCATGGGCGTCAATATCCGCGGCGCCACCATCCGCACCGGCAACGTCGCCGCCGTCATGGTCACGGGCAACCTGCCGGCCTTCGCCACTCAGGGCACGCGCATGGACGTCACGGTGTCCGCGCTCGGCGACGCCAAGAACCTCCAGGGCGGCACCCTGCTGGTCACCCCCCTGCTCGGCGCCGACGGCAACGTCTATGCGGTGGCGCAGGGCTCGCTCGCGATCTCCGGCTTCCAGGCCGAGGGCGAGGCCGCCAAGATCGTGCGCGGCGTGCCAACGGTGGGACGCATCGCCAACGGCGCCATCATCGAGCGCGAGATCGAGTTCGCGCTCAACCGGCTGCCGAACGTCCGCCTGGCGCTGCGCAACCCCGACTTCACGACGGCCAAGCGCATCGCGGCCGCAATCAACGACTATCTCGGCGTCAAGACCGCCGAGCCGATCGATCCCTCGACGGTGCAGCTGTCGATCCCGCCCGAGTTCAAGGGCAACGTCGTCGCTTTCCTCACCGAGATCGAGCAGCTCCAGGTCGACCCTGATCTCGCCGCCAAGATCGTCATCGACGAACGCAGCGGCATCATCGTGATGGGCCGCGACGTCCGCGTCGCCACCGTCGCGGTGGCGCAGGGCAACCTCACGGTCACCATCTCCGAGAGCCCGCAAGTGAGCCAGCCCAATCCGCTGTCACGCGGCCGCACCGTGGTCGCGCCGCGCAGCAGCGTCACCGTCACCGAGGACGGCAAGAAACTGGCGCTCGTCAAGGACGGCGTCTCGCTCCAGCAGCTCGTCGACGGCCTCAACGGCCTCGGCATCGGCCCCCGCGACATGATCAGCATCCTCCAGGCGATCAAGGCCGCCGGCGCCATCGAAGCCGACATCGAGGTGATGTGATGCAGACCAGCGCGATCAACACCCCGCGCCTCGCCACCAGTTCGGCCTTCTCGGTCGAGAGCCGGAACGGCCGGCCGGACTTCGAGCTCGCCGCCGCGCTGCAAAGGGTCTCGCCGCAGCAACAGGCCAAGGCCCAGAAGACCGCCACCGACTTCGAGGCAATGTTCCTCAACAGCATGTTCGCGCAGATGACCTCGGGCCTGAAAGGCGAAGGCCCGTTCGGCGACACGCCCGGCACCGGCGTATGGCGCTCGATGCTGACCGAGCAATATTCCAAGAACTTCGCCCAGGCCGGCGGCGTCGGCATCGCCAGCGACGTCTACCGTACCCTCATCCTGCAGCAGGCGAAAACGATCCGCACGGCATAAGGTCAAACGAGATGAACCATTTCAACGCCTCACGTCAGCCGATGCAGGCCCAGCGCCCGGGCAGCGCGCCCGTCAGCAGCGAGGCGCGCAAGCTCGCCGAAGGCCTAATGGACGCGATGAGCGCCCTGCTCGGATTGATCGAGCGCGAGACAGAGCTCGTCCGCGCCGGCAAGGTCCGCGAGGCGATGACGCTCGAGGGCAAGAAGCAGGAATTGTCGCGCAGCTACGTCAGCGCAGTCGGCCAGCTGAAGGCAAACCAGGACCAGCTCGCGAAGTCCGCGCCGGAGCTGCTCTCGACGTTGCATCGCCATCACGATGCGTTCCGCGCGATGCTCCAGGTCAATCTCACCGTGCTCGCGACCGCGCACGCGGTTTCCGAAAGCGTCGTGCGCGGCGTCAACGCCGAGATCCAGAAGCGCAACGTGCCGAACACCTATACGGCCGCCGGGCGCAGCGCAGCGCCAGGTCCGCGCCATATCACGCCGCTTGCGGTCAGCCGCTCGCTCTGAGCAGCACGAGAACAACCGACAATTTTAAGAAAAACCGCGCGGCGATGGCGTCGCGCGGTTAGGCACGTTTCCTTACCGGGTGTTCAGTCCTGGTGTTCCATGCTTGCGTGATTAGAGGGGTTGGGATTTGACTCACGTAAGGCAACCAGGAGGCTGCCATGAGTACAGATTTCAGCATCAGGCCGGTGGGGATCCCGGCCCCCGTGCAGATCGTACCGACGTCGAATTCGGCGGCGAACGATGCTGTGCAAACTGATCTTCCGGTGAGGCAAACGGTCGCCGCGAGCGATACGAGCGCGCCGGTGCGCAATGATTTGCCGAACCACGAGAACATCTCGCGCCAGGTCGTGTTCGACCAGGCGGCCGCGTCCTTCGTCTTTCAGGTCGTCAACGACAAGACCGACACGGTGGTGAACCAGTTCCCTGACGAGGCGATGCTCCGCCGGCGTGCCTATTTCCACGCACTGGACATGAAGTCCGAGCCCTCGCGTCCGCTCAGCACGGATCTCAGCGCCTAACGATCACGCGATCGATGCCGATGTTTCTGCTCTGCGTCTGGCCGTCATCGGTCAGCGCGGAGTTCGCGTGCCGAGGCAAGACCACTGGCCGCGATCAGCTCCTGCCTAAATTGCGAGTTTCGCCGATGTGCTCGTGATGCGACCATCACGAATTCCGTCACGGCCGTCCGGACAGCCCTGCCGCGATATTGCGGTTGATCTCGATCAGCGGACGGAAGTGATCGAACTGCGGGCTCATCTGCAGCGCGGCGGTCTGGCTCAACACGAACACGCTGATGTTGGCGATCTTCTGCCGGACGTCGATCGGCTGCGGATTGCTGTCGCGCATCGCCTCGCTCAGGAAGATGGTCCAGAGCTTGCGGTTGAACATCAGGGCCTGCATGGTCTGCTCGCTGAGCGGATCGGCGTTGTTCACCGCGTCCTGGAGCTTGTTGGCGGCCTTGAGCAGAGTCTGCGCCTCGATGTCGCGAGGAGATGCGGTGGTGGTTGCAACACGCGCATAAGCCGAGGCAGCGGAATTCGACATCAATCACACCCTGGAGGTTACCTAGCGCGTTGTACGCGCTTAAGGATTTCTTTCCCAACCCTAGGCAGCACCGCTTAAGATTTGCTTACGTATCGTGCTTGGAAGTACTCCGCAGAATTACGGGGCACGGAGTCCTTCGTCAGCGCAACGCTAGATCTACGCACGCACGATGTAAACTCGCCTGGCGTGATCCGCGTCGATCTCGGCTAATCTCGACTTAGCGATCTTCCTCAAAAGAACGGCGGAGCATCAGCTCCGCCGCGTAATCTCGAATAGCGAAGTTGCGCTGCGGAATTAGCGGAGCAGCTGCAGCACGCTCTGTTGCGACTGGTTGGCCAGCGACAGCGCGGAGACCGCGATCGACTGGCGCGTCGACAGCGCCTGGCTGTTCGCCGCTTCCTCGTTGGTGTCGGCGAGCGTCAGGTTGGCTGAGCCGGTCTGCAGCACGTTGATCAGGTTCTTGGAGAAGTCCTGACGCACCTGCACGATCGACAGGTTCGAACCGAGCGTGGAGCCTTGCGAACGCAACGTGCTCGAGGCCGCGTTCAGGCTGGCCAGCACCCTGTTGGTGGCACCGTTGTCGATGAAATCGACGCCGTTGACGAGATTGCTGAGACCGAGGCCCGCCGCATTGAACACCACGCCGTTGATGCTCAGCGTGGAGCTGCCGGTCTCGTTGAAGACCAGCTTCAGCGTGTCGCCATTGAGCAGGTTGACGCCGTTGAAGGAGGAGTCCTGCGAGGTCGTGTCGATCTGGGCCAGAATGTTGTTGAACTGGTTGACCAGGTTGGAGCGCGCGGTCTGCGCCACGGGATCCTGGACCGGCGGCTGCGCGGTGGTGAAGGCGAGAACGCCGGTGATCGTGCCGCCGACCGCGCCGCCCGCGATCGTCGAGCCGAGCGTCGAAGAGGCGTATTCATTGACGGTGGTCACCGTGAGCACGCCGTTGGCATCGATCGTGGCCGTCAGGTGATTGGCCTGAAGCTGCGCGTTGAGTTGGTCAAGCGTCTTGACGGTGCCGTTGGTGCCGTCGCCGAAGGTGACGTTGACAGGCGTGCCGCCGTTGAAGGAGGTGAAGGTCAGGGTCTTGCCGCTGATGCCGCCGACGCCCGAAGTGCGCGCCGCGGTAAAGGCCGTCGCCGTTCCCGTGTTGCCGCTGAGGCCGAAGGCGCTGAGCGCATTGCCGGTGCCGGTGATCGACAGGTCGGCATTGATGCCGGTCGAGAGCGCAAGCTGACCGCTGCTGTTGACCGACGACGGGATCTGGCCCGCGGTGGTCGAGATGGTTGCCGCGCCGTTGAAGATGCTGGCGGTCTTGACGCCGGTGGCGAGGTCGACCGCGTTAAGCAGATCGGTCAGCGTCGCGCTCTGGATGTAGACCGTCGAGTTACCGTTGCCGTCTGTGACGACGTTGCCGCTGACGCCATAGCCGGTGGCCACGCTCGCTGTCGATTGCGGCGTCTGCGCGTTCTTGAAGGTGATGGTCTTGCCGCCGATGTTCAGCGTCGAGCCGTCCTGGACCAGGGTGCCGAGCGAACCCGCGGTCGTCGAGCGGTTCGCGGTCACGTTCGCGTTGCCCGCGCCGGTCGCGGACGTCAGGCCGAGTGCTTTGAGGAAGTCGGCCTTGCCCGTCACGCTCAGATCGGCGCCGGTCGAGCTCTTCAACGTAACCGCGCCCGCCGTGATGGAGGATGCGACCTGAAGCGTGCCGACGGGACCCGCCGCACCGCTGACGGCGACGGTCGCCGCGCCTGCGCTGATGGTTGCGGTCTTGACGCCGCTGGCGAGGTCGATGGCGGTGAGGACGTCGTTGACGGTCGCTAGGGGCGCCGCCGCCGTTCCCTGATAAATGATCGAATTGCCGTTGCCATCGGTGGCGATGTGCCCGCTGGCGTCGAGGCCCCAGCCGGTCGGCTGGGCGCTCGGAGCAACGCCGGTGCGGAAGGTGATGGTCTTGCCGTTCACCGTGATGGTGTCGCCGTCCGCGGGCGGCGTGCCGAAGGTGGTCGATGCCGTGGTGCCGACCAGCGTCGCCGTGCCGGACAGCGCGGTGGTGCCGTCGGCCGCGAGCGCGGCCGTACCTGTGAAGGTGCCGGCGCTCGAACCGAGCGAGGCGCCGAGTGCGGCAGTTCCCGTGACCGGGGTCACGCCGCCGGCCGCGCCGGTATAGAGCACGTTGCTCTTCGCGGTCGCACTCGCATAGGAGGTCGTGCCGCGCAGGTCGGCCGGGGTCGCGCCGGGAATCGTGGTGGAGACGTTCGACTTGGTTGAATAGCCGACCGTGGTCTGCAGCGCCTGGTTGGCGATCGACTTGGCGCTGTCGATCAGTTTCTGCAGCGAGGTGATGCCTGTGTTGGCGGCCTGCAACACCTGGACGCCGTTATTGATGCCGTCGAGCAGGTTGCTGATGTCGCTCGCCCGGTTGTCCAGCCCCTGGGCCGTGAAGAAGTTGGTGGGATTGTCGAGCGCCGTGTTGACCTTCTTGCCGGTCGACAGCCGCTCCTGCGTCGTGGCCAGCAAGTCGGCCGTCGACTGCAGCGACAACAGGTTCTGGCGAACTGACGCCGAGAGAACGATGTTGGACATTGGCGAGTCTTCCTCTTGAACCGGATACGAATCGGCCGCGCGGACTGGAAAGCCGGCCTTTTGTCCAGTTTTAGGAGGTGTCCTTTAAAGTATGGTTAACGGCGGTTTAAGGGATAGGGTTAACCGCCGATGAACGCCCCTTCCCGCCCCCGGACGCAAAGAAAAAGCGGCGGAGCCAAGGCCCCGCCGCTCGATTTTAGTCAGTGATTTCAGCCGCTTGTTAGCGGAGCAGCTGCAGCACGCTCTGCTGCGACGTGTTGGCCAGCGACAGCGCCGAGACCGCGATCGACTGCCGGGTCGACAGTGCCTGGCTGTTGGCTGCCTCGACGTTGGTGTCGGCCAGGGTGAGGTTGGACGAGCCGGTCTGCAGCACGTTGATCAGGTTCTTGTTGAAGTCCTGACGGATCTGCACCACCGAGAGGTTCGAGCCGAGGCTCGAGGCCTGCGAGCGGAGCGTGCTCGAGGCGGCGTTGAGGTTGGTCAGCACCCGGTTGGCGGCGGCGTTGTCGATGAAGTCGACGCCGACCGTCAGCGAGGCGAGGCCGAGACCCTTGGAATTGTAGGTCACGCCCGTGATGTTCAGGCTCGACTTGGCGGTCTCGTCGAACACCAGCTTGAGCTGGTCGCCGTTCAAGAGGTTGACGCCGTTGAACGAGGAGTCCTGCGCGGTGGTGTCGATCTGGTTGAGGATATTGTTGAACTGAGTCACCAGATTGGCACGCGCCGTCTGGGCAACGCCATCCTGGACAGGCGTGGAAGCGGTCGAGAAGGTCAGGGCCGAGGTGAGCGTGCCGCCGATCGCACCGCCGGCAGCCGTCGAGCCGAGCGTCGAGGACGCATAGTCGTTGGAGGCGGTGATGGTCAGCAGGCCGTTGGCGTCGATCGTTGCGGACAGGTTGTTGGCCTGCAGCTTGGTGTTGAGTTGATCGAGCGTCTTGATCGTGCCGTTGGTGCCGTCGCCGAAGGTGACGTTGACCGCCGTGCCGCCGTTGAAGGAGGTGAAGGTCAGGGTCTTGCCGGCGATGCCGCCGATACCGGAGGTGCGTGCCGCGGTGAACGCGGTCGCATTACCGGTGTTGCCGGCGAGGCCGAACACGTTCAGCGCATTGCCGGTGCCGGTGATCGACAGATCAGCGTTGACGCCGGTCGAGATCTTGAGCTGACCGGACGTATTGATCGTCGAGTTGGACTGGCCGGTGGCCGTCGCAAGCGTGGCAACGCCGGCGGCGCTGATGGTCGCGGTCTGCACGCCGGTGGCGAGGTCGATCGCCTTCAGCACGTCGTTGACCGTACCGGCCTGCAGATAGACGGTCGAGTTGCCGTTGCCGTCGGTGACGACGTTGCCGTTGACACCGAAGCCGCTCGGAACGCTGGGAGCACCGGTCGAGCCCGGAACCGGCGCGTTCTTGAAGGTGATGACGTGACCGTTGACGTTCAGCGTCGAACCGTCGGTGATCGTCGCACCCAGCGAGGCCGCGCTCGTGGTCCGGTTGACGTTGACAGTGGCGTTGCCTGCACCTGTCGACGTCGTCAGGGCGAGAGCCTTGAGCAGGTCGGCCTTGCCGGTGACGCTCAGATCCGCGCCTGTCGAGCTCCTCAGCGTGACGGCGCCCGCAGCGACGGTCGAAGCGGTCTGGCCGTTGCTCGTGGCGATCGTCGCCGCACCCGAGGTGATCGAGACCGTCTTGACGCCGCTGGCGAGATCGATCGCGCTCAACAGGTCGTTGACGGTCGCGGCCGGAGTGCCGGCGGTGCCGAGATAGACGGTGCTGTTGCCGTTGCCGTCGGTGACGATGTTGCCGCTGACGCCCGAGCCGGCCGGAACGGAGGACGCGCCCGGAGCCGAGCCGCTGCGGAAGGTGATGGTCTTGCCGTTCACGGTCAGCGTGTCGCCGTCGGCAGGCTGGGCGTTGCCGGCGAGGCCGGTCGCGGTCGTGCCGTTGGTGGCGATCAGGGTCATGGTGCCGCCCAGCGCCGTGGTGCCGTCACCGGCCGTTGCGCCCGTGCTGGCGAAGACGCCGATGGTGGCGCCGAGCGTGCTGGTGCCGTTCGCCGCCGTGGTGCCGCCGGCGGTGCCGTTATACAGCACGTTGCTGCTCGCCGTCGCGCTGGCGAACGAAGTCGTGCCGCGCAGGTCCGCCGCCGTCGCACCGGCGATCGTGGTCGAAACGTTCGACTTGGTGGAATAGCCGACCGTGGTCTGCAGCGCCTGGTTGGCAATCGACTTGGCGCTGTCGATCAACTTCTGCAGCGAGGTCAGGCCGGTGTTGGCAGCCTGCAGCACCTGCACGCCGTTGGCGATGCCGTCGAGCAGGTTGTTGATGTCGCTGGCGCGGTTGTCGAGCGACTGGGCCGTGAAGAAGTTGGTGGGATTGTCCAGGGCCGAGTTGACGCTCTTGCCGGTCGACAGACGGTTCTGTGTGGTGGCGAGAAGATCGGCGGTGGACTGGAGAGACAGGAGGTTCTGACGAACCGACGCAGAGAGAACAATACCGGACATGACTCTTACCCTTCTGGCTTACGCGTCTTCGTTCGATCGCTTCCGGATCGAGTGACGGGGCCAGCGTGCCGTGACATGGCTAACAAAGGGTGAAACGCATGAAGCCCGCATAAGCGCCGGTTCACCATAAGCGAGCGGACCGTGCGCGCACGGCGCGCAATCCATCTGAAATCATTGGCAATTCCTGGCGACTACGATCCATTAACCATAACCGCTGGTTACTTTTTCGAGCGGCGCCTGCTCTCTCGAAATCTCCGAACAGTGCGCAAAAAGAAAGCGGCGGGGCCGAAGCCCCGCCGCCGTAATCGTCTTGCGATGTCGTCCGCGACTTAGCGGAGCAGCTGCAGCACGCTCTGCTGCGACTGGTTGGCCAGCGACAGCGCGGAGACCGCGATCGACTGACGGGTCGACAGCGCCTGGCTGTTGGCCGCCTCAACATTGGTGTCGGCCAGGGTCAGGTTGGACGAGCCGGTCTGCAGCACGTTGATCAGGTTCTTGTTGAAGTCCTGACGGACCTGCACAATCGTCAGGTTCGAGCCGAGGCTCGAGGCCTGCGAGCGCAGCGTGCTCGAGGCGGCGTTGAGGTTGGTCAGCACCTTGTTGGTGGCAGCGTTATCGATGAAGTCGACACCGCTGGTCAGCGAGGCGAGGCCCAGACCCTTGGAATTGTAGGTCACGCCGGTGATGCTGAGGCTCGACTTTGCAGTCTCGTCGAACACCAGCTTGAGCTGGTCGCCGTTCAAGAGGTTGACGCCGTTGAACGAGGAGTCCTGCGCGGTCGAGTCGATCTGGTTCAGGATGTTGTTGAACTGAGACACCAGGTTCGCACGCGAGGTCTGGGCAACCGTATCCGCGACGGGGCTGGAAGCCGTCGAGAACGTCAGCGACGAGGTCAGCGTGCCGCCGATCGCACCACCCGCGGCGCTCGAACCGATGGTCGAGGACGCGTAGTCGTTGGTGGTCGAGATCGTCAGCAGCCCGTTGGCGTCGATCGTCGCCGACAGGTTGTTGGCCTGCAGCTTGGTGTTGAGCTGATCGAGCGTCTTGACCGTGCCGTTGGTGCCGTCGCCGAAGGTGACGTTGACCGCCGTGCCGCTGTTGAAGGAGGTGAAGGTCAAGGTCTTGCCGCTGATGCCGCCGATGCCGGAGGTGCGCGCCGCGGTGAAGGCGGTCGCCGTTCCGGTGTTGCCGGCAAGGCCGAGCGCGTTCAGCGCGTTGCCCGTG
>NZ_JADYVF010000019.1:0-102941 GCF_020193625.1 Bradyrhizobium sp. IC3123 | reverse complement strand
CATTCTTCCAGGCCACATCATAGCCAGTACCGCTCTGCTCTGCCCCGATCGGCGCCCAGCCTGTCCACATATCGACCGCGACCGGCGCACCCGAAAACGTGAGCCTGGGCCCTACTCCGCCCGCCACGGGATTGAGGAGGTACTCGTTCCCAACTTGAACAAGGCTCGTCGAGCCCGCTGCCTCGATCGTGATCGTAGGTACACCAATCAAACCATCGCCATTGAGATCCTGGTGGAACGTGGTTTCATATGATTCCAACGCCGAGTTCGTCCCAGACACAAAACTAAGGAGGTTCGTTGCGTAATTGCCATTCGAGTCGGTGCTCCAGATGTTGTATTGGCCTGTGCTCGCATTCTTCCAGGCCACATCATAGCCAGTACCGCTCTGCTCTGCCCCGATCGGCGCCCAGCCTGTCCACATATCGACCGCGACCGGCGCGCCCGAAAACGTGAGCCTGGGCCCTACTCCGCCCGCCACGGGATTGAGGAGGTACTCGTTCCCAACTTGAACAAGGCTCGTCGAGCCCGCTGTCTCGATCGGGATTGTGGGCACACCAATCAAACCGTCGCCATTCAGGTCCTGGTGGAAGAGTGGTTCATACGCTTCCAGCGCGGAGCTGGTACCCGAGGCAAAACTCAATAGATTCGTGACGTAGTTGCCATTCGAATCGGTGCTCCAGATGTTGTACTGGCCCGTGCTCGCATTCTTCCAGGCCACATCGTACCCACTACCCGTTTGCTCCGCTCCGATCGGGGCCCAGCCCGCCCACATGTCAACTGCAACCGGTGAGCCGTTATATTTCAGCTGCGGTCCCGCTCCGCCGGCAACAGGGTTAAGAGAGTAACTATTCCCGACCTGCACCAAACTGGTCGTTCCGAGCCCCTCGACCACCGTTGGCGATACGAACGTCAAGCTAGCGATCGTGCCGTCACCAAACTGGAAATACTCGACGCCGGTGACCGTATCGATGCCGTCTGGCGAGCCGTTGCGCAGATCGGTCAGCGTGAACGTCTGTGTCGTCGTGTTGTACGAGATCACGTAGCTCGCCCGGCTGCCGGAATACACCGCGGTATCGGTGCCGACGCCGCCGTTGATGGTGTCGTTGCCCGCACCGCCGGTGATCGTGTCGTTGCCGCCGCCGCCGTTCAGCGTATTGGCGATGGCATTGCCGATGATCGTGTCGTTGCCGGACCCGCCGGTGGCGTTGTCGATGTAGGAGCGCGCGTCGCCGTTATAAAGATAGGCGTTGTAGACGTTGCCCGATGCATAATGGCCGTTGCCGAGATAGGCCAACTGCACGGATGAGAACACCGACGAAGCACCGGGATTGAGGTTGATGCTCAGGTTGGTCGTGTAGTTCGAGAGGTCGTAGGTATCGACGCCGCCGCCGTCCCAGACGGTCTCGTAGATGCGGTTGGCCGAGCCGCCGACGCCTCCGCCCGGTGCGAGCTGGCCGACGCCATTGATGAACTGCTGCCCCGTGGTCGGATTCCAGGTGTAGACGGTGCTGCCGCTCTGCGTCGTGTAGTCCGCGCCGTACATCGTCTGGAGCGCGAGGATATCGTTGGCCATGTAGGTCTGCGAATATCCGTAGGCTTCGTTGGTGTAGCCGCCCGTGGTCGAAGCGCCGACATAGCTGCGATAGCTCATCACGGTGTATTCGCTGCTGTCATGCGCGCTCGGCACCGCAACGTTGCCGGGGCCGCCGGCCTCCTGGCTGTGCTTGAGGCCGATCGCGTGTCCGAGCTCGTGCAGCGCAGTGGTGAAGTAGTAATTGCCGAGCTTGGCCAGCGAGAAATTGTATTGAGTCCCGAACCAAATGTCGCCGCCGGGTGCATAATTGCCGGGATAGTAGGCGTAGGCGGTCGGATTGGCGGCCGACGACTGCGCGATCATGAGGTCGGCGCCGTTGGTGCCCGCATATTGGATGTTGGCGTTGGTGTAGCTCAGGATCAATCCGACGGCGTAATTGATCGCCGCCTGGATCTGCGTGGGCACCGAGCCAAAGCCCGACGTGGTCGGCTCGCTGCTGCCGCCGTAATAGGGATTGGAATAATCGCTCGGCGCGTCAGGAAAGCTGTAGGTTATGGTGCCCGACCATTTGACTCCCGACAGCAGGCCGTCGATCTCGGCGTTGTTAGTGGCACTGACGTTAACGGCGGTGGCCAATTGACTCTCCAAAGCAACGCGTCGTGTGATTCGCCGCGGGGGCACATGATTCTAGCTAGAGAGTTAAACGTTTGGTTTAAATGGGGCAGCGGCGTTTGCGCGGCTCCCAAAACGCTGTGTTAGCCATTAACTCCCGTATTCATACGAACGCGAGCATAGAGTTTGGTTCCCGGAACACCGTGATTTGCAGGGTTTCATGAATCGACGCACACTCCAGGCCGGCCTACTTGGTGCCTTAGTTGCGCTTGCTGGACCGTCCGATCAACCTCTCGGAGGACTGCCTGTGATGGTGGAGAGGGCCAAAGCAGACGACACCAGCAAGGCAGGGCGCGCGCCCTCCATGCCGATGGCGCGAGATCCTGCCGCTGCGGTGGCAGAGGAATATGAAGCTGCCCGCCGGAAGGGAACGCGGGAGGCCCTTGAGCTTTTCATTGCGCGCCATGGCGACGACCCGCTGGCCGAGCAGGCTCGTGCAGACTTGCAGCGCCTGTCGCGCTGATCTCTCGGGCCCGCGACAGCCATAGCATATCAGCAGGCGGCATCAGCGCCGGCCCGACTTGTCGCGTGATCTCTGGGTACTATGGTAGGCCCGCAGTCTGACCCGGAGCCTTCCACGATGCCCTTTCCGCATGCCTTGGAAGCCCTGTCGCGCTTCACCGTGTTCGATCTGACCCGTGTCCGCTCCGGGCCGACCTGCGTGCGGATATCTGCCCATCCGGACCAAGCGACGGCCCCCGCCCGTTCCAACAACAGCGACGCGCCCAACGCGGAGACGGAGAAACGCGTGGTGACGAAGTCGAGCTAGACCTGGGTCCGCGAGCTCAATGAGGCCGGCGCCCCCTACGGGGCGATCTATCGACCTAGCAGATGTTCGAGGACGCGCAGGTCAAGCATCTTGGTATCGCTGAGGAGGTGCCGAAGGATGAAGGCCGCATATCGGGAACCAGCCCCGTAGCTCTCGCGTAGGCCTAGCGGATGGTGGCGTGGCCGTCGGAATTCGGCGAGCAGCGGAAAAAGGTGCTTGAAGAGACTGACTTTCGTCGAGGAGATTGCAAACCTAAAGTCATTTAAGACACTCTAGCTCTACGGCCGGGCGTGCGTGAATCACCCCGAAGATCTTCGCGCCGTGGTTGATCCCAACTAAGGAGGGAGTCCGGGTCAAATCAAGTAGCTCGTTGGGAGAACTGGCACAGCGCTGCGCAAAGTGTAATCAATCGCCATTTCTCGGTACGATCCAACATTGGTATGTGGTATCGACTTCCGGACCCCCTTTCCACGAGCAACCGCTGTCCGTTCTGGAAGACGTGGCGCTGCCCTGATCGACAGACGCGGCCCCATTCACTGACTAACCGGGGCACCTAGCGCCGCTTGGTTTGGCGGACAACTTCAAGTATTCTCGTGGAATGAACTGGATCGGCCTCGTCGCTGCTTTTGCCCTGGCTACCCTCGTCTTCGGGATCGTATCCGATTTCCAGATGACGCCCTGCCGCGCTGGTTCGCTGTATGCGGTTGTAGGGGCCTGCTCGCCCGATCGGAAGGCTCCCGCAACCTAGACTTTTGCACAGCGATAGGTGCGACCAGACTAGACTGTTCTGGACAGGCCGCGGTCGTCCTGTTTCGGAGCAAGCGGATCGGCCCCTCGAAGTCCGACCGGCCCACCTTAGCATTCCGTGATCGACAATCATCGACGCTGCCGTCGCGACGTCCTTCCGCGTGCAGAGCGAACCAACGCCCGGAGGGACTTTGCCGCTCCCCTGTCAGCCAATATGGTAGGTTAGCAATTCTCCCGGAGCCTTTCACGATGCCCTTTCCGCATGCCTCGGAAGCCCTGTCGCGCTTCACCGTGCTCGATCTGACCCGTGTCCGCTCCGGGCCGACCTGTGTGCGGCAGCTCGCCGATTGGGGCGCCAATGTCGTCAAGATCGACGCGCTGACCGAGGATGCCGGCGCCGAGCAACCGGGCGGGCCGCGGCGCGGTTCCGACTTCCAGAATTTGCACCGCAACAAGCGGGCGATGACACTGAACCTCAAGGACGAGCGTGGGCTGGCCGTGTTCAAGCGCCTCGCCGCCAAGGCCGACGTCGTGGTCGAGAATTTCCGCCCTGACGTGAAGAAGAAGCTCGGCATCGACTACGACAGCCTCGCCGCGATCAACCCGCGCATCGTCTATGGCAGCATCTCCGGCTTCGGCCAGGACGGCCCCTACCACAAGCGGCCGGGCTTCGATCAGATCGCGCAAGGCATGGGCGGGCTGATGTCGATCACCGGCGCGCCGGGCGAAGGCCCGATGCGGGTCGGCATTCCCGTCGCCGACCTCACCGCGGGTCTGTTCTGCGCCATGGGCATCCTCACCGCGCTGCTCGAGCGCGAGGTCTCGGGCAAGGGCCAGTGGGTCCAGACCTCGCTGCTGCAGGCCCAGATCTTCATGCTCGACTTCCAGGCCGCGCGCTGGCTGATGGAGAAGGAGGTCGCCAAGCAGGCCGGCAACAACCACCCGACCAGCATCCCGACCGGCGTGTTCAAGACTTCCGACGGCTACATCAACATCGCCACCACGGGCGGGCGGATCTGGGAGCGCTGCGCGCAAGCGATCGGCGCACCGGAGCTCTATGCCCATCCCGACTATGCGACCGCCCCTGCCCGCTCCAAGAACCGCGATGCGCTCAACGCCGAGATCGAGAAGCGCACCGCGACGAAGTCGACCGAGACCTGGGTCCGCGAACTCAACGAGGCCGGCGTGCCTTGCGGGCCGATCTACGCCATCGACCAGATGTTCGAGGACGCGCAGGTCAAGCATCTCGGCATTGCGCAGGACGTGCCGAACGATGAAGGCCGGCATATCCGCCTGGTCGGCCAGCCCGTGACGCTGTCGCGCACGCCGAGCAGGATGGTGGTGCGGCCGCCGGAATTCGGCGAGCAGACCGACGAAGTGCTGAAGGAGTTCGGCTTCGGCGCGGACGAGATTGCAGGGCTCAGAGACGCCAAGGTGGTGTGAATCTCACGCGTCCCGTCTGCAACGACAAAGCCCGGCGCGAGCCGGGCTTTGTTTATTGTTAGACGCCTCTTTTGTGATCCAGCTCGCTCAGTACTTCGCGACGACCGGGCCACCAAATTGATAGTTGATGCCGGCGCGCAGGATGTGGTCGGTGAAGCGAGAGGAAGCACTGGCCGCAATCGTGGGCAACGGCGCCAGCGAGAACGGACCTGACGAGAACCGGCCGAGATCCACATAGAGATATTCGAGCTTGGCGCTCCAGTTCTGAGTGATCTTGCCTTCCACACCCGCACCCACGGTCCAGCCGACCCGCGTGTCCGACGAAGAGCTGGTCGAGGCGACCGCGACACCAGCCGGGGTGAAGCCGACGATGGTGCCCGTGGTCTTGATCTCGCCGAAGGCCACGCCGCCGGTGCCATAGAACAGCACTTTCGGCGTCGCCAGAATGCCGACGCGGCCGCGCACCGTGCCAAACCATTGCAGATGCTGGTCGAGCGTCAGAGTGGTGCCGGCAGCAGCGCCGGGGGGCAGAAAGGTCAAGCCGGGAAGACAGGCGCCGCCTGCAAGGCTGGTGGGGGCGCAGCTGAAGCCGGCCCGTCCCTTCTCGTCCGACCAATTCAGGTCGCCCTCGATGCCGAACACCCAATTCGTGCTCTGCCAGTTGTAGCCGGCCTGGCCACCGGCGACGGCGCCGTTCATGTCGAACGAGGCGCTGGTGACGGATCCGGCCGGCGGCGCGATCACCGCACCAGTCGCCGTGTTGGTATAGGTGACGTCAGTGCGCGAACGGCCCCAGCTGTAGCCGCCGTTGGCGCCGACATAGAAGCCGGTCCAGCTCCAGACCGGATCGACGATAGGCGCCTTGACATACGGCTTTGCCGCGAGATCGGCGGCCAGCGCGCCGGTCGCAAACAGCGACATCGCGGCCGCCATTCCAATCACTACCCGCTTCATAGAGAATTCCCCCTTGCACGATCTTGTGATCGAAATATACCCGCCTCCTCGCCCAAGAGCTGTGCCGCCGCGGCAACATTCGGAAACAATCGGACACGCGGTGGTATCCCGACCGAAAAGCTACCTTACATATAAACCATTGATTTCAAAAAAGATTAGCCCAGCGCCCTAGGCCGATGTCGCCCTGGTCCCATGCGTCAACCCGACACGGGCGAGGAGGTGGTCGATCACCGGCCAGAATAGCAGCACAATCGCCAGGGTTGTGATCGAGCCGACCAGGCCGTTCGACCAGAACACCTTCAGGGTGCCGCCCGAGCCGATCATCGACAGGCGGAAGGCATCCTCAGCGCGGTTGCCGAGCACGAGCGCCAGGGTGAACGGGGCCAGCGGAATGCCGATCTTCTTGAAGACGTAGCCGACGACGCCGAAACCCAGCATCAGCCAGATGTCGAACATCGCGTTCTGGATGGCATAGGCGCCGATCGCGCAGGACACCACGATCATCGGCGCCACCGCCGCGAACGGCACGCGCAGGATCGAGGCGAAGATCGGCACCGTCGTCAGCACCAGCACGAGGCCGACGACGTTGCCGAGATACATCGAGGCAATCAGGCCCCAGACGAAATCCTTGTGCTCGACGAACAGCAGCGGCCCCGGATTGAGGCCCCACACCATCAGGCCGCCGAGCAGGATCGCGGCGGTGCCCGAGCCGGGAATGCCGAGCGCGAGCATCGGCAGTAGCGCCGAGGTGCCGGAGGCATGCGCCGCCGTCTCCGGCGCGAACACGCCCTCGATGCGGCCCTTGCCGAAGCTCTCGGGCTCCTTGGCGAAGCGTTTTGCCAGATTGTAGCCCATGAAGGAGGCCGCGATCGCACCGCCGGGGGTGATGCCGAGCCAGCAGCCGATGAAGGAGGAGCGCAGCAGCGTCACCCAGTATTTCGGCAAATCTTTCCAGACGCCGAGCACGACGCGCAGCGAGATGCCCGCCGCATGTCCGCGCAGCGCAAGGCGCTCCTCCATGGTCAGCAGGATCTCGCTGATGCCGAACAGGCCGATGACGGCGACCAGGAAATTGATGCCGCGCAAGAGCTCGGGCGAGCCGAAGGTCATGCGCAGACTGCCGGACACCGTATCCATGCCGATGCCGGCCAGCAGCAGGCCCAGCGACATCGAGATGACGGTCTTGTGCTTGGCTTCGCGCCCGAGGCCGACGAAGGAACAGAAGGTGAGAAGATACACCGCGAAGAACTCGGGCGGGCCGAATTTCAGCGCAAAGGACGAGATCATCGGCGCGAGGAAGGTGATCAGGAGCACTGCGACCAGCGAGCCGATGAAGGAAGAGGTGAACGCCGCCGTCAGCGCCTCCGCCGCCCTGCCCTGCTGCGCCATCGGGTAGCCGTCGAAAGTGGTCGCGACCGACCAGGCTTCGCCCGGGATGTTGAACAGGATCGAGGTGATGGCACCGCCGAACAACGCGCCCCAATAGATGCAGGACAGCATCACGATGGCCGAGGTCGGGTCCATCGTGAAGGTCAGCGGCAACAGGATCGCAACGCCGTTGGGACCGCCGAGCCCGGGCAGCACGCCGACGAAGATGCCGAGCACCAGCCCGACCATCATGAGCACGAGCGTCTTCCACGTCAGCAGGACGGCAAAGCCGTGGAGCAGGAGACCGAGAGCTTCCATCGCGCGGGGGCTCCGCCTAGCGGCCGAGGGCCGCTTCGAGCGGTCCCTTCGGCATGATGACGTCGAAGGCGAGGTCGAAGGTGACGAACATGATGGCCGTGAACGCAAACGCGGTGAGCAGCGACTTCCACAGCGCGATCCGGCCGACGAGGCGCATGAAGCCCGCGATCAGGAGAAAGCTCGCGACATAGAGGCCGAGGAACTGCGTCGCCAGGCAGAACAGCAGCGTCGGCACGAACACCGCGAGCACGCGGCGGCCTTGCGCGCGCGTGACGAAGGTTGCGGGCGAGACGCGCCGCGCCAGCAGCGCGGCGATCAGACCGTAGAGGCTGCCGCCGGCGAGAATGACGCACAGATAGAACGGGAAATAGCCGGGCTCCGGCCCGGTCGCATCCCAGGACGCGCCGGTGCGCCAATTGTCGTAGCCGAGCGTGACCGCGAGCGCGAGCAGCAGCAGGCAGACGACGATCTCGATCGTGCCGGAAGAGACGACGGAGGGGGAATCGTCTTCGGGCGCGGTAGGATCCTCGACGACGATTTCGATATCGGTTTGGGACATGGGCTCAGATGCGAGGCTGGGGATTGTGCATCTCTTCCCGTGCTGACGGGGAGAGGCAGAGGCCGGATCCGCGGCCGTTCTCTAGAACGCCGAAGCGAAGCTCTGGCTATGGCAAAGCGCCGGGTGAGATGCTCTCTCCACGAGCTCAACTCGTCGAGAGAGCCCCTCACCCTGCCCTCTCCCCGTAAGAACAGGGCGAGAGGGAAGAGAGCTACTTCGCGACGAAGCCGGCTTCCGTCATCAGCTGCTTGTTCAGCGCATCGTCCTCTTCGAGGAACTGCACCATGTCCTTGCCGGAGAGGAAGATCGGCTTCAAGGCCTGCTTCTCCATGTAGTCCTTGTACTCCGCGGTCTGCGTCACCTTGTGGAACAGATCGACGTAGAACGCCTGCTGCTCCGGCGTGACCTTGCCGGGCAGGAACATCGCGCGCAGCATCAGATATTGCACGTCGACGCCCTCCTCCTTGCAGGTCGGGATGTCGGCCCAGGACTGGGTGTCGGTCACCTTGGTCGTGTAGGCAATGCGCTCCCTGTCGAACACGCAGAGCGGACGCACCTGGCCGGCGCGCCAGACCTCGAGATTTTCGGATGGGTTGTTGACGTTGGCTTCGGTGTGGTTGCCGACCAGCTGGGTCGCGGCCTCGCCGCCGGATTTGTAGGGCAGATAAGAGAATTTCGCGCCGGTCTTCTGCTCCAGGAACACGGTGAGCACGTGGTCCTCGCGCTTGGAGCCGGTGCCGCCCATCTTGAACGGCGCGCTCGCAGCCTTGGCGGCCGCGACGAAGTCCTTCAACGTCTTGGGGCCCGCGCTGTTGTCCCACAGCACGAACTGGTCGAGCGCCACCACGGAGACCGGCGTCAGCTCGCGCCAGTTGAACGGGATCTTCGCCGACAGCGGCAGCATGTAGATCAGCGAATAGGCGATCAGCACCTTGTTGGGATCGCCCTCGCTGGACTTCATGTACATCAGCGCTTCCGCGCCGGAGGCGCCGCCCTTGAGCGAGACCACCATCGGCTGCTTCATCAGATTGTTCTTCTGGATCGCGGCCTGCATCATCCGGGCCATCTGGTCGGAGGCGCCACCCGCGCCCGCCGCCACTACGATCTCCACCGGTTTCGTCGGCTCCCAGCCCGCAACAGCCGGCGCGCCACAAAGCGCGGTTGCAAGCGCGATTGCGGCCTTCATTCCATGTCCCACGTGCGTCTTCCCTATCTTCTTGTTTACATTGGAAATTCAGCGATGAACTCGGCCCATTGTGCTGGCGAATCCGGCCGAGTTCAAGCCATCCCGCATCATCCCGGCTATGACTTTGGAATAAGACAAGTCACGCGCTATACGAGCTGCAAGGGAGCTGGTCCTATCGGAGGCGAAGGTAGATTAATGATCTTCTTGGGCCTAAAGATCTTGGGCCCTCAGCCGTTCGGCCTTTCTGAGTTTGCGAAATGTACTTGAAGTGCTGAAGTGATGCCGCGCCTCCTCTACATCAATGAGAAATTTGGCCATGACGCAACGATCATCCTGGACAGCGGGGACGCCTGTTGGGTCTCTGTTGGCAGCAGGGGCGTCTTGGTACGCTCTCACAAGCACAGCTTCTGGGGTGGATTGTTGGGAAGCCTGCTTGGTCTGAAGCTCTATCAGGAGCGGGATGTCTACCGCGCACTCAGTGTGGCTCAAGCTCTCGCCGCGACGTTTCGGCCGGTTCCACAAATTCAATGCAGAGACGTGATCCTCAAGGCATTCTGCACAGCGGTCTGGCACAGCTCTTCACCCGCACGTGTTAAGGACGTTTTGAATGACCCGGGTCTGCTCGAAGGGTAACATTACTAGCCGCAAGCACGGCTCCTAACAGGCATTCTGTTTCGTCTGTGCTTGCAATTTCGTTTTCCAACTATATTCCTGAAAATATGAGTACCAGTAGAAAACTGAGTTTGAACCACGGCCACGAGCGGAAGAGAACGCGGTGGAAAGTGAAGTGGGGAGTTCCCGCCCGAGCCGCTGGCGGCACAGCCAGAGCAGCCGCGCTATCCGGTGACGAGCGACGCGAAATTGCGCGGAAGGCCGCCAAGGCCCGTTGGGCGAGACACTTGCCGCGGGCGACGCATGAAGGCGTCATCCGGTTTGGAGGCATCGAGATTGAGGTTGCCGTTCTCGATGACGGACAGCGCCTAGTGACTCAGAGTGGCTTCATGGTGGGCCTAGGTCGCATTCGCCCCCCCAAGGGACGTCAGTATTACAGGAGCGGCGCCAATCTCCCTGCTTTTTTGACAGTGCAGAACCTAAAGCCCTTTATCGGCGAAGAGTTGGTTATGATGGCTAACCAGATCGAATTTCGTACCAAGCAGGGCTTTAAGGCATTCGGGTACGCGGCGAACTTCCTGCCGGAGGTCTGCGATGTCTTTGCGCGCGCCCAACGAGCCGGAGTCCTAAAGGCCGTTCAGCGCAACGTTGCTCACCGCGCCGGAATTATCGCCGAGCGGCTTCAACGCTCATGCACTATGCGCCTCATAGATGAAGCTACCGGTTACCAAGAAAGTCGCGAGACGTAGACGGGCCGGGATGGTTGTCGGGCGCGAGGAATGAATCTCCGCCACATATTCCGGCTCTACAGCATCAATCTAGGACGAGGATTTGCCTGGTCAAAGACATTGCTTGATCCTGTTGGAGAACCGCTCAACTCGATTGCGAGCACAACAAACGACCAAAGCAGATCGGTTCATAAGCGAAAACCGTTTGCGCTGGTCCTGATGGGACGCCAGCCATGCTGCATTGCGGCGGTGATTTAGAGCGCATGCACCATGGCATGCAATTGGCTTGCGGTTCTCAGGTCACTCGTTGACGGATGTCGCCCAGCATCTTCGGCAATCGTTCGAGGAGTTGTACGCATGTGCTTCCTTCAAGGTGTCCTGGTGTTCCTGCTAGCCAGCATTGGTACAACCGTGTTCGCCAAGGGCGTGCCGCAGGATCCAAAACCTAGACCGCAATGCGTTGTGAAGGCCTCCGAACTACCGCCGGAAACACCAGAGGTCATGTGTCCAACTCGCAGCTCACCGGGCGGCTTTTGCGTCTGTCCCAGATTCACTAAGGACGGTGACGCAGACGGATATTTTGTTGGGACAGCAAGATAGGCAACCGCACCCCCTAAGCGGCGACGGTCTTCATTGGTGCTTGGAGGGCCCGAGGTGAAGATGCAATGCAAGCGGCTGTCTTAGCTGGAGGCCGTTCAGCCAGGCCACTACGCACCTCGAATGCGCTGGCCGCGCCTCGCCACGATCTCCAGTGACCCACAACCGGTATATTCACGCCTGCGCAACGTGCAGGCACGGGCATTGTTGAGATCGTGCTTGCCGGCGGCTGTCGGGGGGCGCTTTGGGTGGGACTGGATACGGAGGCGCTGCAGCGGGTATTGAAGATGCGCGCTACTTGCCCTTCCAGACCGGCGTCCGCTTGTTGAGGAAGGCATCCATGCCCTCGCGGAAATCCTCGCTCATATAGGCTTTCAGGATCAGGTCCTCGCCTTCCTCGCGCGAGAGCGTGCGGCGGATGCGGCGCACCGCTTCCTTGGTCGCTTCCAGCGTCAGCGGCGCGTGGCTGGCGACGAGCTTTGCAGTCTCGTCGGCACGGCGCTGCAGCGTCTCCACGTCAGGCACGACCTCATTGAGCAGGCCGAGTGCCAGCGCCTCCTGCGCCTCGACCAGGCGCGCCTTGAAGATCATATCCTTGGTGCGGGCGGGACCGACCAGCGCGACGACGCGGCTGATGTTCGACATCGACAGGCAGTTGCCAAGCGTGCGTGCGATTGGAAAGCCCATCCGCGTCGTCTCGGTGCCGATGCGAAGATCGCAGCAGGCCGCGATCCCTGCGCCGCCGCCGGTGCAGGCGCCGGCGATCGCCGCGATCACCGGCACGCGGCACTGCTCGAGCGTGCCGAGCACGCGATCGATGCGTGCCTCGTAGTCGAGCGCATCCTGCGCGGTCTTGAAGGCACGGAATTGCGAGATGTCCGTGCCGGAGGCGAACGCCTTGTCGCCCGCACCGGTCAGGATCAGCGCCTTGATCGAACGGTCGACGTTGATCTCCTGGCATATCTCCGCCATGCGGTCATACATGGCAAAGGTCATGGCGTTCCGCGCCTGCGGGCGGTTGAAGGTGATCCGCGCGATGCCGTCCGTAACGGAGTAGAGCAGGTCTTCGTTGGCAGTCGTCGGTGCGTTCATCGCGCGCTCACTTTCTTCACTACAGTCAGTCAGGCCGCCCTCAGGCAACCTGAGCCTTAGGCGACTTGAGCCTTGGTCATCGGCACCACGTCGCGTCCCTTCAGGACGTCCATGGCCGCCAATACGCCGCCGCTCCGGTGCGGGATCTTTGCGAGGTCGAGGCCCATCTCGACCCCGGCGAGCGTCCCCATCAGCATCAGATCGTTGAAATGGCCGATATGGCCGATGCGGAACACCTTGCCCTTGACCTTGTTCAGGCCGGTGCCGAGCGACATGTCGAAGTTTTCCAGCACGACCTTGCGGAAGGCGTCGGCATCAAAGCCCTCGGGCACGCGCACGCCGGTCAGCGCCGGCGAATGCGCGGCGGGATCGGCACATTGCGTCTCGAGGCCCCAGACCTTGACCGCAGCACGCGTCGCGGCGCTGTGGCGCTTGTGGCGGGTCCAGACGTTCTCCAGCCCCTCCTCCTCCAGCATCTTCACCGCCTCGCGCAGGCCGTAGAGCAGGTTCGTTGCGGGCGTGTAGGGGAAGGTGCCGAGCTTGTTGAAGCTGATCACCTCCTGCCAGTCCCAGTATGAGCGCATGCCGGGGTTGGCCTTGGCGGCCGCGAGCGCTTTCTCCGAGACCGCGTTGAAGCCGAGGCCCGGCGGCAGCATCAGACCCTTCTGCGAGCCGGCGACCGAAACGTCGATGCCCCAGGCGTCGTGCTCATATTCCATCGAGCCGAGGCCGGAGATGGTGTCGACCATCAGCAGCGCCGGATGTTTGGTGCGGTCGAGGATCTTGCGCACCTCCAGCGGCGGCGTCACGCAGCCGGTCGAGGTCTCGTTGTGCACGACGCAGACCGCCTTGATGGCGTGCTGCTTGTCGGCGGCAAGACGCTTCTCGATCTCGGCAAGATCGGCGCCATGGCGCCAGTCGCTCGGGATGAAGTCGACATCGAGCTTGAACTTGTCGGCGATGCCGCGCCACAGCACGGCGAACTGGCCGGTCTCGCACATCAAGACCTTGTCGCCGGGCGCGAACACGTTGACCATCGCCGCTTCCCAGGCGCCGGTACCGGACGAGGGGAAGATGATCACGGGCTGCTTGGTGCGGAATACGCGCTGCATTGCGGCAAGCACGGCAAAACCGAGCTCGGCGAACTCCGGACCGCGATGGTCCAAAGTCGGCATATCCATCGCCCGCAGCACCCGATCGGGCACGTTGGTCGGTCCTGGAATCTGTAAGAAATGCCTTCCAGTATGCACGGTCATCGGCGTCCTTCCCGGTCTTGCTTGGTTTGGTGGGCGCCGAATAGCACCATTTGACCGGCTTGTCCTCTCCTCCAAGGGGCCCCTCGCGCATAGCGGGCCGGCCTGCCCTCGGCCGCTCCGTCGCGACCATCTTCGCGGGCCGACCTTTACGTGCCGACGATCTTCAGATGCGGCGCGGCATTGCCCTGCGGGCGCTGCTCCAGCAGCTTCATCGCGACGTCCACGCCGCCGGCGCGGTGCGGCACGCCGGCCACCGACAGGCCCATCTCGATGCCGGTGAGCGCGCCGAGCAGCGTCAGCGCGTTGCATTCGCCGAGATGGCCGATGCGGAAGACCTTGCCGGCGACCTTCGACAGGCCCGAGCCGAGCGACATGTTGTAATTGTCGAGCACGACTTTCCGGAACTGATCGGCATCATGCCCCGGAGGCATCAGCACGGCCGTCAGCACCGGCGAGAACTCCGAAGGCTCCTGGCAGAGCACTTCGAGACCCCAATGATTGACCGCGGCCCGCGTCGCGGCCGCCAAGCGCTGATGCCGCGCAAAAACATTGTCGAGCCCCTCCTCGAGCAGCATCGCGATCGCCTCGCGCAAGCCGTAGAGCAGATTGGTCGCGGGCGTATAGGGGAAGAAACCCTTGGCGTTGGGCTTGAGCATCTCCTCCCAGTCGAAATAGGAGCGCGGCATCTTGTTGGTTCTGGACGCAGCCAAGGCCTTGTCCGAAATCGCGTTGAAGCCGAGACCGGGCGGCAGCATGAAACCCTTCTGCGAGCAGCTGACGCTGACATCGACCTTCCACGCGTCGTGACGATAGTCGACCGAGCCGAGCGAGGAGATGGTGTCGACCATCAAGAGTGCCGGATGCGAGGCGTGGTCGATCGCGGCGCGGATCTCGGCGATGCGGCTGGTCGCGCCGGTCGAGGTCTCGTTGTGCACGACCATCACCGCCTTGATGGTGCGCGCGGCGTCTTCGGAGAGCCTGGCCTCGATCACCGTGGGATCGGCGCCGCGGCGCCAGTCGCCCGGGACGAAATCGACCTTGATGCCGAAGCGCCCGGCCATCTGCCGCCACATCGTGGCGAAGTGGCCGGTCTCGACCATCAGCACCTTGTCGCCCGGCGACAGCGTGTTGACGATTGCTGCCTCCCAGGCGCCGGTCCCCGACGAGGGGAAGATCACGACCGGCCCCCGGGTCTGGAAGATCTGCTGGCTGCCTTCGAGCACGGTCCGGCCGAGCTCGCCGAATTCGGCGCTGCGGTGGTCGATGACAGGCATGTCCATCGCGCGCAGGACGCGCTCGGGGACCGGGCTCGGGCCCGGAATCTGCAGGAAATGGCGTCCCTCAGGCATGCAAAGCTCCTTTTCGGCAGGTTATGGCCGGCTCCGCCGGCTAGTTTGCATTCATTTTTTGTCCCTTCAATCGAAATCTGGTATTCGATTGCGAAGCGTCGACGCGATCAACCGGGCAAACTACTGTGCTGCAAATGAAATCCACGATTCCCGACACCGGGGTTCCGATCACCCCGTCCGCCGGCAATGGCGAGCGCCAGGAAAACCGTCACGAGGCCTCGCTGCATGGCGAGATCCTGCTGCGGCTGCGCGATTACGTGGTCGAAGGCAATATTCCCGAAGGCGCGCGCGTTCCCGAGCGGCAACTCTGCGAGATGCTCGGCATCTCCCGCACGCCGTTGCGCGAGGCGCTCAAGGTGCTCGCCGCCGAGGGCCTGATCGAGCTACTGCCCAACCGCGGCGCGCGCGTGCGCCAGCTCAGCCAGCGCGACCTCGAAGAACTGTTCGACGTCATGGCGGGCCTGGAAAGCCTGGCGGGGCGCCTCGCCTGCGAAGCCATAACGGATGCGGAAATCACGGCGATCGAGCAGCTGCACTACGAGATGTACGGCCATTACCTGCATCGCGACATGCACGGCTATTTCCAGGCCAACCAGCGCATCCACGAGAGCATCGTCGATGCCGCGCGCAACGATACGCTGAAGATTGCCTACGCCAATTTCGCCGGCCGGATCCGACGCGTCCGCTACTCCGCCAATTTCGCCCGCAAGCGGCAGCGCTGGGCGGAAGCCATGCGCGAGCACGAGGCCATCCTCGATGCGCTGCGCCGCCGCGCCGGGAGCGAGCTCAGCGACATCCTGTTCCAGCATCTGCGCAACAAACGGACGGCAGCGATCGAGCACCTGACCGAACCCCAAGAGGGCGCGCCGGCATCGCCTTGAAGGCGCCAGGCTTGCTCATTTTGCATTCACAATATAGTCGATCAGGAACCACAATGAATATCCCAGCAAGGCTGAGCCTCGCCGGGTCAGTCCGGGATCAGGGATGACGAACGCCTCCTCGCTCGAACGGCGCCTGCGGTCGGAATTGACCGGCGACGTGCTGTTCGACGGCTTCAGCCGCGGCCGCTACGCCACCGACGCCTCGTTCTACCAGATCATGCCGGCTGGCGTGGTGGTCCCGAAGACCATGGGCCAGGCCTTGCGGGCGCTGGCGATTGCGCGCGACGAGGGGCTGAAGGTCACCCCGCGCGGCGGCGGCACCTCGCAATGCGGCCAGACCGTCAATGACGGCCTCGTGATCGATCTATCCAAGCACCTCAACCAGATCCTGTCGCTCGATGTCGAAGGCCGCACCTGCGTAGTCGAGCCCGGCATCGTGCTCGACGACCTCAACCGTCAGCTCAAAAAGCACAGCCTGTGGTTTCCGGTTGACGTCTCCACGGCCTCCCGCGCCACCATCGGCGGCATGGCTGGCAACAATTCCTGTGGCGGCCGCTCGCTGCGCTACGGCACCATGCGGGACAACACGCTGTCGGTGGAGGCATCGCTCGCCGACGGCACGCTGGGCCGTTTTGGCGAGGTCGCGCGCGATCTCTCCGACCTCGAGGTGAGCGACAGCACCCGTGCCCTGTTCCGCGACATGCTCGACCTTGGCACCCGCGAGGCCGACGAGATCGCCGCGCGCTTCCCAAAGGTGCAGCGGCGCGTCGGTGGCTATAATCTCGATGCGCTGGTGCCGCGCAATGCACCGAACAACATGGCGCATCTGTTGGTCGGCTCCGAAGGCACCCTCGCCTTCACCACCAAGGTCGAGCTGAAGCTTTGGCCCGTGATCCGCAACAAGGCGCTCGGCGTCTGCCATTTCGGCAGCTTCTACGAGGCGATGGATGCGGCCCAGCACCTCGTCAAGCTCAAGCCGATTGCGGTCGAGCTGGTCGACCGCACCATGATCGCGCTCGGCCGCGACATTGCGATGTTCGCACCCGTCATCTCCGCGGCGATCAAGGGCGATCCGGACGCCGTGCTGGTGGTCGAATTCGCCGAAGAGGACCAAGCCGACAACCTCGTGCGCCTCAAGCAGCTCGGTGAGCTGATGGCGGATCTCGGCTTCGGCTGGAACAACGACACGCGCAAATGGGGCGGCGTGGTCGAGATCACCGAACCCGCGCTGCAGAGCGGCATCGCCGATTTCCGCGCGGCCGGCCTCAACGTGATGATGTCGATGAAGCAGGAGGGCAAGCCGGTCTCCTTCGTCGAAGACTGCGCGGTGCCGCTGCCGCACCTCGCCGACTACACCGCGCGGCTGAACGAAGTCTTCGCCAAGCACGGCACCAGCGGCACGATGTACGCGCACGCCTCCGAAGGCTGCCTGCATGTGCGCCCCGTTCTGAACCTGAAGCTGGAGAAGGACGTCAAGGCGATGCGCGCCATCGCCGAAGAGGCTTTTGCGCTGGTGCGCGAGTACAAAGGCTCGCATTCCGGCGAGCACGGCGACGGGCTGGTGCGCTCCGAATTCCACGAGGCCATGTTCGGCGAGCGCCTCGTCGCCGACTTCAGGGAGGTGAAGCAGCGCTTCGATCCCGGCGGCGTGCTCAATCCCGGCAAGATCGTCGATGCGCCCAGGATGGACGACCGCTCGCTGTTCCGCTTCAAGCCCGACTATCGGGTCGGCGAGCTGAAGACGAAGCTCGACTGGTCGGCTTATCCCGGCGCCGGCGGCGGTTTCCAGGGCGCGGTCGAGATGTGCAACAACAACGGCGCCTGCCGCAAGCTCGAGGGCGGTGTGATGTGCCCGTCCTATCGCGCCACGCGCGACGAGAAGGACGTTACCCGCGGCCGCGCCAATACGCTGCGGCTTGCGATCTCCGGCCAGCTCGGCCCGGATGCGCTCTCTTCCGACGAGATGATGGAGACGCTCAAACTCTGCGTCTCCTGCAAGGCCTGCCGCCATGAATGCCCGACCGGCGTCGACATGGCCAAGATGAAGATCGAGGTGCTCGCGGCGCGCGCCGCCAGCCGCGGCCTGACGCTGCGCGACCGGCTGGTTGCATATCTGCCGCGCTATGCCGGCCTTGCTTCGCGCTTGGCGCCGCTGGCTAATTTGCGCAACGGCAGCCCGCTGCTGCGAAAGCTGTTCGAGCGCTTCGCCGGCATCAGCTCGCGCCGGGCCCTCCCCGCCTTTCGCCGCGATGTGTTCGTGCCGCCGTCCGAAAGCGTCGGGCCTACGGACGGTCGCGAGGTCGTGCTGTTCACTGATACCTTCAACCGCATCTATGAGCGCGAGAATCTCGACGCCGCGCTGCGCGTGCTCACGGCCGGCGGCTATCGCGTGCATCTGCCGAAGCCGGTGAGCGGGAGCCGTCCGCTGTGCTGCGGCCGCACCTTCCTTTCTGCCGGCCTTGTCGACGAAGCCAAGGTCGAGATCGACCGGCTGGTCTCGGCTTTCGCACCCTATGCAGCGCGCGGCGTGCCGATCGTCGGCCTCGAGCCGAGCTGCCTCCTGACGCTGCGCGACGAGCTCGCTTCGCTGCGCAAGGACGACGACGCCAAGGCGATCGGCGCCCATGCGCTGACCTTCGAGGAGTTTCTGGTGCGCGAGGCCGAGGCCGGCCGGCTGCAACTGCCGCTCGGCAGCGTCGCCGACAAGGCCGTGGTGCACGGCCATTGCCATCAGAAATCCTTCGGCGCCTTCAAGCCGGTCGAGCAGGTGCTGCGCCTCGTCCCGGGGCTGAAGGTCGAGACCATCGAGTCGAGCTGTTGCGGCATGGCCGGCGCATTCGGCTATGGTGCGGATACCTACGATGCCTCGATCGAGATGGCCGAGCTTTCACTGCTGCCGGCCGTGCGGCGCGCGGACCCGGATACGCTGATCGTCGCCGACGGCACCTCCTGCCGTCACCAGATCCACGACGGCGCCCAGCGCGAGGCGCTTCACGTCGCGCGCGTGCTGGCCATGAGTCTTGATCGTTTCAAGTCCAACGCCACTTCTCCAGCTGCAAAGGAAACCAGCCATGGCTGACCTCACCCTCGACACCGCCCGAAAAATCCTCGACGCCGCCTTCGCGAAGGCCGGCGAGCTCAAGCTGAAGCCGCTGGTCGTCACCATCCTGGACGCGCGCGGCGTGCTCAAGCTCGCGGCCGCGCAGGACGGCACCAGCCTGATGCGCGCCGACATCGCGCATGGCAAGGCCTATGGCGCGCTCGCCATGGGCATGGGCTCGCGCGCTTTGTTCCAGCGCGCGCAGGAGCAGGCCTATTTCATCGATGCCGTGAACACGATCGCCAAGGGCGCGCTGGTGCCGGTCCCCGGCGGCGTGCTGATCATGGATGGCACCACCCTGCTCGGCGCGGTCGGCGTCTCCGGCGATACGTCCGACAATGACGAAGCCTGCGCGGTGGCGGGGATTCAGGCGGCGGGACTGAAGGCGAACGCGGGGTGAGATTGTCATTCCGGGGCGCGCCCCTTGGCGCGAGCCCGGAATCCATTTCTCCGCATCACTTGCTGCACGATGGATTCCGGGCTCGCGCTACGCGCGCCCCGGAATGACGGCGGAGGATGCGGCTACATTCTAGTTCGTGCCGCCCTGGGTCCCGGCTCTGCGCAGCGACGCCGACGCGTTGCGGCGCGTCCGGGACGCGAGAGCGGATCCCCTCACCTCCCCGTCCAGACCGGCTTCCGCTTCTCGCTGAACGCTTTCAACCCTTCCTTGGCGTCCTCGGTCATCGCGAGCAGTGCGATCTGGCTTTCGGTATAGGCGATGCTCTCGTCGAACGACATCGAGGCGATCGCGCGCATGGCGTATTTGCCGCGGCGGATCGCGGTCGGGGATTTGTCGACGATGCGGGCGATCAGCCAGTCAACCTTGGCATCTAACTCGGCGGCCGGCACGATGTAGTTGAGCAGGCCAGCGGCCTGCGCGGCCCTGGCGTCGAACGGCTCGCCCGTGAGCGCCCATTCGTTGACGAGACGGGGCGGAGCGATGCGCTGCAGCAGGCTCAGCACCTGCATCGGGAACACGCCGACCTTCACCTCCGGCAGGCCGAAGACGACGTGATCGGCCGCAACCGCCATGTCGGTCATGCACAGAAGGCCCATGCCGCCGGCCATGCAGACGCCACTGAGGCGCGCAATCGCCGGCTTCGTGGCGTTCTGTGACAAACGTAACAGATCGGCATAGTCGACATTTGGTTTGGAATGATCCATCGCGAAAGCCGCGCCGGAATTCTGCAAGTCGGCGCCCGCGCAGAACGCCTTGTCGCCCGCGCCCGTCAGCACGATGACGCGGACGTCCTTGTCCTCATGCGCGTCGCGATAGGCTCTTGTGATCCCGGCGATGACCTCGCCGTTCAGCGCGTTGCGTTTCTCCGGCCGGTTGATGGTGATCCAGAACGCCTGCCCGCGCTTCTCGGTGATGACGGCTGTGGTGTCGGTCATGACATGCTCGCTCGCTTGGTCCCGTTTTGCAGCCATTTGCGGCAGGACCGGCGGCGCGCGCAAGGGCAATCTGCAGGGTCGCCTCACCATAGCGTGTGGGCGCAACTTCGCTTCGCGATTGAACTGGGGCTTGCGCGCGCTATCCTGACCGGAGATTTGATCACCGATGAGCCATTTCATGCGCGCCGCATTGATGTTGTTGCTGGCAGGATTGGTCGTGCTGAGCGGCGGCGCCGCATGCCATGCGGCCGACGCCGCGAAGATCGCGCTGGTGATCGGCAACGCGAAGTATCCCGACAATGAGTTCGTCCTGAGCGAGGTCGCCAACGATGCCCAGGACGTCGCCGAGGAATTGAAGCGCGGCGGCTTCGTCGTCGACAGGCAGAGCAATCTCACCGGCGATGCCATGCGGCAGGTGCTGGGCCGCTTCTACGACCGCATCGAGCGCGGCGCGGTGGCGCTGATCTTCTTCGACGGCTTTGCCATCCAGTCCAACCGTCAGACCTATCTGCTGCCGGTCGACGCCCAGATCTGGACCGAGCCGGACGTCTCGCGCGACGGCTTCGGCCTCGACGCCATCCTCGCCGAGATGAACACGCGCGGTGCCGCCATCAAAATCGCGCTGATCGACGCTTCCCGCCGCAACCCGTTCGAGCGGCGCTTCCGCCGCTATTCGGCCGGCCTGGCACCGGCGATCGCACCGAGCAATACGCTGGTGCTCTACTCCGCCGCGCTCGGCGCGGTCACGGCGACCGGCAAGACCGATCGCAGCCTCTTTGTCGCCGAGCTGCTGCGCGAAATGCGCGCGCCGAACATCAGCGCCGAGCAGGCCCTGACCAACACCAAGAACGGCGTGGTTGCCGCCACCAACCGCGAACAGGTGCCCTGGCTGTCCTCCTCGCTGACGACCGAGTTCTCGTTCGCAAGCCCGGCGACGCGGCCGCGGGACGACGCGGCCAAGCCACAGGTGCAGACACCCGAGCCGCAAAAGCCGGTCTGCGAGGTACCGCAGGCGGAGCCCGCCCCGAATGCGGACGAACTGGCACGAGATCCCGTCATCGCCGATCTCAGCCGCAAGATCACCGCCAACGCCAACGATGTCACCTCGCGCTACAAACGCGGCCAGGTCTACGCGATCAAGCGCGCCTATGCGCTCGCGATACAGGATTTCGACGCGGTGCTCCGCCGCGCGCCCAAGGACGCGGAAGCCCTAAACAACCGCTGCTGGAGCCGGGCTGCGACGGGCGACCCGCAAGGCGCGCTGGTCGACTGCAATCTGGCGCTCCAGATCAACCCGGGCTTGAGCGATGCACTCGACAGCCGCGGGCTCGTCAACCTCAAGCTCGGGCGCAATGCCGAGGCGATCAAGGATTATACCGACGCGATCCAGCGCAACCCGCGCTCCTCGTCCTCGCTGTTCGGCCGCGGCATCGCTGCGCGCAGAAGCGGCGGCGACGGCGCCACCGATATCGCGCAGGCGAAGTCGATGAACCCGAACATTGCAAAGGAATTCGCGGGCTACGGCGTCACGGAGTGCACGCCTTGAGCTGAGGCCGCCTTCCTGATCCAGACTTTATTATCGTGGAACGCCGCGCCGCCGATCGGCGCGATCGTATCTGCGCCCGTCAACGTGTTGATGCCGCGGCCGCCGATATGGTTGCTGTTGGGATGAACGGATTCGGCGATCAGGACACCGCGCCGCACGCCCTCGAACAGCGTCGCGATCAGCGTGGTCTCGCCGCGGCCGTTGCCGAGCGTCACCGCATCGCCATCGGCGATGCCGAGCGCGGCGGCATCTAACGGGTGGATCATCACGCTGGCCCGGCCCTCGCGCGCCTGCGAGGACGGCGTCTCGTTGAAGGTCGTGTTGAGGAAGCTGCGCGAGGGACTGGTCGCTAGCCGGAACGGATGGGCCCGGTCGGCGTGCTCGATCACTGCCCAATGATCCGGCAGACCAGGCATCTTGTCGTAGTCGCCCATGGTGACGCCGAACGGCGGATGCGCCCAGTCGGCTTTGAAATGGAACTTGCCGTCGGCGTGGGCGAAGCCGTCGAGATAATGCGAGGTGCGGAAATCCGGCTGCAGGTCGCGCCAGATGTCGGCTTCAAGGCCGGCGATGTCGCCGTGATTGCTCAGCCTCAAGGTCGCGTCGATCAATTCGCGCGGGCTCATCTCGAAGCCCGGATGCCTGGCGCCCAGCCGCGGCGCCAGCGCCTGCAACACCTCGTGGTTGGAGCGGCATTCGCCCGGCGGGTCGATCAGCTTCGGCCCGACCGAGATGTGCTGATGGCCGCCGCCATAATAGAGGTCGTCATGCTCCATGAACATGGTCGCCGGCAGCACGATGTCGGCCATCTGCGCCGTCTCGGTCATGAACTGCTCGTGCACCGCCACGAACAGATCCTCGCGCGCAAAGCCCTGCCGGACCAGCGCCTGCTCCGGCGCCACCGTCATCGGATTGGTGTTCTGGATCAGCAACGCCTTGACCGGGCCCTTGCCCTGCAGAGCTTCGGCATCGCCGGTGAGGATACGTCCGATCTGCGACTGGTCGAGCGCGCGGGTGGTCTTGTCGATCGCGTCGTGGCCTTCGATGATGGATTCGTTGAAGTGCCACAGCGCGTAATTGTTGAAGAAGGCGCCGCCGCCTTCATACTGCCAAGCGCCGGTCACCGCGGGAATGCACAGCGCCGCATGCATCTGCGTCGCGCCGTTGCGCGAGCGGGTGAAGCCATAGCCGAGACGGAAGAAGGTCCGCTTGGTCTCGCCGACGGCCTTGGCGAAAGCCTCGATCTCCGACACCGGAACGCCGCAAATCGCCGAGGCCCATTCCGGCGTGCGCGACTTCAGATGCGCCTCGAGCTCGGCGGGGCAATCGGTATACTTGTCCATGTAGGCTCGGTCGGCGTAGCCGTCGCGGAACAGGACATGCATGACGCCGCAGGCGAAGGCGCCGTCGGTGCCGGGCCGCAGGATGATCCTGATGTCGGCCTGCTTCATGGTCTCGTTGTCGTAGATGTCGACCGCCGCGATCTTCGCGCCGCGCTCCTTGCGGGCGCGCGAGGCGTGCGTCATCACGTTGACCTGAGTGTTGACGGGATTGGTGCCCCAGATCACGACGAGATCGGACAGCGCCATCTCGCGCGGGTCGACGCCGGCGATCTTGCCGGTGCCGATTGCAAAGCCGATGCGCGCAACATTGGCACAGATGGTCTGGTAGAAGCGCGAATATTTCTTCACATGCGTGAGACGGTTGAGCCCGTCGCGCATCACGAGCCCCATCGTCCCCGCGTAGTAATAGGGCCAGATCGATTCCGCACCGAAGTCGCGCTCGGCCGCATTGAATCGGTGCCCGATCTCGTCCAGCGCCTCGTCCCAGGAGATCCGCGCGAACTGACCTGAACCCTTGGGGCCGGTGCGGCGCAGCGGATAGATCAGCCGCTCGGGATGATGGATGCGCTCGGCATAGCGGGCGACCTTGGCGCAGACGACGCCGGCGGTGTAGGTCTGCTTCTTCGAACCGCGGACGCGGCCGATGCTGCGGCCTTCGACCACCTCGACATCGAGGGCGCAGGCCGAGGGGCAATCATGCGGACAGGTCGAATGGCGGATCTCGATCTTCGCGTTGATCTTGGCGTGCTGGTTCATGTCCCAGTTCGTAACACCAAAATACCGGCCAGCCGAGCGCATTTATCCGGCAAGCCCCATGCGATTTGCTCAAGCCGCGCGCGCCGGAGCTTCCTGCTGCGGTTGCGAAGGAGGCCTGCCAGTGAGCCGCGCGACGTGCAAGCGCAACCCTAGCTACATCCTTTGCTATTTGTGCAACTGGGTGAGACCGGTCGGCGGGCCGTCGACGGCGGTCCAGCCGCCGTCGACGAACAGCGTGCTGCCGCTGACATAGCTTGCGGCATCCGAGGCGAGATAGGCGACGGCGGTCGCGACCTCGTCGGCGCTGCTCCAGCGGTTGAACACGGTGTGGCCGGCGTAGAGATTGTAGATGTCGGGGCGCTGCTTGAATGGGCCGGTCAGCGCGGTCTCGGCGATGCTCGGGGCGATCGCATTGACGCGCACGCCGGCGTGTCCGACTTCGGAGGCAAAGCCCTTCACCAGGAGACCGATCGCCGCTTTGGTCGAACCGTAGACGCCGAGACCGGGTTCGATGGTCACCGCGCGGATCGAGGAGCAGGCGATGATGCTGCCGCCCTTCTGCGCGACCATGATGCGGCCGAAGGCCTGGAAGAAAAAGACCGTGCCCTTGACGTTGAGGTTGAGGACGCGGTCGAGATCCTCCTCGGTGTAGTCGAGGATGGTCTTGCGGATGTTGAGGCCGGGCGTCGTCACGGCGATGTCGAGTCGCGGAAACTTCTGCATCACGGTTTTCGCGAGCGCGTTGACGTCCGCGGCGCTTGCGGCGTCGCAACCAGCTGCTTCCGCCCAGCCGCCCTTGTCGCGAATGCCGGCGGCGGTCGCCTCCGCTGCGCCGAGCGCGCGATCGGCGCAGACAACCCGGGCGCCGAGATCCGCAAGCGCTTCGGCCGACGATTTGCCGATGCCGGATGCGGCCCCGAGCACGAGCGCGGTCTTGCCGGTGAGATCGAAGAGCTTGCGATAGTCCGTCACTGACAATGTCTCCCTGGTGCTGCTAGCCCTTGTAGCCCATCAGGAGGCGCGGCAGCCACAGCGAGAATGCAGGGACATAGGTCACGAACATCAGTGCTGCGATGAGCGCAGCATAGAACGGCAGGATGGTACGCATCACCGCGCCGACCGAGATGCCGCCGATGGCGCAGCCGACGAATTGCGTCGTTCCGACCGGCGGCGTGTTGAGCCCGAGGGCGCAATTGATCAGCATCAGCATGCCGAACTGCACCGGGTCCATGCCCGCCTTCATCGCGATCGGCAGAAAGATCGGGGTGCAGATCAGGATCGTTGCCGCCATGTCCATGAACGTGCCGAGCACGAACAGGATGACGTTGATGAGCAGGAAGATCACCCATGGCTGAGTCGACAACTTGTTCATCATCGCGCCGGCGAGATCCGCCACCTCGTAAAGTCCCATCAGGTACTGGAACATGGTGGAGACGCCGATCAGCAGCAGCACCACCCCGGTCGTCTTCACCGCCTTGGCGGCGGCGCGCAGGAAGTTGCCCCAGGTCATGGTGCGATAGATGAAGAAAGTCAGCAGGATCGAGTAGGTGACGGCGATGGCCGCCGATTCGGTTGCCGTGAAGACGCCGGACAGGATGCCGGCCAGGATGATGCCGACGATCAGAAGCCCAGGCACCGCGGCCGCCAGCGAGCGGACCACCTCGGCCCAGCCCGGGAATTTGCCGGCGGGATAACCGCGCTTCACCGCGACCGCGTAGGCGGCAACCAGCATGCAGACCATCAGCACCAGCGCCGGCAGCAGGCCGGCCGCAATGAGCGCGCCGATCGAGACCTTGCCGCCGGCCGCGAGTGCATAGATGATCATGTTGTGGCTGGTTGGCATCAAGGCGCCCACGAGCGAGGCGTGGGTGGTGACGTTGACGGCGTAATCGGTGTCGTATCCCTCCTTCTTCATCATCGGGATCATCACCGCGCCCATCGCCGACACGTCGGCCACGGGTGAGCCGGAGACGCCGCCGAACAGCGTGCACGCGACCACGTTCGACATGCCGAGCCCGCCGCGGATGTGCCCGACGAGATTCTTGGCGAGTTGCACGATCTTGTCGGCCACGCCGCCATGCAGCATCAGCTCACCGCTGAAGACGAAGAACGGAATGGCGAGGAAGGAGAAGATGTTCATCCCCGACATCATCTGCTGGAAGATGACGGCGACCGGCAGGCCTTCGTAGAGGATGGTGCAGATGGCCGACAGGCCGATCGCGAAGGCGACCGGTACGCCGAGGATCAGAAAGCCGAAGAAGGTGGCGCCGAGGATGATCAGTTCCATGAGGGGACGACCTCTTCGCCGCGCAGGAGAGCAATGATGTGCTCGATGGAAAACGAAACGATCAGGACGCCGGAGGCGAACAGCGGCACGTAGCGGATCACCTCGGGCAGGCCGAGATTGGGGATCTTCACGGTGCCCACCGACGCGCCGAGGATCCAGCCATTATAGGCCATTGCGAGGCCGAACCCGGCGACCAGAACGTGGATCACGATCTCGATCTTCTCCCGCGCGTGATCGGGGAGCATGACCAGCAGGCTGTCCATGCCGATATGCCCGGCATCACGTACGCCGACGGCGGCGCCGATCAGCGTGACGTAGAGGATCAGGACCAGCGCCAAATTCTCCGTCCAGGTCGGGCTGGAGTTGAGCACGTAGCGTCCGAATACCTGGTAGAAGACGATGGCGACGATGACGAGCAGGCCCGTCACCGACAGGTACATGCCGAGGCGCGCAATGGGGGCATTGACCCGCGACAGCAAGCCGGTGGACGGGCGTGCTGCTACGGCCCCCTGTTCGTGACTTGCGACGTGTGGGTCTGTCATCCCGCGCCTCCTCACGGGATCCGGTGCCGCCTGGCGGCGACGCCGGACCCGGCTTCGAATTGTCCTACTTCGTGTCCTGGATGCGCTTGACGAGGCTCTGCAGCTTCTCGTTACCGGCGAACTTCTGGTAGACCGGCTTCATTGCATCGACGAACTCCGCCTTGTTGCCGATCGTGACCACCTGAACGCCAGCGGCCTCGACGGTCTTGCGGGCGGCCTGCTCGCGCGCGTCCCAGAGCTTGCGCATGACGGGCACCGATTCCTTGGCTGCCTTGCGGACCATCGCCTGGTCCTCCTTGCTCAGCGCGTCCCAGACCTTTTTCGAGATCACGAGAACTTCGGGCGCGAGGGAGTGCTCGGTGATGTTGTAGAACTTGGCGGCTTCGAAGTGCCGGGAGGATTCGTAGGACGGCCAGTTGTTCTCGGCAGCGTCGACGAGGCCGGTCTTGAGCGCGGTGTAGACCTCGCCATAGGGCATCGGCGTCGGGTTGGCCCCCAAGCTCTGGATCATGCCGACCCACAGGTCGGATTGCTGGACGCGGATCTTCAGGCCCTTCAGATCGGCCAGCGATTTGACCGGTCCCTTGACGGTATAGACCGAGCGCGCGCCGCTGTCGTAATAGGCAAGGCCGACCAGGCCCGCGGGCTCCATGGCTGCCAGGATCTCATCGCCGATCGGACCGTCGAGGACGGTGCGCATGTGCTGCGTGTCCCTGAAGACGAAGGGCAGACACAACGCGATAGTCTCGGGCACGAAATTGTTCAGCGGCGATGCATTAATCCGCATCATGTCGAGCGCGCCGATCTTGAGTTGCTCGATCGTGTCCTTCTCCGAGCCCAGGGCGCCGTTCGGAAACACCTTCACGCCAAGCTTGCCGCCGCTCGCCGCCGCGAGCTGCTGGCCCATGAACTTGACCGCCTCGACGGTCGGATAATCGGCGGGGTGAACGTCAGCCGAGCGGAAATCGCGTGCAGTGGCCAGGGGTGCTGAGACCGCCAGTGCAACGGCTGTGATGATACCGGTGAGCGTCTTCATGTGGGCTTCCTCCTGGGTTGATTGAGATCGATTATATCGTTGTCGGCCCGGCTGCAGGCCGCCTTGGGTCGCTCCGCTTCAGGTGTGAAGTCAAGCGCCAATGTCGTCCCTAGGGCGGGCGGCATTCTCTGTCCAAGCCAAATCCGGCATCGATCGATGCAAGACTTGCATCGATCGATTTCTGGCGCAATTCGCACTATGGTGGGTATGGCGGCCTGGCTCGACGTCGCTAGCCCGTGACTTGACGCCTCCAATCGAGGCCCCGCGCGGTCGCCAGCATCGACGGTTAGGCCGACGGCGTCACTCGCCGCCGAGGCCACTCTCGGCGAGCTCGCGCAGCGCGTCCGTATCGAGCACGACGATGGCGCCGTGCTCGAGGCGGACCCAATTGCGGCCGGCCCAGGCGCGCAATTGCTTGTTGATACTCTCGCGCGTCATCCCGACCATCTCGCTGATCTCTTGCTGCGTGATGGCGAGCGTGCCGCTGCCGGAATCCAGCTTGCGCTCTTCGGTGAGACCGAGCAGTGCACTGGCAAGCCGGCCCGGCAGATTCTGCAGGATCACCTGCTCGACCTGCTGACTGGTCCAGCGCAGACGCGCGCACAGCAGCTCGATGAACTTCATCGCCAGCGCCGGCTGGCTCTTCACGAACGGCAGGAAGTCCCGGCGATCGATGACGTAGAGCTCGCAATTGGTATTTGCGGTCGCATCCGCCGACCTGGGCGCGCCGTCGAGCACGGCGATCTCGCCGAAGATTTCTCCGGGGCCGATCAGATTGAGAATAGCGTTCCGCCCATCAGGCGATGAGGAGGAAATCTTGACTGTCCCCGCGATCACCGCGAACAGGCTGTTGCCGGGATCGCCCTTGGCAGCGATCGTCGCGCCACGCTTGACGGTGGTGTGCTTGGCGTAGCGGCAGAGTTGATCGAGCGCTTCCGGCTCCAGATCCGCGAAGATCGGGTGCTTGCGCAGGACCGATAGTTTGTTGCCCGCCGGTTGTCGGGGATCGCCGGTCTTGTCCTGAGGCACGCCGCGGGGCTCCTAAGACTACGAGGCACTGAGTTCCTGCGTAGTCAACGTTACCAGGCATTTCAACCGGAAAGCACGCGCGCGATTTGAGGCAAATGCCACGAAAAGGCCCGTAACGAGGAAGTCAGCAGCCAAAAGCTGCGGCGATGCGTCTTCTTCGACGCAGAGTTGCGGATTACGCAAACCGTGATTGCGTCGAAACGCTGCCGACGGGTGGCGCCCGCCCAGGCGAGCATCGGCCCTGGCGCGCCGGACTCGGACCTAAACCTGGACTTGGACTTGGACTTGGACTTGGACCTGGACTTGGACTTGGACCTGGACCTGGACCTGCAGAAGGCTTCAGTGCCTGGAATCCGGATCAAGCCGACCCGCCCTGGTTTGCCGGTCAGCCCAGGCCAGAACTGCGGCGAACACGACAAAGATCGCGACGACGACAACGGTCACCAGCAACGCGTCAGCAGGCATCATCCCCTCCCGGATTTGTCTCCGGCATTATTTTGCGGGGCATGGCCGGCGTCATTGACCGGGATCAAATTCTGCCGAAGACGCCGTGGACGGGAGGTCAGGCTGCGGCCATGGCCTCGACACGGGCCGGGTCGAGCATGCTGATGCCGCCGTGAATGATCTCGATCACGCCGAGACGCTCAAGCTTGGTAAAAGTGCGGCTGACGGTCTCGATGGTCAGGCCGAGATAATCGGCGATGTCCTGACGGCTCATCGGAAGCGCGACCATGTCGGACGGACCGCTGAGCGCGACCAGCCGCTCGCGCCAGCCGAGCAGAAAGGTCGCGACCTTCTCGTCGGCCGAGCGGCGGCCGAGCAGAACCATGTGGTCGCGCGCCTGGCTCAACTCGCGAATGGCCAGTTCGTTGATGCGCCTGAGCAATTGCGGCCGGTCTTCGATGAAACGGCCGAAAGGCCCTTTTGGGAATTGGCACACTTTCACCACGCCGATCGCATCGGCCGAAAAATTGTGCCGGCCGGACAGATTCATCCCGAGGAAGTCACCGGGCAAGGCAAAGCCGACGATCTGCCGCCGGCCGTCAGGCAGCAGCTTGTACAGCCGCATGACGCCTTCGAGGACGTTGTAGAACGAGGTCGTGATGTCCTCCTCGGAAAACACGGTCTCGCCCGAATCGAAATGGACGCGGCGGCCGAGATGCTCGAACTCCCGGAGTTCGGCTGCATCGAGCGACGAGCAGACCGCCGCTCCACGCACGGCACAATCGTCGCAATGATGTCCGTTCGGCTCACTCGTGACCACGGAAGGCTTCATCCATCGCTCCCCACGCCGGCCGCTCCCGACGTCAGGCCGAGTCCACCGCGCGGCTGCATTTTACTGCACCGTGCCGCAGCCGATTGACCCAGATCAAATTTGGCTGGCATCCCGCTCTTATTCTGCGTCCACGGTTCGACGGGATGATTCCATGCTGCAAAGAGCACTGCGTCACGGCCTGATTGGGCTGCTTCTGATCACGCCTGCGCTCGCGGCCCCGGCCGCCGAACAACGCGGCAAGGCTTTCGCCCGAGCCAATTGCGCACGCTGTCACGCGATCGACCGCGCCTCCAAGAGCCAGCTGGAGATCGCGCCTCCGCTACGCACCCTGCATCGGCGCTATCCGATCAACAGCCTTGGCGAGGCGCTGGCCGAGGGGATCTCCACCGGACATGCCGACATGCCGGCCTTCGCGCTCAGCCCGGACCAGATCCACGACCTGCTGTCCTACCTGAAGACGCTGGAATAGTCGCCCCTCACACCGCCTGCACGGTCCATCCGATCAGCTCCTTGGCGATGCGCGCGAAGGCGGCATCGAAGGCGGCGACTGAAGCGGCCGGTTCGACCTTGTCGAGCTTTTCGCTGGCCTCGATGAGGCGCGATGCGATCACCTTGCCATTCTTGTCGACGATCCGAGCCGACAGTCCGATCTCGGCCCGAGCCTCCCCATCCGTCGCGATCCGAAAGCGCCGGATGTCGAGCAGGAGTTGGTAGTCCGCCGGCCCGAGATCCGTCGTGCGCAGCGGGGCGTGGGCGATGTCGTAGTTCTCGAAACTGTCGATCAGGCGCGCCTGCACCAGTTTCGGAATGCTGTCAGCCCAGAGGAAGTCCGCAAAGCCCGGCCTGTCGCCGCCAGGCGCGAACAGCATGCGCTGAGTCTGCAGCATCGCCACCGCCGTCGGCTCGGGAATGGCCAGTGAGGCCGATAGAGTCTTGCCGGCCGGTCCGAGATTCTGCGGCGTGCGCAGGTCGTAGGTGACCTTCTGCGCGGGCGTACCGCCGCCGGTCATCTTGTCGAGGCCTGCCAGGATGCCGTCGATCTTGCCGGTGTTGCGCGCGAGCCCGTCGGAGAAGGTCTTGAAATTGGCAATGGTGTCCTTCAGCGGACCGGAATTGTCCTGAAGCACCGTGTCGACCCGCCGCAGCGCATCGCGCGCCGCCTGCGTCATGCTCTGGCCTGCGCCGGCCTCCGCGATCAAGGTCGGCAGCTCGCCCGACTTGGCGACGATCACGCCCCCCTCCAATGTCACCACGGGAACGCCGGTCAGGCCCTGGAATTCGAGGCCGACCTTAGTGTCGGCACGCACCGGCGTCGCGGTGGCAACCGAGATCGTGGCATTGACGAAGCGCGGGTTATCAGGCGCGAGCCCGAGCTGGGTGACCTCTCCGACCCGAATGCCGTTGAACAGCACGCCCGCGCCAACCAGCAGGCCGGGCACCGGCCCCTGGAATTGCACGTGGTAGCTGGTGCGCGGCCCGATGCCGCCGGTGTTGTTCAGCCAATAGACGAAGCCGAACACTGCGACGATCGCGGCCAGCACGAAACTGCCGATCAGCACATAGGGAGCGCGGGTTTCCATCTCTCATCTCATCTCGTGTTGCAGCATCTGCGAGCGCTTGCCGTGGAAGTAAGCGCGCACCCAGGGATGCTCGGATTGCAGCAATTCGCGCATCGGGCCGATCGCCACGATCTTGCCGTCGGCGAGCGCGGCGATGCGGTCGCAGACCGTGGTCAGGCTCGCAAGGTCATGGGTCACCATGAACACGGTGAGCTCCAGGGTCTTTTGCAGCGTCTTGATCAGCGTGTCGAACTCGCCGGCGGCGATGGGGTCGAGGCCCGAGGTCGGCTCGTCCAGGAAAAGGATCGGCGGATCGAGCGCGAGCGCGCGCGCCAGCGCCACGCGCTTGGTCATGCCGCCGGACAGCTCCGCCGGATATTTGTCGGCGTCCTCGGCGCGCAGGCCGACCATCTCGAGCTTGGCGATCGCGATCTCGTCCATCAGCTCCAGCGACAGGACCAGATTTTCGCGCAAGGGAAACTGGACGTTCTGGCGCACCGTCAGCGAGGAGAACAGCGCGCCCTGCTGGAACAGGATGCCCCAGGCCATCGCTGCGCCGCGGCCGTGGCCGCCGGCGGGTTGTCCCATGACCTCGATGGTCCCGCTCCGGCGCGGGATGAGGCCGATGATGGTCCGCATCAAGACCGATTTGCCGCCGCCGGAGGCACCCACCAGCCCGAGGATCTCGCCGCGGCGGACGTCGAGCGACAGATGGTCGAGCACGGTTTGACGGCCGAAGCCGACCACGAGGTCACGGACGCGGATGGCGAACTCGTCTTGTGGTCCGTCCATCGTCACATTCCGATCGAGGCAAAGAACACGGCGAACAGGCCGTCGAGCACGATCACCAGGAAGATCGATTTCACCACCGACGTCGTGGTCTGCCGCCCCAGCGACTCCGCGCTGCCCTTGACGCGCAATCCCTCGCTGCAGGCCACGATCCCGATCACCAGCGCCATGAACGGCGCCTTCAGGATGCCCACTTCGAAATGTGCGACGGAAATGGCCTCGTGCAGGCGCGCGATGTAGATCGCCGGCCCCATGTCGCCATAGAACTGCGCGACCAGCCCGCCGCCATAGAGCGCGGCGATCGATCCGATGAAGGTGAGGATGGGCAGCGCAACTACCAGGGCCGCAACGCGCGGCAGGATCAGGACGTCGACCGGATCGAGCCCCATGGTCGAGAGCGCGTCGATCTCCTCGCGCATCTTCATCGAGCCGAGCTCGGCCGTGTAGGCGCTCCCCGACCGTCCCGCGACCATGATGGCGACGATCAGCACGCCAAGCTCGCGCAGCACCAGGATGCCGACCATGTCGACCGTGTATGATTCCGCGCCGAATCTACGGAAGTGGAAGAAGCCCTGCTGCGCGATGATGGCGCCGATCAGGAAGGTGATCAGCGTGACGATGGGGATCGCCTGCCATCCGATGCGGTAGAGCTGATACACCAGAGAGGTCAGCCGCAGCGAACGCGGCCGGCGCAGCACGCCGACCACGGCCATGAACAAGGCGCCGAGCATCTGGAGGAAGATCGTGACGTCCTCCCGCGCGCCGACCGCGGACTTGCCGAGATCACCCAGCCGCGCCAGAACCGGATTGGGCGCGGCCGCCGAAGCCGGTGTGCGGCGGTTGACCTGGCGCACCTCGTCCATCAGCCCGCTGAAATGATCGGCGACGCCGACGAATTCGGCTGGCCTGCCTGACGAGGCGGCCCTGCGCGACAGCTTCTCCAGGACCCAGGCGCCGAGCGTATCGAGCGCGCTGATCCCCGACATGTCCAAGGATACGGCGCGCGAACGATCGACGTCGGCCCCGACCGAGCGGGACAAGGTCTCGAGCGTCACCACGTTCGCGGCGGTCCAGGGCCCCTCGGGGCGCAATTTCAGCACGTCGCCGGACGGCGTCGCGTGCAGCAGCGGTTCGTGATTCACGCTTTCCACCTCATCGGGACAATCGGTCCCCATTCAGCCGGCATTTCTAGGCCAGCATGTGGCGGCCGGATTGACCTGTCTCAAGACCCCGAACGGGCTCCGCCTCTTGACGCAAATCAAGCGCGATCGCACGGGCTGGTCTTAGACTTGTATAAATCTAGTGAGGACACCGAATCCATGTTCGACAGTGACAGGATGAGCGAGGAATTGCGCGCGCTGAAGGTCGACGTCACGCGCCTGTTGAGCACCGCCGGCGAGGAGATGTTCGAGAGCTCGAAAGCTCGCACCCAAGCGCTCGCCGATCAGATCAGGGCCGCGCTTGCTGAGCTTGGCGAGACCGTCGAACAGGAGCGGGAGCAGCTCCAGGGCCTCGTTGCGGAGCGTCCGGTCACTTCGCTCGCCTCCGCCTTCGCGCTGGGCGTGGTTGTCGGCTTCATGCTGAGGAGACACTAGGTGAATACCGAGAATGTCGTCAAACATCTGCGCGTGCTGTGGCGCACCGACAGGATCATCGCCGACATCAGGCTGCGGCATTTGCTGATCGGCCTCGGCCTGCGTGCCTTCGCGGCGCTGATCGCCGCGTTCGGGCTGCTGATGCTGGAGCTGTCGGCCTATTTCGCACTGGTGCAGATCTGGAGCGCGATTACCGCGGCTGCCATCCTCGGCGCCGTCAATTTCGTCATCGCGGCCGCACTCTTCCTGATCGCCGGCCGCGCTCCGTCGGGGCGTGACATCGAACTCGCCAACGAAATTCACGACACCTCCATCGAAGCCCTCCAGCTCGAGGCCCGTGCGCTCCAGGCCCAGGTGTCGGGCGCGGTGCACCACCCGCTGAGCACGATCGTGCCGGTGCTGCTGCCGCTGATCGCGGTCATCATCAAAAATCTGCGGGCGACGGCCAGGACGTCAGATGATGCAAATTCGGCCGAGGCGCGCTCCTAAGCGCGATGCGATTAGGATGAATCGTCATCGCGCTTTAGGTTGTTTGTTTGAGCATGATCTTTTCGGAAAACCGCTACACACTTTTCCGGATCATGCTCTAGCTGACGCGATCAGAGCTTCAGCCTGACGTCGCAGATTTCAGGCTCGGCCGGGTCCGGCTTGACCTCGAAGCCGAGCTGCCGGCACATGTCGAGCATCACGGTATTCTCCTGCAGCACGTCGCCCGATATGGTCTTCAATCCTTCCGACCGCGCGTAGTCGATGATCAGCTGCATGAGGGCCCAGCCGAGCCCCCTGCCCTTGAGGTCGGACCGCAGCAGGATCGCGTATTCGCCGGTCTCGTAGATCGAGTCGGAATGGAGCCGGACCACGCCGACCATTTCGCCGCTGGCCTCCTCGAATGCGATGAAGGCCATCGCGCGCGCATAGTCGAGCTGGGTCAGGCGTGCGATGAATTCGTGGGTGAACTCTTTCATCGGGGCGAAGAAGCGCAGGCGAAGGTCGTGCGCCGTGACGTGACGCAGGAATTCGTGGATGGTCGGCTCGTCCTCGGGGCGCATGGGCCGCACGAAGATGCGCCAGTCCTCCTTGAGCTTGAGGCGGCGCTCCCATTGCGATGGATAGGCGCGAACGGCGAAATTGGCCGGGCCGGAGCCGGCGAACTTCCGCTGTGGCGGCCCGACCGCGACGCGGGCATCCACCGCGGTCACGCCGGTTTCGTCGGCCAGCAGCGGGTTGATGTCGAATTCGCGGATCTCGGGAATGTCGGCCGCCATCTGCGCCAGCTTGACCAGCACCATCGCGACGGCGTCGTGCTTCACCGCCGGCACGTCCCGATAGGCCTTCAGCAGCCGCGACACGCGCGTGCGGTCGATCAGATCGCGGGCCAGTTGCAGATCGAGCGGCGGCAGCGCCAGCGCCTTGTCGTTGATGATCTCCACCGCCGTGCCACCGCGGCCGAAAACCACCACCGTGCCGAAGGTCGGATCGTCGGCAAGGCCGAGGATCAGCTCGCGCGCCTTTGCCTTGACGACCATGGCCTGGACGATGACGCCGCCGATGCGCGCCTCGGGCCGCAGCTTCCGCGCTCGCGCAAGAATGTCCGTCGCCGCCGCACGGACGGCCTCCGGCGACGTCAGATTGAGCACGACGCCGCCGACGTCGGATTTGTGGGTGATGTCGCGCGACATGATCTTCAGCACGACGGTGCCGCCTTGCGCGAAGATGTCCTTTGCATAGGCTACCGCCTGCTCGACATCTGCTGCCGCATAGGTCGGCACCATCGCGATATCGTAGGCTTCGAGCAGGTGCTTGATCTCGACGGGTTCGAGCCACTGGCGGCCATCCGCGATCGCGGCGGTGACGATCTCTCTCGCCCCCCTCGCATCCGGAACGAACGTGTCGGGCATCGCGGGAGGCACCTGGGTCAGCTCCTCCACCACCTCGCGGTGCCGGACCAGATGCATGAAGCCGCGCACGGCGTCGTCCTCGGTCGGATAGTTCGGCACGCCGGCGCTGGAGAGTGCCTGGATGATGTGTTGATCGGCCCCGACCCAGGCCGCCAGCACGGGCTTTGCCCATCGGCGGTGCTGCTCGCGATACTTGGCCACGAGCTCCGTCACGGTCTTGGCGATCTCGGCGGCCGATGCGATCGCGGTCTGCACGTTGAGGACGAGGACTGCGTCGTTGTCGCGATCGGCCAGCAGTTCCTCCAGCGCCGCTGCGTAGCGCGCAGCATCGGCGTCGCCCACGATGTCGACGGGGTTTGCACCGGACCAGGTCGGCGGCAGCGCCGCATCAAGCTTCCTGCGCGCGTCAGTCGAGATGGTTGCCGGAATACCGCCGAGCTCGACCAATCGATCGACGGCGAGGACGCCGATGCCGCCGCCATTGGTCAGGATGGCGAGACGCTTTCCGGTCGGCGATTCGACGCGGCCGAGTGTCTCGGCACAGTCGAACAGCTCGCGCAGGTCGGACACCCGCAGCACGCCCGCGCGGCGGAACGCCGCGTCATAGACGGCGTCGGCACCGGCGAGCGCCCCGGTATGCGTCGCAGCGGCCTTCGCACCCTGCGCCATGCGGCCGGACTTCACCACGACGACGGGCTTCACCCGCGCGGCCGCGCGCGCCGCCGACATGAACTTGCGCGCGTCCTTGATCGCCTCGATGTAGAGCAGGATCGCGCGGGTCTTGTGATCCATCGCGAAATGGTCGAGCAAATCGGCAATGTCGACGTCGATCTGATCGCCGATCGAGACGATGCCGGAGAAGCCGACGCCGCGCTGCGCGGCCCAATCCACCATGCCGGCGGCAATGGCTCCCGATTGCGAGATCAGCGCGAGGTTGCCGGCCCCCGGCATGTGCGCGGCGAAACTGGCATTCAGGCTGACGCCGGGCATCATGATGCCGAGGCAGTTCGGCCCGATCAGCCGCATGCCGTGTTTGCGGGCGGCAGCGCTGGTCGCCTCGTGCAGCGATCCCGGTCCCTGGCCGAGACCGGCGGAGACGATCAGCGCACCCGCAGATCCGCGACGGCCGGCCTGCTCGACGATGCCTGGAATCTCGCCCGCGGGCGCGGTGACGACGACGAGCTCGGGCACGAAGTCCAGCCTGTCCAGGCTCTTCACCGCGGCGAGGCCGCCGAGCTCGGCGTGGCGCGGATTGACGAGGCCAAACCGCCCCTTGAATCCCGCTTTCCGAATGTTTTCCAGGACCGCGCGTCCAACGGACGCCGGACGCGCGCTCGCGCCGACGAGCGCAACCGAGCGCGGCGACAGCAGGTTGTTCAGACGATAAGTCGACATGAAAACAAATGCGCCGCGCCAGCGGCGGTTCCGATGATTGAACGATCCGGCTGGAAGAAGACGCCTAGTGCGAGATCATAACCCAGCATGGTGGCTGGCCAATGACGGTCTTTGTCACACCGCCCCACACGATCTCGTTCAGGCGCGAATGATGATAGGCGCCCATCACGACGGCATCGATGCCATGGGAATTCGCCCAGCTTCCCAATACTTTGCCGGTCGAGCGGCCGCCCCCCTTCGTGGTTTCGAACGAGGCAAAGACGCCGTGTTCCCGCAAATGGTTGACGAGTGCCGTTCCGGATCGGACGACCGCGTCCGTCTCGTCCTCCGCCACGGTCAGCACACGAACCGAACTGGCAGCCTGAAGAACAGGCAACGCATCGCCGACCGCACGCGCGGCCCGTGCAGAATGATCCCAGGCAATCACGACGTTCTCGAACTCGGGCCTGAGCTCGTCGGCGCGATGTTCGGGACAGAGCAGAAGCGGCCGGCCGGATTCGAACAACAACGCCTCCACGATGGTCTCCGTTCGACTGTCATGCGGTTTCACGGGAACCAGCGCGAGGTCGCTGAAGCGGGCGTGCTCGGCCAGGATCGCTCCGATCTGATCCGCAGGCACCTTGCCCGACCGGCCCTGGGCGCGGACGTTGGCGCAGCAAGCCGCATCGGTGAATGCATTCAGCAGCTGCTGCATGTCGCTCGCCTCGAGGCTGGCCTGCGCGAATTCGCGATCGTCAGGCAGCATCACCTTCGGTCGCTCGAAAACATCTTCCTCGAGCGCGAGCGCGGTGATCCTGGCGCCGAGATCGGCGGCGACAGAAACGCATTTCTCGATCGCAACCAGGGCTGGCCCGCGCGGCTGGCCGACAAGGGGCAGAAACACATCCTTGATGGGCATCGGAATTCTCCTGAGCCACCATGATAGGCGGGCTGTCGTCGAGACCCTTGATCCGCGTCAAGACCGGGGGAAACTCCGTCCGATCAGCCCGGGAAACAGGCGTTGACTGACGTCAAGGACTGGCCACTCGGCCGTTCTATGGATACTTCAGTCGGAGCGGTTCGCCCCGGAGACAGACATGCGTGCGATGGTGTTGCCGACCCCACGAGCGCGGCTCCGGATGGAGGAGCGGCCCGACCCGATGCCGGGCGAGGGTCAGATCCGGGTGAAGATCAGCGCCTGCGGTGTATGCCGGACCGATCTTCATCTCGTCGATGCCGAGCTGCCCGGCATCCGCTATCCGATCGTGCCTGGCCACGAGATCGTCGGCCGGGTCGACCTCATCGGCGCGAATGTGACGACACATGCGCCTGGTGACCGGGTCGGCATTCCCTGGCTCGGCTTCACCTGCGGAAAATGCCGCTTCTGCCGCGAGGGTATGGAAAACCTCTGTGATGCACCGCTGTTCACCGGCTACACGCGCGACGGCGGCTACGCGACCCACACCATCGCCGACGCACGTTACGCTTTTCCGCTCGGCGAGTCCGGCAGCGACGTGGAGATTGCGCCCCTGCTGTGCGCGGGGTTGATCGGCTGGCGCTCGCTGGTCCTGGCCGGCCCCGCCGAGAGGCTCGGTCTCTATGGCTTCGGCGCGGCCGGCCACATCATTGCGCAAGTCGCGGCTTGGCAGGGACGCTCCGTCCATGCATTCACGCGGGCCGGCGATGCCGCTGCACAAGATCTTGCCCGCCGTCTCGGCGCTGTCTGGGCGGGGTCATCGGACCAGGTGCCCGACGAGCCGCTCGACGCCGCGATCATCTACGCGCCAACCGGCGAGCTGGTCCCGGCGGCGTTGCGCGCCGTGCGCAAAGGCGGTCGCGTCGTCTGCGCCGGCATCCACATGAGCGACATTCCAAGCTTTCCGTATGATCTGCTGTGGCAGGAACGGCAGCTGGTCTCGGTCGCCAACCTGACCCGGCAGGATGGCCTCGATTTTCTCAAGGTCGCGCCGCAAGCCGGCGTGCGGACCGAGACGACGGCGTTTCCGCTCGATCACGCCAATGAGGTCCTGACCATGCTGCGGAATGGCCAGATCCTCGGCGCGGCCGTGCTGACGCCCTGATGGTGCTTGCCATGTCCGCTTCGATGAAGGATGACACGGCGGCTCAGGAGCGCATCTTTCGGATGCTGACCGACCATCCCGGCGTGATGCGCATCGACACGCATGCCGCCTCGGTGTTCCTGGACGCAAAGCGTGCGCTGAAGATCAAGCGCGCCGTCCGGTTTCCCTTCCTCGACTATTCGACGCTCGAAAAGCGCAAGGCGGCCTGCGAGGAGGAGATCCGGATCAACCGGCCCCTGGCGCCGCAGATCTATCGTGGTGTCGTGGCGATCACGGAAGAGGCGGATGGATCGGTGAAGGTCGAGGGCGCCGGCCGGCCGATCGAGTATGCGGTCGACATGTGGCGCTTCGACGAAAGCAGGACGTTGGATCATCTGGCCGAGGCGGGACCGCTGGACGCGAAGCTTGCCTCGGCCGCCGCTGACGCCATCGCGGCTTCGCATGCGGCGGCGACGCGCGCCGACGGAAAGGCATGGGTCTCCTCCATTCCGGGCCTGATCGACGGCAACACCGATGGGCTGCGGGCCGGCGGCCATTTCAGCGCAGACGCGATCGAGCAACTCGGGAAGGCTTCGGATGCGGCCTATCTGCGTATTCGTCCCCTGCTCGCAGGGCGCGGCAGCCGGGGCTTCGTGCGCCGCTGCCACGGCGATTTGCATCTGGCAAACATCGTCATGATCGATGATCGGCCCGTGCTGTTCGACGCGATCGAGTTTGACGCGCAGATGGCGACGGTCGACGTGCTCTACGATCTCGCATTCACGCTGATGGACCTGTTGCAGCACCACCAGCCGAGCGCGGCAAACATGGTGCTGAACCGCTATCTCGCCGCGACGCCGGCCGACAATCTCGATGCGCTCTCGACCCTGCCGCTGTTCCTGTCCATCCGGGCGGCGATCCGCGCCCAGGTGGCGCTGGCGCGACTGAAGCCGCCGCACTCCGACGATCCCGGCATCGTCGACCAGGCACGGCGTTATTTCGACCTCGCCGGGACGCTGATCCGTCCTCCTGCTCCGCGTCTGATTGCGGTCGGCGGACTGTCCGGCACCGGAAAGACCGCCTTGGCGCACGCGCTCGCGCCGGTCGTGGCACCGGAGCCGGGCGCCGTCGTGCTGCGCAGCGATCTCGTCCGCAAGCAGATGTTCGGGGTCGAGGACACCCACCGCCTGCCGCCTTCAGCCTATACGCCGGAGGTCACGGCCCGCGTCTATGACACGCTGGTGCAGCAGGCCCGGCGGGTGCTGGCGCAGGGCCATTCGGCGATCGTTGACGGCGTATTCGCGCGCGAGGACGAACGCGATGCGATCGCGGCGCTGGCGCGCGAGTGCAACGTGACGTTGAACGGGCTGTTCCTGGTCGCAGACCTTGCAACCCGGCAAGCGCGCATCGGCGACCGCCGGGGAGACGCATCGGACGCCACGCCGGAGGTTGCCGCGCTGCAAGAGCACTATAATATCGGCCATGTCGGCTGGGCGACCATCGATGCATCCGGGACACAAGAGCAGACGCTTCAGAACTGCCGGAACGTCATCGCTGAGGGGCAAACAAGGCAATCAGACTGATGCGGGCAAGGAAGTCGCGATCCACCACGCGCTCGACGGCAAATGCGCATGCCAAGCCGGCAACGCGGCGCAATGTCCTGCCCGCCCGCCTCAGCCCCGGCATGGCCTGCGACACGGCCTTCCGCATCATCGCCCGCCGACACCTCGGCGCGGTGATCGCTCAGCACGACGGCACCTGCCGCGGCGATCCGGATGCGCTGCACCAGATCCGGATCGCACTGACTCATCTGCGGACTGCCATCCGCTTCTTCTCGCCAATGGTCGACGATAACGTGCGACCGGAAGTCTGGGCCGAACTGAAATGGCTGAACAGTCAGCTCGGCATGGTGCGAGACCTCGACGTGGCCATCGAGCGGATCGTCGCAGAGAGTAGCGACGAGCTCGCGGTGGTCGCCGAGCTTCAGCGCTGGGACGAGAAACGCGCGGAGAGCCATCGGCTGCTGGCGCGTGCGCTGCAATCGGCGCGGTATCGCCGCCTGGTCGAGCAAACCTCGACGTGGATCGAAAGCGGCCCCTGGTCGACCCGCCGCAGCAAGGAAGCGATCCGGTTGCGCCGCTGCACCCTCGCCGACCATGCAACGGAGCGGCTGACCGAGTGGGAGACGACGCTGCTCAAGAAGGCCCGTAAGCTGAAGAAGCTCGATGTCGAGAAACGTCACAAGCTGCGGCTCCTCAACAAGCGGATGACTTACTCGGTCGAGTCGCTTGCGGATCTGTTCGCCAATGGGGTGGCGACGAAGCAAAAGTCCATCCTCAAGCAATTGCGCAAGGCACAACGGTCGCTCGGTCAATTGAACGACGATGCGCGCGGACAAGCACTAGCGGCGTCGTTGAATGGCGCCGGCATCGAGGCCAGCCGTCGCTTCCTCAACCGCAAACGCGAGAAGAAGCTGTTGCGGAAGGCGTCAACGGCCTATCGCAAATTGGACAAGGCCAAACCGTTCCGCTCTTCGGATCTCGCGCCGAGATCGGAGCCGGAGGCCTAGGTGTGGACGTAGTCCCCCGGCGCATCCGGCAGGCCGAGGGCGTCGCCAAGTCCGATCTGCGGCGGATCGCAGGGGGCGCCGGAACGTGCCGCCAGCCAAGTGGTCCATTCCGGCCACCATGAGCCCTCGACGCGCGGCGCCAGCTTCAGCCATTCGTCGGCACCGACATAGGGCGCATCGGCAGCCTTGGTCAGCACCTGATAGAAGTGGCCCTCCTCCTGCGGAGGCGCCACGACACCGGCATTGTGACCGCCGCTGGTCAACAGGAACGTCACGTCGGCATCGACCTGATAATGGATCTTGTAGACGGATCGCCAGGGCGCCACGTGATCGGCGAGCGTGCCGACCACGAACATCGGGGTATGAATGTCGGACAGCGAGATGCTCCGGCATTCGACCCGATAGCGACCTTCCGCCAGATCGTCGTTCAGGAACAGCTTGCGCAGATACTCCGAGTGCATGCGATAGGGTAGCCGCGTGGCGTCGGCATTCCAGGCCATCAGGTCGCTCGGTGGCGAGCCGTCGCCCATCAGATAATCACGCGAGAGCCGCGACCAGATCAGCTCGTTGGAGCGCAGGAGCTGGAACGCGCCCGCCATCTGTGTCGTGTCGAGATAGCCGCGCTGCCACATCATATCTTCGAGAAAGGCAACCTGGCTCTCGTTGATGAACAGCGTCAATTCGCCGGCCTCGGTGAAATCGGTTTGCGCCGCGAGAAGCGTGACGGTGCCGAGACGGCTATCGCCGTCCCGCGCCATGGCCGCCGCGGCAATCGACAGCAACGTCCCGCCAAGGCAATAGCCGAGCGCATGGATCTTCCGGCCCGGCACGATCTGCCCGATCATGTCCAGCGCGGCCATCACGCCCAGCTTGCGGTAGTCGTCGAAGGCAACATCCCGATCGTTCGGATCCGGATTGCGCCAGGAGATCGCGAAGACGGTGAAGCCCTGAGCGGTCAGGTATTTGACCAGGGAGTTCTGCGGCGACAGATCGAGGATGTAGTACTTCATGATCCAGGCCGGCACGATCAGAATCGGCTCCGGCCGCACCTGCGCAGTCGTCGGATGGTACTGGATCAGCTCGATCAGGCTGTTGCGGTAGACGACCTTGCCGGGCGAAGCCGCCACCGTCTTGCCGACGACGAACTGATCCTCCCCGGCCAGCTTCGAGCCGGAGAGCAGACGCATCAGGTCGCTGCACCAGTTCTGCCAGCCGAACACGAAGTTCTCCCCGCCGCTTTGGAACGCTTTTTCCAGCACCTGCGGATTGGTGGCGGCGAAATTCGAGGGCGCCAGCATGTCGAGCATCTGGCGCATCGAGAACTCGACGATGGCCTCATTTGCGTGCGACGCGCCGCGTATGCCGGTCGTGGCATCGTGCCACCAGCGTTCGGTGAGCAGAAACGCCTGCGCAAGCAGATTGAACGGCGCGGCTTCCCATTGCCGGTCCTTGAAGCGGCGATCCCGCGCCTGCGGCCGAATGACGGACCATGGTTCTTTGGATGTCGCGTGAGCGGCAGCTTCAGGAAGCGGCCTGAGTCGCGGAAGATATTGCGGAAGAGCTCCATCTGGTGCTGAGGCGCCGCCGCAAGATGCGCGCCCCAATCGAGCCAGGCGAGCGACAAGGCCACAGGCGAGATTCCGCCCGTGAACCGCGCCAGCATGGCATGAAACGCGCGATCGAGTGGATACGAATCCGTCGTTTGCGGGCAAGTGCAGTCAGCCGGCGTGTCTGCGACCCTTTCGGAAATCCCGGCAGCCGGCCTGGTAGCGGGAGCTTGCAGCGGCGCTTCGGCCCGTGGAAATATTTTTACGACGCTCATGGCTCATTGTTCCTGCGGGCTTCCGTTCTACGCCTCCGGCAGGATATGGCGACGCTTCCGCCGCGCGTTGAGCTGCATCAAATCGCGGCACGGATCAAAATCGGTCAATCAAGGCAAGCTTTGTCCGCTTGACCTGAGTCAAACCGCACCCCGATGGACTCACTAGGCTTTGTCCATTGAAATTGACATGCCAGCGGAGTTGTCCATGCGCGCCCACCAGATCATGACCCGGTCGGTCATCTCGGTTACCCCCGACACCAGCATCGTCGAGGCGGCCAATATCATGCTGAAGCGACATGTGAGCGGCCTCACGGTGGTCGACGCTACCGGCAAGCTGGTGGGCGTGGTGTCGGAAGGAGATTTCATCCGCCGCAGCGAGATCGGCACCGGGCGCAAGCGCGGGCGCTGGCTGCGGTTCATCCTCGGTCCGGGCAAATCCGCCAGCGACTTCGTTCACGAACGCGGCCGCAAGGTCTCGGAAGTGATGACCGACCTGCCCGTAACCATCACCGAGGATACGGCGCTTGCGGAGATCGTCGATCTCATGGAGCGAAACAACGTCAAGCGGCTGCCGGTGGTGCGCGGCGACAAGGTCGTCGGAATCGTGTCCCGCGCCAACCTGTTACAGGCCGTGGCCGGGCTCGCCCGCGAAGTGCCGGATCCAACCGCCGATGACGACCACATTCGCAGCCGCATCATCGACACTATGGAGAAGAACGACTGGTGCCCGTTCGGGCTGAACGTCATCGTGCGCGACGGTATCGTTCATCTCAGCGGCGTCATCACCGAAGAGCGCGCTCGGCAAGCCGCGATCGTCGCCGCGGAAAACGTCGAGGGCGTGAAGAAGGTGCACGATCATCTCTGCTGGGTCGACACCATATCCGGCGTCTACCTCAACTCGCCCGAAGACGATGAGCTCGCCAAAGCGAGCTGATTGCCGCGGAGTTCAGCTCGGAATGACGGCGGTGGCTTCGATCTCGACGCGCGCCGCCTTCTCGACGAGGCGGACGACCTGTACCAGGGCCATCGCTGGATAGTGCGTTCCGAAGACGTCGCGGTAGATCCTGCCGAGCTCCTTCAGATTGGCCAGGTACTCGTCCATGTCGACGACGTACCAGGTCAGGCGCACGAGGTGCTCGGGCCGGGCACCGGCCTCGGCCAGGATCGCTGCGATGTTGTCCAGGGTCTGGCGCACCTGCGCGACGAAGCCGTCGGCGAGACGCTCCTCGGCGTCCCAGCCGATCACCCCGCCGGTGACGACGATGCGTCCTTCGGCAGCCATGCCGTTGGCATAGCCCTTCGGCAGCGGCCAGCCTGACGGCTGCAGGATCTGCGCCTTGGTGCGCGTTCCATCCTCGGCTGCGGTCGGCAGGACCGCGAGTTGCGGGCTTTTCGGCGTCGTCACAGACAATTCTCTATCCTTCTCTCATTCCGCGGCGACGCCTGAGGACGTCACTGCAGCCTGCGCCAGCTGCCGCAGGGCAAAGCGCTTCAGCTTGCCGGTCTCGGTCTTCGGCAATTGCGCGACGAACTCGATGGCGCGCGGATATTTATACGGCGCGATCTCGCGTTTGACGTGCTCTTGCAACTCGGCCACCAGCTGAGCGTCAGGGGTCACGCCGGGCGCGGCAATGACATAGGCTTTGACGATCATGCCCCGCGCCTCGTCCGGCGCGCCGACCACACCGCATTCGGCGACCGCCGGATGCGCAAGCAGCGCCGCTTCGACGTCAGTTCCTGCGATGTTGTAGCCGGCCGACACGATCATGTCGTCGGAGCGCGACTGGTACCAGAAATAGCCGTCGCTATCCATCAAATAGGTGTCGCCGGTGATGTTCCAGCCGTTCTGGACGTATTTCCGCTGCCGCTCGTCGGCCAGATAGCGGCAGCCGGTCGGCCCGCGCACGGCGAGAAAGCCCATCGTTCCGGGCGGCACGTCGCGGCCCTCATCATCGACGATCTTGGCTTCATAGCCCGGCACGGGCTTGCCGGTGGCGCCGGGGCGGATCTCGTCCTCGGTCGCGCTGATGAAGATGTGCAGCATCTCGGTCGAGCCGATGCCGTCCATCAGCTTGATCCCGGTCGCCTTGAGCCAGGCATCGAATGTCGGCTTGGGCAGAGTCTCGCCCGCGGAGACGCATTTGCGGAGCGAAGAAATGTCGCGGCCTGCGAGCTTGCCAAGCATGGCGCGGTATGCGGTCGGCGCCGTGAAGCAGACCGTGGTCTTGTACTGCTCGATCGCATTCAGAATGTCGTCCGGCGTCGTCTTCTCCAGCACGACGAAGGAGGCGCCGATATGCATCGGAAACAGCACGCCGCCGAAGCCGAAGGTGAAGGCGAGCGGCGCCGAGCCGATAAAGCGATCGTTTTGCTCGGCGCGCAGAATGTTGCGCGCATAGCCGTCACAGACCGCGAGCATGTCGCGGTGGAAATGCATGGTGCCCTTGGGATCGCCGGTCGTGCCCGAGGTGAAGGCGATCAGGCAGATGTCGTCGGCGGCGGTATCGACCGCCTCGAACTCCGGACTGGCATCGGCGATCAACGCTTCGAGCGAATCCGCCGCGCCATTGCCCCAATAGACGGCCCGCTCGAGGCCCGGTGCCGCAGCCTTCGCCTTCTCCATCTCCTCGGCGAGCTTTCCATCGCATAGCGCCAGCGTGATCTCCGCCTTCTGGATCGGATAGGACAGCTCCTTGGCGCGCAGCAGCGGCATCGTCGCCACGCAGATTCCGCCGGCCTTGATCACCGCGAGATAAGTTGCAACCATCATCGGATTGTTGGCCGAGCGCAGCAGCACACGCCCGCCGGTGACGAGGCCGAGCTTGCCAACCAGCACATTGGCGATGCGGTTCACCAGCGCCTGCAGCTCGCGATAGGTGTAGCTGAGGCCTGGGCTGATGACGCAAGGGGCATCGCCGTGGCCCTGCTCGACCCAGCGATCGAGGAAATAGCTGACGCAGTTCAGTCGCGGCGGATAGTTCAGCTCCGGCCGCGTGAAGATGAATTCGGGCCAGAGCTCGCGCGGCGGCAGATGTTGCCGCGCGAACGTGTCGACATGGGCCGTCGCGGCGCTGCCGTCAGACGAGCCCGTCACTTGAATCTTGGCGGCGTTGGCCATCGCACGCTCCTTTCAGCATGGATTGCACCCGGCAGCACGATCTGGAAAACATTTTAGGCTTAAAACAATTCGGCGCAATAGGGGATTTTGGGCATCCCGTGCTTTTTCATGCGGCAAAGGGTGTCGGGCTGTCGCGCCCGCAGGCTACGGCCGGCGGCGGGCGGCCGATTTCTGCGCGGACGCCTTGGTCTTGGCGAGGAGGCGCATCAATTCGCGCACATCCTTCGGGGAGAGATCGGCGAACAGATCGGCGATCCAGGTCTCGTGCTCGGCGGCCATCCTGCGGAACTCGGCACGCCCGAGCTTGGTCAGCCGGATCACCTGGACGCGGCGATCGGTGTCTGAGGTCCGCCGGTCGAGATGGCCTGATTCCACCAGGCGCTCCACGAGCCCGGTCACATTGCCGTTCGAGACCATCATGCGCTTGGAGACATCTGACAGGGTCATGCCGTCAGGCGCCTTGTCGAGCTGTGCCATCAGGTCGAAACGCGGCAACGTGACGTCGAACCGCTGCCGCAGCCGGCCGCGCACCTCGCCCTCGATCAGCGTCGTGCACGTCAATAGCCGCAGCCACAGCCGAAGCTCTTCGGCGTGGTCCTCCGGTGTTTCGACGGCCTTGGTCTCAGAATCGAGCATGTCGATGCAGTCACTCACGGCCGGCATTGGCGCGGGCGGATTCCCCCAACGTTTTGAGCTTCAAATAAATCCGAGCCGGCCGCAAGTCCAAAGCTGCAACAATCGACCGCACGCCAATTTCTTTAGGCTTCAAATAATTGGCGCGCAGCTTGCATGCATCGCTGCTCGCAGGATGCGACGCCCCGCGCTCGGCTTGCCGCGGCCGCCGTCATCGGCATAAGCTTTGGATTGGAGTACGTGGCTTGCAGCGCAAGCCAATCGTCACGAGGGACAGATCATGAAGACGAAAATAACCTTGGCCGCAGCTGCGATGCTACTCGGCACCGTGGTGACCCCTGCCCTCGCCCAGGAAAAAATCAAGCTGGGTGTGATCGTGACCCTATCGGGGCCCGCCGCAGCGCTGGGCCAGCAGGTTCGCGACGGCTTCGCCCTCGCCGTGAAGGATCTCGGCAGCAAGATGGGTGGCCGCGATGTCGAGGTCGTCGTCGTCGACGATGAGCTGAAGCCGGATGCTGCGGTGACCAAGGTGAAGGGCCTTCTGGAACGTGAGAAGGTCGACTTCGTGGTCGGGCCGATCTTCTCCAACATCCTGCAGGCCATCCACCGGCCCATCACGGAGTCGAAAACCTTCCTGATCAGCCCCAATGCCGGTCCGTCGACCTTCGCCGGCAAGGATTGCAACCCGTTCTTCTATGTGACCTCGTATCAGAACGATCAGGTGCACGAGATCCTCGGCAAGGTCGCGCAGGACCGCGGCTACAAGCGGATGTACCTGATGGTGCCGAACTATCAGGCTGGCAAGGATTCGGTGGCGGGCTTCAAGCTGGACTACAAGGGCGAGATCGTCGAAGAGTCCTACATGCCGCTGAACACGTTGGATTTCCAGCCGGAGCTCTCCAAGATTTCCTCGCAGAAGCCCGATGCACTGTTCACATTCATGCCGGGCGGCCTCGGCGTCAATCTCGTCAAGCAGTACCGGCAGGCCGGGCTCGCCGATACTATTCCGGTGCTCTCGGCCTTCACGGTCGATGAATCGACCCTGCCGGCACAGCAGGATGCGGCGGTGGGCATGTTCGGTGGCGCGAACTGGGCGCCCAATCTCGACAATCCCCAGAACAAGAAGTTCGTTGCCGCCTATGAGGCCGCCTACAACAGCGTTCCCGGCACCTACGCCTTCCAGGCCTATGATGCCGCGATGCTGATCGACAGCGCAGTCAAGGCCGTGAAGGGCAATCTCTCCAACAAGGAGGCCGTTGGCGCCGCGTTGAAGAAGGCCGACTTCACCTCGCTGCGCGGGGCCTTCAAGTTCAACAACAACAATTATCCGATCCAGGATTTCTACCTGACCAAGGTCGCCAAGCGTCCGGACGGCAAGTTCCAGACTGAGATCGTGCAGAAGGTGTTCGAGAATTATGGCGACCGCTATGCCAAGGACTGCAAGGCGGCGAACTAAGGCCGTGTATTGCGTTACGGGAGGACTGCAATGAAGAGCGAAATCACCGGCATCACGCGGGCCAATGAGGGAATTCAGGGTATTTCCTGGAACATCCTTGGCCAGACCTACGTGCCGAAGAGCTACGCCGAGAACAGCTTCTCCTGGCACGCGACGCTGCCGCCGGGCACCTTCGTGCCGCCGCACATTCACCCCGACCAGGATGAGTATCTCTATATGCTGGAGGGCAAGCTCGATTTCATGCTGGGCAATTCGGAGGCGCAGGCCAATGCGGGCGACCTGATCCGCCTCGGCATGGGCGTGCCGCACGGCATCTTCAACAAGTCGGAGCAGACCGCCAAGGTGCTGTTCTGGGTCTCGCCGAGCCGCAAGCTGTTCGACCTGTTCTGGGGTCTCCACAACATGAAGGAGCAGAAGCCCGAGGACGTCGTGGCGATGGCCGCCGAGTTCAACATCCACTTCCTACCGCCGCCGCCCGGCGGCTAGAGCATTGTCCGGAAAAGTGCGTAGCGGTTTTCCGAAAAGATCATGCTTAAACAAGAACCCTAAAGCGCGATGACGATTCGTCCCAATCGCATCACGCTTTAGGCGCGCTTCAGGCGCGCACCGCCGCGAGTCCGGGCACCGCGGCGAAACCTGCCTTGGTGGCATAGCCGCGCACGATGGCCTCGCGCTGGGAATAGCTCAGGACGTTGTCGACATTGTCGAAGCCGTCGGGCGCGAGCTGCTCGACGGCGTCGATAACGCCCTCCGGCCCGCCGCGCCGGTTGGAGCGGACGATTTCAGCCGTCATCGGCAGACGCTTCTTCTCGTATTCGAGCAAAGCCTGACGCGGGTGTTCGGCGCGCACCAGCACATCCGCAAGACAGCGCGCGTCGAGAATGGCCTGCGAGGCGCCGTTCGATCCAACCGGATACATCGGATGCGCGGCATCGCCGAGCAGCGTGACCCGGCCCAATGACCAATAGGGCAAGGGATCGCGATCGCAGGTCGGATATTCGTAGAATTCGGGCGTTGCCGAGATCAGGCTTTTCACGTCGATATAGGGCACCGAGAAGCGAGCCACATGCGGCATCAGCTCTTCGCGGCGGCCTGGCCGCGACCAGTCTTCCTTCCGCGGCGGCGGCGCGTTGCCCTCGCCCACCTTCACCAGCACCGCCCAATTGGTCAGGCGGCTCGCCGGGCTCGATCCTTCCGCGATCGGATAGATCACCACCTTGGCATTGAGACCGCCGGCCACGATCATCGATTTGCCGGTGAGAAACAGCGGCCAGTCGCGCGCACCGCGCCACAGCATGAGGCCGTTCCAGCACGGCGGCCCTTCGTTCGGAAACAGCGTCTCGCGGACGCGCGAGTGAATGCCGTCGGCGCCGATCAGGATATCGCCGCGCGCGGTGTGGACATGGGCGCCGGCGCGATCGAAGAAGTAAGCGGTGACGCCGCCCTCGTCCTGCGTGAAGGCGCCGAGCCGGCAGCCGGTGTGAATCGCCTCACGGCCCAACCGCTGCTCGACGGCACGATGGATGACGCCCTGAAGCCGGCCGCGATGGATCGAGAATTGCGGCACATCGTGGCCGGCGTCGATGCCGCGAGCTTCGCGCCAGACCTCCTGGCCATGGCGGTTGAGATAATAGAGCTGATCGGTGCGGATCGCGACCTCGTCGAGCTTCTGCAGCAGGCCGAGGCCGGCCAACTCCCGCATCGCGTGCGGCAGCGTGTTGATGCCGACGCCGAGCTCGCGAATGGTGTCGGCCTGCTCGAAGATCTCGCAATCCAGGCCGCGCGAGCGGAACATCAAAGCCGTCGTGAGACCACCGATACCGCCACCGACGATAATCGCCTTCATCGCCCTAACTCCACTCGAACCGCAGGCAATGGGTTAACGTCGCACGGGCGGTCACTCCGCCGCAAGCGGCTTTGTCGCCTCCGTCTTGAGCTCGGCCCGGGTCTTGGGCTTAGCCTTAATTATCAGCTCCTCGAGATCCTGCCGGTCGCGGAACCCGAATACATGCGCATCGGCGACATCACCGCGCGATTGGCGAACTTCATCTCACGCAGGCGGCAATCAAATTATTTTTAAGCCTAAAATAATCTCCCGCAAGTCCCCCTATTCGCTGGATTGGCTGCAGATAATTGCGACCGGCTCAGTCGCCCCTGAAGACCGGTTTGACCTTGTTGGCGAAAGCCTCGAAGGCGCGCTCGAAATCCGCCGTTGTCATGCACAGGGCTTGAGCCACGGCCTCCGCCTCGATCGCCTCCTCCACCGACATCGCCCATTCCATGGCCAGCATCCGCTTGGTCATGGTGTTGGCGAAGGTCGGGCCTTCCGCGACCTGCTTGGCCAGAACCTGCGCCTGGGGCAGCACCTGCTCTGGCGTGACGATGCGGCTGAAGAAGCCCCAGCGCTCGCCCTCTTCCGCCGTCATGAACCGGCCGGTGTAGAGCAGCTCGGAGGCGCGGGACTGCCCGATGATCCGCGGCAGGATGGCGCAAGCGCCCATGTCGCAGCCGGCCAACCCCACCTTGTTGAACAGGAACGCCACCTTGGCCCCGCTCGCCGCAAGGCGCATATCAGACGCCATCGCGATGATCGCTCCGGCCCCGGCACAGATACCTTCGACCGCGGCTACGATCGGCTGCGGACAGGCCCGCATCGCCTTGACGAGGTCGCCGGTCATGCGCGTGAAGGCGGTCAGACCCTTGGTGTCCATCTTCACCAGCGGGCCGATGATCTCGAACACGTCGCCGCCGGACGAGAAATTGCCGCCGGCACCCGTCACGACGATGGACTTGACCGCGTCGTCGAAGGCGCAGGCGCGGAAGAAGTCGGTCAGTTCCCGATAGCTCTCGAACGTCAGCGGATTCTTTCGTTCGGGACGGTTGAGCGTGACCGTCGCAACGCCGTCGACCGCGGCGAGCAGGAAATGCTGCGGTGAGTAATCCGCAAGCGGCACGGTAACGGGATTGGCTGGTCTGCTCATGGGATCTCCTTGGCTTTCTTTTTCCGCGCCTGCCAGGCAGGCTAGACTTCGCCACCGGCCACTGCGATCGCCTGTCCGGTGATCGAGCTCGCGCCCTCCCCGCACAGCCAGAGAACCGCGTCTGCGACCTCCTGAGGCGTAACCAGGCGCCCTTGCGGATTGTGCTTCGCGAGCTCGGCAATTGCCTGCTCGCGGGTCCGGCCCGTCTTCTTCACGATGTTGTCGATGCTCCCGGCGACGAGGTCGGTGTCGGTGAAGCCGGGACACACCGCGTTCACGGTGACGTTGCTTCCGGCCATCTCGAGAGCAAGGGAACGCACGAGGCCGATGACGGCGTGCTTGGCCGCTGCATATGCGCTGACATAGGCGTAGCCCTTGAGGCCTGCGGTGGACGCTACCGCGACGATGCGGCCGTAGGGACGATCCTTCATGCCCGGCAGCACGGCCTGGACGGCATGCACCACGCCCATGAAATTGACATCCATCATCCGGCTGAAGAGCGCGCTGTCCGATTTCGCGAACGGCGCCGATTCAGCGCTGCCCGCGTTGGCAATCAGGATGTCGATCGGCTTGCGCGCACTTGCCCCGGCGATCGCGGCTTTCAGAGACGCTTCGTTCGAGACATCAGCGACAGCCGCAAAGTGCGCGGCGCCTGCATTGACCGCCTCCTCGAGAACCGCCGCGTTCCGGCCAAGCACGGTCACGGTCGCACCGGCGCCGACGAGAGCGGACGCGATCGCGCGGCCGATGCCGCGCCCGCCTCCGGTGACCAGCGCGTGCGGCGAATGCGGCAATCCGGACATGCGCTGGCTCCCTCGGATATCGTGACCAGTGTTCGATATATTTTAACCTTCAAGTTTTTGCAACGAAAGCGGCGCTTGGTCGGGGAATGATGCAGCATGAGCGACGGCCCGAAAATTGCTTTAAGTATAAAATTATCGCTTTCCATCCTCGAAAGGCCTGTTAGCATCGAGGGGCCCAGCAGAAGGATGTCGCGTGTCGCAGCCTGTGCCAATGATAACAAAGGACGGACGCTTCGCCTACGAAGCCGCGGGCGATCCGGGCGCGATACCGCTGATCTTCCTGCACGGCATCGGCGGCGCGGCGCGGGCCTGGCGGGGGCAGCTTGCGACATTTGGCGACCGCTTCCGCGCGATCGCATGGGACATGCCCGGTTATGGAGGATCGGCGCCGCTTGCGAGCGTCAGTATCGCTGCCCTGGCGGAGGCGCTGCAGCAATTCATCGCGCAACTCGGCGTCAGCAGGCCCGTTCTGGTCGGCCATTCCATCGGCGGCATGATCGTTCAGAAGTGGCTGGTTCAGTCCCCCAAGTTGGCACGCGCAGTCGTGCTGGCGCAGACCAGCCCTGCGTTCGGAAAGGCGGACGGCGACTGGCAGAAATCATTCATCGCAGCGCGACTGGGACCGCTTGATCGCGGGGAGACGATGAAGTCGCTGGCCCCCTCCCTGGTGAAGGAGCTCGTCGGCGACGATCCCGATCCGAACGGGATGGAGGTTGCCCGCGAATGCATGGGGAGCGTGCCCGAAGCGAGCTATCGCGCCATGATGCTGGCTCTCATCGGCTTCGATCAACGCAGCACGCTCGGAAATATCTCCGTTCCCACGCTGTTGCTGTCCGGCTCAAAGGACAACAACGCGCCCGCGCCGATGATGGCAAAGACGGCGACCTATATCCCGGGGGCCGAATATGTCGAGCTGCCTGGCGTCGGCCATCTCGCCAATCTCGAACGCCCCGACGCCTTCGACGAAGCTCTCGGCCGGTTCCTGAACTCGCTCGCGACCAAAGCTTAAGGTAACTGCGCGATGACCATGCAAGTCAGCAAGACGATTGGCACGACCGACAAGGTCGCGCTGGATGCGCCGATCTTCGATCCGGTCGCATTCCGCTTGAACGACGAGCAGGCCGGCATCATCACCCGCGCGAGAGAGATTGGCCAGACCGTGTTTGCCGGTCGCGCCGCCACTTACGATCGCGAGGCGACTTTCCCGACTGAAAATTACCGCGATTTGCATCGCATCGGCCTGCTCGGCATCGCCGTGCCCAAGAGGCACGGCGGCCTCGGCGCCGATTACCAGACCTATGCCCTGGCGGCAGCCGAGATCGGCCGCTATTGCGGCGCGACTGCACTGACCTGGAACATGCATGTCTGCTCGACCCTGTGGTCGGGTCCCCTCGCCGACGATCTCGACATGGATGCTGAGACTCGTGCCGAGCATGAGCGGCGGCGCGCGGTGCACTACAAGCGCATCGTCGAGGACGGTGCGATCTATTCGCAACCCTTCTCCGAGGGTGGAGCTGCCGCTGCGGGCGGCGTTGCTTTCGGTACCGAAGCAAGGCCAGTCGCGGGTGGCTGGATCGTCAATGGCAAGAAGATCTTTGCCTCGCTTTCGGGCCACGCCGACTATTACGGCGTGCTTTGCACCGAGATGGAGCAAGGCGAGAAGGCGTCGCGCCGCAACACGCTTTACCTGGCGATATCAGCCAAATCAGAAGGCGTCTCGGTCGTCGGCGACTGGGACCCGCTGGGCATGCGCGGCACGGTTTCGCGGACGCTGCTGTTCAAGGATGTGTTCGTTCCGGAAGATTCGGCGCTGATGCCGCGCGGCGTGTATTTCCAGGCAGCTCAGCGCTGGCCGCACATGTTCCTGACGCTGTCGCCGACCTATATGGGCCTGGCGCAAGCCGCCTACGACTTCACCGTGCGTTACTTGCGCGGCGAGGTCCCGGGCATGCCGTCGGTCAAGCGGCGGATGTACCCGACCAAGCAGATCGCGGTGGCGCAGATGCAGATCAAGCTGGAGCAGATTAAGGCAATCTGGTTCCAGGCCGTGACCGAGGCGCGCGCCAATCCGAGCAAGGAGCAAGTGCTGCGCGCCTATGCCGCGCAATATTCCGTGATGGAGGGCGCCAATGAGCTCGCCGCGCTCGCGATCCGCACCTGCGGCGGTCAGGCCATGCTTCGCTCGCTGCCGCTGGAGCGAATCTATCGTGACAGCCGCTGCGGCTCGCTGATGCTGCCCTGGACCGCCGAGCTCTGCCTCGACCGGATCGGGCGCGAAGCGCTGTACGAGGCCGGTGAAACGGACGACTGACCGTGGACCTCTGTAGCCTGATCGACCGCAACGCGGCGTTCGCGCCAGACAAGACGGCCATTGCCTTCGAAGGGACGCGGCTGAGTTATGCGGCATTCGCCGCACGGATCGAACGGACCGCGACTGCCTTGAAGGGGGAGCTCGGCGTCGGCCGCGGCGATCGCGTCGCGATTCTAAGCCTGAACAGGCCGGATTATCTGGTTCTGCTTTACGCCTGTGCGCGGCTCGGCGCGATGCTGGTGCCGCTGAACTGGCGACTGGCCGTCGCCGAGCAGCTGTTCATTCTCGGCGATGCCGGCACCAAGGTCCTGGTGCTCGAGCAGGCGTTTTCCGGAGTGCTTGCCGAGCTGGGGCAGACCGCGGCAGGGACATCCGTCGTCGGCCTCGACTTCACGCCGCCTCGCGGCACGACATTCGAAGATTTGCTGGCCCGCGGTGACGGCACGAGCCGAAATCCACATACCGACCTCTCCTGCCCGCTGCTCATCGTCTACACGTCGGGCACGACGGGACGGCCAAAGGGCGCGGTGCTGCGCCAGGAGGCGCTGTTCTGGAACGGTGTCATGAGCCAGCACATGCACAACATGACGTCCGACGACCACGTGCTGACCGTGCTGCCGTTCTTCCACGTAGGTGGCCTCAACATCCAGACTACGCCGGCGTTGCAGCTGGGCGCGACCGTCACGGTCCATGCGCGCTTCACGCCGGATGCCGCGCTTGCGGCCATTGAAGGGGAACGGCCGACACTCACGGTGATGGTTCCTGCGATCCTTCAGGCGGTGAGTGAGCATCCCGCCTGGGCGACCGCTGATCTTTCCTCACTCAAGGCCGTCGCCACCGGCTCGACCATCGTACCGCCGCACCTGATCGAGCGCTTCGTCGCGCGCGACGTCCCGGTGCTTCAGGTCTATGGCTCGACCGAAACCTGCCCGATCGCCGTCTACACGCGGCTTGGCGGCGATCTTTCGCGCGCGGGATCGACCGGCCTTGCCGGCCTGTGCTGCGAGGCAAAGGTGATCGACCAGGCCGGCGAAGAACTGCCCGCGGGCACGCCGGGCGAAATCGCGGTGCGCGGTCCCAACGTGTTCTTCGAATATTGGGGAAACGACGCCGCAACGCGCGAGGCGCTGCAGGATGGCTGGTATCGCACCGGTGATATCGGCCTGTGCGATGCCGACGGCTATTTCTGGGTCCGCGACCGAAAGAAGAACATGATCATTTCAGGCGGAGAAAACATCTACCCGGCCGAGGTCGAGCGCGTCCTGCTCGAACACCCCGACGTCAGCGAATGCGCCGTGATCGGCCGGCCGGACCCGCGCTGGGACGAGGTGCCGGTCGCCTATGTCATTGCGAGATCCGGCTGCCGGCTCGAGGCGGACGAATTGAGGGCGCATCTTCAGGCGCAACTCGCGCGCTACAAAATTCCGCGCGAGATCGTCTTCGTCAACGACCTGCCGCGGACGGCGCTGGGCAAGGTCCAGCATTTCCTGCTGAAGCAGCTTGATGCGCAGTCACGGGCGCAAGGAGAAGCATCTTGAAGATCGCAGTTCTGGGTGGGGGAAACGGCTCTTTCGCGGCCGCGGGCGATTTTGCGCTGTCGGGGCACGAGGTGCGGCTCTGGCGCCGCGATGCCGATCAGGTCGCAGCGCATCGCGCCGCCGGCTCGCGCATTCTGGTCAAGGATCACAACGGCCGTCATGACGTGAAGCTGGCGCTGGTCACGACCGACATGGCGGACGCCGTCGATGGCACGGAGTTGATCCTGTGCCCGGCTCCGGCCTTCGCTCAAGCAGATATCGCTCGCCTGCTCGCGCCGCATTTGCGGGACGGTCAGGTCGTGTTTCTGCCGCCAGCGACGTTCGGCTCGATGATCTTCGCCCAGGCGGCCCGAGATGCCGGCAACAATGCCAAGGCCAGCTTTGCCGAAACGGGCACGCTTCCGTGGCTGACCCGCAAGCACGGACCGTTCGAGGTCGCGATCACCATCCGCGCCAAGCGGCTCCCGGTCGGCGTGTTCCCGCTCGAGCAGGCGCCCCACGCCCTCGCAGTGATCGGGCGCGCTTTCCCAGACGCGATCGAGACATGCGGAGACGCGCTGTCGGGCGCCCTGATGAACGCAGGTCCGATCATTCACCCGCCGTTGATCGTGATGAACGCAGGGCCGATCGAACATTTCGAGCGCTGGGACATTCACAAGGAAGGTACGCAAGCCGCGATCCGCCGGGTCACTGACGCGCTCGACGCAGAACGCATCGCAGTGCGCGAGGCACTTGGCTACGGCGCGCCACATTTCCCGCTGGCTCATCACTACGCGAGGGAAGGCGAGATCTGGATGTATGGCCGCGGCTCGCACGACCGGCTGACCGATTCCGGTGATTGGCGCGAGCGGATCGTGCTGACAGAGCACCGTTACATGCGCGAGGATCTGCGGCTTGGGCTGTCGCTGCTGGTGTCCGTCGCGGGCCTCGCTGGCGTGGACACCCCGCTGGCCAAAGCGTTTCTGTCAATCGGCGGCGCGGTCTGCGGCGAAGATTTTGCGCGAAGTGGCCGAACGCTCCAGACGCTGGGACTCGGCGAGCTCAGCAAGGCTGAATTGCAGACGCTGCTCCGCAATGGATTCTGATCAATGACCAGTCGCATCAATATCGCCTGTCTCGGCGCTGGCCGCATGGGCCGGGGCATTGCCGTTGCCTTCGCGTATGCAGGGCACAGGGTCACGATGATCGATATCAAGGCGCGTTCCGCGGAGGACTTCACCAAGCTGGAAACGGACGCGCTTGGCGAAGTCAGGAAGACCTTCGCCAGCCTGTCAAAACTGGGGCTGCTGACCGACGCGGATGTCGATCCGCTGATCGCGCGGGTCTCGGTGGTGCCGGCGAGCCGGAGCGGCGCAGCGTTGGCCGAAGCCGGAATGATCTTCGAAGGCGTTCCTGAGGTGGTCGAGCTCAAGCGCGAGGTGCTGGGGGCGGCGTCAAAGCAGGTCGGCCCTGAAACGATCATCGCGTCGACGACCTCGACCATCCTCGTCGACGATCTCTCGGGCGTGATCGTGAACGCGCGCCGCTTTCTCAATGTGCACTGGCTCAACCCGGCCTATCTCATCCCGCTGGTCGAGGTTTCGCCCGGCAAGGCGACAGACCCGGCCGTCATCGACGAGGTCAAGACGCTGCTCGAAGGCATCGGGAAGGTGCCGGTGGTCTGCGCCGCCACACCGGGTTTCATCGTCCCGCGCATCCAGGCGCTGGCAATGAACGAGGCCGCGCGCATGGTCGAGGAAGGCGTCGCCAGCGCCGAAGAGATCGACAAGGCGATCCGTTACGGCTTCGGCTTCCGCTATGCCGTGCTCGGGCTGCTCGAATTCATCGATTGGGGCGGCGGCGATATCCTATACTACGCCAGCCGTTACCTCGAAGGCGCGCTTGGTAGCGACCGCTATCGCGCGCCGGAGGTCATTTCCCGCAACATGCATGAAGGCCGGATCGGCCTGCGCACGGGCGCCGGCTTCCTGGATTACTCCGGGATGGACGTCGATGCTTATCGCGTGAAGCGGTTGCAGGCCATGGTCGACCTGCTCCGGCACTTCGACCTCGCCCGGCCGCCCGTGCTCGATCGCGGCTACCCGAAGACGTCCTGAAGCACGCCTTCGCGGACGACCGCAACGCCGTCGAGCTCGATCGTCGTTCCCATCATCGGCAGGTCGAAATGTCCGGCCGTGTAGCGCCCTGCAAATTCATTCGCACCGGTCGAGAACAGGAAATTGCCGGAAACGGCCCGAATCTCTGTGCCGTTGGTGTCGCGCTGGTCATACATGGATAGTGCCTCATAGCGCGCACCGGGATTCATGCCGAAGCCGACATGCGACACGGCATAGGCTTCGCGATCGCCCCAGGCGGCCAGATAAGCGCGCATCATCGCGGCATCCGTGCCCTCGCCTTCGAGTTCCACGACATAGTCGTCCTTCAGAGTCATCTTCACCGGCGAGGTCAGGTAGCGCTTGAAGGTCAGGTTGATGTCGCCGGGCGCCATCACCAGGGTGCCGTTGATGGTCCCGCTTTTGGGAAAGCTGACGACGATGCCGCCGGGCCAATGCGCGAGCGTGCCGGGCTTGTCGGTCCAGCCCCACACACCGACCGTCGACGCGCCGACCATATCGACATCGAGCGCCGTGCCGGCCTTCGAGGAGACACGCATGCGCTTCGTTCCGCGCAGCATTTTGGCCGCCGCACGAACACGCTTTTCGAGCGCGGAATCCGGCACCATGCGCTCCAGCGCTTCGGGATGCTCGTTAGAGATCACCAGGATCCGCGCGCCGGCTTTGAGAATCTCCGGCGTCTCCACCGCATGCATCAGTCCTTCGATGGTGCAATCCACGACAAAGCCGGCCTGCTGAAGCGCCGTGATCACTGGACCAAGCTTTTGGATCGCCTCGCTCGCCCCGGTGGAGCGGACCGGAACGATATGCCGGTTACGCAGCGTCGGAATCACCACATGAAACGGCCGCGCGCCCATCCGCAGCAGGGCCAGCTCCGCGAGATGGACGTTCAACGCGCGTGACTGGGTCTCCGACAGGATCGCCGCGGTATCGCCGGCCTTGACGGCGCATCGCTCAAAGATCTCGCAAAACGCATCGATCCATTTTGCCTCGATACGATCAGCCAGCATGGTTCTCTCCCGGTCTTCAGGATTCTTGTTAGTTACGCTTCGGGGAAGCCCCGGAGCAAGTACGAGCGCACGGCTCCCAGCAGGCCGTTCAAGATCAAGCCCAGCAGCGAGATCGTGATCAGCGGCACGAACATGTCCACGGCCTGGAAGGTTCTGGCCGCAGTCACGAGCGCGTGCCCCAGTCCGTCGGTCGACGTGATCATCTCGGCCAGAAACACCACGATGCAGGAAATGACAAGGCCAATCCGGCACCCGGTCAGGATCGACGGCATCGCTGCCGGCAGCACTACCTTGAAGAGGATTTCGTAGCGTGACGATCCCGCAGCCATAGCCGACCAGATCAGCTTCTGCTCGACGGTCGAGGCACCGTAATAGGTCGACAGCAGGATCGGGAAAAGAGCGTCGGCAGCCACTAATGTGATCTTCGATCCGTGGCCAAATCCGAGCAGCAGCAGCAAGGCCGGATAGAGCGCGACCTTGGGCAAAGGCGCCAATACGCGCACGATGGGCCGAACCACGGCGTTGATCGCCGGATTGGCGGCGGCGGCAATGCCGATGCTGACACCGAGCACGACAGCAATCGCGAAGCCGGCAAACAGCCTGATCAGGGTCGCCGCGATCTCGTGCTGGAACGTCGAGGTTACGAGTTGCTGGAGCAGCCTGCCGAAGACGAAGCCTGGCGGCGGCAGCAGAACTGCCGGCGCGAAGCCGAAAGACACCAAGCCTTGCCACAGCGCGATCACCAGTGCGATCGGAGCAATCCCAAGAACGAAATTAGGGGAGAGAAGCCGCGACATCATGAGAAGCTCAGCGGCATGTCGAACTGTGGCTCGGACCAGCGCACGAGCCTGGCACGAACCCTTTCAAAAATCGCGTCGAGGCAGATTCCCATCGCTCCCACGATGATGATCATCGCAAAGACGGTTTCGTATTGGCCCATGTCGAGCGCATTGAACAGGATGTTCCCGGCGCCGGACTGACGGGCAATCATCTCGCTGGTGATCATCGTGATCAGCGCCAGCACTAACCCCGTACGACACCCCGTCAGAATTTCAGGCAGCGCCGCCGGCAGCACGATACGCACCAGACGCTGCACCGGCGAGAGCCCCATCGCAGCGCCCGACCACAGCATCTTCTCTTCGACCGCCTTGGCGCCTTCGAAGCTGTGATAAATCACGGGCAGGCTGACGCCGAGGAAGATCACGAGCGTCTTCGTGATGTCGCCGACGCCGAGCCAGAGCATGATGATCGGCATCAAGGCCGCCTTCGGCACCGGATAGATCACCATCAGCAGCGGATTGAAGAAGGCCGCAATCGCGGCGCTACGTCCCATCAAGAGGCCAAGCGGAATCGACACGAGCACGGCCGCGCCAAATCCCATCGCCATTCGCCGGAGCGAAGCAAGAATGTTGATCAGGGATTCCCTGTCGCCAAGGATGTCCGGAATCGCTCTCATCGCTCCAATCGCGGTCGGAAAGCTGTCATTCTTCAGCGCCAGTGACGCGACCTGCCACACCACCAGCAATCCGATGCAGGCGAGCACCGGGGCAGCGCGCTTGGTCATGCCGGCCGCCGACATCACGCGGGCGCTCCGGCTTCGTCGCTCTCGTCGAACATGCGCTCGATGTCGACGACGTACTTCTGGTAACGCGGATCGAGCAACAGCTCGTTGCGGCGGCGCGGCCGCGGCAGGTCGATGTCGATGACCTGCCGGATTCGCCCGGGCGATTTCGACATCATGACGACCTTGTCCGAGAGGAAGACGGCTTCGTCGACCGAATGGGTGACGAAAAGCACCGTCTTGCGGTCACGCTCCCAGATGTTCAGAAGATCGTTCTGCAGGCGCGTCCTCGTGTGCGCGTCGAGTGCCCCGAACGGCTCGTCCATCAGCAGCACTTCGGGATGGTAGGCAAGCGTCCGCGCCAGCGCCACGCGCTGCTTCATGCCGCCCGACAGCTCCTTGGGATAGAAGTTCTCGTAGCCCTTGAGGCCGACCATCTCGATCAGGGCCCGGCTCTGCGCTTCGGCCTCGGTGCCGCGAATTCCTTGCTGACGCGGCCCATACATCACGTTGCCGAGCACAGTCTTCCAGGGAAAGAGCGCAAATTCCTGGAATACCGGTCCGCGATCCGGACCGGGCCCCGTGATCGCCTGTCCCTTCATCTTCGCCGCGCCGCTGGTTGGACTGACGAAGCCGCCGACAATGTAGAGCAGTGTCGACTTGCCGCAGCCGGACGGACCAAGGATGGAGACGAAAGCTCCTTCCTGGATCGTCAGCGAAATGTCCGAAAGCGCAACGTGATTCTTGCGTGCCGAGGTTTTAAAGACCTGCGACACGCGGTCGATCTCGATGATTGCGGAAGCCGGGTCTTGTTGCGTCACCGGTCTCACCCATTCGCTCGATCTCGCAGATACTACCGTCATCCCGCCTTCCGTCCCACTCGCACGAGGATTCAGCGGCATCAGCTTAGCAAGAAGCCTGCCAGACAGGGCGTCACTTTCGCGCCCGTGCGGTGCGTCATTCGAACCACGGCCATTCTGCCGGGCCTTCATGCGTCACGGCTCCGCCCGGCGCCTGCCCAACCAGCCGCGCATATTTTGCCAGCGCACCTGCGCGGTGGCGAGGCGGGCGCGGCTTCCAATCGCGTCGCCGTGCGGCAAGCTCCTGTTCCTCGAGCAGGACATCCATCCGTCGATTTGCGGCATCAATCCGGATTCTGTCACCATTCCGGACGAGCGCCAGCGGACCGCCAACAAATGCCTCGGGGGACACGTAGCCGATGCACATCCCGCGGGTCGCGCCGGAGAACCGGCCATCGGTGATCAGCGCCACTTTTTCACCCATGCCCTGCCCGTAGATCAGTGCGGTGACGCCAAGCATCTCACGCATGCCAGGTCCGCCGACTGGCCCTTCATTGCGGATCACGAGAACCTCGCCCGCCTTGTAACTGCGGTCACGAACGGCTGCGACGCAGGCTTCTTCATCCTCGAAAACACGCGCGACGCCTTCGAAGAATTGGCTCTTCAAGCCCGCCACCTTGATCACCGCCCCATCGGGACAGAGGTTACCCTTCAGCACCGCGACGCCACCGTCAGGCATGATCGGCGCGCGAGCCGTGTACACAACCTCACCGTCGGGTGCGTTGGCCACACCGTACTCTTCGGCAAGTGTGCGGCCGGTGATTGACAAGCAGCCGCCATCGATATGACCGCTCTGGATCAGCTCGCGAATGATGACCGCAGCGCCGCCGATATCGTAGACATCCTTCGCCGTATACTTGCCTCCGGGGCGCAGATTGCCGATCAACGGCGTCCTGGCAAAGACCTCCCCCACGTCATCGATGCTGAATGCAATTCCGGCCTCATTCGCGATCGCCGGCAGGTGCAGCGCGGCGTTGGTCGAGCCGCCCGTCGCTGCCACGATCGCCGCTCCGTTCTCCAGGGATTTCCGCGTCACGATGTCGCGCGGCAGCGGCCCGCCGTGGTTCAGCATCTCCATGATCAGTCGGCCGGCGCGTCGCGAAATCTGCGCACGCTCGGAATAGACACCGGGCACCATCGACACGTTGGGAATGGTCAGCCCCATCGCCTCCGATACCATGCCCATGGTATTCGCGGTGAACTGGCCGGCGCACGCACCGATCGTCGGCAGGCAGGCGCGCTCGATGCGCTCGAGCGTGGCGCCGTCGATCTCGCCAGTCATGAAGCTGCCGACAGCCTCATAGGAATCGAGCACCGTCAGCGTACGTCCATCCACGCGCCCGGGCAGCGAGCTGCCGCCATAGATGAAGATGGATGGCACGTTGCAGCGGACCATTCCCATCATCACGCCAGGAAGGGTCTTGTCGCACCCGCCGTATCCGATCAGCGCATCGTAGGCCAACCCATGGACCACGGCTTCGATCGAGTCGGCGATCAGCTCACGCGAGAACAGGGAGAACTTCATCCCCTCATGATTCATGCTGATGCCGTCGGACACCGAAACAGTCGAGAACTCACGCGGTGTACCGCCGGCCTCCTCGATCCCGGTCTTGGCTGCAGCTACCTGGAAGTCGTGGGTCATGTTGCAGGGCGTCTGCTCACCCTTCATGCTGACGATGCCCACCATCGGCTTCGCAATCGCAGCGTCGTCGAGCCCCATGGCGCGCATGAATGCACGATGCGGCGCTCGGTCGAGGCCGTCTGTGGTGACTCGGGATCGCAACTTCTTCATATATGCATCTTCTTCGTGCAGCGTCCCGGATGATCCGGAACGCTACGATGTTAGTTCGGTAATTCGTCCCGCTTCTATTGCAGCGGCGCGACGATCGACGGATGCTTGAACTGTGCGACATCCAGCTTCGGCAGCATTCCTGTTTCTGCATAGATATCCAGCATCTTCTGGATCGCCGGGAAGTTCGGCGCAGCACCCGGATCGCGGCCGAAATCATTGTCCTTGAGCAAGTAGGTCTCAAGCACCGGGATGGGGGCTTTCAGCACTTCATTGACGACCTTGAGAGTCTCCTCGCGGTTCGCGAGTGCCTTCTTCATGCCCGAGGTAATATCGCGGACATAGGCCTTGACCAACTCAGGGTTCTTGTCGACGAAATCGGCACGGCAGGCTTCCAGGATGTGCACGATGTTCGGCATGGCCTGGGAGAGCGAGAACAGCTTCCTTGTGCCGCCCTTTGCCTCCGCGCGCGCAGCAAACGGCTGGTTCATATTGACCGCGTCAACGCGGCCTTGGCGCAGCGCGTCCTCGGAGACGGCAAAGCCAACCTCGACCAGCTTGATGTCCTTGGCCGGATCGACGCCATTCTGCTTCAAGAGCAGATTGAACGGCCCTTGCGTACCGCCACCGATCACGGAAATGCCGACGGTCTTGCCCTTGAGATCCGCGATTGTCTTGATGGGCGAGTCATCCTTGACGGCCCAGTAGACCGAGAAGCCGCCGGGCATCTCGAAAACATGCTGCGCGACGATATAGGCCTTGAGATTGCCGCCGACGACCCCATTGGAGAGGGAGAGCGGCGCCTGCGTCGCGCAGTCCAGCGCACCTGCCGCCAGGGCCTGCGTCATCGGCGCGGTGCCCTGGAATTGGGTCCATTCGATGTTGTAGGTCTTGCCGAGATTGGGAAACTCTGCCGGCCTGCGCATCATCCAGTACTTGGACTCCTCCGCAGGGATGGTCCAGCCGACGCGGATCGTCTGCTGCCCCCATGACGGGCTTGCGCCCGCGCTCACGGCGGCTGCCGCCCCCAAAGCCAGGATCCACTTCGAAACGGTTCGCATCGTTCCACTCCGCTGCTTCGGCGCCGACTGGCGCCCCAACCCGACCGCCTCAAATGTTTCATGGTTCAAACAATCAGGCAAGCCATGCGAGGTGGGCGATCTTGCCGGCAGGTACGCAATGTATGGTAAAGCGGCGTCTGCGACAGAAGGAGGCAACCTATGGCTGACGACAGCAAGAACGGCACCGAGAAGCTCGGCTATCTCGGCCTCGGACTCATGGGAACGCCGATGACCCGACGCCTGCTGAAGGCCGGCTATCAGGTCGCTGTCTGGAATCGCTCGGAGGGCAAGATGGCGCCGCTGGTCGAGGCTGGCGCCAAGCGCGCGGTCACGCCGCGTGATCTCCTGGGGAGCTCGGATATTGTCTTCTTGTGCGTTACGGATGCGGCGGCGGTGGAGGAGGTGATCTTCGGGCCCGAAGGTCTGGCAGTGGCCCCTGGCGCGGGCAAGCTTGTGGTCGACTTCTCATCGATCCATCCAGACGCAGCGCGCGACCTCGCAACGCGATTGAAGAACGCGAACGGTGCGGGCTGGATCGATGCGCCGGTGTCCGGGGGCACGAAGGGCGCCGAGGAAGGCACGCTCGCCATCATGGCGGGCGGAGAAGCTGGTGACATCGAGAGGGTGCGGCCCTATGTGCTGGCCATGGCGCGCAGGTTCACGCATATGGGCCCGGTCGGCGCCGGCCAGACCACAAAGCTGTGCAACCAGGTGATCGTCGGATGCGCGATGGCCGTGCTCGCGGAAGCAACCCGCCTTGCCGTGAACGCCGGAATTGACGCCAACCGGTTGCCCGAAGCGCTCGCAGGCGGCTTTGCGGATTCCATCCCGCTCCAGCTGTTCGTGCCGCGAATGGTCAACGGCATTCACAGCCCGCCGCTCGGCCACATCGCCACGATGCTCAAGGATCTCGATACGGTCGCCGATGTTGCACAGGCGACTTCGACGCCAGTGCCGATGGCCGCGCTTGCCGGACAGCTTTTCAGGCTGGCGAAGGCCGCGCGAGGTGCGGACGCGGACGCGCTGGAGATCTACAAGCTTTCGGCGGCAGAGCGCAAAGCGCTCTAGGGGCGCATTACCGCCTGTTCTTGCGCTCATCGTCGGCCATGAAGCGACCGAACGCTCCTCGCGCAAAGAGCAGCGGCTCTTTCGCATTGTAGGTATATGCCTCGACCGCGCCGAGAAAGATCACATGGTCACCGCCATAATAGCGATTCACGGAGCGGCATTGAAAGTTGGCGACGCTCTCGGCGAGCACTGGAGCGTTGCCAAGGCCGGGGGTCCAGTCGACGCCGGTGAACTTGTCATCCGACGATTTTGCGAATTTGTTCGCAAGCGCTTGTTGTGAAGCGCCGAGAACGTTGACGCTGAAATGGCTGGCGTTCTGGAAGATGGTCAGGCTCGAGGAATAGACGACGAGGCTCCACAGAACCAGCGGCGGATTCAGCGAGACCGAGGCGAAGGAATTGCACGTCAGTCCGTACGGCTTGCCGTCGGGCGCTGCCGCTGTGATGATCGTGACGCCCGTTGCATAAGTTCCGAGCGCGTTGCGAAAGTCGCGAGGATCAATCTGCGAGCTGTCGCTCGCGAACTCATTGGCGGGATCCGGCGCGCGAGGCTGCTTCGGCAGGTCATTCATCGGCCGACCTCACAGCGTGAGATTCTCGGAGGGCAGGCCGAGGGCCACCCGTCCGTAGTTGGTCCCGGCCGCATCGAAGTTGAACGCGAGATGTGAGTTGATCGCGTGCGCATCGCGGAACTGCCGCTGTAACACGCCGCTCGTGAACAGCCCGCGAGCGCCGCTCGCGGCAAACAGCATCGAGACCGCGTCCGTGCACAAGTTCACGGAAAAGGATCCGTCGCGGCGATATCTGGTCTTGGTTGCCATGTCAGGAATATGGCCGCGCCGTGCGGCCTCCATGGCATCGAGACAGGCCGACCGCATGATCAGGCGCGCAGCGTCGATCTTGGCCGAGGCCTCCGCGATCTTGATCTGCGTGCTTTGAAAATCGCTCAGCTTGGCGCGGTTGTACGTCGAAATACGATGACGCGCGACCTCCGTATAATCGTCGAGGCACGCCTGTGCATTCCCCAGCGCGACACCGGAGAGGACGTAAGGAAATAGCGAGAAGACAGGCAGCGTGTACAGAGGATTCGGATTGACCGCGCTTCCCGGCGTGGGGCCACCTGAGAGGTTCCCTACGGCGACCGTCATATGGTCAGCCACAAAGGCATCCCTGACCTCGACGTCGCAAGATCCTGTCCCACGCAGTCCGGCGACGTTCCAGGTGTCCAGCACCTTGTAATCGCCGCTCGGTAGCATAAAGATTCGATACTCGATGCCGTCGGCATCGTCGTCGGAATAGACCACGCTCGCAAGCATATTCCATTCGCAGGAGGCAACGCCCGAGGAGAATGGCCAACTGCCATGCAACTGGTATCCGCCCTTGACCCGCGTGGCGCGTCCGGCGGGGAAAATGAACGAGGACGCGATCAAAGTATCCGGATTGCGGCCCCAGACCAGATCCTGCGCGCGTCGCTCGAACATGCCGAGCATCCAGTGATGGCTCGCCAGATTGGCGAGATTCCAGGCAACCGACGCATCCGCCTGCCCGAGCAGCTCAGCGCAATCGACGAGGGCGACATAGTCGAGCTCAGCGCCACCAATCCGGGCCGGTTGCAGCATCCGGAACAGGCCGGCCTCATGAAGGTCCTTTTCGGTTTCCGCCGGAAGATGCCGCAGCTCCTCCGTCCGTGCCGCCCGCTCACGGAGTCGCGGCAGAAGCGCCCGGGCCCTCGCGATCATTGACGCATAGATCTCACCGCCGGCTTGCAAGCCTGCGGGCTGGGTCTTGCTCGGCTCCTGGCCAGGCGCCATTCGTGTCCCTCGCTTTCATACATTTATGCGGCGGGACCTTCGCCAAATCAAGCCGAGCCAGTGCCTCAAGTCGACCTTGGAGGCTTGACCGGGCCAAAGGCGCCCTTCTCGACAAAATCAGCGATCCGACGTTCGTTGTAGCCGAGCGTATCGTGCAGGATCTGCATGGTATGCTCGCCCAACAGAGGTGCCGCGACCGGGTCGACCGCGGCTGTCAGGCTCATCGTAATCGGCGGCTCGATATTGGGCACCCACTCGGCTGTCGGATGCGGAATCCGGTTCAAGCGATGGCGCTCGCGAGCCTCGGGGGCATTGAAGCCCTCCTCGACCGTCCGGAGATAGCCGACCGGGATATTGGCCAGCTTCATCTTCGCCATCCAGTTCTCGAGCGTATCGCTGGCGAAGACTTCGGCAATGGCTGCCCGCAGGAGCTCCTTGTTCTCCGAACGGGCTTTGCGCGTCGCAAACTGCGGATCGTTGATGAGATCGGGCCGATTCAGCACCTCGACCACAAGCCGGCGGTAGAGCCGGTCGTTGGCGCAGGCCATGTAGAGCGGCCCATCTGAGGCCTCGTAGACGCCAACGGTGGGAGATCCGCTCGGCGAATTGCCGAACCGGCCGGGATTTTCTCCGTTGATGAGATAGGCCATGCCGTAGAAACCGGTCATTCCCATCGCGACGTCGAACAGGGCAACTTCGACATGCTGCCCACGGCCGAGCCGCTCCCGCGCCAGCAGTGCCAGCAGGATGGCATTGCAGGCGGACATCCCTGTCGCCATGTCGACGATGGGCGGGCCGGTGCGGACCGCCGGGCCGTCGGCAAATCCGTTGAGCGACATGAAGCCGCTTTCCGCTTGCGTGATCGGATCGAAGCCTGGCCGGGAGGCAAACGGTCCGCTGCGTCCGTAGGCGGAGATCGAGCAATAGACCAGCCGCGGGTTGAGCGGCGCGACCGATTCATAGTCGAGCCCGAACTTCTTCATGACCCCGCTCGAAAAATTCTCCACGACCACATCTGCCTTGCGGATCAGATCCAGCGCGATCTCGCGCGCCTCCGGCACGGCAAGATCGAGCGCGATGCCGCGCTTGTTGCGGTTCAGGCTGAGAAAGGCGGCGCTCTCGCCTCCAATCTCCGCGTGCTCATAGGCGCGCGTGTCGTCGCCGCCATCGGGATTCTCGATCTTGATAACGTGCGCACCGTAATCGGCGAGCGTCTGGGTGCAAGCAGGGCCGGCCACCACGCGCGTAAAATCGACGACCAATAGACCATCGAGCGCGGTCGGGCCTCCCGTCCCATGCGAGGCACGTACCGGCAATTGAGGCTTGGTGGGCATCGATCGCGCTCTCCCTTACATCGGCTTATGGCCGCCGAATTTCCTGCAAGAGCAGACTTAAAGCCCGACGCCACCGACTTCGCAAGTCCCACGCCGACATCGCTTCAATACGCAAAAAGGACCCGGCAGCCCCAGGCTGCCGGGTCCTCGGACGTTCCAGGCACGTACTGGTCATTAGATAGACGGCGCGTTCCATGCGGCGGCAAACCTGCTCAGTGCAGCCACTTCCGCCAATAGAGCGTATGCGCCCAGCCCCAAGGGGTCTCGGGCTCGAACAGCCGATAGCCCGACTGAATGAAGTTGTTCGCCGATACCGGATTATCCGTCGTATCAGAGACGATGCTGTCCCATCCGATACGCCGTCCCCTCGCCTCGACCACACGCATCAATCTGCGTTGAAGGCCGCGTCCCCAATGCCGTTGCAACACGCCGACTCTGGAGAAATAGCCGCCATTTCGAACGTGCGTCGAGGGCACAATTCCGGCGAAGGCGACTGCTTCCTCGTCGTGATAAGCTAGCCACCACGCGCCAAGGTCGAAACATCGCCGCGGCATCGAAGAACGTGAGTCGATGCAGATCAGATAGGGTTTCAGCAACGTCATCATCGGACGCATCGACGATACGAATTCTGTACATGAGCCACTCATTGCGCAGCAGATCTTGATCGGACGCGCGGCGACGTCACCGGCGCCATGAAGGCTCATTTGCCCAGGACCACCTTGACACCAAGCCAGACGGCACCCATCAGGCCAGTGGCAAGCGCCGATCGGCGCTCTCTCAACGCGTTATCAAGCGAGTGCGTGGCCGCAATGCGCCGCCGCCGTCCGATTCCAAAATCGAGAACGAAAAAACCCGCGGCGGATCGCGTTCCGCGCGGGTGAACCAAACTCGTCTCGATGATGGCATTATGCCGGTGTTTTGCCCGACGTGTCAAAACCTTCCGCTGAATTGAAAAAGCCCCGCGGATTGCGTCCCGCGCGGGCCATCTCAAACTCGTTTCGATGATGCCATTCTGCCAGTGTTTTGCCCGACGTGTCAAACGAACGAATTCGCACGAGCCGCGTTGGACAATCAGGAGCGACCGGCCATGACAATCAAGACGACCTCACCCGGCACAGCGCAAGACGAGACGTTGCGAGATCGTCCGGGCTCGAAGCCGCGCATCGACAAGGAACGCGCCACGCAGCAGGCGATCGTCGAAGATGCCGACGTGACGGCGGACGACGGCCGCGATCTCGCGCATGGCGAGGGCGGCACCATCGATCTGCCTACACAACCCGGCGATTTGGCGAAGGACGATTAGCCCGCGGCACAAGCGGCGCGCATCTCGATGATGCCATTGTGCCGGCGTTTTGCCCGACGTGTCAACGCGCCGAACAGGCGAGAGCCTCATCTCCCACCTCGATATGTGGTGCGCAAGGGGCTTGCTTCAAGCCCCCGGTGATCGCGTAAGACCCCTCGGCCTGAACAACCAGTCGAGGGGTCACGACATGCCTTTCCCGCTTCCGACGTCACGCTCGCGCGGCCGAACCAGCGCGGAACGCGCAACTGCCGCCGGCCATGCAGTCGTCATCGCCGGCGCCGGCCCGACCGGCTTGATGCTGGCCGCCGAGCTCGCGCTGGCTCAAATCGACGTCGCAATCGTCGAGCGGCGCGCGAGCCAGGACATCGTCGAGACGCGCGCCGGCGGACTTCACGCGCGCAGCATCGAGATCCTCGATCAGCGCGGCATTGCCGAGCGCTTCCTGCGCGAAGGACAGATCACCCAGCTCGCCGGCTTCGCCTGGACCAGGCTCGACATCGGCGATCTCCCCACCCGCCATCCTTATGGGCTCGCGCTGCGGCAGAACCAGATCGAGCGCCTGCTGGCCGAATGGACCTCCGAGCTCGCGGTGCCGATCTATCGCAGCCGCGAGGTGACGGGCTTTGCGGAAGACGCGAGCGGCCTCGACATCACACTGTCCGGCGGGATGCGCTTGCGCGCGCTTTACCTCGTCGGCTGCGACGGCGGCCGCAGCCTGGTGCGCAAGAACGCCGGCATCGACTTCGCCGGCTCAGAACCTTCGCTCAGCAACCTCATGGCCGAGGTCGAGATGCGCGAGGCGCCCCCATTCGGCCTGCGTCACGACGCGCTCGGCTTCCACGGCCTCAGCAAGACGGGAAGCGGGCGCGTGCTGGCCGTCGTGACGGAAGCCGAGCTCGCGCGCAGCGGCGAGCCGAGCTTGCGCGATCTCAGCGCGGCGCTCGAAGCCGTCTACGGCACGGACTTCGGCGTCAACAATCCCGCCTGGATCTCCCGCTTCACCGACGCGGCGCGGCAGGCCGCATCCTATCGCAGAGGCCGCGTGCTGCTCGCCGGCGATGCCGCCCACATTCATCACTCCGTCGGCGGCCAGGGCCTCAACCTCGGTGTGCAGGATGCGGTCAATCTCGGCTGGAAGCTGGCGCAGGTGGTCAAGGGCATCTCGCCCGAGAGCCTGCTCGACACCTATCACAGCGAGCGTCATCCCGTGGCCGCGCGCGTGCTGAAAAACACCATGGCGCAGATCGCCCTGCTCCGCCGCGGCGACGACGGCCGCAAGGCCGCGCGCGAGGTGATCGCCGAGCTGCTCGCCATGGACGAGCCGCGACAGCGCCTCGGCGCGATGATGAGCGGGCTCGACATCGCTTACGATCTCGGCGAAGGCCACGCGCTGCTCGGCCGCCGCATGCCCGATCTCGATCTCGTGGCGGGCGGACAGAAGCTACGATTGTTCACGCTGCTGCACGGCGCGCGCGGCGTGCTGCTCAATTTCGGCCAGCCGGGCGGCCTCGACATCTCTCTCTCGACGGAGCGCATAGGGATCGTCGATGCCGATTACGACGGCCCGTGGCTGCTTCCGGCCATCGGCGAGGTCGCCGCGCCGAGCGCCGTGCTGGTGCGGCCCGATGGCCATGTGGCCTGGGTGGGCGACGGGAGCGGCCGCGGACTTGCGGAGGCGCTGACGCGGTGGTTCGGGCCGGGCGGCGCGTAGGGGGTGTACGCCTCGTTTGGTTGCTCCAGATGTCCGCTTCTCCCTCTATAAGAGCCCAAATGGGGGAACATCTTTGATGTCGCCGATGGGCCAAGTGCGGACATCACGCGGAATGTGCACGGCAGCAGCGGCCGACCACTTTCATCAGCGGCGTTGGCCGCTTGCGAACTGATATTGAACCTCGATTTCTACGGGCCCGCCTCTATCTCCGAGGCTGCGTTGCGTTTCCTCGCGAACAATATCGCGCACCGATTGAGGGAGTGTCAGATAGGCTTGTCCAGTCGGACCGTCGCCGCGTTCATACGGACCAAAGTAGGCGTCGAAAGATGGCATACTGAACCGGTGCGCCTGCCTCGTCAATTCGATGTTTTGGAATCCGGCCTTCTCGAACAACTGTCGCAGACGCGCCGGGTCACCCAATGAAAACATCCTCGCCGTTGCCTCGCGGATCGCTGGCGAGTGCTTGGCGATAGCTGTGTTGACGCTGCCGTTGTAGGTTCGTTCCGGCACGGTCGCAACGGAAACTGCTGCGCGTCCGCCCGGCCGAAGGACACGCAAGAACTCCGACAATCCGCGCGAGGGATGAGGGAAGAACATTAGCCCGAGACTGCAAATCAAAGCATCGAAGCTGCTATCGGCGAACGAGAGAGATTGGCCGTCCTCCACCGCGAAGGTGATATTTGCCGCCGCGCTCAGGCGCTGCCGCGCCTGTCCAACCATGGCTTCCGATACGTCGGCCGCAACGACGTGCCCTGTTGGTCCAACTACGAGCAAGGATTCTGCCGCTGCCAGTCCAGTGCCCGTTGCGATGTCGAGTACCTTCATGCCAGACGCAACACGTGCGGCACTCAGAAGGAACGGCAAAAAGTGGCGTGACACATGTGCAAACGCGCGATCATACCCAACCGCGGCCGCGTCGCCGTACGCGAACTCCTTTGCCATTGGCTCCCTCAAATTTACATTCAGTTTAGGTTCGGATCAGGGTTCACTTGATTGGCGGCAAGAATGAGCGGGCCTTCGTGACAATAACAGGGTAAGTCTGCCGCGTCGGCCTTGTGTCAAAATCGGTCCTGGCGGTCTCGCAGCGTCACTTCGGGTCCGCCCCGAACTGCTTGCCGCAAGATGCGCCTGCGCGCTCAACTGATGACTTACATTTTCCTTACCGGCAGCTTATTCTTCGTGCTCAAGGGCTTCAGAGCCCCCCCAGAAGGAATGGCAGCTTGCGTTATCTCTTTCAGGATTACGCACTGGACACCGACCGGCGCGAACTGCACCGCGCAACGAACACTGAGCGGCGCGAGCTGTGTCGAGGCGCCGACTTGATCCCCGTCTCGCCGCAGGTGTTCGACCTGCTCCATTACCTGATCCGCAACAGGGAACGCGTGGTCAGCAAGGACGAGATCATCAGCGCAATCTGGAACGGCCGCATTGTCTCGGATGCCGCGTTGACGACCCGCCTCAATGCCGCCCGGACCGCCATCGGCGACAGCGGGGAAAAGCAGCACTTGATCAAGACACTGCCGCGCAAGGGTTTTCGCTTCGTCGGCACGGTCCATGAAGATCATTGGCGTGCGGTTGCCGCTACACATGGCAGTACCGACACGTCCCGCCTCGCCCCTGCACCTCGTCTTTCCATTGTGGTGCTGCCCTTCGCAAACATTGGGGGTGACAGCGAGCAGGACTATTTCGCCGACGGCGTGACGGAGAGCCTGAACACGGACCTGTCGCGCATCAGCGGTTCGTTCGTGATAGGCCGACACACCGCATTTGCCTACAAAGGCAAGCCGATCGATCTCAAACAGATCGGACGCGAATTGAACGTCCGCTATATCTTGCTGGGGTCGGTTCAGCGGGCCGGTCGCCGGCTTCGCGTCAACGTACAGCTGGTCAGCGCCGAAACGGGTAACCAACTTTGGGCAGAGCGGTTCGACAAGCTTTTCGTCGACCTTTTGGACCTGCAGGACGAAATCGTATCTCGGCTGGCCAACGCGCTGAATGCCGAACTGATTGCAGCCGAGGCGCGGCGAGCCGAGAGCACCGCAAACCCGGACGCGATAGATCTGTATTTCCGAGGCAGAGCCATCTTCAACCGGGGGCATACCCCTGAGCACCTCACGCAAGCACAGCGCTTCTTCGAACGTGCCCTGGCGCTCGATCCGGCCTGCTTGGAAGCCTTGGTCGGCAGAGCGGAGGTCGACGTGATTTTATCAGCGAATTTCATGACGGACGACGCGGCCCCTCGTCTCGCAGCGGCAGAAACGCTGTTGGGCAGGGCCTTGTCGTTGGCACCACAACACGCCATGGCGCACCTGCAGCTCGGTCTCGTTGAGATCAACACAAATCGCGCCTCGCATGGCATTGCTGCATGCGAGCGAGCGTTGGCACTGGACCGCAATCTGGCCGAGGCTCACGCGTGGATCGGTCTGGCGAAAATATACGTCGGCCGGGCGGAGGAAGCCGAGGCGCACATCCTTGAAGCGCTCCGGCTATCTCCTCGTGACATAAGAGCCTTCCGTTGGCTGATCGTCATTGGCGGAGCCAAATTGCACTTGGGTGCCGGCGAGGAAGCCGTGGTTTGGTTAAGGCGAAGCATCGAGGCCAATCGAAATAATCCGCTTTCGCACTTCTGGCTCGCCGACGCGTTGACGCGGATTGGCGAACTGGATGAAGCGAAGGCAACCGCGCAGGCAGCCCTAGCACTTGATCCGACCTTCACCATCCGCCGCTTGCGCGACACCGCGCCCAGTAACAATCCGACCTTCCTTGCCGGCCGCGAGCGATTTTACGGGGGTCTGCGCCTAGCCGGGGTGCCGGAAGGTTGATTGTCCGCTTCGGGTCAAAATCGTCGGTCCCGACCGCTGCAATCGGCTTCCGCTCTACACCCGACAGCCGACGCCCCACCGAGCATTCCGCTGGGGCAGGGATGGGTCGATCGCGACGGTCGGCCGAGTTTAAGTTAAGCCCGGTCTACCCCTGACCGCTGACATTTCGTTGGCCATCGGCTGCGACGCGATGGGCCAAAACCAGACATCGACAGGACGATGCCCACATCATGGTAGCTCGTCAGCGGCGACAATCCGGCGCACCTCTTCTCTTTGCGCTTATCGCGCGCTTCAATCCCAATCCATCCCGCCAATGACGCCAAGAAACCAGCCGCCCAAGAAAGCGGCGGTAAACGCCGCGAGGTTGAGTGCCACAGACGGGCCAAAGTCCTGCTTGTCTTGAACATGATGAAATGCGAGCAGCGCGAGCGCAAAGATCGCCGCGCACATCGCCGGCCAAAGCGCCTGTTGCCGCGCTTTAAGCCGCTGGGCCGAGGCAGCCCCCTGAGAATTCTGTGATAAAGTCCTGGATCGACGAAACGATGCCACGGCGCTCAAGACGACTACGATCAGAAAGGCTGTGAAGTACACCAGACTTTCTCCTCCATGCCAGCGGTTAGTGCGCGGCGCGGCCGTCGCCCTTCGGTCAAAAGCTGCCATCAGGACGTGGAAACCCTCGCCCTTTCGGAGGTGCCTGTTCGATACAGGTCTTCGCCCGGGCGACGATTTCCTTTGGCGATAGCTCCTTGAGAATGCGATCGCGTTCATTCCCAAAAATGAAAGCAAGCTCCAAAAGGCGTTCACGTTCTCCTTCAGGCTGACGTGTGTCCAACCTTCTGAAAGTCGTCGACGCGTTCTGGTGGTTGATCTCAGCGTCGTTCGCTTTCTGTCGCAGCGCAGCGTCAGTCGGGACTTTGCCGGTTTCCATAAGGTTGTCCGCGACAAAGATGGTCGTCGCGCAGGTGAGATGGACGTCCTCCTGGGGAGAACAAGCCGCTACCGATAAGCTCGTAGCAGCAAACAGAGCTAAACCGACGGTTTTGCAGAGAGGGATCACACTTAATCTCGGTTCTGACCGGTGGACCAAAATGCCGACAACGCCACCCCACTTGTGGGTTGCACAGCAGCACTCCGTCGACCGAGAACACGGTGAATGCTCAATTTTCCATGAATAGAGGAAGTCTGCTACGGGTCATAGGCTGACTTAGGCAGCTTGCTAGAGCTGTTCGGGTCACGCTTAGGAAGCAGACATCGCTGCGCTCAGGCGCTCAGTCCGCCCGGGCCAATTGCACTTGCGTCTCGCGCTCAATCACCTCGGCTGCACAGGCGATCATGAGCTTACTCTGGCAACCCGGCCTTGCGAAGTCCTTCGACCAACAGCTTCGCGTTTGACTGCCCGCCCCGCGCGATGAATGCTGAGATTGTAAAGGCAGGATCAACCGCAAGCACATTCGCCGCCGCCTGACGGGCCTCGGCCTCACGTCCGAGATGAGCAAAAGCGGATGCTAGATAGCGGTAAGCCACCAGATCGGAGGGGTTCTGACGAAGGGCCTTCTTCCCTGCGGCGATGGCTGCATCAAATCGACGAAGCTCAACAAGGGCACTCCCCATCCCAGCAAACAGCAGGTGTAGCCGCGGATCTACCGGGCTCACGCGAATGGCCCGTTCAAAGCTGCGGATCGCTTCCTCGTACAGTCCTGCTATTCTGTAGATTTGGCCTCTGCAACTCCATACCACAAAGGAATTTGGGTTGAGCGCAACCGCCCGGTCAATTAATTCAATCTCAGTTTCGCAATCGCCGACCATGAAGGCTGATGTCGCTGCAGCCAGCGCCAGCGTATCTGGATCATCATCGTCAATATCCAAAGCCCAACGAAGAAGCCGAATTGCTTCCTTCCTGTCGAACTGAGGATCGACTGCATAGCCCCACAGGATGTTCCGCAGGTGACAGGTAGCTGCGAGTGCCGCGACAAAGCTGAACCGAGGGTCTAGCTTTAAAGCTCCATGCGCCAGCCTGATCGCCTCGGCCAAACCTTCGCGGGTTGTCAGGTAATACTGCTGCATAGCACGGAGATAGAAGTCATAGGCGGTGAGGTTCTCCGGTCGCAGCCGCGTCGCCAATCCTATTTCCGTTTGGAGCAACTTTGGCTGAATGGCTGAGACAACCGCGACCGTGACTTCGTCCTGCAGAGCGAAAACATCCGTCAGGTCGCGCTCGAACCTGTCCGCCCAGATGTGCGCGGCTGTAACCGCGTCAATCAACTGCCCTGCGATTCGAACTTTCCCCGCCGCCTTGCGCACAGATCCTTGAAGGACATAGCGCACGCCAAGCCTGCGTCCGACCTCCGTGATGTCTACAGCTTTGCCTTTGAATGTGAAGCTCGAATTGCGCGCGATCACGAACAACCATTTGAACCGCGAAAGAGCAGTAGTGATTTCTTCCACCATTCCGTCTGCAAAGTAGTCCTGTTCGGGATCGCCGCTCATGTTCTCAAACGGCAGTACGGCAATAGAGGGTTTATCGGGGAGCGCGAGTGTAAGTTTCTCTGGTTTTACCCTGTTGTCAGTGACTGCCCGGCTATCACCCGCTTCTTCTCGCACTGGCCCGATAAAACGGAAGCCCTTCCGCGGCAACGTCTTGATGAGGCGCTGTTCCTCCCCTGTGTCACCAACCGCGCTGCGGGCGACATTGAGGCGGGTCGTCAACGCTGCATCCGACACGCTGCGCCCATTCCAAATGGCACTAATGAGGTCGTCTTTGCTGACGACGCGCTCCCGGTTGCGGATAAGGTACTCTAGCAGGTCAAAGACCTGCGGTGCCACGAGGACAACATTGACGCCGCGAGTTAGCTCGCGACGGTCGGGATCCAATGCGTAGTCCTCGAAGAAATAACGCAAGCTATAAAATTCCCTAGATCAGAGGCCGCGGTCACAAGTCAGCGCTTTGGCCACGGTGGAAACGGCAAGAATAAGCTGCCGGTGAGGAAAATGTAAGCTGCGCGTCAAGCACGCCTGTCGATCTCCTGGCACCCTGCGCGGGTGGAAAACACCGTCCGAGGGAGACATCGCAATGAGCACGACCTACAGCACGACCTGGCTGGAAAGGACATCCGCATCGACACGTTACACCTCTCGTCTCATTCGGAAATACCGGGATGCCTTTCAGGAGCGGCGCGATTGTCTGAAATTGCGCTCCGCCTTGTCCGGCCTAAGCGATAGGGAGTTGATAGACATCGGCACTACGCGCGGCGAGATCGATTACGTTCTTTCGAACCGAGATATCGACCCGCGAGGTATCTGGAGCGGGATGATCCTGGATGCTTCCGATTCGTTGAAAGTGCGGTGAGCGTCAGCTAAAACTTGGCGTTGTAGCGCGAGCGTGTCCGCTCGCCTGGAGGAGAATGCGCGTGAAGGAACTGGCGGGAAAGACAGCATTCGTGACCGGTGCGGCGTCGGGCATTGGACTGGGGATCGCGACCGCTTTCGCCCAGGCTGGGGCGAAAGTGATGCTTTGCGATATTGAAGAGGCGGCGCTGTCCGAAGCGCTCGAGCAACTGCGGCTCACTAATGTCGATGTCGACGGCGTGAAGGCGGACGTCTCACTCAAAGCCGAACTCGCGGCTGCGGCCGAGGCCACGACAGCCCGCTACGGCAAGGTCCATATTCTCGTCAATAACGCAGGCGTCGGCGGCGGTGGGCCCTACGGCACCTGGACCGATGCGTCGTGGAATTGGACCTTGGGCGTCAACCTGATGGCTACCATTTGGGGGATCGAGATCTTCGGGCCGTTGGTCGAGCAGCATGGCGAGGGCGGACATATCGTCTCCACAGCGTCGCTCGCAGGCCTCATTTCAGGAGCGAGCACTGCATACAACGTTTCAAAGTATGGCGTTGTCGCGCTGTCCGAGGGGCTGCGGCAAGAGCTCGCGCCCCGCGGAATTGGCGTATCGGTGCTGTGTCCTGGGTACGTCCGCACTCAAATCATGAACTCAGGCCGCAACCTCCCCAAGCGCTTCGTCGGGGCAGTCCGTGCCCCGCCGACTTCGGGCCCGATTGCCGAACGGATCGACCAGATCCGGGAACGCGTCGCTCAAGGTATCGACCCCCTCTATGTCGGCGAACTCGTCCGCGAAGGCGTCGAAAACGACTGGCCCTATATCTTCACCGACCTCGAATTTGAGCCGATGGTCGAAGCGCGCTTCGCCGGAATCAAGCTAGGCTTTGACCATATTCGCGGGCGCACCCCAAAGCGTTGAATGCGCAGAATTTCTCCTACCTTATCGGTCTTTTTTATGTGGTCATGGCGCTGAAACGATTCTGTCGGTCATCACGCCATGTCCGCTCCGGGTCACAAGCTGAAATGCTCTGGCTCTTAGAAGATGTCCACTCGGCCCCCAGCAGCCGACATCGGCTGTCAAAAGCCCGCGGTCTCCTGCGGGCTCAAGCTTCAAGTGTTCCTTATTCGGGTCAACGCCCGATAATCATCTCGCCTGTTCGGGCCCGCTGGGACCGTTTTGGGCGGTGCTTTCACTTGCACTGCGCTCTCGGGCTTGTATGCAAGCGCCTCGGCGATCCATCGCGGCCATTCGGGTTTCGGCGCTGGCTGAACCCGCGTTTGAAGCAACTTCCGAAGTATGTCGCTCATGCCTGCTCCTGCGATTGCAACCAAAGCTCTTCGTAAGAAGCATCGCCGTCGCGCACCGCGCCGACGCTACCGAGGACACTGATCGGCGCTTGCTGCACGCTCTCCTCGATATGCGCCTCCATCGTCACGTCGTCGCCAGGATGCACGATGACGCGCTCGATGCGGTGAACGAAGCGAATGGGGTTGTCATCTTCGCTCGTGATCGGCTGCAACGGCTTGCCCCATCCCCGGTCGAGGATGGCGTTGGCCGCCATCACGCGGGCATGGGCGGGAGCTTCCTTGTCGCGCATGATCTGCACGAGGGTCTTGATGGCGAGGTTCGTATGCGTCCGCGCCAAGGATTTGATTTCAGTTAGCGTCCGCTGCTTCAGGGCGCGGCGAGCCGCCGCCCTGGCGAGAGCATTTTGGGAAAGAAGGTTGTAGTTCACCGCTTCGGTCATGGGGGAAATCCATCTGAAAATTACTCCGGTCAATCTTGGATCGAGACACAAAAAACCCGCGTCGGAAAACCGGCGCGGGCCAAAAACAAACTCGTCTCGATGATGCTATTCTGACAGTGTTTTGCCTGACGTGTCAAACCGGGGTGTAGCCGTTCCAATGCATATTGCGCCTCTCAGCAACCCAGCGTAGAGACATTGGCATGGGGGACAGAAAGCGACGCAAACAAGCATTCCTTGCCGCACATCCGATCTGCTGCTTTTGCGGCGGTAAAAGGCCTGCTGAAACTGAAGATCATGTACCCGCTCGGGGTATCTTCGACGAGCGAAGATGGCCGGACGGCTATAACTTCCCCGCTTGCAACGCCTGCAACAACCTCACGCGTCACGACGAAAAGATCGTCGCGATGCTCGCCCGCATCATGAACGCTAACGATCTCACCACGGAGACGCAAAATCGCGAGATGCGTCGCGCCATGGCCGCTGTACACTACGCCTTCCCGGAAGCGTACAAAGGCATGCGGCTCTCCGCAAATGAGGTCCGACGCTTTCTTAAAGAGACCGGGCGATCCATAGACGGCTATCAGACACTCGGGGACTTTCCGCTTATCTCAATTGGTCAGCCAGAATTTTGGCAGGCGTTGCGGGCTTTTGGCACCAAACTGTTCTGCGCGCTGCACTACAAACACGCTGGGCGGATCGTTCCGGTTGAGGGTGTAATCGTCATACGATTTTTCAGCAACGTTCAAGTGATAGACGGCAAGATTCCGAATGAGATACTTTCGGTGCTGGGCCGGACGCCTATTCTTCAGCGCGCAAATACCAGCCTTCACGAGCAATTCGACTACGAATACCAAGTGACAGTGGACAAGTCGATGAGCCTATTTTTATGCGGCTTTAGGCGATCATTCGCACTACTCGGGCTGGTCTGCGATACTGACGACCTTCCAGAGGCGTTCAATGAAGACATCCAGGCGGGCAAGTTTCGCAGCAAACCGTTTATGCATCCCGGCTGATGCTGGTTCCCCGACCGGTTCATCGCCTGATGATGTCCACCTTATCACTTCCTGATCCCAGCGCACGGCCGCGGAAGTTGTTGGTTTACCGGCCCAACTTCCGCTCCACCTTCTTCCGGCTGCTGCCCACCTTCTTGACCGCCTTCTTCACCGCCGAGGCCGAGCGGCGGGTCTTCTTCGCCTCGTAACGAACCTCGTAATCCTGCCCGCCCGCTACGCGCGCGCGGTCCTGCTTGCGACCACGAGCGGTCGCCTTCTTCGCCTTAGCCATATCGCACCTCCATGCCTTGCGAAAACGAATGGAGATTCAGTTTGTTCCTTGTGTCTCGTTTGGTCGCGCCGCGAGGCCGGAACGAATCCCCGCAAAAAGATTCGAATCAAATGAGTTGTTGCGTGGAGTGATTGAGTGGCGTCCCAGCGTCAGCGAAGGGCACCGGCGATCGGCGTCAAGGCGCCCTTCCCGGGCTTTATCGAACCGGCCTTGGCAACCTCCGTCCCGAGGGTGCCCTCCGGAGATCGGTGGATTCACGAAATCAAATTCGACGGTTATCGCGTCCAGATGCATTTGGCGAACGAGGCCGTGACCATCTACACGCGCCGTGGGCACGATTGGACCCGGCGCTTCAAGAAGGTCGCCGAGGACGCGTGGCACATCAAGGCAGGCTCGGCGATCATCGACGGAGAGATTGTCGTCCCGGCTGCTGACGGTACGACCGATTTCTCGGTGCTTCAGAATGAGCTCAAGGGCACGTCCTCCAAGATCGTACTCGTGGTTTTCGACCTCCTCTATCTCAATGGACGAGACCTCCGCAGCCTGCCGCTGGTCCAGCGCAAGGCCGAGCTGAAGAAGGTCGTCGCCGGCACCGACGTGCAGTTCAGCGAAAGTTTCGAAATGGACGGCCGCCAGATGTTCGCCCATGCCTGCAAGGTCGGGCTGGAGGGCGTGGTCTCCAAAGTTCGCGACAGCGTCTACAACTCTGGCCGGAATAACAACTGGACGAAGACGACGTGCGCGCAACGCGAAACCTTGACCATCGCCGGCTTCGCGCTCGATGAAGGCAAGTGGGACGGCGTGTATCTCGGCCGCCGCAAGGGCGATGATCTCATCTACGCCGGCAAGGTCGACCACGGCTTCGACAAAACGTCAGCCGCCGAACTGCGCAAGCGCCTGGAGCCGCTACGACGCAGGACGCAGCCTTACGCCAAGCGCATTGCGCACAAGGGTACGTGGGTCGAGCCAAAACTGCTTGCTGAAATCGAGTACCGCGCCAAGTCGGCTGAGGGAAAGGTGCGGCATCCATTCTTCAAGGGATTGCGGGAGGACCTGTGACAGCGAACGGCCAGGCATGGTTTTCCACAGCCACGAGAGGCAGTAGCTCGCCGGCTCCGTCGCCTACTAGGAATCGATAATTTGCCAAACCCTGTTGGCTCATGCCTTTGATACCCGGATGTCCACAAAGTCGCGCCAATATCTCTTCGGCACTCAGATCAAGATGGCGGCCGAGCGCGCCAGAGAGGCGCGCAAGGAAGCTGACAAGCTGGCCTGTGTGGCGTGGAACAGCCGGATGCTCGGTTACAAGGGACCGGCGCAGCCCTCGCCGACCATCGGCGATGCGATCAATGGAGGATACCCCTACCTCGAGGTCCGCTGTCATGGCTGCGATACCAATCAGACCATAGCACTCGAGATCATTCGGCGACCAAAGACGACTCCGATCCACGAACTTGAACGCTACATGCGCTGCAAGGATTGTTCGCAGATGCGAGGGCACCCCTACAAGCGCAGCGAGCTTGTGGCGCTGCGGCCAACAAAGATTTCAGCCAGCCAACCGCCTACGACCTGGTGGCCGGGCGAGCGATAAGAGACAATCCCACTCATGTGCAATCTATATTCGATTACGACCAATCAGGTGGCCATCGCCGACCTCTTCCGCATCGTCCGTCGCTACGAAGGCAACTTGCCGCCGATGCCCGGCGTCTTTCCGGATTACCCCGCCCCCGTCATTCGCGACGCGGGCGGCGAGCGCGAGCTGGTGATGATGCGCTGGGGCATGCCGCCGCCGCCCCGCACTGGCGGGCCGCCCGTCACGAACATCCGCAACACCTCGTCACCCCATTGGCGAGCCTGGCTCAAGCCCGAGCACCGCTGCCTCGTGCCGGCGAATAGCTTTGCCGAGTACGCGCCGGAGCCGAATCCGGAAACCAAGAAAAAGGACGTCGTTTGGTTTGCGCTCGCGGAGGCGCGACCTCTGTACGCGTTCGCCGGCATCTGGACCACGTTCAACGGTGATCGCGGGACGAAGTCTAAACCCATTCCGGGACCGCATCAGGTCTATGGGTTTCTTACGACTAACCCGAACGCAGTGGTTGAACCGATCCATCCCAAGGCCATGCCGGCGATCCTGACGACCGCTGAGGAGTGGGACGTGTGGCTCCGGGCACCTTGGGACGAAGCGAGTGCGTTGCAGCGGCCGCTCGGAGACGACGCCCTGAAGATCGTCGCGCGAGGGACCGAGAAGGAAGACGTGATCGCTTAAAACAGGTTCGAGCGCCCCCACCAGGAACAAACGGCAACCCATCGCGTTCCCTCGCATGCACGGATCAACGGACGATCCCCTGTTGGCGCGCGCCGATGCCGCCCTCCGCGAAGCCGAGCGGCTTCGCCTCGCCTTGCTCCGCGAGCGCTCCATTGCGCAAGCCATCTGCGACAACGCCGCGCAAACCCGCACCCTGCAGGCCGGCCTCTCGCCGACCATCGCGATTGCGCTGACGGTCAACGCTCCTCGTTCGGCGTAGCGTCGCCCTCGCCCTGGAAAGGCTCGTGCGTCCTGCGTCCCAGAAACGTATCGGGTGGCGATTGCTTCAACAGCTCGCGGCATTCGCGCACGATCTGGCGCATGTATTCGGTCTGCTCGTGGTCGGCTGGCAACGGCCGATAGACGGTCATCGCGGTGCTCCCTTACTTTGCAGGCGGGAGCGCGCTCGGTCTCTCAGCCACCGACGCCTACGGACAAAGCCTTGGCCGGTGATGCAACATCAACTAACAGAGGTCGCTTCTGTTCAATATTGAACTTTAGGACTCGCGCGGCGCAAATTGAGTAAGCCGCTCAACACGCTCAAGCTTCTCGCGAAAATTAATCCGCGCACCATATCAAATGATGTGACTCCGCTGTGCCGGAGGCGTAAGGTAAATTCATCACCGCAAGGCCCGTGGCATCGATCGGTGATGAGAACGCCAGTTGCGCTCCCGCCCTACTCTCATGAGGGAGCACGCCCATGCAGAAGCGGCGTCGTTTCAAACAGACCACCACGTTGCGCGAGAGACTCGCGGACGAAGCGGAGCGCTGCCGCGAGGAAGCGCGCAAATTGGCCCCTGGCCCCCGCCGCGACATGCTGCTGCGCCAGGCGCGCCGCGACGAAACCGCCATGCAGATCGATTCCTGGCTGCGCTCGCCCGGCCTGAGGGCGCCGACATGATGCAATATCGCGCTTATCTCATCGGCGAGAACGGCGTCTTCCGCTCCGCCGAAGCGTTCGAAGCCCCGTCCGATTCCTCCGCGGTCGATTTTGCGAAGCGGTTCACACGGCTCGGCAAGGTCGAGGTCTGGCAGCTCGGCCGAAAGATCGCGGTGCTGGACTCCGAGCAGCTTTGCCCGCCCCTGCCCGAGCCGTCCCGCCCGACGCTGACGCGTCAATGACCGCGTGACTGCGGGCGCGACCTGAGATCTTCGATCTGGAAATTGAACTTCACCTGCATGACCGGGCCGCTCGCATCGCGCACCTCGATCGCCATTTCCTGCCGGTCGCCGGTGGGCGGCGCGCCGAGCATCGCATCGCGCGCAAGGTCGGCGACGGACTTGGCGGCCTCGGCCTGAACCGCACGCGCACTGGACAATTCCAGTCCCTCCTCGTCCAGCGCAATTCCCTTGTCGTCGCGAAGGTCAAAGTAATATCGCGTCATGACCGTAATCCTCTTGCCCCCTATAGCGCAGAGGGCAAGCGAAGGTTGCAAAGAACCGCAAAAAATCACTTTGGAAATCAGCAGGTTCCGGGAACACCGGGCGGCACGCGATCGGGCCGCGCCGGCTCACTCCTCCGCGAGCTTGTGCTCGATATAGGCGTCCACCGTCTCGGCGAACGAGCGCTGCACGCCGACCGCGGCATCGTGCTGGTCGAGCGCGTCGCGTTGGAGCACGCGCAGACCCCGCCCGCGCATGCTTAACGGTGCGGTGTTCAGGTACTGGTCGATGGCGCCCTTGGCAAGCGGGATGGCCTTGGGATCTCCCCTGGCGATCAGAAGCCGGAGCAGGCTCTGGCATTCGGCCAAACCGGGCATGGCGTCACTCACCTCTGCTGCGATTTCGGCTTCGGCCGCTGCGCCGGCTGGGTATGCGTTCCAAACAGCGCCAGCAGCAGCGCGACTTCTTCCTTCGAACCGATCTGGATCATGATTGTCTCTCCGTTTCGCTTTGTTGGTCGGCCCCGGCCGGCGCCGAGTTCAGGACGATCTGGTTTCAGCACTGTTTCAGGCGTGTTTCGTCATCGCCCTGGGCTTGGCGGAAAAGGAAAAGCCGCCCTGAGGCGGCCAGTTTGAGACTTTCCTTTTTTGGCTATTTCTTGAGGGCGTCAGAGGCGTCCCGCGCTGCGTCCTTCACATCTCCAGCGACGTTGTGGGCGGATCCCTTGGCCTTATCCATCTTGCCTTCGGCTTCGAGGTCCTTGTCCCCGGTAAGCTTGCCAGCCCCCTCCTTGATCGCACCTTTTGCCTTGTCAGCGGCGCCCTTCACATGTTCACGGTCCATGATCGTTATCCTCCTTGTCTAGAAGACGAGCACAACGAAAACGCTGCGCTGTCGTTCCTGCGAGACGCGCACCACACGAAGAACGTTCGATTGCGATGTCCATGAGCTGTTTACGCAGCTTGTACTTGTTGCTCGCCGCGGGTGTGCAAAAGTGGGCAGACAGGGCCGTTGAGGTTTGGTTTAGCTCCTGCATTGGACTTGTAATTCTTACTTGCGATCGGCCCGGACGCTCACACGCCGGGTTTTTCGCTTGATGTCCCAATCCGCCTTGAGCGTGAAGCAGACATCGACCCGCTGACCGAGTGTCGACGAGTCCACGCCCCCAGCACGCGCTATTTGCCGCGCCTCTGCATGACGCCGCGCAGCGCGATGCGGTGCTGCCAGGCCCGCACCCGCACGGCGGCTTCGCTCCGGTTGAGCTCTGCGGCAATTTCGTCGGGGCGGCGTCCGGCTTCGGCCAGCGCTTTCAGCCGCTCATGCTCGTCCGCCGTCCACCGCTTCAGCAAGGGATAGCGTGATTGCATGGTCGGAGTTGGCTCACCCGTCATTCAAGTGCGACGACAATCGACCGGGACGGACCAAGTTCCTATCTGGCCGCGCGTGGCGGACCGACACTAATGAACTTTGCAAAAATAAAGCCCGCGGCGGATCGCTCCGCGCGGGCTTTGTTTCGAGCGCAGGCTCGGGTGAGACTTTCGCTCTCAGTGCATCAGTTCGAGGTGCAGACCTTGACGGTCTTCATGCCGGCCTCGGCTTCAGACCTGGTCTTGTACACGGTGTCGCCGCTGACGACGGTCGTTTCCGTGGTCGTCGGCTTCGACTCGGTGATGGTGCACTTCTTGGTCTTGACGTCCTGCACCACGTAGAACGTTTGCGCAAACGCGGGAGCCGCAACCGACGTCAGCACGGCCGCGGCAATGATCGCCTTGATGTTCATCGTGTCCTCCTCCAGCAGCCCGGTCCTCCAGGCGTGTGTTCTACAAACCCGACAAATTGCCACTTGTTCCCGGCCATCGCCCCCGAACCAACTCCGGGGGATTGCGTTAGCACGCAAACAGGAGGCTTCGATGCTGGACGTGCGGCTGATGACAACTTCCCTGGCGCTGCTGGTTGCACCGATGAGCGTGGCGCTGGCTGAGCCCGTCAAGGAACAGGCCGCACCTGTGGTTCAGGGCGCCACCGAAGCCCGCCCCATCCGCGTGATCCTTCCGGCGCCGTGGGAGCCCACCAAGGGCCAAGCCGAGTCTGTGCAATCTTCAAAGTAGCAGGTGGCGGACGCATGTCCGGCCGCGGCGGCAACTCGCTCGTCGTCGTTACCAAGAGCCGCGACCGAAGAGCCGCAGCAAACTCATCCAAACCAATAGCAACCAATCCGACTCTCACTTGTTGTCGCCCGCACAATCACTTGCAGGAGACAACAACATGAAACGTATGACAGTGCTGGCCGCAACCTTGGTGCTGCTCGGTTCGGTGCCCGCGGGCGCCCAATCGCAGCCGGCGCAAAGCGGGCCGGGCAACAACGCCGTGAACAGCTCCGACCAGAACAACTCCAACGCGCCGGTCGCGGGCCGCAACAGCTTCACCGAGGGACAGGCGAAATCGCGGATCGAGGGCGCGGGCTATTCCAACGTCTCCGGCCTCCAGAAGGACGACAACGGCGTCTGGCGCGGCAAGGCCGACAAGGCCGGCACCAAGACCGACGTCAGCGTCGACTTCCAGGGCAACGTCAACCCCGCCAAGTAATTTCCGCCAAGTAATTCGCGCAAGTCATCCGCGAGCAAGGAGATCCAGACATGACGACGACCATCTCTCGCCTGTACGACAATTACGCCGATGCCGAGCGGGCCGTGACCCGGCTCGAAAGCGCCGGCGTGCCGCATTCCGACATCAGCCTCGTCGCCAACAATTCGGACAATTGGTACGGCTCACGCTCCGGCAAGGTCGATCGTGACCGCGACGGCACCGATGATCGCGCCGAAGGCGCCGGCACCGGTGCCGGCATCGGCGCTGGGCTCGGCGGCGCCGCCGGCCTGCTCGCAGGCCTTGGCCTCCTTGCCATCCCGGGCCTTGGTCCGGTGGTCGCGGCCGGATGGCTCGCCTCGACCGCGGCCGGCGCGGCTGCCGGCGCGGCCACCGGCGGAATCATCGGCGCCCTGACCGAGGCCGGCGTCTCCAGGGAAGACGCATCGCGTTATGCCGAGGGCGTCCGCCGCGGCGGCACGCTGGTGTCCGCGAGGGTGCCAGATCAGGACCGCGCGCGCCTCGATGCGCTTCTGCACGAGCGATCGGTCAACCTTCAGGAGCGCAGCGCCGCATGGCAGAAGTCCGGCTGGACCGACTTCGACGCCGCAAGCCCGCCATTGTCGCCGGAGGATGTCGTCCGCGAGCGCGAATTGTACGGAATGGGCTCACGGCGATAGACCGGCAGAGCTCCGACACGACAAAGGCCCCGCGGTGCGGGGCCTTTTTGATGTCGACGACCGGTCATCACGCCGGCACGGTCGATTGTGCCATCTTGCCGGTGTTTTGCCCGACGGGTCAAACTTTATCTCAAATGCCGCAAAGCGGATTGGCCGAAGTGAAATCTCTTCGCCTCATGCTGGGACATGTCGCCTGGACGGGGCAAGCCGGAGAGACCTTCGATGTATTACGTCGCCGCTGCATTGCTGGTGCTGTCGGGACTGTTCTATTCCGCGAGCCGTCATGAGCTCGGCCAATTCGGCGCGGACGTGTGCAGGTATGGCGGCACGTTCTGCGACAACCCGGTGGTTCTCTTCACCGGCGCGGCGCTGGCCGCGGCCTGGGGCATGTTCGTCAGCATCAGGTAGGCCGATGATGGCAATATAGCCCTGTTTTGCCCGACGGAGCAAACTCGACTTAGCCTTTTCGGAAATCAGCCGCCCGCTTCGGCAGCGGGAACTTATGGCAGTCGATTCGCATTTGCTAAAGACGACGTCCCGCACCCGTTCGAGCCCGTTGATGAGCGACAGCGCCCTCACCCCGACGAAATCCGCGCCGACGCTGTTGCAACGGCTGGGGCCCGGCCTCATCACCGGAGCTGCCGACGACGACCCGTCGGGCATCGCCACCTATTCGCAGGCCGGCGCCCAATTCGGCTTCGGTCTGTTGTGGACCGTGTTTCTGACCACGCCGTTCATGATCGCGATCCAGCTCGTCAGCGCGCAGATCGGCCGCGTCACCGGCAAGGGGCTCGCCGCCAACGTCATGCGCGTCGCGCCGCGCTGGGCGGTGCTGGCGCTGGTCTCCATGCTGGTCGCCGCGAACACGTTCAACATCGCCGCCGACATCGCCGCGATGGCCGAGGCGCTCTCGCTCGTCATCGGCGGCCTCAACCACGAGCACGCGCTGATCTTCGCGGCCGGCTCGACCCTGCTGCAGGTGTTCGTGCCCTATCGCCGCTATTCGCCGGTGCTGAAATTCCTCACGCTGGCGCTGTTCGCCTATGTCGCGACCGCCTTCACGGTGCAGATTCCCTGGAGCACAGCGCTGCTCGCCGCGGTCTGGCCGAAGCCGAATGTCAGCGCCGATTATCTCCTGATGGTGGTCGCCGTGCTCGGCACCACCATCAGCCCCTATCTGTTCTTCTGGCAGGCCTCGCAGGAGGTCGAGGAGATGAACCAGGGCGAGCGCGACAAGCCGCTTCGCCAGCTCAAGCGCGGCGGCGATCACGAGCTCGACCGCATCAAGACGGACACCATCTCCGGCATGCTGCTCTCGAACGGCATCGCCTTCTTCATCATCCTGACCACCGCATCGGTTCTGCACGCCAACGGCGTCACCAATATCGGCTCGGCGACGGAAGCGGCAGAAGCGCTGCGGCCGCTGGCCGGCGATTTCACCTTCGCCCTGTTCGCGACCGGCATCATCGGCACGGGCCTGCTCGCCATTCCCGTGCTGGCGGGCTCGGCGGCCTATGGCGTTGCCGAGATCTTCGGCTGGCGCGCCACGCTGGAGGCCAAGCCGGACGAGGCGGCCGGCTTCTACACCATCATCGCCGCGGCAACCCTCATCGGCTTCGGCCTCGGCTTCACCGGCATCGACTCGATCAACATGCTGGTGTGGAGCGCGGTGCTCAACGGCATCGTCGCCGTCCCCATCATGGCGATGATGATGCTGATCGTCTCGAACCGCACCATCATGGGCCGCTTCAGGGCTCGCTCCTGGCTGATCGCGCTGGGCTGGCTCGGCACCGCAGTCATGGCGCTCGCCGTTCTCGCTTTGCTCGGCTCGTCGGTGATCGGCTGACGCAAGGCCTGCTTCGGACGCGCTGCCGCGCCGCATCTCTGCATCTTCCCGCCGCCCCGCGCTTGGCTTAACAATGCGGTCCGGGCCCGGCTCAAGATCGGGCTATAAGAAAAGCCCGGCCGGGCGAGTAGGGAGCGACATGACCAAATCTTCAAAAGCAACGAGCCTCGAGATCCTCGCCTGCGATGCCGGCTGGAGAAACTATCATTTCGTCAAGCTGACGACCGAGGACGGCATCGTCGGCTGGAGCGAATTCGACGAAGGCTTTGGCTCGCCCGGCGTCGGTGCGGCGATCCAGCGCCTCTCGGCGCGTGTCGTCGGGCAGAACGTCTTCCAGCACGAGCGCATCTTTGCCGAATTGTTCGCGGCGACGCGTCCTGCGGCCGGCGGCGTGGTGGCGCAAGCGCTCGGGGCGATCGAGAATGCGCTGCTCGATGCCAAGGCGAAATCGCTCGGCGTCCCCTGCTATGAGCTGCTCGGCGGCAAGATCCGCGACCGCGTCAGGGTCTACTGGTCGCATTGCGCCACGTGGCGCATCAACCACCCGTCCTGGTACAAGCCGGCGATCGAAACTCTCGACGGCGTCAAGGCGATGGGGCGCGAGGTGCGCGAGAAGAAGTTCACCGCGCTCAAGACCAACATCTTTTCCTATGACGAGGGCAAGCCGACCGGCTGGCGTCCCGGATTCGGCTCGCCCTTCGCGCCCGAGATCAACGTCGACCGCAAGATCCTGCGCGACCTGCATATGCATCTGGAAGCGATCCGCGACGGCGCGGGCCCCGACGTCGACATCCTGCTCGACTGCAACTTCAACGCCAAGACCGAAGGCTACTTGAAGATCCTGCGCACCATCGCCGACCTCGACATGTTCTGGGTCGAGATCGACAGCTTCAATCCGGAAGCGCTCGCCTACATACGCAAGCAAAGCCCGCACCCGATCTCGTCATGCGAGACGCTGCTCTCCTTGCGTGAATTCCTGCCCTACTTCCACGCGCAGGCCATGGATGTCGCGATCATCGACACGCCCTGGAACGGCGTCTGGCAGTCGATGAAGATCGCCGCGGCGGCCGAAGCCTTCGAGGTCAACGTCGCCCCGCACAATTTCTACGGCCATCTCTGCTCGATGATGAACGCGCATTTCTGCGCCGCGGTGCCGAACCTGCGCATCATGGAGATCGACATCGATCGTCTGTCCTGGGATCGCGAGCTGTTCACGCACGAGCCGGAGATCGAGAACGGCCATCTCATCATCCCGAACCGGCCCGGCTGGGGCACCGAGCCGAACGAGGACGCCTTGCGGGCTCATCCGCCGAAGACGAGTGGCGGGCTCCTCAACTACGGCCGCAAGAGCTGAGAGGCTAAAGCATGATCCGGAAAAGTGTCTAGCGGTTTTCCGAAAAGATCATGCTCAAACGATAACCTAAAGCGCGATGACGATTCATCGCGCTTTACGGCGTCACGGGATTGACGGTTGGAGACGTCTTCGGCCGCTGCGGCTCGATCGGCGATTTCGGATCGGTCGGGAGCACCAAGGCGCCAGCGGCCCGTGCCGCTTCACCCGTGGTCGCGTACATCGCGACGTGGGCCGGCTGTGTCTTGGCCCGGCTCCACGGGCCGTGGTCGACGATCAGCATGGCCGCAATCGTCACGCCCGCCACGATCAACGCCATCACGCCGGGGTGACGCAGGGCTCTGGACATGGAGTACGCGAAGCGACCGTTTGCCATCGAAGGGTCCGAAATTTTCCTATCGCAGGTTAATTCGGTCGAGCCCCCTCCGGTTCCCCTACTGTTGCGGCTCGTAGCGTTGGGCGATGCCGCGCCGGTCGTGGCCTCGCGCGAGGCGACGGGGTTGCTGGGTGGAGTTCCGGCTCGGGCACTCGGGGCGCAAGCTCTATCCCTCGCACACGACGCGCAAAACCGTCACGATGGTCGCCGAGATGAGACATGAAATCGCAAGCAGGGTCCAACTCGGCCTCGTGCTCGTGCGGGCCACGCGGACAACGAGCATCTTCATGCACGTCAACATTCATCCCTGGGAAGGCGGTGCAGATAGGCTATTCCGAAAGAGGCGAGCTCTTCGGTATCGCTTGGGTGCTCTTCCCACCTCCTCTGCAGATGGCGTTCCAGCAGACAGCGCCTTGTGTCGTGCGCGGCGACCTCGGGGTGCCGCGCCCGGTACACCGTCCAGGCGGTGTCCGCGGCGTTCTTCAAGACCATGTCGTCGTCCATGCCTGCTCTCCGGAAATCCGAACCTCGTGGCGTCCCAACTTAAGGACACGCTCCAAAGTTTCCGGTTTTTCCCGGTGTTCGACCATTTAATGATTCAGGGGCGATTTGATCGGATTCTTTCTCGGCGCGCCGCGCGCCGCTCGGGGCAGTCCCGAACCTCTTGGAGGCATTTGGTCGAACTGATGGGAACTGCAGGCGTCGCAGTCCAGGCCCGAATTCTCGGTGACGCCGTCCCGACGCCGAGCACCCATTGGCTCTCGCCACCGGCCAGCAGCAACCATTGCTTATTCTTCCCGTTATTCCCTAGGGCAATGTGATGTGAGAGGTATGTTGATGAAGAAGATTGCAATGTCAGCCCTGATGGCCGGCGCTCTGGGCCTGAGCTCGATCGCAGCAACGTCTCCCGCCGAAGCCCATTGGCGAGGTTGGGGACCTGGCATCGCCGGCGGCCTGGTCGCAGGCGCCGTCATCGGTGGCCTTGCCTCCTCCGCCTACGGCTGGGGACCCGGCTATGGCTACTATGGCGGTCCCCGCTATTATAGTGCCGGTTACTACGGCGGCCCCTACGCCTACGACTACGGATACGACGAACCCTATCGATGGGGCGGTGGCTACACCACGACTTACTACACGGCGCCTGTATCCTACGGCTATCGCTATCGCCGCGTCGTGCGCCCCGCCTACGCCTATTACGGCGGGTCCTATCCGGTCGTTCGGCACCACTGGCATCGGCACCACCGCCATTGGTGAGAGCAGCCGATCAGGCGCCACGAGAGCCGCGCTCGACATGGGCGCGGCCTTTCGCTTGCAGGCCAGCGGCCATCACTCGCCTGGTGCGATGGCATTGCTCGGCGTCGGCCGGTCGGTGATCTGCTGACCGAACAGGCTGCCGATCAATTCGACCGCCGTGCGCGCGGTCCGACCGCGTTCGTCCAGGAACGGATTGAGCTCGACGATGTCGACCGATCCGACGACGCCGGAATCGTGCAGCAGCTCCATGATCAGATGCGCCTCGCGATAGGTGGCGCCACCCGGCACGGTGGTGCCGACGCCCGGCGCCACGGAAGGATCGAGAAAATCGACGTCGAAGCTGACATGCAGCACGCCATTGCTCGCCTTGACCCGTTCGATGACGCGGCGGATCAGGACGGCGACACCGAACTCGTCGATCTGGCGCATGTCGACGATCCTGATCCGGCGCGTGCGCATCAGCTCTTTCTCGAGCTTGTCGATCGAACGCGCACCGAACAGATCGAGCTTGTCCGGGCCGATCGGGGCGCGTGGATCGTCGCCGAGCAGGCCGTCGAGCCCGGGCTCGCCGCACAGGAACGCGGCTGACATGCCGTGCATGTTCGCGGTGATCGTCGTCTCCGGCGTGTTGTAGTCGGCATGGGCGTCGAGCCAGAGCACGAACAGTTCGCGGCCGCGCTCCTGCCAATGCCGCGCCATGGCATTGACCGACCCCATCGACAACGTGTGATCGCCGCCGAGAAAGATCGGCAGCGCACCTGATGTCGCGATCTCGTAGCCTCTGCGGCTCAGAACGCGCGTCCAGCGCTGGATCTCGCGGTAATGATTGGCCTGTTCGGGCGGCCTGTCGGTGAGGTCCCGGACGTCGGCTATGGACAGATCGCCATAATCGACGACCTCGAAATCAAGGCTTTCCAGCAATGTCGCAAGGCCGGCGGTGCGCAGCGCCGCGGGCCCCATCAAGGTGCCGCGCTGCGAAGCCCCCATGTCGATGGGAGCGCCGAGCAAGGCGATGTGCCGGGCTCGATCCGTCATGGTCCGGTCGGTCACGGCTGTCTCCTGACGTCAGCAAGGTTCACCCAGCCTAACAGAGATTCGCGCCCGTCGTTTCCCGGGGAGCGCGCAAGCCGCCGGCATATCATCCGGAACAAAATCCCCTGCGCTGAATTGCTCATCCAAGGCCGGCACCCGCCGTCAATCACGGCGCCTGTCGCGGATAGCCAAAGGTCACCAGACCCGCTGTTCAAAACGAGCGCTCGCGCGGATAGCCAAAGGTGCCGGCTTCGATCATCACGCCAGGAGGTCGCGTCCTTGAGCACGGAGATACCGGAATCCTCGTCCCAGCCCGGCATGGCCGAGCGTGCCATCGATACGGCCGCGGACGTCTCCCGCACCATTGGTGAAGTCGCCGGAGGCCTGCACGCAGCGGTCGATCGCCTCACCTCCGCAGTCGAGGAATCGCGCAAGCCCGGCGGGGCACTCGCGACGGTTTCCGCGATCACGCGCGAAGCACCGCTTGCCAGCCTGTTCGTCGCCTTTCTGTTTGGCGTCGCGGTGGCGCGCCGGCGGTAGCTGTTCTGCGACCGCCCCCTCGGTGAGACCGTCCCGTCAGGACTGGCTCGCGCTGCGGTCCGGCCTCGGAGCCGATCTACGTCAGAGCCAAGCGGAGTGCTACTTTTACCAACGAAAGGTCAGCGCCACAGAGTGTGGCGCCAGCATTCGCCTTATACGGTCGAGAACGGCTAATCTAGCTGATGCTTCACGAAAGCGGCACTTACGTGAAGCTGCTCGCCCCCGACGAAAATCTCCTCGCTTTATAATAGGAACGTCTCCGTTCCGGATGCTTTCCGGAAAGCAACGAGCCGGAGCTCCGCCAACAGTGCCGTGCTGCTGTTCACTTGCAGGGCAAGCCCGACGGATCGGCCCGCTATGCCGAGCACGTCAATTGCTACGCCCGCAATGGCGCGGAATATCCCAGCCTTGCCGCCCTGCTCCGCGCGATCGAGGCCGAACACGCTTACAACGAGACGTGATATGTAGGTGGTCCTCAGAACAGTCCCTACGCTCTTCTTCACTGGCTCAGATCAGACCCACGATCATCAAGACTCTGATCTCAATCATGAGGAGCGTAGCCGTTGCCGCGGAGATGAGAAACAAATCACCTAATGACAGGTGCATGATTTGCCTCACAATTTGCCCTAGAAGCGGCCCTTACATCCTTGGAACGGGGCGACAGGGCGGGATGATGGGGCCGCTTCTAGGAGGTCCTTGACGCGTTCATCCGGCGCCAAGCGGCCCTCATTCTAATCCAAATTTAAATATCGTCCAACATTTAATTCATTTAAAATGGCGTATTATATTAAATTTAATTGCGCCAGGACTTGAACGATGCAGTCCGCTGGGGAATTAGTTTCTTCACGGCGAGCTATCTATCTGCCCGAGCATGCGAGGGACACAAGCTGTGGCTGGCGACAGCCGGCAAGCAAGCCTCCTCGGGGCCTGACTGGATCCAAGACGATGACCGAATGCTGGCATGCGTGACAACGAGCGCGTGCGGCTGCTCTCTCTCGCAATGGCACCGAGGGACCAAGCGGTACCTGGATCGATGAGGCGGCTCTGAAGAATCGCCAGACAAGGAACCAGCCCGGCGCCAGCGCAGTGCTCTGCGGGCACAAGCAGCTTTAATCTGCCCGGCGCATGAGATTGGCTTCGGCGAAAAGCGGTGGCGAGCGGGAACGTTGAGACGGAGCTGAGATTGATCGAAAAAGAAGAGATTGGCGGCGCCAGCTGAGCACACTGATGGACAAGACCTTCGTCTATGATGCGTTGAGGCAGGTCGAGCGCGATGTAGTTGAAGGAGAACGACGCCTTGCAGAGCAAGAGAGAGCGATCCTTCAGTTGAAGCGGGAAGGAAAGGATACCGCTACCGCTGAAATAGAGTTGGACACATTGCGCAGAGCCCAGCGTGTTCTTGATCAGGACCGACAACGCCTCCTTTCGCTGTTACAGCCTTGAACGGGTGACGGCATTCGACGCCTCTGTGCGTTAGAGCATGATCCGGAAAAGTGCGTAGCGGTTTTCCGATAAGATCATACTCAAACAATAACCTAAAGCGCGATGACGATTCATCCTAATCGCATCGCGCTTTGGTGCATCGTGAAAATCGCTGCGGAGCCAAAGCTGACGCGAACTAATGTCCCTCAACGCTGTTGTCTGCGACCGCCCCCTAGTGAGACCATCCTCCGTCAGGACTGGCTCGCGCTGCGGTTCGGTCCCGGAGCCGAGTACCGAAGGCACTATTCGTCGCATTGCCGCGGTGGCACCTGCCAACGGTAGACTTCACCTTGAAGGGTCGAATGCTGAGCGCGGCTCGCGCAAGCGTCCGCCGATTGCGTTCGCGATGTCGCCGTGCTTTAGGCAGCAGCACGGCCCCTTGAGCAACTTGCCAACGGGAACAGCCTAACGTCTGCCGTGGGGTCATAAGCGCGCTTCACGCGCGAGCCGCCCCTTTCCTTGGCACGAATAGCCAGCGCAGGCAGATGCCGCGCAGTCGTTTGAGGGTGCGTTCTGTCAGAAAGCCGGAAAGCCGGGACGGGTCTGCTGGTGGATTCAGTCTTTTTGTTTCTCGCCTGCGCTTCTTCCATCAGAGCTTTTCGAGCGCTCTTCGAAACGATCAGCGCCCTTAGCTAGATCCTGCCCCATCTTGCTCTCGGTTTTTTCTTCCTCCTTGGAAGCTGCTTCGCGCAAGCCTTCAGCGGCCCGTTTCCCCGCTTTTGATGATTTTCGTTCGTCGTCCATTTTTGGCTCCCTCCTCATCAAGATGCTTACCAGCTGCTGGTCCTCAGCTGAGATGGACAACGTTCCAATTAGATCGTCTGAACATGGTTCCAAGTTCCGCGGGGCTCTCAGTCGGATCGCGTGCGACTCCGTCGAATACCGTGATAGAGTAATCACGAAAGCAGAAGCGGTTGTTCGGAGTTTCCAATGAAAGCCAAGTGGGCTCTCTTTGTGAGCTTCTTTCTCGTGATCGTCCCGGGCTATCCCGCAGCCCAACCGGTGGAAGTGCTTTGGCTTGGGCACGCAACGACCCGCATCACTAGTGTCGCCGGCAAAGTGATAGTGATTGATCCCTTCCTCACCAGAAACCCGAAGACGCCGCCTGAGTACCGGGACTTGAAGGCGATTGGAAAAGTGGACCTGATCCTAGTGACGCACGGCCACCAGGATCATATTTCCGATCTCCTCGATCTGGCACGTCTGACGGGCGCCAAGGTTCTTGCCAATTACGAATTCGGACGAAATCTTGTCGCGCTGGGTCTCCTTGAAGAGAACAACGTCATTGCCATGAATAGGGGCGGCATGGCCGAGCCGCTCGGCCGGGGCGTCAAGATCCATATGGTGCCGGCCGATCACAGCTCGTCGCTCGACTACAATATTCTCGGCATAAGGAACCCTGACCAGTCAGCATCCATCCGGCAAGGCGGAGGGGCCGGAGTTTCCGTTGGCTACGTGATTGAGATGGAGAACGGCTTCAAGGTCTACCACACGGGCGACACCAGCGCCTTTGGCGACATGGCGCTCATTCGGGAGCTCCACAACCCGGACCTCGCGCTGGTGTGCATCGGGGGCTTTTTCACCATGGGGCCTGACGAAGCCGCTTACGCGGTTCGGGAGCTGATCAAGCCGAAAGCGGTGATACCAATACACTACGGCACCTTTCCGGTGCTGAACCGAACCCCGGCCGAATTCAAGAAAGCTTTAGGATCTACTAGTGTCCAGGTCTTGGACGTCGCCCCAGGTCAGGTAATGAGATTTTGAGGCCGCTAATCGGGCACGTTGGCGAGTCTGAGGCCCGTCGCCATGCGTTCCCAATCCGCTGAATCCTTGAAGGGATACCAGAAAGCAGTTCCTCGAATAGAGAGTGGGTCTAGTCCCTGTCGATTCTTCTCGGCCAACGAAAAGATCCGTTCAGCGTCCGCTTTCCGGCCCAAATGGCCGTAGGCGGCGAGAAGTACACGATAAGCCCATCGGTCGTCTGAATTGAGAGCGATAGCCCGCTCCAAGCTTGCCGCTGCACTTTGAAATTGCTCCAACCCGAATTGGGCCAATCCGAGTTCATAAAAGTAAGAAGGTGGGGAGAATGGATTGAGCCGCATGCCATGGAGGACGAGCTCAAGAGCCTTGGCCGGCTGACCGGCTAAGCTCAACGCTCCAGCGAGCGCGACGTAGGCGTTCGCGTCGTTGGGATCCATGCTGATTGCTCGCTCTCCCTCTTTGATCGCCTTCTCGTGCATTCCTTGCTGAGACAGAATGGCCGAAGCGACCTGATGATTGAGGGAAATCGGAGACTGTTGTGCTTTTGTGATGTACTCTTCAGCCTTCAAGCGCGCATCGTGCACCGATCTTAGCCCGAACCTCTCTTCCTGCCATTGTCTCCTTGCAATCTGCCAGTATGTGGCCGCGAGCGCAGCAAAAGCACGAGAGTAATTCGGCTCGATTTCGATCGCTCGCTCGAAGTGGCCGATCGCCTCGCGCGCGGCCTTCGGATTCTGCTGAAGGTACCTGTTCCAACCCTTCAGGAATTCGTCGTAGGCCACCGGGTTTTCGGTGCGCTTGGTGGCGATTTGCCCCTGCTCCTTGGATGTCAACTGAACCGCCAATGTTCGCGTGATCTTGCCGGCGATTTCGTCTTGCAGCCCGAAAACATCTCCCATCGCGCCCTCGTAGCGATCTGCCCAGAGCTGCCCGCCGCTCGCCGCATCGACCAGTCGAACGTTGATGCGAATCCGGTCCGCGGCTCGGCGCACGCTGCCTTCCACCACGTAGCGGACCCCGAGATCCGCAGCGGCCTTTCGCACGTCCACGGCAGTGTTCTTGAAGGTAAAGGTGGAGTTGCGGGCGACGACGAAGAGCCCGGCCACTTTGGAAAGCTCGTTGATCACATCATCGGTAATCCCATCCGAGAAGTATTCTTGGGCTTTGTCGTCGCTGAGATTGGAGAACGGCAGCACGGCAACTGAGGGTTTGTCGGACCGCACCGGGGTGCTGTCGCCCGCGTTCTGCACCCCGCCTCGCTGCTGGGCCCCCATCCACCACACGGCTCCGCCCGCGCTCGCAAGCACCAGGGAAGCGACGGCGATCGCAGCAAGGGCAATGCTTCGCGCCCGCTGCGATGCGCCATCGTGCGCGGTCGGGTCGGCGAAGCCCGTCCGCGCCGAGCCCAGGCTCTCGCTCGAAACAGCGTAGGCCTGGACCGCTCGGTCGATGTTCTTGAGTTTTTTAAGACCCAGATTCTTGAAAGAGAATGGGAGCGCCTTGTGGACCTGCTCGTAGACGGCGCCCGAGATGCACACGCCCCCTGGCTCGGCGACTTCTTGGAGCCGCGCGCCGACATTGACCCCATCTCCAAGCAGATCTCGCCCGCGCGCTACGACATCCCCCACGTGAATACCGATCCGGAACTGGACACGCCGGTCTCGAGCGATCTCTCGTCCCATTTCTAGCAGTCGACCTTGGACCGCAACGCCGCATTGAACGGCATCGACCGCGCTCGGGAACTCCGCCAGGACGCTGTCACCCGCAGTGTTGGCAATCCGGCCCCCATGCTCCTCAATGAGAGTGTCCATGACCTCACGCGCGCTGGCGAGGCTTTTCAAGGTGCCAAGTTCGTCCAGGCCTACCAATCGCGAGTAGCCCGCGACGTCCGCCGCAAAAATCGCGGCAAGGTGCCGCTCAACCCGTTGTTCCTGCCGCAGCGGCATCCATCGTCAGCCTTTGGGGTGCCTGGCAATTCTGCAGCTTGAGATGCAAGGTTTCAAGGCACAGCGGGGTACGAAGCGAGGCTTTGGTACGTGAGGGTCGGCTGTCCGGCGAGTCGACGCCCAGCGGACGCCACCGCTGACACTCGGACCGGCTTGAATCAGGACTGATGTACTCCGTCCGGACCCCAGTCGCTGACGTCCGACCGGTGATCCGTCGTCAGGCAGGAAAGCCTAGCCGGGTACGTTCGAGTAAGGCCGTGTTGGCTCCGGCAGCTCCTTGTCGTCTGCATTCATTCCATTGCGGCAGGTCGGCTTTGGGGCAAAGGCTGCCCTCGGCGGCTCCGGCGACGGTTTCCCCTCAGCCCTCGGAAGCGGACGCTGCGAGCCTAAGAGGCGAAGTCAGCGGTGGGCCAAAGGCGGACATAGAGCTGAGAGATATCAGATAAAGCCTTCGATGTATTCTCGCACCGCGTTTGTGTCGCCAGCGGCGGCAGCACAGATGCCGAAAGCATGGACTTCATGAGGCAATGCGCTGCTTGGGCCATCGAGGATATCCGTCATTATCGACGAAACCGCTTCACGCATACGACCGGCGCTCAGAAGCGCGAGCGCGGCTTCCTTGCTCCGTTTAAGACGTTCTTCTCGCGTTAACATTGAAGGCAGGTGTCGGATCATGACTTAAAACAGCCTGTTCTCCATCGGGTTGGCAGTCAATCCGTTGTGAGTGCCAAAAAGCGACGGAGCCTAGCGCCCTATGCTACCGCGCGGCGTCCGTTGAGGAAGGGTGAGCGGACCTCCGGCACATGCGGCGCAACTTCGCAGATGGGCCAACAGGCAACATTGCACGCTTAGGATGATATGAAAGAGGTCGCCAACTGAGGCGGTCTAACGGGAGAAGCTGATGCCAAATTGGATAGGACCACTCCTCGTCCTCATACTCCTTGTCGGGTTTATTAGCTTTGCGGTTCGGCAGGGCACAAAGACGTCACGAGATCGGACAGACAACGGTGGCAGCGATCTGCCGGGGATGGGCGGCGGCGGAAATGGAGCTTAAGCCGCTGCTAGAATGAAACTAGCCCACCGAGGGTCGAGTGCCGACTCTCGACGAGATGCTCATCGATTGTCCGTTATGGGTCAAAAGCGCCGGTTTGGATGGCGCCGTGACACTTCCCGTGTGCCCCGATCAGCAGACCATATCTGAGCCAAACCGAACTTCGCTATCTGGCCATCAGCGGACCATGTGGTCCTTCGGTATGAGCACAAGACCGAGCAACGGGTCGTCCTGCAGATAGCCGAGAATAATGCCCCGCCCCCCGCTGGCGCGGGGACAGCCTCGATGCAGAAGTATCTTCACGGTGTCTGTCTTGATTGATCCCTTGATCACACGATCAACGCGTGCGCTCAACAGCTCCCCTTGCAAACCTCGCGCGTCGCTGACCTGCGTGCGGTCATGGATGGTTGCTTCGATGATCTCGGATGCATCGATGTCGGTCGGGACCTGCTCGAACATGATGCTCCGTCCTACCAAGGTGGCGCAGGCGGTCGCGCCGGTGCACGTCATGCAATAGATCGCCAATGAGAGCGACCATGTACGCATATGGGCAGGCAGCTCGTTGAACATCGGATGACAATGCCGACTCTCGGGGAGGTCCGCAACGGGTCACAATGCGAAGAACTCAGGTTGAGCAACTCTGGTCCGCTCTGGCTCAACGAGCGGACTTCCGACCGCCAAGGCGCAACTTCGCAGAAGGGCCACAAGCGGACATTCAACGGGACGATGAAAGAGCACATGGCGGATTTTCGGTTGCCATGATCCGGCCCCGCGCTGGGGAGCACGGAGCGTACAGAACGCTGGCTTGAGGTTGAGGCAATTGGTCCAATCTTCTGATCCATCTTGAAACAAGATCAAGCCTCTCTAAGTCTCACGCCGGAGGGCTCCTCCGACCTCTTTTGGAAAGGATTGCTTGTAACCGTCGAGGACGACGATGATGACTCTGGAAGAAAAGCTCGCCCGCTTGCGCACCCACCGCAATAGCATTCACCGCTACCACCGGCTGCTCAAGACCCGCCTTTCCGATCTGGAGCGCGAGTACATCGAAAGCCGTCTCTCCGAGGAACGGGCGGCGCTGGTAAGCCTCGCGCGCACGCCGTTCCCCATTCCTTTTCAAATGCCGCCGCCAGAGCAGCAGCCGCAGACCTTCAAGCCTGAGGTGACCTGAGCTTGCCGTGGGCATCAGGAGGTCGCTCCCGTGCGACAGCGGCCCATCAACGGCGTCGAGCCGGAAAGAACCGAGGATGACATTACGCGTGAGCTGCTCGGTCCCAGGGGCGTTCCGGGCGGTCCCGATCCCGCCCGCATGGTCCCGCAGGTCGAGAAGAACACGCCAAAGCACATAAGGTGGAGAAACCCCGAGCTCCCGCGATGAACCGAGCGCCAGAAACCGGAACCTTGTTGATCTGGTCAAGGGCAGAGAGGCGGGAACGGGTAGTGGCAAATCACCGTTGCTCCGAATTGCGGGGCGCCTTTGATTGCGGTGCAATGATGCAAGACGCTCAGAAGTACATCAACATTGCCGCTCTAGTCGCGCTCGCTGGTTGGCTTGGTCTCTGTTTCAAGATGGGCTGGTACTGATGGGGCGGCTTACGCCCGGAGTAGACCACATCGGCCCCAGCCTGGAGGTTTTTCCGGATCGAAAAACGAGCTGGGAC
>NZ_JADYVF010000018.1:0-115860 GCF_020193625.1 Bradyrhizobium sp. IC3123 | reverse complement strand
GGGAGGCGGAGGCGGTGGCGGCGCTGCCGGGCGCGGCGGTGCTGCGGCCGGCGGAGGAGCTGCAGGCGGCTGGGGCGGTGCAGCCGCCGGCGGCGGAGCCGCGGGGCGTGCGGGTGCTGCAGGCGGCGCCGCGCCTGGCGGTCCCTTCGGCGGCTGCTTCGGTCTTCCGTCAGGGCCCGCGTCCTGCGGCTGGGCCTGAGCGACGACGAACGGCGCAGCGTCTTGCGCATGCGATGCGGTGTTGGCCAATTGCATCGCGGTCAGAGCCGTCGTCGCAAGCAGCACGAAACGAAGGTTGGTCATGTGGTGAACTTCCCCGGAAGGTTCTTTGTCGAAGTGTCGGGATGAACGGCTAAGCGTTAGGCCGCATTGTGGCGGGCGATGCAACTGCGACCCGATTTATTTCTGCACGCAAATCATCTCACTATGGCAACGTTCATTGCGCATTCAGACGCTGGTGGCAATCGCCTGACATTGCTTCGCTGCTTCACGCGTGATCGCGCAGCGGAATCGCATCCGTCGCAGGATTGGGCGTGAGCGGCCCGTTCGGTCCGCGCGATGGGATCTCCTCAGGCATGCGGCCCGGCAATTCGTCGGGCCGCGGCGGCGAGCCGGGCTCGCGCACCGGCGGCGTGATTTCGGGCTGCGGATTGCCGGGCGGGATTCCGGGCGGCGGCTCAGTCGGCGTACCGGGCGTCGACGGCGGAATCTCGGGCGGTTCAATCGGCATCGGCATCATCGGGATCGTTGTCAGAGAACAACAACGAAGGTGCAGCACCGATGTTCCGCGTCACATCGCTTCGAGACCGGATTATTCCGGCGTGTGGCAGACCGCTTCGATGTTGTGGCCGTCGGGGTCGAGCACGAAGGCGCCGTAATAGTTCGCGTGATAATGCGGGCGGATGCCGGGCGGGCCGTTGTCGCGGCCGCCGGCCGCCATCGCCGTCTTGTAGAACGCATCGACGGTGGCGCGGTCATTGGCGCGGATGGCGACATGCACCGGCTTGTTCATCGCGCCTTCGTCCCCGATCCAGAAATCGGGCTTGCCGTCGGCACCGAAGCCTGCAGCCGCAGCGTGTCCGGTCTGCTCGGCAGTGACCTCCATGATCAGGCTGTAGCCGAGCGGCGCCAGTGCCTTCGCATAGAACGCTTTGGCGCGCTCATAGTCGGAGACGGAGAATCCCAGATGATCGATCATCGCAACCTCCCTTGTTCGTACCCGTCAGCGGGACAAAAACGTATTGCTTCGTGTCTTGCGTGCGATCGTAAAGCCGCGCCCGACCATGTCGGCAATACAATCCTGCTGCCATTCGTTTTGTGACAGATGCTCGATCACCACCGCACGTGGCCAGAGCGATTGCGGCGCGTCGCGGAAGAAGCCGATCAGCACGCGGTCCTCAAAGCCCTCGACGTCGATCTTGAGCGAATCGACTTGGCCGACGCCGGCCTCCTCCAGAATGCGCACCAGGCGCAGCGACGGCACCTTGATGGCCTCGGCACTGGCCGTGCCGGTGACGACGTGGGTGGCGCCGAGGTTGCCGCCGCCGCTCTCGATCATCAGCTCGCCGTCGCGCTCGCCCGCGGCGGCCTGCACCAGGCGCACCTGCGGCGTCTTCGATGCGGCGTGGTTGAACGAGAGCCGTCCGAAGGTCAGCGGATGCGGCTCGATCGCCACCACTTGTCCGGATGGCCCGACCTGCCGCGCCATCACCAGCGCAAAGGTGCCGACATTGGCGCCGACATCGACGAACGTGCCGCCCGCAGGGGTGTGCTGGCGCAGGAAGTCGAGCTCGTCGAGATTGTAGTCGGGATTGAACAGCGCGCCGCGCTCGGTCGCGCTGCCCTGGTGATGGAAGCGGAACGAGGCGCCCTGATATTGGACGTCGACCGGGCCGCTGCGCAGCAGGTTGACCAGCCGCGACATCCACGGCCGGAACGCGCCGCGCTTCAGTCCCGACCGTTGAGCGAGGCGGATGATCGCAGCCTGCGCCGCATTGGGCGCAAACGCACCGAACGGCGCGGGCGAAGGGGCATTGTCGGACGTCAAGCAGCAGATCCTCGTTGCAGGCGGCGCATGCATAACCGGTTTTACCGAGGACTCCAACGCTCGATCACAGTCCGGTAGCCCGGATGGAGCGCAGCGTAATCCGGGATTCTTGCCGCGCGGATGGACCTTCCCGGATTGCGCTACGCTCCATCCGGGCTACACGCCGCGAACCTCACGCCGCCTTCTTGCGCTGCCGCAAGAACCGCCCCAGCAGCCGGCGCCGGCCCTTGCGCGGAATCAGGTCGATGTCGCTGACGAGCTTGGCGCCGCCCTTGCGCCGCTCCAGCACGATCTTGCGGCTGTGGAAAGCCTCCAGCTCGGCGCGATGCGCGACGCTGACGATGGTCGCCTTCGGCAGCGCCTCGGTGATCATCTGCATCATCTTGTCCTGGCTCTTCTCGTCGAGCGCCGAGGTCGCCTCATCGAGCACGACGATGTCGGGGTTGTGCAGGAGCAGCCGCGCAAAGGCGAGGCGCTGCTTCTCGCCGCCCGACAAGGTCTGGTCCCACGGTGCCTCCTCCTCGATCTTCTCCTTGAGATGATCGAGGCCGACCTTGTGCAGGGCTGCGCCGATCTCGTCCAAAGTCCAGTGGTCGGCCGCGCCGGGATAGGCGACCGCCCGCCGCAAGGAGCCAGAGGGCACATAGGGCCGCTGCGGCAGCATGAACAGCCGGCGGTCGGGATGGAAATTCACGCTGCCGCCTCCCCACGGCCACAGCCCGGCGATGGCGCGCACCAGCGTGCTCTTGCCGGTGCCGGATTCGCCGGCGACCAGCAGCCGCTCGCCGGGCTCGATCACCACCTCGGTCTCGCCGACCACGGCGGTGCCGTCGTCGAGGGTGACCGAGAGATCCTTCAGCTCCAGCATGGCCTCGTTGCTGGTTTCGCCGCGCTTGATGCGGCCGAGGCCGTCGCCCTGCTCGGCGCGCTCGAGGCCGTCCAGCGACATCATCAGCGAGGCGATGCGCCGCGCACAGGCATTCCAGTCGGCGAGCCGCGGATAATTGTCGACCAGCCAGCCGAACGCGCTCTGCACGATCGTGAAGGCGGACGCGGCCTGCATCACCTGGCCCAGCGTCATGCTGCCGTCGAGGAACTTTGGCGCGCAGAGCAGAAGCGGCACGACCGGCGCAACGAGGCTCGATCCTTGCGACACCAGCGTGGTGCGCATGTGCTGGCCGGCAAGGCGCGCCCATTGCCGCAGCACGCTCGTGAAGTTGCGATCGATGCCGTCGCGCTCCTCCTCCTCGCCGCCGAGCAGGGCGATGCTCTCGCCGTTCTCGCGCACGCGCGTCAGGGTGTAGCGGAACTCGGCTTCGGCCTGGTTCTTGCCCTCGGAGACCTGCACGAAGCGCCGGCCGATCACCACGATCGATCCGGATGCGATCGCGGCGTACAGCATCGCGGCGATCACGAGGAAGCCGGGAATGGTCACCGACGAACCGCCGAGCGTGACGGTAAGTGCCCCGCCGATGGTCCAGAGCACGACGATGAAGGTCGCGGCCGACAGCAGCGCCGACGTCACGCCGGCGAGGAAGTCGACGGGGGAGTCGGTCGCAATCCGCAAATCCTCCGCGATCCGGTATTCGGGATTCTTGTGGTCGCCGCCGACAAGGTTGAGCTGATAGTAGCGCCCGTTCTTGAGCCACCGTGTCAGCACGCTCGCCGTCAGCCAGGCGCGCCAGCGTCGCTGGATGCCCATGCGCGCGAACACCTGCACGACTGCGAGCACGATGCTGCCGATCGCGAGCGGGAAGAACATTGCGGTGAGATGGAAGACGCTCGCCGCATCGCGCTTCTCGATGGCGTCGAAGATCGCGCGATTCCAGACATTGATGCCGTATTGGAAGCCGACGGTCAGCACGATCAGCAGGCCGAGACCAACCGAGAACGGCCAGGCGAGGCGGTCGCCGTTGCGGCCCCAGAAGCCGCGGGCGCTGATCCAGAACCGTGTCAGCAGATAATCCTTGCGGACCTGCTCGGCTGCCTCGGGTGACAATTGGGGGTCGGGTTCGACCAGTTCGGGCGGCGGCGGTGTCACTTCGTCGCCGTTCTCGCCCTGGATGTCGATGATGGGCGGCTTCTTGCCCTTTTCACGCGTCGCGGCCGGCTTGTACATGAGCGGACAACGCCAAGGGAACTCGGCCGGTTCCCACGAGAGTTCCGCGTGCCCCTATTCGGCGGCGCCGTTCCTGACGCGCCGGATCCGCGCCGCCCGATGCAGAACGCGCGACAATTCCTCGATCGTATAAGGCTTTTGCACGAGGTCGCAGCCGCCTGTACCCTCCTGCGACAGGGCCTGGCTGTAGCCGGTGGTCAGCACGACCGGCACGCCGAGTCCGCGCTCGCGGATCGCCTGCGCCAGATCGAGCCCGGTCATGCCGGGCATCACCACGTCCGAGAACACGACATCGAAGCGGTCGGTGTCCACGACGAGCTCGGCGAGCGCGTCGGCCGCGTTGTCGACCAACGTGATGCTGTAGCCGAGCTCGGTGAGCCCGTCGGCGGCGAAATTGGCCAGCTCGATATTGTCCTCGACCACCAGCACCGACATGCCGCTGCCGGCCACCGCCGGCGCCGTGTTGGGAGCCTGGCGCTGCGGCAGCAGGCCCGGCGGCACGCGCGGCAGATAGAGCGAGAAGGTGCTGCCGTGCCCCACCTCGCTCGTCACGGTCACCTCGCCGCCGGACTGCCGGGCGAAGCCGAACACCTGGGACAGACCGAGGCCGGTGCCGCGGCCGACCTGCTTGGTGGTGAAGAACGGCTCGAAGATGCGGCCGAGCCGCGCGGCAGGAATGCCGACGCCGGTATCGCTGACGGTGACGCGGACGAAGCCGTGGTCCGGGCTGGCCGAAAGCTGCACCAGCGCGTCCGGAACGGTCGTCGTGGCCTCGACCCTGAAAACGATTCGCCCTTGGCCCTGCATGGCATCGCGCGCATTGGTCGCCATGTTGATCAGGGCCGTCTCGAACTGGCTGGCATCGGCATTGACGAGGCACGGTTCCGCCGGCAGTTGCATGACGATCTCGATCGCGGGGCCCAGTAGCGTGGCGAGCATGTCGTGCAGCGACTGCACCCGTGCGCCGACGTCGAACACCTCCGGCTTGAGGGTCTGGCGCCGCGCAAAGGCGAGCAATTGCGAAGTCAGCTTGGCCGCACGCGCCACCGAATCGGCAATGGCCGTGATGTAGCGTTGTCGCCGCTCCTCCGTCAGCTGCGGACGGTTCAAGAGATCGACCGAAGCACGGATCACCGTCAGGAGGTTGTTGAAGTCGTGCGCGACGCCGCCGGTGAGCTGGCCGAGCGCTTCCAGGCGCTGGCTGTGCTTGAGCGCCTCCTCGGCCTCGCGCCGCTTTGCAGCTTCGGCCTGAAGGTGCTGGGTACGCCGCAGAGCGAGCACCAGCAGCAGGAACAGCAGCGCGGTGGCGGGAATGCCGAACACCAGATGCTGGCCGATGGTGGCGAGCCAGCGTGCGCGGATCGCAGAGGTCTCCAATCCGGCGCTGACATAGATCGGATATTCGGCGACGCGCCGGTAGGCGATGCGCCGCTCGATACCGTCCGAGGGCCAAGCGACCGTGATGAGGCCGTGCACGGGCTGGGTCGCGATCTTCTGGCCCACCGGTCCGGTCGGATCGAGCCGAAGCTCGTGGTCGAGCCGGGGAAAATGCGCGAGCATTGCGCCGTCGGTGCGCCCCATCGCGAAGAAGTTGCCGGGATCGGTGCCGATCCTGGCATAGAAGCTTTCGAAATATTCCGGCAACACGGAGGCCTGGATCACGCCGATGAAGCGACCGTCGTCGGACTCGCGGCGGCGGCTGACGCCGAAGAATCGGGCGCCCTGATAGGGCGGTCGTGGCGTCAGCGCCGTGCCGATGAACGTGCCGATGCTCTGGTCCACATGGGAATAGAAGTAATCGCGGTCGGCAAAGCTCAGGTCCGGCGGCGGCGAGACGAGGCTGTTGACCAGCGCCTTTCCGTTCGCGTCGAAGATCCAGGCCGATTTGAGCTGCGGCAGCGAATCGGTCAGCCGCTTCAGCCGGCGATGCAGCGTCGGCTCGCGCTCGCGGATGATGCCGTCGGGCAGACCGCGCACGACCTCGTTGAGCTCGGCGAGGCTGCGGTCGATGGTCTCGAAGACCTTGAGCGCGTGCTCATGGGCGACATCGACCGTGCGCTCGATCTCGCGGTCGGCGGTATCGTTGGTCGATGTGTAGGAGATCGCGGCGGCGACGACGAACAGCCCAATCGGCAGCGCCAGGGATGCCGCCATCATCCACTGCAACAGCCTCAGCGAGTTGCGTTGCGCCCTCTGCACAGTCGCTCCGTCCCTGACGGGAGCTTAACTGAATCCCGCGCAAGGAAGGAAGCAGCTTGTGCTGGAACCGTTGGTTGCGAGCCGGAAATTTGCGCGTCGAGCGGGTCAGAGAAAAATTCTGCTCGAATTAACGGCAAATGCAGAACACCCCGGCCGGTTTAGCCGGAGCGGCAGGGGGGACTTCGCCTCAGATCTGGCGTTCGACCATCTTGAGCTTGAGCTCGGCGATGGCTTCGGCCGGGTTGAGGCCCTTCGGGCAGGCCTTGGCGCAGTTCATGATGGTGTGGCAGCGATAGAGCCGGAACGGGTCCTCGAGATTGTCGAGCCGCTCGCCGGTGGCCTCGTCGCGCGAATCCGAGACCCAGCGGTTGGCCTGGAGCAGCGCGGCGGGGCCGAGATAGCGCTCGCTGTTCCACCAATAGCTCGGGCAGGAGGTCGAGCAGCAGGCGCAGAGGATGCACTCGTAGAGGCCGTCGAGCTTCTCGCGGTCCTCGTGGCTCTGGCGCCATTCCTTCTGCGGCGTCGGCGAGGTCGTCTTCAGCCAGGGCTCGACCGAGGCGTATTGCGCGTAGAAATTGGTGAGGTCGGGGACGAGGTCCTTCACCACCGGCTGATGCGGCAGCGGGTTGATCTTCACCGCGCCGTCCTTCACGTCGTGCATGGACTTGGTGCAGGCCAGCGTGTTCTGGCCGTCGATGTTCATCGCGCAGGAGCCGCAGACGCCTTCACGGCAGGAGCGGCGGAAGGTCAGCGACGGGTCGATGTGGTTCTTGATCCAGATCAGGCCGTCCAGCACCATCGGGCCGCAATCATTGGTGTCGATGTAATAGGTATCGACGCTTGGATTCTTGCCGTCGTCCGGATTCCAGCGATAGACCTTGAACTCGCGGAGCTCGGTCGCGCCCGGGGGCTTCGGCCAGGTCTTGCCGCCAGTGATCTTGGAGTTCTTCGGAAGTGCGAATTCAACCATTCGATTAAGGCCTTCGCTGTTCGATCAATACACGCGCGACGTTTAGTAAACGCGAGCTTTGGGCGGGATGTACTGCACGTCGTTGGTCATGGTGTAGTTGTGAACCGGGCGATACTCGATCCTGACCTTGCCGGCATCGTCCAGCCAGGCCAGCGTGTGCTTCATCCAGTTCTTGTCGTCGCGCTCGGAGAAGTCCTCGCGGGCATGGGCGCCGCGGCTCTCGGTGCGGTTGGCGGCCGAGTTCATCGTCACCACCGCCTGCGAGATCAGATTGTCGAACTCCAGCGTCTCGACGAGGTCCGAATTCCACACCAGCGAGCGGTCGGAGACTGCGATGTCGGTAATGCCGCTGTGGACCTTCGCGATCAGGTTCTGGCCTTCGCTCAGCACTTCGCCGGTGCGGAACACCGCGCAATTGTTCTGCATCACGTGCTGCATGCCTTCGCGCAGCTTCGCGGTCGGCGTGCCGCCTGAGGCGTAGCGGTAATGGTCGAGGCGGCCGAGCGCCATCTCGGCCGAGTTCGTCGGCAGCTCGGGCTGCTTGGCATTGGGCGTGAGCTTTTCGGCGAGGCGCAAGGCGGCGGCGCGGCCGAACACGACGAGGTCAATCAGCGAGTTGGAGCCGAGGCGGTTGGCGCCGTGCACGGAGACGCAGGCCGCTTCGCCGATCGCCATCAGGCCGGGGATCACCGCGTTGTCGTCGCCGTCCTTCTTGGTCAGCACCTCGCCGTGATAGTTCGTGGGGATGCCGCCCATGTTGTAATGCACGGTCGGCACGATCGGGATCGGCTCGCGCGTCACGTCGACATTGGCGAAGATCTTGGCCGATTCCGAGATGCCCGGCAGGCGTTCGGCGAGCACGGCGGGATCGAGATGGTCGAGATGCAGGAAGATGTGGTCCTTCTTCTTGCCGACGCCGCGTCCCTCGCGGATCTCGATGGTCATCGCGCGCGAGACCACGTCGCGCGAGGCGAGGTCCTTGGCCGACGGCGCATAGCGCTCCATGAACCGCTCGCCTTCGGCGTTGACGAGATAGCCGCCTTCGCCGCGCGCACCCTCGGTGACGAGACAGCCCGAGCCGTAGATGCCGGTCGGATGGAACTGCACGAACTCCATGTCCTGCATCGGCAGGCCGGCGCGCAGCACCATGCCGCCGCCATCGCCGGTGCAGGTGTGCGCCGAGGTGCAGGAGGCATAGGCGCGGCCATAGCCGCCGGTCGCCAGGATCGTGGTCTGGGCGCGGAAACGGTGCAGCGTGCCGTCGTCGAGCTTGAGCGCGATGACGCCGCGGCAGGTGCCCTGGTCGTCCATGATCAGGTCGATGGCGAAGAACTCGATGAAGAACTCGGCCGCGTGGCGCAGCGACTGGCCGTACATCGTGTGCAGCATGGCGTGGCCGGTGCGGTCGGCGGCGGCGCAGGTGCGCTGCGCCTGGGCCTTGCCGAACTCGGTGGTCATGCCGCCGAACGGACGCTGGTAGATCTTGCCGTCCTCGGTGCGCGAGAACGGCACGCCCCAATGCTCGAGCTCGTAGACCGCGTCGGGCGCGTTGCGCACCATGTATTCGATCGCGTCCTGGTCCCCGAGCCAGTCCGACCCCTTCACGGTGTCGTACATGTGCCAGCGCCAGTCGTCCTTGTGCATGTTGCCGAGCGAAGCGGAGATGCCGCCCTGCGCCGCGACCGTGTGCGAACGGGTCGGAAACACCTTGGTGATGCAGGCGGTGCGGAGGCCGGCTTCGCTGCAGCCGACGACGGCGCGCAGGCCGGCACCGCCGGCGCCGACCACGACGACGTCGTAGGTATGGTCTTCGATCGGATAGGCTTTTCCGTTGGTGGTGGGAGCGCCGTTGCCCTTGCCATTGGTCTCAGCGGCCATGGGTTACACTCCGGAAGAAAGCTTCAGGATCGCGTAGGTCGAGGCGAGCGCCACGGCGACCGAGAAGAAATTGTTGAGCATGATCGCGGTGAGCTTGAGCTTCTCGTTATGGACGTAGTCCTCGATCACCACCTGCATGCCGATCTTCATGTGCCAGGCGCTGGCGAAGATGAAGAGGAGCAGGATCACCGCAACGGGAATGGAGCTCAGGGTCTGCGCCGCGTAGACCTGGTTGCGGCCGAGCAGCATCATGATGATGACCAGCGCCGGGATCATTAGCAGCGTCATGGCGACGCCGGTGATGCGCTGGCGCCAGAAATCGGACGTGCCGGAATGCGCGGCGCCGAGATTGCGGACGCGCCCGAGCGGGGTGCGCATCGACGGACGCTTCGGGGAGCCGTGGGACTCGTCAAAGCTCATCGGCCGCCTCCGTTCGCATAAGCGATGATCCAGATCAGCACCGTCAGTGCGATGCCGCCGACCAGGGCGCCCCAGGTCAGCGCTTCGCGCTCATTGGCCTTGAAGCCGTAGCCGAGATCCCAGACGAAATGCCGGATGCCGCTGAGCATGTGGTGCATCAGGGCCCAGGTGTAGCCGAACACGATGAGCCGGCCGATGATGCTGCTGGAGAAGGCCTGGACATGGGCATAGGCGGCCGGGCCGGAGGCCGCGGCAACCAGCCACCAGACCAGCAGCAGGGTTCCCACATAGAGGGCGATACCGGTGGCGCGGTGGACGATGGATAGAGCCATCGTCAGCGTCCAACGATACGTTTGGATGTGCGGCGAAAGCGGTCGTTCGATCCGTGCGGTCATGGGTGGCTTTTGATGTTTGTTGCGGCCCAGCATGGGGCGCGCGGGGATCGCGAAAGGTGGGCTCTATTTACGGAGTCGATCTGGCCTGCGCAATCACCAAATCGCCATAAACCGAACTGTGGTTCAGCTCTATGGCCTTGATGAACCAAGGCCAATCAGGGTCTTGGTATACCAGCCTATCCATCCGCCAACGAACATAGGAATCTAAATTCATTTCTTTAGCACGAGCGTGCGGCGCATTGAAATCGCTATTGGAACGCCTCTAAGCCGCCTTGAGCCCGTGCGGCCGCAACGTGCGAGGGGACGATGCCGAGGGTAAACCGTCCCGGCTGCGACCCACCGCGACTCCCGGCACGCGCACCGGTTCCCGCGCTCCGGGCGGATATGCGCACCCTGCATTCCACCCCAGCCCGACCGTGCGACGTGTCAGGTGCTATCTGTTGGTCTCGGCAGCCGGCTTGCTTCGTCGCAAGAGCTCCTCGCAATGACGCCGACAGAGCGGAGCTCTCTCACTTCTTCGCGTAAATATCCTTGTACGTTTCGCGCAGCACGTTCTTCTGCACCTTGCCCATCGTATTGCGCGGTAGCTCGTCGACCACGAAGACCCGCTTCGGCATCTTGAATTTCGCGAGGCGCCCGTCGAGGCCCTTCAGCACGGCCGCTTCATCGATGCTCGCGCCGGGCTGGCGCACCAGCACCGCGGTGACGCCCTCGCCGAAATCGGTGTGCGGCACGCCGATCACGGCCGACTCCACCACGCCAGGCATGGCATCGATCTCGCTCTCGATCTCCTTCGGGTAGACGTTGAAGCCGCCGGAGATCACGAGATCCTTGCCGCGTCCGAGGATGTGCACGTAACCCTTGGCGTCGATCTTGCCGAGATCGCCGGTGATGAAGAAGCCGTCGGGCCGGAATTCGGCCTTGGTCTTCTCCGGCATGCGCCAATAGCCCTTGAAGACGTTCGGCCCCTTCACCTCGATCATGCCGATTTCGTCGCGCGCCAGCTCTTTCCCTGTCTCGGGATCGGTCACGCGCACGGAGACGCCCGGCAGCGGAAAGCCGACCGCGCCGGGAACGCGCTCGCCGTCATACGGGTTCGACGTGTTCATGTTGGTCTCGGTCATGCCGTAGCGCTCGAGCACGGCATGGCCCGTGCGCGCCGACCATTCGCGATGGGTGTCGGCGAGCAGCGGCGCCGAACCCGAGATGAACAGACGCATGTGCTTCGTCGTCTCGTGCGACAGCGCAGGGTTCTGCAGCAGGCGGGTGTAGAAGGTCGGCACGCCCATCAACACCGTGGCGCGCGCCATCAGCTTGATGATCAGGTCCGGATCGAGCTTCGGCAGGAAGATCATCGACGCCCGGGCGAACAGCGTCACGTTGGTCGCCACGAACAGGCCGTGGGTGTGGTAGATCGGCAGCGCGTGGATCAGGACGTCCTTGTCGGTGAAGCGCCAATAGTCGACGAGCGAGAGCGAGTTAGACGCGAGATTGTCATGCGTCAGCATCGCGCCCTTGGAGCGGCCGGTGGTACCCGAGGTGTAGAGGATCGCGGCGAGATCGTCGCTTTCACGCGGCACCGTCGTGAATTCGCGGCTCGCTTTGTCGGCGGCCTCCGTCAGCGAGCCCTTGCCGTCAGCTCCGAGCGTCTCGACCTTCGCCCTCACCTTGCCTGCGATCGGCGCGAGCCCCTCCGCCTTGGCAGGATCGCAGACCACCAGCGACGGCTCGGCATCGCCGATGAAGTAGTCGAGCTCGTTCAGCGTATAGGCCGTGTTCAGCGGCAGATAGACCGCGCCGGCGCGCACCGTGCCGAGATACAGCACGATATTGGCGACCGACTTCTCCACCTGTACCGCGACGCGGTCGCCCGGCTTCACGCCGCGCGCGACCAGCACGTTCGCCATCTGGCCCGCGCGCGCGATCAGATCGCCATAGCTGATATGGGCGCCGTCATGCGTCTCGATCGCGAGCCGCTTCGGATCGGCGAGGCCCTCGAACAGGCGGGAAAACAAATTGGCGTTGGCAGCTTGGTTCATGCAACATTCCTCGCCGGCACAGGCCGGTCAAAACCGCGGGCTGGATTAGCAAAAACCGCCCCGATCAAGCAACGGAGACAGATTGCATGTCAAAAAGCGGGAAACGCGTGGCCTGGGTCACGGGCGGTGGCAGCGGGATCGGGGAGGCCGGCGCGGAGGCGTTAGCTGCCGACGGCTGGACGGTGGTGGTGTCGGGACGCCGCAAGGATGCGCTGGATGCCGTGGTCGCGAAGATCACGAAAGCGGGCGGCGCGGCCGAGGCGATCGCGCTGGACGTGTCCAAGGCCGCCGAGGCGCAGAAGGCGGCGGATGATATCGTCGCCCGGCACGGCCGCATCGATCTGCTGGTGAACAACGCCGGCATCAATGTTCCCAAGCGCAGCTGGAAGGACATGGAGCTGGAGGGCTGGGACAGACTGGTCCAGGTCAATCTCAACGGCGTGCTCTATTGCATGCGCGCCGTGCTGCCGACGATGCGCAAGCAGCAGGACGGTTCCATCATCAACGTCTCGTCCTGGGCCGGCCGTCACGTCTCGAAGATGCCGGGCCCGGCCTACACCACCACCAAGCACGCGGTGCTGGCGCTGACCCATTCCTTCAACATGGACGAATGCGTCAACGGCCTGCGCGCCTGCTGCCTGATGCCGGGCGAGGTGGCGACGCCGATCCTGAAGCTGCGACCGGTGGTGCCGAGCGAAGCCGAGCAGGCGAAGATGCTGCAGCCCGAAGATCTCGGCCGTACCATCGCCTTCATCGCGAGCATGCCGGCGCGGGTCTGCATCAACGAAGTGCTGATCAGCCCGACGCATAATCGCGGGTTCATTCAGACGCCGAACAACAGGGATTGAGGCGAGGACACTGCCTCAACGGGTACGCCGTCGCAGGATGGGCAAAGGCGCGAAGCGCCGTGCCCACCATCTCTCTCCGCATTTGCGTTTGGTGGGCACGCTTCGCTTTGCCCACCCTACTGCTTCGCTACGCTTGTCCGGGTGCTCTCGTTCGCACACGAACATCCCCGCCGATAGTTTCACCCATCACAAAGAATTTTTCCCCGAAACCGCACCTGAAACCCTCCCGTAGTTCGGTCCAACGACGGCACTGCTGCATCACCCTTAACTGTCGCAGGCGCCGTTGTTGCTCAACTCAACGCCGGCCAACGCCGGTCTCAATTCAATCGGGAGACTCTCTCATGTCGAAGCGCATTGCCTATCTCGCTGCCGCCGCCTTCAGCGCCCTGGCCCTCACCGCGACCGTCGTCGCGCCCGCCAGTGCCGAGGAAAAGACCGTCATGGTCGGCGGCGCCGCGATGTACCCGTCCAAGAACATCGTCCAGAACGCGGTCAACTCCAAGGATCACACCACGCTGGTGGCGGCGGTGAAGGCGGCCGGCCTGGTGCCGACGCTCGAAGGCAAGGGCCCGTTCACGGTGTTCGCGCCGACCAACGCCGCCTTCGGCAAGCTGCCGGCCGGCACCGTCGACAGCCTGGTCAAGCCCGAGAACAAGGCAACGCTGACCAAGATTCTCACCTACCATGTCGTGCCCGGCAAGCTCGCGGCTTCCGACCTCACCGACGGCAAGAAGCTGAAGACCGCCGAAGGCGAGGAGCTGACGGTGAAGAAAATGGACGGCAAGGTCTGGATCGTCGACGCCAAGGGCGGCACCTCGATGGTGACGATCACCAACGTCAACCAGTCGAACGGCGTGATCCATGTGGTCGATACCGTGCTGATGCCGGCGACGTAACACCGCGCGATCCTGTTTCATCCCCGAACAGGACGTCCTCAGACCGCGAGCCGGGGATACCCGGCTCGCTCTTTTGTGACCACAATAGCCTCACGACATCGATTCGATGGCGAACGGGATGTAACGAAAGCCGAAACACCGGCGTATAATCGCTGTCACACGACCTCAGGATGGAACCCGCCATGGCGAGCCTCACAGTCACCGACGAGCAGGTCACGGCCACCAAGTCCAAAGTGATCCAGCCGGCCTGGGTGCGGGTCATGCATTGGATCAACGCGCTCGCCATGATCCTGATGATCCTGTCGGGCTGGCAGATCTACAACGCCTCGCCGCTGTTCGACTTCCGCTTTCCGCGCGAGTACACGCTGGGCGGCTGGCTCGGCGGCGGCCTGCTCTGGCATTTTGCGGCGATGTGGCTGCTGATGATCAACGGCCTCGCCTATCTCGTCACCGGCATCGCTACCGGCCGCTTCCGCAAGAAGCTGCTGCCGATCACGGCATCAGGCGTGCTCCACGACGTCAGGGCGGCGCTGACCTTCAAGCTCGGCCATGACGATCTCACCGTCTACAATTACGTGCAGCGGCTGCTCTATGCCGGCATCATCGTGGTCGGTGTGCTGATCGTGCTGTCGGGCCTTGCGATTTGGAAGCCCGTTCAGCTTTATTATCTCGTGATGCTGTTCGGCGATTATCCGGCCGCGCGCTATGTCCACTTCTTCTGCATGGCCGCGATCTGCGCGTTTCTGGTCGTCCACGTCTTGCTTGCGCTGCTCGTGCCGAAGAGTCTGCGCGCGATGATCATCGGTCGCTAGAGCATGATCCGGAAAAGTGTGAGGCGGTTTTCCGACAAGATCATGCTCAAAATGGATATGTGAGGAGAACATGGCCAAACGTCCCTTCCTGATCCCCGGCGTCGACAAGCGGCTGCTGATCAAGGATTCCATCAAGACCATGCCTGATCTCGCCCGGCGCCGCTTCATCGCGGGCGGTGCGAGCCTGGGTGCGCTGACGCTGCTCACGGGTTGCGACGTGATCGATTCGTCCTCGGCCGAGACCATGCTGGCGAAGGTCTCGAAGTTCAACGATGCCGTGCAGGCCTGGATGTTCAATCCCGACGCGCTGGCGCCGACCTTCCCCGAAAGCGCGATCACCAAGCCCTTCCCGTTCAACGCCTATTACGATCTCGACGACGCGCCTGACATCTCGGCCGCGGATTGGAAGCTCGAGGTGCGCGGCCTCGTCGACAACAAGAAGTCCTGGACGCTGGATGAACTCTACAAGCTGCCCCAGGTCACGCAGATCACGCGTCACATCTGCGTCGAGGGCTGGAGCGCGATCGGCAGCTGGACCGGCACGCCCTTGCGCGATTTCCTCAAGCTTATCGGCGCCGATACGCGCGCGAATTATGTCTGGTTCCAGTGCGCCGACAAGGACGGCTACAACTCGCCGCTCGACATGCGCAGTGCGCTGCATCCGCAGACGCAGATGACGTTCAAATACGCCAACGAGATCCTGCCGCGCGCTTACGGCTTTCCGATGAAGATCCGCGTGCCGACCAAGCTCGGCTTCAAGAACCCGAAATACGTGGTCTCGATGGAAGTCACCAACGATTACAAGGGCGGCTATTGGGAAGACCAGGGGTATAATTCGTTCAGCGGGAGCTAGCTCCGCTGTCGTAGGGTGGATTAGCCGAGCGGCTGCGCGAAGCGCAGTCGGTGGGCGTAATCCACCATACTTCCGCAGTTGCCGAGCGAAGTTGGTGGATTACGCTTCGCTAATCCACCCTACGGCACCGATTGCTTGGCCGGCCCCACCTTCCGCTGGCACAACGCCGCCACCGCGCCCAGCGCCAATAGCGCCGCCGACACATTCAGCGCGTAACTCAGGCTCCCCAGCGCATCGGTGATCGCGCCGACCACGATCGGCCCGAGCGTCTGGCCGACGCCGAACGAGATCGTCATCGCCGCGATCGCGGTCGGCCACACCTCTGGCGGATAGTTGAAGCGGACGAAGGCGGTGGTCGAGCCGACCACGGCGAAAAAGGCGACGCCGAACACGATCGCGGAGACCGCGAGCCAGGCCGGCGAATGCCCGAGCATCGGCAGCGCTGCGCCAGCTGCGTTGGTGCCGAGGATGATGGCGGTGGCGAGCCCGCCGCGGTCGAGCGCCAGCACGCCGCGCCAGGCCCAGGGCGTCACGAACGCGCTCAGACCGATCAACCCCCAGAACGCCGCCTGCGCCGCGGCCCCGCCGCCGCCGTCGCGCACATAGGCGATCATGAAGGTCATGTAGGCGATGTAGCCGGCGCCGAACAGGAAATAGCCGGCCAGATAAATCAGCACCGGCAGGATCGCGAACGAGGCATGACCGCCTTCGGAGAAGCGCGCGCCGCTCTCGATGCGGATCAGGAACAGCGGGATCGTCATCGCGACCGACAGCAGCGTCAGCGCCCACCACACGATCCACCACGAGCCCGGCCCGAAATATTGCAGCGTGAACGGGGCGATCAGCCCCGAGGACAGAATGCCGATGCCGGGTCCGGCATAGAACAGGCTGAGCAGAAAGTTGGCCCGTTCGGGCCGCGACTGGGCGATGGTGGCGGCGAGCGCGCCGCCGGCGACGAAGCCGGCCGCCGCGCCCAGGCCCAGCACCAGGCGCGCCAGGCTCAGCGCGACGAAATCCCCCGTCAGCGCGCAGGTGGCGAGCGCGGCGACGCAGGCAATGGTTCCGCCGCGGATCGCGGCGGCCCAGCCGACGCGCCGGATCAGGCGGGACGCCACCAGCGCGCCGACGAGATAGCCGACGGCGTTGATCGTGTTCATGAAACCGGCCGCCGAGTAGGACCAGCCGAGGTCCTCCCGCATGTCCGGCAGCACCAGCGCATAGGCAAAGCGGCCGATGCCGAGCCCGACGGTGGCTGCCAGCGACAGGGTCAGGATCAGCCGCGCGGGGTGTGCGTCGGGCAGGGGGCGATCAGGGGCGTGCAAGGGGTACTCCGGCCCGTCCAGTGTGGCAGGCCCCGCCGGCCTTGCACAGCCGCAGCGCGGCAATGGTGTCTTGCCAAGCGCGCAACGCCGCTCTAGCACTCCGGCGCCGTCATTCCGGGGCGCGCGAAGCGCGAGCCCGGAATCCATAACCCCGGCTGGTGGCTATGGATTCCGGGCCCGCGCTAAGAGGCGCGTCCCGGAATGACGAGAGAGGATCGAAAAGGACACGACATGGCGACCCACAAACTGCTGCTGCTTCCCGGCGACGGTATCGGCCCCGAGGTGATGGGCGAGGTGAAGCGGCTGATCGACTGGCTCAATTCGGCCGGGATCGCCAAGTTCGAGACCGACACCGGCCTCGTCGGCGGCTCCGCCTATGACGCGCACAAGGTGTCGATCTCCGAAGGCGACATGGCCAAGGCCAAGGACGCCGACGCCGTGATCTTCGGCGCGGTCGGCGGTCCGAAGTGGGATGCCGTGCCTTACGAGGTGCGCCCGGAAGCCGGCCTCTTGCGCCTGCGCAAGGATCTCGCGCTGTTCGCCAACCTCCGTCCCGCCGTGTGCTATCCGGCGCTGGCGGATGCTTCCAGCCTGAAGCGCGAGGCGGTCGAGGGCCTCGACATCGTCATCGTGCGTGAGCTCACCGGCGGCGTCTATTTCGGCGAGCCCAAGACCATCACCGATCTCGGCAACGGCCAGAAGCGCGCCATCGATACCCAGGTCTACGATACCTATGAGATCGAGCGCATCGGCCGCGTCGCCTTCGAGCTTGCCCGGAAGCGCAAGAACAAGGTGACGTCGATGGAGAAGCGCAACGTCATGAAATCGGGCGTGCTCTGGAACGAGGTCATGACTCAGGTCCACAAGCGCGAATACCCCGATGTCACGCTCGAGCATCAGCTCGCCGATTCCGGCGGCATGATGCTGGTGAAATGGCCGAAGCAGTTCGACGTCATCGTGACGGACAATCTGTTCGGCGACATGCTCTCCGACATCGCGGCGATGCTCACCGGCTCGCTCGGCATGCTGCCCTCGGCCTCGCTCGGCGAGGTCGACGTCAAGACCAAGAAGCGCAAGGCGCTGTACGAGCCCGTGCACGGCTCGGCCCCCGATATCGCCGGCAAGGGCCTCGCCAATCCCATCGCGATGATCTCGTCCTTCGGCATGGCGTTGCGCTATTCTTTCGACATGGGCGATCTCGCCGACAAGGTCGACCAGGCCATCGCTGCCGTGCTGGCCAGCGGCCTGCGCACCGCCGACATCAAGTCGGAAGGCACCACGGCCGCTTCCACCACGCAGATGGGCGAAGCGATCCTGAAGGAATTGCAGAAGCTGCACGCGTAAGGCGGGAAGAATCGTAGCCTGGATGGAGCGAAGCGAAATCCGGGTTCTCACCCCGTGGACAGACCTTCCCGGATTGCGCTTCGCTCCATCCGGGCTACGGCCTCATTGGAAACCGCCTCATGGATACACCCCGCCCCAAGATCGCGGAAACCGTCATCCATGAGACGGTGCGCCTGCGCGAGGCGCAGGTCGGGCGGCGTTGCGAGGTGCTTGCGGGCACGCGCATCGAATATGCTTCGCTCGGCGACTACTCCTATCTCGGCGAGAATTGCGACGTCGCCGACGCCGTGATCGGCAAGTTCACGGCGATCGCCAACTCGGTGCGGATCGGTGCGCCAAACCACCCGATGGGCCGTCCCTCGCAGCACCGCTTCACCTACGTCCCCGAATATTACGAGGCGGGCGCGACGCGCGACCGCGACTTCTTCGCAGGTAGGCGCGGCGACCGGGTGATCGTCGGCAACGACGTCTGGATCGGCCACGCCGCCATCCTGCTGCCGGGCGTGAGCGTCGGCGATGGCGCAGTGATCGCCGCAGGCGCCGTCGTTAGCCGCGATGTCGAGCCGTACACCATCGTCGGTGGCGTTCCCGCCCGTCCCATCCGCAAGCGCTTTGACGATACCGTTTCCGCAAGCCTGCGCCGCATCGCCTGGTGGGATTGGCCGGATGCGCTGATCTTCGAACGCCTCAGTGATTTCCGCTCCGAGGCCATCGAAGAATTTTGCCGGCGCTACGATCCGGCAGCCAATGCGTAAGACGGACGCATCTCGCGAAAAACAAAAATGGCCGGGCGTGAGCACCGGCCATTTTGATTCGGTCGTGACGCCCGCCTCAGTACAGCGGGAAGTTTTGCGGATAGCCGCCGACATCCTGCGGCGGGGAGAGCGGCTGGCGGTCGATCGGCCGGTTGAGGTTCTCGCGGGCGAAGGACGGATAGCCCACGGCCGGGGGGAAGGCGTAGTCGGTGAACTTGCGGTCGCCCGGATTGACCTCGGTGCCGCCATCGAGCCAGGAGCGCTTGCTCACATAGAGGCGGGTGCGGCCCTGTTGATAGACCGTGTTGGGGCCGCTCGGGCCGTAATAGGGCCGGCCGCGGTCGTCATAGCGCTGCTTGGTCCTGGTGTCGGCGGAAGCCGCGGTCGCGAACGCAACGGCCATTGCGGCGCCCGCCGCAAGCAATGTCGCCAGTTTGTTCGCGGCAGAAAATTTCAAGCTCATCACGTCCCCTTCAGGCGGCAGGCCGCCAGTCGATTTCACCCCATACTAGCCCGGCCGGGGCGGACGCAACTAGGTCAATTGGGTCACACCAGCTCGGAATAATCGTGCGCGCCGGCAAAAGTTGCATGCAAACCAGCTACTTGAGCTTGATGCAGAATCCTTGATGCAAGTCAAAGCGCTCCGCGCAATTGCGCGTTCGCTGCGCCCAGCAGCCAGTCCGGCGAGCCCTGGGGGTCACAGCCGCGGCGCCTGAGCTCGGCATGGGCGAACAATTCCGCCAGCCTCGGCTCGTTGCCCGAGGCCAGCAGCGTCAGCCGGTTCAGCGTGCAGGCGATCGCCGCGCGGCGGGCGGGCAAGCTGTCGCCCTGGCAGGAGAAGCCGGAGATCTGCAAGGCGGGCTCCTCGTAGCGCTTGAGATAGCCGAGGCAGGCCCGCGTCCCCTCTGTCGCGCCGACCGGCCGGAACAGGGCGACGGGGCCGAATTTGCTGTCAATCAGGCCGGCCTGCTCGAGCGGGGCATCTGCACCCAAACCCATCCGGGCGGCCAAACCCGCGGCCGCCGGCCGTGTCACGTCGAATTCGGCGCCTTGGCGGTAGATTTCGAGTTCGGCCACCGGCTTGTCCGCCATATCGGTCCAGCGCAGCACGTCCCTGCGGCCGCCCTCGGAATGCCTAAAGATGACGTAAGAGGCTGTTTTTTCTGATGAATCGATCCGGCTGACGGCGAAGGCCGGATGCGAGCGGTCGGCGATGCTCCAGCCCGGTCTGTCCGCCGGACCATCGCCACGCAGGTCAGGCAGCTGTCCCAATGCCGCAAGGGCGAGGATGGCAAACAGGGCGAGCGCCCCCACATAGGCGACCAGATGCGCCAGCGTGCCGACGACCTCGTCGGCCAAGGCCAAGAGCGTCAGCTGGATCTGGGTAGGGCTAACGGCCGTGCTGGCCTCAGGCGACTGCATCCACGTCCCCAAGGCATGGTCTTAACGTTGTCTTGAGTCCGGTTCTCGCATAGAAGCGCTGCTCTTCCTGTTTAAGCGTCAGCTTCGGGAACGGGCTTTTTCATCGGAGAGTGAACGATGGGTTACAAAGTCGCAGTCGTCGGCGCGACCGGCAATGTCGGTCGGGAAATGCTCAACATCCTGGATGAGCGCAAATTCCCCGCGGACGAGGTCGTGGCCCTGGCGTCGCGCCGCAGCGTCGGTGTCGAAGTCTCCTATGGCGACCGCACCCTGAAGGTCAAAGCGCTCGAGCATTACGACTTCTCCGACGTCGACATCTGCCTGATGTCGGCGGGTGGGTCGGTGTCGAAGGAATGGTCGCCGAAGATCGGCGCCGCCGGCGCTGTGGTGATCGACAATTCCTCCGCTTGGCGCATGGATCCGGACGTGCCGCTGATCGTGCCCGAGGTGAATGCGGCCGCGACCGAAGGCTTCAAGAAGAAGAACATCATCGCCAACCCGAACTGCTCGACCGCACAGCTCGTGGTGGCGCTCAAGCCGCTGCACGAGAAGGCGACGATCAAGCGCGTCGTGGTCTCGACCTATCAGTCGGTGTCGGGCGCCGGCAAGGACGCAATGGACGAATTGTTCTCGCAGACCAAGGCCGTCTACACCAACGACGAGCTGGTCGCGAAGAAATTCCCCAAGCGCATCGCCTTCAACGTCATCCCCCACATCGACGTCTTCATGGAGGACGGCTACACCAAGGAAGAGTGGAAGATGATGGCGGAGACCAAGAAGATCCTGGATCCCAAGATCAAGCTGTCCGCCACCTGCGTGCGCGTGCCTGTGTTCGTCGGCCATTCCGAGGCCGTCAACATCGAGTTCGAGAATCCGATCACCGCCGATGAAGCGCGCAACATCCTGCGCGTGGCGCCCGGCTGTCTCGTCATCGACAAGCAGGAGCCCGGCGGCTACGCCACTCCTTACGAAGCGGCCGGCGAGGACGCGACTTACATCAGCCGCATCCGCGAGGACGCGACCGTGGAGAACGGTCTCGTGCTCTGGTGCGTGTCGGACAATCTGCGTAAAGGCGCCGCCCTCAACGCGATTCAGATCGCGGAAGTGCTGATCAACCGCAAGCTGATAACCGCCAAGCAGAAGGCGGCGTAAGGGGCTTACATCGGCCGGACTTCGACCACGTCAGGCACGAAGTGCTTGAGCAGGTTCTGGATGCCGTGCTGGAGCGTCGCCGTCGATGACGGGCAGCCGGAGCAGGCGCCCTTCATGTTGAGATAGACGATACCGTCCTTGAAGCCGCGGAAGGTGATGTCGCCGCCGTCATTGGCAACGGCCGGCCGCACCCGGGTCTCGATCAGGTCCTTGATCATGTCGACGGTCTCGGCGTCGGCTTCATCGAAGAACTCGTCCTCGTCGTCAAGATCGGCATCGCTGTGCGCTTCGCCGCCGGCGAGCAGCGGCGCGCCGGACATGTAGTGCTCCATGATGGCGCCGAGAATCGCGGGCTTGAGCTGCTGCCACTCACCGCTCGCCTTCGTCACGGTGATGAAGTCCGATCCGTAGAACACGCCGGTGACGCCGGGCACCTCGAACAGCTTCTCAGCGAGCGGGGAGCGCGCCGCCGATTCGCGGCTCGAAAATTCCATCGGGCTGCCGTCGACCACGACGCGGCCGGGAATGAACTTCAGCGTGGCGGGATTGGGGGTGGCTTCGGTTTGAATGAACATGGTTTTCTCCAGACGTCGCCGGTTCAAGGCCGGCGCGTGCTCTATCCCCTAGCAGATGGCGACGGCTAACGCACGGTCAAGGGGAGGCGGGATATTAGCTCATGAAAATCAGTGGGTTGGCCTTGCCCTCCCCTGGAGGGGTCCGGGACGAGCGTAGCTCGCCCGTGGTCGATCGCGCACAGCGCGAGCGGGGTGGGGTGATCTCTCCACTCGGGCAGTGTCGGATGTGGAGAGACCGTCACCCCACCCCGTCTCATGCCTCGCTTCGCTCAACATGAGCCGACCCTCTCCTCCAGGGGAGGATAAGATGCATCGTCGCTAGGACAGCGAATCCACGCTCTCATCGCTCAGGGCACCCGAGATGATCGTCACCGGCACCGGGAATGTGCCGAGCGCATGCGCGAGCAGCGAGACCAGAGGCCCGGGCCCTTCCGCGCCAGGATTGGCGGCGAGCACCAGCATGGCGATATCAGGATCCTCGTCGATCACTGCGAGCAGCTGTTCCATCGCGCTGCCTTCGCGAATGACGCGCTCCGGCGTGATGGCGGCGATGCCGTTGGCGCGCCCGGCGGCGCGGTCGAGCGCGGCTTCGGCGGCTTCCTGTGCCTCGGCGCGCATGATGTCGGCGACCCCCAGCCATTCCTGGCTCTGCTGCTCAGGCTCGATGATGCGCAGCATCACCACGCCGCCGCCGGCGCGAATCGCCCAGCGGCTGGCGTAATAGACGGCGCGATCCCATTCGGCGCTGTCGTCGACGATGACGAGGCATTTGGGCTTGTGACCCGGCTCGTAGCAAAGTCGCTTGCTGGTCATGCATGTCCCGGATTGTGCACGGGGAGCATGCTGCCACACTCCCGCGATGTTTGGGAGGGGCGAAGCGGCCGGCGCCGTGGCGCCAGCCGGTATCGCGAAGCGCGCCCTAGCGCCGGCGAATGAAGCCGACGATGTCCTTGGAGAGCTTCATGGTCTCGTCGGCGATCGCGCGCGCCCGGTCGGATCCGTCGTTCAGGATCGCCTCGATGTGGCCAGGGTCGGCGACGAGGCGCTTCATCTCACCGGCGATCGGCGCGAGCTTGGTCACGCACAGCTCCGCCAGCGCGTTCTTGAAGCTGGAGAACTGGCCGCCGCCGAACTCGCGCAGCACGTCCGCCTTGGAGCGGCCGGACAGCGCGGCGAAGATGCCGACGAGATTGTCGGCCTCGGGCCGCGCTTCCAGGCCCTTCTCTTCCGTCGGCAGCGGCTCCGGATCGGTCTTCGCCTTGCGGATCTTCTGCGCGATGGTGTCGGCATCGTCGGTGAGGTTGATGCGCGAATTGTCGGAGGCGTCCGACTTCGACATCTTCTTGGTGCCGTCGCGCAGGCTCATCACGCGTGTCGCCGGACCCGTAATCAAGGGTTCCGGCAGCGGGAAGAACAGCCCGTCATTGACGCCCTGCGCGCGGATCGAGTCGCCGAAGTCGTTGTTGAACTTCTGCGCGATGTCGCGCGAGAGTTCGAGATGCTGCTTCTGGTCCTCACCCACGGGAACGTGGGTGGCGCGGTAGAGCAGAATGTCGGCCGCCATCAGCACGGGATAGTCGAACAGGCCCACCGAGGCGTTCTCGCGGTCCTTGCCGGCCTTCTCCTTGAACTGGGTCATGCGTCCCAGCCAGCCCATGCGCGCGACGCAGTTGAAAATCCAGGCGAGCTCGGCATGGCCCGAGACCTGGCTCTGGTTGAACACGATGTGCTTCTTCGGATCGATGCCGGCCGCGATGAACGCGGCGGTCACCTCGCGGGTGTTGCGCGCGAGCTCGACCGGCCCGCCCCAGACGTCCACCCCTTGCGTGATCGCGTGCATGTCGACGACGCAATAGATGCAATTGTGGGTTTCCTGCATCTTCACGAAGTTGACGATGGCGCCGAGGTAATTGCCGAGGTGCAGATTGCCCGTCGGCTGGACGCCCGAAAAGACCCGTTCAACGAATGGCATGGTCAGCCTTCCCATAGGTATTCGGCCGTCGTTTCCAACAGCGGCGCTGCCCCGTCAAGGGTCTTTCGCGGAGGCCGTGGTCTAGCTGGGCCGTTTCAATGCGTTAACCGCCTCGCGCCAGGAGGCGGCACCGAGGATCTGCAGCAACAGGCCGTAGACGGCGATCCCGGCTGCGATCTGCACACCCAGCACAATGAAGTGGATGAGCCCATGGGCGCCGGCCGGCACCAGACCCGCGGTCAGCCAGAGCAGGGCGCCCATGGCGATCGCGGCCAGCACGATCCGCGGCAATCGCGTGCGGGCCGCCGCGTCGATCGAGAAGCCGAACTCGCCCGCGCCCTTGCGGAGCAGCGCGAGCGCGCTGCTCCAGGCGCCAGCCGCGATGCTTGCCGCGATTCCGCTTGCGCCAAAGACATGACCGAGCAGAACCGCGAGCACGACCGTCACCACGAAGCCCTTGGCGGTCGCGAGCAGCGGCGTCATCGTGTCGCTGCGGGCATAGAACGCCGGCGACAGCGCCTTGATCAGCACATGCGCCGGCAGGCCCAGCGCCAGCCACATCAGGGCACGCGCGGTGGCCGCGCTGTCCGCCGCACCGAACGCGCCATGCTCGAACAGCAGCCCCACGATCGGCTTGGCGAGCACGATCAGGCCGAGGGTGGCCGGCAGTGCCAGCCCGGCGGCAAGCTCCAGCGCGCGGGATTCGGCATGCGCCACCGCGTCGCGATCGGAGCTCGCGACGGCGCGCGTCAGCTCCGGCACCAGCACGGTGCCCATGGCGACGCCGACGATGCCGAGCGGCAGCTCGATCAAGCGGTTGGCGAAATAAAGCCAGGACACCGCGGACGGCGTTGCGGACGCGATGATCGCACCCGCCACCATCAGCCATTGCGGCCCCGAGCTTGCGATCATGCCGGGGATCGCCTTGGCGAAGAAGCCGCGCATCTCCTTGTCGAAACTCGCGCGCAGCGGTGTCGCAAGGCGCGCGCTTCGCTGCGACAGCAGCATCAAGAGTTGCAGCAAGCCGGCGAGGCCGACGGTCGCTGCCAGGATCCAGGCGGCGAAGCCGGCGTCTGCATGCCAGACCAGCAGCATCGCGATCGCGGCGATCAGCGCAATGTTGAACAGCAGTGGCGAGAACGCCGTCAGCGCGAAGCGTCCCTGCGCATTGAGCAGCCCCATCAGCACGGTGACGGGACCGGCGAAGGCGAGGTAAGGCAGCATCAGCCGCGCGTTCTGAACCGCGAGATCGAGCGTGCCACTGCCGAGGAATCCCGGCGCGATCACCGTCATGATCAGCGGCATCAACAATGCGAGCAGGAGTGAGATCCCGATCAGGGCCGTGCTGACCGTGCCGATCACGCGCCCGGCGAACGCCGCGGCTTCCGCCACCCCGTCGCGGTCCCGCACCCGCAGCCAGGCTGGGATCAGCGCCGCGTTCAGCGCGCCCTCGCTGAGCAGCCGCCGCACCACGTTGACGAGCTGGAACGCCGCCAGAAACGCATCCGCCACGGCGCCGGTGCCGAGCAGCGCCGCAATCAGGGAATCGCGGGCGAAACCCAGCAGGCGCGAGGCCAGCGTTCCCGTCGAGACGGTCAGGAAGGAGCGGATCATGCTCTCGAAAATACCGTTGCTTGCCCGCCAAGGCCCGGTCGTGATAGGCCGCGAGCTTGGATTTCAGGCCGACAGGAAGCGGATTTCCGGTTAGATCGCAATCCGGCAAACAGGATCAAGGTGAATGGCTGACGTGAAATATGACGTTCTCGGCATCGGCAACGCGCTGTTCGACGTGCTGGTTCGGACCGACGAGGCCTTTCTGGCCAAGCATGGCATGGCGAAGGGCAGCATGTCGCTGATCGACGAGGCGAGCGCGGCCGCCATCTACAAGGACATGGGTCCGGCGACCGAGGTCTCGGGCGGTTCGGCCGCCAACACCATCGTCGGCATCGGCAGCCTGGGGGCACGCGCCGCCTATGTCGGCAAGGTCAAGGACGACCAGATCGGCAAGCTCTACGTGCACGACATTCGCGCCGCCGGCGTTGCCTTCAACACGCCGGCCGCCAAGGACGGCCCCGCCACCGGCTGCTCCTACATCCTGGTCACCGGCGACGGCGAGCGCACCATGAACACCTATCTCGGCGCGGCGCAGGACCTGTCGCCCGCCGACATCGACCCGGCCGAGATTGCCGGCGCCGGCATCGTCTACCTCGAGGGCTATCTCTGGGACCCCAAGAACGCCAAGGAGGCCTTCGTCAAGGCGGCCAAGATCGCCCATGACGCCAAGCGCAAGGTGGCGCTGACGCTGTCCGATTCCTTCTGCGTTGATCGCTATCGCGACGAGTTTCTCTCGCTGATGCGGGGCGGCACCGTCGACATCGTGTTCGCCAACGAGTCCGAACTGCACTCGCTCTACATGACCTCGGACTTCGACACCGCGCTGAAGCAGCTGCGCAACGACGTCAATCTCGGTGTGGTCACCCGCAGCGAGAAGGGCTGCATGGTGGTCTCGTCCGAGGATGCCGTCGCAGCGCCGGCGTTCCCGGTCGACAAGGTGGTCGACACCACCGGCGCCGGCGACCTCTTCGCCGCCGGCTTCCTCTACGGCCTCGCGCGCAATTTCGGCTACAAGCAGTGCGGCGAGCTCGGCGCGCTCGCCGCCGCCGAAGTCATCCAGCACATCGGCGCCCGCCCGCTTGTCTCGCTGAAGGAGCTGGCGGAGCAGCGCGGGTTGACGGGGTAGGGTCCCGCTCTCACTCCGTCATCGCGATCCTCATTCACCGGTGTCATCGCCCGCGAAGGCGGGCGATCCAGTATTCCAGAAGCGTCAGCGGGTTACGGAAAAGCCACGGCGTACTGGATTCCCCGCTTTCGCGGGGAATGACACCGTCAGTGTTGCGCGAGCGTTCGACACTCATGCCGTCTTCGCCGCCTTCAATCCCAGCCGCTGCTCCACCGCGTCCCGCATTAGGAATTTCTGGATCTTTCCGGTCACGGTCATCGGAAACTCGTCGACGAACTCGACGTAGCGCGGGATCTTGTTGTGGGCGATCTGGCCCTCGCAGAAGGCACGTACTTCCTCAGCCGTCAGTTGCTCGCCCGCTCTGACACGAATCCAGGCGCAGAGCTCCTCGCCGTAGCGGGTATCGGCGACGCCAAAGATTTGCACGTCCTGGATCTTGGGATGGCGATAAAGAAACTCCTCGATCTCGCGCGGATAGAGGTTTTCGCCGCCGCGGATCACCATGTCCTTGATGCGGCCGACGATGTTGCAATAGCCTTCGTCGTCGACGGTGGCGAGATCGCCGGTATGCATCCAGCCGTTGGCGTCGAGCACGTCGGCTGTCTTTTCCTTCTCCTCCCAATAGCCCAGCATGATGCTGTAGCCGCGGGTGCACAGCTCGCCGCGTTCGCCCCGCTTGACGATCTTGCCTTCGAGGTCGACGACCTTGACCTCGACATGCGGGTGGATGCGGCCGACCGTGGAGACGCGCCGCTCGAGCGGATCGTCGGTTGCGCTCTGGAAGCTGACCGGGCTGGTCTCGGTCATGCCATAGGCGATGGTGACCTCGCGCATGTTCATTTCGGTGTTGACGCGCTTCATCACCTCGATAGGGCAGGGCGCGCCGGCCATGATGCCGGTCCGCAGCGATGTCAGGTCGAAGCCGGCGAATTCGGGGTGATCAAGTTCGGCGATGAACATCGTCGGCACGCCGTAGAGCGCCGTGCATTTCTCCTGCTCGATGGTGCGCAGCGTCGCGAGCGGGTCAAAACCCTCGCCAGGATAGACCATTGCGGCGCCGAGCGTCACGGAGGCAAGGTTGCCCATCACCATGCCGAAGCAATGATAGAGCGGCACCGGAATGCAGATGCGGTCCTGTTCGGTGAGGCGCATCGCGCCGCCGACGAAATAGCCGTTGTTGAGGATGTTGTGGTGGGTCAGCGTCACGCCCTTCGGTGATCCGGTCGTGCCGCTGGTGAACTGGATGTTGACGGGATCGTCGAACTGCAGCTCGGCGCCGAGCGCGGCCAATTGCTGACGGTGCCGGTCGCCACCCATCTGCGCGACCTCGTCGAAGGCAATTGTGCCCGGTGCGGCCGGGCCGCCGATCTGGATGACATTGCGGAGGGCCGGCAGCCGTGCCGCTTGCAGCTGTCCGAGCCTGGCGGATGACAGCTCCGGCAATAGCGTGTTGAGCATCTCCATGTAGTTGCTGGTCTTGAACGCCGTCGCGGTGACGATCGCCGCGCAGCCGACCTTGCGAAGGGCAAATTCCAGCTCGCTCAGGCGATAGGCAGGATTGATCGTCACCAGGATCAGGCCGGCCTTGGCGGCGGCGAACTGGGTCAGCGTCCATTCCGGTCGGTTCAGCGACCAGATGCCGATCCGCTGGCCCCGCTCGAGTCCGAGCGCGAGAAAGCCGGCGGCGAGCGCATCGACCCGTTCGGCGAATTCCGACCAGGTCCATCGCACCCCGTGGCTGGGCGAGACCAGCGCTTCGCGATTGCACCAGCGCTGCGCGGCCTGGTCGAGACTCCGGCCGATCGTGTGGCCGAGCAGCGGCGCGTCCGAGATGCCGCAAACGTAGCTGTCCGCTTTGTCCGCCAAGTCGAAATCCTTTCGTGAGTGATGATCGGCACACTCTACCCGTCGTCATGCCCGGGCTTGTCCCGGGCATCCACGTTCTTTGTGCCGCGTGGCAAGTCGTGGATGGCCGGGACAAGCCCGGCCATGACGTCAGGTGAGAGGTTGCGAGTCACGCCGCCTTCTGCCCGCTTCCGGCAGCATCGAGCCCGGCATAAACGCCGCGCTCAAAGCCCGCGAACGCCTCCAGGCATTTCGCATCCGCGAACGGCAGCAGCTGCATCAGGATGACGCCGGTGACGTCGCGCGCCGGATCGATCCAGTAATAGGTGTTGGCAAGGCCTGCCCAGGCGAGGCTGCCGGCGCTGCGGCCCTCGGCGGTCTTGGCGGTGTTGATCATGAAGCTGAGGCCCCACTTCTTCACCTGCTCAGGATAGAGATCGACGTCGTTGGTGTACATCGGCGCCGCCGTCGTCATCTTGCCCATAGCGAGATCGCCGATGTGGTTCTGCCCCATCGTCGCGACCGTCTCGGCTTTCAGCACCTGGTTGCCGTTGCCGCGCCCCTTGTTAAGGATCATCTGGGTGAACTTGATGTAGTCGCCCGCCGTCGAGTACAGGCCGCCGCCGCCCATGTGGAATTCCGGCTCCTGCTCCAGCTCGAACGGGATCGCTGCCAGCTGGCCGTCCTCGCCGCGCGCATGCATGCCGACCAGGCGCTTGCGCATGTCGTCGCTGATCTTGAAAGCGGTGTCCCGCATGCCGAGCGGCGCGAACAGATTGTCGCGCAGGTACGCGTCGAGCCGCTTGCCGCTGGCGGCCTCCACCGCCTTGCCGACGAAATCGATGTTGGTGCCGTATTCCCAACGCGTGCCGGGGTCGGACATGATCGGCGTCTTCAATGCCGCGTTCTGGCAGGTGGTGATGGCGGGAATGCCGTTCTTGTCCAGATAGACCGCGAGATCGCCGTTCCACATGTTGTAGCAGAAGCCGGCGGTGTGGGTCATGAGCTGGCGCAGCGTGATCGGTCCTTTGGCCGGCCGCAGCTTCGCCTCGCCATTGGCGTCAAAACCTTCGAGCACCTGCGGATTGGCGAGCTCCGGCAAGACATCGCCGATCGGCGCATCCAGCGACAGCTTGCCCTGCTCGACCAGCTGCATTGCGCCCGCTGTGGTCACCGCCTTCGTCATCGATGCGATCCAGAACACGCTGTCGGCGGTCATCGGATCGGGCTTGGACAGATCGCGCTTGCCGAACGCGCCCTGATACAGCACGTCTTGACCACTGGCCGCGATGGCGACGACGCCCGGAATCTCCTTGGTCTCGCTCTTCTGACGCAGAATCTCATCGATCTGTGCTTGGCTTTGCATGGCGTTTCCTCGGGTTTGATTATTGTTGGAAGTGATCGATTGTCTTCCCGGATCTCCGGCGCGGCAAGCGCCATCTATCTACCTGCACCGGTCGCGATGTCGTGACTTGACGGTCTTGATCAAACGCAAGACGACAACGAGGCTGAGCGCGTACGCTCTTCTACAATCTGCGGTGGCTCGACGTGTCTCGCCTCACCTCGGATGGGTTTCTCGCGATATGCTTCGTGGTTCTGAACCCCTGAAACATTTCGTGAGCTGCCGCGTTCAGCACCCGGCCCGATCGACGAGCCGTTAAGACTTGATGCAAATGTGCAGGCCGTGGATGGGCGGCGAGGGGGACCTCAGATGATTTCGACCTGGAGCGAATGGAAGCGCTATCCCCGTCCGGGACGTGGCGAGAACCTGGAGGCGCCGATTTCGCCGGGGATCTACGAGGTCCGCGTCGCCGGTACCGGCGCCCTTTATTCCTTCGGGGCGGTGGACAATCTGGCGCAGGCGCTGGCGCTGCTGCCGGTCGGCTCGAAGTCATGGTTCGGTCGCCGCGACACCTCGTCAGTCCCCGATTTAGAGTACCGGACCTGCGCGACGTCCACGAAAGCGGATGCCAAGGCCGCCGCGGAGCGCATGATCGGCCGCCGCGAGACCTATATGAGCGGCGCGGCCTAAGGCCGCTGCCAGTTTAGCTGCCATCTGACGTGCGTTTGCAGGGCGGTGCATTGCGCACCGTCTGTCCTTATATTGCGGCCGATCCGATCGCCCAGGGAGAAACGCCATGACACCGACCGCCGCCGCACGCGCCCCGCAAGCCACCGCCACCCTGCGCGACCGGTTGAAGGACCCCTCGCTGCTGAAGGAGGCCTGCTACATCGACGGCGCCTGGGTCGGCACGCCGGTCTTCGCCGTCAACAATCCCGCCACCGGCGTCGAGCTCGCAAAGGTGCCGCAGCTTGGTGCCGACGACACCACACGGGCGGTGGAAGCTGCCGAGCGCGCCTTTCCGGGCTGGGCCAAGCACACGGCAAAACAGCGCTCCAACATTCTGCGCAAATGGTTCGAGCTGATCACCGCCAACCGCGAGGATCTCGCGCTGATCCTCACCTCAGAGCAGGGCAAGCCGCTCACGGAGGCGCTCGGCGAGGTCGATATCGGCGCGGCCTATATCGAGTTCTTCGCCGAGGAAGCGAGGCGCGTCTATGGCGAGACCATCCCGACCCAGCGCGCCGATGCGCGCCTGCTCGCCATCAAGCAGCCGATCGGCGTCTGCGGTGCGATCACGCCGTGGAATTTCCCGAACTCGATGATCACGCGCAAAGTGTCGCCGGCGCTGGCGGCCGGCTGCACGGTGGTGCTCAAGCCCGCCAATGAGACGCCGCTGTCGGCGCTGGCGCTGGCCGTGCTCGCCGAGCGGGCCGGCATCCCCAAGGGCGTGCTCAACATCATCACCGGCGATGCGCCGCCGATCGGCAAGGTGCTGTGCGAGCATCCGGCGGTGCGCTTCGTCGGCTTCACCGGCTCGACCGCCGTCGGCAAGATCCTCTACCAGCAGGCCTCGGTCGGCGTGAAGCGGCTCGGCCTCGAGCTCGGCGGCAACGCCCCCTTCATCGTATTCGACGACGCCGACATCGACGCCGCGGTCGAAGGCGCGATCGTCTCGAAATATCGCAACATGGGCCAGACCTGCGTCTGCGCCAACCGCATCTACGCCCAGGACAAGATCTACGACGAGTTCGTGCAGAAGCTGTCGAAGAAGGTCGCGGCAATGAAGATCGGCGACGGCACCGAGAGCGGCGTGACGCAGGGCCCGCTGATCAACATGAAGGCGGTCGACAAGGTCGAGCGCCACATCGCCGATGCCGTCAAGCGCGGCGCCAAGGTCGTCACCGGCGGCAAGCGCAGCGAGCTCGGGCGCTCCTTCTTCGAGCCGACGGTGCTCGCCGACGTCAAGCCGGACTCGCTGGTGTCGCAGGAGGAGACCTTCGGCCCGCTCGCGCCCGTGATCCGCTTCAAGGACGAGGCCGACGTCATCGCGATGTGCAACGCCTCGCCGTTCGGCCTCGCGTCGTACTTCTACTCCCGCGATCTCGGCCGCGTCTGGCGCGTCGCCGAAGCGCTGGAGTCGGGCATGGTCGGCGTCAACACCGGCCTCATCACCACCGAGGTCGCGCCCTTCGGCGGCGTCAAGGAAAGCGGCCTGGGCCGCGAAGGCTCCCGTCACGGCATGGAAGAATATGTCGAGATCAAATACGTGATGATGGCGGGGGTGTGAGCGGCTCGCTCGTGTCAGCGCGAATGCGAGCCAGGCGGAGATGTCGAAGAGGCGCACCCAGCCTCTCCGCTCGTCATTGCGAGCGCAGCGAAGCAATCCAGAATCCCTCCGCAGGGGCAGCCTGGATTGCTTCGTCGCTTCGCTCCTCGCAATGACGGAGCTGCGGTAACAGTCGGGCCTAAATCTTCAGCTCTGTCCCCGTCACGCGCCGATACGCTTCCAGGTACCGCTTGCTGGTCGCGTCCACCACGCTGGCCGGCAGCGGCGGCGGCGGGGCGTCGCCGTTCCAGCGGCCGGCGCGGCGCTCGACGTCGAGATAGTCGCGCAGCGGCTGCTTGTCGAAGCTCGCCTGCGGCTGGCCCGGTCTGTAGGCGTCGACCGCCCAGAACCGCGACGAATCTGGCGTCATCACCTCGTCGATCAGGATGATGCGGCCGTCCTTGTCGCGGCCGAACTCGAACTTGGTGTCGGCGATGATGATACCCTGCTCGCGGGCGAGCTCCTCGCCCAGCGTGTAGATCGCCCGCGTCATGCTCTCCAGCGTGTAGGCGACCTCGTCGCCGACCACCGCGCGCATCTGCGCGATGGTGATGTTCTCGTCATGGCCGCTTTCGGCCTTGGTCGCGGGGCTAAAGATCGCCGGCTCCAGCTTCTCGCTCTCGACGAGGCCCGGCTTCAGCTTCTCGCCGGCCAGCGTGCCGCTCGCCGCATATTCCTTCCAGGCGGAGCCTGAGAGATAGCCGCGGATCACGCATTCGATCGGGAACACGGTGGTGCGCTTGCACAGCATGGCGCGGCCGAGGATCTCGGCGCGGTGCGGCTGCAGCGCCGGCACGGCCGCAATGATCTCGTCGGTGTCGGCGCTGATCATGTGATGCGGCACCACGCCTTCGAGCTCATTGAACCACCACGCGCTGATCTGGGTCAGCACCGCGCCCTTCATCGGGATGGTCTCGCTCATCACCACATCGAAGGCGCTGATGCGGTCGGTGGTGACGAGCAGCAGGCGGTCGTCGTCGACGGCGTAGATATCGCGCACCTTGCCGCGTCCGATCTTGGATAGAGGCAGGTCGCTGGAGAGCATGGTGGTCATCGGCAAAGCCTTCGCACAGGACATCCGGCCGCGTCTGATGGCGCGGCCGGACACCGGATTAGCCTATTCCGGCAGCGGAATGAACTCGTGTTCCTGCGGAACTGCGGCGAAGCGCCCGGTTTTCCAGTCCTGCTTGGCCTGCTCGATCCGCTCCTTGCTGGAGGAGACGAAATTCCACCAGATGTGGCGCGGGCCTTCCAGCGCATCGCCGCCGAGAAACATCATTCGCGTCGCCTTCAGCGCCTTCACGGTGATGCGGTCGCCGGGCCGGAAGATCAGCAGGCGCGGCCCCTCGTAGCGCTCGTTGGCGATCTCGATTTCGCCGTCGACGACATAGATCGCACGCTCCTCATGATCGGGGTCGAGCGGCACGCTCGCGCCCGCGAGCGCCGTGACCTCGGTGTAGAACCAGGGCGAGACCATCGACACCGGCGAGGCGATGCCGAAGGCGGAGCCCGCGATCACCCGCGCGGTGAAGTCGCGCTCGGAAATCATCGGCAAATCGCCTGCCGCATAATGCTGGAACGACGGCGCGATCTCTTCGGAGCCCGCCGGCAGCGCGATCCAGCTTTGCAGGCCGAGCATCTTCTGGCCCGAGGCGCGCTGCGCGTCCGGCGTGCGCTCGGAATGCGCGATGCCGCGCCCGGCCGTCATCAGGTTCATTGCGCCGGGCGCGATCTCCTGGACGTTGCCCTCGCTGTCGCGATGCATGATGGCGCCGTCGAACAGATAGGTGACGGTGGCGAGCCCGATATGCGGATGCGGCCGCACGTCCATGCCCTTGCCGGAGACGAACTGCACCGGGCCGAAATGGTCGAAGAAGATGAAAGGCCCGACCATCTGCCGCTTGCCGTGCGGCAACGCCCGGCGCACCGCGAACCCGTCACCGAGATCGCGCGTGCGCGGCACGATGACGAGATCGAGCGCATCGCAGGACATGGGATCGCCGAGCACGGGATCGTTCGAGGGCTGCCAGCTCATGGGGGGACTCCTTTGACTTTGTTGAACGCGACGCTAGCAGGATTTGGCGTCGCCGTCGCGACAAAGCTCCGCTAACCCTTGCATGCGGATCGTCCTTGAAAAACCGGGCGCAACGAACGATGTTCGGCTGCCTTCAACCGCGACCGTTCGCCCCAGCCGATGACCCTTGCCGCAACCGAACTTGCCTTCCGCGCTGCCAGCGTCGCGCTGCTATTGGTGCTGGCGGCGTCATTGCTCTCCGATTTCCGCAATGTGCTCGCGGCCCGCCTCGGCGCGGCCTTCGCGCTAGGCTCGGCGGCGCATGCCGCGAGCTATTCCATCGGCGTGTCGTCGCTCGTTCCAATCTGGCACGCGCCGCTGATTGCACTGTCGACCGGCAACATCGTCGTGTTCTGGCTGTTCACGCGCGCGCTGTTCGACGACGAGTTTCGGCTACGCTGGTGGCATGGTTTGATCTGGGCCGCGGTGACCGCCTTCAGCTTCGTCGGATGTCTCTGGATCGCGCCGGGCGGCAACGCGCGGTTCTCCGTGACGGCAATGAACCTGATCGTGCTCGGCTTCATCGCGCTCGCGGTGGTGCAGACGATCGGATCGTGGTCCGCCGATCTGGTCGAGCGTCGCCGCCGCCTGCGCGTCGTCATCGTCTGCGCCGCCGCACTCTATGGCGGGTTGAATGCGCTGCTCCAGATCCTCGTTGCCTTTAGCGCGAGCGATGTCGCCGACACCGTCAATACAGGCGTGCTCGCCTGCATCGTTGCCGCGATCGCCTACGCAATGTTGCGAGTCGATGGCGCCGATCTGTTTCCGATTGCGCCAGAGCCCGCACCCGCGATCGCGCCGATCCAGCCTTTGGCCGAGGACTCCGACCAGAAACTCATCGATGCCCTGATGCGCCTGATGGCGGACGAGCGGATCTATCGCCAGGAGAACATTACCATCGGTGTGCTGGCGGGCCGGCTCAGGATTCCCGAATACAGGCTGCGCCGCCTGATCAACCAGCGGCTCGGCTATCGCAATTTCAATGTGTTCCTGAACAACCACCGCATCGAGGAAGCCAAGGCCGCGCTCGCCTATCCCTCCCAGGCCGAGGTCCCCGTCATCACCATTGCCATGGACGCCGGCTTCCAGTCGCTGGGACCATTCAACCGCGCCTTCAAGGCGGTGACAGGCGTAACGCCGACCGAGTACCGGCGGTTGAAGACGAGTGCGGCTTGATCTTTCTTTACCACTCCCCGCTTGCGCGGAGAGGTCGGATCGCTCTTGCGATCCGGGTGAGGGGGTACGGGTCCGTCGGCAGTCTCGCGTGCGGAGAGGCCCCTCACCCCAACCCTCTCAGCGCGAGCGAAGCTCGTCGCGGCCCCGTAAGAACGGGGCGAGGGAGCGCACCACCGCTGTGACGGCACGGTACCTCTAAGAATTTGGAATGGCTTCACAATTCCAAAATCGGCCAGCCCGCCCCGATTTCAACCAACCCCTTTTCCAAATCCGGCGAGCATCCCCCGCCCGCATCCCGCTTCCTCCCCGGCATACGCCTCAGCCGGAGAACGCCCGTGACCCGCCGCCGCAAGATCGTCCTTTTCGCCTCCGCCATCGCCGCAGCCGGCCTCGCGCTCGGCGCGGCTCGAGCCCACGACGTGCCGAAGGTCGCGACCGGCTTAGTCGCCGACATCCTGTGCGCCGAGACGTTCGTGTCCGGCCTCGATCCCGGGCGCAACTTCGCCGAGACCACCGACGCCATGCCCGGAGCGGGCCTGATCAGCTGGGCGATGGAGTACAGAATCGACCGCGTCCGCAAGGATGTCACGGTGACGCTGTTCGGCCTCGGCCGCAGCCACGCCATCTATCGCGAGGGCCTCGGCTGCACGCTTGAGCACGGCGCCGGCATTGCCTCCGTCGAGCCGCTGCCTGACGACAAGCGGCCCGCGTTGCTTCCCGCGATCGCCGGCCCCGCGATCGTGCCGCCGCAGAGCCCCGAGCTCGGCGCCGCGCTCGACCGCGCCTTTGCCGAGCCCGCTCAGCCGCCTTACCGCCGCACCCGCGCCATCGTCGTGATGAAGGCCGGCCGCGTCGTCGCCGAACGCTACGCCGACGGCATCGGCCCCGAGACGCCGCTGCTCGGCTTCTCCATGACCAAGTCGGTGGTCTCGGCGCTGATCGGCGTGCTGGTGCGCCAGGGCAAGCTGAAGCTCGACGGCCCCGCACCGGTCGCCGCCTGGAAGGATCCCGACGATCCGCGCCATGCCATCAATGTCGATCAGCTGCTGCGCCACACCGCGGGCCTCGCGCTCGGCAGCTCGTTGCAGGCCTCGCTGGGCTCCGCCTTCGAGCCGGTCAACAGGATGAAATTCGCCGAGAAGGACATGGCCGCCTATGCCGAGAGCATGCCGCTCGCAACCGCGCCCGGCACAGCATGGAATTATCACGACGGCAACACCCTCATTCTCTCGCGTCTGATCCGCGATGCGGCCGGCGGCACACCGCAAGACGCGCTGCGCTTTGCGCGCCGCGAATTGTTCGCCCCGCTCGGCATGCGCCATGTCGTGCTCCAGCTCGACGGCGCCGGCACGATCGAGGGGTCGACCGAGATGCTCGCCTCCGCCCGCGACTGGGCGCGCTTCGGCCAGCTCTATCTCAATGACGGCGTCGCCGGTGGCAAACGCATCCTGCCGGAAGGGTGGGTCACCTATTCGGCGACGGCCACGCCGAATGCGTGGGTCGGCATCGGCGCCGGCTTCTGGACCAACCAGGGCGACAGCTTCGGCGCAAATCTTCGCATGGAGCACGGCTGGCCGAGCGATGCCTTCTTCGCCAAGGGCACGATCGGGCAGTACACCATCGTGATCCCGTCGGAGCAGCTGGTGATCGTGCGCATGGGGCGCTCGCCGAACGCGCCGCCGCACGCCGACGGTGTGTTCGACCTCGTGCGCGATGTGGTGGCGGCAACGCGCGAGAAGGGGAGGCTGGCGGGAGGGGATTGAGGTCTTCTTACCCTCCAGGGGGGAAGCGGAGCGCCGCGGTGAACTTACCTCCCCAATTCCGTCGCCTGCGCCACGCGCTCGAACCGCTCCAGCGTCATGATCGCATCCGCGAACTTCTCCGCGCGCGCATTCAGCACCGGACGGGCCAGCGTCAAGAACTTCTGCTGCATCGCCTGCGTATCCGGGAAAGAATTCGGCTCGCCCGAGGGATCGGCATAAAGCCGCTCGTGCACGCCATCATCCGTCGTGATGCTCACGCGCGCGCCGAAGGGATGGGTGCGGCCGATCTCGAGGCGATCGTCCTGCACCACGTCGAACTTGTCGGCGAGCGCGTCGATCGCGGCGTCGCCGAGCCGGTTGTAATCGTCCCAGCCGAATGAACCCTGGTCGAGTGCGAGCGCGCCGGTGAAGAACATCGAGAACTGGCCGCCGACGATCGAGCGCGGGTGCCGCTTGGTCGCGGCGTCGCCGGTCAGCGTGATGCCGTTGCGGTGCAGGCCGATCTCGACGCGCTTGACCTGCTCCGGCGTCAGATTGTGCTCGCGCCGCATCGCGATCAGCGCGTCGATCGCGGCATGGGTGTAGCGGCAGCTCGGATAGGGCTTCACGCCGATCTTCATGGTCTCATAGGTCTTGCCGAGCTCGGCCACCGCCTTGTCGGGATGCGCATCGTCGGTATAACCGGCGAGCAGGCCGTGCTTGCCTTCGACCGACTCGGTCGCACCAACGAAATCGTTGCGCGCCAATGTCGCGGCGATCACGCCGTTCATCGCGGCGGCGCCGACCTGGTAGCGCTTGTTCCAGGCGCCGTTGACCAGAAATTGCAGCGAGCCCGCGGCCTGGCTGCCGGAGACGCCAAACGCGGCAATCAGCTGCTTCCCGCTGAGGCCGAACAGCTTGCCCGCCGCCGCGGCCGCGCCGTAGGTGCCGGCCGTCGCCGTCGGGTGGAAGCCGCGCGCGTAATGCGAGGTCGGATCGAGCGCATTGCCGAGCCGGCAGCACACCTCATAGCCAGCAACGATCGCCGTCAGCACCTCTCGCCCGGAGGCGCCCACCATCTCGCCGACAGCGAAGGCGGCCGGCACCACCGGTGCGCTCGGATGCAGCGAGGAATCGGCATGGGTGTCGTCGAAATCGAGGGAGTGGCCGAGCGCGCCGTTGAGCAGCGCCGCGACCGCCGGCGTCCAGGTCTTGGTATCGCCGAACACGGTGGACTCGCCCTTGGTGTCGAGCGCCAGCGCCTCCAGCATCTTCAGCATCGACGGGGTCGATTCCGCCTCGCGCCGCGCCCTGATGGCGCTGCCGAGGAAGTCCAGCGTCAGGACCTTGGCGCGCTCCAGCACCTCCGCCGGAATATCCTGGTACTTGAGATTGAAGACATAGGCGGCGAGCGTTGCGGTTTCGTGAGCCATCGTGTTTCCTCGATTTGGCGCGCAAGTTAGGCGGGCTGATTTGGCCTTTCAAGCGGCCTTGCGTCGGCGGGGATCAGCCATGCTTTTGCTTAGGCGAAAAGGATCGGGATATTCCGCATGACGCGCGCAAGGCAGCTGTTCGACCGGATTCGAGCGCGGCGGACGCAATTGGGGCTGGCGATCCGGGTCACGGTCGCCGCGACAGCGGCCTATGCGATCGCGACCGCGCTGCATCTGCTGCTGCCGCTCTGGGCGGTGCTGACCTCGCTGATCGTGACCCAGATGAGCGTCGGCCGCTCGCTGAAGGCGACGCGCGACTACATGCTCGGCACCATCGGCGGAGCCCTCTATGGCGGCGCCATCGCCATCCTGATTCCCTATTCCAGCGAGGCGGGCCTGCTCGGCCTGCTGGTCCTCTCCGTCGCCCCGCTCGCCTTCATCGCCGCGATCAATCCGAGCCTCAGCGCCGCCACTGTCACCGCCGTGATCGTGCTCCTGGTTCCGACCCTGCATCATGCCGATCCCCTGACCTCGGCGATCGATCGGGTCAGCGAGGTCGGCGTCGGCGCCGTCACGGGATTGCTGGTCTCCTTCCTGGTGCTGCCCTCGCGCGCGGTGCGGCAGATCCGCGCCAGCGCGGCGGTTCTGCTCGAGCTGATCGCCGATGCCCTCGCCGAGCTGCTGGCAGGCCTCACGCGCGGCCGCGACAACGACGCGCTGCACCGGATCCAGGACGGCATCGGCACCGCGATGGTCAATCTGAATGCGATCGGCTCCGAAGCCGAGCGTGAGCGCGCGGCGCGGCTGTCGAGCGGCCCGGACACCGGCCCGTTGCTGCGAACGATCCTGCGGCTGCGCCATGACGTCGTGATGATCGGCCGCGCCACGGTGGTGCCGCTGCCGGTGGAAGTGCAATTGCGGCTGGCAGCGCCCCTGTCGGAAGTGTCGACCGTGATCGCCCGCTTCCTCCGCTCGGCCGCTGGCGCCTTGCGCGAGGGCGCCGGCGCGCCGCCGATCCATCCCGTCCATGTCGCGCTCCAGCACTACGCCGAGGCCGTCGCGTCCGTCCGTCAGGATGGCCTGATCCGCGGCCACGCGAGCGACACAGCCGAGCGCTTCTTCGCGCTCGGCTTCTCCCTGGAGCAGATGCACCAGAATCTCGGCGACCTCGACCGCGTCGTCGGCGAATGGTCGGAGGCCTCGACAGATAAAACCGCACGCGTTGCGGAGTGAGTTCGGGCGCGTCGTCGTCAACGTCGGCTTTCGACAGTAATGCGCGTGTGCGAAGCGCGGCGGTGATCGGCGGTCTGCGGCTCTGAGTCGCTCCACGCACGAGGTTCCATCGGGTCATGTTGCTGACGCATTTTCTGTTTTAATCGGCGAGAAGCTAAACACGACGTGAGACCACTCCGGTTCTCACAACGGTTCCGTAGCCAGGGGGTTGGCTCGAATCCGCAAAACGATCGGCAAGTTCATGAGCGCTGCTGCGTTCGCTTGACCACGTGTGCGGTTCTGGAACCGGACAATCTAAAAAATCACAGGACTCATGATGCTCTTCCGCTCGAGCGCCGCAGTTTGCGGCGCCCTGGTTACGCTTGCCTTCTCTGTTGCCGTTGCTCGAAGTGAAACGCGTGGGGATCACTCAAGTGCCGTCGTCGATGCCGCCTCGGGCGATGCGATTATTGGCGCGGCGTCCACCTATAATCCGTTCAAGCCCGGCAAGGAGGAGGGCGGTCCGCAGACGGCTTCCGGCGAACGTTATGATCCCTCCGCCTGGACGGCTGCCATCAAGACGAGCCTGCGCCGGAAATTCGGTGGGGTCGGATTCGGCGCGAGGCCGAAATATGCTCTCGTCGAGGCCGTGGGCAAGAAGGTCATCGTCAAGATAAACGACGTGGGACCACTAAGACCTGGCCGCATCATCGACCTCAATGAGCGAACGATGCGCCATTTCGATCCGAGCATGGACCTCGGTGTCATTCCTGACGTGAAAGTCAGTCCGCTCGCTGGCGACAATTGGACTGCAGGGCCGGTGGGCTGAACAGGGCGTGTTCGTTCAATGTCGGCCCGCACAGTTCATCGGGCCGTCTCCACGATGCGTCCCATCATGTTGCGGACCACGAGCTTGTGGAAGGGCATGATCAGCGCAAGATAGGTCCGGCCGAGCAGGTTGTGCGTGCGCACCAGCGTGGTCGAGGTCACCTGCCGGCGCGCGGCATTGCCTGAAACGTCGACCACGATGCGGAAATCGAGGTGCGAATCATCGAAGCCCGCGACCAGCTGCTCCGGCGTCTCGCTCAGCACCGGAAACAGGCCGATCATGCCGTACGGCGCCGGGGCGCCTTCGCCCGATGTCTTCAGCCCGAACGGCCTCACCAGAATGTTGCGCAGGCGCAGCAGTGCGTCGATCCAGCGCGGCCCGTGCAGCACCATCCTGGTGCAGGCTTCGCGGGCATTCACCGCCGCGGCGCCGATGTCCACGCAAAACGCGTCGATGAACTGCGCGCCGGCGAGCAGCGCATCGGCATCGACTTCAGGCGCGACTTCGCGGACCGTCCCGATCATCCCGCCATTTTGCGCGTCAGCATCCGGAAGCGCAAGATCAGGAGCCCGGCATAGACGAACGTGCCGATCGAGAATCCGATCCAGACGCCGATCGCGCCCAGCCCTGTGTGGAACGCCAGCAACCAGCCGATGGGAAAAGAGACGCCCCAATAGCCGATCGCGGCGAACAGCAGGGTCATCTTGGTGTCGTTGATGCCGCGCAGCGCGCCGCCCATGATGGTCTGCAGGCCGTCGGCGATGAAGAAGCTGGCCCCGACCAGCAGCAGCGTTGCCGTCAGCTCGACGGTGGCCGCACTTTCGCTGCCGGCGCCGAAGAACAGCCGGCCGAGCTGATAGCGACCGATCACGATGGCGATCGTCAGCGCGGAGACCAGCGCGAGGCCGAGCACGGCTGCGACGAGTCCTGCGCGCTTCACCGCCGCCGGATCCTTGCGGCCGAAGGCATGACCGACCCGCACGGTCGCCGCCATGCCGATGCCGAGCGGCACCATGAACAGCACGGCGGTGACCTGGAGCGCGATCTGGTGCGCGGCAATCGCGGTGGTCGAGATCAAGCCCATCAGCAGGGCGGCCGAGGAGAACAGGCCATATTCCAGCAGCAGGGAGAACGAGATCGGCGCGCCGATCGAGATCAGCTGGCGCATCAAGGGCCAGTCGATCCGCCAGAGGCGGGCGAGCGGATGATAGTCCGCGAACGGCTTGCGTAGCCCGGCGATCGCGAGCGCGGCGAGGAAGGTGCCGAGATTGACCAGCGTGGTCGCAAGCCCCGCGCCGAACAGGCCGAGCTCGGGCAGGCCGAACAGCCCGTGGATCAGGGCATAGACCAGCGCGGCATTGACCGGGATCGCCGCCAGCGTGATCCATAGCGGCGCCTGCGGCCGGTTCACTGCGCTCATCATGCTGCGCAGCGCGATGAATCCGAGCGCCGGTGCGATGCCCCAGGCCAGGCCGTTCAGATAGTGCTGCGCCAGCGCGGCCGAGTGCGGCGTTTGACCGAGCGCGAGCAAAATCTGCTCGCCATAGAGCGGCGAGGCCATCATCGGCAGCGAAATCAGCAGCGCGGCCCACAGACCGACGCGCAAGGAGCGCCGAATGCGCCTGACGTCGCCGGCGCCGAACGCCTGCGCCGCCAGCGGCGACACTGCGGACGTCAATCCGAGCCCGAACGTGAAGCTGACGAAATAGACCGTATGGGCCAGCGCCGCCGCGGCCACCGCCTCCTCGCCGAGCCGCCCGATCATCGCAAGATCGGTCGTGATCATCGCGATCTGGCCGAGCTGCGTCAGCATCAGCGGCACGGCGAGGCGCAGCGTCTCGATGAATTCTTCGGCAAGATGGTTCTGCCGTGCGTCCAGGCGTGCCCGGTACCGCCGTTTGGTATCCAAAAGCTCGGTCATGCCGGGGACATAGCAGCCTCGATCGGCGAAGTAACGGCAAAGAAATGTGAGGGCGGGTGCCGCTGAAAAAAGGCGGGGGCTCAGGCGAAGGAAAGGTCGGGTTGCACCGTATTCGTCATGTGCGGCGAATCTGGGCCGGTCTCACATTGGGAATTGAGTATGATAACGAGATTTAGACTGACGTTCGCCGCACTGTTCATCGGTTCCGCCATCCTGAGTGCCGACGCCGCTGCAGCGGCCGACCTGAGGCTGCCCGCAGCGCCGCCCCCGCAGTCGGCGTCGGCAGCCTTGCTGAGCTGGGCGGGGCCCTATGTCGGGATTCAGGCCGGCTATGTTTCCGGCCGTTCCGATATCTCGCTGCCGGCGACGGGTGAATTCCACTTTGTCGATCCGAAGGGCGCGATCGTCGGTGCAACGGCGGGCTTCTCGGCGCAATGGGGCCGGATCGTCGCCGGGCTCGAGGGCGACGTGAACTTCGTCGATGCGCGCGCGACGATCGATACCGGCTTTGCGCCGACACCCGCGGTCACGCAGCTTCAATCCGCGGTCAATTGGAACAGCCATCTCCGTGGACGGATCGGCTATGCTTTCGACCGCACGCTGCTGTTCGCCGCCGGTGGCCTTGCCGTCGCGGGCGTCGAGAGCAAGGCGTTCGACAATGGGATCGGGGCCGTTGCGAGCTGGAGCGATACACGGATCGGCTGGTCGATCGGAGCGGGCGGGGAATTCCGCTTCGCACCGCAGGCCTCGGTCCGGCTCGAATATCTCTATGACAATTACGGCTCGAAGACGCTGGCCGCCCAGACGGTCGGCGCGACGACCTTCGGCGCGCGCGAGTCCCGGCTCGACACGCACACGGTGCGAGCCGGAGTCTATTGGCGCTTTTGATGCTCGGTTGGAGGCGGCTATCGTCTGGTAGGATCGGTTCGCAATTCTCGGCTACGATGTCCGCAGGCCAGAGCAACAGATCGATGTGATGGAAGAGCCATCGGACGAGGCCTTGATGGCGGAGGTTTCGGCGCAGCGGCAGCATGCGTTTCGCGTCCTCATGCGGCGCCATATGCCTCGGGCGCTGCGGGTCGCGGAGCGGATCGTGCGCGACCCGGCCGAGGCCGACGACATCGGCCAGGAGGCGTTCATGCGGGTTTGGACGCACGCAGCCTCGTTCGATCCGCAGGTTGCGAAGTTTACGACCTGGCTCTACCGCATCGTCCTCAACCTGACCTTCGATCGCACGCGGCGGCGAACGTTCCTGCCGCTCGAAGACGCCGGCGACGTACCCGACATGGGACCGCACGCCGTCGAGCGGCTGATCGCGGATGAGGAGCTCAGTCTTCTCAATCGCGCGATGGCCGGCCTGTCGGACCGGCAGCGCGGCGCGATCGCCCTCTTCCACATGGAGGGATTGAGCGGCGAGGAGGCCGCCAAGGCGATGGACGTCAGCGCCAAGGCGTTCGAATCGCTGCTGGGCCGCGCCCGCACGGCGCTCAAGGCAAATGTTCAGAAAATACAGCAGACGGGGAGCCACGTATGACGCCCGAACAGTTCAGACAATTGGCCGAGACATGGGGAGGTGAGATCGAGCGCTGGCCCGCACCGACGCGCGAGGCCGCGCGGCGGATTGCGGCGACCGCGGAAGGCGCTGCGGTCCTGGACCAGCAGTCGCGCCTCGACCGGCTCCTTGCCGTCGCCCCGGAGATCGAGACGGCGAGGGTGGATCGTTCGAGCTTTCTGGTCCTGCAAAGGCTCGCCGCCATCCCGCAGCAGCATAGGCCGGCATGGCATCGTCGCCTGTTGCGCTGGCCGGCGCTCGTTCCCGCCGCAAGTCTCGCCTGCTCTGTGATGGTGGGTGTGTGGCTGGCGGGGGCGCTGCCCTACGCCCACGCGCCGTCGGACCCCCTGTCCGTCATGAGCGGCGTCTTCGACATCTACGCAATCGGCTATGGATCGGTGCAATGAAGTTCCGGCGAGAATGGTCCACTCCCTGGCGGGCGCTCATGCTGCTGTCGCTGTGCGTCAACGTCGCCCTGTTTACCTATGTCTCGGCGCAATGGCTGCTACCCGGCGGCTTTCGACCGGGCGCAGCCGTGCCGCTACGCATGATCGAGCGTGTCGCCGAAAGACTTCCGGCGGAAGACGCGGAGATCCTGTGGAGCATCTATCGCGGCAAGGAGGCGGAGCTGGCCCCGCTCCAGGCCGAGTACCGGCTCGCGCTGATGAAGGCGATGAAAACGGCGGCGCAGACGAATCTCGACAAGGCCGAGCTGGAAGCAGCCGTGAAGGATGCCCGCGACAAGCGCGTGAAGATTGGCGACCTCGTCGTCTCGACCTTCGTCGAGATGCTGGAACGAATTTCAGCGAAAGGACGCCGACAGCTCGTCGGCGGCTATTTTCGCTGAGTCGCGCAAAGTGAACGAGGGATTCGGCCCGTCCAGACGTATCACCTACATCGATGTCTGCGAATTGGTGGAGATGATATGGTGCAACGATTTGACAGGACGGCAAGCGGACCAGTGGTGAGGTTCTCGCATCGGACGGCCGTCTACGTGCGTGCGGGTCTTGCGGCCGCGAGTCTGATCGCACTTCTCGTGTTGTTTCTTTCGCAAGCCTCCGCAGGTGATGCGCGGAGTGAGGCAAAGCAGGCCTGCAAGGCAGACTATTCACGGTTCTGCGCCGGCACCATGCCCGGGAGCGGCCGCATCCGCAAATGCCTCGGCGACAATTACGCGAGCTTGTCCGCGGCCTGCAAACAGGCCTTCGACGCGAATCCGCCAAAATAGAACAGGTTAGCCCCGCTCCGGCACGCGCTTGATCTTCGCACCAAGCGCGTTCAGCCGCTCCTCGATGCGCTCATAGCCGCGCTCGATCTGGTCGGCGTTGTTGATGGTCGAGGTGCCCTCGGCGCAGACGGCCGCGAGCAGCATCGCCATGCCGGCGCGGATGTCGGGCGAGGTCATTGTGGCGCCGTGCAGGCGGCTGGGGCCGGCGATGATGGCGCGGTGCGGATCGCACAGCACGATGCGCGCGCCCATCGCGATCAGCTTGTCGACGAAGAACATCCTGGATTCGAACATCTTCTCGAACATCAGGATCACGCCCTCGCATTGCGTGGCGGTGACAATGGCGATCGACATCAGGTCGGCCGGGAAGGCCGGCCAAGGCTGGTCCTCCAGCTTCGGCACATGGCCGCCGAAATCGTCCTGGATCTTCAATGTCTGGTTGGAGGGCACGATAAGATCATCGCCCTCGATGCGGCAGACGATGCCGAGCCGCTCGAAGCCCATGCGGATCGAGCGCAGATGCTCGACGCCCGCGCGCGCGATGCGCAAGGGCGAGCGCGTCACGGCGGCAAGCCCGATCAGCGAGCCGACCTCGATGTGGTCGGGCTGGATCCGGTACGTCGTCCCGCCGAGCGTCGCTTGACCATGGATGATCATGGTGTTGGTGCCGATGCCTTCGATCCTGGCGCCGAGCGCGACCAGGAAATTGGCGAGGTCCTGCACATGCGGCTCGGAGGCCGCGTTGCGCAAATAGGTGATGCCGTCGGCGGCGACCGCCGCGACCAGCGCGTTCTCGGTGGCGGTGACGCTCGGCTCGTCCAGGAACACGTCCGCGCCCGCGAGCTTTGGCGCGCGGAATTCGAGCCGATCGGTCGCGGTGACCTTGGCGCCGAGCTGCTCCAGCGCGAGCACATGCGTGTCCAGTCGCCGTCGGCCGATGACGTCGCCGCCCGGCGGCGGCAGCATCACCTCGCCGCAGCGGGCGAGCAGCGGCCCGGCGAGCAGGATCGAGGCGCGAATGCGCACGCACAGTTCGGGGTCGAGGTCGGCGGCGCGGATGCTCTTGGCGTGGATGTGAAGCGTGTTGCGCGCGGACCATTCGGCCGACGCGCCGACCGAGCGGACCAGCTCGACCAGCGTCTCGGTGTCGCGGATCCGCGGCACGTTCTCCAGCACGACCGGATGCTCGGTCAGCAGCGCGGCGGCGATGATCGGCAACGCCGAATTCTTATTGCCGGACGGCTCGATCGAGCCCGAGAGCCGGTGACCGCCCTCGACGATGTATTGGATGGGCGCCACGGGGTTCTCGCTGTCCTGTTGAGTGGGAGGGCCTGTTTCGGGCGGAAACTACAGAGATTTGAGCGCGGGAGCAATTGTGCCGGCTGGGACCCGCACACGTCCGTCCGTCGCTTGTGGCAGGACCCGCCCTCAGAACAACCCGATGATACTCCCGACCACATAGAGGAACGCGATCAGGATCAGGACGCCCATCAGGAAGAAGGAGATTTCGATGGCGATGGCGCCGGTGCCGAGTGCGGCGGCGACAGCGGCAAGGAGCCGTTCCTCCCGAAAGATCAGCGAGAGCACCGACAGCAGGATGGCGAGCAGGCCGAGCGAGATCGCCGTGACCGATGCGATATCACGCCAGCTTCTTCCAGCCGACTTCTCGAGGTCCGGAGCCTTGAACTCCACGCCCTTCACCTTGGCGACGATGCGGTCCTTGATGCGATGTCCGGTGTCGACGATCACCTTGTCCGCCGGCGGCGGCGGAAACACGATCGGCACGACCCAATGCGGCAGCACGGCCACCATCAGCGCCAGCACGCCGACAATGCTGCCGATGATGCCGAGACGGCGTGAGGGCGCGGCGGAGCCGGTCGTTGCAGAGGCGGTCATGGCGCGACATTTCCCGGCCGGAATTGGCCTTGCGGGGTCATGCCGTTTCGTCGCGATGGCGGGTGGGGAGGTTCAGGGCCGGATTGGTGCTGCCGTCATGCCAGGGCTTGTCCAGGCTTGTCCCGGGCATCCACGTTCTTTGTTCCGCGGGGCAAGACGTGGATGGCCGGGACAAGCCCGGCCATGACGCCGCGGAAGCAGCGAGCCCTCAAATATCGATCGTCGCGCTCAGCGAATGTTCCTGAATGAAATCGCGGCGCGGCTCGACGACGTCGCCCATCAGCTTGGTGAAGATGTCGTCGGCCTCGTCGACCTCCTTGACCTTCACCTGGAGCAGCGAGCGTGCCTCGGTGTCGAGCGTCGTCTCCCAGAGCTGCTCCGGGTTCATCTCGCCGAGGCCTTTATAGCGCTGCAGGCTGATGCCCTTGCGACCCGAATCGGTCACGGCCTCGAACAGATCGACCGGGCCGTGGACCACGTGCTCTGAATCCTTGCGCCGTAGCTTGCCGGAGCGGGCGTAAACGTCCTGGAGCTTGGTCGTGTATTCGTCGAGCTTGCGCGCCTCGGCCGAGCCAAGCAGCGCATCGTCGATGACGGCGGCTTCCTTGACGCCGCGCACGGTGCGCTCGAATAGGAAGCCCTGGCCCTCGATGAATTGTCCGACCCAGCCGCGCTCGACCTCCTCGGCCTGGTTGTCCAGCCGGCTCGCGATGTATTGCGCGGCGGCCGCCGCCTTCTCGGGATCGCCGTAGATCTCCTTGTTCAGCACGCCGGTGATGGCGGCCTGCTCGACCACCTTGCGATTATAGCGGCTGTGCAGGTTGCGCAGGACGCTGCGGACTACGCGGGCGTCATCGACCAGCGCGCGCAGATCGCGCCCGGAGCGGTCGCCGCCGGTGCCGGGGATGTACACGCAATCATCGAGGCCGGCGTCGATGAGATAGTCTTCCAGCGCCCGCTCGTCCTTCAGGTACTGCTCGGACTTGCCGCGTGAGACCTTATAGAGCGGCGGCTGGGCGATATAGAGATAGCCGCCATCGATGATGTCGCGCATCTGCCGGTAGAAGAACGTCAGCAGCAGCGTGCGGATGTGGGCGCCGTCGACGTCGGCGTCCGTCATCACGATGATCTTGTGATAGCGCAGCTTCTCGACCGAGAACTCGTCGCTGATGCCGGTGCCGAGCGCGGTGATCAGCGTGCCGATCTGCTCTGACGACAGCATCTTGTCGGGACGCACGCGCTCGACGTTCAGGATCTTGCCGCGGAGCGGCAAGACGGCCTGGAACTCGCGGTTGCGGCCCTGCTTGGCGCTGCCGCCTGCCGAGTCGCCCTCGACGATGAAGAGCTCGGACTTGGCTGGATCCTTTTCCTGGCAGTCGGCGAGCTTGCCCGGCAGCGAGGAGACCGAGAGCGGGCTCTTGCGCGTCAGCTCGCGCGCTTTTCGCGCAGCTTCACGGGCCGCCGCGGCCTGGATCACCTTGCCGACGATCATCTTGGCTTCGCTCGGGTGCTCCTCGAACCAGGCGGCAAGCGCCTCGTTAAGGACGTTCTCGACCACGGGGCGCACTTCCGAGGACACCAGCTTGTCCTTGGTTTGCGACGAAAACTTCGGATCGGGCACCTTCACCGAGAGAACGGCGGTGAGCCCTTCGCGGCAATCGTCGCCGGTCAGCGCGATCTTTTCCTTCTTGGCATTGGCCTCGGCATAGCCGTTGACTTGGCGCGTCAGCGCGCCGCGGAAGCCGGCGAGATGGGTGCCCCCGTCGCGTTGCGGGATGTTGTTGGTGAAGCACAGCACGTTCTCGTGGTAGCTGTCGTTCCACCACAAAGCGGCCTCGACGCCGATGCCGTTGGCTTCCGAGCGCACCATGATCGGCGCCGGCACCAGGGCCTTCTTGTTGCGGTCGAGATATTTGACGAACTCCTCGACGCCGCCGGAATAGAACATCTCCTCGCGCTTCTCGACCGCGTGGCGCATGTCGGAGAGCACGATGTTGACGCCGGAATTGAGGAAGGCGAGCTCGCGTAAGCGATGCTCGAGCGTGGCGAAGTCGTATTCGATGTTCTTGAAGGTCTCGGTCGAGGCCAGGAACGTCACCTCGGTGCCGCGCCGGCCCGGCGCCTCGCCGACCACCTTCAGCGGTGCGACGGCATCGCCGTGAGCGAACTCGATATAGTGCTCCTTGTTGTCACGCCAGATGCGCAAGCCGAGCTTGCTCGACAGCGCGTTGACGACGGAGACGCCGACGCCGTGCAGGCCGCCGGAAACTTTGTAGGAGTTCTGGTCGAACTTACCGCCGGCGTGCAGCTGGGTCATGATGACCTCGGCCGCCGAGATGCCTTCGCCCTTGTGGATGTCGACGGGAATGCCGCGGCCGTCGTCGCGCACGGTGACGGAATTATCCGCGTTGAGGATCACCTCGACGCGCGAGGCATGGCCGGCGAGCGCCTCGTCGATGGCGTTATCGACGACTTCGTAGACCATGTGGTGCAGGCCCGAGCCGTCGTCGGTATCGCCGATATACATGCCCGGGCGCTTGCGGACGGCATCGAGTCCCTTGAGCACGCGGATCGATTCCGCGCCGTAATCGCTCGCGTTGGAGGGCTCGTTTTCGGCAGCGTGCTGCCGAGCAGGTTCTGTCATGAGAGGCCTTCGAGATGTCGCCCGAATCAGCGGCGCAAAAGGCGCTGATTTGCGGGGCTATTTGTGCCATGAAAGACCGCTTGCGCCTAGCGCAAAGTATCCTCCGGCAACCCTTTGAGCAGATAGGGTTTTTCGGCCGGTTTTCAAGGCGCCGGAGGGCCGATTCTGGGCGCCGCAAAAAGCCCGATTCGAGGGCAGTTTTTTGCCTCGAAAAGCCGTGGATTTTGCGGGGCCAGGAAGAGTGGTTTTGGGGCACCTGAAACTGATTCATCGATCGCCGTCATGCCCGGCCTTGTCCTGGCATCCACGTTCTTGGCGTCGCGGAAGACGTGGATGGCCGGGACAAGCCCGGCCATGACGATACCGCGAATCTGAAAGCGTGCAGCCTCAATACATCTGCAGCGGCAGCACGTCGCCGCTCGGGCCCACCAGAAGGCCCCAGGCCTCGCCGGCGGCAACGGTCAGGGACTCGCTACGCGCAGGGCGGCCGGGCAGGCGCAACGCGTACACGTATTTGCCGGGCGGTAGGTCGAGCATCGGGCCTTTCGGTGATTGCGGGCCGCCGGCGCCGGCTGCGATCTTCACCGTCTGCTTGTTGATCGTCAGCGCGACCTCGTTCGCTGCCATGTTTCCGAGCATGAGCCGCGCTTGTCCCGCCTTCGGCATGATCTCGGCCTTGGCCGCGGCATCGGCATTCTTCTGCGCCAGGCTGACCGTGGTCTCGCCCTTGGCGCGGCCGAGCTTGAGCACGGCGGGACCTTGCGGCGAGGTGAAGTCGATCTGCGCGCGTTCCGCGGACACGGCTGCGCCGTCGGTCTTCTCCTGCCAGCCCAGCTTTGCAAGCTCGGCCCGGTAGAAGGCGAGGACCTCGTCGAGCGAAGCGGGGATGCGGGCCTCGAGCTCGCGGCGGAGCGGCGCTTCGCCTCCGGGTATCTTGGTGGTCGCGAGCGATTTCGACGAACGCTGCGTCGGTACCGGCAGCGGGGACTCAGGATCGGGCTTGAGCGGCTCGGCGGATTTGGCCTGAACCTCCACCTCCGCGCCGGCCGCAGCCTTGGCCGCTTCCGTCACCAGGCCCGATCCGTCGGCGCGGACATTCACCTTCGGGCCCATCTGCATCACCGTCATCGAGATCGACTTGCCGCCCTTCGAGAACGCCATCACCGCCATGTTCGGCTGGTTGATGACGGAGGGCTGCTCCTTCCAGCCCGAGCTCTTCAGCGCCGTCCGATAGAAGCTGCTGAGCGCCTTCACGCTCGACTCCGAGGAGAATTCCAGGTGGCCGTCGCCGCCTTCGAACGTCACGGCTTCGGCGTTTTCGGGCAGCGGCACCGGCGTCTTGCCGTCAGCGAGCGCGGTGAGCGGGGCGTCCGACAGGGAGGCGGCCTGCGTCTTGCGCCTGATATCATCGGCCGCAATGAGCTGCTGAGCCGTACCCAAGGCATCGCTCAGGAACCTCGCGTCGGCCTCCTTCTTCGCCTTGGCGCGAGCGGCGAGCGCGGATTCCTTCACCTGCGCGGTCAGGCTGACCATGGTGAAATCATATTTGCGGCCGAGCCGCAGCACACCGGTTTCATCAGTGTTGGAAATCTTGATCGCCACCTCGTCGCCGGGCGCGAGCGGCGCGCGGCCGTCCTCCTGCCAGCCGCGCGCGGTGAGCTCGCGCTGGTAGAAGGCGAGCACGGCGGGCAGCTCGGCGATCGCGGCGGCCGAGATCTCGCGCTTGTTCGAGTTGGCGCTGCCGAGGCCCCGCGCAGATTTGGTTGGCTTCGGCCGTGGCAGGCCGGCCATGTCGTCGTCGGCCTCGAGCACCTCCGGCAGTGCGAACGGCGCCACCCTGATCTCGACATTGGTGCGGCCATCGTCGCGGCGCGTCAGGGTCAGCATCACCGGCTTCTGGTAGATGTGCGTCGCGTCGCGATCGGGGTGGTCGTAGAAGACGCGAACGCCGTTCGGAACGGCTCCGGCAAGATCGGCGTTCGGCCAGCGCGATGCCGTATCGGGGTTCAGCTTGCGCCATCCCATCGCCGCCATGTCCTTGGTAAAGAATGCTGCGGTCGCATCGAGCGCGCCGGGCGCAATGCAGCTGAGATAGGGCCGGGTCTCGTCGAACACGAGATCGATCGCACCTTCCGGAAAGGGCACGTTCGCATAGATCCGGTTCGGCGTGTAGAACACGGCGGACTGGTCGGGTCGCCCGCGCGCCTGTGTGAAGGAAACGCGCAGCCCCTGCCGTCCCTTCTTGAAGGTCAACGCTGCGCTTCTCTCATCCAGGGGATACACATAGGGCACCCAGCCGTCGGCGCTCAGCAGCTTCCTGGTCGCGTCCGACGTGGCGGCAAGCGGGGTCGGCACGGTGTAGATCACGCGATAGGTGTCGGGACGCGAAGTGTCCTCCACCGCACCGTCGAGCCGCGGCAGCGTATGGACGTCGACGATGCCATCGTCTGCCGCGCCGGCGGGACGCGAGGGGATCACTATCGCGAGAATGCCGCAGGCAAGCAGCAGCCATCTTGCCGGGACTTGCGCCCCGCGCCGGGTCATCGGCATCGTCAAAAAACTCCTGGATGTCGCGCGGGTCGTCTTGCCCTTGCGCATTGGCGGGCTGCGGCGCCGTCGGCGCGGCCTCAGACGAGAAGTCGCGCCGGGAACCGGAGAGGTTCAACAGGCTCAGTACAGCTGCAACGGCGGCCAGGCGTCACCGTCGCGCCCGACCGTGAGCTCCCAGGTGTCGCCGGCGGCGACGGTGAGGATGTTCGTGGTGGCGGGTTGGCCCGGGACGCCCAGCCTGTACGAATATTCGCCCGGCGCGAGGTCCAGCGCGACGGCGTTCGCGCCGGCCGGGCGCGGGATGGTCCGCTCGTTGATGGTGAGGACCGCTTCCTTGTCGCCGATATTGCTGAACACCAGCTTCGCCTGGCCGGGCTCGGGCAGCACGTTCGCCTTCGTCGCCGTGTCCGCGTTCTTCTGCACCAGATGAACCGAGGTGCCGGAATCCTTGCGATCGAGCATCAGCGCGGCCGGCCCCAGCGGCGAGACGAAGGCGAGCCGGACGTGATCGGCGTTGATCACGGCGCCATCATGCTGCTCTTGCCAGCCGAGCTTGCGAAGCTCGGTCCGGTAGAAGGCGAGCACGTCGCTGATCCCCGCGGGCACGGTGGCCTCCAGCCTGACGCGGAGCGGCGCGTCGACGCCCTGCATCAGCGTGCTGTGGATCCCCCTGTAAGTATAGCGGGTCGGTGCGGGCAGCTTGGCATCGGAATCCAGCGTGAGCGGCGTCGGAAACAGATGCGGCAGCGAGGCACCGGCGCTGGCCGCGAGCATGCACATCGCAAGCAGGGCGAAGCCGCACGCAAACAACTGCCATCGTGCCGGGGCTTGCGCCCCATGCCTCACCGCCGTCATGCTCATGCTCCAAAAATATCGCGAAGGATGTCGCGCATGTCCGAGTGCTGCGCGATGGCCGCTTCTTGCGGCCTCAAGCAGCTAGTCGCGATCTGGAACAGGCGGGTTCAATGCGGCGGCCTAGCTGCGGGCCGAGACTCGTCCGCTCTCGACGTCAAACACTTCGCCCCCCGCGCCGATCTCGGCGAAGGCGGCAGGATCCGCACCGGTCAGCCACACCTGCGCGCCGAGCTTCTTCAGCTCATCGAACAGCGCCGCCCGGCGGTTCGGATCGAGATGCGCAACCACCTCGTCGAGCAGCAGCAGCGGCACGATGCCGGTCATCTCGGCGACCAGGCTCGCATGCGCCAGCACGAGGCCGATCAGCAGCGCCTTCTGCTCGCCGGTAGAGGCATCGCGCGCCGGCATGCTCTTGGGCGCGTAGATCACCTGGAGGTCGGTGAGATGCGGGCCATCGGTGGTGCGGCCGGCGATCGCATCGCGCGGGCGGTTGTCGCGCAGGATCTGGCGGTAGCGGTCCTCGACCGACGTCGCGGTCTCCTCGAGCAGCGCATTCTCCATCCAGCCGTCGAGCGCGATCTGAGCGGACGGAAATGCGGATGCCTGTGCGCGCGCGTTGAGCATGCCGGTGAGCCTTGCCGCGGTCTGGCCGCGCGTGGCCGCCACCGCGACGGCGAGTTCGGCCGTCTCGCGCTCGATCGCGTCGCACCAATGGTCGTCGTAATTGCGCGTCTCCAGCAGGCGGTTACGCGAGCGCAACGAGCGCTCGAGCGCGTTGATGCGGCTGGAATGCTCGCTGTCGATGGCGAGCACGAGACGGTCGAAGAAGCGCCGCCGTTCGGACGCTGCGCCCATGAACAGCCCGTCCATGGCCGGCGTCAGCCACACCATGCGGATATGATCGCCGAAGGCGCTGGCCGAGCCCACCGGCTCGCGGTCGATGCGGCAGCGCCGGCTGACCGTGGTATCCGCGCGCGGCGCATCGATGCCGGTGCCGAGCGTCGCCAGCCCCAGCGCGCCCTCGACCTGCGCCGACACCGCCCAGGAGCCGTCGCCCTGGTTGTCGGCGACATCCTCCAGCGTCGCCCGGCGCAGGCCGCGGCCCGGCGACAGGAACGAGATCGCCTCGATGCAATTGGTCTTGCCCGCCCCGTTCGGTCCGACCAGCGCCACCAGATCAGCCGCCGTCTCGAGCCCCGCCGCCCGGTAATTGCGAAAATGCGTCAGCGTCAGCCGATGAATGCGGGAGGGGGTCATGAGATCCGTTTTCCGTCATGCCCGGCCTTGTGCCGGGCATCCACGTTCTTGGCTCCGAAGACGTGGATGGCCGGGACATAGGCGGAGCAAAGCGACGCCGTCCTTTCGGACGGCTACGCCGGCCATGACGATGTAGTGACAGGTGTGGATGCCGGTAGGTCTCACACCCGCATCGGCATCAGCACGTACAGCGCGCTCTTGTCGTCGCGGTCCTGCACCAGGGTCGGCGAGCCGGGATCGGCGAGGCGGAGCGTGGCGACGTCGCCTTCGATCTGGGCGGCGATGTCGAGCAGATAGCGGGAGTTGAAGCCGATATCGAGCGCGTCGGAGGCGTATTCGACCTCGAGCTCTTCGGTCGCGCTGCCGGAATCCGGATTGGTCACCGACAGCACCAGCTTGCCCGCCGACAGCGACAATTTGACCGCGCGGCCGCGCTCGCTCGAAATCGTCGAGACGCGGTCGACCGCGTTCTCGAAATCCTTCTTGTCGACGATGAGCTCCTTGTCGTTGTTCTGCGGAATGACGCGGCCGTAATCGGGGAAGGTGCCGTCGATCAGCTTCGAGGTCAGCACGACGTTGCCGATGGTGAAGCGGATCTTGGCCTGCGACAGCTCGATCGTCATCTCGGCCTCGGTGTCCTCGATCAGGCGCTGCACCTCGCCGACCGTCTTGCGCGGCACGATCACGCCGGGCATGCCCTCGGCGCCCTTGGGCTGCACCAGGTCGAGCTGGGCGAGGCGGTGACCGTCGGTGGCGACACCGCGCAGGGTGGCGGCCTTTGGCGTGCCGGCGGCATGCAGATAGATGCCGTTGAGGTAATAGCGCGTCTCCTCGGTCGAGATCGCGAACTGGGTGCGGTCGATCAGCCGCTTGACGTCCTTGGCGGCGAGCGAGAACGAATGCGACATGTCGCCGGCGGCCAGATCCGGGAAATCGTTCTCCGGCAGCGTCTGCAGCGTGAAGCGCGAGCGGCCGGCGCGGATGGCGAGCACGGCGCGGTCGCCGTCGGCCTCCAGCACGATCTGCGAGCCGTCCGGCAGCTTGCGCACGATGTCGTAGAACATGTGCGCCGGCACGGTGGTGGAGCCCGCGGTCGCGGTTTCCGCCGGCAGCGTCTCGGTCACTTCGAGGTCGAGGTCGGTCGCCTTCAGCGACAATTTCGCGTTCTCGGCGCGCACCAGCACGTTGCCGAGAATCGGGATCGTGTTGCGGCGCTCGACCACGCGGTGGACATGGCCCAGCGACTTCAGCAGTTGTGCGCGTTCGACCGTAACCTTCATTGCACTACTCGCCCGATCCCTTAGGAAAACACAGCGTTGAGAAGGCCGGGCGGCGGGACGCGCGCCAGGCATCGAAGACCCCGACCGGCCGGATCATTCCTGCCGATATGACCAAAGCCGTCTGGGTCGCGCAAGGTGGCGCGGATGGCCCGCAGATTCAAGGCATTGGGGCCAGTTCCCCACGATTTACCGCCCAAAACGAAGACCGCCGCCCAGGCAAGCCGGGGCGGCGGGAGCAGGGCGGGAGCCCTAGGCCTTTATTCCTGAAGCTGGCGCTTCAGCGATTCCACTTCCTCCGACAGCGCGGTGTCCTTGGAGACCAGCGCCTCGATCTTGCGCACCGCGTGCAGCACGGTGGTGTGGTCGCGCCCGCCGAAGCGGCGGCCGATCTCGGGCAGCGAGCGCAGCGTCAGCGTCTTGGCGAGATACATCGCCACCTGGCGCGGGCGAACCACGTTGGCGGTGCGGCGCGATGACAAGAGGTCGGAGCGGCTGACATTATACTGGCGCGCCACCACGCGCTGGATGTCCTCGATCTTGATCCGCTTCGGCTCCTGCGGCCGCACCAGGTCGCGCACCTCGTGCTCGGCCATCTCCAGCGTCACCGGCCGGTTGTTGAGCTTGGAATGCGCCAGCAGCCGGTTGATCGCGCCTTCGAGGTCGCGGCCGTTATGGGTGATGGTGCGCGCCAGATAATGCAGCACCTCCTCGGGCACCTCGAACGTGGCGTGATGGGCGCGGGCCGCCGCGACGCGCGACTTCAGGATGCCGTGGCGCAGCTCCTCGCCGAGCGATCCCATCTCGACCACGAGCCCGCCGGCGAGCCGCGAGCGGACGCGATCGTCGAGGCTTTCCAGATCGGACGGCGGACGGTCGGCCGCGATCACGACCTGGCGGCCGGCGTCGATCAGCGCGTTCAGCGTGTGGCAGAACTCGGCCTGCGTCGACTTGCCCTGCAGGAACTGGAGGTCGTCGATGACAAGCACGTCGATGCCGCGCAGCGCTTCCTTGAAGGCCAGCGCCGTCTGCGTCTTCAGCGCGGCGACGAAGCCATACATGAATTTTTCGGCCGTGAGATACAGCACCTTGCGCTCGTTGCCGGAATTGCCGGCCCAGGTCACGGCCTGCAAGAGATGCGTTTTGCCGAGGCCGACGCCGGCATGGATGTAGAGCGGGTTGAACATCACGGGGTCGCCACGACGCCCTTCGGCGACCTGGCGCGCGGCCGCATGGGCCAGCGTGTTGGAGCGGCCGACGACGAAGCTCGCGAAGGTCAGGCGCGGATCGAGCGGCGAGCCGCCGAGCGCGTCGTGATTGGCCGAGACCGGCGCGGTCGCGGTCGAGCGCAATTCCGGCATCGGCGCGCGGCGCGCCTCGACCGGCGCGGGCGCTTCCTTCGGCTGCGCCGAGGGGCGCACGGCGGACCGCACCGTGAGGTCGATGCGATGCACTTCCGGCATCTCGGCCTGCCAGCACGACAGCACGCGCTCGGCATAATGGGCCTGAATCCAGCTCTTCAGGAACCGCGTCGGCACCGAGAGCCGCACGCTCTCGTCCTGCACGCCTTCCAGATCCATGCGCGCAAACCAGCTTGTGTAGACGTCCTCGCCAACGCTCGAGCGCAGCCGACCCTTCACGCGTGACCAGCGATCCTGTTCCATTGTCATCGTCAGAAAACTTCTCTTGAGAGATATAGTTGCGTTTGTGAGCGCCATGCAGGGTTCCTGCCACGGTCCCTGAAGTGGCGCGACCTCGAGCGAGTCCATCGTCGGGCATGGCTCGACCGTTCGGCGCGAACGCCGCGGGTCAGATCAGCGATGTCAGAGATGGTGGGGTCGCGAGGTCAGCGCGTACTCGGCGCTCCGTCACGCGCGGGAGGCTGGAAATCCGACGGGGCTGAAACGGCATCGTTGGAAAAGGAAACGTGCTGCAATACCGCGTTGAGTCCGTAAGACATGATACCTCCCCGTCCTGCCGTGATCGCTCACGACAAGGTCCTGCGTGTCCTAAAGACAACCGCGCCGTACTCCTGTCGCGGATGCCTGCCCAAATGTACTAGTCGTCCGCTCGACTTCGCCACCTTGCGTGCCGGGGTAGCTTCGCGATGTCTCTCATATGAGCCTGGCGCGAGTAGATGCGCCTTGCGCGAGCGGGAAAGGTCCCGCTTGGAAACATTCAGACAAAGAGCTACCATTCCCACATTGCTGTGGGTTTTGCACCGACATCACTTTTTGAAGCGTCGCCTACGTGCACACCGCCGCCGATTTGCACGCTCGCCCCGTTTCCTAAACCGCGCTGGTCTGAAGATCGTGGGCGCCGCTGACTGGGTTAAGGAATACACTAAGCGGAAAGACTCGCAACGAAATTGATTCACAGTTGAGCCGTCAAAAAACTTGACCTCGGTTAACGTCGCACAGGAGTTGTTCACAGGCTGCGAAGCAAGTTTTTGAATCCGTGCACAGAATCGAGAAGGCCGCGCGTCATGTGACAATTCTCGTTCAGCGCCAAATTATTTTTATAAATTCGTCATGCGCCCGACGTGCGGGCGAATTTTCCAAATGCTTGTCCCTGCTATGTTGATAAGTGATTATCGAGCCATCGCTTTTCGAGACTCGTTTTGCAGGGTAACTCCACCGTGACACACGTTCCGGTGAATCTACGGTGTGCAGAACTCTCATCGGCCATCGATTCAATTCGCGCCCGCCTCACAGGGGTTTTTTGCAACGCAGTGAAGTTTCCTCTGTTGCAGAACATCGGCAGGTAGAATTACGGAATGAAGACTGACGCAGACGATGTAAATCATCCAAGCGAGGCGTGAGCCTCGCGTGACTGCTTGCGTGAATGTGACAGTCAACAAAAAAGCCCGGCGCGAGGCCGGGCTGTTTGACGCGCTGACCGGATCGACCGATCAGACGATGTCGCCAAGATGACTTAGCAGATTTACTTCGCGAGCTTGGCGATCTGCGCGGTGAGGCGCGAGACTTTGCGGCTGGCGTTGTTCTTGTGAATGATGTTGCGCTGGGCGGCGCGCATCAAGGCGGGCTCGGCCGTCGCGAGCGCCTTCACGGCAGCGGCGCGGTCGCCGCTCTCGATGGCTTCCTCGACGTTGCGCACGGCGCCACGCATCTGGGTGCGGCGCGACTTGTTGACGGCAGTGCGGCGGGCGATCTTGCGCGTCGCTTTCTTGGCGGAAGTGGTATTGGCCATGGTCTCAATGTCCTTTGCGGGTACCGGTCGCGTCTTGGTCGGGTAGCGCCGGCTTGCTTGACCGCGGAATCGACGCTCGGATTTAGGGTGTTCGGTTGCTGGGCCGTTCCCGGAACATGAGCGACCGCCTTGCGGCTGTCTCTGAGGCTCCAAGGTGTCTTCAAGCTCGGATGAGTCCTGAAGCCCAGGGTGCCTGCAACTGCTCAAAGAACAGCGGCGGCGGGATTGCGCCCACCGCCAGTTGGCGCCCTTATAGAGAGGGTCTTTCGCACCGTCAACGCTTTCGGGCGCCGGAAACGCCCCTTTGGCGGCCTGGATGAGTGCCGTAACGCCCTGAAGAGGTTGAATTTCTGCCGTCGCCCGGCTATTGGCTGGCATCGTTCCGAAAAGGTCGTCCGCTTCGACGGCCATCGTAGGTGAGGCATGATCCGCGGCTTTTTCCGACTGATAGGGCTGTTGCTGCTCGCCGGCGGGTTCATCTTCATGGTCTATGACGGCGCCCGCTGGGTGGCCGACCAGACCCTCAAATTCACCCGCTTCGGCCAGTTCTGGAACGATATCAATCAGGCCAGCCAATCGGCCTTCCGCACCTGGGTCGAGGCCAAGGCGCCCTGGCTCTGGACCTCGGTGATCCGCCTGGTGCTGGAGCAGCCGGTCTTCGCCGTCCTCGGCATTCTCGGCATCCTCCTGATGATCTTGTTCCGCCCGCGGAAACCGCTGATCGGCTATTCCCGGGATTGAGCCTGCAGCTGGCGCCGCGTAACAGCGCTGCTTCTTACCCTCCCCCTCCAGGGGAGGGTTGGAGCCCCACTCAACGCTTTATTAACCATAACCGGTGCATCACTGGAGCCGTCTCGTTTCGAGGATGGGTCCGGTGCCGGTTGCACGCGCGTTTCGATGGTCGAACTTGGCGTCCTTGGCAGCGTCCGCCGCGCTCGCTTTGGGCGGCTGCATGCAGACCGCAACTCCCGTCGCGATGGTGCAGCCTCGTCCCGATCTCGATGCCATGGCCTATGGCCAGCCCTATAATGCGCCGCGGCCGGTCGTCGTCGCCAATAACGGCGGTGGCGCGATCGCAGCGCTCAGCAATTCCTTTGCCGCTTCGCCCGCACCGATGCCTGTCGGCTACGCCGCGCCGATGGCGGTGCCGGTGCGCAATGGCCCCTCCTACCATCTCGACGCCGGCGACAAGCTCCGCGTCGTGGTCTACGGCCAGGAAGGTCTCACCAACAGCTATGCGATCGACGCCGGCGGCTCCATCACCATGCCGCTGATCGGCGCGGTGCCCGCCCGCGGCCGCACCACGGCGGGGCTGGCCGGCGAGATCGCCGCACGCCTGCGCAACGGCTACATCCGCGAGCCTTCGGTGGCGGTCGAGATCGAGACCTATCGTCCGTTCTTCATCCTCGGCGAGGTCCTCGCGCCCGGCCAATATCCCTACGTGCCGAACATGACGGTTGAGAGCGCGGTCGCCATCGCCGGCGGCTTCTCGCCGCGCGCCAAGCGCGACATGGTCACCGTCACGCACACCGAGAACGGCGGCGCCATGCGCGCCGTGGTGCCGCTCGGCACGCCGCTCGCGCCCGGCGACACCGTGTTCGTCGGCGAGCGCTGGTTCTAGGGCTCTCTCCCCTCGTCATTCCGGGGCGCGCGTAGCGCGAGCCCGGAATCCATTCCTCGACTGGCTCTGATGCCCGATGGATTCCGGGTCTGCACCGCTGCGCGGCGCATCCCGGCATGACGGTGCGAGAGCCGGCCGCTACCTACGTCAAATGCTTCGCGAAAAAATCCATGCTGCGCGGCCAGGCGATGTCTGCGCTGGCCTTGTCGTAGCTGGCGCGCTCGTCGCAATGGAAACCATGCTGGGCGCCTGGATAGATGAAGACCTCCACATCCGGCCGCTTCGACTTGATGGTCTCGACATCGGCGAGCGGAATGCCGGCATCCTTCTCGCCGAAATGCAGCTGGGTCGGCACCTTCGGCGTCTCGTCGGCGAAGCGCACGACGGCGCCGCCGTAATAACCGATTGCCGCCTTCAGGCCGGTCAGTCGCGTCGCCGCGACGAAGGCGATGCTGCCGCCTAAGCAGAAGCCGATGATGCCGACGGGCCCGACGCTTCTGACCGCATCGATCGCAGCCTGCGTGTCGCGCAGCATCGCGGCCCAGTCCGGATTGGCCACGAACTTGCGCGCCTCCGCGATCTCGTCGGGCGAATAGCCCGACTGGAAGTTCGGCGCCGTCCGGTCGAAGATCGACGGCGCGATCGCGACATAGCCTTCCCCGGCAAGGCGGTCGCAGACCGAGCGGATGTGGTGATTGACCCCAAATATCTCCTGGATCACCACCACCGCGCCCTTCGGCGTGCCGGCGGGATCGGCGCGATAGGCGCCGAGCTGGAAATTGTCCGAGGCCGTCAGCTTGATGTCCCGTCCCACGCGGGTTGTCCTTCTTGGTTGTCGATCCGAAATTCAGCTCTCTCCCCTCATCCTGAGGAGCGCGCACCTGCGCGCGTCTCGAAGGATGAAAGGCCGAGATGCAGCAGCCGGGCCTGCATCCTTCGAGACGCTTGCTGTGCAAGCTCCTCAGGATGAGGGGTAACACCTCACTCCCACATCCAGTTCTCGCCGTAATCCTCCTTCCATCCGGCCAGCCGGCCGTGGCGGAATTGCAGGAACAGGCGGTGGCGATGGGGGATCAGGCCGCTGCCGCCGATATTGCGCAAGGCGAGATAGATCTCGTGGCCGGGACGTCCCCGCACATATTGCAGCTTCTGCCCGAGGGCGCGCCCGGTCTGTTCGGCATCCATGCCGAAGGCGAGCGGAATGTTATTCGACAAGGTCGTGACGAAAGGCTGGCGCTGCGGCACGGCGCCGAACGGCTCGGCCTGCGCGGAGATCGACAGCAGCATCGTGCCCGCAGCCAGCATCATCAGCTTCATCGCCTGTGTCCTTGCTCGATCGCCCTATGCCGGCAAGTTCTTCAGGAAAGGCACGACCGCGTCAACAAAAGCCTCGGGCTGATCGATGTTGACGGCGTGTCCGGCCGCGGGGATCACGACCTTTTGTGCGCCGGGAATCTTCGCCGCCATGTAGTCGGAGGCAGCAAGGAACGGGGTGTCGTCGGCGCCGACAACGATCAGGCTGGGCACCTTGATCTCAGGCAACAGCTCCATCACGCGCGCATCGCGCTGGGTCAGCATGCCGCGCGCGGCGAGCGCAAGCCCGCTGGCGTTGCGATGGCTCGCGGTAGCGCGCTCGCGCGTCGCCGCTTTCAAGACCTCGAGGCCTTCGCGGTCGAGCCGGTCGGCGGTCGCAAGCGCCCGCGCGTTCCAGGCTTCGCGCGCATCGTCCTTCCTGAAGCCGGGGCCGGTGTCGATGATCAGTAGCGCGCGGGCCCGCTCCGGATGTGCGCGATAGAACGCCAGCGACATGTAGCCGCCGAGCGAAAGCCCGCCGATGATGGCGCGCTTCGCGCCGACCGCATCGAGGATCGTCGCCATGTCACCGACCGTGAGGTCTTCGCTATAAGCACTCGCATCGTCAGGGTAATCGGACTGGCCGTGGCCGCGCATGTCCCACAGGATCAGCGTGTGGTCCTTCGCCAGCGCGTCGATTTGCCCATGCCACATCGCCGACGTTGAGGAATAGCCGTGCGTGAGCAGCAGCGGCGGCCCGTTGCCATGAACCTCGTAGTAGATGTTGACGCCGTCGCGATTGATCTCCGGCATTGCTTCCCGCCCTTTCTTTTTCCTCGCCACGACACCGCTGCACCCTCTCCCCTTGCGGGAGAGGGTGACTTCGCTGAAAGCGAAGCCGGGTGAGGGTCTCTATCCGCGCATGACTCTCTCAATGCGAGTGCGCGGATACAACCCCTCATCCGGCGCTTCGCGCCACCTTCTCCCACAAGGGGAGAAGGAAGAAAGCGGCCGCGGCTGCACCTTAGCTCGCCAAGTTACCTCGAAGAAACTGCCTGAATGCGTAGCACGCCTGCCGGAGGCATGCGCTGTTGTGTCCAGTGGCTGCGTCGACGCCCTTGGCGCGGCGCACAACGGGCGAGTGTGGCGAGCGCTTTTTCGACTCGTTCCAAATTGCATTTGCCTCCGCGCCGGAACGCGATCATTCTCGCCGGCAAGGCTGACGCCAGCCCGGTGGGCGTCCGCCATTCAAATTGCCGCCGTAAGCGGCTTCATGCACCGGCAGGGGAAGACGCCTATGCCAACTCTCACCATCAACGGGCGGAGTCTGTCCGTGGATGCGGCGAACGACACGCCGCTCCTCTGGGCGATCCGCGAGCAATTGCAGATGACAGGCACCAAGTTCGGCTGCGGTGCCGGGCTGTGCGGTGCCTGCACCGTGCATGTCAACGGTGAAGCCGTGCGCTCGTGCCAGACCATGCTCAGTGACGTCGCCGGCAAGAAGATCACCACCATCGAAGGTCTCTCCGCCAAGGGCGATCATCCCTTGCAGAAGGCCTGGATCGCCGAGCAGGTGCCGCAATGCGGCTATTGCCAGTCCGGCCAGATCATGCAGGCGGCTTCGCTGCTCGCCAAGAATCCCAATCCGACCAAGGAGGAAGTGGTCGCCCATATGGACGGCAATCTCTGCCGCTGCATGACCTATTCGCGGATCCAGAAGGCGATCATGCGCGCCGCATCCGAGATGCGCACGGCGTCCGCCACCTCGAGCGAGCGGAGGCCCACATGAACAAGCATGTCAAGAACGTGACACCTGAGACGACCGATCTCAGCCGCCGCTCCTTCCTCGTCGGCACCGCCGCGACCGGCCTCGTGCTCGGCTATGCCGGCGTGCCCGGCATCCAGTCGGCCGCCGCCGCGCCCGCCAATTTCGAGCCGAGCATCTGGTACGCGATCTCGCCGGACGGGCTCGTGACCGTGACCTGCGGCAAGGCGGATATGGGCCAGCACATCGCCTCCACCCTGGCTCAGATCGTCTGCGAGGAGCTGGGCGCGAAATGGAGCGACATGCGCGTAGCGCTCGCCTCCAACGATCCCAAGTTCAACGATCCCGTGCTCGGCGCCCAGATCACCGGCGGCAGCTGGTCGACCATGATGAACTTCGAAGCGATGAGCCGCGCCGGCGCCGCCGGTCGCATCGCATTGACCGAAGGTGCCGCCGCCGCCATGGGCGTGCCGGCATCGGAGCTCGTGGTGCGCGATTCCATGATCGTGCATCCGAAATCGAAGAAGCAGATGTCGTTTGCCGATGTCGTGAAAAGCGGCAAGGCGACGAAAACCTTCACGCCCGACGAGCTGAAGGCGATCAAGCTGAAATCGCCGGACCAGTACACCATGATCGGCGTCTCGGTTCCGCAACTCGACATCCCCTCAAAGACCAACGGCACGGCCAAGTACGGTATCGACGTGATGCTGCCGGGCATGGCCTATGGCGCCCTGGTCACGCCGCCGGTGCGCTTCGGCGCCACCGTGAAATCGGTCGACGACAGCGCGGCAAAGAAGGTGTCGGGCTTCATCAAGGCCGTCACGCTCGACGACAAGACCGGCACGACATCGGGCTGGGTCGTCGCCGTCGCCAGCACCTACGCCAACGCCAAGAAAGCGGCGCAGGCGCTGAAGATCGCCTATGACGCGGGACCGAATGCGAAGGTGTCGAGCGAGTCGCTGCTCGACGAGGCCAAGCGGCTCCAGAAGCTGGACGATTCCGGCCAGTTCTTCGTCAAGGACGGCGATCCCAATGCAGCCTTCGGCTCGGCGGCCAAGGTGGTGGAGGCGGAATACACCACCAGCATCAACATCCACGCGCCGCTGGAGCCGATGAACGCCACCGCGGAGTTCAAGGGCGACATCCTGCACATCTATTCCGGCAACCAGTTCGCAACGCGCTCCGGCGCGATCGCGGCGGGAGCTGCCGGGATCGATCCGAAATTCGTGGTCATGCACCAGATGTGGCTGGGCGGCGGCTTCGGCCGGCGTCTCGATGCCGACATGATGATTCCGGCGGTGCAGGCGGCCAAGGCCGTCGGCAAGCCGGTGAAGGTGATCTACTCGCGCGAGAACGACATGACGATGGATTTCTCGCGTCCGCTCACCTACCAAAAAGTGAAGGCCGGCGTGGACGGCGATGGCAAGCTCATTGCGATCAGCCACGACGTGGTCTCGGCCTGGCCGACCGCGCGCTGGGGAATCCCCGATTTCCTGACGCCCTCGGTCGACAAGAAGGGCCCGCTCGATTCCTTTACTGTGAACGGCGCGGACTTCTTCTACACCGTGCCCAACCATTATGTGCGCGCGATCAAGAACGAGCTCGCGCACAACGCCACGCCCTCCGGCCAGCTTCGCTCGGTGGCGCCGGGCTGGACCTTCTGGGCGGTCGAAAGCATGATCGACGAGATCGCGGCGGCGACGGGCAAGGATCCCGCCCAGTTCCGCATCTCGTTGCTCGACGGCGCCGGCAAGAACGACGGCGGCGCGCAGCGCTTGCGCAACACGCTGCTCGCCGCGATGGGACTGTCCGGCTACGGCACCAAGCAATTGCCGAAAGGCGAGGGCATGGGCGTCGCCTGCGTCTCCTCGCAGGAGCGGGCGACCGCGAGCTGGACGGCGTGCGTGGCTCACGTCGCCGTCGCGCCGTCGGGGGAGGTGACCGTGAAGAAGCTCACGGTCGCAACCGACGTCGGCACGCAGGTGCATCCCGACAATGTCCGCGCCCAGGTCGAGGGCGCGGCGCTGTGGGGCCTGTCGCTGGCGATGTACGAGAAGGCGACGCTGAAGGACGGTGGCATCGAGCAGACCAATTTCGATGGCTACACGCCCTTGCGCATGAGCCAGACGCCCGAGGTCGCGATCGCCGTGATCGCCAATGGCGAGAAGGCCACCGGCGTCGGCGAGCCCGCGGTCACCGTGGTCGCGCCGGCCATCGGCAACGCCATCTTCAATGCTAGCGGCGCCCGCGTCCGCGCCCTGCCGATCACCGCGGAAGCCGTGAAGGCGAGCATGAAGGCGTAAGCCGCGCTGCGATGCCGAATGAGATGATCCGCCGGAGCCAGCCTCCGGCGGATTTGTTTGGGGGCACCCTCACCGTCATGCCCCGCGAAGGCGGGGCATCCAGTACGCCGTGGCTTCTCGGTTTCGGCCGCGCCGTCTCGGCGTACTGGGTCGCCCGGTCGAGCCGGGCGACGACAACGGACGGCGGGGCGATAGCGTCCAAAATTCCCCTTATCCATCAATGCCCGTTCTACTGTGCATGGGGTTGTTTTCGCCGGTTGTGAAATTCCCCCCTGAACCCCAATCCGTAAAATTGCGTGCAATTCCCCAAGGTTCCATTGAGCACGCCTCTTAAGGGCCAGAGAACCTGATCCGGCTTAGGCTCATCGGCCAATACGCCCGAGTTTCCGGTCCTTGTGGGGGAAGCCATGAACGCCACAGCCAAATCCGCCGCCAAACGCCGGCTCCTGCTCGCCTCCGATCGGAGCGACGGGAGCAGCGAGCTCGCCAGCATCCTGAAAGCGGTCGGCGACGTCTCCACGGTGAAGACGGACGAAATCCCCGCCCAGCCGTCGCGCGATCTCTCCGGGCTCGTGGTCGACATCAATCTGCGCTCGCCCGACAGCGTGCAGCGGGTCCGCAACAAGCTGCGCGGCGATGCCTATCGTTCGATGCCGCGGCTGTTCGTGCTCGCGGACGCCCTGCATCACGGCACCATGCAGGCCTGGGCGCTCGGGGCCACCGACACCATCTCGCGGCCGCTCCAGGCCGAGGCCATCCTGCAGCGCATCCGCGCCGCCTTCCCGGACACCGCGGCCTATGACGCGACCGATCGCGGCAAGACGCTCAACCGCGGCGTCGAGGCGGCGCATGCGGTGCTGACCAAGATGTTCGAGAAGCTGCCACTCGGCGTGCCCCTGACCTTCGATGACGTCATCGCCGCCGAAAGCAAGATCCTGAAGGCGATCAAGCATTCCTCGCTGCGGGAATGGCTCACCACGGTCGGCTGTCACCATGTCGGCAGCTACCGCCATTGCCTGTTCGTCACCGGCTTCGCCGTCGCCTTCGCCCAGCATCTCGGCATGCGCGAGGACGACCAGCGCCGCCTGACCCGCGCCGCGCTGCTGCACGACGTCGGCAAGGCCTTCGTTCCGGCCTGGCTGCTCGACAAGCCCGGCAAGCTCACCGACGAGGAGATGGCTGAGGTCCGCCAGCATCCGCGCCGCGGCTATGATGCGCTCGCCGCGCAAGGCGGCTTCCCGCCGGAGATGCTGGACGTGGTGCTGCATCACCACGAATTCCTCGACGGCTCCGGCTATCCGAACGGCCTGTCGTCGAACCAGATCAGCGACATCGTGCGCCTGACGACAATCGTCGACATCTACGCCGCGCTCGTCGAGAAGCGCGCCTACCGCATGCCCTTCACCCACTCCCGCGCCTTCACGATGATGGAAGGCATGGGCGGCAAGCTCGACCAGCAGCTGCTGCAGGCGTTCCGTCCGGTCGCGCTGGGGTCGTTTTAGTCGGGATGCCGTAGTCGTAGGGTGGGTTAGCCTCACGGCTGCGCGAAGCGCAGGCGCCAGGCGTAACCCACCATGCCTCCGCAATTGCCGAACGAAGTTGGTGGGTTACGCCTTCGGCTAACCCACCCTACGAGATCACCCCACCAGCTTCCGCAGCTCCGCCTTCGCCACCTTCTCCAGCGTCGAGCGCGGCATGTCGTCGACGAGCCTGATCTCGCGCGGCAGCTTGAAGTCGGCGAGGCCGTTGCGGCAGGCTTCCATCACGCGATCATGCAAGTCGGGCGCAGCGCCTGCGACGCCGCCCTGCGGGATGATGAAGACCACCGGCACCTCGTCCAGCATCGGGTGCTTCTTCGCCACCACCGCGGCCTCGCGCACGCCCGGCACCAGCGCGATCACCTGCTCGATCTCGGAAGCCGCAACGTTCTCGCCGCCGACCTTCAGCATGTCCTTGGCGCGGTCGCCGAACTTGATGAAGCCGTTCTCCAATCGCTCGACGCGGTCGCCGGTGAGGAAGAAGCCGTGCTCGTCAAAACTCTCGCGCGTCGCCTTCTCGTTGTGCAGGTACTCGGCGAACAGCGACAGGCCGGGGATGCCTCTGATCGCGAGATTGCCGGTGTCGCCGACCTCCGTCGGCCGTCCGTCGTCGTCAGTGATGCGGATCTGATATTCGGGCGCGGCGCGACCGATCGACATCGGGATGTTGGGCTGATCGACCTCGCCGACGATGCCGTGGGTGATGGTCTCGGTCATGCCCCACCAGCCGATCATCTTGACGCCGAAGGCGGCAAAGGCCGGCGGCTCGTTGATGGCGGTGCCCCACAGGCGGAACTTGTGGTCCTTCGGGATCTCCTGCTCGAGCAGTGCCTTCATGCAGAACGGGATCGTCGAGGTCCAGGTCGCGCCGTGCTCGCGCGCGACGCTCCAGAACCGGCTGGCGGAGAAGCGCGGCTGGATCACGCAAGTGGCGCCGACCCACAGCGTCGCCAGCATGGAATAGGCCAGCGCATTGGTGTGGAACAGGGGCAGGTACGCCTGGTGCACGTCGCGGGCATGAAGGTCCTCGTGCGCGGCGTTGATCTTGGCGCCCCACAGTGCGTTGGCGTGGGTCCACAGCACCGCCTTCGGCCGCGACGTCGTGCCCGAGGTGTATTGCACGCTGCATGGCGCGAGCGGATCGGTCGCGCGCCGGGGGCGATCGGCACTGTCGGCGAACAGCGATTCGAAGCTGTCGCCCCGCGAGACGCCCCGCGCGGGCGCCGCCCCCGCATCGTGCGAGGTCACCGCCAGCCAGCGTATGCTGCGGCAGTTCTGCGCGACGGCTTCCGCATAGGCCGGCTGCGTGATCGCGGCGACCGCGCCGCAATGATCGGCGAAATACGCGATCTCGGCCGGCGCCGAGCGCGTGTTGGTGGTGACGGCGACGGCCCCGAGCTCGACGCAGGCGAACCAGGCCAGCATCGCCTCGATGCAATTGTCGAGATGAATGAGCACATACTCGCCCGGCTTGACGCCGCGCCTGGCGAGGCCGGCCGCGAGCGCGCCGACGCGCTCGTGAAACTCGCCGTAGCTCCAGCGCCGCGCCGGCGCGTCGAACGGGGCCCAGATCAGGAACGGATGATCACGCCGGACTTCGGCGCGCAGCTTGAGCAGCCAGGGCACGTCGAGCCCGTCGAACGGGCCCACGATTCCAGCTGTGGTCTGTTGAACTGGCATGGCTCCTCCCGGTGCAGCCGCATCTTGCCGGCGGCTGTCTTTTGATGATTGCGTCTTCCTGCCATTGGACGACGCGGGACGCAATCGGGGGTATGCGTGAGCGCGCTCTCTCCACCGTCATTGCGAGCGCAGCGAAGCAATCCAGACTCTCTCCACGGAGGCAGTCTGGATTGCTTCGTCGCAAGCGCTCCTCGCAATGACGGCGTTCGGGGGCGCGGCGGCCCTATCAGCCGGCGTCCCCGTACGACGAGATCTCGATCAAACTGCCATCGGGATCCCGGCAATAGACCGAGCGCAACGTGCCGCGGGCGCCTTGCCTCGGGCCCGGACCTTCCTCGATCGCGACGCCATGTGCCCGCAAATGCGCCACCACCTCGTCCGGCGTGGCCGAGGTGAGAAAGCACAAATCTTCGCTGCCCACCGTGGGATGGTTCGCGGTGAACCACTCCACCTTGTCGGCATCGCGTTGCCGGACGTTGATCCTCTGGTTACCGAATTCAAGGAAAGTCCGCGGCGCTTTGCCGCCGCCGGGATCGAACACCTTGACTTCCATGCCGAGAATCTTGCCGTACCACGCAGCACTTGCCGCGACGTCGCTGACATTGATCACGAGATGATCCAGGGCATGAACCTTGACCGGCATGTCTCATCCTTTCGTCGTGATGTGCCCCGCGCACTTTCCGCACGCGGCAAGCTTTGTTACAACCGCAGCGACGCGGCTTTCAAGCCATCCGACTTCAAGAACAACACTGGGAGAACCCTTGAGATGATCACTCGCCGTACCGCGCTGGGCCTGCTCGCCGCCAGTCCGCTTGCAGCCACCCCGCTGTCGAAGGCCCTTGCCGCCGATTATCCGGCCCGTCCGGTGAAATGGGTGGTGGGCTATCCGCCGGGCGGCGCCACGGACATCCTGGCACGGCTGATCGGCCAGCGCCTGTCGGAAAAGCTCGGCCAGCAATTCGTGGTCGAGAACAAGCCCGGCGCCGGGAACAACATCGCGACCGAATCGGTCATCAATGCCGAGCCCGACGGCTACACGCTGCAGCTGGTCAACCCGGCCAACTACATCAACGCCTCGCTCTACAAGAATCTCAAGTTCAACTTCGTGAACGATATCGCGCCGGTCGCCTCGTTCCAGCGCGTTCCGAACGTGATGACCGTGAACAAGGATGTGCCGGCCAAGAACGTCGCCGAGTTCATCGAGTATGTGAAGGCCAATCCCGGCAAGGTGAACATGGCCTCGTCCGGCAACGGCACCTCGGTGCATCTGTCCGGCGAGATGTTCATGGCCATGACCGGCTGCAAGATGCAGCACGTGCCCTATCGCGGCGCCGCGCCCGCGATCACCGACATGCTCGCCGGCCAGGTGCAGGTGATCTTCGACAACATGCCCTCGATCATTCAGCACATCCGCTCCGGCAGCCTGCGCGCGATCGGCGTCACCACCACGGAACGCTCGCCGCAGCTGCCCGACGTGCAGCCGATCGCCGACACCGTCAAGGGCTATGAGGCGAGCGCGTTGTTCGGCATGGGCGCGCCGAAGAACACGCCGAAGGAAATCATCGCCAAGCTCAACGCCGAGGTCAACGCGGTGCTCAAGGAGCCTGACATGGCCAAGCGCCTGGTCGAGCTCGGCGGCGAGCCGCGGGTGCAGACGCCCGAGGCGTTCGGCGAGGAGATCAAGGCCGAGACCGAAAAGTGGAAGAAGGTCGTCGACTTCGCCGGCCTGAAGGTCGAGTAGAAATCTCGTGATGATGAGGAAGAGGGCCCTGCCGTTCGGCAGGGCTTTTTTCTTGGCTGCATTGCCAGCAACCCGATCACGCTCTCGTGCGGATCCGCGCCTGCGCCTTCCGGCTTGACGTTGCCGCGCTCGCGTCTATACTAAACCACATGGTTAAGTATCAGGACGAGACGCTGGACCGGACTTTTGCGGCGCTGTCAGACCCGACGCGGCGTGCCTTGCTGGCGCGCCTCGGCGAGCAGGACGGCCTGTCGGTGAGCGAGCTGGCGGCCCCGTTTGCGGTATCGCTGCCGGCGATCATGAAGCATCTCGACGTGCTCACCGATGCCGGGCTGATCGTGCGCGAGAAGACCGGGCGCACGGTCGCCTGCCGGCTGACCGCGCAGCCGATGGAGCAGGCGATGAACTGGCTCAATCGTTATGCGCAGTTCTGGTCCCACAATCTCGATCGCCTTGCCGCCTTCGTGGAGGAAGAGACATGGCCAACGCAACCGCCAACACCGCCGAACGCCCGGCAGAACGACCAAGCCTCACGCTCACGCGCCGGCTCCGCGCGCCGCCGCAAAAGGTCTACGCCGCCTGGACGCAAGCCGCGCAGCTAGCGCAATGGTTCGGGCCGCCGAACATGAAGCCGGCGACGCTTCAAGCCGAGCTCGACGTCCGCGCCGGCGGCCGGTTTCGCATCAGCTTCACGGGGGACGACGGCGAATACTTCGAGGCCGGCGGCCGCTATCGCGAGGTGGTGCTGAACGAGCTTCTGGTCTTCACCTGGGCCTGGCACTCGACGCCGGAGCGTGAGTCGCTGGTGACGATCTCGCTGAAGCCGGACGCTGCCGGCACCTTGATGATCTTCCATCACGCCCAGTTCTTCGACGAGACCGCGCGCGACAACCACCAGCGCGGCTGGAGCTCGATTTTCGACAAGCTCGATGCTTTCGTCGCCTGATCCCCAAGGAGAACGCCATGCAGCAACATCAGATCGTTTCGCGCGAGCAATGGATCGTCGCGCGCAAGGCCCTTCTGGTCCACGAGAAGGAATTGACCCAGGCTCGCGAACGGCTTGCCGACGAGCGCCGCCGGCTCCCCTGGGTCAAGGTCGACAAGGCGTACGCATTCGAAGGGGCGAACGGCATTGTGTCCCTGGGCGATCTGTTCAAGGGCCGGCCGCAGCTGATCGTGCAGCACGTGATGTTCGCACCCGATTGGGACGCGGCCTGCAAGAGCTGTTCGTTCTGGGCCGATGGGTTCGAGCGCATGGTGCCGCATTTGGCCGCGCGCGACACCGCCATGGTTGCGGTCTCGCTGGCGCCAAGCGCAAAGCTCGAAGCCTTCAAGAAGCGGATGGGCTGGACCTTCGACTGGGTTTCCTCAGGCCGCAACGACTTCAACCGCGATTACGGCGTGACGTTCTCACAGGAAGAGGTCGCGACCGGCAAGCCGATGTACAATTTCGGGACCACGCCGTTCTACGGCCCCGAACTGCCCGGCATCAGCGTGTTCTTCCGCGACGAGGCCGGCGCGATCTTCCACACTTATTCCTGCTTCGCCCGCGGCCTCGACATGATGAACGCTGCATATCAATATCTCGATCTCACCCCGCTCGGCCGTCACGAGGAAGGCCTGCCTTATCCGATGGACTGGGTGCGCCTGCGCGACCAGTACGAGCCGCAGCCGGCGAAGGCGGCGTGCTGCCACGGGTGAGGGGAGCGCTCGACGCACATCAAAGGTGTCGTCGCCCGGCTAGACCGGGCGATCCAGTATTCCGAGACGGCAGTGATGAATCGAAAGGCCGCGGCGTACTGGATTCCCCGCCTTCGCGGGGAATGACAGCTACGGGTGAGGTGCAGGGTGTGCCTTGCCCCGATAGCTACCGCTTCGCCTCCGCCTGCTCCGCCGCGTTGCACGAGATCAGCATCGTGTACGGCCGGGCGTTGGTGGCGATGTCGGTGGTCTTGAGCTCGCTCTTTGGCTCGGCGGTCTGATAGGGCACGATCGAATTGTCGAGGAAATCGCGCAGCACTCCGGTCTTGATGGCGAAATTGATGTTTTCAGGGATGTTGCCGGTCGCCACCGCGATCCGCAAGGCTGGAATCTTGCCCGTGACCACGCCCACGACCCGACCCGTGTTGTCGAACAGCGGCCCGCCGCTGTTGCCAGGCTGCACGGGTGCGCTGATTTGCAGGAAGCGCGAGTCGTTGCGCATGCCGCTGAGCGAGCTCACGATGCCGGTGGTCACGCTGAAGTCCGAGGTCAGGATGCCGTGATAGGGAAAGCCGATCGCGACCACGGAATCGCCGGAGCGGATCGAGCGGTCGCGGATCCGGGCAAAATCCTTGAAGGTCGTCGTCGACGGCGCCTGCAACAGGGCGAGATCGTTGTTGGCGTCGCTCGAGACGACGCGCAGCACCATTGCGGCTTCGCCGGTGAGATTGCCCCTGACGTCGCCGACGCAGCCGTCGATCACATGATGGTTGGTGACGACGTGCCCGCTCGCGCTGACGACGAAGCCGCTGCCGCTCCTGGCTCGGGCGGGTTTGCCGCCGGCCGGCGCTGCCGTCTGCTTCTCCGCCGTCGCCGCCGGCTTGGCCGCACCCTTGGTGAAATCGCCGGCCTTGCTGAGCCCGTCTGCCTTCACCCGCGTGACGCAGTTCGCCAGCGCCGCGATCAGGGGGGCCGTCGACGTCAGCACAAATTGGAGTGGCTTGCTCCCGTTGGTCGTGATCACCATCAGGCTTGCCTTCTGGAAGGTGCGAGCGACGTTGGGGGGCAGGATGGTCGTCACCATATTGGTGGTGCCGGCGGTCGCAAACAACCTCGCCTGCTCCTGGCCGTCGAAGATGAAGTCGATGGGCGCGGTATCGCCCTTGTTGAAGCGAAAGCTGGGGCTGGCAAAGCTCAGCAGCCAGGAGCCGGCCGCATTCTGCGCGACGAAGAGACTCACGCCGTTGGCGTAAGGTGCGGTCGCCGCGCAATGGGAGAACGCGCCCGTCTCGTCATTGCTGAATGCGCCGCCGGCCCAGTTGCCGACATTGACGGTGCCGAACGGCCCCGCCGCGTTCGCCCCGAACACACTCACCTGCAACACGAACGCAACGACCAAAGACCTCAACCACATACCTCAGCCCCCGGCAAACGCACTCGCATCCATCTTATCCGCGAGGGCAGGTGAGGCGCAACCGTCAGTTGTCCGCACCAGTCGGTTCGGCTGACCGCAACAATTCGGGCTTGCATTTACTTTGCAGTGCCATATACTTTGCAATACAAAGTAACGGGACCGGTGTCCCGCGAAAGCCGGGGTGGAACGAGGTTTTGGCGTTGCCGATGCGCGATCTCGACAAGGCGCTGGCCGACATCGTGACGATCCGTAGCCAGATCGCGGCAGGCACCGCTTTCCGCGGTTACGGCCCGGCGACGATGGCGGCGACCGGTGCTGTTGCGCTCATCACCGCCGTCCTGCAATTCTGGTTGTTGGATGATCCCACCGGCGAGCCGCTCGTTTTCTTCATCGGCTGGTTCATCGCCGCCGCGCTGTCTGGATTGATCATCGGCATCGAGATGCGCGCCCGGTCGCGGCGCCATCATTCCGGCCTCGCCGACGCGATGATCCACCAGGCGGTCGAGCAGTTCCTGCCGGCGGGCGTTGCCGGCGTTCTGCTCGCGGTGGTGATGTGGAAGTTCGCGAGCGAGACGCTGTGGCTGCTGCCGGGCCTGTGGCAGATCCTGGTGTCGCTCGGCATCTTTGCCTCGGTCCGCTCGCTGCCGCGCACGGTGGCGCTCGCCGGCGCCTGGTATTTCGTGACCGGTTTCGCGGTCGTGGTGCTCGCGAGCCGAACCCACACGCTGTCGCCATGGACCATGGGCCTACCTTTCCTGATCGGCCAATCGCTGATGGCGGCCATTCTGCATTTCGCGTCCGGAGACAACGATGTCGAAGACTGACAGCGCGCCCTTCTCCTATGAAGGGCTCGACCGCGTGATCCACGAGAAGGCAAGGCTCGGGCTTCTGACCTCGCTGATGGCGCATCCAAAGGGGCTGGCGTTCGGCGATCTCAAGCAGCTCTGCGGCCTCACCGACGGCAATCTCAGCCGGCACCTCGCCGTGCTCCAGGAGGCCGGCCTCGTCGAGGTGACCAAGGGCTACGAGGGCAATCGCCCGCACACGACCTGCCGCCTCACCAAGGCCGGCCGCCGCCGCTTTCTCGACTATCTCGCCGTGCTCGAGCGGCTGGTGCGCGACGCGGCGAAGGCCGCCGGCCGCGAGGCGCCGCCGCTCGGCCGCCTCGGCATCGCCTCGACCTGATCTCCCCCCTTTTTGACCGGAGACTTTGCAATGCAAAGTGACATCACGTCCCGCGACGAGAAGCTTCATGTCGGCATCATCATGGACGGCAACGGCCGATGGGCGACGCGGCGCGGCCTGTCGCGCGTGCGCGGCCACGAGGCCGGCGTCGAGACCATCCGCCGCATCGTCGAGGCCGCGCCCAAGCAGGGCATCGGCACGCTGACGCTTTACGCCTTCTCCACCGACAATTGGCGGCGGCCGAAGGCCGAGGTCGCGGCGCTGATGACCCTGCTGCGCTTCTACCTCGCGAACGAAGTGCAGAGCCTCGTCAAGAACGGCGTGCGCCTCTCCGTCATCGGCCGCCGCGATCGCCTGCCCGACGGCATCGCCGCCGCGATCGCGCGCGCCGAGGCGGCCACCGCCGATGGCCGCGCGCTGCATGTGCGCATCGCCGTCGATTATTCCGCGCGCGACGCCATCCTCAATGCCGCGGCCAAGGCGGCCGCGCTGACCAGCCTGACGCGTGAAGCCTTCTCGCAGCTCGTCACAGGCGAGGCTGGCCTTCGCGACGTCGACCTCATCATCCGCACCTCCGGCGAGAAGCGGCTGTCGGACTTCCTGCTTTGGGAAGGCGCCTATGCCGAGCTGTACTTCACCGAGCGGATGTGGCCCGAATTCGACGCGGGCGATCTTGCCGAGGCGCTCGCCGCCTTCCATGGCCGCGAGCGCCGCTTCGGCGGGCTGCAAGCCATTATGCCCGGAGAGGCGCCCTCGCTCTCGCAGGTGTGAGGCGCCTCGGCGCCCGCCGGCTCCCCCACCGATTGCCGCCCGGCATGGATCGTGCTCTAGTCTTCCGGCGTTGTGTACCCCTGCGACGGGAGCGTTCGCACCATGCGCGCAGTCCTCGATTACTGCACCGGCGGAACGGAGCGGCAGCTTGCCGCCGGCACCATCATCGTCGCCGAGGGGGGCACCTCCGGCCATCTCTACGTGCTGATGCAAGGCAGGCTCGAGGTGCTCAAGGCCGAGATGGTGGTCGCCACCGTCACCGAGCCCGGCGCGGTGCTGGGTGAGATGTCCGTGCTGCTGGGCCAGCCGCACACCGCAACGGTACGGGCCTGCTCCGACGCCATCGTCTACGAATTCGAGGATGCCGCCGCGTTCCTCGAGAGGGAGCCGGGCGTGGCGCTGCTGATCGCAAAAATGCTGGCGCAGAGGCTCAACGTCGCCAACACCTACCTCGCCGATCTGAAGCGGCAATATGCCGGCCACGGCACGCATCTGGCCATGGTCGGCGAAGTGCTCCAGAGCATGATCAACCTGCCGCCGGCTGAGGTTTCGCCCGGCTCTGATCGGCAATCCGATCCAAGAATGTGAGCCAGTCGGGCGGCGCCTCGATGGGGGCGGCGGGCCGCCGCAACGGCGCATTCAGGTCGATCCATTGCGCCGCGCCGGCCGCCAGCCAGAACGCCTTGTCGGCATCGAGATCGAGCACGATGCAGGTTGGGGGACGGCCGGGTTGCAGGCCCGTGTTGAAGACCCAGGTCTGGCCCAGCCGGTCGAACCACGATCCATTGCTGATGAAGGGCGATTGATGCACATGGCCCGAGATCACCATCGACGGCTGGTATTGCATGATCCACTGCACCAGCTCGACGTCGCCGAAGAAGCGCTTGCCGCCCCAGCTCGTCGGTGAATCCGCCGGCGGCGCATGATGCGCCCAGATCCAGCGCTGCGGCCTGACGGCTGCGGCATCGCGCAACTGCTCGATGAGGCGTTGCTTGACCTGGGGTCCGTCCCACCATGGGCACACCGTGAACAGGGTATCGCCGACCGTCAGGCCGTCGCCGTCGCAGGCGATGCCGAGCTCGCGCACCTCCGAGATCCAGCGCGAAATCTTCTCACCTTCGGCGTTGCGCTCGTCGAGATCGTGATTGCCGGAGCAGAGGATCACGCGGGTCGTCGCGGCCAGCAGCGCGAGATACTTCTTCACCACCACGATCTGGGCGCGGAAATCCACCATCGAGCCGATGTCGAGCGCGTCGCCGGCGAAGATCACGAGGTCGAATTGCGGCGCCGCGCTGACCAGCCAGTCGAGCTGCGGCAGCGAATAGTGTAGGTCGGCCACGACCAGGCAGCGCATGGAAAATCCGACGGCCAGAGATCAAAATGTCAGGGAATTCCAAAAACGGCATAAAGCAAGAAGCAGACCAGCCCGGCCGCCCCTTTGCATCAATCCAATGAGCGACAGCATGCTGCGTCCCGTCGCAGGGCGCAAGGGGCGGCAATGCGGGGCTGGACCGGATCGCCGAATTCTGGTGTCGTGGCCTGCTCTCAACACCTGTGTTCACATGACCTCCTTCAAGACCATTCGCGCCCGCGCCGAGAAGCGCAAGGGCGGGCCCAAGGCGCTGGACAAGTTGATGCCGGCCAAGCCGGACCTCAAGCAGCTGGCCAAGCTCGGCGACGATCGTATCCTCGCCGAAATGACCAAGCGGGTGTTCTGCGCCGGCTTTGCCTGGAGCGTGATCGATTCCAAATGGGACGGCTTTGAGCAGGCCTTCCTGCATTTCCAGCCCGCCAAGCTCACGTTCCAGCCCGAAGATTATTGGGAGGGCCTACTGCGCGACGCGCGCATCGTGCGCAACGGTGCCAAGATCATGTCGGTGCGCGACAACGCCGCCTTCGTGCAGGAGATCGCAAAGGAGCACGGCAGCTTCGGCAAGTTCCTGGCGAAATGGCCGTCCTCCGACGAGATCGGCCTGCTCGACCTCCTCAACAAACGCGGCAGCCGGCTGGGCGGAAACACCGGCCAGATGCTGCTCCGCTTCGTCGGCTGGGACGGTTTCGTGACGTCGAAGGACGTCGTGGCCTGCCTGCGCGCTGCCGGTCTCGACATCGCGGAGGAGGTCAAGTCGAAGGGCGATCTCGCCAAGGTGCAGGCGCAGTTCAACGCCTGGGCCGAGGAGTCCGACCTGCCGTACACATATTTGTCACGCATCTGCGCGCTGTCGGTCGGCGAGAACAGCAGCGAGTAGCGCGTCGATCGATAGATCGTGTGCATCCTGTGGCGATCTTGTGCCGCGAACGCGGCCGATGAAACCCCGCGATCACGAAATACATTTCGCAGGAACATTTGTCCGCAGCACCTGTTCGGGACTCTGAGCCAGGCGCATAAGGGCGCAGGGAATGCTCGCTCCCGCCTGGCTCGATGAAAACCGGATACAACAACGGAGCAGCTCATGAAGCTCACATCTGAACAGGTGAAGCAGACCGTCAACCAGCTCGGCGCTCAGGTGCTGCCCGACGAACATCCGGCGATGCCGCAGCTCAACAGCATGTTCGGCGAGCACACCTTCTTCGTCGACGAGATGGGCCTCAAGGTGCTCGAGCCGACGGGATCGCTCGGCAGCGACCGCCAGAGCGGCGAGGTCGTCAGCCTCGCTGATTGGGGCGATTCCGACCTGACGCGCCTGATGGCGCATGAGCCCGAACCGACCGGCGTGATCGTGGTGTTCGAGCATGTGAGGCATTGAGCAGCCCGACGGGACGTTTTGGAGACACGTGCGCCACGGCACTCCCGTGGCGCGCGGCTTTGGCGTGACTGGTGACGTGGTGATCAGCTCCGCCGTCTTGCGAACGGTCTGGTGCCGGTCGCATTATCTGTCGCGAATGCTCTGTGCGTAGCGCCACATTTCTCCGCGACAGGCCGGAAACAGCGCAACGATCGTGAGCGAAACCGCATATGAAAGGCAGAAGCAGGCTGCCAATTCCGGGATCCCTCCGATCGAACGCGCCAGCAGCCAGCGATGCAGCAGAGACACCGTCACCACGGAAGCGAGGGCTCCGGCGAGATGTGGCCCGACCACTTCCATGAGGTCTCGATGACGCACCGGGCCGCGTCGCCCAATCAGCCACCACAGGATGGGCGTGCGCACGCACTCGCTGATCGAGTATGCGCTGGCGACGCCGACTGGTCCGAACGGCAGCCCGCATATGAAAGCGAGAATCGATGTTGAGACATTGAACAGGCCCCAGCGCATGTATTCCTTGGTGCGGCCCTGGCTGAGGAAAAGCCAGTTGGCGGGGCTGTTGCTGGTCTGCAGCAGACCGGCGATGCTGAGGGCGACGAAGATCGGCGCAGCCTCGCTCCATTGGCCGCCGAGCAGGGTTTCGACCAGCGTATCGGCGGTCGCGATCATGAAGCCGACGCCAGGCAACACGAGCAGGAGCGCCGGCAGCACCGCGCGACGGAACGAATCCCGATAGCGCTCCGGCTCCTTCAGCAGGCCCGACAGCGTCGGCAGCATGATTCGCACCATCGGATTGCTGACTTGCTGAAGCGGAAACAGCAGCAACCGGTAGGCGCGGTTATACGCGCCAAGCGAGGCAGCCCCCCAGACCTTGCCGATCAACACCCCGTCGGTATTGCGGGACAGGAATTCGGCAAGATTGTAGCCGGTCACGCCGAGCCCGAAGTTCAGCATGTCGCGTGCAGCCTTGATCGAGCCGGGCCTCGACGGCAACCATCCCGAACTCAGCCACGCGCCGCTCGCGAGCACCAGACCTGATGTCAGGCTGCCGGCGAGAATGGCCCAATAGCTGTGATAGACGTACGCGACCGCGGCAGAGGTCAGTAATCCAGTCAGTGCGGCCGCGGACTCCAGGCCTGCCAGCGTCCAGAATCTCATCTGTCGCGTCAGCAACGACAAATGCTGGACGTCAGCGCCGCTGAGCAGCAACGTGACGCTCATACCAGATGTCAGTGGGGCGAGATTTGGCGCGCTGTAGAACCTGGCAACGAGCGGCGATAGCGCCACCTGTGTGGCCGCCAGTAGCGCGCCGACCGAGAGGTTCACCCAGAATAGCGCACTCAGCTCGTTGTGCGTCAACTCGTCCTTCTGCACGGTCGCGTGTCCAAGACCGAGATCCTGGAACAGCACCGCGAAGGCGAGCACCGGCGAAGCCATTGCATAAGTACCAAAGTCGACTGGCGTCAGTAGGCGCGAGAGCAGGATCACAGATCCGGTCTGCGTCGCTACACGCACGACCTGAGTGACGATCGCAGCGAGCGCACCTTTCCGTACGTTCCGGGACTGCTCGTCCTCGGACAAGCGCATGTTGAGTTGAGTCACGATCAGCTCCTCGAGCGGCGAACAACGAAAATTTCAAGCGCAGTTCGAAAGCAAGACGGTGAATCAAACGACAGTTTATCTTTTCGATTTCATGCGATTGGCGCTTCATTCATGTGCGATCAACCGGACGCCCTCATGCGCGGACCACCGCACGAGAGAGACATCGAGGCTATCGCGCGTGAGCAGCGTCGCGAAACGCCGACGACTATCCGTCAGTACGTGTCAATTGAATGGCGCGACCAAACTGCGTTCGCAAAAAACTTTACGTCGATCGCGCTCGAACGAACAGCCAATGGAGTGCATCTTGTTCAGAGCAGCGCGTCGAAATCGAAAAAGAGGCTGGTCTGTCAGCTTCACGTCAGGCAGTGCCTCGAAGATCGACACAGAACCGCTCGCAATAGTGTCAAACCTCTAGTCTTCGCGGTCCTCTTGCAACGTGTTCTTCAACGGGAATTTCGATGACGATCTGAGTTCCCGGACTCGCCTTGCTCTCGAGCAGCAAGCGCCCGTTGAGCGATGAGGTGACGAGATTGAACGCGATGTGCAGTCCCAGACCGGCATTGCCTTTCTCGCGACTTGTCGTGACGAAGGGATCGAAGATGTGCGCCTGCAGGTGGTCAGGGATTCCGACGCCTTCATCAGCGCAGACAAGGCGGACTGATCTCGGATTCGGTTGGTTTACCGTGATCACGAACCGGCCGCCTCTCTTGTCAGGATACGCATGCGCTGCAGTGTTGAGGGCGAGATTGCTGATCACCTGAGCAAGCGCTCCGGGATAGCTGTTGAGCTTGATTCCCGCCGGGCAGTGTACCTCCACGGTCAGGGCATGATGCGACAGCAATGGCCCGAGCCGGGACATCAACTCCGATAGCCAATCCCTGAGCTCGAAACTGCGCCGGTCCTCATCGGCTTGATGGACCGCGACCTGCCTGAAGCTGTGCACCATTTCGGATGCGCGGTGCAGATTTTCGAAGGTCAGGTTGAGCCCCTGCTTGAGCCGGTCGATGCCCTTGGTTAGATCGGACCGCCGGACCGATGCTCCGCCCAATGCATCACTCATCGTTTGCAGGTCATCCTGCATGGCCGTCGACGTCGTCAAGGCGAGGCCGAGCGGGGTGCTGACCTCGTGAGCGACACCTGCCACCAATTGCCCGAGCGAGGCGAGCTTTTCCGCCTGCACGAGATGCTCCTGGGTCGCGCGCAGATCGCGCAACGATTTCTCGGAGCGTTCCTTTTCCTGTTGCAGCGCCTCGGATGTCCGGAACTGCTTTCGCGCCCGGTACTCGCGCGCAGCCACCGCGTAGAGCGACAATGCGTAGGCGTTGCCGACGAGAGAATGGTTGATGAAGCTCAGGCCGGTCGGCATTGTCGACGCGAATGTCTCGGCGACCAGCAACGCCACCCACGACAGCAGGCAGAAGATCGCCAGCGAGCCGATCCGCAAGGGCAGCATGGTCGAGACGAACAGTATGATCATCATCATGCCGGGCGCGGCAAAGGTGAAGCCCGAGGGAAGCACGAGATAGATGCTCGGCAAAATGCAGCCCGGGATGACGCAATAGATGAGAAAGATCGTCTCCGCCCATGGCTTCATCCGGCGCCGCGACAGCAGCGCCGTCAGCGGGAGCAGGATGACCACGGCGGTTCCACCGCGGATTGCGAGCGTGGTCGGCACGACTTCGGGGTAGAGCACCCAATCCCAGAGCGTGTAGCTGGCATAGGTGGCGGCGCCAAGCAGCATCGCGATCTGCGTCCATCCGAGACTGCCCCGGACATATTGGTCGACAAACCGGCGTTCCTCGATGCGGTCTTCGAAGCGCAGTCCGAGGCGTATCAATAAGGCAAGCATCCAAACTCAATCGCGAAAAGTCATGTCTGGTGTATCTACGACAGGTTTGGCGCCGCGTCGCGGATAAAGATGCCGCGTCCACCGAAGGGGCCTCAAGCCGCGTTCAGATGCCCAGCGTCAGCTGCGGCTCCGACTCGCCGGCGGGGTGGAGCGACGACAACGAGACCCCAAGCAGCCTGACGCGCTTGGGCAGCGGCATCTCGGCTTCGAGCAGGCCGCAGGCCAGCCGCTCCAGATCGTCGCGTCCGGCAACGGACGCCGCGACGGATCGGCTGCGCGTGATGATCTCGAAATCGGCGAACTTGATCTTCAGGGTGACGGTGCGGCCGCGATTGCCCGTCGCCTCGCAATGCCGCCAGACCTTGTCGACGAGCGGCCTTAGCTCGGCGGCAAGCGCGTCGAACGCATCGAGGTCGGTCGAGAACGTGTTCTCCGCGCCGACGGATTTGCGGATCCGGTCGGCGCGGACCGGCCGCTCGTCGACGCCGCGCGATATCCAATAATAATACGCGCCTGACTTGCCGAAATTCGCGTTCATGAACTCCAGGGATTGGTTGCGGATGTCCCGGCCGGTGAACAGGCCGAGCGCGTTCATCTTCGCAGCCGTCGCCGGACCGATGCCGTGGAATTTGCCGACCGGCAGCGGCTCGACGAAGGCCGGCCCCATCTCCGGCGAGATCACGAACTGGCCGTTGGGCTTGCGATGATCGGACGCGAGCTTGGCCAGGAACTTGTTGTAGGAGATACCCGCCGACGCGGTGAGGCCGGTCTCCGCCTTGATCTTCGCGCGGATCTCGAGCGCGATGTCCCGCGCCAGCGGGATGCCTTGCAGGTTCTCCGTCACGTCGAGATAGGCTTCGTCGAGCGACAGCGGCTCGATGACGGGCGTGTGCTCGGCAAAGATGTCGCGGATTTGTCTGGAGATCGCCTTGTAGACCTCGAAGCGCGGCCTGACGAAGATCAGATCGGGACATTGCCGCTTCGCCGTCACCGACGGCATGGCCGAGCGGACGCCGAACTTGCGGGCCTCGTAGCTCGCAGCCGCAACGACGCCGCGTTCCGCGGAGCCGCCGACCGCCACAGGCTTGCCGCGCAGCTCCGGATTGTCACGCTGCTCCACAGAGGCATAGAACGCATCCATGTCGATATGGATGATCTTGCGGACAGGCGAGGGCTCGCCGGTCGTCGGGTCGGATTCGCTCATGGAAAGATGATACAATCGCGTGGGGAGATGCGCGAGCTGAGGGATGCTTCCGTCGATCCGGCGGCTGAATTGAGCTGCACAATCGCGGCAGGGTCAAAAGCTATCTCAGGCTCGTGACGAGAGGCGCTCGTCAGTTCCGTTCAGTCGAGATGGCTTCGGCTCGGCCGCGATCGCTTGGGAGAGGCAGAGGCTCCTACTTGCCCCGGATGAACTCAAGGAGCTGGCTTGAGGCTCCGTCGCCAACGCGCTGCGCACCTGCGACCGTGAGGTGATTGACGTCCCAATAGAGCCAGAGGCCGTCCATGGCGGTCGGACACTCGGCTTCTCCGCACAAATAGCGTTCTGGATAGAGCAGAAAGACCTGGTTCGGGTAGCGGCTCCGGATCTCCTCGAGCATGGCGTGGAATTCGCGATTGTCGGCCTGCACGCGATCGAGGGGCACGGCAGGACAGGGCTTGCTTGGTGCGTGCCAGAGGGGTCCCGGTGCGAAGCGGGACATTGGGCTGCGGCAGCCCGGCTCGACTCCGGGCGCTATGATCAGGATGCGCCGTCCGCTGCCGCCCAGCTCATGGATCGTGTTCTCGATGCCGGCCCGCCAGACCTGCAGGGCCGGTGCATCGACCTCCGGCGTGAGCTCGTTGCGGAGCGCATCGCCGTAGGTCATCCAGGATTGACTGAGCACGATTGGAGCCTGGTTCTGCCTGATCGCGGCGAGGTAGGTATCGCGCTGGCGTTTGCAGTCCTGCGAGCCGTCGAACGCTGTTCGCACGAGGCCGACGAGCAACGGACAACCTTCGGCCGTATAGGCCTCTCCCCGGACGGCGGCGCGCTTTGCCGCCGGGTCCAGCGCTGCGACATAATGCTCGGCGAAGGAGTCGCCGAGCACTTGCACGCCAACGGGGTCGCTCAATGAACCGAAGGCACATTTCGATTGTGCGCTCTTGGCGCACGGCCAGAAGCCGAATCGCTGCAGATCGGCGACCTCGCGGGCCTGTGCCGGGAGCCGCCATGGCCAGCCATCTTGGCGGTTGGCCACAAATGCAACAATCGCGAGCGCGACGATCGTCGCGGCGGCGGGGCCGGCGACTCGCAGCAGTGACGAGCGACCCGCGCGATAAGGCTGTTCGATCAGCCGATACATCAGCGCAGCCAGCGCCATCGCGAGGACGACGATCAGCACTTTCACCGCGACCGACTTGGCGTCATCGCCCAGGATGTAGTTTGCGTAGACGATCAGGGGCCAGTGCACGAGGTAGAGCGAGTAGGACACCAGCCCGATCCCCGCACTCAGCGGATTGGTCAGGACAGGCGAAAGGACGTGACGCTCGCCCGCCAAGATCACGCAGGCTGCACCCAGGCATGGGATGAGGGCCGTCGCGCCAGGGAAGGAGGTCGCACTGTCGAAGCTGACGACCGCGTAAGCGATCAAAGCGAATCCGGCGGCAGCCAACAGCGAGCGCGCTCCGGCCGGGAAGGTCAGCCTCTGCTCAGCAAAGATGACCAGCGCTCCGATCGCAAATTCGAAGGCGCGACAGGTCGGCAGGTAGAAAGCACCCGAGCTGTCGGTTGCGAGTGTCGCTTGCGCGACGCCGAGCGAAAGAATTGCGATGCCAAGGATGAGCAAAGGCAGTGCGCGACCGAGCAATCGGCGCCCCAGCAGAATGAACACGGGCCAAAACAGATAGAATTGCTCCTCGACGGCCAGCGACCAGAAGTGAAGCACGGGGCTAGGATCGGTCGAGTTGGCGAAATAGGCGTGGCTGCCGCGCCAGAAGTAGAAATTCGAGACCGATACCAGCGTAGCCACGGCGTCTTGAGTCAGGCCCTTGAAAAGCTCCCGGAGAGAACCAGAGGCCACCGACGGCCAAGATGCCGATGATGGTGACGATCGCTGCGGGAAAGAGGCGCCGGATGCGGCGCTCGTAAAATCGCTGGAGCGAAAATTCGCCGCGATCTGCCTCGCTGAGAATGATCCGAGAGATCAGATAGCCGGACACGACGAAAAACAGGTCGACGCCAACGAAGCCGCCGCCGAACGGCGGAACGTCCAAATGATAGAGGAATACGCTCAAGACGGCGATCGCCCGGAGCCCGTCAATGTCGCGTCGATGGGATAACTTTGTAACCAATTGCTGAATCCACTGGCGGCGGTTCGTCCGACTGCGGATCCGCGCGCGCCCGCTTGCCTTTAGCGCGCCCGCATGCGTTCCTCAACCGCAGGACGGGCCGAATTCTCCCCCAATCGGGCTCGCCCCGGTCAGGCCGTCTCCGTCAACGTCGGCAACCCATCCGACGCTGCTGCGAGAAGACGCAGGACTTTGCCATGGCGCTCAGCGCATCGCTTCTCGTCGCACGGCCGCGGCTGCGCCAGGCATCGAGTCGGATTGGCTCATGGAAAGATGTTACAATCGGATGATGAGAAGGGCGAGGTGACGGATGCTTCAGTTGTTGGTCTTCGTGGCGGGCGTCGTCGGCACCGGCTGGTTGATCGGAGCGACCAATCCCCCCGGTGAATGGTATGCCGGCCTTGCCAAGCCGAGCTTCGTCCCGCCGAACTGGGCGTTCCCGATCGCCTGGACCATCCTTTACGTTCTGATCGCTGTTGCGGGATGGCGGACCTTTCGCCGTGAGCCCAGGGGCAAGGCGATGCTGGCCTGGGCGGCGCAAATGGCGCTCAACTTCATTTGGTCTCCGGTCATGTTCACGATGCACCAGATCGGCGCCGCGCTCGTCATTCTCGTCGGCCTGTTCATCGCGATCGTGACCTACATCGGTCTCGAGCTGTCACGCGACAGGCTCGCCGCCGGATTGTTCGTGCCCTACGCAGCCTGGGTCGCGTTCGCCGGTGTGCTCAATGCGGCGATCTGGCGCTTGAATTGAGGCGCTGGGTCTCGACCGATTCAAAAAACAATCTCAGGCTTGTGAGTGGCAAGCATGGGCACGCGACCCAATATGAGCCCGCGGAGGACAGCCCATGCAATACAGCTCCGAGCTCATTCACACCATGCGTCAAGCGCTGGAGACCGTGATGGCGAGTGTGCCGGCCCATCAATCGGTGTTCGGCCTGAAAGCGGCCGTCGCCGAATGCATCCTGAAGGCCGCCGCACACGGCCACACGTCATACGATGGATTGGTGACGGCAGCGTCCGACCAGCTCCAGGCGATCATCGCGTTGCTGACGTGAGGGCCGGCCTCGTGCTCGTCTTCACGGTTCGGGTGCTGCGGGTCAGTGGGTGAGAGGCGCTGCTTCCTGCGCGCGGAGCTCTCGTCCAGTGCGCTGCCCAGCGCCGGGGTCATCATCGCGAGCAGCTCCGGATTGTGCCCGGGGAATATCGAACGCCCGGACAAATCTTACGCAATGCCGCCAATGATGAGATCGAAAGATCTTTCGTGCGTCGCTTTCGAGTAGTTTATCGCCCGGTGTAGCCGCCGTTAATGTAGACAGTCTGGCCCGTGACCCAATGCGATGCTGGCGACGCAAGGAACCGAATCAGCGGAACGACGTCGGAGACCGCGCCGAGGCGCCCCGCTACAGAAAGACGCGTCGCGTAGGCGATGGCGGCCGCGTCCTCGGGCGCCCGATAGAAGGGTGTATCTATTGGGCCGGGCGCAACGGCATTGACCGTGACACCGCGAGCCCCGAGTTCGCGCGCCATGGAGCGCGTGAACTGTTCGAGAGCTGCTTTCGATCCCTGATATAACGCATAGTTGGGAAGGTAGCCGTCGATCAGCGACGAGCATGCATTAATGATTCGCCCACCGTCCGGAAGATGACGGCTCACCTCCTTCATTATGAAAAAGCTCGCCTTGGCGTTCACTCCGAACACGTCGTCGTATTCGGCCTCGCTGATTTCGGCCACCGGCTTCTTGACCATGCGACCGGCGTTGTTGATCAGTATGTCGATGCGACCGAATTCGCGCAGCGTCGCCTCCACGAGGCGCGAGTGCGTCGGCATGTCGTGGAGTTCGCCTTCGATAGTGGCGGCACGAGCACCCTGTGCGCGGACAAGGTGCGCTGCAGTCTCGGCATCAGCTCGATCGCCCGCGTCATGATAGTGGATCATGATGCTCGCACCGTCCGCTGCGAGTCCTGCTGCATATGCGCGGCCGAGATTGCGCGGCCCTCCGGTGATCAGCGCGACTTTTCCCGCGAGAACACGGGTCGGGTCTCCCGACTGATTCGTTTGGGCGTCTGTTCGACCGACTGCAGCCGCCGTAGCCGCCGCCGCGGTGATGCCAAGTGTCATCGAACGACGCGATAGCCAAATGTTTTCGTTTTGAGTCATGGTTATCCTGCGCCTCCGCTTCAGCATGTCAGCAGGCCGTCGTTCACAAAAACGGCTTGGCTCTCCGGTCACGCGAACCTAGAGGCATGAGGCCGCTGCGCGGCAGGTCGATTCTTGCTGTCTTTTGCTTCAGCGCGCGCGGATATCAGACGGCAACAGACCTGTCCGGGCACGGAACTGACGACGAAAATGATTGATGTTCGAATAGCCGAGGTCGGCGGCGATCGCTTCAACGCTATCGGGCGTGTTCCGAAGGCGTTGGCGCGCGTGCTCTAGGCGGCGGCTCGACACATATTGATGCGGCGCAGATCCGGTGGCGGCCTTGAACGCCCTGGCAAAGTGAAACGGACTTAGTGCCGCAACTTCGGCCAGCCGCGCGAGCGTCAGATCCGTGGCGGTGTGTGCTTCTACAAAATCCAGCACTCTGCGCAGGCGCCGAGTATCCAGCGAGCCTTTTGAGCGCTCGATCGCCCGCCCTCCGAATTTTCCGCACAAGACAATCGCGTAGAGGGTCCGCACCAATGAATCGCGTTCGACGTCGTTCAAATGATGCCTCCCGCGCGCGGCTGCGCGGAAACGGTCAACGATCGCCCATGCGTGAAAGTGCTCCCAGCCATGAATATCGGCAAGATCGGCATGGCCCTCAGCACCAAGTTCCTCGGCAATTTGCCTCCGCAGCGAGCCATCCGCTGAAATTTCTACCACTTCAGCGGGCGAAGTTGTTCGCACCCATTTGACCGGTTCTCCGCCGGTCAGACCGATTGTTCCGGCAGGCGCATCGCGAGCGACCGTGCGTCCATTCGCCAGCATTACAGCGGCGTTCTTCTGGCCGTTAAACCCCACCGCGATCGCTCCAGGCAGCGCGAGCGATGCATCACCTGCGTCCGCCGCGGGCGGCAGACGGAGGTGCGCAACGCGCACGCTCCCCCATGTGAACCGGGCTATGTCGATGCGATTGAACATCCGACGTGAGATTTGGGGGACGGTGTACGTCGCATCAAGCCCGGTATCTCGCCGCCAATCGGTAACATTCGTCGCTCCGGGAGAGAGGCTCCGGCGGGCAGAACTGGCTCACGCGAGCCGAGGCCGTTGCATCGAAGACGTGATCGAAAAGGCTCTGGTGAATGTGGGGCGGTTCGGTAGCGCGAGCGACATTCCGCTGCTTCGCGCTTGGTCACTCTATCCTGATCTGGGGTGTGCTTCGCGATACAGGCCATCAGGGAGATTGATGAAGCGACCGGCCGGATGAAGCTGCCTGCCGAGGGCTAGTTGAGGTAGGGCTAGTTGAGGTAGCGCGCCGCATCGAGGGAGCTGCGCGTCAATCGGTGACAATATCGCGCAAATCACAAAGTGGCGCACCCGACACGATTCGAACGTGTGACCTTTGCCTTCGGAGGGCAACGCTCTATCCAGCTGAGCTACGGGTGCTAGTCGAGGTTCATTTAGCCGATTGGCGCGGGGCGGGCAACCGCTTCTCGATGGAAGCGCGCTTCAGGCCGATTTGCGCTTGACGGGGTCCGGAACCGGCTTGCCGCCGAGGGCGGCGAATTCGGCCAAAACCCGTTCGGCGCAGATGACGCGGTTGCGGCCGAGGCGTTTGGCGACATAGAGCGCCTCGTCGGCGGCGCCGAGCAGCCGGTCCGGGCTGCCGTCGGTACTACCAGGAATATGGCTGGCGACGCCGACGCTGAGGGTGACGTGGTCGCCGGCGCCCATTGCGCCATGGGCGATCGCCAAGGCCATCACGGCGCAGCGGATCGCCTCGGCCACCATGCAGGCGCTGTCGCAATCCATGTCGGGGAGGATCAGCGCAAACTCCTCGCCGCCATAGCGGCTGGCGAGGTCGAGCGGGCGCACTGCGTGCCGGTTGACGACAGAAGCGACCGCGCGCAGGCACTCGTCGCCGCTCTGATGGCCGTGCTGGTCGTTGAACAGCTTGAAATGATCGACGTCGACGAACAGCAGCGCCAGCGGCTTCTGCGTGCGCTGGGCGCGGGCCCATTCGCCGAGCAGCATCTGGTCGAAGGCGCGGCGGTTCGCGAGGCCAGTGAGCCCGTCCTTGGTCGCGAGCTCCTTCAGCGCCATCTCGGCGCGCTTCTGGTCGGTGAGGTCGCGCAGAGTCTCCACCACCGCGATCAGGTTGCCGGCCTCGTCGTGGATCGGGCCGGCGTCGATGGCGAGATAGAGCTGGCTGCCGAGCTTGGGCATCACGCACCAGTTCTCCGCGGAGAAGCCGAGCCCGTTGTGGCCGCGCGCGGCATATTCCGAATAATACTCCGGCAACTGCTCGGGCCGGTCGAGCGCGACGAGGTCGGCAAGGCAGGGGCGCTTCGTCTCGTAGAATGCCTGCCAGTGCTTGCTGGTGCCGATCACTTCGGCGGCCCCGACGCCGGTCAGCCGCTCGCAGGCTCTGTTCCAGATCACGACGCGGCGCTTCGGGTCAATCACGAAGGTCGGCACCACGAGGTGCTGCATCAGCCGGACGGCGTAGGAATCGGCGACATCGAGCGCCTTGCGCGACTTCGGCATCAGGCCACCGCAGCCACGGGCAAGCCATCGGAGGGACCGAACAGCTTGCGTACCTCGCTGGCCGGCTTCGGTGCACTGAACAGATAGCCCTGCATCTGCGTGCAGCCGAGCGCGCGCAGCATGTCGCGCTGCGCCTCGGTCTCGACGCCCTCGGCGACCGTGGTCATGCTGCTGGCGGCCGCGATGTTCACCACCGCCTGCACGATGATGGGCGAGCCGCTCGCCTCGGCGATGTCGACGACGAAGCAGCGGTCGATCTTGATCTTGTCGAACGGGAAGCGCTTCAGATAGCTCAGCGAGGAATAGCCGGTGCCGAAATCGTCGAGCGCGATGCGCACGCCGATCGACCGCAACTGGTGCAGGATCGAGAGCGCCGCCTCGTCGTCGCGGATCAGCACGGCCTCGGTGATCTCGAGCTCGAGCCGGCGCGGGTCGAGGCCGGAGGCGGCGAGCGCGCCCGCGATTCGCAGCGCCAGCGTGTCGCATTTGAGCTGCACGGGCGAGACGTTGACCGCGAGGCGCACATGCGCCGGCCAGGTCGCGGCCTCACTGCAGGCGGTGCGCAGCACCCAGTCGCCGAGCTCGGTGATGAGGCCGGTGTCCTCGGCGACCGGAATGAACTCCGCCGGCGACACCATGCCGCGCTGGGGATGGCGCCAGCGCAGCAGCGCCTCGCAGCCGGAGACTTCACCCGAGCGCAGGTCGACCAGCGGCTGATAGTGAATCTCGAAGCCGCCGTTGACGAGGGCCTGGCGTAAATCCTGCTCCATGCTGAGGCGTGCCTTGGCGCAGGCATCCATTGCGGGCTCGAAGAAGCGGTGGGTGCGCCGCCCCTCGGCCTTGGCCCCGTACATCGCGAGGTCGGCGTTCTTGACCAGCTGATCGAGATCGGCGCCGTCCTGGGGCGCCAGCGCGATGCCGATGCTGGCATCGGTGGAGAGCTGATGGCCGAGGCAATGATAGGGCTGCCGGATCGCCTGGTAGATCCGCTTCACGAAGGACAGCACGTCGGCGGAAGACCCGATGTCGGTCTGGATCACGGCGAATTCGTCGCCCCCGAGCCGCGCGATCAAATCGCCCTGCTTGAGACAGCCGCGCAGACGGCCGCCTATCGCCTTCAACAGCTCGTCGCCGACGTGATGACCGAGCGAATCGTTGATGCCCTTGAACTCGTCGACGTCGATGTAGAGCAGCGCAAACTGCCCGCCTTCGGCCACCTTCTCCAGCTCGCATTCGATCTGCTCGCGGAACAGGGCCCGGTTCGGCAGGTCGGTCAGCGCGTCGTAATGCGCCATATGCGCGATCTTCTCGTGATCGCGCCGCCGCTCCGTGACGTCCTCGACGACATTGATGATGTAGCGCGGCTCGCCCGACCTGTCGCGGATTCCGATCCGGGTGGACGTGATGTAGCGCCGCCCGATGCTTGGCGTGGTCCACACGTGCTCGTCCAGGAACAACCCGTCCGGCGATTGCAGCAGCTTGTCGTCGTCCCGGGTGATGATCCCGGCGGTTTCTGCCGGATAGAGATCGAACGCGGTCTTGCCGACGATCGTCTTGCTGGTTTCGCCGAGTTGTTGCTCGGCCACCTGGTTGGCCAGCAGGTAGCGCCGCGTGCGGGCATCCTTCACGGTGATCCGTGACGGGATATGGTCGATGATCTCGCGCAGGAAGGTGTAGTTGCGGTCGCGCTCCTGCTCCAGATTGCGCTGCTCGGTGATGTCCTCGATCGTGGCGACCCAGCCGCCCTGCGCGAGCGGCGTGTTGATGACCTGGAAGGCGCGGCCGTTGGCCAGCTGATGCGTTCTCGTCGAGACCGTGCCTTCGGCGAGGACCCTCATGACGTCGGCGCAAAACGCTTCGACATCGCCATCGAATGCGCCGCGCTCCTTGCGATGATACATCGCCTCGCGGATGTGGCAGCCGGGCTTGATGACGTCGTGGGACAGGCCGAACATGTCGGCGTAGCGGCGGTTGCAGGTGACGATGGTGCCGCCCGCGTCGTACAGGATCAGCCCTTGCGACATGTTGTTGAGGGCGGTGTCGAGCCGCAGCCGCTCCGCTTCGATGCGCTGCTGGGCTTCGCGGTTCTGCCGGTTGATCTGGCGGATGATCAGATAGAGGATCAGCGCGATCACGCTGGCCGCGACGCCTGCCGTGGCCACCATGAAGCCGGTTTGCTGCCGCCAGTCCGCAAGTGCCGCTGCCGTGGTGTTGGTGGCGATGATAACCAGCGGGAAATGCGTCAGCGACGCAGCCGAGCCGAGCCGCTCCTCACCGGTGACGGGGCTCCTGCCGCGGAGCGTCTGCTGACCGCCTTCGGCCAGCACTTTCTGCATCAGCGGCCCGTCCTTGAAGTTCCGCCCGATCAGCTCCTCGGCGTGCGGATAGCGCGCCAGCATCTTGCCCTCGCGATCGAACAGCGAGATGGCCGTGCCGTCGGCGAGCGCGACCGAAGCAAAATATTGCTGATAGCTGCTCGGGTCGATCCGCCGCACCATGGCGCCGAGGAATGTGCCGTCCGCGCCGCGCAGCCGGCGTGCGACGACCGTGGTCCATTTGCCGATGATGAGGCTGCGGACCGATTCCAGGATGACCGGCTCGGCCGCCGGGTTGAACTTGAACGACTGGAAATAGCCGCGCGAGGAGATGTTGATCTTGGGCAGCGGCTGGGCCCGCGACCAGTTGATCAGATCGCCCTCGGCATCGTAGATCGCGATGTCGCCGAGATACGACACGGAGCTGATCTTGCTGCGCAGCATCTGGTTTGGCGCAGGCCCGGACATGCGCTCGCGGAACATCGCAGGCGAGGTGATCTCCGCCAGGTTCATCTGTCCGATCAGGTCGGCGGCGACGACGTCGGAATCCTCGAATTGCTGATCGAAATGCCGCGCGATCAGCTTCACCGTGTTTTCGAGCTCACGCTCGCGGTTGGCGAGGGTCCGCTCGCGGAATTCGCCGACCGCCATGGCCGTGACGATGAAAATGCCCGCGACCAGAAATACGCCGCACAAGGTCAGCCACAGGACAGGACCGCGGCGCGCCAAGGCCTCCCAGCCGTTCCCCGCGGCTAGAGACATTCCGGCTGCTACCTTGGCAAAGACCTGGCGCATTCCCCCTCCCTGGAAGAACAGGAATACACCGCACAAATGGCGCAAACCTTAGGAAAACCAGTTACCTGAGCGTTAATCCGGTTGCGTGATGGCGCCGATATGTAGCCGCGCTTGTATCGCGCCGGTTGTGCGGCGCCGCCGCAAACGCGGCGCTGCATCATGAATCATCGGTTAATGCGAGGCGCCAGCGGTCTTCTTGCCGCCGCCATGGCGCAGCCGTCCGACCACGCCGGTCGGGAAGAAATAGACGCTGGCGATGAATAGCAGCCCGAGCCACAGCAGCCAGCGGTCGGGATGCAACAGCCCCGGCAGCAGTGGCAGCCCGGCTTCGCCCGCCGCCTTGGAGGCGACGCCCATCAGCGACTGCAGATAGTTCTGGGCGAGGATGAAGATGGTGGCGCCGATGATCGCGCCGTAGATCGTGCCCATGCCGCCGATCACCACCATCAGCAGGATGTCGAGCATGATGGAGAAGCTCAGCGAGGTGTCGGGACCTGCATAGCGCAGCCACAGCGCATTCAGGATGCCGGCGCTGGCTGCGACGAGAGCGGCGAGGCAGTTGGCGTAGGTGAGGTGGAACACGGTGCGGAAGCCGAGCGCCTCGGCCCGGAAACGATTTTCGCGGATCGCCTGGAGCACGCGCCCGAACGGCGAGTTCACGACGCGCAGCAGCGCGAGGATCATCAGGGCCGAGATCGCGAACACCAGGTAGAAGGTCAGGATGCGGCCGTTGATCTCGAAGCCGAACAGGTTCTTGGAGATCAGCACCGTGCCGGGGCGCAGCAGCTCCGGCAGCTGGAAGCTGCGCCCGTCCTCACCACCGGTCAGCCAGGACAGCTGCGAGGCCAGCACCTGGAAGGCCGAGGCGACCGCGAGCGTGATCATGGCGAAGAAGATCGCCGCGACCCGCAGCGAGAACAGCCCGATGGCGAGCGCAAGCAGGGCTGCGAGCGGCAGGCCGGCGACGATGCCGGTGGCGACCGCGGCCCAGTTCGGACCCATGCCGTACAGCGCGATCGCGATCGCGTAGCTGCCGATGCCGTAGAACATGGTGTGGGCGAACGACACCGAGCCGGTATAGCCGAGCAGGAGATCGTAGGAGGCGACGAGGGCTGCGAAGATGCAGATCTTGGCCGCGACGTTCAGTGCCTTGGCGCCCGGGAACAGGAATGGCGTTGCCGCCAGCGCCAGGATGATGACGACGAGAACGAGCGTCAGGACGCGGCTGCGCGGCGGATCGCCTGAGAGGATCATCATCGGCTGGTCACCGCATAGAGGCCGCGCGGCCGCCACATCAGAATGGCGACCATCAGCAGGATGTTGGAGACGAGGGCGAGCTTCGGCACCAGGAAGCCGCCGTAATTGGCGACCATGGCGACGAGGATGGCGCCGATGAAGCAGCCGCCGATCGATCCCAACCCGCCGATGATGACGACGATGAAGATCAGGACGGTGAGGTCGTCACTCATGGAGGCGTGCACCTGCTCGCGGTAAAGCGCCCACATCACGCCGCCGAGGCCGGCCAGCGCCGATCCGGTCATGAACACGCCGAGGAACAGGCGGCGGATGCGGTAGCCGAGCGCCTCCACCATCTCGCGGTTCTCGACGCCGGCGCGGATCAGGAGGCCGAGCTTGGTGCGGTTGAGCACGAGCTGGATCGCGATGAAGACGGAAAGCCCGATCAGCATCGCCAGCACGCGGTACTTGGCGATCGCGACGTCGCCGATGATGAAGGAGCCGCGCAGCGAGGCCGGCAGCGGCATCGGGATGATCTGCGGTCCCCACAGCGCATAGAGCGTCTGCTCGGCGACGATCAGGCCGCCGGTGGTCATCAGGATCTGCTTCAGGTGCTGGCCGTAGACGGGAAGGATGAGCACGCGCTCGACGACGAGGCCGAGCGCACCCGACACCGCCATTGAGAGCAGCGCGGCTGGCCCCAGCACCGCGAGGTTCATCCAGAGCGAATCGGCCTGGATGGACGCCGCGAACGGCGCCAGCACCAGGGTCGCGACATAGGCGCCGACGGCGATGAAGGCGCCGTGGCCGAAATTGAGCACGTCCATCAGGCCGAACACCAGCGTTAGCCCTGAGGCCATGATGAAGATCATCATGCCCATGGCGAGGCTTGCGACGGTCAGGGTCAGCCAGGACGAGGTCGATCCGATCAGCGGGATCATCAGCAGCGCGAGCGCGAGCGGCAGCAGGATCGGCGCGAGATCGCGCTTCGGCTTCGGCAGCGGATCGGTTGCGGCAAGGTCTGTCACTGATGCGCCTCCAGGCTCAGGCCGAGCAGCCGCTCCTGCAGCGGCACGTCGGCGGCGAGTGCCGCCATCTCGCCGCGATGAACGATGGTGCCGTTGTCCATCACCAGCACGTTGTCGCCGAGCTCGCGGGCGGCAAAGAAATTCTGCTCGACCATCAGGATCGTGGCGCCCTTGCGCTTGATCTCCTTCAGGCACTCGATCAGCGCCATCACGATGGCGGGCGCGAGGCCCTTGGTCGGCTCGTCGATCAGGAGCAGCTTGCGCGGCTCGACGATCGCGCGCGCAATCGACAGCATCTGCTTCTGCCCGCCCGACAGGCTTCCCGCGCGCGACAGCCAGAAGCGGCGCAGCGCCGGGAAGAAGCCGAAGATCCAATCCAGCTGCTTGTCGTCGAGCGGCGCGTCGCGCGCCGCCAGCACCAGGTTCTCCTTCACCGTGAGATCGGAGAACACGGCCATGCTCTCCGGCACGTAGCCGACGCCGAGCCGCGCGATGTCGGGCGTCGCAAGGCTCTCGATGCGCTGGCCTGCCAGGGTGATCTCGCCTTTCGAGGCCTGCCACAGGCCCATGATGGTCCGCAGCGTCGTGGTCTTGCCGGCGCCGTTGCGGCCGAGCAGCATCGTGACCTGTCCTTCCGCAACGGCGAGATCGATGCCCTGCAGGATGTGATAGCGCCCGATATGGGTGTGCACGCCGGAAAGCTTGAGGAGATCGCTCATGCTGCGCTCCCTGCAGCGCTTTTGGGCGCGACGCCGAGATAGGCTTCCTGCACGATCGGCGAGGCGATCACCTCGGCGGGTGCGCCGTCCGCCACCAGCTGCCCGTTATGCAGCACGATGATGCGGTCGGCGAGCGAGCGCACCACATCCATCTTGTGCTCGACCAGGAGGATGATCTTGCTCCTGTCCTGCTTGAGCTGCGCGATCAGGTTCAGGACGATCGGCACCTCGTCGATGCTCATGCCGGCGGTCGGTTCGTCGAACATGAAGACTTTTGGCTCGAGCGCGATCATCAGCGCGACCTCGAGCTTGCGCTGGTCGCCATGCGACAACGCGGTCGCAGTGACGCCGCGGCGATTGCCGAGCGCGACCTGGTCGAGGATGGCGTCGGCGCGCGCGATCAGGTCACGGCGCACCATCCAGGGCCGCAGCATGTCGTAATGCGTGCCCGCTGCCGCCTGCACTGCGAGGCGGACATTCTCTTCCACTGAGAGGTTCGGGAAGAGATTGGTGAGCTGGAAAGCACGTCCGAGACCCGCACGGGTGCGCATTGGTGCGGAATGCTCGGTGATGTCGGCGCCGTCGAACACGATGCTGCCGCCGGATGCCCGCAGCTGGCCCGAGATCAGATTGAAATAGGTGGTCTTGCCAGCGCCGTTCGGCCCGACGATGGCGGTCAGCTCGCCCGGGCGAAACGTGCAGGAGACATTGTTGACCGCGACATGGCCGCCGAAGCGGATGGTGAGGTCGCGGGTTTCGAGGGTGAGCGGCATGGAGAGTCTGGCAAATGATGAAACGAGATAGATCCGCAGGTCACGCTGCGCTCCCTCCCCCGCTTGCGGGGGAGGGTCGGGGAGAGGGCTGTCTCCGCAGGCGAGAACCCCCAAGAGGAAGGTGTCCTCTCCCGGCCTCTCCGCATCCGCCTTCGCCAAGGCTTCGGCGGACAAGAGCGGGAGAGGTGAAGCAAGAAAGCTTACCGCTTGTTCTTGATCGGAACGGTCATGTCCTCGATCTTCAGCTCGCGCACCGGCTCGAGCACGGCCCAGGCGACGTTCGGATCGACCTTGACCTTGAAGTGATACATGCTCTGCAGCGCCTGATGGTCCTCTTTCCGGAACACCATCTTGCCCTTGGGCGTGTCAAACTCCAGGCCCTCCATGGCGCTGATCAGCTTCTCGGTGTCGGTCGACTTCGCCTTGGTGACGGCGGCGACGACGGACATCGCAGCCGCAAAGCCGCCCGCGGTGAAGAAGTCCGGCGGCGCGTTGAAGCGCTTCTGATGCTCGGCGACGAGCCAGTCGTTCACCGGGTTCTTCGGGATCTCATAGAAGTAGTAGGTCGCGCCTTCCATGCCGGGCAGACCCTTATAGGCGGCGAGCGCCGGCAGGATGTTGCCGCCGGTGGAGAGCTCGATGCCGTAGCGCTTCGGGTCCATGTCCTGGAGCTTGGCCAGCGGATTGCCGGCGCCGGCCCAGATCACCCAGATCACCTTGCGGCCCGGCTTGTCCTTCAGCGCGTCGAACAGGCGCTGGCCGACCGCGGTGAAGTCGGTGGTCGAAGTCGGGGCATATTCTTCGGCCGCGAGCGTCGCGCCGGTCTTGGCGAGCGCCTCCTTGAACGCGGCGACGCCGTCGCGGCCGAAGGCGTAGTCCTGCGCCAGCGTCGCCACGGTGACGCCCTGCTTGCCGATCGCGACCGCGTTGGAGATCGCGTCCTGCGAGGAGTTGCGCGCCGTGCGGAAGATGTAGCGATTCCATTTCTCGCCGGTAATCTGGTCCGCGACCGCGGGCTCGACGATCAGGATCTTCTTGTTCTCCTCGGCGACGGGAAGAATGGCGAGCGCCGCGGCCGACGAGGTCGTGCCGATCGCGATATCGACCTTGTCATCCTGATAGGCCTCCGAGAGCGCGGCCTTGGCGAGGTCCGGCTTGCCCTGGTCGTCCTTGGTGATGATGACGATCTTGCGGCCGTCGAGCGTCATGCTGCCCTTGGTGGCGTATTCGAATCCCATCTTCAGGCCGGTCTCGGTCTGCTTGGCGTAGGCCTCGAGCGGACCGGTCTTGCCGTAGATCAGCGCGATCTTGAGATCGTCGGCGAGCGCGGAGGTGCCCGCGCCGAGCGCGAGGATGGTTGTTGTTATGATGAGTGATCGACGCACGATGGTCCCTCCTGATGTAAAGTTTCTGCCAACAGCGATTTGCACAACGTCACGAACATTGCAATTGATCCTTCCGGCGGCGTGCGCCGGCGCGAGAGCATGCATCATTTTTGAGCCTGGCTCGCATTGCGCGCCGCGCCGGCCTCGACCTGGCGCCAGTCCGACTGCGCTTCCTCCGCGCTCTCGAAGATGTGCGGCGCGACGCCGCGCTTCTCCAGGGCTTCGCCGAGCTTGATGCGCAGGAAACCCGACGTGGTGTAGCGCGACACGCCGGAATAGAAGCGGTCGACGAGGCTGCGCACCATGGCCGAATAATCGTCCATCAGTTCCGGCAGGATAGAAAAATTGTCATAATTGACGATGGCGTAGACGCGGCGTCCGAGCGGCGCCAGGCGGGCCTCGACGATGGCGGCGATGGTGTCGATCTCCGCCTTGCTGCGCAGCGGATAGCGCTCGAGATTGACGAAGAACAGGTTCTGCTGCTCGTCCAGCGTGAAGCGCTGGTCGAGCGGGATGGTGAGCAGGCGCTCGCGCAGATCCATCAGGCCGTCGCCGAAGATGCGCGCGTCCATCAGGGCGGGGTCGCGCGGGATCAGCGGCTTGAAGTCCATCAGGCGCAGGATGTCGCGCTCGATGTCGATGCCGGGCGCGACCTCGACGAGCTCGAGCCCGTCCTCCCGGAGCTCGAACACGCAGCGCTCGGTGACGTAAAGGGTGCGTTGCTTGCGTGCGGCGGCAAACGGGCCGCTGAAGGTGACGTGCTCGACATTCTCGACGAATTTGCGCGACGTGGCCTCGTCCAGGATGACGAGCTTGCCGTCCTTTACCGCGATGCGTTGCTTGCCCGCACCGAACGTGCCGACGAAGATCACTTCCTTGGCGTTCTGGCTGATGTTGATGAAGCCGCCAGCGCCTGCGAGCTTCGGCCCGAACTTGCTGACATTGAGGTTGCCGGCGCGGTCGACCTGGGCAAGCCCAAGGAAGGCGGCGTCCAAACCGCCGCCGTCGTAGAAGTCGAACTGGTACGGCTGGTCGATCACCGCCTGCGTGTTGATCGCCGCGCCGAAATCGATGCCGCTCGCCGGGATGCCGCCGATCACGCCCGGCTCCGCCGTCAGCGTGATGAGGTCGATGATCCGCTCTTCATTGGCGACCGAGGCGATCCCCTCGGGCATGCCGATGCCGAGATTGACGACGCTGTTGGCCTTCAGCTCCAGCGCCGCGCGCCGGGCGATGATCTTGCGCTCGCTGATCGGCATCACCGGCAGCGAGGCGGCGCGGACCCGGATCTCGCTCGAGAAAGCCGGATTGTATTGCGTGCCGAAAGTCTGCCAGTGGTTCTCGGGCCTCGACACCACGACACAGTCGACGAGGATGCCGGGAATCCTCACTTGACGCGGATTGAGGCTGCCGGCCTCGGCGACGCGCTCGACCTGGGCGATGACGATGCCGCCGGAATTATGCGCCGCCATGGCGATGGCAAGCGCCTCCAGCGTCAGGGCCTCCTTCTCCATGGTGAGATTGCCGTCGGGATCGCCGGTGGTGGCGCGGATGATCCCGACATCGATCGGGAAGGTCTTGTAGAGCAGGCACTCCTCGCCGCGCAGCGTGATCAGCTCCACCAGGTCCTCGGTGGTGCGTGCGTTCAGCTTGCCGCCGCCGTGCCGGGGATCGACGAAGGTGCCCATGCCGACGCGGGTGATGTGGCCGGGCCGGTGCGCGGCGATGTCGCGGAACAGATGGGTGATGACCCCCTGCGGCAGGTTATAGGCCTCGATCTGGTTCGCGATCGCGAGCTGCTGCAGTTTCAGCACAAGGCCCCAATGCCCGCCGATCACGCGCCGCACCAGGCCTTCATGTCCGAAATGATTGAGGCCGCGCTGCTTGCCGTCGCCCTGACCGGCCGCATAGACCAGCGTCAGATTGCGCGGCTTGCCTTGCGTATAGGGCGCATCGCCCTCCTGGGACAGATAGAGCTCCTCCAGTGCGATGGCGATCTCCTCGGCAAAGCCGATGCCGACGAAGCCGCCGGTCGCCACCGTGTCGCCGTCGCGGATCAGCATGACGGCTTCATTCGCCGAGACGACCTTGCCCTTCTCGGAATTGCGCAAGTAAGGCAGAGCTGGATGATGGCTCACGGCGTTCCTCCCGCTCCCTGGACCGTAGCCTTGTTGTGCTTGATCTTATCGCGAAGCGCTGCCCCGGAACAGGTTGCTCCTCGCGAAGGAAAGACGGCAAAGCGGAGAGCAAGGTCCGCGCCAGATCCCGCAACCTCGCGCAAAACCGCTGAAATCTGCGGCAATTGCCTGCAATTCGCCTCGGAAGAGCAGCCGGGTGCGGTGACCGGAATCCGAGACTCCGGACAGTCCGGTGTCTCGAAACTCAGACGGGTGCCGATCCCGAGGTGAGGCCGAACTTGGCGAGCTTCTTGTAGAAGGTCGCGCGCGAGATCCGCAGCATCCTGGCGGCCTCGGTGATCTGGCCGTTGCTGGCGGCGAGCGCCTGCTCGAGCGTCTGCTTCTCGAACTCGGCCTCGGCCTCGGCATAGGGCACCACCAATCCGGCCGGGCGCTCGGCCGGTGCAAGCCTGACCTCGGTGCCGATGGGGAGAATGCGGGCGACATCCTCGCCGGTGAGCCGCCCGGAATCGCTGAGGATCAGCGCGCGCTCGAGGATGTTGCGGAGCTCGCGGACATTGCCCGGCCAATCGTAACGGGCGAGCGCAGCGAGCGCGCTCGGCGTGATCTTCGCCTTGACGTAATCGCCGGACGCGCTGATGTCGTCGAGCAGCCGGGCGCAGATATCGGGGAGATCGTCGAGGCAGTGGCGCAGCGGCGGCAGGTCGACTGAAAGCACGTTGAGCCGGTAGTAGAGATCGGCGCGAAATGCGCCGTCGCTGACACGCTTGCGCAGGTCCACATTGGTCGCGGCGATGACGCGGACGTCGACCCTGGTGATCTTGTCCGAGCCGAGCGGCTCGATCTCGCGCTCCTGCAGCACGCGCAGCAGCTTGGCCTGCAATTGCAGCGGCATCTCGCCGATCTCGTCGAGGAACAGCGTGCCGCCGTCGGCAATGCGGAACTTGCCCTCGCGTCCCCGTCGGTCAGCGCCGGTATAGGCCCCCGGCGCAGTGCCGAAGAACTCCGATTCGATCAGGGTCTCGGGGATGGCGGCGACGTTGACGCTGACGAACGGCTTATCGGCGCGCGAGGAGGCGTTGTGGATCGCCTGTGCCAGCATCTCCTTGCCCGTCCCGGTTTCGCCGGTGAGCAGGACGGTGACGCTCTGCCGCGCGGCGCGGCTGGCGATCTCCTTGGCGCGCGCGATCGCCGGCGTCGTGCCGACGAAATCGGCGAAGGTGAAGCGCGCCGCGCGGGCGTTGGACAATTGCCGCCGAGCCAGCCGCAGATCGCTCTCGAGCTGGGCGACGCGGGCGAGCAGGGGCTTCAGGCTTTCGAGATGATCATAGAGCACGAAGCCGATCGCGCCGATCACCGTCCCGTTCTCGTCCTCGATCAGCATGCGGGTGACGACGAGCTGTTCGCCGCCGAGCTCCATGATGTCGAGCAGGATCGGCTCGCCGGTCTCGGCCACCTTCCGCATCAGGCTGTTCGGGATGACCTCCTCGATCGACCGGCCGATCGCCTCGCTGGCATGGTCGAGACCGAGCGCGGCAAGATATTTCTCGTTGACGTAGACGACGCGCCCGCCGCGATCGATCGCAATCGCGCCCTCGCAGAGCTTCTCCAGCCGCTCGAACAGCGTTTCCATCGCGCGCGCACGGAGATAGGCGGGATCGCTGATCGAGGAGGCGGCGGCAGGCATGAGATACCTCGGGGAGGTCCGCCCCGTGTATTAGCAAAAGTGCAGCGATTTCAAAGGGGGAAATGGCGCCAAAGGACGAATGGGCGCTGAACCCAGCTCAGCAATCGCTGTCGTCCCGGGGCGCGCAAAGCGCGAGCCCGGGACCCATAATCACAGGGCGCAGTGCTGCGCGACGCTCCCACTCCGAGTCTTTCCTTTTGGGTATGAGTCCCGGGTTCGCTTCGCGCCCCGGGACGACAGCGGTATGTGTCGCGCCGCCCCTACCGCCGGTACCCGCTCGCCCGCGAATAGCCCTGGCGGTGCTGTTGCGCCGGGCGGCTTGCCACGCTGACCCGCGCCTCGCTCGAGGAGGGCGTTGCGAGCTTCAGCTCCTCCAGGAAGATCGGCCGGGAGAAATAATAGCCCTGCGCGTAGCGGATCTTGGTGGCGGCCTGCAGATAGGCCAGCTCCTCGTAGGTTTCGAGGCCTTCGGCGATCACCGTCATGCCGAGCGCCTCGCTCAAGGATTCGATCGCGCGCAGGATACCCTGGCTGCGCGGACGATTATGAATGTCGGTGATGAAGGAGCGGTCGATCTTGATCTCGTCGGCGGTGATGTCGGCCAGCGCCGAGAGCGAGGAATAGCCGGTGCCGAAATCGTCGATGGAGACGCCGACGCCGAGCTTGCGGAACATCGGCAGGATCTCGTCCTGAAAATGATTCTTGGCGACGAAAGCATCTTCCGTCACCTCGATCATGAACCGCTGCGGAAAGCCGGTCTCCTCCAGCGCCTGCGCAAAGCTGCGCATGAACTCGGGATTGCCGGCCTGCTTGGCGGCAACGTTGATGCTGATGGTCGCTTCCGGGCCGAACGTGTCGTTGATCAGGTCGATCGACTTGACGATCTCGGCGAGCACGAGATGGGTCAGCTCGTCGATCAGGCCGAGCTCGCCGGCGAGATTGATGAACGAGCCGGGCGCCTGGATCACGCCTTCGTCGTCGCGCAGGCGCACCAGGGCCTCGATGCCCTTCACGGCCTGCGTGCGGATGTCGACCTTGGACTGGAAGGCGCAGCAGAAGCGCTTTTCCAGGATGGCGAGCCGCAGCGACTGCTCGACCTTCATCCGCGCCTGCGCCTCGCGCTCCATGCTGGCATCGAAGAAGGCGGCCAGTCCCTTGCCATTGTTCTTGATGCGGTACATCGCGATGTCCGCGTTCTGCCGCAGCGTTTCGAAGCTGCGTCCATGGTCGGGATAGAGGCTGATGCCGACCGAGGTCGAGGCGAACACTTCCGAATGGTCGATGAAGAACGGCGCGGTCAGCCGCTCCAGCGTCGATTGCATGAATTCGGCGACTTCCTCCTGGCTCTGGACCGGTGACAGCAGCAGCAGGAATTCGTCGCCCGAGATGCGCGAGAGTATGTCGGAATCGCGCAAGTCCCGTCCGAGCCGCTTCGCCAGCTCGACCAGCAGCGCGTCGCCCACGGCGTGACCGTAATAGTCGTTGATGTGCTTGAAATTGTCGACGTCGAGGAAGGCCAACGCAAAGCGTTCGCCGCCGTCGTCGCGCGCGAGCAGGGCATTGGCGCGGTGCTCGATCACGCGGCGCGAGGGCAGCCCGGTCAGCTCGTCGAAATAGGCCGAGCGGAACAGCTGGTCCTCGAAATTCTTCTGCTCGGTGATGTCGGAGGATGCCGAGATCAGCAGCTCGCGTCCGTCGAGACGAACGGGGCGATGGGTCGTGAGCAGCACCTTTCGCGCGGCGCCGACGTGAAGCGATTCCTCGGTCACGACCGGCTGCCCGTCGCTCAGGGCCTGGCGGCAGGCCTCGCGCCGCGGCGTCAGATCGGGTGAAGGACGGCTGCCATCCAGGCCGAGCTGCGCGGCGGCGGCATCGTTGACCAGCAGCAGCTCGCCATGCGCGTCCTGCACGGTGAGGCCGGCCGGCAGCATTCTAACGATTTCCTTGAGAAAACCGAGCTCGGCTTCAGTCGCGCCGGAATATTGATTGTCGTTCATAGAAGTCATGAATCTTGTTGTTTCAGCGCGCCTTTGCAATGGGCGCGATCTTCCGCGGTTCCCTCTTAAGTTTGGTTAAGGGGTCAGGAGAAATACGGGGGTGTTTTGGAGAAAACTTGCGACGATCGGACGCGCGCTGGCGATCGTCATTAACGGAGCGTCAACGCGCTCGGCGAAACAGCGAAGTATCCGCGTGGGAGCGATTTCGCCTGCGGCCATCCTTCGAGACGCCCGCGGTGGGCGGGCCCTCAGGATGAGGGTCGGAGTGCGCTGCGCGATATCACCCGAGCACCGATGCCGCTTAGCCTCATCCTGAGGAGACCGCGAAGCGGTCGTCTCGAAGGACGAGGCGCTTGCTCAGGTCGCGCAAGTGCCACACGCGATTGCGCCACCGCGCGGGCAGCAAGGAGCACACCTTACATGTTGCGACGTCTACTCGCTTCGTGGAATTCGGCACTGCATGATGCAATGCAGCCCGGTTTTCAGATACGAGATCTCAGTTTTGCCGTCGAAAGCCGACAGCGCCGACTTCAAGAGCTTGGTGCCGAAGCCGGGCTCCGACACCTTGTCCACACTCGGTCCTTCGGTTTCGTCCCAGGTGATCGTCAGGCGGTCGTCGGTGATGGTCCATGACACCTGCAACAGACCGCGCGGTGAGGAGAATGCGCCGTACTTGCCTGCATTGGTGGCAAGCTCGTGAAACATCAATGACAGCGTGACCGCGAGCTTGGGCGGCAGGAACAGCCGCTCGCCGTTGAGCGTGAAGCGGACATGGCCGTAAGGCCCGAGCTCGGAGATCAGAAGGTCGCGGATGTCGCAGCCGGCTTTGTCGATCCGCGAGATCAAATCATCGGTTGCGGCCAGCGAGCGCAGCCGCGGATCGACCCGGGCCCAGACCTGCGGCTGGTCGTGCAACACCTGGTGCACCACGGCATGCACCGTCGACAGCTTGTTCTTCAGCCGATGCTGGAGCTCCTCGACCAGCAGCTTGCGATAATCTTCTTCCTCGATCAGGCGTCTGGAAATTCGGCGCTGCTCGGCCAACATGGTGCGATAGTGCTCGACACCCCAGATGGTGATCGCGCACACGGTCCAGTAAAGCGCCAGCAGGACAAACCGCGCGCGATCGGCAAACGCATCGCCGAAATTCAGCGCGACGCCGAGCACGCCGCCGACGAGCGCCGTCACGATGCCGATCCGGAATCCGCCCAGGGCCGCAGCAAAGAAGACGGCCGGGAAGTACGGCGTGAAATAGATGTCGGGACGAACCTGAGCGAGGCCCCAGCGGACCAGGGTTGCAGCCAACAGGCAGACCACCGCAAAGCCGATGCTCAGAGCGAGCGAGGGCGGCGCCGCACCCTGCCAGCCCTTGCGGAACTCCTCGATCAGCTTCCTCATGCACTGCCTGGTTGCGATAGGCGTTCGACGGTCGAGCGGCCCGTGAGGATGTTACGCATGCCGCCCATACAAGCATAGCTTGCCTTGTCGGAAGCGGGCAGGAATAGTGACCGCTGCGGCGACGGCGGCGGCCGGCATTCGCCATTTGGCATCAAATCACTCGAAAACAGGAACATTCCATGGGCAGGCTGGACGACAAGGTTGCGGTGATCACGGGGGCGACGAGCGGCATCGGATTGCGCACTGCGGAAGTCTTCGTTGCCGAAGGTGCCAAAATTGTGATCGCAGGCCGGCGCGTACCGGAAGGCGAGGCGCTGGCGAAGCAGCTCGGGGAAAGCTGCATCTTCCGTCAGACCGACGTCACCGTCGAAGCGCAGATGCAGGCGCTGATCGCGCTCGCGGTCGACAAGTTCGGCAGGATCGATTGCCTGTTCAACAATGCCGGCGGGCCGGCACAGACCGGCGGCATCGAAGGGCTCGAGGTCGAGCGGTTCGATGCGGCGATGGCGACGCTGGTGCGCAGCGTCATGCTCGGCATGAAGCACGCCGCGCCCTACATGAAGAAGCAGGGCGGCGGCAGCATCATCAACAATGGCAGCATTGCCGGCCGCCTCGCCGGCTTCTCGTCGTCGATGGTCTATGGCGCGGCCAAGGCGGCGGTGATCCATCTCACCAAATGCGTGGCGATGGAGCTCGGCGAATCCAACGTTCGCGTCAACTCGATCTCGCCCGGCGCGATCGCGACCGGCATCTTCGGCAAGGCGCTGGGGCTCTCGACCGATGCCGCCGAGAAGACGCCGGCGGTGATGCGCGAAGTCTACAAGACCGCGCAGCCGATCCCCCGCGCGGGTCTTCCTGAAGATATCGCCCAGGCCGCAGTGTTCCTGGCCAGCGACGAATCCAGCTTCATCAACGGCCACGACCTCGTCGTCGACGGCGCCATGACCGGCGGCCGCAACTGGAGCCAGCAGCAGCAGGGCTATGTGGCCCTGCGCAAGGCGTTCGACCAGGAGGCGTAGCAGCTCCGGCGATGGTGCCGTAGGGTGGGCAAAGGCGCGCCCTTCGCGCGCCGTGCCCACCATCGATGTTTGCACCCGGAGAAACGTGGTGGGCACGCTTCGCTTTGCCCACCCTACGAGATCGGCGCCTAAACCGCCTTCACCTTCACCCGCAGCCCGTCCCGCGGCTTCGGGATCGGCCACATCTGCCAGTCGGGCTTGTAGCCTGGCGCGAGCGACACTTCGATATTCTCCAGGAAATGCCGCGCGAAACATTTCGCCTGCATGTAGGCGAAGTGCAGGCCGAGGCACATATGCGCGCCGCCGCCGAACGGCACGAAGGCGAAACGGTGACGGCCACGCTGTGCGTCCTCGGTGAAGCGCATGGGATCGAAACGGTCCGGCTCCGGCCAGATCTCCTTCATGTGGTGGGTATAGAGCGGGTTGATGCCGATCGCCGTGCCGGCGGGAATCGCAAAACCCTTGAAGCTGAAATCGCGCATCGCGCGGCGCGGCATCGACGGCACCGGCGGCTTGAGCCGCAGCGCTTCCTTGAACGCCATCTCGGTCAGCGGCATCTTCTCGAGATCGTCGAAGCTGGTCGGCGCGCCGGAGGCGAGGCCGAGCGCGAGCACCTCCGCGCGCAGCCGGTCCTGCCAGTCCGGATTGGCGGCGAGCTCGCCGATGAAGGAGGTCAGTGACGAGGTCAGCGTGTCGTGCGCGGCCATCATCAGGAAGCTCATATGGTCGATGATGTCCTGGTCCGACAGCAGCGCGCCGTTCTCATGGGTGGCGCGGCAGAGCTGCGAGAACAGATCGTCGCCACCGTGATTGCCGCGCCGCAGCGGAATCTGCTCGCGGAAATAGGCGATGATGCGCTTGCGTCCCTTCACCCCTCGCGCCATCTGGGTGCCGGGCAGGGGGCGGCGGATCGGGGTGACGGCGGCGGCCACCATGTCGATGAAGGCGCGGTTGATCTCGTCGACCTCGGGCCCGATATCGGCGCCGAGGAACGAGGCCGCGGCGAGATCGAGCGTGAGCTGTTTCATCGCCGGATAAAGCTGCATCTCGCCCGGCTTCGCCTTCCACTGCGCGACGCGCGCGGAAATGCCCCGGTCGAGATCGCCGAGATAGGACTTCATCGGCCCGGACTTGAACGCGACCGAGAGCGCCTTGCGATGCAGGCGATGCTCCTCGAAATCGAGCAGCATCAATCCGCGCGGAAACAACAGCCCCAGCACCTTGTCCCAGCCATGGGTCGAGGAGAACAGCTTCTGCTGGTCGAACAGCACGAGCTCGTTGGCCTCGGGCCCGAGCAGCACGACGTTGGTCTCGCCGAAAAAGTGCGTGCGGTAGACCAGTCCGTACTTGGCGCCGTTCGCCTCGATATGGCCCTTGGGATCGGCGAGCACCTGAAAGGTCTTGCCGATGATCGGCCAGCCTTCGTCGCCGGGAATGTGGGTCAGCTCGTTGCGCTTGGGCGGAGTGAACGGAAGCGCAGGGGCGGCCACATTCTGCATCGACATGACGATTGCTCCGGTTGGCTGGCCCCGCAAACATAGCACGATCCGGCCGCGATGAGCTGCGGTCGTCTTGCGCACAAAATCGTCACTCCCACCGCCGTCGTCCCCGCGGAGGCGGAGACCCATAACCACAGGGAGGAGTTTTGGTGCGAGGCTGGTAGCTCCGAGTCTTCGTAAATCCGCATCCTGTGGTTATGGGTCCCGGGCTCGCGCTGCGCGCGCCCCGGGGCGACGAGTGGAGTGCCTACCGCTTCGCCGCTTCCTTCTGCAGATCCGGCGCGTTGACGGCGGGAATGGCGACGCGGCCGGGGCCTGTCACCTTCAGCGCCTCGGCGGCCTTCTCATTCTCCATGATCTTGGCCATCACGGCCTGACCCGCACGCTCGAAGATCGCGCGGTTCTCGATCACGAATTTTTGCGACCTGCGCAGCCCGTCGATATAGCCGTTGATCTCGGGCACAACGTAGCGCGCCACCATGTCCCAGCTCCGGCGGGTGTTTTCCGGATTGGCCCAGTCGTGAACGAAGCCGATGACGGCGCCGACGCCGCCGGAGACCTGCATCACGTTCTTGATGGTTTTGACGAGATCGTCGGGCGTGCCGATGGTGGACGCCGCCCCCTCGACGAAGGCGGTCTTGTCGACGGCCTCGTCGGGCGAGGAGAACGCGGTGAGGCCCGGCCGCTGCAGCGTGCCGACATTATATTCGTTGTGCCAGCGCATCAGCCCGGCGCCGGCCTCGCGGCGGGCTTGTTCACGCGTTTCCGCGATGTGCCAGGTCAAGAGCACGCGCCAGTCGGCGCGGCGCACCGTGGTTCCGTGCTTTTTGGCGGCATCCTCGGCGAACTGCCATTGCTGCTGCAGCGACATCAGGCCCTGCGTCGTCATCGAGCCCAGCGAGATGATGCCGATGCCGTATTTGCCGGCGAGCGTCATGCCGGAGGGCGAGATCTGCGAAGCTACCACGAACGGCATCTCCTCCTGCAGGGGCAGGATCTGCAGCGCGGCGTCGTTCATCGTGAACCAGTCGCTTTTGGCGGTGACGCGCTCGCCGTTGAAAAGGCGGCGGATGATGCCGATCGCCTCGTCCTGGCGATCGCGCTGCGTCATCGGATCGATGCCGAGCGTGTGCGCGTCGGAGGCGAGCGCGCCCGGTCCGGAGCCGAAAATGGCGCGGCCGCCGGTCATATGGTCGAGCTGCACCATGCGCTGGGCAACGTTGAAGGGATGGTGATAGGGCAGCGACACAACGCCGGTGCCGAGCTTGATCCGCTTGGTGCGCTCGCCGGCCGCGGCCAGGAACATCTCGGGCGAGGCGATCATCTCCCAGCCCGAGGAATGATGCTCGCCGCACCAGAACTCGTCATAGCCGAGCGCATCCAGCTGCTCGACCAGGTCGAGATCGCGCCGGAACTGCAGCATCGGATGCTCCCCGATCGGGTGATGCGGGGCAAGAAAGGCTCCGAACTTCAGGCGCGCCATGGCGGTCTCTCCGGCTGAATTTTCTGTTTGTTGGTCGTGTCAGGCTACGTGCCTGACGGCACGAACGCAATCACGCGATGTCCCGCGCGGTGGAATGCAGGCATGCGCGGTGGCAAGCGAGACGTTGCGTAGTCCTCGCCCGCTTCGCGCTTCATCACGATAACGACACGCGAGCGCGACTGGGCGGGTCCCTTCATTCGCGTTCGACACCTCCGCGAAGCCTCACAATCAGCGCGCGCAGAATTCCTCGCCTCGCTCTTGTCATTTGTGACATTCGTCATGATGGGCGCCGCATTTCCGGCGCGGATACGCCGCGCATCGGCACGAGATTGCGACGTTGCGGTTAATACGTGCGGATTCTTGCAGATTTTCAGCCAATTTCCCGAGATTGACAGCGCACGGTCTTTTTATTTTGCGCCGCAGCAACTATCTGGTTGGGCTGGACGTTGAACGTCGCCCACCAGGAACTTGCCGTGTCGTTAGCCAGAAACATCGATCTGTTGAGACGTCTGCCCCGGCTGGACGGACTGCGCTTCGCCGAGCCCGGCCGCGGTGCAGATGGATCGAGCCCGCTGCAGGAGGTCACTGGCTTCGGCGACAATCCCGGCGCCTTGCGCATGTTCGCGTTCGTGCCGGCGCAATTGCAGCGGCCGCGCGCGCTCGTCGTCGTGCTGCATGGCTGCGGGCAAACGGCGGCCGCTTACGATCTCGGCGCGGGCTGGTCGACGCTCGCGCAACATTACGGCTTTGCGCTGTTGATGCCCGAGCAGCAGCGCATCAACAATGCCAACACCTGCTTCAACTGGTTCAATCCGGAGGACACCGCGCGGGACAGCGGCGAGCCGGGTTCGATCCGCGCGATGATCGCGCACATGGTGAAGACGCATCGCATCGATCCCAGGCGCGTCTTCATCACCGGCCTGTCGGCCGGCGGCGGCATGACCTCGGTGATGCTCGCGACCTATCCGGAAGTCTTTGCGGCCGGCGCGATCATTGCCGGGCTGCCTTACGGCATCGCCTCGAACTTGCGCGAGGCGCTCGACGGCATGTTTCATTCCCCGGCGCGCCCTTCGCGCGAGCTCGGCGATCTCGTGCGCAGCGCCTCCGACCATCGCGGCCCTTGGCCGAGGGTCTCGGTGTGGCACGGCAGCGCCGACCGCACCGTCAATCCCGGCAATGCCAACGAGATCGTCAAGCAGTGGCTCGACCTGCATGGCTTGCCCGAACTGCCGATGGCGGAGACCAATGTCGACGGCTATCCGCGCCAGGCCTGGTGGGACAAGGACGGCGAGACGCTGGTCGAGTCCTATGCCATCACCGACATGGCGCACGGCACGCCGCTTGGGCTCGCCGACAACGATCAGCGCTACGGCATCGAAGGCGCCTTCCTGATCGAGGCCGGCATCTCCTCGTCCTACCACATCGCAAAGTTCTTCGGCCTCACCGGCTGGATTGCGGACGCCGCGACGACGAAGGCGGAAGCCAAATCCACGACGAAGCCCGCGACGAAGCCTGCCGCGAAACCGGCGCTCTCGCCCGCGCCGCATCTCGCCCGCTCGATCCGCACCGCGGTCGCCGCGGAGCCGGCCGAGCCGCAGGGCGAGAAGGCGCGCGGCTTCGACCTCGGCCAGATCATCACGCGCGCGCTCACGGCTGCGGGGCTGATGAAATAGCTCCACCCCGCTGTCGTCCGGAGGGCAAGGTCTACCCCGTCTGATCGATCACCTCGACCGGTGTCACGCTGATCTCGCCGCCCGCGACCTTCCGCGTCACCTCCTGGTAGTGCTTGAAGAAGTCCCGCGATTGCAGCGTTTTCTGCGCAGCATCGTCGGCGACGCTGGCGAAGTGGAGATAGCTGCCGTCGTCGCGATGCTTCAGGCAACGATAACCGATCCTCCCCTTCAGCTCCGCATCGGCGTCGATCGCCCTGATGAAGCGGCCGATCTCGCGGTGCCACTCCTCCGTCGTGCCGTTCTTGAACGCGTACCTGATCATGAAGTGCTTCATGTGACGCTCCCTGTTCGTCTTGTGCGTCATCATCTGCGCGCTCGATACGATCCCGCAAGTATGGACAAAATTGATAGTATGGACTTTTTCGCCGTTGCTCCTATCCTCATCGCATAGCGTTTTCGAGCGAAGTGGATACCGGTTCGCGTAAAGAAAACGCGTCAAAACAAGAATCTTCCACATGGAGGAAACGACATGGCGAAGACGTCTCCCGCGCGCACCTGTCCGGTTGCGGCGTTCCAGAAGATGATCAGCGGCAAATACAAGCTGCGCATCGTCTGGGACCTCAAGGACGGCCCGCGGCGCTACGGCGAGATCAGAAGCGGCTTGCTGCGCGGCGCGTCAGGCAGCGCCGAGATCACCCCGCGCGTGCTCAGCCGCGAATTGAAGGCGTTGACGATGAGCGGCCTGATCGACCGCAAGGATTTCGGCGAGGTCCCGCCGAAGGTCGAGTACCGCCTGACGCGCAAGGGCAAGAGCTTCGTCCCCGTCGTTGCCGCAATCCGCGAGTGGGGCGAACGCAATCTCGGTGAGGCGACGGCACTCGCGGACGCCGCTGAATAAGCCTACATCTCGCCGGTGATGAACGGATTGGTCATCCGTTCCTGGCCGATGCTCGAGCCGGCGCCGTGGCCGCAGATGAAGCCGACATCGTCGCCGAGCGGCAGCAATTTCGTCTTGATCGAACTGATCAGCGTGGCGTGACTGCCGCCGGGCAGGTCGGTGCGTCCGACCGAGCCGGCGAACAGGACGTCGCCGACATGGGCAAACCGCAGATCCTTGTTGAAGAACACCACGCTGCCGGGCGAATGACCCGGACAATGCAGGATATCGAACTGCAAGCCGCCGATCGACACGCTGTCGCCCTCGTCGAGCCAGCGGTCGGGCGTGAAATCGCGTCCTCCCGTCATGCCGAAGCGCGCGCCGCTCGCCACGACGTTGTCGAGCAGGAACTTGTCCGCGACATGCGGTCCCTCGATCGGCACCGTCAGCGCATCGCGCAGCTCGGCCGCGCCGCCGACATGGTCGATATGGCCGTGGGTCAGCCAGATCTTCTCCACCGTGACGCCGGTCTGCTTGATCGCATCCAGGATCTTCGGCACGTCGCCGCCGGGATCGATCACCACGGCCTTCTTGGAAGGCTCGTCCCAGATGATGGTGCAGTTCTGCTCGAACAGCGTCACGGGAACGATGATCGCGCCCGCCTTGGCTTGCCGGGATTCTCGCCGGGATTCTTGGGTGTCGTTTTGCTCGGTCATGGCCTCACAATGCCGATTTTTGCCGGGCCGCCAAGCAAAAGATTCGTCCCCACGCCCTGGAACAACCGTCACACGGCCGTCCCAATTGGCCTGCCAATTTGAACCGGGGCGTTGCTGTCGCGTTCTCCCGCGCAAGGCGTCAGATTTGGGTGGTCGGCATGGCTCACGACAACGAGAATTGGTGGCGCGACGGCATCTTCTATCAGATCTATCCGCGCTCGTTTCAGGACTCGGACGGTGACGGCGTCGGCGATCTCGCCGGCATCCTCAAGAGGCTGCCTCACGTCAAATCGCTCGGCGTCGATGCGATCTGGCTGTCGCCGATCTTTCCCTCGCCGATGGCCGATTTCGGCTACGACATCTCGGACTATGTCGGCATCGAGCCGCTGTTCGGCACGATGGCCGATTTCGACGCGTTGCTCGCGGCCGCCCACGACAATGGCCTGAAGCTGATCCTCGATCTCGTGCCGAACCACACCTCCGACCTGCATCCCTGGTTCACCGAGAGCCGGTCCTCGCGCGACAATCCCAAGCGCGACTGGTACATCTGGCGCGATCCGGCGCCAGGCGGCGGCGTTCCGAACAATTGGTTGTCCGAGTTCGGCGGCAGCGCGTGGGCTTTCGACGAGATCACGGGGCAATATTACTACCACGCCTTCCTCGCCCAGCAGCCGGATCTCAACTGGCGCAATCCGGACGTCCGCAAAGCGATCTACGACGTGATGCGGTTCTGGCTCGACAAGGGCGTCGACGGCTTTCGCGTCGACGTGATCTGGCACCTGATCAAGGACGCCGAATTCCGCGACAATCCGGCCAATCCGCACTACGTCGAGGGCCGTCCGCCGAACGAAAAAATCCTCACGCAATATTCCACCGACCAGCCGGAGGTGCATGACGTTATCGCCGAGATGCGGCGCGTCACCGATTCCTATGGCGCGCGCGTCTTGATCGGCGAAATCTATCTGCCGCTGCACCGGCTCGTGGCCTATTACGGCAACGATCTCACCGGCGCGCAGATGCCGTTCAACTTCGCGCTGCTCTCGACGTTCTGGAGCGCCCGCTCGATCGAAAAGATCATCGAGGATTACGAAAAGGCATTGCCGCGCGGCGCCTGGCCGAACTGGGTGCTCGGCAATCACGATCGTCCGCGCGTCGCGAGCCGCGTCGGGCCCGAGCAGGCCCGCGTCGCGGCCATGCTGCTGCTGACGCTGCGCGGCACGCCGACGCTTTACTACGGTGACGAGATCGGCATGCACCAGCTCGCGATCGCGCCGGAGGACGTGCGCGATCCCTTCGAGAAGAACGTCCCCGGCATCGGTGTCGGCCGCGACGGCTGCCGCACGCCGATGCAATGGGATTCCTCGAACTTCGCAGGTTTTTCGCAAGCAAGGCCGTGGCTGCCGCTGCCGGAGGATCACATCCGCGAGAATGTCGCCAATCTCGAAGCCGATCCGCGTTCGATCCTCAATCTCTACAAGCGCCTGATCGGCTTGCGGAAGAGCTGCCCCCCGCTGGTCACGGGCGATTATCATCCGATCGCCGCGCAAGGCGATCTGCTGATCTATCGCCGCGCGGCCGGCGGCAAGGCCGTGATCGTCGCGCTCAATCTCGGCCCCGATCCGGTCGCGGTGACCAGCAGCGCGATCCGTTTCGGCAGCAGCATCTTGCTGTCGACGTTCCTGGATCGCGAAGGTGAGGAGATCGAAGGCGTGCTGGACCTGCGCGGCAACGAGGGCGTGGTGGTGGCGTCACCCACCTAACTGTCGTCCCGGGGCGGGACGAAGTCGCGAGCTATGATGCGCAATTGCGCATCTGAGGACCCATAACCACAGGAAGAAGTTTTGCGACGACTCGGAGTTGCCCGCTTTGCCCCACACGTCTCCCTGTGGTTATGGATTCCGGGCTCGCGCTGCGCGCGCCCCGGAATGACGGGCGGGATGGAATCGGCTATTCTCCCGCCATGGACAACACCGCCCGCATCACACTCGTGCCGCCGCCGGATCGTCGCCAGTCGGAGACGGCGCTGGCGATCGCGCGCGGCACCGCGCGTCTGTTGCGCTCGCTCGGCTTCTCCTGCATCAGCGAATTGCCGCTGCCGTCGGGCCGGCGCGCCGATCTCGTCGCGCTGAACGAGCGCGGCGAGATCTGGATCGTCGAGATCAAGTCGTCGGTCGAGGATTTGCGCGCCGATCAGAAATGGCACGAATACCGCGCCCATTGCGACCGGCTGTTCTTCGCCTTCACGCAGGATCTGCCGTGCGAGATCTTCCCCGATGACACCGGCCTGATCGTCGCCGACGCCTACGGCGCGCACCTGCATTGCGAGGCACCCGAGCACAAGCTCGCCGCCGCCACCCGCAAGCAGATGACGGTGCGGTTCGCGATGGCGGCGGCCTTGCGGATCAATCGCCTGGTCGATCCGCAGGGCCATGCGGATTTCTGGGAGTAGGCTGACTTCGTAGCCCGGATGGAGCGCAGCGCAATCCGGGACAATTGCAGCCCGTCGCGCCAATCCCGGATTACGCTGCGCTCCATCCGGGCTACGCAGTGTCGTAGGGTGGGCAAAGCGAAGCGTGCCCACCAATTAAAATTAATCAGGATCGAAATAGAGAACGTGGGCACGGCGCTTCGCGCCTTTGCCCACCCTTGTAATAGCGCAATCGGATATTGATTGGGGTGTTCCGAGAGGAATGGCCTGCCGGGGCTGCAACCCCGGCAGGCCGCTGGCGATCGGATCGAGCCCACCCAGAGCAGTTTGTGGCTGCC
>NZ_JADYVF010000017.1:0-119514 GCF_020193625.1 Bradyrhizobium sp. IC3123 | reverse complement strand
CCCCCCCCCCCCAAAGAACGGCGCAGGGCATCTGATAGAGTCTGCCAAACGAGCCTTATATCCAGTGCGAACAAGTCATCACTACGAACCAATTCGGGCGTTCTGCAGGCCGGTGCGCTCGGAATACTGCTACGAAGACAGGCGGCGCTCGCCGGGAGGTGTCATGAAGATCGCCGTTGCCAAGGAAATCGATCCGTCGGAGCCGCGTGTCGCCGCTTCGCCTGATACGGTGAAGAAGTTTAGGGCGCTGGGCGCCGAAATCGCCGTGGAGGCGGGCGCCGGCATCAAGTCGGGCCTGCCGGATTCCGAATTCACCGCGGCCGGCGCCACCGTCAGCACTGACGCGCTCAAGGACGCCGATATCATCATCAAGGTGAAGCGTCCCGAGGCGTCCGAGCTGGCGCAGTACAAGCGCGGCGCGCTCGTCATCGCCATCATGGACCCTTACGGCAACGAGGCCGCGCTGAAGACGATAGCCGATGCCGGCGTCTCCGCCTTCGCGATGGAACTGATGCCGCGCATCACCCGCGCGCAGGTGATGGACGTGCTGTCCTCGCAGGCCAACCTCGCCGGTTACCGCGCCGTGATCGAGGGCGCCGAGGCGTTCGGCCGCGCCTTTCCGATGATGATGACCGCGGCCGGCACCGTGCCCGCTGCCAAGGTGTTCGTGATGGGCGTCGGCGTTGCGGGCCTCCAGGCGATCGCGACCGCGCGCCGCCTCGGCGCGGTGGTCACCGCGACCGACGTCCGGCCCGCGACGAAGGAGCAGGTGGAATCGCTCGGTGCGAAATTCCTCGCCGTCGAGGACGAGGAGTTCAAGAACGCGCAGACCGCTGGTGGTTACGCCAAGGAAATGTCTAGGGAGTACCAGGCCAAGCAGGCCGCGCTCACCGCCGAACACATCAAGAAGCAGGACATCGTGATCACCACCGCGCTGATCCCGGGCCGGCCGGCGCCGAAGCTCGTCAGCGCCGACATGGTCAAGTCGATGAAGCCGGGGTCGGTACTGGTCGATCTCGCCGTCGAGCGCGGCGGCAATGTCGAGGGTGCCAAGGCCGGTGAGGTCGTCGACCTCGATGGCATCAAGATCGTCGGCTACACCAACGTCGCCGGCCGCGTCGCGGCCTCGGCCTCCAGCCTCTATGCCCGCAACCTGTTCTCCTTCATCGAGACCATGGTCGACAAGAAAGAGAAGAAGCTCGCCGTGAACTGGGACGATGAGCTGGTCAAGGCCACGGCGCTGACGAAAGACGGCGCCGTCATCCACCCGAACTTCCAGCCCAAATCATCTTAAATCGGGTTTAAGGAGAGCCGCCATGGAGCATGCTGCACAGGTCGTCGACCCCTTCATCTTCCGGCTGTCGATCTTCGTTCTCGCCGTCTTCGTCGGCTATTTCGTGGTGTGGTCGGTGACGCCGGCGCTGCACACGCCGCTGATGAGCGTGACCAACGCGATCTCCTCGGTGATCGTGGTCGGCGCGCTGCTTGCCGGCGGCGTCGCGAATGTCTCGAGCGGCTCGGGCTGGGCCCGTGCCTTCGGCTTTGTCGCGCTGATCTTTGCCTGCATCAACATCTTCGGCGGCTTCCTTGTCACCCAGCGCATGCTGGCGATGTACAAGAAGAAGTCGAAGTAAGCGGCCACCTCGGGCTGATGGGATCAATGGGGACCTGAGATGAGCGCCAACCTCTCTGCATTTCTGTATCTCGTGGCGGGAGTGCTGTTCATCCTGTCGCTGCGCGGGTTGTCGAGCCCGGCTTCATCGCGCCAGGGCAATTTGTTCGGCATGATCGGCATGGCGATCGCGGTCGCCACCACGCTTGCCAACCATCCGCCGGCCGACGGGCTCGCCTGGGTGCTGGTGATCGTCGGCATCGCGATCGGCGCCGCGATCGGCGCGGTGATCGCCCGGCGCGTGCCGATGACGTCGATGCCGGAGCTGGTTGCCGCCTTCCACTCGCTGGTCGGCATGGCCGCGGTGCTGGTCGCCGCCGGCGCGTTCTACGCGCCCGAGGCTTTCGACATCGGTACGCCCGGCAATATCCACACCCAGAGCCTGGTCGAAATGTCGCTCGGCGTCGCCATCGGCGCGCTGACCTTCACCGGCTCGGTGATCGCATTCCTCAAGCTCTCGGCGCGCATGAGCGGCGCTCCGATCATCCTGCCGGCCCGCCACGTGATCAACGTCGCCCTCGCGGTGGCGCTGGTCGCCTGCATCGTCGGCCTCGTCGTCACCGGCAGCCTGGTGTTCTTCTGGCTCAACGTCATCCTGGCGCTTCTGCTCGGCGTGCTCATGATCATCCCGATCGGCGGCGCCGACATGCCGGTCGTGATCTCGATGCTGAACTCCTATTCGGGTTGGGCGGCCGCGGGCATCGGCTTCACGCTCGGCAATTCCGCGCTGATCATCACCGGCGCGCTGGTCGGCTCCTCGGGCGCGATCCTGTCCTACATCATGTGCCATGCGATGAACCGGTCCTTCATCTCGGTCATCCTCGGCGGCTTTGGCGGTGAGACCGCTGCGGCCGGCGGCGGTACGGGCGAGCAGAAGCCCGCCAAGCTCGGCTCGGCCGACGATGCCGCCTTCATCATGAAGAACGCCTCCAAGGTCATCATCGTGCCCGGCTACGGCATGGCGGTGGCGCAGGCCCAGCACGCGCTGCGCGAGATGGCCGACATCCTGAAGAAGGAAGGCGTCGAGGTGAAATACGCCATTCACCCGGTCGCGGGCCGCATGCCCGGCCACATGAACGTGCTGCTGGCCGAAGCCAACGTGCCCTATGACGAGGTGTTCGAGCTCGAGGACATCAACTCCGAGTTCGCGCAGGCCGACATCGCCTTCGTGATCGGCGCCAACGACGTGACCAATCCGGCGGCCGAAGAGGACAAGTCCTCGCCGATCTACGGCATGCCGGTGCTGCAGGTCTGGAAGGCCGGAACGGTGATGTTCATCAAGCGCTCGCTGGCTTCGGGTTACGCGGGCATCGACAACCCGTTGTTCTACCGCGACAACACCATGATGCTGCTCGGCGACGCCAAGAAGGTTACCGAGAACATCGTCAAGGCGATGTGAACGCCACGAGCTAAACATGGTTCAGAGCCTCTCTACTCTTGATCAAGATCAGCGCGGCCGCGCCATAGATTTGAACAACTGGCTCGCCTGATGGCCATGAGGCAATTTCATCTTGCTTGCTCGATTCGCTGTAATGCAAGCTTTCGGAGACATTGAGATGCCGCCGCCGCCCCTTTGGATCCCAGACTCGCAAGATACTCCAGACATTTCGCCTGCGACCACTTGGTTGCTGGCGATCGTGGCCGCCCTCGTCAATCTCGCTTTCGTGGCATTGGTCCTCTATTCGGCGTGAGCGCAAGCTGCGCTCTTGCGGTAACGGCGACCATCTCCACGTCCCGAAATCGCATCACCTGTTCAGGGCCCAAAGCGTCCCGACGCATGAGCGTTCAATTTTTCATATCCAGCTTGAGGAGCTAGCGTGACTGCATATCGTGGGCCAGTGTTTGAGATGGCCGTAAAGCAATTCGAGGTGATCGCGAATTACCTGAGCATACCGGATGATGCGAGACCGCGCCTGTTGTTGCCGAAGCGATCTGTCACAGTATCGTGTCCAATTCACCGGGATGATGGCACCACCGCGGTGTTCGAGGGCTACCGGGTACAGCATCATTTGACGCTTGGCCCGACAAAAGGGGGCACCAGGTTCGCGCCCACAGTCGACCTCGGCGAAGTTGCAGCGCTCGCCATTTGGATGAGCTGGAAATGTGCCCTGGTCGGATTGCCGTATGGCGGGGCCAAGGGCGGCATCAATGTCGACCCCTCGACCTTGTCGAAGCGCGAGCTTGAGGCGCTTTCGCGCCGTTATATGCAGGAAATGATCCCCTTCGTTGGGCCACACACCGATGTTATGGCTCCTGACCTCGGTACGAACGAGCAGATCATGGCCTGGTTCATGGATACTTATTCGATGTACCAGGGCCAAACCGTCACCGAGATCGTGACGGGCAAGCCCGTCAGCGCTGGTGGAACGCTCGGCCGTCGTGAAGCGACAGGCCGGGGTGTGGCTCATCTGGTCAGGCGCGCTGCAGACGAGCTCAAAATCCGTCTCAATGGCTCAACGGCGGTTGTTCAAGGATTTGGAAACGTCGGTTCGATCGCCGCGCTTGAGCTGCATAACATGGGAGTGAAAGTGATCGCGGTCAGCGATCACACCGGCGCGCTCTACCGCCCTCGTGGGCTCGACATACCACAACTGGTCCGGCACGCAGCCTCGCAAGGAAGCCTTGATGGCTACTCCAATGAGCTCGCTCTGGATCCTGCAGAGATCCTGACCGTGCCGTGCGACGTGCTTGTTCCGGCTGCCGTCGAACGGGTCATCGACGCTGGAATGGCCGCTAAACTGCGCTGCCGGATCCTTGCCGAAGGCGCCAACGGACCGACCACGCCGGAAGCTGACCGAATTCTGGAAGGACGCCAGGACGAGGTGTTCGTCATTCCCGATATTCTCTGCAATTCGGGAGGTGTTGTCGTCAGTTACTTTGAATGGGTGCAGGACCTTCAGCGATTGTTCTGGGAGGAGGAGGAAGTCATGCGCCGGGAGTATCAACTCCTGGATCGTGCTTTCGAGCGTGTCCTGGCGCGAAGCAAAGGCGAAAATCTGTTCAATCGCACCGCGGCCATGGCAATAGGCGTCGAGCGTGTTCGCGGTGCCAAGGAAACACGCGGCCTGTTCCCGTAAAAACCTAGTTCTTCCCTCGCGTGGAGCCGCCGTAGGCCCCCTATGCTGCCGCTAACGAGCCACTTGAATGATGAGCCCCAACTGACCTGTGCGCTCGTCCTGATGGTCTCCTTGGCGAGCACAAATGCACCCAATCCACTGGCAGATCGGTCTGTCTGCCAGTTCGCCCTAGACTTAGCTGGGCCGTCGCCGACAAACGGCAGCGGCATGTTTAGCGTTGAGTGATAGTCTCACGTCTTACAGTTTTTCATCGGCCGCAGGATTGGCAAGCCATGCGCCATTTAAGGAAAGAAAGCATTGTTCTCAGCTCTCACACTTCGCGCGCTCTCGTTCAAACGCACCCCATTGTGGCGCTTGCTCAAGCTGCAGATTCCGGCCAGCCGAACATTCAGTGCCTCCTTGCGATTAAAGATCGGCCTGCTTGGCATCATCGCGGTCATTGCGACCGGCGCGATCTGCCTGGTCGGGTTGAACCACGCGGCGCAGGTCCAGGGTGATGCGGACGAGGCCGCTCGCGTTCGTGACCGGTTTGCGGCGCTCTCCCAGAGCTTTCTGGAATCGCAACATGTGACGACCGAATTCCTGCGTCGGCGCGACGAGGCAATGATTGAGCGCCATGCCGAGCTGCTCAAGCACGAAATGGCGATGCTCGGCGACATCGAAGGCATTGCGGCGCGATTGCCTGAGGGCGATCCTCTCAAGAGCTCTTCCGGACTGCGGAGCGGGATCGACCTCTACGCCGCTCGCTTTCAGAACATCGTCTCGGCCGAGCGCGCGCTTGGTTTTAACGCCGAGGAGGGGCTCCAGGGCGGGCTGCGCACGGCCGAGCTTCAGCTGGAAGGGCGGCTTGCCGAGCTCGACCAGCCAAGGTTGACCGTTCTCATGGAGAGGATGCGCGGGTATGAAAAGGATTTCATGCTGCACGGCGAAGAAAAATACGGCCAGGATTTTGACAAGTCTGGCGCCGAATTCGCCGGGCTGCTGGCCACCTCAGATCTCTCACCGGGTATTCGCCCCGAACTTGAGAGGCTTCTCAAGTCCTATCAAGCCGCATTTTCTGCCTTCATGTTGGTCCAGCAGTCGCTGAACGAGGAGATGGAGGATATTGCCAAGGTTTATGGCAGCCATCGACCGGCATTGGCACAGGCAATTGCAGAAGCCGATCGCCGAAGCGCCGCGGCTGGCTTGCGCGCGGCAAATGCCCGCGATCTCCTGTTTTGGCTGGTGGTTGGGGCGATGGGCCTGGTCGCGACGTTTGCGCTGCTGTTCGGCCGTCGCATTGGCGGTGCCATTTCACGTATGACGGTGGCGATGCGTCAGCTTGGTGCCGGTCAGTTCGAGATTGTTCTGCCGGGTCTTGATCGTAAAGATGAGATCGGGGACATGGGACGGGCGGTCGAGGACTTCAAGCAGGGCATGCGCCTGAAGGCTGAGCGCGACCTTGCCGAACAGTTGGAACGCGACCGCCTGCAGGGCGAGCGAAGCCGCGCGGAGCTAGAGCGGCTTGCTGATGCGTTCGAGGCGGCCGTCGGTAACGTCATTCAGACGGTGGCTAACGCCTCCCGCCAGCTTGAAAGTGCGGCTCTTGGCCTCACTCAGTCGGCCAAGCACACGACCGGCGTTTCGAGCCACGTCTCGGCAGCATCCGACAGCGCCTCTTCCAATATCCAGCTCATTGCTGCCGCGACGGAACAGATGATGACCTCTGCCTCCGAAATTGGGCGGCAGGTGCAGGAATCCTCGAAGATTGCGCTGGAGGCGGTCCGCCAGGCGGCGCAGACTGACAGGCAGATCTCCGAGCTCACTGATGCGGCCGAACGGATCGGCGACGTCGTTCGGCTCATTGCGCAAGTGGCACGCCAGACCAACTTGCTTGCGCTCAACGCCACGATTGAAGCCGCACGTGCGGGCGAATACGGCACCGGCTTTGCGGTGGTCGCGCAGGAAGTCAAGGCTTTGGCGGATCAGACTTCTGATGCCACCTCGCAGATTGCTGCGCAAATCGGCGCGATGCAGTCGGTCGCCCGCAAATCGGTGATTGAAATCGTTTCCATTAGCGCAACGATCGACCGCATCTCGCAGATTTCGGGTGCTGTGTCGGAGTCTGTTGAACAGCAGCTGTTGGCAACGCGCGAGATTGCGCACAACATCCAGCAGACCGCCGCGCGAACCTCGGAGGTTGCGAGCGGAATGAGCCAGGTCGCCCATGGCGCCGCAACCACGGATACAGCGGCAGGCGGCGTCCTGCAGTCGGCGCAGGCGCTGTCCAAGAGCAGTTCTGAGTTGACCGCTGAATTGAGCCGCTTCATTGCATCCTTGCGACGAGCGTGAGCGGCCCAAGCGGTCGAGCAGCCAAAATGTCCCTTGTGCAGGAACACTCAATGCAACCCGATGACCGGCGAGATGAAATGGCGCGAAAGAGCGGACTTGAGGAGATCGGTCCTACGAAATGCGCCGCTCGGACAATTCTGATGCCGTCCATGGGACGACGCATTGTGTCGGAGGGGCTCGGCACGGCGTTCCTTCTCGCTGCCGTGGTCGGGTCCGGTATCATGGCGCAGCGGCTCGCCGGCGGCAACGTCGCGCTCGCGCTTCTCTGCAACACCATCTCCACTGGTGCGATCCTGGTCGTCCTGATCCTGGTCTTCGGGCCGCTGTCGGGAGCGCACTTCAATCCCGCGCTGAGTCTGGCCTTGACCTTGCGAGGCGAACTGACGTGGCGAGCCCTGTGGGCCTATATTCTCGCGCAGATTGCCGGTTCGCTCACGGGGGTCTTTGCGGCACATTTGATGTTCGATATTCCGCTCTGGCAAGTCTCGCTCACACAACGAACCGGAGCAGGACAGTGGATCGCAGAAGCCGCCGCAACGTTCGGTTTGCTCGTCACGATCTTCGGCTGCGCGAGCCGAACTCCCGCTGTGGTTCCTTACGCCGTTGGCTTGTACGTAACGTCCGCCTACTGGTTCACCGCATCCACTTCGTTCGCCAATCCCGCGGTGACGATCGCACGATCGCTGTCCGACACCTTTGCCGGTATCGCTCCGAGTAGCGTTGTTCCCTTCATCATCGCGCAACTGATTGGGGCCCTTGCGGCCACAACGCTCGCTGCATGGTTATTTAGGAACACCGCCTGAAAGGGCGATGAGATTAGGAAGAAATCGTCATTGCGCTTTAGGTAATTGTTTGAGCATGATCTTTTCGCAAAACACTGCACACGCAGAATGAAGCGAAAGGGTCCGGCGCAGCTGACGTGATCGACAATCTCATTGACGTCAGTCGGCACGTCAATTCTGTCTTCTTGAACTTGCGCTCTGGCTGCTCCTCACACTTACCAACAGGTCGATCGTGCAGCCAATGAATGACGGGGAGGTCGTCGCCGCCCAGATGAGCACGCCACAGCCGCGGCGCCGGCAAGTTCCTGCATTTGGGAAGAAAACCGGAAGATCTTGAGCGCCGTTTGAAAGACGGCGCCCCGATGCCATGAAGCGTTGGTCGTTATGCGGGATGGTCACGCCAAGAAGGGTTGGCGCGATGCTGATTGCGTCACGTAAAGTGCTGAGCGGGGTATCGCCCAAGGCCGGCGTCTTGCAGTTCAGCTTAGGTTCAAAGGGAGAGTCAAGCTGCGGCGCGCTCGACGCAACTTGACCGATGTCACCAACCCGCTCGAAGTACGCCGATATTCTGGTGGTGAGCGTCGGGTCGGCGATAATCAAGGCAACCTATTCGACAATGACCGACTTAGACCTAGCGAGATTGCGTGGCTGGTCAACATCTGTGCCCATCAGCAACCCAGTATGATACGCCAAGAGCTGCATCGGAATGTCATAAACTATCGGAGTAAAGCTTGCCCCCATGTCAGGCAATACGATGGTCGCGAGCGAGTTCACAGAGGCCGCCTCGGCTCCCTTTGGATCGGTTATTAGGATGATGTTGCCACCTCTTGCTGCAACTTCCTGCATGTTTGAGACCGTCTTTTGGAACAGCGAGTCGGAAGGGGCGATCACCACGACAGGCACACCATCGCTTATCAACGCAAGCGGACCGTGTTTAAGCTCGCCCGCAGCATAGCCGTCGGCGTGGATATAGGCGATTTCTTTCAGCTTCAGCGCTCCTTCCAGCGCCAGCGGAAAGGAGCTGCCGCGACCGAGACATAGCACGCCACGCGACTTGGCGACCTCCCGCGCGAGCTTCTCGATTTGCGGTTCGGTTGCAAGTGCAGCTGTCATCAGGCGAGGAACTTCGAGCAACTCCTGTACGAGCGTGGCCTCGGTGGCCCGGGATAATTCACCACGCGCTCTCCCGTTGGCGATCGCAAGAGCCGCGAGCACGATCAACTGGCACGAGAAGGCTTTGGTCGAGGGGACGCCCATTTCGGGGCCGGCCAGCGTCTGCAGCACGGTCTCGCTCTCTCGCGCAATTGTCGAGCTCGGCACGTTGACTACGGAGAGCGTGCGCAGTCCCTGAGATTTGGCAAAACGCAGCGCAGCCAGCGTATCAGCCGTCTCGCCGGATTGCGAAATGAGGATGGCGAGATCGCGCTCGCGCAAGGGCGGTTCCCGGTAGCGTAATTCGGAAGCGACATCGACCTCGACGGGGATGCGGGCCAGCCGCTCGAACCAGTATTTGCCGATGTGGCCGGCATGGCGTGCGGTGCCGCAGCCGGTGATCAATATTCGGCCAATGTCATTGAAGTCGAATGGCAGCGTCTGAGGGAATGCGACGCGATCGGCCGACGCGTCGACATAGCGCGCCAGCGTATGGCCGGCGACTTTCGGTTGCCTGTGGATCTCCTTGAGCATGAAAGGACGATAATTTGCCTTTCGGATGAGAGCCGGCGAGGCTCTGCATTTCAGTACCTCGCGATGGGCAATGACGCCTTGCATGTCGTAGATCGTGAAGGAGTTGCGGGTCAGAACGGCCCAGTCGCCGTCTTCCAAATGGGTAATGCGCTCCGTGAAAGGCGCAAGTGCAATCTCATCCGACGCCAGATACATTTCTCCGTCGCCATGGCCGATAGCAAGCGGCGACCCATTGCAGGCCCCGATCAATAAATCGTCGTAGCCCTTGAACAGAAAAACCAGCGCGAACGGACCACCCAGTTTGGGCAGCGAAGCCTTCACCGCGTCCTGAGGCGAATAGCCCTTGATCAAATGGGATTCGACTATGTGAGCGACTACCTCTGTATCCGTCTCGGAGGCGAATTGTGCACCCTTTCGTTCCAACTCGGCGCGCAGCTCAGGATAATTTTCGATTACGCCGTTATGAACGACCGACACATTGTCAGTCGCATGCAGATGGGCGTTCTTCGCGCTCGCCTTTCTGTGGCTGGTCCAGCGGGTATGCCCGATGCCGGTATGCCCCCACACCGGCGCGGCGCGCAGGCGGTTCTCTAACGCCTTGAGCTTGCCCTCGGCACGCTGTCGGTAGAAATGACCGCCTTCCAGCGTTGCCACGCCTGCAGAGTCATAGCCACAATATTCTAGCTGCTTCAGGGAAACGATTAATTGCTCGGAGACCGGACGGCGTCCCACAATGCCGACAATTCCGCACATGCAGGTCAATATGCTCCGCAACTAGCGTTGAACCACATCGTCTTTCGAGTCAGGCGGCAAGCTAGAGGGGTTGGCAGGTCAATGAATCCCCCCATTTGGCTAGCCACGGAGCTGGCAATTTGCATGCCAGTACCGAACGACTTTACAAGCTATTTGGGCCGGTTCCCGGACACGCTGCTAGACGTATATCATCACGCTGATCAAGCATTCCGGGGGACTTCTGCTGACGATGGCTCGGCGCCTAAATGGAGCCGCGGGGCCCAGAATGTTCGCTCACTCGGCCAGATACTGACATTCCCCATCGACCTCGTTGCCCGATCTAACATCGCTCCGGTGTGGTGAGTAGCCGAGAGGAATTCACATTCATCGTGTGATACATTCGGTCCACCCATTTCGCCTTGTTATTTTATCGGCGTGGTGGAAGCCCGCGAAGAGGGCGCTGCCGCGCAGTCGCCGGCTGATCATATTCAGCCGTGTGTGGATCAAGACGTGCATGTGCGAAATTCGACAAGACCGCAAGTATTCCGCCGTACGGCGTGAAGTGGTTGTTTTGTCCGCCTGCTACGCAAGTGGCATAAGCCGTTTGTGGCACGCACTTTGCTGAGGTCCTGCGCAAACTCGTTTCAATGTGGCCGTCTGGCAGATAGCGCAGCCCGGAGTTCATATGGCCCTTGCTCGGCTAATCACATCAAGGCCATCGACAGGCCGTGAATTGAAAGCCCGCCGGGTGCGGCGCGATTGCCTTTGTCGTTCGTGCTGTACAGCACTTGGCCCTTATTCACGCCCTGAGAGTGGTAGCGATGCTTAGGAGTGCGCCGAGCATCACGGACGGCAATCGGCAATCATCGAACGCGTGCCCACCATCGCTCATGTTCTCGGAGCACCCTCACCGATGTGTTCCCTTAGGGCACGAGGCGCTCTGCGCGTTTGGTGTGAGCATTTTCGCCGAGCGATGTCCATCAGCTAAGGGGCCAGCGCAAGTGCGCCCTGGAATGCACTGAGGCGATCGTTGCCGACTCTCTTGGCTCAGAGCTGGCCACTTGGATTTTGATATGCCGCGACACGAGAAGGATCGAAAATGGCTGTTGTCCGATTTGTATTTGCCGCACTGAAGCCGGGTGTCAGCGCAGCGGAGTATGAACGCTTCGAACGCGAGGTCGACTATGTCGTCGCCAGTAAATTGAAGACTATCGTCAGCTATTCGACGCACCGCATCACGGAAACCGGCGTCGGCATATCAGGCGGGCCGTGGGACTATATCGAGCGCATTGAGGTGACCGATCGCAAAGCCTATCAAGCTGAGCTCGCCGTCGTCGGCAAGAAAATGCTCGAAGAACTCTACGAAAAATATCTCGACAGATCTAAGACAGTTTCGGTCTGGTCAGAACGGATCGAAGCATGAGTCTCGCATCCTCACCGTTCCCAGCCAAAGTTGCGTTGTCCGGCGGTTCTTGCCCGTCACCCGAAGAAAAAACACTGGGTTCGTGCCAACACGGGGACGGCGCCTCGAGAGGCGCGTCCGTGTCCGACAGCGCGGCCCAATTCGATGAATTTGCAAGTCTGCACGAGAATATGACTGAATGGCCCCTTCAAAAATACATCGAAGTGCCGAGCGTACTAGAGGTGATGGGTGACGTTGATGGCTTCTCCATCCTCGATTTTGGGTGCGGCGCGGGGGCATATTCGCGAATACTTAAGCAACGCGGAGCAGCCTCTGTTGTAGGATATGATCCGGCGCCAGGCATGCTAAACTACGCGCGGCGTCGCGCAGAAAAAGAGGGGATCAATCTCTCCTTCGTCACTCATCTCCATGCCAACATGGCAGCCCAATTCGACTTGGTACTTGCATCCTATGTGCTGCCCTATGCCGCCACCAAAAGTGAGCTGGACAGCATGTGCGCCGAAATGGCCGAACTGTTGCGTCCTGGCGGGCGCTTGATATCGTTGTCCACTCATCCAGCTTACAATCCACATCCAAACTGGTACGAACCCTGTGGCTTCAGGCTCGTCGTAGACGATCCTGAGAACCCATATTTAGAAGGTGGGCGTATTAAGGTCGAGTTCTGCAAAAATGGAGAACAAGGCGGCGTATTTGCATGGCATTGGCCCGCTCCCTCTTTGGAGAGTTCATTAGCACAAGCCGGGTTCCGATCATTGAAATGGAGAGAACTGTTTGTGCCCACATGCGCCCGTATAGATCAGCTTCCCACGGAGCTACATGCATATCTCCAAAGCCCGCACGCGATCATCATTGAAGGCGTCCGTGTCCCACGCCATGCGGGGCGACACCCATGACGTTTGTACCATTCAGGAGCAAGTTGTTAGTCCCGTTCTCCTCAGCGGTCGCGGAAGGTCTATGCGGCTTTGACGAGCATGAATGGGATGCCCTCGTCGGTGATAACAATTTTTATAACAGCTACCGGTGGCTGCGAGCGCTCGAACATTCGCTCGGCGCAACGGACGTGCTTGCGGTCCGCGGGGCGGCCGGAGTCGTGGCTGCGTGCACGCTTTGGGAGGGAGACCAATCACCTGGTTTGTTCTTCCTGCCAGATTGCATGGCTGGAATTCCCGGCCCTTGGCAACAAAGTTTTCTCTGGCTGGGTGGTCGGCGCAACACCCACAACGAGATACCCTGCATTCAGGGCAGGCGAAGGTATGAGGCTTTAGGCGAGTTGGGACGCAGCGCTCTAAACTATGCTCAGGAGCGGGGATATGCCGGCGTTGTAGTGCCGTACATGCCCTACCCGGCGGCGGTGGAATTCGCGGAGCACATTGGGGGTACGGTCGTTTTGCATTCTGCCGAAGCGTATCTAGAAGTGCCGGATACAGGGGTAGCCGGGATGATGGCGGCCTCGTGCGCGCATGATCGTAATCAAAGCAAGTCTGAAGTCGCGGCGTTCCGGCGAGCCGGGGGGAAGATCGGATGGGCCTCAGCCGAAGAACTCGATGACTCCATAGTCGCTGATCTCATAACCCAAAACAGGTCTCGACACGGAAGCACCCAGGGTCGCGACTGGATGGAAAGGATACTCGCCGGGCAGAGAAAGGCGGGTGTGTCGCAGTTCGGTGCCGCAGCAATTTCCGAGTGCAACAACGAGATAACCGGGCTTGCTGTTTTCTATCGCTTTGGAACGGCACTTCACTTGCGCTACTTCGGGGCAGACTACAGTCGCGATCTCAAGGATTACAGATATTTCGTCTTATGCTATTACGAGCCCCTCGATTACGCTGCGGCGCGCGGTCTCACAACATTGCGGCTTTCTACCTCCTCGTTACGTGCGAAAGTGAACCGAGGGGCAAAGATCGAGCCGCAGGCGATCGTCATCAAGTGCGTTGGTGAACAGCACATCTGCGGCTCCGACGTCAAGCGGCACAATCTGCGTATGATCAGACAATATCAGAATCAGTTCGCAGGCCATCTTTGCAGGGATTGGGAGTTGGTCGAGCGTTTGCTGGGTGAGTAACTGCGAGATTGAGCAAGATTCGCCGAGGTCTTTGGTCGGGTACGGTGCCCCTCGGCCTAACGCCAGGACTTCGACTGAAGATGCCGCGCTGGTTCTTCAAGCCGGAGCACGACGAAGGCACACTCAAGCAAAAACTGCTGCGCACATTCTGGGATACGGTGCCCGATGACGTCATGACGGCTGACTCCGGGTCTCGAGGGTCGGCAGCGAGCGCTTTTGTGGCACGAAAATTCGCGAGATTTCCGAACGAAACTGGGTAGAGCACGGCAGTCCCGACGACACTCCCGCGTGGCGAGTTGATGGAATCCAGCCTAAGCGAGTTTTCCGGCTTCAAGCAGTGCTTCCTCTCGAGAGGACGTCGGCGCGGCCGGACCTTTTTATGAATTTGGCAAGACGAGAGCCAGACTCGCCGCCAACGATGTCGCCGCCGAGGTCGCCAAACGCAACGAGCCCAAGCTGCGCGCGCGCCTGAAGCCGGATGCGGCCTCGCTCGCGCAGCTGCTCGGCGAGCGGGTCTTCGCCTTCGCCGGAATCGGCGATCCCCAGCACTTCCTCCGCACATTGGAGGCCAGCGGCATCGAAGTCGCGCGCACGCGCCGCTTCGACAATCATCACATGTTCTCGCGCGAGGAACTCGCCGCGCTTGCAGCGGAGGCACAGCGCGAGCAGCTCACGCTGGTGACGACGAAAATGATCTTGCGCGCCTGCATCGCAGCGATGGCGTGCCCTACCGGCATCGTCCCATTCGCTGTCCAGCTCGAATTCGACGACCGGGCCAAGCTGCGGCAACTGATCAGCGACCATCTCTACAAGGCCCGCGAGCGGCGTTTTTCCAGACGCTGATCTCGTCCGGTGGGCAAAGCGAGGCGTGCCGACCAACTTCGTTTCGCACTCGCTAAAGCTACCGCTTCAGCAGACAGTCATGCTCACCACACCCCAACGACCATCATTCCTATGATGGTCAGGCACGAGACGCAGGTCACCGTGAAGGTATAGCATTCGGGTGTGTTCATCGCTGTCTCCCAGACTGTTGAATTGCTTGGCCACTACCACGCGGGAGAGATTGCCGGTCTTGGCTGCTTCAATGCGGCGCGCCGCGATCGGTCTTGCGGTATGCCGCCGCCCTCTCGTCGTCACTCTGATCCGAAATAAGGTAGTCCGCTTCGAGTGCTTCAAAGCGTTCAGCTGCGATCAGAAGCTGCTTGCGCATTTCAGCGAGACGGGCGCGGCAATATTCGCGATAGAGCAAGTCCAGTATGATGGGCATGATCACCCCCATCGATTGACTTTGAATTGACAGATATTCCACCGCGGATTTTCGAGGTGATCGTCGCCCGTCAGATGGCTCTTCGATATGAGCCCGTTCACAGACTGCGCCAATTCCAAAGCTCAATGGCCGTTTGGTTGACTTGATTGTCTGTGCGATAAAAAAGAACAGGGCTAATTACCTAACAGGAAGTTTAGCGGCACTGTGTTTCAGCAAGACTTCGTCAAACAACTTAAGGGCGCCGGACCGCGACGAAAATTCCAACCACAAAGCGAAATGACTTACCTCGGAGTGCAAGCACGATTCGATGCAACGCGGATCGACGCGACTGCCTGAAGCAGGCGATCGATCAGAAGGTCGTTGGGGAGTCCAGGAGGAGTTTCATCAAGAGGTGCGTAGGCGGAGATACCACGGAGCAGTGAACCGGTTCGAAAGGCCGGTCGGGGGGCGGTGCTTGCTCTGCGCAAGCGAGAGATCACACCTTTCGTTGATCAGGCTTAGGCGTGATCGGGTGCTCCCGTGAGACGGCGGCAAGGCTGCCAAGCATCGTTCAGATGATCGGATTATGTCGGGTTAGGATGCGAGCCGGCGGCTCCGAATTCCAGCGGGGCTGCGCGTTTGTCGTTAGGCGCCATTGAGGTCGTTTACTTGGTATCACGTCGATAAGGGCCGTGACTTCCTCTCCCGCTGCATCACCCGGTGGTGTCTCCGCTCCAGCAATGCTTCCGGAGCAATTCCATGATTCCGACCACGCGGATCGAGCATTTTAGGGTCAGCTACCGCCGCCGAGATCCGTGAGGTGAACAAGGTTGTACCTCAAACCAGTCCCCTAGCTGAAATAGCTCAAGGAAGATCACCTGAGGCCTCCGTTGCCGGATTGCTCGAGCTCGATACTTCTTCGTCGCTTAAGGCGCTGCCTAACCGTTCCGGCGCCACTCTCCGCCTTGAGCAGCAGCAAAGGAATTCCCGTGTGGGGCCAGCAGATCGTTGCTGAGAGATCTGCTGATGGCACGAGAATTGTTGCCATAAGCGGAACTGCCGCCTACGATTTAGGTCTGGCCCTGACCGCGAAGATCACCAAGCAGCAGGCGCTTCCTCGTAGCCAACAAGCTTGTCAGCTTTGTCAGCTTCTGGGCAAGCCTTGTCTCCTTCGCGGCCAGCGCCTCCACCGGCTCCTGGCGCTTGGTCGCGTCGAATTGACTCAGCGCGCGACGCTCTCCTCCAACTGAGCACGCCGTCGCTCCATCTTCGTGCACGTGAAGTTCCTGTCCCGGCTGTTCACGGCATTGAACTTGCTGCCATCGGTGGCGGCGCCTCGTCGTTGCCAATAAGTCCATCTCTTGGCAGAGTTCGAGGAGCAAAGTGGGGGCGCGACGCTGCCCGCTGGCTCCGCAACCTCGAAGCGCATCTCAGCCAAACCGAGCGAATCGAGAAATACGTCGATCACCCGAACAGGGCCGCTCTCGTCAATGGCGTCATCGAAGTATTCGGGCTAAGCGTTCGCTTTCCAGGATCTACTTCTTCATGAAGCGCCTCATCAATTACCCCGGAAAATCACAGGAGAACATAACAGCAGCCCAGTGTTGTCACTGCCAGGACTCGTTGCCGACATTCGCGGAAAAGCGCGCCGGTAACGAAGTCTTTGACTGGCGCTACACATTTAGAGGACTCCACATGAGGGGACTACCAACCTCATTGAAAGCGCGTTGGCCAGCGCGTTCCGGCGCACCGTTCAAGGGATGTCTTTCGAACAAGGCTCGCTACGATCCTCAAGCTCGCCGAGGCCGCCGAGAAAAGCTGCGTCGCGTCGATGGCCACAACCAGTTGACGCAACTCTCCCGCGTTAAATTAGCCAACGGGAATCGAAGTCGCAGACCCGACTCAATCCACTGTCGCCTAGCCCGCTCCGGCACCAACATTCGGCGATAGCACTTTAACCCACGATAAGTCGCACCTTGGATCGAAAGACAAGTAATCGCAAGTTAGTTCTTCACCCGGCTGTACGTCTCGGGCTGTGAAAATTCGGCAATGATCGTCTTGGTATGTGTTTGGTTGATTGCTGTGATTCATGAAACGAGCGTTGTCAGCATTGTACTCTAAAACACCATCATCAACGTCGAGGTCTCTTGGATAGGCGTGCTTATCAAGTAAAGCTTGAAATGTTCGAGGTAAAGTTGCGTACTGTTCAGGTGTCACGGCAATGTCAACGATTGGGTTATGAATCCAAATCAATGCACCTTTAGGCAAAAGAGTAGCGGAGAAAAGTCCAATACCGCCAAACTGGTCTGGCTTCAAAATAGTTTCAACGATCAACACTGACATATCTCCCCAAAGTCGCTAGCACCCTGCAAGCTAACTAACCTGAGCCGTGCAATCTCCTGCATAAATTGGTGGGGTCGTTTAATCGCGTCTCGGTCACAACCTCGATTTTTTTTCAATCTGTGCATCCCTTTCGGTAGCGGCTGCTACCGATGAGGATCTCGGCTGTCGCTCCACGAGGAGATGCTGCAGGACTGGCGCCACGGTTCACCTTCCGCGGCAGCGACGTCGTGGCGATCCTGGAAAGCGCCTGCAAGGAATTGGGGTTCCCGGCAACGATCCGCGTCGATGAAGGCAGCGAGTTCGTGTCGCGCGATCTGGACCTCTGGACCTACCAACGCGGTGTCACGCTGGACTTCTCCAGCCCGGTAAGCCAACCGACAACGCGTTCATCGAAGACTGCGCCTTCCGGGTCGAATGCCTCAACACGCACCGGTTCCTCAGCCTTGCGGACGCCCAAGAAAAAGTGGAGACTACAACGAAGAACGGCCCCATGGCGCCATCGGCAGCAGATCGCCGATTTTGCTGCAAAACCACGTCGGCGCATCCAGCCCGGATGGTCCAAAGGTCGGCCTCGCTGCATCAACCCGAGACTGTAAGCGCTGCTGGATGAAAGTTGAGTGGCAGGTGCGGGACGATTCCACGGCGTATCCAAAAACGCCGACGCGTGACCGATCTGTCGCTGGCGCCGCGTTCGTAGAGCTCGTGGTGATCATCGAACGCTTCCGCTGCGACGCCGTCGTGCGGACGCCAGATCTTCACTGAGCGTTTCGCCGACGGGATATTGGCGTCATCCGCGCGACGCACGGCGCGGCTGGACTCCATGGTCCAGCATCTCGGTCTGGTGCTTAGCGGGTGACGGACAGGCCTTTGCAAAACGGCTGATGCTGCCAGAAAGCAAGGACAAGCCTGTGGGTTTGTCCGACGCCCCAGCTGTTCGCAGGCCGATTTTCTCAAGATCATCGCCAAACTCACCAGGCCCGGCTGGGGGGCATGAACGAATGGCTATGTTCTCCGCGTGGAGACCCCAGAGCGGAGCTGAACGCAGGATAGACTTTCATTTTCCTAAATAAGGCTCACCTCAAGGGATCACGGCCAGCAGTTAATCGAACCATCGACCAGTGCCTGCCTTATTTGTTCGGCCCGTTCCTTGGACAGCTTCTCGGCCAAGCTGTGGTCCTTTAACAGCGCCGGCCCCTTGCGTTCTCGATCATAAACCATCCAGCCGGTGGTCCCCCTTCGAACGAGGAACCTGGACTGTTGCGGAGGTAATTCGTGGATCAACAGTTCCTCCTACATTGACCTGTTACGAAATCGCGTCGGGTGTCCCAAGGAAAGACGACACTCGTGTCACGAAAATACGCCGCGCCCTTTATGCCTGAGCCGGGACACTGAAATTTCCCACGCAACAAACGCACTGCACGCCCTGTGCCACTGGCCGAGGCATCTTTCGATGCGGCGTTCATCTATCCTCACCGCCGCAGACGGGGACAAGCAAACGCCTCGTGAAATTGATCCCTCGCCCGAGGCCAGACGGGCCTATGACCCCGGCCGGGTGGCCGGATCGGCCGTGAAGGCTTGGATCAGCTAAGGCATAGATTTGGTGCTGCGATCGTCAATTTAGGCCGGCAGGAAGTCCGAAACGCCTCGCCGGCTTGCGTAAACGAGCTTTGGTCTACGACTTGTCTCGGATCAAGTGCGACGTGAAGGCGTTCACACATGATGAACGATATGACTTAGATGGAGGTAGCAGTTTCGGTCGAGATCGCCGAAAGTTGGTGACGGCGGGAATCGAAAAGGCGGCATATCGTGGGTGCTTGACGCCTCCACTTCTTCACCGAAGGACCGATATGCCCTATCCAAAGACAACATTATCAAGTTGATTCCGCCAGGAACCGTCGCCGATCAACTCACAAAAGTCTTGCGCAACTGGGCACGTCCATCTCGCTCAGGCGATCGAAGCCGAGGTCGCGGACTATCTCGGCAAGCATCCCGATTTGAAGGACCGCGGCCGGCCACCAGCGCATCGCCCGGCACGGTCACCTGCCAGAGGGGGAGGTGACGACCAGTATCGGTCCGGTCGCTATCCGCCAGCCGCGCGTGCGCGATCGCCAGGGGGTCGCCTCCGATTCCCGACCGCATCCGGTTCTCACCGTCGATGATCCTTCCACCCTACATACGCCGTTCGAAGTTGATCGAGACGCTGCTGCCTATCCTTTACCTGAAGGGGATCTCGACTGGCGACGCCTCGGAAGCGCTGGCTGCGCTGCTCGGCAAGGATGCTGCCGGATTGTCGGCCTCGGCGATCGGTCGCCTAGGGATGGCTAGCTCGACGAGCACACCGCGTGCCAGAAGCGCGTCGGCGAAACGCTACGTCTACATCCGCGCTGATGGCCTCCATCTCGAGGCCCGGCTCGAGGACGAAAAGCAGTCACGCGTGTTCAACAGGGCGCCGGAAGCAGCCTCTTTACTCCGAGGATTTCCCCTGTCTCGGGACTTGAGGAGGCCCTGATTAATGGCAATGCTGTAAAACGCAACGGCAATAACACCGTAGGTGTTCTTCGCAGCTTGGTCCCGGCTCTCGGCAAAGATCAAAGGGCGATGGCTATGCGGCTCGCCGAGGAGCCGCACAGCGATGATGGCGCAAGTTAATCGGGCCGAGTAGCGCTCTCCCGCACAGCCGGTCCCGAGCCAAGCACGCAATCGTCGCTGGAGCAAGCTATGGCCCATTAACAAGCCCAATACCGGACCTATGTGGACGGGCTGCTAGCGTCGGGAGTGTGCGCGGCGTCTACTCTCGTGGGTGATGGATGAGCCGAACGTCATTGGGCCCCCCCGGCCCCAGGAGGGCGGTGTAGAGCTCGCCGCGAATGTTGTATTGCTTTTCCGGCTGCGCCGCGTCCGGCAAGAGGCCCCAGCGGCCGAGCTTCGAACGCATCGTGTCCGAGGCGGGTTGGGTGCCGTGCGAAAAATTCTCGGGAACAGCGAATGATGCAGCATAAATTTCGCGGGCCGCCGGGGATGTCCTGTCAGCCCTGGAGGACGCCGGGGCGGCTTGCTGCATCGAACGTCCAAGCAGCGCTGGTGAGACTCGATTCGCTGGCTGTGCGCTGGGCTGCGGAACGTATTCCTGTCGAGATCCGAGAGGAATGGCAGGGCCTGGCGCATTGAGTGGGGTGCTTGGCCTCATCGCCGCCGCGGGCACGAATAGCGCCGTGTAGCGGTCATTGTGAACGATAAAGCTGTTTGGTCGGCTGTCCTGACTCGGCGGGATGCCGCTACCGTCAAGCGCAGCCGACGCGTGCTGGTTGCCCTGCCTGAAGTTGAAGGGATGGACAACCGCTCCTAAATTCAGGGTCTGCTCATGGCGCGCGGTTGGCTCGAGAGACGATGATGGGCCGGCGTCTTGCACCATCGCCCACAGCTGATCCTGATCGTAACCTTCCTCAGGAAGGATCAATGGTGAACCGACCGCTGGCCCGAAAGGCGACGGTGCGCCGGCGTTTTCCATCAGCACACGAGCCATTGAATTGCCCGGCTCGCTCAGCTGGCGCTCAATGGCATCCAGTTCCGCATGGCTTAGCGTCCTCTGCCTCTTCGCAGGCCTCAACTGCCCGCTGTAATCCTCACCCATGAGGGGCGCGTGACTTGAAAGGGGGGCGCTCCCGGTCAGCTCGTTCGGAGCCGGCTGGTAGCCGTCGCTCCAGTTGAAGTGACGAACGGCTTCTCCGAGATCCGGTGCTTGGTGATCGTGCGCGGTTGGCTTGAGAGACGATGCTAGGACGGATTCGCCGATCATCCCTCGCAGCGAATCCTGATCGTGACCTTCCGCAGTCAGCTCGCTCGGCCAACTCGAAGCCTCCCGCGCGTTGTGCTGCGCAGCGACGTGCCCGACGCCTCTGGTGACTGCGTCTTCGGGATGAGGACCGCTGGCCCCAAGTTCCAACGCCTCGGTAAGTCTACGGTCTTCGTCAGGCAGATGAGGATAGTAGCGATCTGGAGAAACAGGAACCCCTGCGACGGCAGTGGTATCAAGCTGCGGGACTTCATCCAAGTACGGCTCAAACTCCGCTTGCTGCTGTTGCGGTTGTGTCACCGCGTCGTTGTAAGCAGCCCGGTCGAATGGGTTGATGCTGTTAAATGGGTCCATATCCCCTCCCTTTGGGTCGGTTCGCAATCCTGAGCAGATCCGCTCTCTGTTCTCCCTCTATTAGGATCAGCTGTCGACAAGCTGACGCGCTTGGAGACTTGAGTGAGCCAAAATGGCCAATCCGACTGCCACACTCACCCGAGGCACGCGCCAAGGATCGCCGGATTGCATTTTTCCGAAACACTGGCTGGGTGAGTCGGAGCTGGCACCAACAGATTCTATTTCGTGGAGTAGCATCATAGGGCCTACTAAAGTGTGTACTGAGCTGCGAAGTGTTCTGGACGATGCGTCTGGATGGTGCCCGAACCGAGGCGGACCCCTCCGATGAAGGCATGCCTTGCCAAGAAGGTCTTAATTCTGGCGGCAGAGGGTGAATCGGATCCCGGCCATCTTGGCGCGTGTCGCGGTGGGACAGTGCAGGAATCCTTTGCGGCTGCGACCGATCTGAAGGAGGACGCGACGTGCGACATGTGCGGTCGCCAGGAGGGGCTTGAATTGATGCACTCGCAAGGCATCATCCATCGAAACCCCGGTCATGGTTGGTTCGTCGCGCGGCGAAGTGAATATGTCAGCGCCACGGTTGCGCCGGGCGCTCTCGGCAAATCGTCGCTCATCATTACCGAAATGCTCTCGATGGTCTCAGGCCAGGCGTTACTCGGCACGGCTTCAGAGCAGCTTCGCGTCTGGCACTTCAACCTCGAAGACCCTGCCATGGAAACGACGCGCCGCATACAAACCACCGCTAAGCAGTTTGAACTCTCTGAACATCATCTTGGTGATCGGCTGTTTGTCGATCACGGCCGCGAACGCCCCCTCGTCATCGCCAAAACGGAAGGCCGCGACACCGTGATCTGCACGCCAGTCGTGGACGCGCTGATTGCAGAGATCGAAGAGCGCGGCATCGACGTGGTGATCGTCGATCCGTTCATTTCGTCGCATAAGGTTCCGGAGAACGACAATAACGCCATCGACATGGTGGTGAAGGAATGGGACAAAGTCGCCGACAAGGGCAATTGCGCCGTTGAGTTGGTCCACCACGTTCGGAAGGGCGAGCAGGAGGTTACGGTGCAGAGCGCGCGCGGCGGCGTCGCGCTGACGGACGGTTGCCGCTCCGCCCGCGTGCTCAATAGCATGACCGAAGCTGAAGCTAAGAACGCAGGCGTCGATCATCATGGATTGTATTTCTCAGCCTATGCCGACAAGGCCAACCTAACCGAGCCAGCCGACAAGCGGGATTGGTTTGAGCTGGTTTCGGTCGATCTCGACAACAACCCGTTGAGCCGGGTCAGCGGCAATCCGTTCGATCATCTGAAGGGCGACGATATCGGCGTTGCGACGCGCTGGGAGCGGCCTGACCTGCTGGCCGGGGTTACGGCGTCGGATTTTGAGCGGTGCGCGCTGGCGATCAAGCAGGGCCAGTGGCGGGCCGACCAACGGGCGGACGGCTGGGTTGGCATCGCAGTCGCGAAAACGCTGGGTCTCAGCCTTACCGACAAGCAGGACCGGGCTAAAGTCGTGGCGCTGCTCAAGACATGGCGCGAGACGGGCGCCTTGGTCGAGGTCGAGCGGCCTGATGAGCGCCGCAAGCCGAAGAAGTTCATTGAGGTGGCCGACGACGACTAGGGGCGCTGGCTGCTCCAGTTGACCGGAGCAGAACCGGAGCGACTGGCGCACCTGATCTGCTCCGCTCCAGTTAAATCCCTTTAGGGATTAACTGGAAGTGGAGCAACAGATCGGGGGCTGGATGACTGGAGCAGATTGGGCGTCGGAACGAGAAATCAATATAGGGGCGCGCGCCGCACCTTGGCTGGCCGAGACAGGATGCCGTTTCTCGCCCCCTGAAGTGCCAAAATTGATCCAAAAATCGCTTGAAGGCATTCATCGTTTGATATTCAGTTGGCCTACCAAGAACTGGAGGGCCATCATGGAACTGGTAACGGTACATTTTGACGATCCCGCCTTAGCGAGTTCGATCTGCATTGCTGTCGAGAGCGCCGCTCCAAACGCGTCGATCCATCATTTTACCGGCGGACTGAAGCCTGAAGCGCCCCCGGCGGCGGCAGGCGACTTCGATCCGCAGTTGATTGAGCGGCTGGTAAAGATCGTTCAAACCGTGCCTAAGCACATCCGACTTGGCCTGCTGTACGGAGACGACTCATGCAGCATGTCTCACGGCGACGCGCGGTACAGCATTCGGCCAGAGACCATCGCCCTTTCGCGCAGGCTCAAACCCCTCTTCCCACATCTCGCCTCGCCCATTGACGCGCTGGTTGTGCGACGGCGCGAGTACTTTTTTGAAGGAAGCTACAAGGGCATCCGATACATTCCGACCCCGCTCGGAGTGGCGGTGCGCGAGGCCTTGAAGGCTCAAGAGGTCGCGTAATCACATTCGCCGAATGCAAGTCAAAAGAAACGGGGCCGGTCTCCCGGCCCCGTATACCTTATCGAAGGTGAACCCTGACTGCCGAAAGCAGCAGCAGGAAAATCACCGGGTCAACTTCAACATGAAGCCAGATCATCGGATTGCTTTCCATGTCAGGCTCATAGCCACGAGCAGTTAAGACCGTGGTGGTGCACTCACCCTCGCTGACGTCCATCTGCGCAAACGGACGGTTTTGTCTTTCGCTGGCGCTGCTCTTGGCGTGGTTGGCGTGCGGGCTGTTCGAGCTTATCCACTCACTGCTGGACGAAGGGGCCTAGCTGGCAGGACCCGTACCGCGATCGGTCCCTCTCGCCGCGAAGGACATGAATGCGGCACGTACGATCCAAGATGCGACCAGCACTCCAATCGAGATAGCAACGGCAAAGTACCAAGGTTGGTAGAAAAGGGCACGACCATCAGAATAAGCGTTGCCAGCGTCAGGAGCTGGCTCTCTGCCATGTAGCTTGCAAAGTTGTGCATAATCGTTTCCCCCAGTTAGCGACTATGAGCTTCGCTGAACGCCAGAAGCGAGGCAACTGGTAGTCTGCGCGTCCGGTCGTCTTTGCCTTGTCAGGACACTTCATGACCCTTGAATTGATGCCTCGACTGGCTCAACTGACGAAGGTCCACGGCGCAATTTTGGACGCCGAAGACCTTGTGATCCAGTGCGCCACGAATGCCGTACAGCGCGCCGATCTGAAGATGCCTGTCTTGGATGCGCTGAAGCTCTTTGAATGGCTTTCGCGACTTCCTTATTCGATCACGTTGGACCCGAACGAATGTTTCGTAACGTACGATTACATGCCGCTATTGGCTCAACTCACCAAAGCCCACGGCATGGTCCTTCACGGCAGTGAGGTAATAGTTCAATGCGCGACCGCGACGGCGGGGTGGGCCGATGTAATGATGCCGGTGGAGGAGGCGCTCAAACTGCGTGGAGTACTTGCGACGATGCTGGATGCGTTCGCAACTCCAAAGAAGGCAAGCGTCGGACGGCACGAGCACGTTCTACGTTTCCCTCGACCAATCAGTTTGGTTGCTATTCTGGAGATTAAGAGATTTCATTATCGTGCCAATCGATACATGCAGGCTCTCAGCCGAGAGGAATTGGAGCAACGACTGCATGATGTAATAGCAAACGTTATCACGCTCGGTGATGACGGGAAATACACCTTGATAAAGCCAAGGCGGGATGGAATGCATTCGCCGACCCGCAATATTGATTTCCTGTCTCTCTATACTGAATTGGCCGAGGAATTTCTCATTCGCGGATTACTTGACGGTGAGAAATCAGCTAACCCGCCGGAAAAAATCAGGCGCTTAGCCGACGAAAGCTGGTGTCGTAGGGCGGATTGGGTGGATGCTTCCCAGTATTCTCGCGAAAGCTATTTTAATGCGCCAAAGATGCTCTTCAAATTTGGAAAGGCCGAGCACATGCGCGCCCTGTATGAAAGAGGCGAACTGCTTGTCCGGCCTGCCTCATATTTCGCAGGCGCCGAGGGCTTAGCACGTCAGGACAATGAACTGACGATGAGTTGGTATCGTGACGGGCGAAAGCTAGAGTTTTCTACTAGCGATTATTATTGTTGGTGCTGCGCTTCCGTTTACGACTATCGCTTGTTTATGGATTTCCAGAGCGACGCTTGTGTGGCAATAAATGACCTCGACAGCTTCATCGAGAGATTTGCGAAAGCAGTGGCGGCACAGGTGTCAGGCGTGGAACGCGTGCGTCTCATACCGGCGTACTACTACGACCCGCTTTCAGTTTCAGATGACCCGGTCGAATTCGCTGCCGTTCAAGATGAAGCAATCCAGTGCGCGAAGCACTTTCGGTTTGCATATCAGTGGGAATTCCGAGTTGTCATCACGCGGTCCACTCCCGCTCCCATGCAAGCATTCAAGCTTGATATGGGGTCGCTGCGGGACATCGCGGAGTTGGTCGTTGCGCCGGGTTCATGAGCGCCGAAACGGCAAGGAGTAATTGTGAAGCCAGAATATTTCCTGAGCGTGGTTGTCGGCCGAAATATTGATTTGCTCAGGGAGAAACCCGGTCGGCTGGCCTCGGCCGTGAACATCTTGCTTACGCTCGATGCATTTGTCGGAATTCTTCATGCAGCCTTGGTGGCCGCTGGCGTGTCCGTACCGGATAAAGACGATGAGTTTCGGGACGTTCTTGCAGCGCAAAATGAGGATTATCGCATCGTTCGCGATGCCGTGTTCGCAATTAAGCATGGTCAGTTAACTGGCAGAAAATCGCGGATTGTCACAAACTCCAAACAGATGGCGATTTACGGAGCTGTTTTTGAAGAAGCCGTTTTTCAGGACGGGGTTTTCGAAATGGGCGCAGCTCGCATTGAAGTTGACAGCACGAGCGTTGACGTGGTGGAAGTCGCCGAGCGTGTGATCACATTCCTGTATGAAATTCTAGAGCAGACAAGCGGCGGACAGCGCCAATAGTCGCTTTTGAAATGATTTAATCGAAGGGGAGAGTTGGTCCTATGCAGCAATTGGACACGAAAGCGAAACGTAGCGAGTTTCAGCAAAAGGCAGATAAACGCGCTCGTCACCATGCACCTCAAATCGAAGAGATCGTGCCGATCGTGATCGAGGCTGTCTACGAATTTGCTGATCCGGGGAGTGGAAGGCTAGCCGGACGTAGCGGCTGGGCGGCGTTTGGGGGCCGTCGCGTGTGGGGCGGCTACAAAAATAAGAAAATCGAGTTTCGCGAGGAAAATCGCCTCGGCCGCGCCGTTGCGCGGTTTGATAATGGTTCCTCAAAGAGCGAGGTGGAGCGACAAGTTCGCGGTTTTCGACGCCGAAAGTGAGGGCGGTGTTCGGACGAGGAGAGAAAACCTCATGCGTCCAATGGTGTAGGTCGGCTACAAATGTCCGAATAGCCATTGTAATGTTGCGCGGCCGACACCCTTCCAAGCTAAAGGCCCGTCGCTTGAATTGGGCCACCGGGACCGTCGCAAAAATCGTCGATAGCGCGTCGTCGAGGCCATGACGGATATCTCAGCGCCTCGTTATCCTGGAAGCCACGCAGAAGGGCGATCTCGACATAACGGAATGGCTAGAGTGGTTTCTCGATTGCCTTGATCGCGCCTTCGATCGCGCCGACGTCATTCTTGGATCGGTTCTCAGGAAGGCCCGCTTCTGGAAGAAGCATGCCGATCAAAGCTTCAATGACCGCCAGCGCACCATGATCGAGCGTCTGTTTGAGGGCTTCGAGGGCAAGCTCAACTCATCAAAGTGGGCCAAGCTGACCAAGTCCTCATAGGACACTGCCCTACGCGACATCGAAGACCTCGTTGCCAAGGGGATACTCGTGAAAGACCCTGCTGGCGGCCGTAGCACGACCTATTCGCTCTTGGATGGAGATGCGTGATAGACGGACGGAACTGGCCTCCGGCGATACAGCTATTTGTGCCCGTGAACTAAGGGCGCAAAGAGATTTGCCAGATCAGTATCACTAAACTTGTCGGGCTCTTGCGTGCTTTGGAATTCGAAAGGCACTATGACCTTCAAGCGTGTTCGAAACGGATACGTATTGGGTGCCAAGGAGACACTTGAAGTGTCCGTGACATGTTCGAGCGCGTCATCAAACGGTTTCAGGCGGCTCTCAGCAGGTAACGAGCTTTTCCACCACAACTCTCGCCGTCCCGATTGTTGGTGCAAGCCCTGGTTTCCAGTCGGGGGAGGCTTGGGGGGCTCTGCCGTTGCTCAAGCTGCTTCCGGAGGTGGACGGAAAATCCAAGTCCGATGACCCCTTTACAATCGGTGGGCTTCCAAAAGCTCCTCAAACGACAGCGTGTTGGGCTGGGGCGGGGGGTGGTTCCAGGGGCGGCAGCACAGCCACGCCGTGGCGTTTGGCGGGGCTGGTTGCAGGCCTGGATGAGCAGGATGGGGAATGCCAAGAAATGCTGGGGGCGCCGCCGAGGTATCGGCCATTAGCCGTTGTGGAACAGGCTGCATAATGAATAACATATTGATTTCGCTTGCTATTTTCTACAAAACCTTGGAGGGGTGCTTGCGGGTCGGTCCGTTAATCTTGGCTCTCGTTCGAGCTGTCCGCCCCGTTGCCCGGGCTTATGGGAACTGCTAACTTGAACGGATAGGGAACATACCCCGTCCAAGGGGATTGGTGAGTAGCTGGATTTTTAAGGGTAGATGCCCTATTTTCCGTCCTGAGAAGTAGGTACTGGTCGAGAGCCATGAGCGTCCGGATCAACCGGGAATACGTGAACGACACCGCGAAGCTGATCATGCATCGGCTTATCGCGCGGCAGATCGGTCGCGACCCGTCGCTGGTCGAAAGGGCCAAGGATTCTTTGGCCCATAACTCGCAACGTTTCGAAGGCTACACTTTCGTTCGCGAGTGGTCGGACATGCTCGGCTTTCCTCCATCTACGGTACGCCGCCGTCTGACGAGCCGCGACGAAGAGATGACGCGTTTGCGTCTGTCCTCACCTTTCGTTTTGGCGGAAGGTATCAATTTTGAGGACGACACTCTGCGCCGTCGTATCTGGAAGGCGGCGAAGCGGATTGCAGAGAGATCTGCGATCCATCAGACCGCGGCACTTCCGCGGATGGCGGCGTGACACAAAACTCGTTTGTTCGAACTATTGAAGATCTTGTCGAGACAGTCAGGGTGATCGCCCGGCTGTTTAAAACCGACAAGGTCTTCATCATTGGCAGCCAGAGCATCTTGCTTTCATGGCCTGATGCGCCCGTCGTCCTGCGCACTTCTGGTGAGATCGACGCCTATCCGGAAAACGCGAAAATATGGGAAATCCAGCAGAAGGAGCTGGATCCCGAAGATGATCCCGAGGCCTCAGAAGAGATCAATGCTCTCTACGGCGAGGGCTCTACATTCCATCGGGAGCACGGCTTCTATATCGACGGTGTCGACGAGAATACCGCACGGCTTCCTGGGGATTGGAATAAACGCGCGATTACCAAAACTGTCGATGTTGACGACAGGAAGGTTCTTGCCGTCGCACCATGTCCTGAAGACATTATTGTATCCAAGCTCGCTCGCTTGTCGGAAAAGGACAAGGAGTTCGTGGAGGGTTACCATAAGGCGCGGCCATTCAATCGCGATCTCGTCGTTGAGCGTATCAAGGCGACAAAGCTGGAGGCCGAACTTCAGGAACGAGCCATAAGCTTCGTACGCGGCCTTCCGGACGAGCCCAAAGCAGACGCTGCAGCAAGCAATTCGCCGGGATCCTAGCGGCCGTGGCTGCGATCCTACATGTTGCGGCAAACCTCTCGGCTGCGTCTAACGATCCTCGCGCAAGGGCTGAGGAGCTCCTCGCCGGGCACTCGCTGAAGCGGCCCGGCGGCAAGCCGCCGCCGCTATCACTGCCGCGTCAGACGGGTGCCACAAGAGTCCGGTCTTGTCGCTGCACTCGGCCCGCGTGTCCCTCCGCTTTCGCCGAGGGTCGCTATGCTCACGCGGCCCGGGTGCCATTTCGCTGCGGCGATGCGCTGCGCGCACGACGACCAGTTATGGGATGTCAGGTGTTGACCCGCTTGCGGTTCATCTTTGCGGCGCGCTCTTCTTCTGGGTAATTCTCGCGAAAATGCGATCGCGCTCGATGCGCCGGAAGGGAAGAGGCAGGAAATCGTCCTGCTGGAAAAAGAGAGATCTAATAAATTTGTGTCAGAAGTTCTCTTATATTTCTGACACCGGAGCGTGAGCCATGACCCACCTGAGCACCCGGATTTTGGAAGCCACCAAAGAATTGCCCGAAGGCGCGCCGATCGCTGCCAAGGCGCTTTTGCATCTTGGAAAGCGTGCCGCCGTCGATCAAGCTCTGTCGCGTCTTCGAGCGAGGAAGACTTCTGCGCGCGAGACGAGGGATATATTTGCGTCCAGTTGAAAGCCGTTTCGGAATTAGAGCCCCGTCAGTCGAGAAAGTCGTCGAGGAAATCAAGGTTCGCAGCGGCGAAATCATCGTTTCCAGCGGCGCGGTGGCGGCCAATCATCTTGGTTTGACGACGCAAGTACCTGTCCGTCAGGTTTATCTGACCTCTGGTCCTTCCCGCAGGCTCCGCCTTGGTAAGCAAGTCGTGGAGCTCAGGCATGCACCGCGTTGGCAGCTTGCCCTGGCGAACCGACGTGCAGGTGATGTAGTGCGTGCGCTTGCCTGGGTGGGACCACAGACGGCAGAACGAGCGTTGAGATCCGTCAGTCAGAAATTGACCCTGACCGAACTGAAGGAGCTGAAGTCCGCTGCTTCTTCCTTTCCGACTTGGCTTGCCAAGCCGGTAAGCGAACTCCGTGTCGGATAGAGTTCTAAACCTGGCTGGCGCCGAGCGCCAAGAGGCGCTCGGCGTTGCCGCGTCCAACTCAGGTCGTCCGGCACATCTTACTCGAAAAGGATGTCTGGGTTGTCTGGTGCCTGAACGCACTCTTTTCTCGCCTTTGGGCGAACATCTTGTCTTCAAAGGCGAAACTTCGCTATCAAAGGCTTACGGTGCGATCCGCCGTTTTTCGACATTCGGACGATAACCTTTCGAGGCAAGCGCCTGAGCGGGAGGTCAGCCTAGGCCGTCGAGACGCCGGCGCGCCGGAGCTACAGGCTATCCACGTGCCAATCGATCGCACGGGCTGTTTCATAGGCGTGCCCCTGACCCCGATCTCCCATCTTCACCGTCGACGGGTCGAGGTTGCGAAAGAAGAACACGACCTTGCCGGCTGTGTCGTTTGCATACACGCCCTTGTCGGGGATTGGCTTGGATAGCCACTTGCCCTGTTTCGTCGTCGATACGTTGGTCGCATTCCCAGGTTCGCCGGACTGCCAGGTGCTATCTGCGGCGAATAAATTAATCCAGTACCTATCTGGATCGCCATCAATGGCTTTCCCGCTCAGGCTTATGTTTGGCATTGTTGCTGCTTCTCCTCTAGGTAAATCGTTCTAGGCAATGACGGGAGTGGAGGGCGTGTACGGCGTGCCGTGTTCAGACGTTCTCTTTCGAGGTCGTTTTGCGGGGAAGGAATCCATCTCTTCCGACGGGGCCGGCGCGACCGTAGCGCGCGAAAAGGCGAACGACAGAATTGAACTCATAGGCTCGAATGTACTCCCAAAGCGCGGCACGCCCCTCATTGGAGAGATGATTGATCCTGTCACCGGGTTGCGGGATTTCGCCGAGCAGGACCAGCCAATACGAGAAGAGCTCGCCGAAGCCGATGGTCCCGATAACGTCGTAGCGAATGAGATGTTCGATCCGCTCCAGCCAGAGTAAAAAGTTATCGAAAGCGGAGCGGACGGCCAGATTTTGGTCCGTGAATGTTTTCTTTTCGATTTCTTCAGTTGGCTTCCAGTGGACGGCGAGCGCGGTGGGCAGGTCACGGACGTCGAAGGTCTGGCCCTTCAGCGTGTCTTCCTTCCAAAACTGGGCGTTGCCGTAGTCCAAAAGGCGCATGACGAAACGCACGTCCCCATCTTCGAAGAATTCCTTTGTTTGGTCGGATGCCGCCAGCGCGCGATCGCGCTGCCGGGTCAAGTTCGCCTGCTCACTATTCATCCGATACTGATAGAGGCCGAAGGCAAAACCGGCCGCGGTCAAAGCCAGACCTATCAGTGCTGCTGCATTCGAGTCGGGCATAGCAGGGTCCTCAATGGTGAACGCTAGTGAGCTGTGTCGCCTTTCCCGCTCCCCTTGTAGGCTTTCGTCCCTAGGTAAGTCGCGTGACTGATCAGCAGCACCGACGTGAAGGCACCTCCGGGGTCGGGCAGGCTCTGGATTCCAGTCAGCAGCACGTCTGGTGCGATTCCGCGGAGTTGCTCGACGAGCATCGCGAAATAGCCCAGGACCAGGGTGACGGTGAGCACGACATTCTGCAGCCGGGAAATATCGACGTCGCCCGAGTCGGCCACGTGTTCACCCACGAAGACGTCGGCAAGAGACGCCATCGTCGGGTCCGAACGGACTTCGACGGCCGAAGAGTCACTCGACCCCGTCAGCAGGCCACGATCGGACTGGTCGTTACTGTTCTTTGGCCTCCCACCGATCGTCGTGATCTGATCCGACGGCGAGCCGGCCATTCCGAATGCCTTCGTATTCAGGATTAACGCGGAGATCATCGGTGAGGCAAAGGCGATCCCGAGTGCGGCGGCGATGGATGCCGGGACCTGTGGGAACGTACCTGGTCCGCCAAGGCCAACATTGAAAAGCGCCGCGGTGGCGAAGCCGCCAAGTGCAACGATGGTCCAGAGCGTCACCTGCGCCCGCGCCAGGGATACGCGGTTACGCTCGTCGACCCAGATGCCGACCATGCGCCCCTTGGTCCCCAGGCCGAGCGCGATGGCGAGTCCGGCAATACCGAGGGTCATCGCCAGAAATTGCACGATGATCGACCGCGTGCCGGGAGTGTCTCGCAGTCCGAGAAGCGCATTCGCGATGCCGGACCAAATGGACGTATTCGGCGTGACCGCGATAATGCCGGCATCGACTGCGCTACGCACCACAAGTTCGCACGACAACGTCGCGTCCGTTGCGGCCGCGCCATCTGTTTCTGGCGGCTTCTTCGACGGTGAAGCAGCATTTGTGTCCGGCGCGGAAGGCCCATGGTCGAGGCAGCTCCGGATCGTAGCGAGAGCCATTCCGACCTTCGGTCCGTACGGAACGATCGGCTGGGCGGGAGCGGCCGGCGCAGGCGATGGGGCGGCCGGCGGCACTTGAGCGGCCGGTGGGGCGGCCGGCGGAGGCGCGGCAGGGGCAACTGCGGCTGGCTTCACGTACTTGCCGCCGGCATCAAGGAAGCTGCAAACGCTCCGCTTCCAGTTGGGAAGCAGAGCTGCATCCGAGATGCAATTGTCGGCCAGCTTGTCGAGCACACGGTACTGGATGTCGAGATTTCGGAGTTGGCTCCCTGCATTGCCGTCGCTCTGTCCCGACCATATGGCCGAGATGCCACCGAAAACGAAGATCAAGGCCGCGATCGAACCGAGCCACCATGCGGCTATCCTCACCGGCTTGGGAACGCTCCATGATCGCGGCGCCAGGCCAGTTAGGCTATACGACGAGGTGAGGCCAAGTTTGCCGGGAGCCTCTTCGCTCGTTCCATAGAGGCGGTACGTCAGGCCTGATTTGTCCTCGAATTCGAGGCCCTCGGTTGTGCCGGTCTTGTAGATCCAGTCGGGCGGCGTGCCGACGTCCTTCGATGGCGCGCCATTTCGGTCGATCTGCCAGAGCGTTGCTTGCTTGGGCAATGCGACGGCACCGTCGTAGCGGTTCTGCGAGATCTTTTCGGCAACGGCCTTCATGATCGTGTAGTTCGCCGCTTCGTCGGCAGACAGCATGTTGCCGGCGATTTTCATTTGATCCTGAAGCCCGTTCCAGCGCGCAGTTACTGCAATGCCGGCGACGACCGACCAGAGGCGTTCCAACGATTTTGCTGAGTCCGTTCCCTTTGCGGTCAATCCGCTCGTTTCTCCCAAAATAATTTTGGCGAGCCTTTCCACGTCCCCCTCAACCATTTGGTCCCCCGATGATGAGCATTCTGCCACTAGTCTCGTAAGTCACGATTGACGAATGCCTGGACGCGTCACACGTGCTTCCACGGAATCGGCATCGACATTCCGAGCACCATTCCTTTGGCGTCCGGAGGATTCATGTCGAGGTCTCCTTCGATCGTTTCGTACTGAAAGAAATCCAACGGAAACGACGGCGCGGTCTCGAGATAGCCGCCCATCGCGCGCGTCTTTGGACGCAGAATGCGCAGGAAGCGGATCTGCCCGCCATCGCCGAGCTTTGGCCCCTCGTTCGGATCCTCGAATGTTGGCCAGTCTGGTTTGACGAGGTTCAGCGATGTGGACGTCCCGTCCCAGAGCTTGACCGCGACCGGGCGCTCCCGAACGCGATCGAGCGCATCGTGGATGTTGCGTGTCAGCACCAGCACGAGGACTTCCTCGAGCTCTCCCGCCTGCTGATCCGCCGCTGGCGCGAGCGATTGCAGTTTCTGCAACGGTCCTTGCGCCGTGGGCTTGCGCTCGATTGAGACTATGGTCCCCGTCACCGAGGCGATGAGATCATCCGTCGACACCGTCGACGCAACTCCGTCGATGACGGCGTCGAACAGAGACATGGGCTCGGCAAACTGCCACCACAGCGATGGTGTAAACGTAGAAAGCCTTGCCGGCGAAACGGCCGCCTGAGCTCCCGTCGCCTTCATGACCATCGTGAGGGGCTGATTGATGGGAACCTCGATTGCACTGGTCAGCGGCAGGCACGCCACCGATAGCCAGCGATTTTCGCTCGGTGACAGAATCTCATCCGTCGTATCGCGTGCGATTCGGGCGCGCACCGCGATGTCACCGGCCGGCTTGTACGTTTCGCCTTTCTCCGGTTTGTCCCGGGCCGACACGATCAGACGTAACCGCACGTCGCCGCCGGCCGGGACGTCCAGCGTCCAGGTGCCGGCATCGCCTAACTGCGTGAAGAATTGGAAAGCAATGCTCCGTTTTGCGCCGTCGTCCTTCACGCTGAATGTGATACGAACGAACTCGCTGTCGCTGTCGTCAGTGAATTGAAACCGGATCGCCGAGCCGTCCAGGTCTTCCGTGCTGGCAATGTCGATCGCGAGCCCTTCGTGCTCGGCGGGGAAGATGCCCTTGCCGACGACGTCCTTGAGGTCTTTGAAGTCTTCCGGCGCAAAGTCCCGCATAATCTTGCGGCTGTTGGACAGCCGGAAGCGGTTGGACCCATCGTTCATCGCCAGAAGGCGCGGTTCGCAATAGAATTTATTGTACGATGCTGGAGCCAGGCCCTGGCCGGTGAGGGCGGTCGCAGGGTCGATGCTCTCCGGAGCCTCGAAACGACGAAACTTCAGTTTCACGAACGACCAGGGAACAATGTCGGGTTTGACGGGTGTAATCATTAAACCGGCGTGATCGAAACGCCCGGCCTCTGTTGCGAGGTCGAAAGTGTAGCCGATGGGGCCGTCGATACGCAGCGGTATGATCGCGCCGCCGGAGCCGGTTGCGCTCCGGATCGAGTCCGGGCCGTGCTCCTGCCAGTATTTGAGGGCATCTGTCGGCCCGTCGGTGCCGGCGTCGATATTGCGTTGGAGGGCGGCTCGTTCCGCAACCAATCTGTCGAGCGCTTCTCCGGTCGGCGGAGGGGTGCCGTCCGATGGATTCAAAAGCTTATCGATCGTCGCGACACGCGTTTTTCGTTCGGCTCGTGTCATCGGATGCCGGGCCATTTCGACCATGGCGTCGATGCCATCTCCGACATGGAAATTCGGATAGAGCGGTTCGTTAAACAAGGCCAGGAGCGGAGGAACGGTTCCCCACGCCATGGCGCGTTCGGTCAGTGGCAGAACGATCGCCAGACCCGGACGTTTGGGACGACGGTCGTTGGAACGATCGGCCAGCACCTTGTTCTGCCAGATCGCGCTGCCGTTGGGCCCCCGATGACTGGAGCGCATGAATTCCGGCCGTCCAGGCCGCATAGCCTTGTAGCGGCTTACGATGCGAAGACCGAAGCGCCACAAATTCATGCCGCCACGCCAGTCGAGGCTCTTGTCGAACAGGCGCGGAATGGGGTTGCTTGGGGCAGGATCGCTGCGCCGCCTCAATCCGCCATAGACATGGGCACGCTCGATGCGACGTTCGAAGATTTCGCCAACGTCATCGTTGCGACGGTCCGAGAACGATGTGTCGAACAGCTCCCGATACCGGGGTTGGTCGATTGCCTCAGCTCCGGTCGTGGCCAACCGGTACCATTGGTCGTCCTGCGGCCTGCCGCGCCAGCTCCAGCGTTGCGATTCGAGCGCAGCGAGATGGCAATAGCGCAAAGCCGGATACGTCGACGTTCTTCCTGTGAACGCCGCCGTCAATGAAATCCATGCCTGCTCGGCATATTCGGGGGCGCGGCGCAGGTCGATGTTCAGCGGCTGTGTTCCCAAGATCTCGGGCACGGCTTCGGTCGCAACTTCGAGCGTCAGCACCAGGGGGCCCGCCAGCCGCATCTTCGCGTCGATCGGACAGTGTCTGAGCGTGGCCTTAACGGCGGCCGAAAGCCGCTGGTCGCGCGTGAAAGGGCAAAGCTTGTCTTGCTTGTCCGGCAATCCTGCATAGACGCGCAACTCGTAGATACGACCCGGCAAGAGTGTGGCAGTATCGCCGGTCAGACCTTCCCGCCCGTTTGGATCGACCTTGATGGTCATGGACGGCATCGGCGCGACATGGCGACGGCCAGAGCCATCGAAGCCGAGCACGTCCTCGAGGGAGGTCCAGGCAGCTCCGACTGCTGCCATCTTGAACTTCCGAAAAGTTGGAAAGATGCATACCAGTTCACCGTACAACTGTGTCACGGCCGGATCATCGAGGGACCGATCGTCCTTGGTCTTGTTTGGGCTCGTTGCTACGCCGAGCGCGGCGTCGAGCGCCTTGGCAACGACCGGTCGGTTGGCCACAACTCGATCGTCGAACAGGGGAGGGTTGACCCATCGCCCGTAAGTACCAAATTCCACCGTCGGTCGTTGCAATCGGATCGTCATCTGGCGAGCGCCCGTCGCGGCGCCGACCTGGATGCCGTCGAGCACGTAGGTCGCGCGCATCTGATGGCCCGATTCCGGCGCAATTCGCGGCTTACCGACAGCGACGCTTGCGAAGTTTCCCGTACTGTCGAGCTGACTGACGATCGGTGTGACGATCGGGGGTTCGATGTCGACGTCCTTGTCCGTCGCGATAATGATCAGGACGTCTCGCCATTGCGCGATGTCGCTGGCGGGCAGCTGCAAGTCTTGCGTTGCCGCCGCAAAATCAAACTCATCCTCGGCCCATTCGGGCTCGTCAACTCCCGCGGCGATCGTCGTTACGGTCGTGAACGCTTCGACCCGGATCGCTCCGCTTCTGCCAACGTCGTGCGTCAATGTCAGCAGGTCGGTGATGGCTTCGCTCGGCCCCGAGCGGCCCCGGAACGTGATGGACAGCTTACGCGCTTCGTTTGTTTCAGGCCACTCCATGCGGCCGATGTCGATCCGCAAACCCGGGTCGGGACCGGCGCGGACTTCGAGGACGCCGGCACGTCCTTGCCGATCGAGGAAGAAACGTCCTTGCACATCGCCTCCGATGGTCACGGGGGCTGGCCGTATCGGTAGTTCACCGGCGAGCGGCACGACGCCGTCGGGAATCGCTTTGGATCGGTCGCCCGCAAGCCTTGGCGCGCCGATTGGACGTGTTCGTCGGTAGAGCGCTGACCGACGCACCGCATCCGTGTTTGTTGCGATCTTGACCTGTCCCTTGAGCGGCACGATCGTTTCAATCGGCCGGATCGTCAATGGATCATTGGGATCATTCCGCAAGATCGGAGGTAGGGTCCCGCCGTGACCGATGACGTATGGGACGACGTGGAAGGCATAGCCGAATGATAGCGCGAACAGGCGATAGTCGGTGGCGCCATCGCCCGTGGTCGGCGGAAAGCGATAGGCTTCGATGCGGCGCGCGTACGAGGATGGAACGTTGTCTAGCGCGGCATCGGTGGCCATCTCGGCCACCGGCGAGCGATTGTCGTATGAAAGCAAGGCAGCGCGTATGCCGCCGATCTCTCCGACCTGCAGCGGGACCGGATCGACGATAGCTCCGCCGGCCCAGGCAAGATTACGGACCATCACCGCATTGGCTTCACTGAGCGCAGCTCGCGCCGAACCTTGCGACGAAGTGTCGGGGGCATGCAGCGTGGCAACGTTGAGGCTACGCCACGCTTGGATCGGATCGCTCAAGGTGTCGGTACGGGCCATCAGGGCTCCCACACCAGACAGCCGGGTCCAAAGGTCGGCGGCACCGGCAATGCTCTGGAGCTGGTCGAAGCGGAAAACCAGTGGAGGCGAATCGACGGTGAGGCGGCGGCTGGAATCATCGCCGCCTCCTGACTCGTCTGTGGCTGATGGCACGAGGCGGCCGGCGAGACGAACGGCATCGCGGCGAGCGGCCTCGACGACGGCTTTCAGCAAATTGGCAAGTTTCTCCTCATCACTCCCGGGATTGGCAGCCGCGAGTCCCGCGTCGGTGAGTGCTGCACCGATGATCAGATCATACAATGACGCGGCGGGACGGCTGCCGTCGGCACGCTCGGCGCCGACGAGGGCGGCAACGCTGGCTATCAGCCGCTCGTCGAGTGGAAGCTCCGCAGCCGCATCTTGCTCGTTCTGGGGCTGGGGCGCGTCCCATGTCAATCGTCCGGCCGTCAGTCCAGGAATGTACGGCCCGATCACGGCCAATGCGAGATCGGCGCGAAGGCCGGGTCCGGTCGTGATGCGGTCCAACGCGGTACGTAGCGGCGTTGCAGTCGCGTCGGGCATGACGATGGCAACGTCCGGAATGTCTGAAACCTCTGCCTTCATCGACAGATAGAAGGCTGCCCCGAGCAGACGGTCGGCCGGCACAGGCGTGGAACCGCCGGCCGATAGCGTGACGGTGACCGCCGCATTTGCGTCAGGTCGGATGATCGCGATCTCGACGCGGATCGTCGCTCCACGCGCGAGCGTCGTTGCGATGACGGAGGCGCCATCCTGAAAAATGGCAACGTCCAACGTGGCAGACGCCGCCGTCCCGGCGATACGAATTTCGGGTGGGATCGGGCGACCTGGTGCCGTCAGGAACGCGACGACTAGCTTGAAATCGCCTGCAGGTGGCGTGAGAGCGAGATCGAACGCCACTTTCGTCGGTGCCGCCGGCGCGATGGGGGCCGCGGAAGCGGCTGGCCCGAGATCCAGCACGGCGCCCGAAACTGGTTGGGTGGCTCCAGGGCCGAACGCTTGAGCGTCGGGGGGAAAAGTCAATGTCCGTGCGCCGATCACGCGAGGCGCAGCGATCAGCAGCGGATGAGGACCGTCGGACGAAAGATCCGGTCCGCCGAGCCAATTGCGTGCCACGAACTTCCGCAGGCCATCGTCTGACTCGATGCTCTCGATTTCGGGGGCGATGGCCGAGCCGGGCGGATCGAGCGGCAAGCCGAGCAGCCCCTTCAACCTGCGTGAATTGATGGAAGCAAAGCGGGCGCGGCGCGGATTGTTGCTGACGCTTCCGGGGTCACGTTCGGCGGCGCCCAGGATCAGGGCCGCTGTGAGATTCCAGAAGTCGGCTTGGCGGAGGGAGAGGCCTTCCAGTATCGAGAAGCCGGGTGGCAGCGCAATCGCGGAAGCGGCGCTGCGCCTGCCCACGACCCACCATGAAATCGAATCAAGCGCCACGAGAAACTTTGGCGTCGGTTGTGAGGCGAGATCCCGGGCAAGCGCGCGTCGCAGCTCGTCGCCGCCCGCCACCTTCGTGATTTCGCTCGTCACGGTGGCATCCAGCACGCCGAACACACGGGCCCACGGATCAACGACTTCGGCGATCCGTCGTGAGAGGGAGGCGGCCCAGTCCTCATCGGTCAAGCCGTGCCCGACGGCTGGCCTCTTGATCAGCATGGTCTCCATGTCGATGAGCCGCTGGGGATCGCCGGACGGACTGAGATCATCCCATGACAAGCTCGGTCGCATGTCGACGGACCCGTCCGCGAACATGGGCGCGGAACCAGGACCAGGCGTAGGTACAAGGTCGACGCGACAGAAGTCGCCGTTTTGATCCGACATCACGGTGGGACCGGCCGGATCGAGCGTGTAGGTACCGCCGCCGGTCGGACCGAACAACGGTGCCGCGATGAAAGTGGTGCTCTTGTCAGGCGCGGGGTCGATCGTGAATACGGTGAACACCTTGTTGGCAACCGGAACCGGGTTCGGCAATCCCGTCAAGCTTTCGACAAGCCCAAACACCGTGCGCCCAGTCACCTCTGCCGTACCCGCCGGCATGCACAGGGCAGCTTCGAGGCCACTCGTGTTGACGATCGAGGTGATTTCCTCCTCGAGCCGGCGGTGAAAGCGCCTGCTTCCGTCGGCGCCGGGAAGATCGAAATCCGCCGGCGCGTTGGCGGCCGCCGTGACGATGGTTCCGGCATCCAGATCCTGGATGGTAGGAACTCCGGTCACGTCGACGATGCGCCAGAATCGCCAGGCGGTGACGTCGTGCGGATTCCAGGTCCCGCTGCCATCCGCCAGGCGCCACTTCCAGGGCAGGATCTCACCGATCGCGTCCGTCAGAAGCGCTCCGTCGGATCCATCGATGACGGCGCTTACCCGTAGCGAGATCTGAGCCTTGTTGCTCACGTCTGGCAGACGATCCGCCTGGACCTTTATTCTGAGATTGCGCGGATCGGAAGCCATCGACGAACGGTCCTTGGTACGACAAAATCAAGCGTAAGAATCGGAATAGCCTTCAGACTGCTTCTTCTCGCCGGCGAATTGATATTCGACGTGCTGGGAGACACGCAGCGTGTAGAAGACGCTGATCTTGAAACTGAGCCGGAGCGTTCCGGACCCGATCATCAGCGCGCCGTCGTAGGTGACCTCCAGCAACAACGAAATGGCCGCCGTGATCAGGCCTGCGACGTCGACGTTGCCGCGCGCGAGTATGAAGACTGAAATTGCAGTGGTGTTGCCACCGGCGCCGGTCGACCACGTCATCGTTATTGAGCAGCCGACCTGAAGCCAGACGCCACCCGAGACGACGCCAAAGTTGAAGCCTAGTCCAACGCCGGCGACGATACCTACCTCGAGCGAATAGGTCAGGATCGGGTGAGGTTTGGCGACCGGGAGGAACGATAGCCGCTGCGTCAGGAATCCGCCGCCGTTCAGGATCCAGACGCTCAGCGTGAATGGCATTGTCTTGGTGGCGACCGACAGTTCGCACATCAACTCGAACTGAGGAACCGCGGCGATGCCGAACAGAATGTGCAACGAAAGGTTCGAGATTCCGAACACGCCGAGCTGCAGGTCCGGCAGGTCGATGTCGAGCGTGGCGGCGATGCCGGCGGGCACTCCGCCGCGCATCAGCGGTTCAATGACCAGCCCGTCCCCCTCGCCGGAAGCGGCGAGAAAATCAGTCAGGAACGCGAGCGCGTCGGCGAGTTCTACCCGTTCCGGGTCGATCTTGAAATCGATCTTGCCGGAGTCGTCGAAATACAAGCCAGTCTGACGGAAGGTGAGGATGTCCTGTCCGCCGGTCACGACTCTCCAGTCGCCGAAGATGCGGCCATTGAATGTCTTTTGGGTCCCGTCGCGGCCCACTGACATCCGCGCCTTGGCATTGAACTTGGCTTCGTCGACGACGATCTCAACGGGGCCGAACGACAGGAGGGGCGCGGGCTCGGTGAAGGGGACGTCGATGTCGGTCTGAAGCCAGGCGCGCATCTGGACGTTGTCGAAACCGTGCTGAACCTTGATGGCCTTGGAGTCGTCAAGATCCGGGAAGGCAAATCTTTGAAGCAGGCCGCGGAAATCGATACCGCCCATATTCGGTATGAGATCCGCGACGGACAATTGCTTCAGTTTGTCGGGAATGAACTGCTCGGCAACGCCGCTCGAGGGCAGCCGCACGCCGAACGACTGAAGCATGTCACCGACCGCCTTGCCGGCCTTATCGGCCGCCGCAAGCGTATCCGAAACCCGGTTGACCAGCGCAATCGCCGGGGTCATGTCGACGACCTTGTTGGCCTCGGCGAGCACGTAGGCGACTTCTGGTCGATTGAAGCCGAGCCGATCCGTTTGTGGAGGGTCGCCGACGGCACGAAGGAGCCGTAAGGTATCGCTGCCTTCCTGATAGAGCCGATTGGCCTGATCGGCTAATTTTACTGGATCTGTTCCCAGCGCATCGCGCAAAGTCTCCTGGACCGCGCCGGAAATCTGTCGTGCACGATTTTCGACCTCGCGCGTGACGCGTTCGGCTTCTTCCGCGGCACGCCGCTTCAGGTCTTCGATGGACCCCTGGGCATCGTTGATGGCTTGCTTTACCGCATCGTCCAACCGTTTCTTGTAACCGTCCACGTCGAGGGCGTTCTGCAGCCAATCGGCGACCTTCTGCGCGTCCTTCCGTATCTCTCCTATAAAATTGTCGAATACCGCGCAGGCATCCTTGAGTTCCTTCCCCACGTCAACGATCGCGGCGGTGATGCCGGCAGCGAGCGCGTCGAGTGTCTTCCGTAGAACGGTTGCGACAATTTCGCCCTGCGCAACCACGGCCTTCTCGATCAACCCGCTGGTGTCAGCTATCGCCGTCAGCGCCCGATGGATAGCGCCGGTGGAATCGGCATCGTCGTCGGGATCTTCGGGAGCCGAGAGGGCAATGATCGCATCGGCTATCCGATCGAAGATGCTGGTTGCCTCGGCAAGGCCCGCGTCGATCGTGTCTTCGAGAAACACGACGAGGCCGCGCGCGGCATTCTGCGCCTCGGCGATGATTTGATCGAGTTTGGTGGCGAGCGCTTGGAGTGATCCGCCGGCGGTGCCGAGACGGGCTTTCAATGCGTCCTCAAACTGCTTGAGCGACGCCTCGTAGGAGGCGAGAGCCGTCCTCACGTCGTCACTGATCGCAGCACCGACGTGAGTAAGACCGTCGGCGAGCGTGATTGCCTGCCCCAACGTGTCGTGGATGGCCGGCAGGATGCGGCGCGCTGCCATGAGCGCTGCCGTATCGTCGATATGCGAAAGTTCAGTGTCGATTTGCTGCGCTTGCTTGCGAAGCTCGTCAAGCGTCGCGCGTGCGGACGCCGCGATCAAATCGTTGACCACCGTTGCCGCGCCGACGTCGTCCTTCAGCGTCTTGAACGTATCGTGGATCTTGCCGAGTGCGGCCGGAATTGCCACGTCTTGCGCTTCACCGAGTGAGGCGCCGGCTACTGCCTTAATGGCCTCGAGATCCGCCGTCACCCGCTTTGACAGCAGCTCGATGTCCGCTCTCCTTTCGTCCGCGATGGTGGCGATCCGGTTCTGCAGTCCTGACAGCTTGTCGATCAGGTCGGCGCGTTCATCCGGCGATAGCCATGCATCCTCGCTGTCGAGGAACACGCTCACGTCGCGAACGATGCCAGCGATGTTGCGGATCGGCCTCAGGCCCCCATCAAGTGTGGAATCGATCGCCTCGCCGGCGATCTTACGCAGACGTTCGACCTGTCCTTGGGCAGCATCGTTCAGGCGGTCTGCGAGCGAGGCGCAGGGCGATTTTGGGTCGATCTTGCTCAGATCGATTGACTTGAGCGAGTTCTTGACATCGGAAGTCGCGGCCCTGAGATCGCCGACGAAACTCGGATGGCTGAGTGCGGCGCCGATGGCTGCGACGGCGTCGTTTTTGACAGCGGTGAGAGGCTTCTCGGGGTCCAGTTTCTCGAGGACGCCGAGCGCTTGGCCGACTTTGGCATCGATGGCCGCCCGCAGGTCGGAACTGTGTTGCGTCAGTGACTGCCCGAAAGTCGTCAGTGGGCTTGGGGCGCCGACGGCGGCCCGTGGTGCGGCGCGGGCGATTGTTATGTTCTTGAGTATCGTGCCGGGGCCGCTCGGAGCCCGGCCGTGGGTGAGGACAGCCGGCTCCTTCGCACGGACCAGGCCGATGGTCATCCGCTCGAAACCAGGTGCGTGCGCCGGCTCTGACGGCATCATGGCGTCGGTGAGATTGGCGCTGTTGGGCTTCATGCGGCCCGCGGCCGGCGGCGGTAGATCGATGAAATCGATATCGCGCACCGATCGCCATGCATCGGTGTCGTCGCCGCTTTCGCCGTCGACCACGGAAGTGTAGAAGACGAGCTTTTCCGGCTCGTCGACCTCGACGGAAATTTCGCCGCCGCCTTCTCCCGCCAGCAGGAAACGAATCTGCGGCTTTGGATAGATCAGCGAGGGATCGTCCGGATTGATCGGGCGATCGCCTAGCCTGGTGGGGGCCAACACCGGCGGGAGGCTCGCGAAGGCCTTGTTCCACAGAGGCACTTGCCAGCCTTCGCGGCGCACATCGCCGCCCCAGCGGCTATCGACACGGATTTTGCCCGACTTGAACTCCACGCCCACGAGAAATCCGGCGGCCGCGATCGATTTGCCGTCCTCGGGATAGCGGCGCACCGGCTGCAGCAGCTCGACGTACTCCTCGACCTTGCGAAGGATCGGGCGTCCGGCGTGTTCGTCCTGCAACAGGCCGATCGGGTCGAAATTGAAGAATTGCGCGGAAGGTACGACGGACCGCTCATAGATGATGACGTGTTTGGCTCGATTCCAGAGGCCGCCGATGCGTCCGATGCGCTCGAGCTTGTAACGGTGGACGCGGCCCTGGCCGGTCTCGGTCTCGACAACGGTCTTCTTCTCGTCGAACAGCGCCCGCTGGCCGCCATAGCCGCCGTGCGCGGAGAGGTGGACGCCTTTCGTCGAACCCCCGTCCGCGTCCGGTCGGCTGTAGACCTTCATCAGGATATTGGCGCTCTCGAAAGCCCAGGCGACCCCGCCGGGAAAACTCTCCCGGTCGTCCTGGCTGGTCGAAAACGTCTGCGCGAGCTTCTTGGATTCGATCAGACCACCGGTATCTGCCGGGATTTCGCCTTGTACAGGCCAGCGAAGAGGGGTCGCGGGTCCATGTGCCGGGTCCGATCCTCCGGTGCGTAGCCTGAAACTTACGCCGTCCTCGATCTTCAGCTCGGCATCGGGGCGACCGCTCCAGAGCTTGTCGACGGCAAGTCGCCTGCGCTGGGCCCGCAACACGAGGCTCGCGAGTTGAAGATGGCTCTTCAGTGTCGCGCGAGACGCGCTCGCCGTATCGGACACGGGAGATACAGGCGCTCCGATCGTTGCGCCGATCTCGGTGACGAAGGCGTCGGTGCTCTTGTCGGTGGTGCTGATCCGGGTCGTCAAACCGTAGAGCAGCTCGAGCCGAAGCTCCTTCAAGCGGGAGCCCGGCGTCCGCATGGTCGGATAGCCCATGTTACGACGGAGGTTCCAGCCTGGCTCGCGGAAGTTGGTGTCCGCAAAGGTGGGGTCGACCTCGAGGCGTCCGTGCGCACCAAACCGCGCGGCCGCCGGGCGGCCTGGTTCGACATCTTTCGGTGCGCCGGCGATTGCGGTTGCGTTCTTCTCCATCGCCTCGCCGATGACCTGAGGCGGCAGTACCATCCGTACCGCCTCGGAAGGATCAAGCACGCGCCAGGACACGTCACCTTCGTCGCTCCATATCGCGACTTCGTTGCTCTGATCGGTGGCGGCCCGAGCAGGCTCGACATACTCCACGGCGGCGACCCGGAACGGGGTCGGGTCGATCACCAAGGCGAGCCGCTTTGGAGCTGCGCTGGTCGTCGTCGTCGATCTGATCGCGCGCAGCGAAAGGGAGACCGACTGATTTTCACCGGGCGCGAGTGATTCCGTGGCGACCAAGGCCTGAATGAGCTTTTCGTCATCGGGTTGCTCGGAGCCGCTGCGGTAGTCCAGTTCGAGCAGGAGCGGCTCGTCAGGGTCATCCGAAATGGGCGTCGGGCGACCGAGCAACTGCCTGCGGATCTGAGGAGGCAGGTCGTCCTGGCCGATTGGCTTAACGCACTCGATCGGGAATTTAACGACCGCCTGCAATTGCGCATCTGGCAGCTCGTCACCACCGGATCGGGCAAGAAGCCCGGTCAGATCGGCCTTGGTGACCATCGTGAGGTCCGGGGCTTTCAGAAGCGAGAAGCCCAGCGCGCCGAGCGCTATCTCGGAGCCATCGGTGCTTTCGAGCGAGAAGCCAAACTTGATCGTCGGCACCGTGCCGAGATCGTCGGTCTGCGTGATAGCGGGCTGCCATGCCGGTCCGTCCGTGCACGCGCCGGGTTGGACATCGGTGCTCGCGGCGACGAACGGCGCGGAGATGCGCGCCTTGCAGACCGGCGCCGTGCCCTCCGTTGCGATCATACGAGCGAACGTCGCCGTACAGGGCGAGGCGAAGCGCGGATCCTCGTCCGACTTGCCTTTCTCGACGAGCTCGAATGCGGTGACCCCCTGCCACATATCGGGGATGAACCGCGGCTCGAAGGACAGGAAAGCCGTTTGACGCCGCTTATCGGCCGCATCCTTGACGGTGCCGGTGGTCGGCACGATGACACGGCGCCAGGCGGAATTCTCGCGCAGCAACCCGACTGCGTGCCACGGCATTCCGCGTTCCGACTTGCGTTTGGCCAGCGCGGGCATGACGCTTAGTGGCGTCCCGTCACGGACCTTACGCAGACTGTCATGCTCATCGTCGATGACGACATCGAACGCGTCGATGACGAAATCGGTTATCTGATCGGGTCGCTGAAGCTTTGGGTCCGCTTTAGGGTCGACGTTGAGCGGATCGAGGCGGGCGGCGACGATCCATTGCACCGGTAAGAACGGCTTGAGGCCGCGGGCGCCGATGTCACCGACGCGTTGCTCTTGGGAGAAGCGGACCCGGCCTTTGACCGGCAGGAGCTCGGGTTTGGAAAAGAACCGCTTGAGGATACTGCCGATCTTGCCGCTATAGTTCCAAAGGGTTAGCTCGAAGCGCAAAGCGACACGGATGATGTCATGGGAGCCCGTGTCCTTGTTGAATTGGTGCTCGACCGCACGAAGCCCGAATTCGCGGCGCGGACGGTTGGGCGGTTGACTGGGAATGCCCTGATCGACGAACAGGGGTATTACGTCGACCTGATCGGTGGAGAGATTGCCGTCATCGGGTTTGACGATCGCGTCGATGAAATCGCTATTTGCATAGCGTAGTGGAATGATGCTGAGCGCGGGTTCTCCACGATCCCATGGCCCGATCGTGAGCGCGATCTGGATAAGCCGGCAAAGCGCGCCTCTCGGCGCGGCGGCGATTTTCCACAAGGATTGTGTCGTTGTCGCCTGGACCAAATCGAGGCCCACGTGAAAGCGGCTGTCATAGCGGTCGCCTGAGGTGGCGACTTTCGGCCTGATCCAGTGGCCGTTCAACGCGAGGCGAACTTGAAGCCTGATCGCGAGCGCTTTGAAGCTGCCGGGTTTTCCGGTCGCCGGCGTAATGACGAGCTTCGAAACCTGCCATCGCGGCGCCGGATTGTCGGCCAGCGTGCGGGCCAGGGCGATCGTATCGAAGCGGGCGAGCGGACCTTCGTCGAAGACGTCCCAGGCTTTCTGCTGCCGCTTGACCGGATCCTTCTCCGCCGCATAGTTGGTCGGCGCGCGATATGCCGTGAACAGAGCGATGCCGCGAAGTTCGATCGCAGATGTTGGCGGGGTTGGGTCTTGATCGTCATCGACGGCGACGTGACCTAGATGCGCGTCGTTCGCGTCGCTGCCGTCGTGATAACGGGCATTCGCCGCGTAGAGCGGGTTCTTCGGGGCGAACGGGTTGTCACGATCCCTGAGAAGGTTTTTGAAGACCGCAAGATCGTAGCAAACGTAGCGCCAGTCGGTTCCGTCCAGATCGTTGGTGCCGATGACGACGGCCTCAAGCGGGCCATCCGACCTGTCTTCCATCGCGCGAATGGCGATAAAGGAAATTCTAGCCGGCCCAGCGACGCCCGCCATGGTCCAATCCCCTAAGCAAAAACGTCGTGCCCGAAAATAGGAAGTCTAGAAATGCGGTCGGACGAAATGGTCCGTGACCCTCTTGCAACTTGCCGTAGAACGCTTGATCGGTCAATATCGAACGTGTCTTACCCTCCACCGATTGCGAGAAGCGACATGACGATCATCGATCCGCATCTGCAATGGATGTACGACGACACGCCCGCACACGAGCGGGCGACGACACGGGTGCCGGTCACGTTCGAATGGCATGGCGATCTTGATGAACTTGTGGCCTTGGGAATGCGGCTGCACGCGACGGCCGGCGGCATCATCTCTGCCGAGATGCCCCTGTCGAGCCTGCCCGAGGTCCACCGCCTGGGCATCGAATACATAGAGCTCGCGCGCACGCTATACTCGCCATTCGACGTTAGCCGATCCGACATCAAGGCCGACGTGCTGCAGCCCGTGATCGGAAGCGAAGTGGGGAAGGGGGTGATCATCGGCATCGTCGACACTGGCATCGATTACACGCATGCGAGCTTTCGCAAACCCGATGGCAAGACCCGAATCCTTTCGATCTGGGACCAGCGCCTCGAACCCGTGCCGGCACGACCGGGTCGTCCGCCCCGCTTTCCCTCGGAAGGTTCCCCCGGAAACAACGTTGACGGTACGGCTCGCAGTGGCGTGGAATTCACCGAAACCGCCATAAATGACGCGTTGAGAACGGGTGGACGGCGGCTGCGCACCAAGGACGTGCCCGACGATCCACACGGAAGCCATGTCATGGGAATTGCCGCTGGCAACGGCGCCGTTTCGCCCGGCAGCCCGGCGGCAGCTTTCGTCGGAATGGCTCCGGCCGCGGATCTGATCGTTGTCGCCACCAAGTTCAACTTTGCGCTGATACGGCAGGGGATCGAATACATCCAGGAACGAGCGAGAGCGCGCAATTGTCCCTCCGTTATCAATCTCAGTTTGGGCCAACCGCTGGGCGCGCGCGACGGTCGTAGCCTGGATGAAAGGGCGATTGATGCTGCGCTCGGGGCCGAGGGGCGCGCCATCGTCATCTCGGCCGGCAACGATGGAAACAAGAACAAGCACGTTCGGGGCAGGATCGCGCGCGGCGCCACGGATCGGATCACTTTCCGCATCTATGACAGGCAGATGGCCAAGGAGCTGGACATCGAAATCTGGTACGGTCTGAAGTCGACTGCGGAAAGGTTCGATGTCGTTCTCACCGATCCTTCGGGCGTTTCAATGTCGCTCGCGGCCGGCGGGGGCTCGGTGCGGCGCACGCTCGGCCGCTCGACCGTTAGTCTCGCATCCGCCATTGCCGTTCCTGCCCACAACAAGAACCGGATCAGCATCGCCATTCGTCGGGACGGTCTGCGGATTGCTCCTGGGACATGGTCGATTACCTTGTCGGGTGTCACCGTGGGGACCGGTGCCGACGCTGGCGTTTATCATGGTTATCTGCGTGCCCCGAAAGGACGCAAGGGGACTCCGGCAACCGCGTTCACCTCGTCGCAAACGAGCGCCGCGAGTACCGGTACGATTCCGGCGACCGCGCTCAAGGCCATCTCGGTTGGAGCATACGTTACGAGACCGTCCGCAGATCTGCACAAGCCCGCGGCGTTCTCGAGCCAGGGACCGACGTTGGACGACCGTCAATTTCCCACCCTGTGCGCGCCCGGTCAGTTGATCATTTCGGCGAAGGCCATCAACGCCGAGCCGCACCCGGAGTTCGATGTTGCTGGCAAGCCATTTACGGCCAAGCAGGGTACCAGTATGGCGGCTCCGCATGTTGCCGGCGTGGTTGCGGCGATGCTGCAGGTGAAGCCCACGCTCAAGCAAGATCAGGTCGCCAAGCTGCTCGGTGACCACGCCGACGCCCCGCCTGCGCCATTGCCGAACATTTGGGGGCGCGGACGCGTCAATGCGCTGAATTCCGTGACCGCAGCGAAAGCACCGGTAGGAAGTTGATCGCAACACGAATTTGGCGCGACGGAGCGAATTCGACCTTGCGGCACGCTCGAGCGTGCGGCGCCGAACACAGCCAAAAAGCTATAGACGACCGCCATAGTTGGCCTTCTCCCATTTGAGCTCGATATCGTCAGCGACCAAGTCTCGGCGGTGCGGCCTGATCTGATCGAAGTAATGCTTGAAGTCGACGTGTACGCTCATGTTGTCGGGCGATAGTTTCCCGTCCAGTCGTACAGCAGGACCGACCCTGCCGCCAAGCGTGCATTGACGGGTGTGCATTGGCGGTGGACTCGCCCGTGTTCGGATCCACGGGGAGGCGACGCATGCCGGCCTTGAGCAATCCACCGGCCTGGTTGTTGGGCTGGGGGCCGGCCGGGTCCGGCGAAAGCTGCAGGACGCTTTTGTCATGCTTGAGCCCGTCCGGGATAAGCGATGCGCCGGCAACCATCCAGTTCAGGGCCACATCCGACACGCGGCTTCGTTTTCCAAATAGCCGCCGCCGATATCGGCGTGCACGCCCGGGAAACATACCTGCTCGAAATACAGGTTGCCGTGGACGTCGCGTTCGCCCGCTTTTTCCGCCGTCGGGGACCACGGGAAACTTCTGAAATCCGCACGGTTCTCGTCGATCGAAATCGCATGCTTGGCGTAGATCGCGAGTTCAGTTTGGTGATGTTGGCGAGCCGGATTACGATGTGGTCCTCTCGCCAAAGTCCTGGCCATCAAACGCCGGGTGCAACTCGCCGCTCCGGCTAGCTATCTAATGTCTCGCCGTCCCGATGCGTCGCAACCCAGACGTCCTGAATCACTTTGGGGCGTTCGATCCCGTGCTTGTTCAACTCCGCCTCCGGAACGCTTTGCATGAAGGTGAGGGAATAGACCCGGTGGTTGTCGTCGAGAATGCTCAGACCGCCCTCGATCGGCATTGTGCGGTCCTTATCCGATAGGCCCACCAGCGATTGGTTCAAGGGGTTCGCGCGGGATTTCAGCTGGGTGGCGTTGAGTTCGCCGCAGTTCCGACCTGGTGATAGTACTGCTTGAAGGCGTTGTGGTTTGCGAGTGCATCGGGACGATAGGCGCCGACCCGCGTGCATTGAAGGACGCTGGGCAGGTCGAAGCGCGCCCCGACGGTGGGATGGACCTTGGCCGCCGGGTCGATATTGCGGATCTTGGTCTCCCAGTTTTGGCGTGCGACGTACTTCTGCAGCCACGACCATTTCGGAAGTTTGGCGGCGTAGCCGTCAATCGTGTCGCGCATGCCGGCGACCTCGCAATGCTGCACGCCGTCGGCCGCAGGGTAGACGTTCAATGCGGGGCCAAAGTCGCCGGTGTTCGGCATCTTGACGCCACCCACGAAAATGGGCCCGGTCAGGAGTCCGTTCGGAACCGAAACGGCCTCGTGGCACATCCATTCGAGCGCGACGTCAGATAGCCGAGATTCCGGCTCCGGATAGGAGCCCCCGACGTCCGAATGGTTACCGGCGAACCACCATTGGCGGAGCCGCTCATGCCCCGGAAAGTGGGGAGAGCCTTCATCGCCTCCGCCCCATGCGACGCGGTCGAAGTCCTTCCGGGTTTCGTCGATCGCGTTCGCCGAGCGAGCGAAAGCGACGTGTTTGCTCAGCAGACGATCGAAGTTTTCTCCCTTCCATACGGCCTTGTGGGATCGGAACTCCCCAGGCTTTGGATAATCGCTGATCGTCTTGGTATCGGCCTTGGTTTGCCAGTACCAGAACGCGCCAAGGGCTGCGCCAACAATGGCGACTTGCGCAACAAAGCCGACCAGCATGAAGTTCGTGCCGAACAAGGCGCTGTACAGCACAGCGAACAGCATGGACGGAAGGAAGCCGGCAGCGAAGGCGACGGCGGAGACGCCGGCCGCGAGGCCGGCCTGAATAACCAGGTAGCGCATGCCACTGGCCCCCAAGGCGGCGACGGTGTCGAACACACCGATGAAGTATGGAGCCACGTTGGAATCAGTGCCATCGCCGGACCGGTACTTGAGCTGAAACCGTCGCGCCAGTTCGAGCCGCTCGTACTCAAATTCAGCTCTTGGATGGCCCGCGCCGTGCTCCAGCACGGTATCGACGGCCTCCCAGGCGATGTCCTTGGCGGCCTTGCGGTGCCGCATGAGCGGACCACCAGGGGTCTCGGTGGGCACTCCGCACAGCATCAGCAAGTTTGCCAAACTACGTACCGTGTAGGCGCCACGGCTGAAGCCGAATAGAAAGATCCGGTCGCCCTCTTCGTAGTGATTGATGATGAATTCGTAGCAGTCGGCGATGTTGCGCTTGATGCCAGCGCCCGTCACAGAGCCGAGCAGTTTCTGGACGAAGCGGACAGGAGCAGTGAGGGCGGTGGCGCCGATATCGGTGCCCAGCCCAGCATCGTAGAACACCACTTGTTTCGACGGATCGATGGCTGTGTCGGCGTGGTCGCGCGAGATCCGGTACATCTTGTAGATGTTGCTGATGCGCTGCTCTGGACGAGCACCCCCGTCCTGACCGGTACCATCCGAAAATACGACGACGTTCTTGCCCACTATATCCTCCCCACTCTACTCCCTGGTGCCGCGCGGGTGGCATCCGGCTCAACCGGTGGGGCCGCGCTGGTCAGGCGTCTTAGGTTCTCCATCAATCGATCCCGAACGTCGTCCTCGCTGACGCCCCAGATAGCGGCGAGCGTTCCCTCCGCCATTGCCGCATCCCAGGGCGACAGTGGACGACCGTCGACTTGTGCGAAGGGTCCATCCGTTTCCGTGAGCACCTGGCTCGGTGGCATCGCCGCCGTTATCGCGCGACCTTTCTCGCTCGCCAGCATCGCCGGTCCCACGCTGAACCAGCATCCCTGGTCGATGGCGCGCGCAAGCTCGTTCTTGGACCCCGAGAACCAGTGCAGCACGGCCACGCCGGCATTGGCGTTGGAGGCGAGCGCCTCCAACACGGGTGTGGCCGCACGTCGGCTGTGGATTGTCAGAATGCGCCCGCCAGCGGCATCGCACATGCGCAGGATCTGCGTGAACACGCGATGCTGGACCGTCCAGGTGCTTTTGAGTTCAGGACCTCCATCCAAGCCGATCTCGCCGACGTACCTCGACCTAGGAAGAAGGTCCTCGAATAGTGCCAATTCTCCCTGACGGTCGTTTGCGAGCTGCGGATGCAAGCCGAGTGCGGTGCGGATGCGCGCTGCGTCTTTCGCGAGGGCAGCCGTGCCCGACCAGGCCGATGGGGTCGTCGTCACGGACAGGACAAAAAGTCTGCGATCGATGCATTCCTTTGTAGTTGCGACCGCATCCGGATAGAGATCGAGATGAGCGTGGAAATCGATCACTTGACACCGTGTTTCGCATGCAGGGCCCCGAGCTCTGCCAGTCCTCGTCGTAGCATATCCTTGAGCGCCTCGCGCTCGTCAAGGCCGCGCCATGAAAGGGCGCTTCCCAGCCAAGCGTCGAAACCACCATCTTTCGCGGCGGCCAGCGCCATTCCGACCGATCGCACGTCATCGAACCCGGCGTGATCCGGGTCGTCTCGTCCCAGTTCTTCAAACACGTATTCGGTCGAATCGGCGCGCCCCCATGCCAGGAACGCCGCTCGCCGCACCTGGCATGGGACGCAGCGGCCGCAATGATGGTAGTTGTAGCGCTGAAATCGTCCGCAACTCGTCGAGCTCGCCGCCAGCCTGCGCAGCAGCGGCTGATCTTCGCATTCCTTCAGCATCTCCCCCTTGGTTTTGGCGGCGTAGGGAGTGCGGATTCTCACACCAAGGTTTGCTGCGTTCAAGATGCTTTGAAATTGCGCCAGAAAGTAGGGGTGGGCGGTACGCGTGCTCAAGCTGCCGATGCGGCTTCCCGTCAGCGGCGGGTTAACGGCGATGAAGCCATTCTCGCAAATGTAGAGCGGCAGGTCGCCGCCGGGTCGATATGGCTTCAGGGCGGTGGCGACCAGGACGCCGAAGGCCAGAAATATGATCGATCGGGCCCTCTGCGACGTATCCTCGACCCCCGGCACCACCGCGTTGTCATTCAACTGAAAATGTTTCAATCCGCCACCGATCAAGGACGCGAAGTGAAGCTGCTTTTCCGCGTCTCCGCGGACTATCTTGCTGATCGCGACAAGCCGATCCCCATCGGCGCCAAGATCGATCGCACCGCTCAGGCTGTCGAGACCGCCCGAAAGAAGCACGACGGCGTTTTCCGGGGGCCTAACGATCCGTTCGGGCGGAACCGGTGTGCGACCGCCGGCGATGAAGTGAAATTGCCAGCGGTCCGTCGTTAGAAAGGCCAACGCGTCCGCAAGCAGGCCGGCCAGTCCATTCCAGAACGCGGGCTCGGCGACTGCAATCTCCAACTCGAACTCGCGAGTCCACCCATCCGGACTTTCGGTCCGCAAGCCGGCGGCGTCTGCCGCCATGATCGACATGGCGATCGATAGCAGATCCCAGGCTCTCCGAGCCGGGGCAAGCCGCTCCCTCCGGATCTCGTTACGAACAGCGGCACCGGCGCTGCCACGGTCGTCAGCGCCGGCCTGGCCGAAGAGAATGACCCTAAGAGCTCCTTGTTCGTTCAGCCGGCCGACGTCGGCCGGTGCGCACAGCAGCTTCATTCTTCGTACCCTTCGAAGACTTCGAACGTATCTCGAAGCGCGTCCTGAACAATGCGGGCGACTCGTCCGGCGGTCAGCGTCCGTCCGTGGTCCTTCAGCTTGCGAAAGGATGCGGCAACGGCCTCGACGATATAAGTACGCATTTGCTTCAACCGCGCCATCGCGACTGTGGCGGTCGCCGCCTTCTCGAGCAAATGCTTGCCGACATCGAGTTCGAAGCGGCGCGCTACATCTATTGCAGAGAACCTTTCGATGACGAAGTCGCGCTCGATGTTCGACAGATTGAGCAGGTCGGCGTCCGGATATTGGGCAAGCAGGTCGGACATGGCGTCGTGTATCGCCGCCCGTTCGGCTTCCGCGTCCTGTGTTCCGTCGACGGGCCTGACCGCTTCTATGATTGCGGTCGCGATGTCCTCGGCGGAACGCCCGGCCAGAGCGGTCGCGTCGACCGGCGCATCCGCGGCGCCGTTGGCGGTTGAGTACAGCGCATGGCTGAGCGCTCCTGCCGTCTGCGCCGTGCCACCGAATCGACTGGTCGTAACATTGGAGCCGCCGTAGCCGCTACGGACGTAGTGCCCAAGTCCCCGCCTTAGATCGCGATCGTCTCCGGATCGCGCAAAATTGCCAAGGCTCATGCGGACGCCACCGAAGCGCTTTTCGGGCGCAAGTCGCGGCGGCGTGAGGACAGCCGGCGGAGCTAACGGCGGGGGCGACGAAGTACCTTCCGCCGGCGGCGCGTCGGGGTCGTCGGAAGGAGGCGGTGGAGCGAGAGGTGGTACCGGATCCTGTGGCGCGGCGGGCGTCCAGGGCGGTACCATCGGTACGCCCGGACCGGGCCCATCGCTAGACTGCGACGTTCCCATTGTCCCTCGTCTTCTTGATCGCGTTCTTAACCGTCCTCGAGATCGCGGGCGACGAACTCCATGCATCGAGAATTGTCGCTGACCACGCGCGATCGGCAATCTTGGGAACGATGCTTGGCTGAATTTGCTGGGCAGGGCGATCAGCCAAGAACGCCGCCAGCCTTGAACCCTGGACTGGATCCGCTTCAACCAAGGCAATACATGCGTTCAATATCGGCGGTGCTCCCCATTCCTGCTCTTTTCTAGCGCGTTCAAGCAAGCGGTCCATCATCACCGTGGTTTCGATGCGTGCGACCCGCGCGAGCCCATCCTTGAGAGTGGTCGCCATTTCCGGATGTTCGAGCAATGCGGCGAGCAGCTCCGCCGCGTCGGACGACAAGCGATCCTCGGGCGTAATCAACGGTGCATATTCGCGGCTGACGTAGAGTGCACCACGAAGATCGGTATCGTGCAGGGGCGGCGAGAGCGCCAACCATTCTTTCACGAACTCGCCCGTCCACGGCGCCTTCAAATCCAGATCGCGGCCGGCAACCGCGCCTTCTTCCCATTCCTTGAGAAAGGTGGGCTTGCCCTCGGTATCGATGCTGACGTTTTTGACCAGCTCGGCGTAAGCAGCAGTGTCGCCGATACGCTCGAACAAAAGCAGTTTGGCCAGCACGGCCTCATCAACGCCGACGCCCTGCGCTTTCGAGATCGTCAAGCGGATCGAGAGAGCGTTCAGGAACCGCTTGATCAGTCGCGGATTACCGAGAATGCCGGAGGCGGTCGTCATCAGCGAAGCGAGTCGTTCGGCCGTGTCGAACTGACCGACGAGAGATTCCGGGAACGCAATTCCGAGACTCTGAAGGAAGGCTCGATCGACCTTTTTCCCCTGCCAAGTCCGCCTGAGCTGCCCAATCACAGCAACCCGGACCTTCTCCTTATGGTCGTCAGAGAGCTCGCTGTTGTCGACAAACAGGAGCATCATGTAAGCGCGGACCTCCTGGGTGCCGAGCTGCGGCACCCTGATCGGAACCTGGATGAGCTTGTCGAAATAGTTGGTGATTAGGAGGTCGTCGTTGACGCCGACAAAATGCTTCTTCACCGCGTGCTTGATCATGTCGTTGTCGGCCGCGATGACGAAGGCGGTGTTTTTGAGGAACAGGAAGAGGCGGATCGCCTCCAGCGTCGAAATCGTCGTTTCGGGCAGACAGCGATCAAGATCGTCGATCAACACAACTAGCGTGATCCCGAGCTCCTCCAGCGTTTGTTCGAAGGCATCGCGTAGCGCCTGAATTTCCTTCGGTGGAGACGTTTCGTCCTGCGGCTTCAGGAGCTCGCTACCCTCTTTTGCCACATCCGCTGCAGCTTTTTTGGCGTCGGCGGCGGTGTCCTTCCCAAGGCCCTCGGCCAAAACCTTCTTGCCGAGCTCGAAAATCTCGCCGGCGGCTCCGACAGGAGGTACTCCGAAGTAAAGCGAGGTGGCGAGGAGCTTGGCAGCCCGCAACCACTTGATCCGCTTGGCGAGCGACTTCACCTTGTCGAGCGCGGTTGCACGGGTCTTGGCCTCTTCCTCAAGCCTATCGGCGATGACGTCCATAAGAGCCGCACGTGCATCATCGTAGCCTTGGTATAGCCATGCGTTGAACTCGACGAACACGTATTTGCTCGCGCCACTCTTCTTTTCGCGGGCCGTGACCGCGGAGCGGGTGAGCTTGATCATCGACGACTTGCCGATACCCCAAGCCCCCGAGACACCGATGGAAATTGGTCTGCTCTTGGCCTGGACGATGATCTCGGCGACCGTGTCAGCCACGCCGGAGAAGTTCAGGAAGTCGCGTTCGGTTTCGTTATCGGGCCACATCAGCAATCTCGCGCGTTGTCATGGCAGCTCTCACCTTGCGATCCGGCCTCACAAAAAGCGGACGTGCCTCAGGGAGAGCCTGGCGGAGCCGCCAAATGCAGCACATCGTACCGCAGGGTTGCCGAAAAACGCGACCACGACCCTTCTTCTTACGCGTCAAGGTTGAGGGAATCATATCGTGCAGACAAGAAAATCGTCACATATCCCAAAGTAAGACGGATGTCCAAGTGGTAGCCAATCCATTGACTCCAGCTCCAATGCTCCCAGCTGAGGCCGCCTTTGGCTGCCAGGGCAAGCTTGTCGAGCTCAGTGAAGGGGCGGCTGATGAGCGTTCTCCCCAGCACAAAGGCCGAGTATGCCCCCGCGACTACGTCCTGAGAGCTTTTCAAGACGGATCAGCTTCGGCAGGGCGACCGAAACTGATATTGTAGTGGGCGATTACCGTGGTTGAAAAGCCGCCGCTCCTCATTGCCTCGACACTGGTTCTGGCGAGCCCCTAGTCGTCGGGCTTCAGAAGGGCAAATTCCACACGAAATAGAGAAGCGCAGCAATGGCCCCCCAGAAAAGTATGCCGCGGAAGATGAAAGCGAGCGCCATGTTAATCGCCGTCTCGCCCAAGCCGCTGCGCCATCGCAATTCCATCGATCGCGTCTGCCAGTCCTCCTAAGAAAACCCGATACCATGCATCATCATCGGGAAGTTCCCACTCTCGTAGGCTGCCGACGTAACGGGTCAGAGCAATAACGCCCGCGATCGAGGTTGGCGTTGAACGGATGAGCACATTCGCATGCTCCGCGAGAGCATGGGTCCTTTGACTGCTGATTTCGTCGGCGGCATCAAACTCGGGCCCATCGAGCTTCGCCGATACGGACAAGGCCGCATCGTAATGCGCCGACAGCTCGCGATGACGCTCAATCACTACGAAGGTTAGATCCCGATCGGCTGCAGCAGTCGACTGGGTGGAAATTTCCTGTGACGACAATGTTGGCCCCGAGCAAGTAGCAGGCCTGCGTTAGCATGGCGGCCATGATGATAATCAGCGTAGAGGGTCGTTCATCTGCGGTATTTCTGCGCGATCGGATTGGGCATTCAGACGAGGTCACCGGCTCCATTGGAGATCGAGACGTTTCGGGGACAGGCGCGCGCCTTACTCGCGCCGGAAAACGGCTCGGCTCCAGTTGTTCCCGGCGTAAAGCTGCATATTTGCGCGTATCAAAGGTTGTTAGCACGCATCGGCTGCGCTTGGATACGCTTCCACATTCGAAAGGGGCGGGCGAAATATGAAGTTGATTGCAATAGTTGCCGGTCTGTTGCTGCTCGGCGTGATCGGACAAGCAAACGCACGCGGAGGACATGGAGGGCGCGTCAGCTACGGCGGCGGACATCACACGACCAGTCATGGCGGCAGCTATTTGGGCGGATCCGGCTCATCACACCGTGGCGGGACTTATCTCAATTCGAGAACTGGCAACCGTTACGGCACTCATCGATAACGAGCTCCGCGCGTGGTCGCCGATGCAAAGCCGATTGGTGTTGTTGCCCAGCGTCGATGAGGTCACGGCCATGTTGCCCCAGTCCCGGGCCACGGCGTTGGCACCCGGAGCAGCGAGGCGGACACGACAACGCGCATGCCTGCAGCTTACGGAAGGGGCGGGCGCTTCGTCCCTCGTCTGTTCAACAAAGTGGCAGGAGTGTTGCGCGCAAGTGCTTCAGTATACGCCGGGAGCCGTACATTCTTGTCAGGGCGCCGCCACTCGACGAATGCGATCGCGGTCTATCCTCAATACTCGCGAGCCCGATCGCAGGCCGCTCTTGAGGTGAAAAGAACGCTGAAACAGCTACCGGAAACAGGGCAGCGTTATCGGAGTTCGCGTGACCGAGACGAGCACATTGTTCACGTAATGCTCTGTCACAAGCTCTGCGCGAATGCTGCAAGAAGTCGCTCCCATCGCCGCCATGAATCCGCTTCGAGCCCGCGCTGGAGAAGCCTTGCGACTTTCAGCAATGAAGCGAGCGGCTGCACCGGGAGTGCCGAGCGCGTCGGACCGGGCGTTTTGCAAGGCTGCCACTAGCTCATTCAGATCTTTGCCCTTGATCTTGGTATCGCCGACCATTGACGGAACCATGTCACGAAGACCTTTATCAGCAATCTCGCCAGCGAGTAGTCCGGGAAGCGCCTTGCGGAGAGACTGCTGAAAGGAAGCGGTGGTGCGCCCGGCGAGCTCCTCGCACCGGAGCATCGCTGAGATGTAGCTGAGGCGGGTTCTCTCCGCCGAGTCGAGCCAGACCTGCTCGCAATTGTAAAGCAGGGTCATTCGATCGACAGGTCCGAGCTTCTCGATTGCTTCACGAATTTCGCCAAGCACCTCTGCGGCTGGCTTGCGCAACTCGTCGGGAAGACGACCGGTCGCCTGCCCCCAGACGGCTGCGAGACCGGCCCACCGAGGCTCGAACTGCTGGATCGATAACGCCTGCATGTCGTTCGGAATCTTGGATTGAGCGTCAGCTATGCTTTTCTCCATGGCATCGATCTTGGCGACGACCGCTTCAGTGCGCGCGCGGAGCTTGCTCCCAAACCCCTTGGCTACAGCGGCGGCCACGTAGTCCGTGAATCCTGATACCGCTGCTGCGAGCTTGCTCGCGCCGGTCGCAAGCCGTGCGCTCTGCTTCTCGATGCCTCGTTCGATAGCGGTCTTTACTGATTCATTGAGGAAGGCTTCCACAAAGCCGGCCAGGAAACCTAGCGGCAGGCCGAGGTCCTCGTTGTTCTTCAGAACATCCATCACGGCGTCGACGCTTCCCTCGTAGGCGGCGCCAATTGCGCGTGATCCCGTGGAGGCGAGAAGTTCTTCCGGAACAGTTCGCTTTTCTGCCGAGGACGCCTTCAGCTCCTTTTCAATCGCTTCGGCCGTTTCGAGCGACCATTGCGGACGCGTTGCCTGCACATCCGGGAATGTTACGGCGACCGAAGTCGGTTTGAGGGGAAGAGCCTGGTCAAATGGCTGGATCCGCCCACGATACGCGTACGCGACCGACTGGAGAGCGAGCGGTGTAGCGGTGGGAGCATCCAGTTTCGCGGGCGCAACACGGCGCTCGCTCAGCGGCTGGGATGCCGGTTTCTCTTGCAGCTTCTCCAGAGGCGGAAGAGGCCTGACGATCGGCGGTTCGTCGACATTCAACGGGGACAAAGCGACCGAAGCGCTCGCCGGCGGAGGTCCTGGCGGAAGCACGGGTGATGGTGTTGGTCCGTTCGGGGCGCCGTGGGGCCCGTCCAGCAGAGAGGGATATTGTCCTGGCAGATCGCCAAGCGCCTTTCGGAGCTTGTCGGCCAGGAGAACGATGTGTGGCCATTGCTGGTCATCATCATCCCTCTTTTTCGTCTCGTAGGTCTTCACGAGACGAGGCATCAGCTCCGCGAGAAGGACGGCTTTCGTTTCCAGAAGGGCCTTTGCATATCGTTCATCAATCCGTTCGATGTGGTGCTCGATCGTCGCTATTCGTTGGGCGAGCAAGCCATCAGGACCTGCAACGATGCCGCCGAAGAAGGTAAGAGAGGTCAGCAGCGTCAGCCAGACGTAGGCGAAGCTTACCGATCGAAGATAGCCGCTGAAGACGCTAATTACGGTCCGATGGCTGGCCCAGAAGGGTGCCACAAACAGAAAAATCAAGGCCAGATAAATAGAGAATTCCAGCGCCGGAGAGGGTTTCAGAAAGGTGGCCACAGTCCGCAAACGGGCCAGTTCCGTCTCCAATTCCCGGATGGTCCGGCTGGCTCCTTCGAGGTCGTCGGTGAGGGAGAGCCATATCTGAAGGCCGGAAAAGATAATGCCGGCGATAGCGAACGGCAGGAAGAAACGATTGAGGTTGCGCAATACTGCGCGCCAGAGTGAGCCTTCCCTGGTCTTCGCGGCAACGTACCTTGTCAGGAGAAACCCGAACACGCCGCCTGCGGCTATCAAATAAGTAATCATGCTTGTCTCCTTAATGGGCCTCGAAGGCACCCACCGGATCGAGCAGTAAAATGAATTGGGAAAACCTAGGGTCGTATCGATGCTAACGTCAATGCCCAAGATGGGGAACTTTTGGTCTAGCTGCGGGCGGCCGGCGACCGATCGTGAAATGGTCGATGGGCTGTCGATGTAGCTCCTTGGGTTGATCTGCCGCGGCTCTCCCGCGCGCCGCCGGGCCACGGTGGTCTCGCGGCGGTCCGCCCTTGGCATCGCTCAACGAGCGGCCCGATCGGCCGCGTACGCTCTGAGCGGCTGGTCTTGCCGGCACGCTGACCTTGACGCTGCAGAACTTCTCCTGAAACTCCGCCACCTTCGAGAGGAAGGCGTCTATCTGTCCCGGTGCCAGGTTGTTGAGTCGCACCTTGTTGCTGCTCTGGTCGCCGTATCGAGTGTGTACGGAGACAGTATTGGCCCCGCTGCGGGCCAGGTAGACGATGCCGAAGTTGCCCGACATCGTCGGTGCCACCTCCAGCCGGTTGAGCTTGCTGAGGTCGGCGGTGGTGGTCTGGGCATCGCGCTTGCCGGCGTCCACCGTGAACCGCAACTGGCAGTGCTCTGGCTCCTGCAGCTCGTACCGTTTCGGCCCGCAAGAGACGCGAGGATATTGGTTTGCAGAATCTGTCGATGAGCGGTTGCAGCATCTTCGCGGATTTCTGCGTCGGATGCAGACGATTGCCGGTGCAGACCTAGTCGATGACATCGGCCGGCGGATTTTCCGGCAGGGGCACGTCACCCTTGGCAAGGAAAGGCCTGTTCGTGATGCTATTTCACGAACCCGGAGGACGAGGCCTACCGCTTCGGAAAGATGAGATGGCCGACAGGCCAGGAATCCTGCAGCTGCCAGCAGTCAAGGAAGACATCGGCTCGGCCCCAGCCGTAGAAGGTCAGGCACAGGCCGGGGTTCTTCACGACGCGCTGCATCTCGCGAAATGCCGGTCGGATCCACGACGTGTTGTCGTCATTGCGGATGGTCTGCCCGCTACTCGATTGTATCGGCAGACATACGGGGTCGGTCAGGATGAAGTCCACCGACCCGGTTGCCATCTGCCGCATGACCTGGATGCAGTGGCCCTAGATAACGCGGTTGCGAAGGGAGCTTGCCGGCGGTGCTCACTGGCGCACCTCCTGAACCAGCGGCCGGGCTTTCCAGCCGAGATCAAAGCCGTTCGCTACACCGAAATTGTCGGCCCGGTAGATCGCCTCGGCCTTGCGGATCGCATTGGCGGAGCTGCCGGCCTCGACGATGACCGTCCACTCTTCGTAGTCAAACGCCTTGACGACGAACCGGCGGAAGGTAGCGGCGCTCATCGCGCCGCCTCGTTCTTGGCATGGGCCTTGGCGGTGCGCACCACCAGGCGCCCGTTAAGCGGCAGGGCCGCCGTGAGCGAGATGTTGTAGCCGTCGCCGTCCTCGTGCGCCCAGGCGGCGCCGACCTTGGTCGTGAATCACCTTCGCCTTCGACCACGTAGACTGTGTGGGTCGGACGGCTTTGACTTCTGAAATGGCTCAAAAAATCAGGATGCTGCTGTCCTGAAAAGGCGGAGCTCGCGCGCATGCGCGAACGCGTCGCAGCCTTTTCGGCCGTGAGTTCGGATCTCCTAAAAAGAGATCGAGCGACGAACGAAGGAAGTCGCGTCTTGAGCAGCTGTCGATAGGGGCCTAGTAGGTGACCAGGTCGCTGATAACCACGGCGAGAGGTCCTTCGTCCCCCTTAAAACTAGCAATCATCGCATCCAGAAAGTATCCGGCTCAAGATCTTCGAGGTCGATGGGATGACCGGCATGATCGGCCAGAAGGAGGAAGAACGAAAGCTGCGTGCGACCATTGCCTTCGCGGAACGCGTGAATGACGTTGAGTTCGGAGAGGAAGTGGGCCAGCGGCCCCGCCCCGGCGGTGCACTTGAAGGGAGGAGGGTGAAGAGCCGGGGCCGCGTTCCGCTAAAGCGCGGACGGGCAGTGTGCCCAAGCTGCGCGCGGCTCGCATTAAAGCAGGTAAATGGAGGTTCGCTGCGCTGCAGAGCTCGAAGCTCACTCCGAGCGGCATTTAATTTTCTTGGTATTCGACACCCGGAGAAATGTATTATCCGTATTTGATTCGCTGATGATTATTTTCACAAGAGCATGTTCATGGCCCAGCGAGCAGTATCCCGTGAGGATGTCCAAAGCTTATTCGCCTTCTATGCATTTGTTGCCCGACACCACAACAAGCATGACGGCGCATCTCGGTGGCTGAAATTATTCACGTCGAGCCAAAACCTTTCCGATGAACGTCTGAACCAGTGGTCAGAGCGTGTTGATGCAGTCGGTCCGGAAATGGTCGGTCGCGTGCTCGATCCGCGCGCTCGCGCGGTCGTGGACGGTGATGCAAATTATGACCATGCGAGCGCGTTTCTCCACGCGCGACTCAAGGCATTGGATGAACCCCAGCACTAAACTCCGCCGGCCAGCTTCAGCAGCGAACCAACTTAGCAGGACGCCTGCGCCGCCACTCGCAAGCGCAATGATGCGACCGCCAGTCAGCCGAGCAGTCGGGCTTGCCTAAAATGAAAACGACTTGGAGTGAACCCCTTCGCCACGGCGCGCACGTGGGCTTCGCATGTCTCCAACGCAATCTTCTGGGCGAGCATCACGTCTCCTATCGGCAGAGAGCCCACCGGCATGAAACACAATCCCTCTTGCGGATGATCGCGCTCGTCCACCACGCAAACATTACCGGAAGTTCCGGCGTAGACCCTGTATTGGCTCCCACTCTCGTTTCCGATCACCTCGAAGTAACCTTTGCGGGCTAGCTGCTCGCGTTGCGCCTGCGAAAGCCACTCCCGCAAGCGCCGGAGCGAGCGGCCTTCCGGCGTGCTCTCGGCGCCGTGCTTGATGAAAAGGGCTCGTGTCGCTCTCATGCGAGAACGGCTGCCCATGGCCAACGATCGGAAGGCCAACATGGCTGGGGCTCCCACTAACCTCCAACGAGCCTCGGAAAAAAGATGGTCTCTTCCGCATTCCGGTCGAATGATTTGATTTGTGATAGCTGGTCCGTTCCGGTACGGACCGCAGCGGTGAAGCCAACCTTCGTCAGCTCATTGAAGCGCTGTTCGGCCCTGACCAATTCCTGTGCGTCGTGAAGATTGAAGAGATGACGGCTGTCGCCGGTGCGGTCCATGACGATCTGGATTGCCATAATTGCTCTCCTCGAGTTGCGGGTTTTATGGGCTGAACGCACGGATATTCAGAAGACGAACTTCAATCAGAACTTACCCGTGTTCTGCTGATGGTAGACGGCGGTACGCCCGGATCGGGAGGTGGCGCTTGCTTGCGATCGGCGGCATCGCCGAGGCTCAAAGTGAACTCGTGAACCGGCGCTGCTCGCCCCTTAGGTTGATACCGCTCCACCAGTTTCAGGAGGCGCCTTTTAACAAATGGGTCAGCCTGCTCTGCGAGTTCACGCAGTAACTTAGCGCGCTGTTCATTGAATTCGTGATCCAACATGTCTATCCCCTACACAACGCGCATGCGGTCATGCTCTGTAAGAAGACACTCAAAGCGGCTCATCACGTGAGCCAAACAATTTCGCGATCAAAAGGTCTGGATGCAGAAGATAGCGCCTGAGCGGATCAGTTGGCTACAAATTCGATCTCAGATTTGAAATAAACTGAAATCTAGTTGCCGAATGCCACTAACCAAAAGCTTCCAGGGCATCCTTTCTGTGACCGAGATGCAACGGGGCTCCACCTTCGGCTCGGAACTTTGCACGCCGGGCTGTTCACCCGCAGAGCTTAAATTATCACAGATGCCGCCGGAGCTGGGGTCAGCCGCCCTGGTTTTTAGCCCCGGTGGCCTCGGAATGTCCGAGCGGCCCTTTCCTTATTCGCGGGCCGCAATAACTTGAAGTACGGCGCTGCAAGGCGCGGCTAATCGGAACCCAATGGGTAACAAGGGACTTAGTACGGAGATTCCCTTGATTGGGTGCTACCGATGGCGATCGAGGATTTCAGAGAAACAAGGCCGATCTTTCTCCCGGAGCAATTCTTTGTGGGGCGGATCGAAGGCTGGGCGGTGCTGGAAAGCCTCGTTGGCGGATTGCTAAAGCGCGCGACGATTGCGGCGCACGGCGAATTCGAGACAGATACCCAAATCGTGATCTTCACCGAGACGTACACATTCGATGATGGCCATTGCGACACGATGCACTGGACCATACGAAAAGGTAACGAAGGCAAATACACCGGATTGGAAAACCGGCTGGAAGGTGAGGCTCTTGGAGAGCAAGCCGGCTGCGCCTTTCATTGGAAGTACACTCGCGACACGCCGCAACCAGGCGGTAAATCGATCAAATTGAATTTCGATGATTGGTTCTACGCAATAGATGATCGCGCCTGCATCGTGCGTGGGAGCGCCGGACGTGCGGGCATCCCGTTTGCGACGGCACACATTACCTATCGGAAGCTGTGATCCCAATGCCCGCGGATGTCGAGCGCTCTGGCGCAGCATTAAGATGAGATTGTAGGCGCAGGAACCGATCCTTCGACAAGGCGCGCCAAGCTCTTGCATGCCAAAGCCACCTGCAACCACCTCATCCGTTCGGCCGGACAGGTCGCTGCGATCGCCTTCTTCATTGCCAGCACGGCTTCAGCTTGATGGTCATGTTCTCGGTCTGGATGACGCGCACTCCTACTCCGCCGCCGAGCACGAAGGGTTCCGCAACGCTGTTCTCTCACTTTACGATTACATCTTCAGCGCGCTGTTGTCCGCCGAGATGACGAGCCGCCAAAATACGCTCTTTCACTTCACGATTGAGCTGTTGCTGACTATTCCATCTGCAACACTCGATACCCTGATTACTGGACAATGAGGTGTCGGTAGAGCGATCTGGCGCGAGCTTCCTAGAAAGCGGAAGTGCCGAGTTCTTTCATCGCACTGAACGGCTCTACGAGCTCGCGACAGCTATGTCCGCCGAAGCGCTCTCCGTCTACGACTGGCTTTGGGGATACGGCTAGTCCTGACAATCGTTCTCGCCTGAGCGGCTCGTAGGCGACGGCGGAGAGTCTGCAGTTCTCGAAATAGTGCGACCAGTCCCTCGACCCGCTCGCCCAGAATAGTCGAATAGTGAACCCGACCTCGATTACTCATTACTGGAAACCATAATTGTTAAAGGCAACAGGCGGTCGACAACGGAAAAAATATGCAATCCAAGGTAGGAAAATACAACCCATAAACTGCGGCGGTTAAAAAGGGCCACGCAAAAGCCCCGATACCAATGTCACAGCGCACTCCTTTCGCTTGTCTTTCGGGTCAGTTTCGTTCTGAAAGTTCGCCCAGTTCGGCAAAGCTAAGCCTGGTATCGCGGCATTCACGTGCGCCCGGTCTCTCGAGCTGGTAGTCCCATTCTGCCCTTTACTCGCGCAACGGCTGCCTAGCCCGGCGCGCTCCTTCTCGCGAAGGCAGCCCCTTCGCGCTCTACGACTTCTCTTTAGTCGTGCCGAGCGCACCGGCAGTTAAGAGTTAGTTTAGCTTCCGGCACGATCATTGGCGACCGCAGGGAGCCAAGCATGCAATTGCACCATGCGAATACCTTGGAAAGGATCACGATCGCCCCAGATCACGGCAGTGGCGAGCTCACGTGGCCCATCACTCGCGATCAATCGGATTTCTCGACCCCCAATCGAGCTCTTGGCGCTATTGGCGCCGGGCCGGCCTCCAAAACTGACTATTTGTCTCGTCGCGGCGGCCGCATTGGGGGCGGGCTTTGCGTTGGGTTGGGCTGGCGCTTGGTACGGTCCTGCAGCTATCTCGGCTCTCGACCCGACTGCTCAGGTAGAAACGGCTTCGCGCCGCATGCCAGACACAAGGGCAGGCGGTAAAGCCGAAGGCGTCCGAAAGATTGCATCGGGTTCGCGAACAGCGCCTGCTTTGGGGCAGCCCTCCACATTCATCGCGAGCGTTGCTCCGAAGCCTGGGACCAAAGCGCCAAATGCGGCGCAATCGGCGGATGCTCTCGAAGTGGACATGTCTGTGACGGGCTCGATCCAGCCTGCGGGGCCGCTCCTGTCGGTTCCCGAGACAAGACCAACGACCCTGGCAGGTTGGGCAGTGCTGGACGTTCGCGGCGGAACAGCGGTGCTCGAAGGGCCCGATGGGATTCGAATGGCAGCACGAGGTGATGTGGTCCCCGGCGTCGGGCGAATCGAATCTATCGTGCGCTGGGGCAACCGCTGGATAGTTGCAACGGCTCGTGGATTGATCTCGACGCCCTAGGCGTGAACGCTGGCGACGCAATCAATTTTCATCGTCAATGCTCAGTTGAGCACGTTTGAGTTTCATATAACGATGAAACCGTACAAATATACGTAAGAACACAGGCCGCTTGGTCGTCTTGAGAGACCTTGACGGCTCGTGCGAAAATGCTGCCAGCCGGCTGCCGAAGTCAGGCTATTTATCCGCCGTGCAGAGCTGGTACTTGTCTTGTTGTTCATGCTTTTCCACGTTCATTCGCGCCATGTATTTGTCTTTGACCTCCTCCGAAGGACAAAGACACGGCGGCTTGCTGCCGTAGTGGATCTTCCAACACTCGCTTGCGGTCGCATCAATGAGCTCCCAAGCAATGACATTTTCTGTCTGCACGAGAACGCCAGGGCCAGGAATTGCTGTCGTCTTTTTTCCGTCTACCTTGCACGCAGGAGATAGAAAGACCTGAGCGGGATCAAGTTCGGTCGGGTAAACGCGGATAAATCCCTCGACGGTCGCATAATCCTTTACGATCGCTCGTACCATCGCCTTCGTATAGACCAGCGTGTTGTTCTCACGAGCATCGATAGGACGCACAGCCACACAGGTGAAGCTCTTCTTTAGTACGTATAAAAGCGGGTGGTCTTGAGTTGTTTTGGTAAGCGACACGAAAGGTATCTTGTTCACCGCCGTGATTACCCAATCATCATCGTAGGCAACCGACACGAAAATTCCGAGAACCAGCGCGACTACATATGCCAGCACTATCTCCGCCGTTGCGACTGCTTGCGCTGGTTTCCGCTTCTTTGCGCGCCATTGCCGCATCGCGAGCGAGGCAATCCCAAAGGATGCGATGCTGATCGCAATCGAAATAAAGGCGTATGCAAGTTCACCGAACCGCAGATCGACCAAATAACTTGCGAGGCCCAGACCAATGAAGCCTGGCAGGAACGCGGCTACAAACTTGATAGCCTTCTTGGGATCATCGGAAATCATTGCCACTATTTGTTACAGCAGTCGTTGTTGCAAGAGCCGTCCTTGCACTTGCACGCGGAGCCATTACAGCCATCGTGAACGCCGCCACAGTCGGGACACAGCTGGAATGAGCCATTGTCGTTCATGACGTACACGGCGAGCTTAGGCTGACGACATTCGCCGCCGGCCATAAAGTTGAGTTGTCCAAGGACGGTATCGAACGAGTCGGCACGCATGCTCGCAGCAACTCGGTCAGGAGCAGGATCATTCCGCGCGGCGCGTGACAGGATTTGAAAGGCTGCGTAGCCATAGTAGGCATCCGCTCCCTTCATGTCCCTCAAGGAGTTGGGCAAGCTACGTGGCTCTCGAAGGCTGGGATCGTGCGGCGCGATAACCGCCACTTTGATCTGGTTTCCGAGGCGGCCGATCTCCAGGAGGCTGATGCCACCGATGAGAAGGCTGTTTGATGGGAGTTCGTCCAAACGAATGTTACGAGTATCCCCGCCAAACATGAACACAATCGCCGGCGAGCCAGCTGTGCCATTCCAATTTTGCAACGGCAGCTGGCTGACTTGGGCTTCACGGCTGAGCGCTTCGGCGAAAAACTGGCTTTCAAAAATGTAGCTCGTACGACGATCTTGATTGTCTTTCGCATACCGAACGGCGAGCTTTGCAAGCTGCTCGGCGCTATCGCCGATGTGGAATGAGTACTTTAGTCGCTGGTCCGAAAATGGCCCCTTAGATAGCCCGACCAAGACGGTTGGCGTCTGTTGCTGTTCGCTCACCCCGGACACGGCCAGCATTACAGATGCGCCGCCTTTTGCAATCAGGAAGTTGACGCGATCGACTTCAATAAGCTGGCGGGCCTTGTTGGCCGCGATGTCCGGCTTATTCTGATGATCATGGAAAATGACCTCCACCGGTCGGTTGGCTATTTGCCTCAGATCATTCTGAGCGGCGGATACTCCCGCCCGAAACTGCTGGCCTTCATTTGCCCCGAAACCGGTGAAGGTCGCCACTACACCGATACGAATTACTGGGTCTTGCGCCTCTGCCGGAAGGTGCATGACGAGTAAAGTTAAGACTACTGCAAAGATCGTTTTCCAGCGACCCATGTGAGCCTCCTATGGATACAGTATGGCAAGTACTGTCCAGATAGTTCTGGACGAGCAATAAAACGCGCGAAATGATTCAATTCCAAACTCTACCTTTGGTAGCTTTGAGGAACAAGAGGGCACCAGCTGGGACGTGCAAATTTGTGGTCGGCCGACTCGAACCGCTCGGTAATCCCCGTTTCCCTGCGGAGCACTTGCCACGATCTTGATCTTATCGGTGAAGTCAGTGAACAGAGATAACTCTGTGCCAATGGCATCACGGCATCTCTTGGCCGATAGCCCCCAATCGTAGAGCCATTTTTGAAAGAAGCGAATAAGCTCGTCTACGTGCGCTTGATCAAGCGATACTTCGGTAGTTCACGTGAATTTTGGATCTTGCAAGCCTGTTCTGCCCAGCCATTTATGGTGCCACAATAGGTAAAGGCATCATGATCAGGACAACTCCGCTCATACTCTCCTTCGCGAACCGAGAAACTAGTTGGTTGAGAAGAGGTTGGTGGTGTTCCGGAGCCGGCGAAACAACAAATGGGGCGATGATGCAGATTGAGGGGATAAGCTTTCCGAACATAACGTCTGGCTCCTTTCTTAGAGACGCCGCGATCGCTGTCAGGTAGCACCAACCGTAGAATATCAGGTTGCTGTCCACAAATCAGCGACGTGCCCGGATCTAAACGTAGAAACGACCGAGCAGGCGTGGGCGGAGCAGGAGTCAGGCCGGAAAAGCATCCGCCGCGTATTTCCCCGCCGTCATCGCAGGTGGCAACTTGGGGTTCGTACTGTGCCAAGTCGGTGGCCATTGGTTCGGCCTGTGTCCCCACATGTTGAGCTGTCCCAGGGCGTCGAAAAGCCCAAGGTATTGATAATAGCTGACGCCCTCGACATCCGTCGAAATCGGGCAGCCGAGCGTTACGACCCGGAGTTCGTGTGATCGGTCCGGTGGAAGGGATCTGATTGCATTGCCGATCTGCAGGGCGCCCTTGCTGTGTCCAACCAGAAGCTTGAATGCCGCGTCACGATGAAGGAGGAGTGCGTGAAGAACGTCTGAGGAGCCGGAGCCGTGGCGAAAGACTGGCGCGCCGTGCAGGGACTTTGCATCCGGCGTAGACGCGGGCAGTTGGCGGCCTATGCTCGCTGTCCTGGGCGCGGCATTGGCAAGAGCGTTCTGGATCAAGCTCTTTGCATGCAGATAGTCGTAAAGGCCGAAGCCGAACCAGCCCCCTAGCGCCTGCAGAATGACGTCGGCCATGCCGTATCCCGGGACGATGGCAAGCACAGGTTTTCCGAGTGCTATCGAGATGTCCCACGCCAGCGCGGCGCTGCCAAGGGCCGAACTACCGACCCCCGTGATTGTTACGATCTCGACAGCCCGCGTTTCCGGGTGAGGCGAAGTCAAGAAGACCTCCACATTGGTGTATCTGTGCACATATGGTGCGGTATTAGCGTCGATGAGCAGAAGCGAGCCTTCAGGGTCACTGAGTGCATCGAGCTGGACGATCCGGGAGGGAGGTTTCTCCTCCCGAGCTCGCACGGACGCGTCTTTTTCGGCCAGCTGCGCGGCCAACGTCGCTACATCGTAAAAGACGATATCCAGCGCCGTGTTGAATAGGCGGCAGGCGCGGACGGCGGGTTCAATTAACTGTGGCGGCGGCTCAAACAGATTGAGAAAGGATCGCTCAGATTGGGTCGGCAGATTGTCTCCGATTGGCATGTGAAATTCTCCTCGAGGCTCAATTGAGCATGCCACACTTCTGTGATGGCGTTGGAAGCATGCAATGCGCGCGGGTCGACGGGACGGGGCGAGTGTGGGGAGTAGAGAGGGACAATGACGCCCCCGGTTCATTTTTAAGTTCTTCAAGCCGCCGATTGCCCGGCCGTTTTTTAGTCGTGCTAACGGTCGACGAGACGTTCCGCTCAGACTTTCTAGGGGGCGGTCTTCGGTGCGCCGTCAGACGACGACAACAATCGCGATCTCGTGCCGTTGCGGGATAGCTTGCCATGGATCTCCCCTTATCACCTCGATGCGGGCCTGCCCCGATCGAAGCGCACGAAACAAGATGTTGGTTGGCGGTCCGAGTGGGCTTAGCACCCGGCCATCGTCCGAGAGTACGCCGGTCGAGAAGACACCTAACAGCTCGATCGCCGTCTCGCCTTCCAGAAGACGACCGCCGCTTGCTCCAAACATCAGTACGTCTCCCACCCGCACGTGCAGCACGGGTGGAAGGTCCTGGGAGGCCTGAATCTCGACGAGGCGCGGCAAAGCGTTACGGTACCAGTTCCTCGTCCACCTCCACATCTTCCGATGGCGACCATTCGTCGGCGAGGCCCATTTGAGCTTGGATCGACGGTGCACCCTCTGACGAAACCTTCGGGTAGATCTGTCCCGCGAAGGCATAGTCGGTGGCGTTGATGTCCGAACCTCCCCGGATCGGCTGACCGTCTTTGGTAATCGATCCCGGAAGTTGATAGCACATGATCGAATCTTGGTCAGGTGGGGTGGCCATTATCGAGTCCTGGCTGAGCGGTGTCAGCACCTGTTGGTCCACCATCTCACGAGACCATCCCTGTGTGCGCAGGAAGAACTCATAGGCCTTTTGTGGGTCTATGAGGTCAACCAGCTCCTCACGCATGTGTTCATGCGGGAAGCCGAGCGTGTGCCCAGCTTCATGACGCACGACGCGATGGAATTCGCTGTCCGCTGTGTTCATGGTGAAACCCTGGAGGTTCAACGTCGGCCGATTACTGGGAATGTGCAGGATGTCGGTCCCGAGATAAGACCAGTATCCTGCTTGATTTCGCGAGATGCGCACCTTACCCACACCACGGGTCTCCACGAATGAGATCCCTGCGGTTTGGTTCCAGGCATTCATGTGCTGAATGATCCGGCGGCGCAGATCACTTGGCCCGCCATCCAGGAAGCTGACCGTGAGCCGGCGCTGTTGCGGGCCCCAATACTTACCAACCAAAACTGCAATCGCTGCTGGCGAGAGTACCAGGCCGCGTGCCACGGAGCCAATGGCACCGAAGTTAACTCGGTTCATGGGATTGATGGTCGTTGCAGTCTTTGCCGCTTTTTCGGCTAGACGGCCGGGCAGTTGCTTAATTGAACAATGCGCGTTTTTTCCACCCGCGTGGTTATGGGGGCGCCGCGCAGCTTCGCCGCCATTCGGCTTATCGTCCTCGTCCACATACCGTCCGGTATCCGACGCTGCCTGAGCCACCTCTGCGATTCTCATTAATGCTTGGCGGAGTTTCTGTTCGCTATCGCTCATGTCGTTCTCCTCTTGCTGGTTGCTGGACACCGACTGTTCCACCAAAGAGATGGCATATACCGGATCGCGACAGTTGGTGGCGGCTGCCGCGCTTCGTCCATCTCTTCGAACCGCCTTTACCGTCAAGATGGTCTGCTTGCGCTCGTATTCGGCGTTGATCCGTCACGGACTTTCGGATTGCATAGCGAACTCGGCCGTCCGGGCCGAGGATGACGGTTGAGCCGCCGATGACTTCAGTGAACGTTCCCGATATCTGCTTGCACCAACGCCGCTGGGTGATCTCGGCGACCGTATCGAAGGTGACCTGCCGGTCCGGGCCGATGCGGCGAAGGGAGCGAATAGAACCAACAACTGCAGGATCGACGTGATCTCCGTTCAGTTGCACGTCGCCCGGTAAAGCGCAGCCGAACGCGCGTGCGTACCCCGGCCGCATGACGTAGGATCCGAGTGCTTCGGCCTGCCGGCGCAGTTCGGTCTCGTCGGCTGCTCGTCCCGGGTCGCCCGCGAAACGTAACCTCTTGAAGTGCAGGTCTTCGATCGGCTCCATTTGCTTGTCAGGTGGTCGCCATAGCAGAGTGTCCTCCGCGAGATCGGGCACGTCATCCGGGTAGATGCGCCGACGGGCGAAGGAATCGATGATGGCCTCGCGATAGCCGAAGGGGTCGTCCTGAACGAGATCGAAATCCGCAGTGATAACTGCTCGCAGATACTCGCCAAAACACAGGTCGAACGGCGGGCAGTAGTCGATGGCACGTATGCAAACCGAAAGGAACTGTGATGCCAGTGTGCTTGCTTGGTCGGCGAGAATTTCGCAAAGCTCAGAACCTGGAGCCTCACCGGGAGTTAGACGTGCCAGGCGAATGAATCGCTTTGTCTTCCGGCGAAGTATCGTCGCGAATGCTTCGAAAATGGCCGTTACTAGAAGCGAGCCACGCTCGTGCGGTTCGTCGCCAGCTTGATCATATCGTCGGACGCTGCGCTCCTCGTCTTGTCCAAGCCCCGCTGCATCGATGGCCGATCGCAACGGCCCGCCCGAACCCGTGGTATGTCCGAATTGGTTAGCGAGTGACAGAAGCAGCGCATCGGTCTCGAGTTTGCCGCCTGACCTCTCAATTGCGGCACGAACGACATCCGAATACGAGAAGTGCATGAGCATCGCCACGAGGTCGGCAAAACCCTCGTGAAAGGCCGCGACATCCGGGTGGGTCGGCAGCCGAAAGCGCGGCCGAAGACCGTCCAGCAACGCATGGGTCATCTCATGCACGATGATGTCGTGTGAGAGACTCGTGAACACCCGACCTCCGGGTCGATTTCGTCCCTGAACGCTACCATCGGCAGTGTAGTAGCCGAACTTGAGTTCCCCTGCTGATGAATCGTAATAGGCATTGCGGCCGCAGAAGGCCTGTGGACGAATTCTGAGCTTTGCATAAGCTTGACCAGGACGAGAGTGAAAGCCCCAGCACGGATCGCGTCCGAGCGCGCGTCTGAAGACATCGTACGTGGCCGCGCAGACCGCGTAGACCATCTGCTGCCGGAACATAGGGTCGGACGGCGAGGGGGGCCGTCCATTTTCTATCAGGATGCGAGGATCATCCAACTCGACCGGCTTGTTGAGCCGCCCCGTCGTCTCGTCCCAATCGACCACCTCCAGGATGCTGCCCGCGGGCCCCGAGCGCAATCGCTCGAATGGGACATTTAACACGGCCACAGCGCCATCCTGCCGACTCGCCGCTGGATCAAGCGTGTAGATCCTGAGCGGCCGATGGATCGGGTCCTGATGCGTTCGTTGATACGGTTGCAAAGAGGCGGTAGCTAGAAAGACCGGGTCCACTACAAAATAGTTGGCCGATGCAGTCGGCTCACGCTGTACCTTGCCGATCTTCGGGAAAGGTACACTCGATGCCCTTTCAGGCTTCACGTAAGGAAGGGGCGGGTGCGCCTGAATATCCATAAAACGACTCCCCAGCACAATTCAGCCAGCAGAGCGCGATCCTTTTGGCGTAGATTTCACCCGGGTCACCGAAACACTTTTTGTACGATGGCGACCCAAGTTTATCGACATCCCACGTCAAAAGCGGCACGCAGATATTGCAACGTCCTTGGCCGCCGGCGTGTGAGCTGGTTCACTCTACAAGCTTGAAAAAGCCACCCGGCATTTAGCGGTCTAACTTAGTTCAATTCTTGCCAAGAATGGCGGGTCCGCCAATGTGCCCGCGAAGAGTATTGCTAAAGGTAAAGTAACTCGCGCAGTCGACGCTTGCCGCGGCCACGGTTGTCGCGTTGCCTGCTGGGGTCTCGAAGGTCATGTATGCTGCCCGACGACAGATTCCGTAGTTTAGTCCAAATCTCAACCGTCAGGTAGTTTTTGTCTCTGGGACAACTTGTCGCGCAACCGCCGGCGCACTCATGAGACTCTCGCGGCTTCGAATCTAGAAGGTTCGATGCTGATGGCATCTTGTCTCGCGGCAGGGCCGTTTGGCACCGGGCATTGGCTTTCGGGAATTCGCATCGCGCGGACGGGCGGTTCGAACATTAGCCGACCCCTTCAAGCACACCGCGATCTTCTTGGATCTTATTAGACATTTCATCGTTCGGTGATGATGCGGCAGTCGATGGACTCGCGCACCACGCGACCTGCGCATAATCGGCCCTGGAGCTCTAAAACTATGTCCCGCATCTCTCGTATATCGGAAACCCGTTTGTGCCGTTGGTTGCCAGTTTTCCCGAGGATCGTTTTGAACGCACCGAAGCGATCCACGGTGCCGTTCGCGTCACGCATGATCTGAATATCAGCCTCAATCTCTTCAGATCTCTGACTTTCGCCGAAAATCCATTAATGTCTTGCACGACGATGAAATGCAACAATACGCATCACACCAAGTCACCTTCCTTGTCTCAAATTCGTGCACCACTTGGTGAAGGTAGCCGTCAGAATATTCAATTTCTTCAAGTATTCGTTTCCTTCGCGTTTCATCGAAGAGATCGCGCTTAGCAGATCTATGCTCCCAGCGGGTCAGCTCCAGTAGCCATCGGTAGCCATTCCGCTTCAGAGAGCTTGGAAGCCACGCTAGATCTGGATAAACTTGTTACGCGACATGCTGCAATCGTTGGATCGACCGGCGCAGGAAAATCGAACACCGTCGCAGCAATTTTGAAGGCCCTCAAAACACGATCCTTTCGCATAGCGAATACGGCGCCGCACGGTCAGACGAGTAGTCGGTGCGACGGTCTACGCTACGCTCTCGCCAGATCTGCCGTCAACGAGCCCCATTGTTCACGGTCGCGTTTATTGGGTCAGATAGGAAGCTTTGTACGAATTCCTCTCGGTTTTCTCAACGCATACGGGATCGTTTCGATGGTCGGCACGGTGGCAGTGCCAGGAGAGGATCCGCTCATGACGGCGCGATCAGCCGAGTATACCTTGGAGATTAAGCTCATAGGTGAGGCCTACCGCAATTCACCGTTTCAACGGGGACTAAGCGTTTATGCGATATCGCCTTAGGTGCCCGACAGGGCTTTTGCGATCCCATAGTGTGCTGCTCGCGCCTAGGGAAATCCCTAGGGTGTAGGGGCGCTGATGCGGCTACGCCGATTTCTTATGACGGCACGGAACCAGCTCTGTGGTCGAATAAGGGTGGCACAGAGCCTCGTTGAACGGCACTTTCCCTTCTTGTGACCGACTATCGCCACGCTGTTGCCGCGAGTGGTGCATCGTGCAAGAGTCGCGCGAAGGAAGGCTACAGGGCGCGGGCTAGAGACTACAATTCCATGGGGCGACGACGGGGTAAATCATCTGACGCCGGAACCATCTTTCTGATCCTGATCGGCGGATTGGTGGCAGCCGCTATGGCTATCTACCGGTTCGTTGTGGAACACGCAGCCGCAATAGGAGCGTTTGTCTTGGCGGCCGGGGTCGTTTGGCTCCTCTATCTCGCTCTGAGGGGCAGGTCGCAGAGCGTTTCTCCTTCCGACGGGCATTCCGAGCTTCCGAGTTCTGGTCAAAGCCCGCCACCAGCGATAAGCAAGCTTCGTTCGAGTGAGTCGCCGGCAGTGTGGTTGGCGGCGGGCGAAAGGGCAGTCTTCGGCAAGGCAGAAATTTCTGGGGGCATGTTCTACTACGGCGCCTTGATAGCTGGGCCGAACGGTGAGACCAGGCAGTATGCCATAAATCCCGCTCTGCCGGCGTACTCGCGGCAGCCCGATGTCGATGGTCAGTCGATGCCTTATTGGCCATCGTACGAGCAAATCTCGCCGGCCGCCCGACGTTCTTTTTTGGACTGGATGCGTACTGGACGGCGAGATCCCAGCTACGGCATTGGATATGTGTTTCTCTTCTTCTATGGCCTTGAGCACCGCGTGTTCATAGATCAAGGGTCAGATGTTCCCGCGGTTATTCAAGAAGTCGAAAGATTGCTTTCGATCTACGGTGCGAACAATTCCTTCCAGAACTACGCCACGAAATTCCTCAACGTTGTTCGGATATCGCGCGGCATCCGCTTGGCGTTGCCACCCCTTTCTGCCGAACGCAGCGTCGGTTCGGAGATGGAGCTCGCCACGCGTCTGTATCTGGCCGAGCGGCTCGCAGCGTCCCCGAGCGTTTCGGCTGACGACGCGCTCTATTGGGTTATGGCGATGCCGGACACCTATCTTAGAACCCCGGCCGTGAGGTGCTTCGAAGAATTTGTCGCATTGTGGAAGCTGCGTTTCGGCACACGCTTTCCCAAGGGTTTTGCCGTGAATTCCAAGGGCAACGTCTGGCTGCGGTATCGTGCTGCGAGCGGTGCGTTCGAAATCGACGTTCCAGGACAACATCAGCGCCAGCCTGATGCGAGCCTCCTCGTGCGAGACTTAGAGATTTTGAGGACTTTGCTAGACGATTGCACAAACGAGCTCGACAGCTTCAGCCGTCTGGTCGGTCGGAAACCGGCAGCAAGGCATTCGATGGCCGCGGCGGCGCTTCTTCCTATCGATCTTCAACGGGCGGCCAAAGTCGGTCCCGTGGAAGACTTCAGGCGCCAGATCGATTCCCTGGTAGGAAGCCAAGGCCGCGGCAGTACGACCGCACAGGTGCTCCTAGAGATGGCTGGGATCGAAATACCGGAAGGAGGCAAAATACCAAGTGCCGCTCTGGATACGCTGAGCGGCGCCTTGGATGTCGTTGGGATCGCAATAGAGCCCGATCGCCGATACGGGAGCGGCGCGCCTCGGGCGGACGACCAAGTGTTCGTGTTCCGGGCGGCTGACGGCGGCCCGGTGGATCCAGCCAGGGCGCCGTTTCGAGCGATGCGAGCGCAGATCGAAGTCGCTGTCCTGGCCGCTGCGGCCGACGGGGATGCATCGTACGAGGAATTACAGCGCACCATCGCAAGGATTAGGGCGGAAGGCGATCTATCGGGGGTAGAACAAGCCCGACTGATCGCGTTCGCCGTCATCACATTCAACAATCCGCCCAAGCGCGACAGGGTCATGCGCAAACTTGCAGAAACCAGTCAAAGCGAGCGGCAAGCAATAGCCGAGGCTGCGGTCGCGGTGATCGGCGCAAATCAGAATATCGATGCCGGAGAGGTCAAGTTCCTTGAGCGACTGCACAAGTCGCTAGGTCTGCCGACGGAGCGTGTGTATGCCGGTCTGCACCGCGCTGCCGCCGAGAAGGATGAGCCGGTAGCATTGACGGAGGAGGCTCGGGCGGCAGGCATCCCCATTCCAAAGCAGGCGCCCCCGGCTCCTCCCTCGGCGGGCATCAGAATCGATGCGGTCCGCTTGGAGAAGACCCGAAAGGATACGGAAGCTGTGTCCGCCTTGCTCGCCAACATCTTTACCGACGAAGGCCCGCCTCCTGTCCAAGCCTCTCCACTCCCAGCCGATCAATCCTTGGAAGGATTGGACGGTCCTCACGGCGAATTGGTCGAGTTACTTGAGCTTCGTGGATCAATGTCGCGTACGGAATTTGAGCGACATGCCAAGGAGGTCCGCCTGTTGCCGGACGGCGCAATTGAGCGCATCAATGACTGGTCGTTCGACCACTTCGACGAGCCGCTGATCGAAGAGGGAGACGAAATCGTGATAGCGGCGCACTTGAGAGAACGCATCGCCGAGATGAAGGCCAAGGCCGCATGAGCAAGCAAGTCAAGACGATCCGTCCACGCGAACGCGATACTATTATCCAGGCTCTTTCCGCCGGCGTTGTCCCACGCATCGGATTGCCTCACATCCAGGTCGGGCGGGCCAAGGAGATCGCCGCGATGCTTCGGGACATCGATCGCATTGCCGACGCGGGCGCCGCGATCAGGTTCGTTATCGGCGAATACGGGGCAGGGAAGACCTTCTTTGCCAGTGTAGTCAGGCTAATCGCGCTCGAGCGAAAATGCGTGACTATGCATGCCGACCTCTCGCCCAATCGGCGTATTCAGGCAAGTGGGGGGCAGGCCCGGGCACTCTATTCCGAGGCCGTCAACAATATGGCAACGCGCAACAAGCCTGAAGGGGGAGCTCTCCAAAGTGTCGTCGAGCGCCTGGTGACTGACGCCGCAAAGGAGGCGGCGGAGAAGAGCGTATCTGTCGAGAAGGTGATCGACGAAAAGCTCGGAGCGATTGCGCAATTAGCCGGTGGGTACGATTTTGCGACCGTGCTGAAGGCATTCTGGCGGGGCAGCGAGGAATCGAACGAGCTTCTCAAGCAAAACGCTATCCGATGGCTTCGTGGTGAGTATTCGACCCGTACCGATGCGAAGAGAGATCTCGGTGTGCGGACCATCATCGATGACGAGAACCTCTACGACAGCTTTAAATCGCTCGCATGCCTGGTAAGAGTCGCGGGCTACGCGGGACTGATCGTTATGATCGACGAGATGGCCAACATCTACAAGCTCCAGAGCGCTCAAGCGCGAAAGCAGAACTACGAGCAAGTACTCAACATTGTAAACGATGCGCTTCAGGGAAATACGTCAGGCATCGGTTTCGTCATGTGTGGTACGCCAGAGTTTCTTCTGGACACGCGCAGGGGCATGTTCAGTTACGAAGCTCTTCAGTCGCGGCTAGCCGAGAATTCCTTCGCTGCGGGCGGTCTCGTTGACATGTCGGGCCCCGTGATCAGGCTGCAGAGCCTGACGCCTGAGGATCTGCTTGTGCTCCTCGGAAACATCAGGATGGTCTTTGCGGGCGGGGATCCTACGAAGTATCTGGTTCCCGACGATGCGCTTACCGCCTTCATGGAGCACTGTGACCGAAAGATCGGGGCCGCATACTTCCGTACGCCGCGCTCGACGATAAGATCGTTCGTTCAAATGCTGTCGGTACTGGAGCAGAACCCGGACAGCCGGTGGCAGGATCTTCTTGAACGAGTGCCGATCGCTCCAGACGCACCCGACGACGTAGCGGAAGCGACGCCTAACAACGGGGACGACGATGAGCTCACCAGCCTCCGCCTCAAATCTTGAGGGGGCCTACGACAAGCTGCATCCGACGATCCGCCGGTGGATCTGGGATCAGGGATGGGACGAGCTCAGGGAAATACAGGCCCGTACCATCATCTCAGTCCTGGACGGCGACCGCGACATCTTGATCGCCGCCTCCACGGCAGCAGGGAAGACTGAAGCCGCGTTTCTGCCAGTTCTCACGAGCGTTGCCGATCGGGCGCTCGCTGGGTTCTCGGTCCTCTATATCAGCCCGTTGAAGGCATTAATCAACGATCAGTTCAAGCGGCTGGATGAACTCTGCGAAAACATGGCCATTCCGGTCGTGAAGTGGCATGGAGATGCCCCACAGACCGCGAAGAAACGGGCAATGGCCGACCCGCGAGGGATCTCGCTGATCACTCCCGAATCCATCGAGGCGATGTTCGTCCGCCGTCCGGGCGACGCGAAGCGGTTATTGTGCTCGGCGGACTTCATCGTCGTGGACGAGCTGCATTCCTTTCTTCAGGGGCCTCGCGGTCTCCATGTCGCTAGTCTGTTGCGGCGCATCGATGCCGTGTCGTCGCGGCCGGCGCGACGTATCGGGCTTTCCGCGACGATAGGCGACCTCGGTCAGGCCGCCGCTTGGCTTCGACCCACGATGCCTCAGCTTGTCGAAATCCTGGAAGCCAAGTCGGATTCACCCGAACTCAGACTTCAGGTTCGCGGCTATGTTGAGCCTCCGCAGCTGGACGACCCAGATCACGCTGAAGGCGCGAGCGGCATTCCCGAAGAGGCGGTAGTCCGGCGCGTAGCTCTGGACGATATTGCGGACCATCTCTATTCGACACTCAGAGGAACCAACAATCTTGTTTTCGGCGGTTCGCGTCGGACAGTGGAATCGACCGCGGATCGGCTCAGGAGGCGCTCTGAAAAGGCGAAAGTGCCCAACGAATTTTACCCCCATCACGGGAGTCTTTCAAAAACCATCCGCGAGGAGCTGGAGAACCGCCTCAAAGACGGAAAGTTACCGACGACCGGTATCTGTACGTCTACCCTCGAACTGGGGGTCGACATCGGATCGGTGAAGTCGGTTGCCCAAATAGGTGCGCCGAGATCACTCTCCTCTCTACGTCAACGCCTTGGGCGAACGGGACGCAGGAGGGGTACTCCGTCGGTCCTAAGAATCTACATTCGTGAACCAAACACCGATCAGGATACGGGTGTCATCGACCGACTACGCTCGAACACAATACGATCGGTGGCCGTCATCCGACTCCTGCTCGAGAAATTCGTCGAGCCGGCGGGGCAGGTACCCGAGGTTGCCTCCACGCTAGTCCACCAGATACTTTCGGTGATCGCCGAGCGCGGCGGAATACGGGCCCGCCCACTGTACGAGTTGCTGTGCGGTTCTGGTCCCTTCGCGATGATTTCTGCTGCAGAGTTCGCGCTTCTGTTGAAGCACTTGGGATCTGACGAGATCCGGTTTATAGAGCAATCACCCGACGGCACGATCATGCTGGCCAACGAAGGAGAGGCAGTCGTTCAATCGCGCAACTTCTTTGCCGTATTCGAGTCAGCGGAGGAGTGGCGGCTTACTGTGTCCGGGAGGACACTGGGGACATTGCCGATATCGTTCCCGGTCCATAAGGATAGCCTTGTCGTTTTTGCCGGGCAACGATGGATTGTGCAAGATCTCGACGAAAAGACCAACACACTTTTCGTGGCGCCTCACCCCGGCGGCGTCGTGCCACGGTTCGAGCGAGCGGATGGCGAGCGATTACACGATCGCTTAGCCGCAGAAATGAAGGCTGTCTATCTCGCGTCGGACGAACCCACTTATCTGGACCAAAGAGCGCGCGATTTGCTGGCGGAGGGCCGGGAGGCTTTCAGCGGTTTAGGTCTTGACACCACGAACGTGCTTCAGGAGGAGAAGGACGTTCACGTCTTTCTGTGGCGTGGATCGCAGGTGACGGCGGTTTTTGGAGCTGCCGCCGCTATGGTGGGTCTTCCCGGCCACGTGCATGATCTGGGATTGACCCTATCCGAAACGACCGTCGCGATGGCAAGATCTAAACTCGCAAGTCTGGCGGACTTCACTGCTGCAGACGTAGTTCGGGTTTCTTCGGCGGTCCAGAATATCACGGCTGGGAAGTTCAAAGATCAGGTCCCTGTCGAACTTGCAAGAACGCTGTGGGGCCGACAGAATACCTGCGAAATTGGTGCGATACCGGGCATAGCTCGGAGTATCTGATCCACAACGAGGCGTAGCGGAGGGGAAAAATGTATAAGCTCGCTGATTTAGCGCGCTCCCGCGATCGGCTCCGGTCCTGATCTGGGGAGCGATCTTCGAATTTCGTTAGCTAGCTCAATCTCCCGCTCAGCTTGACTCCCTCGGCCTCGGTCCCCGGCGCAAGCCATTCGGGCCGGCGGCTTCGCAATCGGCCGCCGACCAGCGCGGCGTGGTCGTTAGGGTTGGAGCTCGCCTTGAACCGGCCGAGACGCCGAGGCCTGCTTTTGGCTCACGGCAGCAGAAATTCATTGCGCCCGAAGGCGAACTCAATCTAAGCTTGCGCGCATATTTGACGCTTACATGGATTCCGAAGTTCTTTTGACCTATCGGCGGCATCGCCGAAAGAACGTGTGTCTTGCCGAATGTCCTCCAATCGATCTCACATATTGACCTCCGACGCTATCGAGTACCAAGGTCAGCGCTGCGTTGCGTCCCACCAATCAAACTTCGAAAAACATCGTATACATGCCGATGCGTTTGCCGCGCAGCTTGATGGAGAGTTGCTGCCCTGCGGCGACGGTGCAGATCCAGTCCCGACGCAGTCGTTCACTTGTGAAGTGCCCGGCGCCGACAATCCGCTCCTGACGCCGCAGGAAGTCGCCTGCCTCGAATGGTGCAAAGAGGGGAAAACGAACTGGGAGATCGGTGGGATTCTCCGGATTTCCGAGAAAACCGTCGAGTTTCATCTCGGCAACGTAAAGAGAAAGCTTGGGGCGACGAACAGGATCAGCGCGGTCGTTATCGGCCTCCGGTATGGGCTCATCTCGCTCTAAAAACTTCCGTCCCCCAACGGCAGTTGGGCTGCTCTGTGGGTCCGCGAGAGGTAGTGTCGGCAAACTGAGACACTGCCCGCGAGGGGGATGGGGGAGGCAGACTGCACTCGCCTATTCCAGCTCCGAATAGACCGGTGCGTGTTGCCGTTCATGGCTGCATTGCTATCGCGGCTGAAGGTGGCGCTGGCGCCTCTCTCCACATTGTCTGGTTGGGCTTTGGTTTGTCACCGAACGTGGTTCTCGCGGCATTGCGCGAGCTTATCAGGCCAAACCACATTTCTAGACAAACTCCGCCATAACGTCCGCGCCAAGCCGCAAGCAGGTCAACATGGATTCGAAATTGGCCGCCGAGGCCGCACTATGAGCTTTCCGCACATGATCGCCGAACCTTTTATCATCAGGGAAGAGGTCACGGCATAAGTTGGAGCTGTCGCGAAGCAGCCTGACCCCTTCAGTGTAGATCGGAATACCGCACTTGATTGCAGTTACGAGCTCGTCTGGCACACTATCTTGCTTACCGGTAGCTATCCATTGCGCACATTGCAGGACATGCACGTCGGGCAGGTCAGGATTCATTTCCCTCAGCCGCGGGATAAGTTCATCAGCGTAGGGGTGCCTTAGCTTGTAGAGAACGTAAGCTGCCAAAATGCTGGTGTTCGAACTCGGCATGTCTTGAGGATTTCGCAATCGCTCAATGAGATCATCAAGGAACAGGCGGGCACGCTCCATGGCGCCTTGACGTACGTATTCGTACAACGTCGTTGCAAGGGCATCTTCAGGAGAGGCCGGATATGCGGATAAAACGGATCCACTCCGATAGGCGGCGAGCTCGGAACTTGCCGCGAGCTTAACCGCCTCTCCTTTGGGCCCGGGCAGCCAAACGACTAGAGCAGCGTTGTGGCTAGATGGTTCGGAAATCTCAACATAGAAGCAGTTGGTCGGCGCGATCCCAGAAGGAACGGATATTTCTCCTTGAGCATCTACTTTACCGTCTCCACCTTTCCTCAAGACCAATGTTGAGTGCGTCCGGCCGGGGGTCCACTCAACGAACGTTCCCCAGCGGTAGGACAACTCAATCGGAGAGCCAGCATGCGCGTCGTGTGCAGTGCGGCGGTGTTCAGAGTTTTGAATGCGCGGCGATCCCGGATCTGCCGAACTGACGTCAGTAATGACGACCTGTCCGCGGAATCTGTCCAAGAGGCGGGTAAGCGCATTCCTGCCAAGTTCTGCGATGTTCTCAAGTGCGCGGTTTCCGAGCTCGCGGAGGCGCTCACCCAGCCAAGGCGGCATGGTCTCGCCGGGCTTACGGCTCGCTTGTATTGCGGTTGCGATTTTCATCAAGGACTCGGCTTCGCGCCAGAAGTCTGCAATCGCGTCAGTTTCCTTCATGTCCAGCACAGCTTCGCCGATAGCTAGTCCGTTGGTACCTGTTTCTGGGGTTGCGACGGTGATCGAAATAATGCGCCCGGAAGGAAGAGCGGTTCTCACCAGGTAGGAGCCTGGACCCGGCACGCCGACGTCTGTAGGACGGCCGGCAAGACGCAACGCCGCGCGCTCGGCCTTTCCGGCCTCGGAAAACACTTCCACGGCTATGGGCGCGCCGGCCAGGTCCGGTGGCACATTTTCAGCTGTGATCCGGACGATGTAGCTGGTCACGGCTTCGCCCCATCCGGTTTGCCTGTGTCGCGCCGCTTGATGTCTATGATGACTTCAGAAGCCGGAAGCTTCGGCTCGAACGGTTTAAGGCCGGTTTCATATTTATCGGTGTCAAAAGCCGCATTCGCCGTCCACTTTCCGATGGGGACGGGCGTGCACCACGGCCCGTCCCTCCGTTTTGCTCGGCTTAGGCGTCTTTCACCTGGCGCCTCTTCGGCGACGAACAGATCTGCGGCTGACATCGCTGTGCCAAGGCTACACCTTACCTTGACCAGGACTTCAGGGGGGCCGACAAGATCGCAGAGAACGCCTGTCGTGTTGACGACACCCGGCTTGCTTTCGGAGAAGATGATCCCGCTGTTATCTTCCGTCTCAGCGCGATGCAACGCCGCCGACTTTAGAGCAATTGCCAGTGATGACATAGTCACCGGGCATCCATCGACCGTTGGGTCACCAGCACGCTGCGTCAAGCAATGTATGAGTTCCTGCGTGAAAAAGGGCGCGTCTTTCGCGTCTCCGTAGGCCTTACCGCCTGCGTATGAGCCAAAGTAGATTGAGGCATCTCTTTCCGAGATGGCGGCACCGCTTACAGGCGTGCAGAGCGGGCGACCTATCACTTCGAGCTGGTTTGCGATCGCCTCGAAGTTATACTCGGAGCAAGCGTCGATGAAGAAGCATTGCACGCTGGGCTTCCGGTTTTGTAGGTAGGTCGCGCTCGCGATCGTCGCGATCAGGTTGCCTCCCTCTTTGTCGTTGGTAGGAAGCCGCGCGTCTTGGGCGAACAACGTCGGCTCGGACTTGAATATGCCGTGGCCGGCAAAGTACCAGATCGCGGCATTTTCCAGCATTGTACCGGAACGGTCCAACCATTCACCGAACCGCTTGCGGATATTCTCGAATGTAGCTGGTTCGGCTGGCATCGCAGGACAGGTAGTTGCAAACCCGAGCTTCGTGGCCGCGTCACCTTCCAGTTTCCACTCGCCCTGCTCTGGTGTTGCCGAACATAGGAATTCGACCGAGCCTAACGGGCGGTCAACCTTGGAGAATTTCGTCAGTGCCCACTCGGCGAATTTCCTGGCTCCGTTCACCGATGTAGTGACCGTCGGAATGATGTCCTTTGAATCGTATTCGCCGACGCCAACGATCATTACGTGAGTTCTAGGCTTGCCGTCACTCGCAGCCTTCTTCAGAGCTTCTTCTGCTTGTTTGACAAGCGTCGTATATCTTTCGACGGCATCCTCTTCGGCCTTGCTCGCGTCGAGAAATGGAATGCCGTCTGCGGCCTTTAGTTTACGGCGTCTAACTATGGCCTCGCTCATTTTCAGCCAAGCCGGAGCGAGGGCGTTTTCGCCTGTAAACCCTTCGGCCCAGATCAGGGCCATAAGCGCCTCCAAATCAAACTTGCGCTCCCTTTTCTTCAAACAACTCCTTTACTCTTTCACGCAGGCGGGCAAAGAAGCGGGGAGTGTCAAAATATGCGGCATGGGAAATGATTGGCAAAGCATCCGTCTCGAACTCAAAATCGAGTACGTCTTTGAAGACGCCCTTGGTCGCGAAACCAACGTAGTCGGTCAAATCATAGACGTTAATCCAGCGCGATACTGCGGCAGGAAGATCAGCAGGCTCGCCCTTTGCGAAAGGCTCCGCCAACTCGCTAGCCGCTGCTAGGCGCCCCATCTCCGCGAACAGTGCGACCTGAGAACCTACGGTCACAAAAAGGTCGCACCGCAGGTCCTTCGCAAAGTGGGTTAGAATGTCGTAGAGAATGATGCCACCGAAGCTATGGCCGACAAGATAGAGTTCTTCGTCGCCAGGGCGACGGGCCGCGTTTGCTTCCTTGATCGCGGCAATGACTCGTTCGACAATTGGTTGTCGGTTGTCCATGTAGGTGAACACGTCGCCCACGAAACGTCCGGCGAATGTGGAAGCGGAAGGACGGACGTATTCGGAGAGGCCGAGGAACGCTGCACGAGTTGCATCGACTGCAGCACCTCCCACGGCGTCTTTTACGTTCTTAGTCACTTCACTCACTGCATCCTTGATCGCGGTGGCGCCGGTCTTAAGCCAATTCAGAACAGAGTTTCCAATCGCCAACGTTTGGATTGTTCCATTGGCTCCTGTGGCCGCTTCGCTCGAAGTTGCAGAAAGTGCCGTTACCGAACGAAATAGCTCTTCCACAAACTCGCTGTCGTTCTTGACGGTCTGCAGCCAGGACGGATTGCGGTTGGCAGCCGCGTATGCCTCGGCTACCAGAGAGAACCGCGCCACGTCCGGCAACGCATTTGTCAGTGCCTGTGCTAATGGACCAGCCTTTGGAGCGTTCGAGGAGCCAGCGAATAGCAAGTCCACCGCCGCGGGCAACGATCGGGCCCTCGCAACGGTTAACAGTGGATCGCTGTTCAAGGTGGGTTTGTTGACGAGTTCGCCGTCCAACTTTGCTGCGGTAGAGGTCACCAAGTCCACACGCGCCGGCTGGCCAACCGCTAATGTTTGTGCGCCGGACGTGGGCAAGCTGGCGAAGTTGCGGGCAAACTTGACTCCGAGGTCTCCCCAGTAGGGCGCAAATGTTTTCAGTCCGTCGGCGGTCTTTACCCGATCGATAAAAGCAACATGCGCCAGCTGTTGCTGGAGCAATGTGCTTCGGTCATCGAAGACCCGCTGCTCTTGTGGGGTGTTGCCTCTGCGCGTATTCACGCCATGCACGAAAACAAGCGGCATTGTCGGGCCCTCGTATAGCTGGTCCATCTTAAATGGCTAGCGTAGCAATAGACAATCTGAAATGTAGCCCGGAAATTTGCTCAGCGGCGTATGCCTCGCCTGCGACCTAGGGAAATCCCTAGGATGCCACTGGCAACTAGAGGTTGGTTCGCTGGTATTGGAGGCGCCAGTTCGTTTGTCCCGCCCGGGGCGCTGCCTGCCCAGTATCCCGCCGACGCACAAGAGTAGTGTGCGTAAACGGCGCAGTTTCCAACGTCCGAACAACAAACGACGTTCGCATTGCGATGCTTCGATATTCAACAGCGCTCCACTCTCGACAAGTCAGCCAGTCGCGATAAGGTTGCACATTGGACAAACGGGGCAGGACGGCATGAGCAGAGAGCGAGCTACCGATGGTCCGCTGCGGGTACGGGCTATAGCCGGTACACACGTCGTACTGATGGCAATCGATATCGATCCCGAGCGACTGGAGGGCCTCAGGGGCTTCGCATTCCAGGCTAGGCACGGTCAGGAGACCCGGTGGTTGCAAGGAACCAAATATTTCGAAAAGCTGGTGCCCAAACCAGAAAAGAGTGCGAAGTATTCGACTTTGCAGCACCCGATCCAGAGCTTCCTTTGGTCAGACTACGAAGCTCGCCCTGACACAGAATATGAGTACACGATCGTTGCGATGTACGGTGAAATCGACGGGCTTGAGCGGAGGTATAGCGCAGCCGTCAGAATCAGGACAGAGAAGGAGAACGACGGAGAACACGGCGTTTGGTTCAATCGAGGGGTAGTCGCTAGCCGGGCGTACTCTGTGACTTTCCAAAACCGCACGCTGACGGAGGAGATGTACAACGCCGTTGATGATAAGAATCGCGTCTCTGAGGAAACCTCAGTCTGGCTTTCGCGGGGGCTTGAAGAAGCCTGTGTGACCTTCATCAACGAAGTCCCAGAAGGCGACAAGCTCCGTGTTTGTGCCTACGAATTTACGTACCTTCCGCTGCTGAAGGCCCTCAAGGCGGCGATCGCTCGGGGTGTCGACGTCAAGATCATCTACCACAAGACGAAGGCGAACGAAGATGCCATCGATGAGGTGAAACTTCCTGCGGGGAGGCTGATCGAGCGAACCCGCCCGCAAACGCCGCACAACAAATTCATCATTTGGCTCGATGACCAAGCAAGTCCGAAGGCAGTTTGGACCGGATCAGTCAACTTCACTCCGTCTGGTTTCCTGGGGCAGACCAATGTTGGTCATGTGGTGACTGACGCGAGCAACAAACCAACCGCGATCCCACGGAAGTACCACGAATATTGGAAGGTTCTTTCCAAGAACCCTACCGGAAAGCCGGCGCGCGAAGCGGCCATCGAACTCTCGCCGAACCCGCCGAATCTCATCCCGGAGCAACCAATCACAGCATTCTTTTCGCCCAGGATCGCGGATAACCTGCTCGACTGGTACGGAAAGAGGATCGAGAACGCGCAAACGTCTTGCATGTTTACGGCCGCCTTCACCGTCGACCCAATACTGCTGAGGTCCTTGGGCAAACAACAGAACTCAATGCGCTTCGTTCTCCTCGAGAAGCCCGCTACTGCGGATGCCCGCAAGGCGGAACGCAGTAGCCGCGGCCGCTTGGTCATGTCGAATGGCTCAGTGCTCGGAAAGGTGACGAAGCAGTCCTTCGAAAAGCAGGAAGGGGAGGGCGGTACAAAGCTGGTGCCAATCCCCAATTTCCCGCTCGAGAAGTGGTTCGTTGACGAAGAATTGGCTCGAAAGGACGGAAAAGGCTTCGTCTTTTTCGTGCACACAAAATTTCTCTTAATTGACCCGCTTTCGGACGACCCATTCGTTTGCACCGGTTCAGCGAACTTCTCGGGTAATTCCCTTACGGCCAATGACGAGAACATGCTTTTCATCCGGGGCAACACCCGTGTCGCTGACATCTACCTCACAGAGTTCGATCGTATTTTCCGTCACTTCTTCTTTCGAATGAGCGCCAACCGTGCGGCCATGGCTGATGAAGAAGAGGACGAAGCTGCTAAAAAGGCGGTGTTGCTGGATACAACGCCGACTTGGATGACGCCGTATTTTGAGGATGGCGACTACAAGTGCAGTCGTCGAATTATGTTTTTCGCTGACCCGCGGGCGAATTGGTCGACGGAAGCGGCGGAGGATACGAAAGACATATTTGCTGACGAAGTCGAGCGGGCCAAAGCCAAACGAACTAAGGCAAAAGAAGCAAGGGAAGCGAAAGCGGCTGCCGGACAAAAGTCTGCGGCGGCTGCAAAAAAGAAGCCCACTAAAACGGCTAAGGCAAAAGCGGGTAAAAAGAAGAAAGCAGCAAGACGGGGCGCGTGAAGAAGACCAAAGCGTCGAAATCGAAGCGAGCTAAGACACGCAAACAGAAGCCCCGGACAAGGATTAGGGTCGTGGCGAGCTATGTTCTCTACGTTCAGGATGACAGGGACAGCGCCTTCAAGCATTTCGGCGTTGTGATCCATGATGAGGCGGAAGCCATCGCCAATGCCACTGGACACCAGACCCTAATCTTCAAGGACGGAGAGCCATGGAAGCTCTTTGACGGATTTGGGACGTCCTACTCGATCGTGTTAGATTGAGGGATTCTCGGAGGGTATGAACGCCGTACGTCGGAGAAGTCCAATGAGTTTCATTGGAAGAGCGGGATTGCTCGCGCTACTTCTTGCCGCTTCTACCGGGCCTGCGCTGGCGGAGAAGCGCGACGCTTGGCACGTTGACGGCAGATTGCTCGGGAAGGACGGTGAGAAAGCCGAGGATGTAAGTGGGATGGCCTGCGCCACTGACCAGGGCTTTCCTCGTTTATGCGTCGTCATCGACGACAACGTACAGCATGCGCAGTTCGTGGAGGTTCACGATGGAGAGATCATTGTTGGCAAACCGGTCGACTTAATTGCTAACAGTTTTGAGGGGAAAGCGCTCGAGCTAGACGGCGAGGCCGTCGCATTCGCAGATGGTTTCTACTATGTGATCGGTTCGCACGGCCATCCGCGCGATAAGAAGGGAAAGCTGAAATCCAAGGCAAATGCTGCGGAGATCCGAGCGAGGATCGCTGCGAGCAGCCAAATCGTCAGATTTCGGGAGGATGGCGCGGGCGTCGATAGGTCCGCAAGGTTCCGGGATATTATCGCGGCCGATCGGACACTTCGCCCATTCATGGATAAGCGTCTGGAGAAGAACGGCCTCACCATCGAGGGCCTAGCGTTTGGGCCAGGTGGCAAGTTGTTCGTCGGCTTTCGAGGGCCCGTCCTAAGCGGGAATCGGGCGGTCGTGCTGTCGGTGGGGGCGAAAGCTTTATTTGAAGGGGGAGACGATCGGCATGAAACGTTTCGGCTTCGATTGGGGCCCGGCCGCGGTGTTCGCGACCTGACGAGCTTCGCTGGCAGCTTGCTGATCTTGGCAGGCCCGGCCGCGGACGAGCCTGGGTCTTATGCGCTCTATCTCTGGAACGGAAGAAGCGAAAAGGTTCGCCTCCTCGCCGAATTGCCGTTCAAAGGTAAGCGCAAACCGGAAGCCGTGCTTCCCCTAGATGTAACGAAGTCCAAATTGAGAGCCCTCGTCCTCTTCGACAGCGAGAAGGAAGGCTCGCCAACTCCTGTTGAAGTTCCCTTACCGTGAGCGTTGGGAGATTTAGTGATGCGCCGCATACCTTTAGCAATTATCGCTCTTCTTGCGTTTTGCACCAGCGCTTCGGCGTGGGGCGACGAGGGACACAAAATCGTCTGCGAGATCGCCTATCGACTGGCGCTGCCCGATACGCGTGCCGCGGTTCGCAAACTCATCCGAGCAGACACGGAGTTCGACACCTTTTCCGAGTCTTGTGTATTTCCCGACCATCCGCGCATTCGTACTCAAGACCACTTCGTCAACCTTCCACGAGACTCGCGTGGGCTCACGTCGGATGACTGCCCGTTGGCGCCAAGCTGCGTACTGAAAGCCATCCTGAACGATTCGAAATTAGTCAACTCGAGACACGAGAAAACGGTGGATAGGCTCATTGCGCTGAAGTCACTCGGTCACTGGGTGGGAGACATTCATCAGCCATTGCATGTGTCATTCGAGGACGATCGCGGCGGAAACAACATTCGTGTGCGAGGAGAATGTTCGGGTAATTTGCACAGTGCGTGGGATAATTGTCTAGTCGTGCAGGCAGTTGGATCCGATGTGTTCGACGCTGCATCGGAGCTCATCGACGAAATCACCCCGGAGATGAAACTGAAGTGGAGCTCGTCCGAACCTCGCGACTGGGCGAACGAGTCATTTGCCATCTCTGAGTCAGTCAAGACTGGTTATTGCGTTATGCATAGCTCGTCTTGCGACCTTCCGGAGGGTACGGTCGCCGTCAGTGAGGATTACCTTGCCGTCAATGTTCCTATTGTAAAGCAACAGCTTCAGAAGGCGGGATTCAGACTTAGTCGGCTCCTCGACAGCGTTTTTGCTGACCGGTAGGGCACCCGTCCCCGTACCTCGGGATTTCCCTAGGGCCGACGTGGCCCAGGCCTCGCTCGGGCGGGTGATCGGGCTTCCAAGTGCTGCACAGCCTGCAATGAATCGGGTACCCTTTTCATGCCGAAGAACTCCAAGTCGCGGTCAACGATCCCCAAACGCTTCCAGGCGCGCGAAAGGTGGAGATTCTCCGCTCGCTGTCTGACGATCGAGATGTAGAGGAGCTTCTCCGCAGGCGCTTATTGATATTTGCTGCGCGATACGGCGATCGTGATGCAATGTCCAGCTTGATCGACACGGCCGATGAAATGGAGGTCCAGGAATTAAGCGCTACACCTTGCAGGACCGGCAACATTTGCTCGACCTTTCGTTCCTGCAATTGGTCGTCTCTCGCTGCTCCTATAATGGGGCGTCCGGTTCGGTTGCGCATGATCGCGGCTCACGGGTCTCAACCGGCCCTAGATTCGCTACTGCTCATCTATGAAAATGCCGCGCATCGGGACCTCAGGGAGGTGGTTTTGGGTGTGCTTGAGCCCCTGGCAGGGAGGCTAGGAGTGCGGATTCGCGAAGTCGACGACCGATTGGGCGCGGTCGCGATTGGCTAAGCTCTGGCTCCGATAACGGCTTGCAGTCATATCGGGGCAGCGTTGACCGTCTTCGGCCTAACGCTCGACTCGAACTTAGCCTCCGAAGCGAGCCCCCGTCACGTTCAGGTTGTCCACCGCCTAGGGAAATTACTAGGGCGGCGGAGCTTGCGCGAAGCGAAAAGCCCTAGCATTGTCGCAAGGGGGGGTGACCAGTCGGCGCATGAATTTTCAGGAATGGATTGATAAGGCACGCAATCTCGAGGCGGAAATTGCTGCTGCACCTTCGATAGAAAAGAAGCCGCTTACCACGGTATTGTGCCGACTGCATTTGCTTGCGTGTGAGGCGCCAATCCCTGTTCTCGCGGCCTACGAGCGACTTTCAGAAGCGACCCTAAAACATTTGACTGGCCGGCGGATCGAGACGATGACGCGCGGCACTCATCGCTGGACGCCGCGCTCGCTATCCCCAGAGGACTGGATGCTTTCTCTGGGGAGCCAGATTAGAGCAGTCGATGAATACCTGTACACGACCTCCGGGACGGATTTTGGGGACCCTGATTCGGAGCTAGATGAGTGGCGTTGTCCTTCGACCAACATGCTCGTCGTGCCTCGCCCGCGAAACTTGCAGGACTCTCGGCTCGCTGGGCGACCTTATCTCAAACGCGGAATACTGAGGCATCGCCTACTTCCCTCCGAGGTAGGTGGTCTCGAAGTCGTCCCCATCCGCATAGACCTACGGGAAGCTGGCGAGAAGTCGGGAGTTGCGGCCTCGCTGTTCTCCAACCTTCAGCTTTTCACTCGCGAAACTCGCGAAGGCAACTTCATCGCCGAAAACGTCACGTTCGACGATATCGATGAAACCCTGGACAATCAGATCGACCAATCGATGTCGAATGGGTGTGCAGGCATCGTCTGGCCGGAATTGACAATCGATCAATCCACGCGACTTAAGATCTGCGACCTCTTACGGAAGCGCACCATTGCCAGTGATGATGAATTCCCTCTTCACTGGCTGCTCGCCGGAAGCTGGCATGAAGAGACTGATGTAGGCTATTTCAACCGAGCGACGGTCTTGGACGGATACGGACGTGTGATCCGCTCATTCGATAAAATTGTTCCGGCTCGGGATGAAAAGGGCCGTCTGGAGGATATCAGATCGGGGGAATGTATCCCCGTCCTTATTACCGACAGCCAACTGATCGGCTTGGCCATCTGCCGAGATTTCTGCGATCGGGCCTCGATGACATCGCCTTACCTTACCTTGCCCGTAGATTTTTTCGCTGTGCCATCTATGGGGGAGGAGTCCACTATGGTCGCTCACCTCAACGTCGCGGCGGAGGTGCAGGCAAAAACGGGTGCCCGCGCTCTCGTGGTGCAGCAAACGGACGCCCGCTTGGCGTCACAGAAGGAGCTTGGCTACGTCCTGCCCCTGCCGCCGTCTCCCGCCTCCATTTCCGTCAATTCCTTGAAATCACTTACGAAATGGCAGTTTGTTTCAGAATGAAACATGGGGTTACTTCGGGACCAAATCGGGTGTAAAACGTTGTAAAACGATCTCTTAAACCTTAGATGGGATAACGGTTCCATGTTGGCTTTCGACGATATCGCTTTAGGCGATGCCTCTCCCGAGGAAGCGCGGCACATCATTCGTGCTGCCCTAACCGACGGCGGCGCCCGTGCGGCTGAAAGCATCTACCGAGCCCTCCGCGCCTGGACTTGGAAGTGCTTGTCCGACGGCCGGCGAGACGAAGAATTGCGGCGCTGGCACGAGATTATGGCGCGAACTGGGGCTTATCTGGAGGTCGATCACAAGACCTTTGCAGACAAGATCAGTGTGCTGAAGGAGTTGGTCTCTGAATCCATTACTGCGGGCGAGCGTCTGTCATCCGCGGATGTGTTACAGCGTGAGCATGTCCGCGACATCCTCATGGAGATTTTCCGTGAGCCGCATCGTCGAATCTACAGGGCAGCACTGCTGCGCCATTTTGGTCTTGGACAGGCAAATCTCTCACGAGTGCTGAATATGATGACGGTTGCCGGTCTTATCCGGCGTACCAGTTTCGGTAAGCACGCGGCTTTCAGTCTAACCTCGGTCGGCTTGCGAGCCGCCAAGCTAATCGCCGAAAGAGAAACACCAGCACACAATCACAAGCGAGTCGGAGTGCCGACGACAGTGACCTCGCATCCAATCAAACACGGGGGAGCGAAGCAGGTCCAAAACGCCAAGGAGCTGCTTCATCCAACCAGAAGCGCAAACCAATACGAACCCGCTGCATTCAGCAAGGCCGTGGCTGTTTGAGGGGATGTAAGTTCGGATCGGAGAATTTCAGATGGCGAGTAGCCGGGCCGTAGACGCCGCTTCGGAAAGCGAAGAGCGGACTCCTGACGCAATCCGCATGTACGGGGATTTCCTCGACAATGTGAGCGTCGTGAAAAATTCGCTTATGTCCTTGCTCCTTTCGGTCGGTGATATCGAGGCCGCAGGAGACGAGAGCAAAGTCGCTTCCGGTGAGGAAACTGCGCCGGGTCGGACAGTACTCGTGCCGTTCGTCGAGATGAAGCTGGAGGGCGAGCAAGAGCCGTATTTCGCCAATGTGCTTACCCTGGATAACGTCGCCTATCTGATCTACGATCTCGCGCAGGACTTTGAGGTGGTCTGCCAACAGCTTTTGACTGTCTCGAACGGAGGAGTGCCGCCCGAGGCCCGGCGCATTGAACAATCCGCAGAATGGATGAAGCGGGCCCGTGAACACGCTGGCCGCGCATTTCAGTATCTGGAAAAGATTTCGGACCGCATAGAGTCGGTCGGTTAGGATGAGCCTATAATGGGTTGAGGGCTCTTGAACATGCCAAGCTTAACGGCTCGCGACAGCGCCTGAATGGCTAACTATTTCAGCTTGCCGTTCGGCAAACATGCGATAGGCACTTTCTGCACTGAAACGCGGGTGACTGGAATAAATTGTGCCACGCCAGTCACAGCCGCGTCCTCCAGGTGATGCTAACTGGCATTTTCGTCGCGTCGGCCTTGGACGGATTGCCAAATCTGATGCCGCGACCCCGCGGCGTCCTCTCGATAGGACAACGTGATCAAAGCGTCGGAATCTTGGCGTCGATCCCAGCTCTTGGCATTTCCCTTACAGTCGAGAACGGAGTTTAGTGCGGCTTTCGTGGGATCACGAATTTCAAAGGTCCGCCGTCGCACATACCATCCGCCAAGATTACCAGCTCATATTCGTCGCTGACGTCTCGCAACACCGCCAACGCCTCCGGCTTGAGCTCATCGTCGCACTTGCGGAGCTTGACATCATCGAGTCCAAGGCCGGTAACGTTTTTCAGTTTCGCCACGTCGGCGTGAACGCCATCCCACAGGCCCAGGATCCAACCGGCCTTCTCATTGGCGACATCGTCGTCGGGGCCAGCGAGGACCAGTACGCCGTCATTCACTTGAACCAGATCCCTTATACCGCGGCCTTCGCCGACTTCGACCAACGTGGCGTCCGCCTTCGGTGTGTCGGATTCGAATAGTGCGACGGCATCTACCGAGAGGATCGGCGCTCTTGCATCTTTCGCCGGTCCGCGAAAGCCGAAGTGCAAAGTCCCGTTCCGTATTGCGACGCCTTCGATGTTGACGCCTCGTTGCCCTTTGAGGTTGGGAGCCTTCTCGGGCGGCTCGGTTCTCAGGCATTTCTGCTCGCCGATGCTGTCCGACAATGCGGGTAGGGAGCTCATTAAACGCCAGAGGGCGTCGGTATCCTTGTAGTCGGCGAAGTGCTGCGAGGTATCCAGTTTTGCCCTTCCGCTCGTGGGGTCGATAGCGAACCGGATAACATGCCGGCTCCCCGGATTGCTCTCGCAGGTCTTGCGTTTTGCCGAATGGGAGCCCGTAACGTAGAAATATTTGCCGTCGGTGGTCGCCCCTTCTGCGTCCAGTTCCTCGTCCGAGGATCGGAGCGGTACAGCCGCATTGTCGATCACATAGCCCGAGGACGAGACGACCACGTAGTGCGCCAGCGTACCCTCGTCGAAAACGACTAGGCAGGGGCTGCCGGCCCCTGTATTGCAGGCTATTCCGCTGAGCGACTTCCGTGCTTTGTTGGCATGCGACGGGAAGATGAATTGTCCGGCTTCCCACGGGCCCGCGACAGGCTTTACTGTCGGGACGGTTTGAGCGTGGACGTCTGCGGCAATGCTTGAGTGAAGTCTAATGAGGAAACGGAGTTCCCAATGAAAGCCTCGAGCACGTTGCTCGCATATTGGCACCATTTGACCATTTCACTGGGAATCAGCCCTTTCTGTCGAACGATGTGACAACAGATGTAATTCCGTTCTTCTCATAGTGAGCCACTTGACCACGAAAGAGGGCGTTGCCAGGCAGGTCGGCCAAAGCTCGACGAAGTTCAGCGGTAAGATATACATTTATCCGGGAGACCATAACCCGCCTCATTTCCACATCAAAGGGCCGAATTCGAACGCACTTATCGATTTGGTGACGCTAAGTGTCATTAGGGAAGGCATCGAAGAAGGATCTAGACGAAGTAATCGCCTGCGCAAAGAAGGCGGAAAATCGAGCGTTTCTGGCAGCAGAGTGGAGAAGGCTAAATGAGCGAGAATGAGACTATCGATAGCGGAATTCCGCTTCCTCGCATGGCATCGATTAAGCCCTTCGCTCCCTACACCATCGCCGTGAAGTCGGCGGATGGTCCACGCGCCGGGCGGGAGGATGCTATTGATATCAGTCCAATAATCTTCAGTTACAAAATCTACAAACCGCTTCGTGAGGAAGGCCGGTTTTTGACGGCGCGCCTTGTCGACAACGATGGGGACGCGGTCATTTGGGATGGTGGCGATGATCTCACGATGTCGGCGGATATGATCTATGCGCTAGCTGAGCAGATCATTACGCCCAAGGAGTTTGCAACTTTTCTCGCGCGCAACAACCTGACTCAAGAGGCGGCTGCGGCCCATCTTGGACGCAGTCGACGCCAGATTGCGACCTACGCAACAACCGGCCCTATCCCCCGGATCGTGGCTTGGGCTTGCTATGGTTTCGACGCGTATCGACGGGCCAAAGCTATGGCTGAGAAGGTTGAAAAGGATGAGCATGCTAAAAACAACAAGACGGCTTAAATTCTATTGATCTGCCACAGCATGTGCTGCTCCGGACTTGTTCGTATCCGAGCCCGTTTTTCGTAGGAAGCAGCGCCAGGATTATTGGAAGAATCGCGTTCGCCCGTTCTGGCAAGAGGTCTGGCCCAAGTCCCGAAACCTTGCTTCAAATAGCATCGCGGACTCGCTGGCTGTCCTGAGCATCGCGGGTTTGCTTCAACCTTAGGCGCGGTTCTGGACTGGCTGCAGCCCCTGGAGCATCCCCACCATGTTGTGCACGAGCTGGATGAGTCAGGACTGTGCGCCCGATTTCCCAAAGCCGCATTGCGTTTGCTCGACGCTATCATCAGTGATCAGCCTTGGGCTCCCAGAGAACTTGTGAAGTGCCTGGAGGCTATCGTGCAAGCGATACCGGGGTTGCGAAAAGACAATCGATATCAGCGCTTGGCTGAGTATGCGCGAAAACACAGGGTCTGACGTTGACACTTAAATCCGCAAAAAATTGAGATGGTGCATGAATACGCAAGGCATCTCGCAGGGAGTCTGCCCGCCAAGGATCGGACGATGCACCTCAACCAGTGCGACGGTCTCGTTTCGGTTCTTTGGCGTCACGGACGACGGTCACAATCTCAAAATATGAAACACTCGCAAGCCGGAATACCGCGCGACAGATCCTGCTGAGGTCCTGAATGCCGCTTTTGACGAACGATCCCCTTACGCAACTCGCGTTCTCCATCTACGAGAGCAAGGGCGTGTTTGCGCTCCTGTTGGGGGCCGGCCTCTCCCGTGCCGCCGACATTCCGACCGGATGGGAAATCACGCTCGACGGAGACTATAACGACGCCCGAATCTTAAACACGGAATCCGAGCTGAGCGGCTACCCGGCGCAATACGACACCTGTGCGGTTGGTCTGGAGAATGGGATCATGCCCTTCGTGCGGCGTTTCTTCGCGCGCCGAACCCCGGCGATACTCGATGTTCTGGGCTGCGCGCGGTACACTTGGCGACGGCCGCAGCAGTTGATCGAACATCGGAAGGCTCGGACAATTCCGATCATCGATGCGAATAAACGCATGATGGGACGGGTGCGCTGGTAAGTCGTGGCACGCGTTTGTTGCAATAGAGAAGGAGCTGCCAGATGAAACGGCCGACCCCAGGAACCCAGCGTGCGAATTTCAATGCTCTGGCGAATTTCAGGCGTTTTTGGCGAGACTGCGATGGTTGGCAATCGAACCAAGCGGCCGGGTTCGCCTCATTTCCCGCGTCGATAGAGTACCGATGGAGGGGTAACACACGGCTATTTCGCTCTGACGTAACAATCATATCTCACAGCGGCCCGGACGATGGGAGAGTCGATATTGAGGAAGCACATAGGGTACATGTTGACGACTTCCACCTTCGCTTCGAAGCGCGTTGGCAACAGTACACATTCGACGAAGATTCTGGCTCGCTCACCATTACGGGATCGTCAGACAAAATGGGAGGACCGTATATTGTGAACGTCATGCCGATCTTGGTGAGAGAGGACCAAGGCGAACCTCGCGAAGGCGATTGAGCGCAACATTCAGTACGGCTGATGGTGGGGCTTTGTTGTACTCGGTGCCTTTTGACCTTTCCGGGGTAACCTAACTGGCAACCACCTATCGCTTCGACCACCACGCGCGTTCTTGGGCCAGCGCGTCCGGAGGCGTCGCAGGATGAACCCGGCCGGGAAAGTAGGGCGCCGAATGACTGTAAGCGTCAGCCCGCTGGTGCCGCTAATCCGGACGCCCGTCGGCCCGCCAACCACCGAGCCGCCGTAATCTCGCCCGAGCCGGGCGAAGATCAGAGCGAGGATCTGCTCCGGATCCTTCTGAAGGGTTACCGGCTGGTAATCGGCCTCGACGATTGGGGGGCCGGATCCTTGAAGGTGCGACTGTAGGCATAACCCGCCTTCGCGAGCCGGCGTTCGTTCACCGGCCGACTCCAAATTGCGATTGCCGCGGCGCTAACCGCGGCGCCTCTTGCGGTGGCACGTCGCTGTAGTGCGGAGCAATCGTCTGCCACCAATCATCGAAGCTTCCGAAGTCCGCTCGTCACCTCTCGGTAGTCCGCCCACGGTCAAGGCCGTCTCTCCGGCGACATAGGCCGCATCAGCGGCCCGCTTGGCGAATTCCTCCAGATTCTCGTTCGCTTCGCGCTTCCACCTCAGAGTGCCGGCGTAGGCCCAACTGATCGGCCCTGGTGGACCGCCTTCTACGAACAAGATCCGGAAAGCCTTGTCGGTCGGGTGGCGCTTCGCGTTGAGCTTGCGCTCGATCGCGGCGAGCCGAGCTTCAATCTTCTTCGTCATTGGTTCCGGTCCTTTGTTCGAGTTGCGCGAGGCGCGCTTCGATGTCGGCGGTCTCGATCGCGCGGCGTTGCATCTCGATGGCGGCAGAAACCTCCATGGCCTCGGCCGGCGATAGCTCACCGTCCGCCTTGGCTGCCGTGACAGCATCCAAAGCGGCCACAACGTCGCCCGTAGTTTTCATCCGCGGCAGCGGAAACCGCACGGGGCGGCCCCGGCGCCGCGGCATGACCCGGTCCAAGATCAATCGAGCTGCGCCCATGTCGCCGCCCTTCGCTTTTCTGACGACCCTAGCGACCACGGCTTCGAGGTCAGCCGACATCAGCGCCTCGGCCAGGACTGTCGTCGCGTGACGAGTCCCTGGCCGTTTGCCTGCCGGATTTCCAGAACGACCCTTCGGAAAGGGCCGGCCGCGGACTCGCTGCTTTGGCGCTGCATTTGCTGCAGCTGAACGTTCCGTCGTCACGGCTTCAGTTGCGGGTTCCGATGAAGGCGACGTGCCGAACCGGACGCGACATCTGCTTGAAGATGGTACCGTTGCCGAGGAAGCGCGTCGCCTGGTGACCACCCGGCAGCGTCTCGCGGATCATGCGGTGCTCGAACGGTTTCAGGTCTGGCGGGTTGAGACCATACTCAACCGCTCGGCGCGCATCTGGTCGCACACCGTGTTGAGCGTGGAGCTATCCCGCGCGATCACTGCAAGCTCCGTGTCTTTCCACTTTTGGAATGCCGCTGCAGCGCGGTTAAGCCTGACCTGATAATCGAGAATGCTTCCGTTCATCATCGGAAGCGAAGCGCGCTCGCCGAGCGCGACGTACGCGACGTCGGCCCTGGCCCGCAAATCGGCAAATGCATTGCGGGTAGCCGGCGTCTGATGGACTGGTTGGCGAAGCTGCAGCTCGCGCACGTGCGAGAAGAGTTCGATTTCAGAGCGCGAGACGGAGCCGGCCGCAGTGCGCTGTGCTTTCGTCCGGATCGTTGCCCATCGGATCGCCGTCGTCCTCGTCCTTCTTCTTAGCGTCGGACTTGAACTGCTTCAGCTCACCATCGAGCGCGTCGTATTTCGCGTTCATCTGCTCGCCGACCTTCGCTACGTCGGCGCGCGAGCTTTCGGCGATCGCATTACTCGCAGGAAGAAGTGCTTCGGGATTCACTCGTGGATCTCCTGGGAGTGCGTGTGTGAGTGCGTCCCTGCGTCGATTGAACCTACTGCAAATCCCGCGCGCTCGCGAATAAGGGTAACAAGCGCGCAAGTTGATCTGTCAGCACACATCCTGCATGATCATTCGCGCTGATCCGGATCTCCTCTTTCCAGCCCAACCGCTCCGTCGTGCTGACGTGCCGGCAACGGCGGGGCGGTTTTTTAGAGACCCGACTTAGCGCGGACGTCCCGCCGATCGTTCTCGTTGGCCCCGGCGTGAGTGGTCGCGCGCCGGGGCCATTAAATCCGCGAGAGTCTTACGCTCTTCCCGGAGCTCCGCCGCCGCTCAATTGTTTGAGCTGTTGGCTAATCTCAGCGAGGAAGTAATTGCGCAGCTTTTCCAAAGCCAATGTCGATACCTCCGGCGAGCCATCGCGCACCACTTGCTCGAATGCGCTCACGATCCGCTCGAGCTGAACGATTATCCGATCATCGGGCAGGCCCGCGAGCCTTATGACGGCGGCGTCGACCATCTGCTTGAATGTCGCGGCATCTTTCTCGTCTGGCATGTACTAGTGCCTCTAAGAGTTGCTTCCCTTCCGGGCAGCCCCGCCGCGCTCCCTGTGCTGTCGGCGCCTGGGATTTTCGGACAACTGAGCGACCGATGTACTCGATCAGCCGCGGCCGGTGCGTCATGTGTCCATGCGTCGCGGAGTGCGTAACGACAAACAGCGGCCGCGCAGCACTTCGACGAGAAGACGATGCTCTCATTTGAGGCAGCGATGACCGTCATCGACGCGCGGCTTGAAGGGGTTTGGCACTCAGTTGAGATTCAAGTTCTCGGATCGCTTCATCGGCCTTGGTCACAATGTCTGTGAGCGTGTTTATAAGGTCATTTCTCGTGTGGGCTTCAGCCTTCGTGAAATCAAACTCGATATGTCTGCCGATTGCTGGCTTGTCGGGCTGATCTTTGGCGATCCGGGCGACATATCCCGCGCTCTCCTGGTACTGATAATATGCTTCTGTAATTTTCTGAACCTCGATTGGTGTAAGCAATCCTAAGTTCTGGATGTTGGCAATATATACCTTGAAGCTGTCGACCAGAGGAATCCAGGTGAAGTCGTTGCGCTCAACATAAGCGATCTCTGATCTCATCAAGTTCGCCAGACTGGTGAGTTCGGCCTTGAGCGAGGTGCGTAGTACGGTCCGTGTGTTCTCGCGCAAGCGACGCTCCGTTCTTGGCGTTTGAAGCGCATTCCATCCAAGGCCCGCCAATACTCCGACGAAACCAAACACGCCGGATACGATAGAAGGCAAGATGCTGATGCTTTCTGCTGCCATCGCGGATCCTCAAGTGATCCTACACATTCTACACGCCAAGGCTTTACCGAAAAAGGTTGCATTTTGGCGCACTCCGACTCCTTACTCCCAGAGATAGGTGCGCCGCCATGCTCATGGCTCCCGGATGATAGGGAGCACCTTGGTTGGTGCCCTTGCGGCTTCCGCGCATTTTGATGCTTTCAATCGCGAGCGCTATGTGCTCTGCGCTGTTTTCGGGAAGGCGTTGAACTTGGTCACCCAGCTCTAACCGTCCAGCTGCCTATCATTGCCCAAGTGGTGCATCGACGACAAAAGGAAGGTGCCTTGCTGCGCAGCACTCTGGTAGATCAACGACGACATGGTCTGCTGCGAGTTCGTAATCAGCGTCTTTGGCATCCGGATTTCATCGCCGATTTTCAAGTCCGCGCGCATCACGGTTTTGAAGGCGATCGACGGTGCCTGAATCCATGTGGGCTGACCGATCAGATCATTGGAAGCGATCTGCTTTGCGCCGGACTGGGCGCCGCCGAGTAAGTAGCGGATTGCCTGACGCGGTCCGCGCGTCCGTAAGCATTGAAGCCCACGTCCGGTAATGACGACCTGCCATCGACCGATCACGGGAGTGAGGTGGGGCATGCGGCTTTATTGCGTTCTAAACAAACGAGTGAAGAAAAAATGCGCAAGGTGGCGGATCGACAGCGCGAAACATCGACATCACGGGTTTTGATCCTCAGCATCGAAAATCTCTTGACGATTCAAGAGAATATTCGATAAATCGCGCCACTACTGTAGGTTATGTTCTCAATTTTCGGGTCGGTGTCCGATAGGAGATCTCCGCTCAATTTGTTGCGGGCCGCCCGCTATCTACCGCGCAGGCCCTCGACGAGGGCTGGTACGAATTTCTAAAATCCAAGCCTATTTGCTCGCTCAGGACTATCTCCGATGACAGTATGGGAAATTGACGGGATGACTGTGCGCGAGCAGCTCTTTACATTACTGCGCAACCTGCGGTGGATTGCTGTCTTCTCGGTCCTCATTTCAATATTGCTGTACTTGCCAGATCAGATTCAAGAGCTCTACCGGATAGCCGCTGACGATATTGGGTGGGTAACGCTCAAGGAGTTCGTCGCCGTGGGCGTGATTGCGCTTACGATCTGGGCGGCCGCTTTTCAGCTTAGCGCCGCAACCCTGCCTCATATCCCGCCCGCTAGGGGGACCGTGGCGCTTTGTATCAAAGTTGCACCCATTGTACTCGGAGCGTTGCCGATCATCGCCGCGACGGCAGGTCAACTCGCCTCGCGGCCAGCTGAAAAGATCGGAGAGGTCGAGGAGGTCGGGAGTATCTTCCGCATTCAGGACCAAGCGCTCGCCTTCGAGCGGAACATGCTACTCATCCTTGCGCTTGCCATGTTGATCCTGCTCGCCTCGTTTGTCGTATTCGCTTGGCAGATGGGATCAAAACATCGCTCGGCGGCACTCGCGAACCGGGCGAACATCGCCTATTTCATCCGCTATAGATTTCTCGCGCTCACGATCGGCGGCATCGCCCTGTTGACGACCGGGTTCGTTTTGTTTCCGGACAGACTTGCACAATTCGTCGGATCGTTCGGCGTAATCGCTCTCTTTGCGATGTGCGTGGCCGGTCTCACCACCCACTTTGCACTACTGACGATCAGGTTCAATTTTCCTTTTATACCGGTTGTGTTTGGCGGCTTGTTCGTGGTTGCCTCATTGTTCGGAGGCGATGACCACGGGCTACGCAGCGTGGCCGGAGCAACCGGCCCATCAGAAGACATGCGCACTTCTGCAGTCGAAGCATTTCGGGATTGGCTTCGGCAAAAACCGCGCCTGGCCGAGGCCGAGAGGCTCGGAGAATATCCGGTGTTCATTGTGGCTGCCCAGGGCGGAGGCATCTACGCAGCCAACAATGCGGCGCGCTTTCTTGCCAGGATGCAGGATCTCAGTCCGGCATTTCGGCAGCATCTGTTTGCGATAAGCGGCGTCTCCGGGGGGAGTGTCGGCTCGGCAATCTTTGCAGCTGCGCTTCATGCCGACAAGGCGCCACTTGATACGGTCGCTCCCGACGCAAAGACATGCCCGAAGATCGCCGACTTTCTGGCCGGCGTCGGCCGGGCCGAGGATGTCGATGCCCCCGGGCAGGTGGAACAGCGCGTTGCAAGCATCTTGGAGACTGATTTTCTCTCGCCCTTGGTTGCCGGTTTTCTATTTACCGACTTCACCCAGCTGTTTTCTCCGTTCGCTATCCCAAGTTTTGATCGCGCGCGTTTTCTGGAGTACACGCTGGAGAATGCTGCAGACAGAATGCTCAAGAACCAAAAGGGTGTTGGCGACCAATCCAATCTGCTAAAGGCCGATTTTCAGTCACATTGGACACCTTCCAACAATATGCCGGCGCTGTTGTTGAACACGACGGATGCCGGTAGCGGCAAGCGCGTTGTGATCTCGCCATTCGATATCGACCCGCTCCACGTGAAAGACAAAGACCTCTGTATTCTCTCGATGCTTGATCGTGCCGGCACAGGAGCCGATCAAAGTGTCAAGAGCCACTCGCTGCGGATTCCGCTTAGTGCCGCGGCCTTTACCAGCGCTCGGTTTCCATGGGTGACGCCGGCAGCGACGGTCTCCTTGCGGAACGATTGTATTACCGCCAATCCGCAGGCCCGCCTCGTGGACGGCGGATATGTCGAGAATTCCGGAATAGAGACCGCGCTCGATTTGATTGAGCGGCTCAAGAGCATCAAGGGCACCTCTGACGCGCCAAAATTCCGGATTTATCTGCTGTCGCTGGTGAGCGGTCAGTTTGGAGACCACGGCTCTTTCAAGTTCGGTGAGCTCATGGAGCCGGTGCGCGCGCTCTTGAGCACGCGAACCTCTCGAACCTATGTTGCGCTCGACCACGCGAACAATATCGATCGTCGGCCAACGAGCGATGTAACGCCTAGCGTGCAACGCTTTCCAACGTTCGGTCGAATAGACATCACAGGCTCGTTTTACAACCTGCCGCTTGGTTGGACGCTATCTGAGAAAACCGAAGATATCATTTCGCTAAGCAGCGGCCGCTTTTGGGATTGTGTGCCGAAGGATGACTTCGATCAATCCCGCAAGAAGCAGAGCAACGCGGATTGCTTGCAAGTGAAATTATTTCATCTCTTGAACGGATCCGTCGCATCTGCATTTGAGGCACTTAGGGATGCCAAGCTTGCAAAGGCTGCTTACGCCGATGAGTTGGAGAAGGAATACAGGCCCGCTTCAAAGATCAAGCCGCAGCCGTTACTTGCTTGCTATGAGAGCAAGTGGTTGCAGGAGCGTGGCTATCAGAAATACCAGGATAAAGTCTCTGCGTACGAGCATGAACTGGCGGAATCGATCAAGAATCATGCGCCAGTTCCTGCACCCGTGCCGCCATATCGAAAGAGCTATATGGCGTATTTCCAGGCCGAGCAGGTTAAGGCTTTGCTGCAGGAATGGGACCGCATCGACGAGCGCGATCCACGGATCCTGGCCTATATCCTGGGGGCAATCTCCTACGACAGCGCCGATTTTACACGAAGCAGCGAAGACTTCTCTTACAGCGCGGTCTCTCAACTGCCGCGTAAATGGCGCGACCGAATAGAAAAGAACAATGCCGAGCTTGCGGCCGCGAACAAATCGCCCGTCGGCATGGAGGCGTTGCTCAACCATCCGAAGGAATTGGCCAACTTTGTTCTTGGTTACGAGGGCAACCCGTTCGGAAACCAGGTGGGGACGGACGACGGTTGGCTGTTTCGTCCACGAGGAATGTATCAATTGGTGGGACGCGAGCAATATCAGGAAGCGCAGAACCAAATGCAAGAGATCGGAGAACTGGCCGGGCTTGATCTCCTCACGCTTCCCGATGCACTGCGCGATGCGAAGATCTCAGCCAAGGTCGCCTTCGCTCACTTTCGGCTTCATCCCTATCGGAACCGAACGTTGTTTGAGTTGCTCAAGGATCCCTCGAAGGACTGGATCGCCGTGCGCGCGCTGCAAACCGACATGGAGCATGGCCCAACCGATAGGGAGCGTGTCTATGCAAGAAGCCAGATGTTTCTCGGCTGCATTGAAGAGGCGTTACATCCTACCCAACTCAAGACATTGCAGAGTAAATTTTACGGCAGCGAGTAAACATCCTGATACCGGGCCGCGGGCGGGATGTGACTGAAAGCGTTGTAGATCGGACTTTCGATTGTTTAGTCTTACAGGGGAATTGCTGACGATGGCAAAGGGTGAAATCCGCCGGTCAAAACTTGGTCGGCTGTTTACAAGTCTGTCCGCAGCGGGGCTGATCGTCGCCGTTGCCTTGGGAGCAGGAACAGCCAGGGCCGAGACGCCATCGAAGCCGCTTTCGGCCAACGACGTGTCCATCCTGTTTCCTCCACCGAAAGCGCCAGCAGACCTCGTCAATCTGATCGCGATGTCCGACCTCGCCGGCCCCACTGGGGCTCCGCAGCGGCTTTTGTCCGATGAGGATTTTTCGCGTTTCATTGCAAACGCCGAAAATCCAGAACGCGAAGGCGTGCCGGACTCGGGCACACGCCGCATTCAGCTGCCTGATATCGTGAAAAAGATCGATGCCTGGTTCGTTGCGGGCATCCGGATCGATCCGGGAGCCCCGGGATTATCTACTGATGTCATCGCCCAGTTTGGCCGGCAACCGCAAATCCGCCTGATCATTCAGCCGGTGACCAATGGACCCCAGGGATTGAAGGTCCATGACACTGCCGGTCATCTTATCTTCAGTTTCAACCTCGAGCCTGATTCACCTCTTGATGGTTGTGGGCCATTCCCGCGATTTAAACCTGACGATCAAGCTTTCAAGGCAATCGTTCGTGACGTTGCATCATTGCGTGATCAACTTGCGGCGGGAAAGTTCGGCAATGTCAAGGTCTCGACTACCGGTGACATGAACGTGCACCCGGGCCTTATCGGTGCATCCGCAAAACCGTTTCGTGATGCCCTCAAAGCTTTGCTGGAAAAGCATCTCTCGCCGCAGCGCCTCAACACCATGGCTGTCATGGGGATTTCGCCGCCCGAACCCTGGGTTTTCGTCTCGATGCTGAGGGTCCCGCAGGCCGGGTTGATACCAGTGCCTGGCCCGACGCTCGACGGCCTTCATGCCGCGCAGATGTTTAGCATCGTAGGCCAGACGCACGTGGTCCCGCGGCCTGTCACGAATAACCAGAATCCAACGACGTGTCGCCACGCGGCGCTACAGAATCCTCCTCTGCCGCTTGCCAATCGTAAGGGTGTTTCGACAGCCGATTTCATCGATGCCAAGGTGCCAAATAGCCGCGTACTCGAGATCGTCAATGTCATTGCCGACACGAAGAAGAGTCATTTCTTCAATACGGACTGCGTGAGCTGTCACACCGAAACCGCCCAGTCGCTGGCCAGGAACGTGCAAGGCTTCGCGGTGTCAGGCGTGAACCGAGCCGTTCTACCGAAAGAAGACTGGAATGTTCGCAATTTCGGTTGGTTCCCCTCATTCCTGCATGGTGGCCCAGCGGCCGCGACCATAACGCGACGCGCGGCAGCCGAGACCACCGACGTCGTCACCTTCATCAATAGCCAATTGCTGAACAAGTAATAAGCGCCATCGCTGGCCGGCGCGCTCGCGCGGCGGCAGGCGCATCTGAGATTAAGGAGAATTTTGGGATGGGGGCACGTTCGTTCAACCTTTGGGTGGGTGGCGTGGTGAGGCGGTGGCCTCATGTCGTCGGTCTCTTGTTCGCGATTGTGTTCGTCGTGGCGGCGTCAATAGGGATGGCGTATTTCGTACCGGAGAAGCTTCGCGATGCGGCGCTCAAGGTCAAGAATGACGCAAATCTGGTTGCCCAATTGCTGCCCGCGACGCTGCCCGCCCCATCGAAGATCGATAGCGCATACTGGCTGCCGCAGAACTGGAGTGCGCGGCAGCGTTACTGGTTCCACCACACGTCCCAAGGCACGGCGACTATTCCTGTGCCCTATAGATGGTTCCTGGCTCTAGAACGTCCTGAGTTGTCGGTCCGCTACACGAGCCTGACGGACAACGAGTATCTGCGTCGCCTTGGTTTCATCCCAAGTCCGAGCTCAAAGGACTTTGACGCTAGCTCACCCGCGTACGGCTACCAGGAGGACGCCAAGGGCGCTAGCTCCACTTGGACAGCGAGCATGCCTGACAATGCAAATGGTTTGCCTGTGGGGTTCGCGATCCTGAAAGGGGGCGTCGACCCGACAACGGGAGATTTCTACGAAGATCAGATCGGACTAACCTGCGCCGCCTGTCATACAGGTCATCTCGAGTACAAGAATGTCAGCATTCGCTACGATGGTGGGCCCGCGATGGTCAATCTTGGCGAGGTTGAACGGGTCATTGGGTTATCGATCGGCTATACGCTGATGTTGCCGTGGCGGTTTGAGCGCTTCGCCGACCGGCTGGAAAGCATTGAAGCTCGAAGCGTCGACCGCAAGAAGCTTCGAGGTGATCTGGAGCGCGCACTTCAAAAGATCAAGAAGCAAAAGGCCGCAAACGATAGCCTTTTGACGAGGCAGGGAGTGACGAACCTCGACGAGGGTTTCGGTCGGCTTGATGCCTTGAACCGGATCGGCAACCAGGTCTTCTACACGAATTTTCTCGATCCAGCGAGCGGAGAACTCCCAGATCCGCTCCTGAAGGGCAACTTCGCGCGCAACGACGCTCCTGTGAGTTTTCCGCCAATCTGGGACACGCCGTACTTCCTTTGGGCGCAGTATGACGCCTCTGTTCTCAACGAGCTTGTTCGCAATTCAGGCGAAGCGCTCGGCGTCAGCGCGAAAATCAATATGAGGGCGCCGGCGCCGGGACGGCCGCTATTTGAATCATCCATCCATCTAGCGGACATTGCGCGTTTTGAGGAGCTTTTGCGCGGTACCGATCCCTTCTCGTCGGCTGAGGCAAGCGGCAGGAAATTTAACGGGCTTGTCGCGCCACGATGGAAGGATGCGCAGGACAGGTTCCGAGGCGACCCGGCCTGGGCCATTGACGAGAAACTCGTTGAGAAAGGTCGCGATCTTTATCGCTCGCACTGCTTTGAATGCCACCGAGGGCCCGTCAACGATCCCGCATTCGAAGCAAAGTGGCCGGAAGATTCGTTCTGGAAGCCGGAGAACCCAGATCGCTCTGTCAAGGGCGAGAAGAATTGGGTGGAGATCGGCGGACGCCACTATTTCAACGTCGCTCAGCTGCCGGTGAACGCGATCGGCACTGATCGCCAACAATCCAATGTCCTGACAACTCGGCGTGTTCACTTACCTGCCTCACTCGGCCTCAATCCGATCGATGACCTGAACAAAGCCTGGGGATGCGGCCTTCCGGCCGATGCGGCGCCAAACCCCTTATTTGTGCTCGCGCTGATGGATGTCGTGGGCAAGACGATCGATCAATGGAACCTCGCGAACAACTCCTCCGAAAACACCAAGCAGCAGATGTGGGGGCCGAGGAAGAATTGCCAAAACCCGCGAGCATACGTTGGGGCGCGGGTGCGCCGTAACAGCAAGGACGAAGATGTCCTTGCCCTTGAACCTCAATACCGGGCGCGTCCGTTGGACGGCGTCTGGGCAACGGCTCCGTATCTGCACAACGGATCCGTGCCGACGCTGAAGGACATGTTATTGCCGCAGGGTCGGCGGCCGAGCTCTTTCTGCGTGGGCAGCCGCAAATTCGATCCTGTTGACGTCGGGCTCGTTGCGAAAGTACGAGCGAACGACGCCTGCGCGGCCGGGCTGACGGACTTCAACGTATCTTTGCTTGGGAATAGCAATCGCGGGCATTCTTTTGAGGGCAAGGAAACGGACGTAACGAAGCTGCCGCCTGGGGTCATCGGGCCAGAATTAACCGACGCCGAACGGCGGGCGCTTCTAGAGTATTTGAAGACGCTATAAGGAGGCCGTCACGCTGGAAGCTCGGCGCTCGTCGCCCTACGGCAGAACCAAGTCGATTTTCTTGGGAACGCTTCGTAAACTTATCCTTGAGGACATGTCACTCAAGGTCCTGCGGGGGAGTTGCCGGAATTCCCTTCGAGGATCGGATGACGGCGGCGGTCCTTGATTCGATTGCGCGTCATGCCGGGGCGCGCCGGGCTTGGCTGATCAATTCGATCAGAAGGCTGAACTCTGGCCAGGATTAGAGCCTTAATCAGGAGTAGAGCCGTGATCTTCTTCGGTGCTGCTAACTGAGGAGGCGCTCCCGCGCTCGAGCTGGGTGCAGAGTGCGCAGAAATCTACTCAGAACGTGAACTGGATGGCGCGCGCGGACTAGTCTAGCGTCATCGACAGAGCTTGTCGGGTTCACGGCATCGAATAAGTCGCCGATCATTGATGATGCGCCACGAGCTGACATGTTCAACCACGAGGCCCAGCTTAGCGCGGACAAGACCATCAGGCTATCGAACGACTTACCCGAGTATGTCGGTAATCTTCGCTAAAGACACCGGACTTGATGACGCGCGACGTTCTTCATTGTATGATCATGCAACCTTAAGTGAAGATGTTTAAGAGCCATTTCCATCGCCGTTCACATTGGCAGTTGATAGTATTTATGTCGTGAAATTCGCCGTGCTGTGCAGTCATTGCACCGCTCCATTGGAGGAGACCTTCTATGCTCAACTCCGAAACCACCGCCTGTCTCCGTCGAATTCTGGATGAAGTGTGCAAGGGGCTGTCGCGTGAGGAGACCGGCATCCGAGCGCACGTCGCTTCCAAAATTCTAGAAGCCGCCTCTCGCGGCGAGACGTCCGTCGAAGTTCTCAGGCAAGTTGGGCAGAACGCCTTGACCAGTGCTCCCTCGATGTGGCTACAGCAAGGCTCTCGTCGATCTTCATCCGAAAGTAGCGGTGCCGGCGAACCTACCGGCCCAACCAAACAGGATTAAGCACGCCGATCCGAATCCATCAGCAAAGCGCCCGCGAACTGAAACCATTCAGGGAGCGCGCTGTCGTGGAAGCTGACCCGGAACGGCTAAGCGCGCGAAACGGCATTTGTCGTAAACGGAATCAATTCAGGGTTGGCCAGCGGATCTCGCGAAGCGGGATCATAGTGGCATCCGGCGATTGACCAAGCACCCGCAAAGAACCTGGGCGATTTGGTGGGCAGAGACGGCGACCAGCGCAAGTTCGAGTAAACTATTCTAGCTGGTGGGACGAAAGCGCGCCGGAGGCTCAAGGAAAAAATATCAAGCCTTGCGATGTCGCGTTGACGGATTAGAACCATTGAGCAACTGTCGCGAACTGTCACTCCGGCCGGTCGAGATCCTCCGGCTGCTACATGCCGCGCGGTGCTGACTTCGGATCGGATCGCGCGGAGAGTGCTGGAAACTCGCTGGATCTTCGGGAGCGGGCCCTGCACGAAGGCTCGTTGTGATCGGGCGCAAGGGGGCGACGTGATAAAACACGTTGCGCCTGACCTGATCGGCGAGCCAACCCGGAGCAAGCGAACGGAAAGGGCGAGAAGACCGGCAAAGCGTCGGCTGCTTGCATCGCAGATCCTGCTGGGCGCCGGCGATCAAGTTCAGACTTCGCTCTTCGTTTGTCGCATAGCTTGCGCCATCTAGCAGCTCTTACAAGCGGCTTCTCTACACAAGCAAGCAAGCTTAACGGAGTTTACTGCGGCCTGTGACGAATCTCAGGTTCTTGAAAAGTATCTTTGTTGCGGCGATGCGCATCTTGCATGATGGCTCGTTCGCGTTGGCGCGTTGTTGCGCAGCTGGTGCATTCTTTCATCGTCTTCTCTGAAATCCCGCATTTTTGGTGCGTGTGTGATCATGTTCACGCGCCTTAAGGCCATTAGACGAAAGCAGGGCGATCTTAGGAAGTTGGATCCTGGCTCATGATCTTAGATCAGGCGCTGCCTTCAGCCTCGTGCTGCCGATAGGGGCAAAAATAGCCTGACAGTACTTGCGGCTGGCAATGTGAGAGCGCGAAGTCGCTGCATTGTCTCGGCGGCGCACGGTATTCCTCCGGGGGCCGCGCTCTGTCTCTATTTTGTGCGGTCAACTGCCAGGAAGCTAAAACAAGCTGCGCGCCGTAAGGAAAATCTACGCCTCCGGACAGAGCCAGGTACGTAGGTCACAGCCCTGACGACCTGCATTCGGTGACACGCGCAGATTTCGCAAATCGAGGGATTGAGTCCGTTGTTTAGCTGCAATGGGAGTTGCAGCGTTCACATTTTGCGCGACTTTCCTGCTCGGCAAGAAGAACAACCCAATCAACCAGCCGATGAAAAGACGACGCGCATTGGACAACTCCAAGTCGCGAGGAAGTGATTGCGGACTCGTTGGGGTTGTTGTAGATATAATATACGCCTTAAGATAGAATTAGCTTACCGAGGCGAGGCGTCCTGTCGTATCCGCTTCGCGAGCGCAGGCCGCGAACGAGTTCAATTCTTGGCGGATGAGGCCATGCCGGTCGCGTGAGGTGACGACGCAATTGTCCTTCGCAGATTTTTCAAGCACGAGTTCTGAGACGAGGCGAACGTTACGCAAGCTCGAAAAGAAAGCTGGTTTCGTTTCATGGACTGGACATGGATTGCGTCTATGATCTGCACTGTTGATCAGGCAGCAAATCGATCTGGTGGCCCGATATGCGAGTGTCCTTCGATGGGAACGGCACTGGACGCATCGGCGCGCAGAGGGAGTGAGATCCTAAGATGCTGGTGGTGTGTATCAAAAATCAGCCGCCTAATTGTGGGGAGTGATGACCCACGCTCAGACAATTCGGATCCGTGTCCTCAAGACCGCCTTGGCGGGATTGTCGCCAGGCACGACCACCAAACACGGGGCTTGTTTAGACATCCACGGAGAGAGGCGCCGACATGTGTGGCACAATGACTGTTGATAACGTCATCCCGCGAGCAGACATCGTCAAGCACGCGGACCGGCTTGGTGCCGAAATCAAGAATAGTACGCTGTCGGAGGATTTGCCAGACGAGGTCATCGTAGCCTTCTACCGGCTGCTGCTAGAGCATAAGGTCATCTTCTTCCGTGATCAGGGAGATTTCGATGATGCCCAGCAACAGCGTTTTTTGCTTCGGCTCGGCTCACTGATACCGAATCCCGCCATGGTGGACACAAGGGGAGGTTTAATAGTTGGGAAGACGGTGCCTGATCGCGCCCGCAGTCATATCGACCAGGTGAAGGATGAGGTCGTCTTCAGTGCCGGCCGCGCAACAACTTCAGTGCTGCGGGATGCATCGATCCTGCCTTTTCGCGGGGACATCGCTTGGTCGAGCACGGCGGCAGCTTATCTTGATCTTCCCGATCCCCTGCGGATGCTTGCAGATAACCTCTGGGCTGTGAGCTTCGTCGCATCCGATCTCACTCCGACAGAGGGGGCCACCGAATCCAACAAGCGGCCATGGGGCGGCGTATCCACCGGAACGATCTACGAAACGACACATCCGGTCGTTCGTGTTCATCCCGAGACCGGCGAACGTATGCTCTGGCTCGGACGCTCCGTGCAGAACTTCGTCGGTCTGCAGCGCTATCCTAGTCAAAGACTGTTTGAGCGGCTGCAGTCGTATCTTGTCGCGCCGCGGAATACGGTGCGCTGGAACGGGAAATCAGGCGACATCGTAATCTGGGACAATCGCGCGACTGAGCCGTACCTCGCCAACAAAATCGGCAGTCCTCATTGGGCGATGGAGCAGCGTGCGATTGACGCCGGCGTACCGCACGTGAAGCGGCCGAAATCAAGGGCTGCAAAGGCTGCCTGAGATTGTCTGCACCTCCGGATGTCGTAAGACGCCTGGTGACCCAAGACCAAGTTGCGGCGCTGCGACGTCGAGCGGAGCCCCGCTTCTTATTTCCCCGGGACCGGCTAACGGGCGCAGCTGCCGCCTCCTCGACTTCTTCCAGGCCCAACTGCATTTCATCTTCAGGCATCGCTCTCTCTCCGGCCAAACCGATGCCGCTGCATTTTTGATGATCTGATACAGCCGTTGGCTCTTGCTTACCGAGCGGCATCGCCCTCATCGTCTCGGAAAGTAAGTCCGGGTGTTGCTCACTACCAATTCAGCATATTCGCCCATCCGGCGACGCATCCGATGATTTTGATTCACATCGCGCAGGGCCGGCAGAAACTATCCCGGTCGCGTTCGTGCCGGCGTCTTACGTGTCTCCAAGAACAAGCTGCCAGTCGAGATTCTCAGCAGCGTCTACAATTACCTCTCGGCAAGCGCATCGCACCATGCTCGACCTTCGGCCAGCGGAAGATACCATCCTCGAGCACCAGCTTGATCCTCCGCCCGACAGCTCTGGAGAACGGGTCTGCTCCCATGCTCTTGCGCAACAGGCCAGGGTAGCAAGTCCTTCATTGCGGAAGTCTCTTTGTTGGGCCTTGCGATCCCGAACCGCACCCGACACTCCGACCACAATTCCAAACAGACTCTTCGGAAACCTCAGGCTTGAGCGGTTGTCCGTAGGTTTACGCGAGCGGCGCAAGCGTTCATTTTTCGAGGATACTCACATTATATAATACGCCGCTCCGGGGGGAGCGGGGCGCTAAGCGGAACCGTGCTGGCGCGGCATCGGCTGGGGCGGGCGATGGCAATTGGCGGCCCTAGATCGAAGGGAGCACGTGGCCGCTCCGTTTCGCCTGCTCCCGTCTTTAGCTGAAACATGGCTCTCTCGACAATTACGTCCTGTTCCGGCGAAGCCGTGCCGGCTTGCGTCCTCTGGACATCGGCTTGGGGGGCATTGCACCCTTGGGCGGCTCAGTGAACAATTCGGACAAGTGAATACCCAACGTCGCGGCGATACGGTCCAGGAGATCAACAGTCGGGTTCTCTTTTTTCTGCTCAATGCGCCCCATATATGAGCGGTCGATGCCGGCATCATAGGCCAACTGCTCCTGCGGAATGCCGCGCTCTACGCGGATCCGGCGCACATTCCAAGCCACAAGCGCACGAGCGTTCATGCGCAAAGGCAGCCATTCCGATGATTATGAAACCACTGGTTATAGCCAGACTATTACGATAAGCTCGCACCCAAACGGTGGCGGTTCTCCCGAATCGCTTCGAGGAATCAGGTAACGGTGAGATGCAGACGCCGTTAGCGCGTGCGTCTTCTCGTCGACCATCAAAAGCGTTCTCGAGGGCCAATAGCTTGCCAGAGGAGGAAGTCGGGCTCAGAGGTTACCTGCGGCGTTTTCCCCAGGACCGCGACTAGACAGGACGAGCGTTCAGCCGGGGCACGAAAAGGTAACAGATATTCTCCAGTTGACACGTTCTGGCCATGCCTTTCACGAGTGCGAGCGGGCCACTCACCATGGGCCGCCAAGCCATTCCGCCAGGAGCAGCAAGGACAACCTAGTTACAGGGCAAAACTGCAGTCACTTCGAGTATGGACTGCGATGAGGGAAAGCGCAGGATGGAGCCACCAGGTCACTGTGGGCCGATATGCGATTGCCATCTTGGCGCGAAAGGGAGGTTGGCGTGCGACAATTGGGTAGGTATCAAAACAACCTCAAACTAGTTATCGTTGCTCTGATTTCGATTTTTCAGCTTGGTAGGAGTTTTAGGTAGTGCCAGGCGAGCCGAAGATCGCAGAATTGGCGCCCAGCGTGGACGAGCTCACGTCATATGACAAGGAGCACGCTGTTGCCTACATGCGACTTCTTGATGCGGACGCTGACAAGGCAGATTGGCGCGAAATCGCGCGCATTGTGCTTGGGCTCGACCCGACCGTTGAACCGGATCGCACGCGACGCACGTTCGAAAGTCATCTGGCTCGGGCCAAGTGGCTTGCGGGCCACGGTTATCGCGATCTGCTAGGTGGCGGTTGGCCAAAACAATGAACAGAGCGGATATGAGGATCGCCGGAATTCCTAGCAATCGCAAAAGTTGATAATTCCATCGATTAAGTACGTGCGCGATGCGCACACGTACGCAAGCAGCCGGAAAGCGCCACAATCATCGGCTGCATTTCACCGCGGTGAAGATTTTGCGGGAAAGATGCGATGCCGGACACTGACTGGAGATCTGAGGAAGCGTACAGCGGCCTCGAGAAGGCAGATGTTGCTGACCTGGCATGGGAGTGGCTGCGCCGGGATCGCGACTACCAAGAGGAATATGAGCGGTTATCTCGCCGCGAACGTTCAAGCGCAGCGGCGGGCGAGTTCCGACGCAAGTGGGGGCTCTCGTTTTCCTGCTGATCCGCAAAAGACCTTCGACAAGCAAGCGGTCTTCTGGGCACCCGAGGTGCTGTCGACCGTGCTGAGTGTGCGGGCGGCCAGCTACATTGCGTCCGAAAGCTGCCAGCTCGATTTCGAGAATCTGCCAGGCAGCGAGCTTCGTCGTGCGCCGGATGGATGGCATGCGATCGTGCCACTCGGGGGCACGAGGCATCGCCTTTGGCTACGCGAGCTTCCGGCGAGTGGATCTGTTGTCCTCGTTGATCTGCCGCTCGACGTGAATTTCGAGCTTCGCTTGGGGGCCGCGCGTCGGCTTTGGCTCGCCCTCGAGCGTCGGCCGCTCGGAATGCCTCCTCTTGCTCTCCCTACTTTGAAGCAGCGTCGGCTGATTCTTGCGCTACGCGCAGTGGATGGATGGCAGCAAGGAAATAGCTATCGCCAAATCGCGCAAGGTCTTTTTGGAAGTCATCGTATCGCCGAGCGCGGCTGGAAGACAGACGATCTGCGCAGCCGAACCATTCGGCTTGTTAAGCTGGGGCGGCGACTCATGCGCCTTCGCTGCCGAGCATTGTTCGAAAAAGGCATCGGCAGGGATGACAGTTCATGAGTTGAGGCGCGACAAATGGCATCGTCTCTGTCTGTGCAACGAATTCTACTTCTGGCATCGCTCGATTGGCTGTAGGATGAGGTGTTTGCGTTCCGATCTATCACTCCGTCCTCTGTCGTCGGGGTCAGTGCAACAGAGACATTATCTTCGCCGGAAGACTCTGACCGTTTTGCTCGGATAGTCCCTCAGGTTGAGTGCTCTTCTGGATTGAGGCGGTACAACGAACTCTGGCAGACTGATTGAGACATCCAGAGAGACATTTCAGGTATGCTGCGCTAACGCCGCCTTCTTGCAAAGGCGGGCAACCCACCGGCAAAAAGAACGAGCGATCTCGGGATTCTCGCTGCGATCCACCGCATACGCCCGATACTGCATGCCACTTTGAGCGCGCGAGCCGGGTATGATTTGCAAAGCGCCACCTCGCACCAGATCACTGACGATGATTTCAGGTGCGACAAGAAGGCATTTTCCTGTCATGACTGCCGGCAGAGCAAGATAATTGTGATCGTAACGCGCGCCCGGTCGTATATCGTTTGAGGACATGTTCATCGCCCTCAGCCACGTCGGCAAGATGTCAGGACGTGATGTGATGTTCAGTATCGGCGTTGACCGAACAATCGAAAACTCTCTGCCTGCGACTAGATTTGGCGGGCCCACGCACACCAGCTCCTCATTGTAGATCTCCCAACTGTCGGCGGGTTCGACGATGGAAAGATCGCGTGTAATCAAAATATCGAAATCATCCGAAGATGCCGGCGGCGAGAGCGAGCTCACGACGTCCACGATAACGTCGCCCACTTCAGAAGAGAACGTCTGCAGATTTGGAATCAGAAATGAGGAAGCAAAGGTCGATAGTGACGTACGGACGACAATCCGATTGGTTCCTGCGTCCGCGCGGCGTCGCATTCTCTTCGCGGTGAAGCCGACCGTTTCGAGTGGTTCAGAGACTGCGTTTGCGAATAGCCTCCCGAACTCGGTTAGATCACTGCGCCGTCCACGCCGCTCGATCAGGTCAGCACCAAGATAGTCCCGCAGGACGGACAAATAGCGGCTGACTGAGCTCTGTGTTGTTCTCAAAGTGGTGGCGGCGCGCGTGACGCTGCCTTCGCGGGCGACGGTCACAAAAGCGCGGATGGCGTTTAAAGGAACTTCGTCGTCTTGAGCCGCCACTGTCTGCTCCGGCGCCAGAATGAACATCCATCACATTACTCGATGTCCATAGGGGGATTCCCGCGTATAAAGGGTAGGCTGTGCATAAAATCCACGTCGCGCCATTGATACTGGGTCAGTACCGCAGAAGATCTGCGCCGACAGCTCGGTGCTGTAATGGGGCTATGTCCTTTTGCGGCGTGCCGGCTTCGGCTTGCGACCTTTAGGTAAGGTAGCGGGTGGCGGCGCCCCCTTGGTTGGCCGAACAAACAGCTCAGAGACAGCAACGCCGAGCGTCTCGGCAAGCCGATCGAGAAGATCGATTGTAGGGTTCGCCTGTTGGCGCTCTAGTCCGCTCATGTAGGAGCGATCAACACCTGCATCGTAGGCCAATTGCTCCTGCGGAATACCGCGCTGGACGCGGATCCGGCGCACATTGTAGGCCACAAGCGCACGAGCTCTCATGCGCGAAAGCAGCCATTTCGATGGTCATCAAACCACTGGCTATAACCTACATAAAAACATCATCGGACTGGAAAAGAGTTGTTGCAGAACGCGGAGAGCAGCGCAGACGCGACTGGCGCCATGGAAAGAATCCGATGCTGCTCCTGCTAGCCGCCATGCTAGCCAAACTAGGGGATGGCTCGGCGATCGGGTAGTGAAACCCTGAAAGCGCTGTTCCTGGCAGATGCCGCAAGCCTCTGTGTCGCTGGCCACCTCTGCTCCCGTGAGGGCCAAGCCGCTCGCGGTGCTACTAAGTGGTATTGCCGAGAGGGACCGCAGGGCACCTACTGTACTAGTGGGCAAGCCTTCAAAGACGCTGTCCCTACCGCGCCATTACCGCGCCAGGGACGTCAAGGGTTAACGGCGACGTGACTCGGCGCTCAATCCCTGGAAAGCGCTGTCCTGCCACGCGCCGCTAACCTTGGCACCAGCCTTGCCCCATTCGGTATGAATGCTGACACTTCGCCCCTCTAGGGTGCCGCCAAGTTGTAGGCTTAGTACGACTGCCAATCACCTACCTGAATTGGTTGGATCGTCCGCTACTTTCTACCCTGGTTCGTTACCTTCGCGGAGAAATTGGAGATGCCCAGCATACTAGTCTAAACCGATCCGCTGCATGAAAAAGGCTTATACGCTGCCGCTCATGACGGAGCCCGAGAATGTTGCCGGTAAGACGGGAGGCATGGAAGCGATCGCTTGAAAGACCACACGCGTCCCTAAATTAAAGGTCGTCAATCTCCCCCGGCACAAGCGGACCGGGTGTCCGTGCCCGAAAAAGCATGACAGTGCGGCTACCAGGGTCGGTTCTCCGACGCCGGAAGCAGCGCGGGCGCGACTCGGCGCCGGTCGGTTGGGACTGGATCGGCGCTGTCCCTGCCGCGCCAGCGCTGCAGATTGACGCTCTCGATGGGTTGGTGGTGCCGGCTCAAGTGCCGCGAAATCGGACAATTACGCTAATCACAAGCCGTAACGAGCCTGTGGGCGCGTCGATCGCGAGTGCCATGCAGACGATGGCAGGTCCACTACAAGAGTAGGTAGGTGCCAAAGTGGACGCGGGGTCCTAGCGTCCTCCTGTTCCTCTGCCGATCATCGAGCCAGAAGCGAACAGCGAGAAGGTCATATGGACAAAACCTTACGACGTGCGGAATCAGGGT
>NZ_JADYVF010000016.1:0-119853 GCF_020193625.1 Bradyrhizobium sp. IC3123 | reverse complement strand
GTTGGCGACGACGGCCGGCGCGGCGGGAGGCGCGGGCGGCGGCGTTGCCGGACGCGATCCGCCGGCGCCCGGAATGAACGAGAAATCTTCGGCCAATGACGAGGAAATCCACGGCACCTGCTCGCCGCGCGAGGCGCGGGTGACGCCCATCTTGGTGCGGTTCAGCGTCTCCTCGGCCATCAGGTCGGGAACGCGGATTTCCTTCAGCAGCTCCTGGACGAACAGGCTGCGGTCGCCGCCGGCGTCCGAAACCACCGAGGCCAGCGCCGCCGAGTACATCACCAGCGTGCCGTTCGGGGCGATCACCGGGGTCAGGCCCGCTGAGAAGCTGCGGAACCGGCGCTCGAACGGGTTGCGCCTGGACGCATCGACCAGCGCGATCTTGACGCCGGCGCCGCGGGTGTTGAGCTCGCCGAGGACCGTCTCGAGGCTGAAACCATCGCGGCGCACGTCGGACTCGGTCCAGATCTGCGCATCCACCGGCAGCAGGTAGCTCTGGCGCGCGGACTGGATGCCGAAACCCGAGAAGAACACCAGCGCGACCGAGCCCGGCTTGATCTTGCCGTAGAGCTTGTCGAAGGCGCGGCGCATGGCGTCGCCGGTCAGATTCTCGCCGAGTTCGACCGAAAAGCCGTCGCGCTTGAGCTCGTCGGCGACGGCGCGCGCATCGTTGATCGGTTCCTTCAGCGGGGCATCCGCATCCGGATATTTGGCGTTGCCAATGACCAGCGCAAAACGGTCGCCGGCCGCAAGCGAGGGGGCCGTCGGGACGAGCGAGATCAGCAAGGGCAGAAGAATAAAGAAGCGAATTTTCATAATCAGCGCGGTCCAGCCAAAAGGCGCCGTTCCAGCTTGCGCCGCGGCGACCTTAACTTACGCTTACCTCATTATCAAACCGGGGACGGAGGGCGTCAACCGCTTGGAGATTCGACCTTATCCCGATGATGGACCGCAGCGGATGGGCATGCCGCGAGAGGAATGGATGGTGTTGTCATGACGGTCCTCGGTACCTCGATGCTGTCCGGCGGACCTTAGCGCGGCCAGGGCGGGTGAAGACGTGATCGATCTCACATTGCAGCCTCGCCTCCGGGTTTGACCTTTCCTGCCGGTGGTGGCTTGGTGTGCGCGATCGTCCTAGATCCAACTCTAAAAAAAGCGAGCCCATGGGAAACGTCTACGAGATCTACGCCCTGCGCTATGCGACGATGTCGCCGCGCACCCCCCACATGAACTTCCTCCTGCCCGACCCGCATGACAGCGCGGCGCAGGACCTCGATTATTTCGTCTGGCTGATTCGAGGGCACGGCCGCGACATTCTGGTCGATACCGGCTTCAACGCCGAGGAGGCGAGCGCGCGGGCGCGCAAGCTCACGCTCAATCCCGTCGATGCGCTAGAGCGTTTCGGCGTCGCGGCGTCAGCCATTCGTGACGTCATCGTGACACATCTGCATTACGACCATGCCGGCAATCTCGACCGCTTTCCCAACGCGCGCTTCCATCTGCAGGAGCGCGAGATGGCCTACGCGACCGGACGCTGCATGTGCAACGGCCTGCTGCGCCACCCGTTCTCGGTCGAGCATGTCACGCTGATGGTGCGCCACGTCTATGGCGAGCGCGTCACCTTCTATTCCGGCGATGGCGAGGTTGCTCCCGGCGTGACCGTGCACCGCGTCGGCGGCCATTCCGACGGCTTGCAGGTGGTGAAGGTCGAGACCGCGCGCGGCGCCGTGGTGCTGGCCTCCGATGCCGCGCATTATTACGCCAATCTGCAGCGCAAGAGCCCGTTCCCAATCGTTTATAATGTCGGCGACATGGCGCAAGGCTGGGACACGATCGAGCGCCTCGCCGGCCATCCCGACAGGTTCATCCCCGGCCACGATCCGATCGTGACCGAGATCTATCCGCGCGCCAGCGATGAGGTCGATGCCTGGGCGCTGCATCTGCCGCCGACGCGGTCGTTTGCGAGGTGATGGTGTCGCCGTCATTCCGGGTTCGCCGCTCTGCGGCGCCCCGGAATGACAGCTCGTAGGATGGGTTTCGCTGGCGCTCTACCCACCAGCTCAGTTCGGGGCGTTCAGGAGGTCGTGTAGACCAATGGCCTGTTGATCGTTGAGCAAGATCCGCTTCGCGCCAACATAAGTCAGCTCGAACCGTCCCGCTTCGTCGTCAATGGTTCGTACGCCATCGAGCACTGCAAGAAGCCCGAACAGCGCTTGATGGACTGATGTCGCGATCACGCGATTAACGTTATCAGCGTCTTCCGGTCGTAGGCCGTTGTACCAATCCGAGCACGCCCGCTCTCGGAGCGGCACACTCCTACCCGGAGGGTTCTTCAGACCGGCTATTGTATCTTCGATTGCGGCATCCTTCACATAGCGCTTGATGGCTTCAACGAATTCTTGGCTATTCATTTCGCCTCTCATCTACTAACCGCTCGCGACAGCCTGCCCTAATACGCCTGCTTGGCGTCGGCCTCTTCGCTGGTCTGGATCAGATCGAGGCTCTGCTCGATCTTGCCGAGCAGGGCCGAGAGCTGCTTGCGCTCCTGCGCCGAGAGGCAGGCGAGGATCTCGTCCTCTCGCCGCAGCAATTGCGGGAACAGCTCCTCGTAGAGTTCGTCGGATGGGTTGAGACGGGAGGCGGGCGCGATGTCAACGAGCACCGGCAGGATCCCCGCAAGCAACGATATCGTGGGGAGATTTTCGAGCCGCTAGCTCCGGAGGAGAGAATACCGCCAGGTATCCTCCGCCCCCTGCGAGCTTATATGTGGCGATCTCGCGATAGTCGACGGCGGTCAACTCGCAGCGCAAGAGCTCAATTGGCGTGCCATGCTTCGACGTCGGAAGCTCAAGATCGACAATTCCGACCCGCGCACCTTGCTTCAAGGCGGACGCAAGATTGTAGAGAAAGGCATAGGGTTGGGCTATCTCGTGATACATATGCACAAGGATTGCGGCGTCCAGCGAGGAAGCGGGCAGACGCGGGTCGTGTGGTTCGCCGAGCGCGAATTGCACGTTTGTCAACTTCAGAAGTTTTGTTCGCCTGGCGAGTTCGACGAGGTAATCCCGCGTGACGTCCTGGGCAACGATAGAGCCGGCGGATCCGACGAGGTGCGAGAGCCTGACCGTGTGGTAGCCACTGCCTGCTCCAATGTCGCCGACAGTCATCCCTGGTTTCAGTTCAAGAGCGCGTGCGATTTGACCGGCCTCATTGAGGGCGTCGCGGCGCTCTTCGGCGGAGCGGCGCGGGCTGACGATCCGTGCGACAGGACGCTGCGGTGAGGGAAACTCGTTTGCCGCGACTCCAGGGGGAGCCAGATAACCTATGTCAGCGGCGTATGCGCGAGTTGCGGCAAACGCCACAAGGAGCATCGCTATATACCTCGCTGCCGTCACGGTCCTACCAAGCTTTCTCAACCGGGCTCCCAAAAGCTGACGTCTGCGCCTTATGGGGGGCGCCCTAATACGCCTGCTTCGCATCCGCCTCTTCGCTGGTCTGGATCAGATCGAGGCTCTGCTCGATCTTGCCGAGCAGGGCCGAGAGCTGCTTGCGCTCCTGCGCCGAGAGGCAGGCGAGGATCTCGTCCTCTCGCCGCAGCAATTGCGGGAACAGCTCCTCGTAGAGCGCGCGGCCCTTCCTGGTCAGTTGCAGGCGGAATTCGCGGCGGTCGGCTTCGTTCTCGACCCGCTCGATCAGGCCGTCGCTGAGCAGCGCCGTCACTGCGCGGCTGATGGTGGATTTGTGCGTGCGGGTGCATTGCGAAATGTATTGCGCGCTGCAGGCATCATTGCGGAAGCCGAGCGTGGCGATGACGCGCCAGGCCGGAATGTCGAGGCCGTGGCGTTCCTGATACTCGACCGACAGCGCGGAACTGACCTCCGCGGCGAGCCGATTGAGGCGGAACGGCACGAACTTGAACAGATCGAGCCGCAGCTTTGGCCGCGCCGACGCCTCGTCGGCCGCGCGCGCTTTGAGCGCGATGTCGCTGGATGTCCTCGCCAAGGAGAGCGCCTCCGAATTCCAGTTGACGGCCGGCCGGCTCCGGTCCAAAATAGTTGCACGTGAGACTATCTAGCAGATCGATCCTGTCCTGACCAGAGCCGAGGTTCGTGTATGGCGCCGGCCAATACCCCTCACGCCAAAACCCTGAACGCCAAGACCGCTCAAGCCAAGACCCAGTTCGGCTACCGCCGTCACCCCGATCAGGACCGCCCCGGCTCGAGCCCCGCGGCGCATCCGGTCGTGATCGTCGGCGCGGGCCCGGTCGGGCTGTCGCTGGCGATCGATCTTGCCCAGCGCGGCCAGCGCGTCGTGCTGCTGGATGATGCCGACCGCATCGGCGAGGGCTCGCGCGCGATCTGCTTCTCGAAACGGTCGCTGGAATATTGGGACCGGCTCGGCGTCGGCGACCGCATGGTCGAGAAGGGCGTGGTGTGGAGCGTCGGGCGGATTTTCCACGGCGAGTCGCAGCTCTACCAGTTCAATCTCCTGCCCGAAGACGGTCACAAGCGGCCGGCCTTCATCAATCTCCAGCAATATTACGCCGAGGCCTATCTGGTCGATCGCATCAACGAGCTGCCGGAGATCGACCTGCGCTGGCGCAACAAGGTGACGGCGCTCGAGCAGCGCAACGATTCCGCGCTGCTGACGATCGAGACGCCCGAGGGCGCCTACCGCCTGAATGTGCGCTATGTCGTCGCCTGCGACGGCGCGCGCTCCTCGCTGCGGCAGATGGTCGGGGCGGAATTCGCCGGCCAGGTGTTCGAGGATCAGTTCCTGATCGCCGACGTCAAGATGACCGCGGAATTTCCGACCGAGCGCTGGTTCTGGTTCGATCCCCCGTTTCATGCCGGACGTTCGGCGCTGCTGCACCGGCAGCCCGACGACGTCTGGCGCATCGATCTCCAGCTCAACCGCTATGCCGATCCGGTTCTCGAGAAGAAGCCGGAAAACGTGCGGCCGCGGATCGCGCGCATGCTCGGCCACGACAAGTTCGAATTCGAGTGGATTTCGCTCTACAAATTCCAATGCCGGCGGATGGACCGCTTCATCCATGGCCGCGTCATCTTCGCCGGCGATTCCGCGCATCAGGTCTCGCCCTTCGGCGCGCGTGGCGCGAACTCGGGACTCGAAGACGCAGAGAATCTGTCCTGGAAGCTCGACCGCGTGCTGCGCGGCAAATCGCCTGCGAGCCTGCTCGAGAGCTACCATGTCGAGCGCAGCATGGCGGCCGACGAGAACATCCGCGAATCCACCCGCTCGACCGACTTCATGGCGCCGAACTCGCATCAGGAGGCACGGCTGCGCAAGGCGGTGCTGTCGCTCGCCAAGGAGACCGAATTCGGCAAGCGCATGGTCAATGGCGGTCGGCTGTCGGTGCCGTGCAGCTACGATACGCCGCTGTCCTCGCTTGATGCGGATGCGTGGCGCGGTGGACCCCCGCCCGGCGGTTCGATGCTCGACGCGCCCGCCGCAACGTCCGCCGGCGAGCCGATCTATCTGACGGATGCCTTCCGCAAAGGTGGAACGGATTTCACTCTGCTGTCGTTCAGCAATGGCGCGCCGATCGATGCGCCTGATGGTATCAAGGGCATCCGCATTGGCGCCGACGGTGAATTTGCCGATCCCTCGGGCCTGGTCGCAAAGCGCTACGGCGCCGAGCCGGGTGCCGCCTATCTGCTGAGGCCTGACGGTTATGTCGCGGCGCGCTTCCGTCATCCGACGCGTGCGGCGATCGCGGCGGCGCTGGCGCGAGCCGAAGGTTTGTATTGAGGTTTGGCATGCCGCTCTCCACCAGCTCGAACTTCGCACGCCCCGACGATGCCTTCCGTGCCATCGTCGAGGCGCATCGCGGTCTCACCGAGGAGCAGAGCGCCGATTTCGACGCGGCGTTGGTGCTGATCCTCGCCAACCATATCGGCGACATCGACGTGCTGCGCGAGGCGATCGGGCTCGCCAAGCGCCGCATGATCGATGGTCAGCAGCAACAACAGCAACAACAGCAACAACAATAGCCCTGTAAGGACGAATTCATGGCGAAGAACTTCGCATCCACCGGCGATCTCGCGGAAAAAAAGATCACCTTCTCCGAGATCGGCACCGATCTCTATGCCTTCACCGCCGAGGGCGATCCCAACACCGGCGTGATCGTCGGCGACGATGGCTGCCTCGTGTTCGACGCGCAGGCGACGCCGGCCATGGCGAACAAGGTGATCGAGCGGGTCCGCACGGTGACCGACAAGCCGATCAAATATGTCGTGCTGTCGCATTATCACGCCGTGCGCGTGCTGGGCGCCTCCGCCTATCACGCCCAAGGTATCGTCGCCTCGCAGGAGACTCATCGGCTGATTGCGGAGCGCGGCCAGCAGGATTGGGATTCCGAGTACGGCCGCTTTCCGCGCCTGTTCCAGGATGCGGAAAGCATTCCCGGCCTGACCTGGCCGACGCTGACCTTCGAAGGCGAGATGACGATCTATCTCGGCAAGCGCGAGGTGCGCCTGATGCAGCTCGGCGCCGGCCACACCTCGGGCGACATCGTCGGCTGGGTGCCGGATGCAGAGGTGATGTTCTCGGGCGACCTCATCGAATATCACTCGGCCTGTTATTGCGGCGATGCGCATTTGCGCGAATGGCCGATGACGCTAAACGAGATCCGCAACTTCAATCCGAAGGCGATCGCGCCGGGCCGCGGCGATGCGCTGAAGGGCACCGCCACGGTGCGCGAGGCCATCGCGATGACGCGCGACTTCGTCACCTCGCTCTATGGCGCGGCCGAAATCTCGGTCGCCAGGGGCCGCAGCTTAAAGGAATCGATGGCGGCGACGCGCGAGGTGATGGATCCGAAATTCTCGAGCTTTGCCATTTACGAGCACTGCCTGCCGTTCAACGTGTCGCGCGCCTACGACGAAGCGTCCGGAATCGACGACCCCGTGATCTGGACCGACAAGCGCGATCAGGAAATGTGGGCCGCCTTGCAAGGAGGAGGATAGTCATGAACATCAATACCTCGCCTGATCAGATCATCCGCAGCTCGGCCCAGGTGACGCCAGGCTACATGTCCGGCTTCGGCAACTCTTTCGAGACCGAGGCGCTGCCGGGCGCTCTGCCGATCGGGCGCAACTCGCCGCAGCGCTGCGCCTACGGACTCTATGCCGAGCAGCTCTCGGGCTCGCCCTTCACCGCGCCGCGCGGCAGCAATGAGCGCTCCTGGCTCTACCGCATCCGCCCCTCAGTGAAGCATTCCGGCCGCTTCGAGAAGGTCGACGCCGGGCTGTGGCGTTCGGCGCCGTGCCATGAATACGACCTGCCGATCGCGCAGCTGCGCTGGGATCCGACGCCGCTGCCGAAGGAGGATGTCACCTTCATTCAGGGCGTGCAGACCATGACGACGGCGGGGGATGTGAATACGCAGGCCGGCATGGCCGCGCATGTCTACCTCATCACCAAGTCGATGGTGGATCAGCATTTCTACGATGCCGACGGCGAGCTGATGTTCGTGCTGCAGCAGGGCAATCTGCGCCTAGTCACCGAGTTCGGCCGTATCGATGCCGAGCCTGGCGAGATCGTGGTGATCCCGCGCGGCGTCAAGTTCCGCGTCGAGATTCCGAACGGCCCGGCGCGCGGCTATCTCTGCGAAAATTATGGCGGCGCCTTCACGCTGCCGGAGCGCGGGCCGATTGGCGCCAATTGCCTCGCCAATGCGCGTGACTTCCTGACGCCGGTGGCAAACTACGAGGACAAGGACACGCCGACCGAGCTCTACGTGAAATGGGGCGGCTCGCTGTTCAAGACCACGTTGCCGCATTCGCCGATCGACGTCGTGGCCTGGCACGGCAATTACGCGCCGTACAAGTATGATCTGCGTACCTTCTCTCCCGTCGGCGCGATCGGCTTCGACCATCCCGATCCCTCGATCTTCACGGTGTTGACCTCGCCGTCGGAGACGGCGGGCACCGCGAACATCGACTTCGTGATTTTCCCGGAGCGCTGGATGGTCGCGGAAAATACCTTCCGGCCGCCCTGGTATCACATGAACATCATGAGCGAGTTCATGGGCCTGATCTACGGCGTCTACGACGCCAAGCCGCAGGGCTTCGTCCCCGGCGGCATCTCGCTGCACAATTGCATGCTGCCGCACGGCCCCGACCGCGACGCCTTCGAGCACGCCAGCAACGGCGAATTGAAGCCGGTGAAGCTGACCGGCACCATGGCCTTCATGTTCGAGACCCGCTACCCGCAGCGCGTCACGGCACACGCGGCGAACGCCGCCACACTCCAGGCCGATTACGCGGATTGTTGGAAGGGGTTGGAGAAGCGGTTCGATCCGGGCAAGCCGTAGTTACTTGGTCATTCCGGGATGCGCCGAAGGCGCAGGCCCGGAATCCATAACCACGATTGTGAATATGGATTCCGGGCTCGCGCTCCGCGCGCCCCGGAATGACGGCGGAGAAACTGTGAATAAACATTCGGCAGGAACCAATGCCCCACCCCAACGACCCCAGCCTCCGCTCCTTCATCGCCGTCGATCCGGCCTCGGACTTCCCGATCCAAAATCTGCCCTATGGCGTGTTCTCGACCAAGGATGGCCGTGCCCCGCGCCTCGGCGTAGCGATCGGCGACTACGTGCTCGATCTCTGGGAGCTCGAGCAAGATGGCCTGATCAGTGCGGGCGATCCGGGCACATTTGCAGGAGGACTGAACGCCTTGATGCATCTGGGTCCAAAGGTTTGGTCGAAAACCCGCGCGCGCATCAGCGAGCTCTTGCGGCACGACAATCCGGAGCTTCGCGATAACGAGCAGTTGCGCTCGCGCGCTTTCGTTCTCATGCGCGACGCGAAGCTCCACCTGCCCTTCGCCGTCTCCGGCTACACCGATTTCTATTCGTCGAAGGAGCACGCCACCAATGTCGGCGTGATGTTCCGCGGCAAGGACAATGCGCTGCAGCCGAACTGGCTGCATATGCCGATCGCCTATAACGGCCGCGCCTCCACCGTCGTGGTCTCCGGCACCAGGGTGAAGCGGCCGCGCGGGCAGCTGAAGCCGCCGAATGCGGAGCTGCCGAGCTTTGCGCCGTGCAAGCGGCTCGATTTCGAGCTGGAGATGGGCGTCGTGATCGGTCAGCCGTCGCCGATGGGCGGGATGCTCACCGAGAGCCAGGCCGAGGAGATGATCTTCGGCTTCGTGCTGCTCAACGACTGGAGCGCGCGCGACATCCAGCAATGGGAATATGTGCCGCTCGGCCCGTTCCTCGCCAAGGCGTTCGCGACCTCGATCAGCCCCTGGGTGGTGACGCGCGAGGCGCTGGAGCCGTTCCGCCTGAACGGGCCGGAGCAGCAGCCGGTGCCGCTCGATTATCTCAAGCAGACCAGGCCGCAGAACTACGATGTCGAGCTCGACGTCTCCTTGCGCGCTGCGGGTGCCAATGCGCCCGCCAGCATCAGCCGCACCAATTTCAAGTACATGTACTGGTCGTCGGTGCAGCAATTGATGCACCACGCCTCCTCGGGCTGCGCCATGAATGTCGGCGATCTCTTAGGGAGCGGCACCATCTCCGGCCCGGAGAAGAACCAGCGCGGCAGCCTGCTCGAGATCAGCTGGAACGGCACCGAGCCGGTCGAACTGCCCGGCGGCGCCAAGCGCTCGTTTCTGGAGGACGGCGACAGCCTCGTCATGCGCGGCTGGTGCCAGGGCAACGGCTATCGCGTCGGGTTCGGCGAGGTCGAAGGAACGATATTGGCGGCGGAGTAGCGGGCCAAATCACCGTTTCTCCGGCGGCACGTCGCGCACCCGCGCGCAATGCGCCGCGACATCCTCCAGGCTGTACTTCAGATGCACCCGCTTGTCCGACGGCGCCTGCTTGGCCGTGCACACGCCCGGCCGCCATTCCTGCGCCGGCCTGATCGGGCGCGGGGCGAGGCCGCCGCCGCAGTTCGGGCAGACATTGAACAGCTTGGTCTCGACGCAGTCCGCGCAGAACGTGCATTCATAGGAGCAGATCCGCGCATTGGTCGCGTCGGGCGGCAGGTCGCAATCGCAATATTCGCAGTTCGGTCGCAGCTGGAGCGCCATGTTGAATCTCCGCAACTGGAGCTGCGATCATCGCAGATCGCGTTGCCAGCGCGAATGCCATAGTTCCCTCGATTTCAGCCGGGCTTGATCTCCTTCAGCGGCAGCTTCGAGCTCTCCTTCAGCCTATCAAGCACGATCGAGGAGCGCACATGCGCCACGCTCTGGTGCGGCATCAGCACGTCATTGACGAGGTTGGACAGGCCCTTGAGATCGCGCAGCACGGCCTTGAGCACATAGTCGGCATCGCCCGTCAGCGAATACGCCTCCTGGATCTCATCGATCCGGTTCACCAGCGCGCGAAAACGCTTGGAATTGTCCGGCGAGTGGGTCGCCAGTCCCACCTGGATGAAGGCGATCACGCCGAAGCCGAGCGCCTCGCTGGAGAGGTCGGCGTGGTAGCCCGCGATCACCTTCTCCTCCTCCAGCCGCATCCGCCGCCGCGAGCATTGCGAGGCTGACAGGCCCGCGAGCTCGGCGAGCTCCTGGTTGGTGAGGCGGCCATCGTCCTGGAGCGCGCCGAGAATCCTGAGGTCGAAGGCGTCAACAGAAATCATGCGTCTTTCATCCGTTTCATGCGCGGATCGTGCATAGAATAGCCAAAGCCCGTCTCGTTTGCACGCTCATTGCATGGCCCATGAAGGATAGTTCCTGGCAGCAGCCATTTGGGAGAACACCATGGGTCCGTTTCCGCACGATGCACCGCCGGCCACGATCACTGCCGACAACCCGATGGGCACCGACGGCTTCGAGTTCGTCGAATACGCGCATCCCAATCCGCAAGACTTGCACGCGCTGTTCAAGCTGATGGGCTATGCGCCCGTCGCGCGCCACAGAACCAAGAAGATCACGGTCTATCGCCAGGGCGACATCAACTATCTCGTCAACGAGGAGCCCGGCACGCACGGCTATGAGTTCGTCGCCGCGCACGGCCCTTGTGCGCCGTCCATGGCCTTTCGCGTCGTCGATGCCAAGGCGGCCTATGACCGCGCGATTGCGCTCGGCGCCGAGCCGGCCGATGTGTCGTCGGCGCAGAAGACGCTCGATGTGCCCGCGATCAAGGGCATCGGCGGCAGCCTGCTTTATCTGGTCGATCGTTACGGTGCCAAGGGCTCGGCCTATGACGCCGAGTTCGAATGGCTGGGCGCGCGCGATCCCAAGCCGCATGGCGCCGGCCTGTTCTATCTCGACCATCTCACCCACAACGTCCATCGCGGCCGCATGAATGTCTGGGCCGGGTTCTACGAGAAGCTGTTCAACTTCCGCCAGATCCGCTTCTTCGACATCGAGGGCCGCGCCTCCGGCCTGTTCTCGCGCGCGCTGACCAGCCCCGACGGCAAGATCCGCATTCCGATCAACGAGGACGCCGGCGAGTCCGGCCAGATCGAGGAATATCTGGAGACCTATCGCGGCGAGGGCATCCAGCACATCGCCTGCGGCTGCCGCGATATCTATCGCACCATCGAAGGGCTGCGCGAGGCCGGCCTGCCGTTCATGCCGTCGCCGCCCGACACTTATTTCGAGAAGATCGATACGCGCCTGCCCAAGCACGGAGAGGATGTCGCCCGGCTCAAGAAGAACGGCATCCTGATCGACGGCGAGGGCGTGGTCGATGGCGGCCAGACCAAGGTGCTGCTGCAGATCTTCTCGGCCAACGCAATCGGCCCGATCTTCTTCGAGTTCATTCAGCGCAAGGGCGACGACGGCTTTGGCGAGGGCAATTTCAAGGCCCTGTTCGAATCCATCGAGGAGGACCAGATCCGCCGCGGCGTGTTGAAGGTGGGGGACGCGGCGTAGGCGCGGCCCGTCACGCACACTGCTGTAGGGTGGGCAAAGCGAAGCGTGCCCACGTCCTGCCCAATTGATACGAAGACGTGGGCACGGCGCTTCGCGCCTTTGCCCACCCTACGCGACTGTGGTTATGGATCCCGGGCTCGCGCTCCGCGCGCCCCGGAGTGACCGCGGAAATTACTTCGGCGCCTGCCACGCCTTCATCACCGCCCCGATCTCCGCCGCCTCCGGCTCGCGCGCGGCCGAGGGCGTGCGCGAGAACCGCGGCGCCGGGGCCGGCTGTTTCACGCCGTGACGCTCGATGAAGACGTTGCGGGCGACCATGTGCGGATGCTGTGTCGCCTCAGACATGGTCAGCACCGGCGCGAAGCAAATGTCAGTGCCTTCCATGATCTTGCACCAGTCCTCGCGCGTCTTGCTCTTGAACACGGCCTTCAGCTTCTCCTTCAGCGCCGGCCAGGCCTTGCGGTCCATCTGCGCGTCGAAATCGGCATCCGTCAGGCCCGCATGCTCGCGCAGCAGCGCGTAGAATTGCGGCTCGATCGAGCCGATCGAGATGAAGTGCCCGCAGGCGCATCCGTAGACGCCGTAGAAATGCGCGCCGCCGTCGAGGAAGTTCTGGTTGCGCCCTTCGGTCCAGCGTCCCATCGTAGTCATGTCGAAGAAGAACGACATCAGCGAGGCCGCGCCGTCGCACATCGCCGCGTCCACCACCTGGCCCTTGCCCGACTTCTGCGCTTCCAGAAGTGCTGCGAGCACGCCGACGACGAGATAGAGTGCACCGCCGCCGAAATCGCCGACCAAATTGAGGGGCGGCACCGGCGCTTCCTCAGTGCCGATCGCGGCGAGCGCGCCGGTGATGGAGATGTAATTGATGTCGTGGCCGGCGGCGTTGGCGAGCGGGCCTTCCTGGCCCCAGCCGGTCATGCGGCCATAGACCAGCTTCGGGTTGCGTGCGAGCACGACGTCCGGCCCGAGGCCGAGCCGCTCCATCACACCGGGGCGAAAACCCTCGACCAGCGCGTCCGCGCTCGCGAGCAGATCCAATACTTGCGCGATCGCCGCCTTGTCCTTGAGGTCGAGCTCGATCACCTTGCGGCCGCGCCCGGCCACCGACTTCATGCTCTTCTTCGCGCCGACGCGGTCGAGCGTGACGACGTCGGCGCCCATGTCGGCCAGCATCATGCAGGCGAACGGACCGGGCCCGATGCCGGCGAATTCGACGATGCGGAAGCCCGAGAGCGGGCCGGAAGCGCGGACGGAGGAGGTGGGGGCGGGTTTGTCGAGCACGTTGTTGTTTCCTCGGGTCGCGGACGGATGCCGGCGATCGGCAATCGCCTCTGACGTTTCTTCTGTTGAGCGAGTTAATCGGCCGATTAACTTTTCTCGCCTTCACGCCAGCGAGGCAAGCGGTTTTCATGCCGCACGGCCAAAATAAAACGGCGCGCACCGAAGTGCGCGCCGCGGAAAATTTGCGTGGAGACGCTAAGTCGAATCGTCAGCGCGCAGCGGCGACCGCGCGTTGTGCCATCACCTTGATCAGATTGGCGCGATATTCCGCCGTGCCGTGGATGTCGGCCAGCAATCCGTTCGCCGAAATTGTCACGCTGTCGATCGCCGATGGCGACCAGTTCGCCTTCAGCGCCGCTTCGATCGCGCCCACCCGCATCACGCCGGTTTGCGAGGCGCCGGTGGCGGCGACCCGAACCTCGCCCGACTTGGTCTGCGCCACGAACACGCCCGTGAGCGCAAAGCGCGAGGCCGGGTGCCGCATCTTCTCGTAGCCCGCCTTCGCCGGCACCGGGAATGACACGGCGGTGATGATCTCGCCGTCTTCGAGCGCCGTCGTGAACAGGCCCTGGAAGAAATCATCCGCCGCAATCGACCGCTTGTTGGTCTTCACAGTGGCGCCGAGCGCGAGCAGCGCCGCCGGGAAATCCGCAGCCGGATCATTGTTCGCGATCGAGCCGCCGATCGTGCCGCGATAGCGCACGGCGGGATCGCCGAGCACCGAGGTGAGATAGGAGATCGCGGGGATCGCCTGCTTCACGTCGGCATTCGTCATGATGTCGTAATAGGTCGTCGCCGCCTTGATGGTCAGCGTGTCGCCCGAGAGCTCGACACCCTGCAGCTCCTTGATCCTGCCGAGGTCGATGACGTCGGAAGGACCTGCGAGACGCTGCTTCATGACCGGCAGCAGCGTCTGGCCGCCGGCGAGGAACTTCGACTCGCTTCCCTTGGCGAACAGGCTGACGGCCTCGTCGACCGAGGAGGCGCGATGATAGGTGGTCTGGTACATCTTCGGTCCTCCCTTAAGCCGCGTGGATCGTGCGCCACACCCTGTCAGGGGTTGCGGGCATTTCCAGATTGTTCTTGCCGATCGCATCCGTGATCGCGTTGATCACGGCCGCCGATGCGCCGATCGCGCCGGCCTCACCGCAACCCTTGATGCCCAAGGGATTGCCCGGGCAGAGCGTCGTGGTGTGGGACAGGTTGAACGACGGCACGTCGTCGGCGCGCGGCATGGCGTAATCCATGAACGAGGCCGTGACCGGCTGGCCGTTGGCATCATAGATCGCATGCTCGAGCAACGCCTGCCCGATCCCCTGCACAAGGCCGCCATGGACTTGGCCCTCGACGATCATCGGGTTGATCAGCCGACCGAAATCGTCGGCCGCCACGAAATTGACGAAGGAAGTCTTGCCGGTGCCGGGATCGACCTCGAGCTCGCAGATATAGGCGCCGGCCGGGAAGGTGAAGTTGGTCGGGTCGTAGAAGGCGCTCTCCTTCAAACCCGGCTCCATCCCGTCAGGCAGATTGTGCGCCGTATAGGCCGCGAGCGCGACCATCGGCAGGGCGATCGCCTTGTCGGTGCCTGTCACCTTGAACTCGCCGTTCTCGATGACGATGTCGGCCTCCGATGCCTCCAGCGCATGCGCGGCGATCTTCTTGGCCTTGGATTCCATCTTCTCCATCGCCTTCAGGATCGCGGTGAGGCCGACGGCCGCCGAGCGCGAGCCGTAGGTGCCCATGCCGAACTGCACCTTGTCGGTGTCGCCATGGACGATCGAGACCTGGCTGATCGGAACGCCCAGGCGCTCAGCGACGAGCTGGCAGAACGTGGTCTCGTGACCCTGGCCGTGGCTGTGCGAACCGGTGAGGATCTCGACGGTGCCGACCGGATTGACGCGCACCTCGGCCGATTCCCAGAGGCCGACGCCGGCGCCCAGGCTGCCGACCGCCTTCGACGGCGCGATGCCGCAGGCCTCGATGTAGCAGGACACGCCGATGCCGCGCAGCTTGCCGTCGGCCTTCGCCTTGGCCTTGCGGTCAGGGAAGCCGGCATAATCGATCGCCTTCATCGCCGCATCGAGGGAAGCGTTGAAGTCGCCGGTGTCGTAGGCCATGATGACAGGCGTCTGGTGCGGGAACTGGGTGATGAAGTTGGTCCGCCGCAGCTGGGCCGGATCGACGTTCAGCTGCCGCGCCGCCGTTTCCATCAACCGTTCGATCAGATAGCTCGCCTCCGGCCGGCCCGCGCCGCGATAGGCGTCGACCGGCGTGGTGTTGGTGTAGACCCCGATCACCTCGGCATGGATCGCCGGGATGTTGTACTGGCCCGACAGCAGCGTCGCATAGAGATAGGTCGGCACCGACGACGAGAACAGCGACATGTAGGCGCCGAAATTGGCGTAGGTCTTCACCTTGAGGCCGATGATCTTGTTGTTGGCGTCGAAGGCCATCTCGGCATGGGTGATGTGATCGCGGCCATGCGCGTCGGTGAGGAAGGCTTCGGTGCGGTCGCCGGTCCACTTGACGGGGCGGCCGACCTTCTTCGAGGCCCACAGCGCCACCATCTCCTCGGGATAGATGAAGATCTTGGAGCCGAAGCCGCCGCCGACGTCGGGCGCGATCACGCGCAGCTTGTGCTCGGGGGCGATGTTGTAGAACGCCGAGAGCACGAGACGCGCGACGTGCGGGTTCTGCGACGTCGTATAGAGGGTGAAGTGCTCCTCGGCGGTATCGTAATCGGCGATCGCCGCGCGCGGCTCCATCGCATTCGGCGCGAGCCGGTTGTTGGTGATGTCGAGCTTCACCACATTGGCGGCTTTCGAGAAGGCGGCATTCACCGCGCTCTCGTCGCCGATCACCCAATCATAGACCTGGTTGCCGGGCGCCTCGGGATGAAGCTGCGGCGCGCCGGGCTTGATGGCGGCGTGCATGTCGGCGACCGCGGGGAGCTCCTCGTAGTCGACCACGACGGCTTCCGCCGCGTCGCGCGCGAGATTCTTGCTGTCGGCGATCACGACGGCAATTGCCTGTCCGACGAAGCGCACCGTCTCCGGCGCCATCGCCGGCCATGCGCCCATCTTCATCGGGCTGCCGTCCTTGGAGGTGATGGCCCATCCGCAGATCAGGTTGCCGACCTTGTCGTCGACCAGCTCCTGTCCGGTGAGCACCGCGACCACGCCCGGCATCTTCAGCGCCGCGGACGAGTCGATCTTCTTGACCTTGGCGTGCGCGTGCGGGCTGCGGATGAAATAGGCATGGGTCATACCCGTCAATTTGATGTCGTCGACGTAACGGCCCTTGCCGGTAATGAAACGCTTGTCTTCCTTGCGCACGACGCGTGCGCCGATGCCTTCAACACCCATGTCTGGTCCTCCCGACCGGAAATTTCCTTGATCGCGCCGTCCATCGACGGCTGCGACGGTTGTTCTTGTTTCGAGGCGCGCCGCTTACTCGGCCGCCTGCGAGACCTTCATGCGGCCGGCGGCGTCCAGCACCGCCTTGACGATGTTGTGATAGCCGGTGCAGCGACAGATATTGCCTTCGAGCTCGGTGCGGACGGTCGCCTCGTCGAGCTGTCCACCATGGCGGTGCACGATGTCGATCGCCGACATGATCATGCCCGGCGTGCAATAGCCGCACTGCAGGCCATGATTGTCGCGGAAGGCGGCCTGCATCGGGTGCAGTTCGTCGCCCTTGGCGATGCCCTCGATCGTGGTGACGCTGGCGCCGTCGGCCTGCCCCGCCAGCATGGTGCAGGATTTCACCGCGCGGCCGTCCATGTGCACGACGCAGGCGCCGCACTGGCTGGTGTCGCAGCCGACATGGGTCCCGGTCAGGTTGAGGTGATCGCGCAGGAGCTGGACCAGCAGCGTGCGGTCCTCGACATCGACAGCAACGGCCTTGCCGTTGACCGTCAGTTTGACTGTAGACACTTGAAGTCCTCCCAAAGTTATTTTGATTGGTTCTAATTAGAGACAGCGCAAACGAAACTTTGCAACTGGGTTTTTGCTGACCGCGGTCATGGAAGGGTCATCGTGATGACGGTCGCCGATCTGCGATTCGGCCACGACGTCTCGTGCCGCCGCCATCACGTGCTGCGACATTGTGGGAGACACACGGAAAGTCGCAGCTAGCATCTGCGATGGGGTGCTCGCTGCCGCCGCAATAGGCGCGTGAGCTGGTCGCGCGTGCCGTGGTCATCTCGCCGCTTGCCCTGGACCTAGGCCCGGTCGTGCGTCGTTCCTCCCTTTAATGCCGTGCTCGTTGCGCGAATAGGAGCATGCGCCCCCGCCTTTGTAATCGCGATCTTGGTAGTAGGACGAGACGACTTAAGCCATTGATTTTGCTTACGGCAATGCAGCGAAGTGCCGCCGTCAAGCCGCGTCGGCCAGGACAGTCCACTCCGTCATTCCGGGGCCCGAGCGGAGCGAGGGAGCCCGGAATCCATCGGGCCGCAGAGTCCGCGGGGAAATGGATTCCGGGTTCGCGCCAAGAGGCGCGCCCCGGAATGACATCGCGTGAATGAGAGGTCCGAAAGCAGCACTAATACTTCCTGGCGATTGAACGCAGCCGCCCGTGCCCCTAGTCGAGCCGTACAAGCAACGGCAACAAAGGGTGGAAGCGATGCAGATGAACGACAGTCAGCGGATCCCGGCGTCGAAGGACACGGTGTGGGCTGCGCTCAACGATCCCGAAATTCTCAGGCGCTGCATTCCCGGCTGCCAATCGCTCGAGATGGCGTCGCCGACCGAGATGACGGCGACCGTGGTGCTGAAGGTCGGTCCGGTGAAGGCGACGTTCAGCGGCAAGGTGACGCTGACCGATATCGATGCGCCCAACGGCTATCGCATCGTCGGCGAAGGCGCCGGCGGCGTCGCCGGCTTTGCCAAGGGCGGCGCGAAGGTCAGACTGGAGGAAGAAGCCCCTGACGTCACCATCCTGCACTACGAGGCCGATGCGCAGATCGGCGGCAAGCTCGCACAGCTCGGCTCGCGATTGATCGACTCGACGTCGCGAAAACTCGCCGCGAGCTTCTTCGAGAGTTTTGCCGGCGTGGTAGCGCCATCATCGTGATTGATGCGCGATGCCGCCTTCATTCGAGCGCGCATTTCGAGCTGCAAAACAAGGGCAGGACGCAAGTCCGGACAACAAGATGAGCGGCGAAAGCCGCCGATGATTTGCACTACTACCTTCCGCCTATACTAAGCGCGAAACGGCGATGCTGTAATTTCGAACGATGGCTCGCAGGCGAACTGCGCATCACGAGCGCAGTGCGCTCAGGCGCCCAACGAGGCGTGCACAACAACATCGCGGAGGGAATACATGACCTTTGGAACGAAGGGCTTCTTGGCCGGCATCTCCATGATTGCGATGCTCGCCGCCGTTACACCGGGCGTTCGCGCCAACGACTCGGTGCTCAAGGCGCAATCCGATTCGAATCAATGGGCCGTTGCCGGCCACGATTACGGCAACACGCGCTTCAGCCCGCTCAAGCAGATCAACACCGAGAACGCCGGGAAGCTGACGCTTGCTTACTCCTTCTCGCTGGCGTCGCTGCGTTCGAACGAATCCTCGCCGATCGTCATCGGCAACACGCTGTACGTTTCGAGCTCGTGGGGTCCGAAATACGTCTATGCGCTCGATGCGGCGACGGGGCAGCGCAAATGGACCTGGGAGCCCGATATTCCCGAGGACGTGCTGCAATACGCCTGCTGCGACGTGAACAGCCGCGGCGTCTCCTACGCCGACGGCAAGATCTTCGTCGGCCGCCTCGACGGCAAGCTGACCGCGCTCGATGCCGCGACCGGCAAGTCGCTGTGGACGGCGAAGGTGGTCGACTACAAGCAGGGCTCGGTCATCACCTCGCCGCCGCTCGTCGTGCGCGACAAGGTCATCACCGGTTTCGGCGGCGGCGAATACGGCGTGCGCGGCGCGCTGCTGGCCTTCGACATCAACACCGGCAAGCAGGTGTGGCAGACCTACACCGTTCCTTCGCCGGACGAGCCCGGCGGCGATTCCTGGAAGGGCGACTCCGCCCAGCATGGCGGCGGCGCGGCCTGGCTGGTCGGCTCCTACGATCCAAAGACCGACACGGTCTATTGGGGCACCAGCAATCCCGCCCCGTGGAACACGGCGGTGCGTTCGACCGGCGACGGCAATTTCGGCAAGCTGACCAACCTCTACACGGCCTCGACGCTCGCGCTCGATCCCAACACCGGCAAGATCAAGTGGCACATCCAGACCACGCCGGCCGACGCCTGGGACTATGACGGCGTCAACGAAGCCGTGCTCGCGGATCTCAAGATCGGCGGCAGCACCGTTCCGACTCTGATGAAGGCCGATCGCAACGGCTTCTTCTTCGTCGCCAACCGTGAGACCGGCAAGGTGCTGTCGGCGGAGAAATACGTGTTCTCCAACTGGGCCAAGAAGTGGGACGTCGCCACGATGCGCGCAGTCGAGGATCCCGACAAGCGTCCCGGGCCAGGCCATCCCGCCAAGGACATCTGCCCGAACCTGATCGGCGGCAAGAACTGGCAGCCGATGTCGTTCAACCCGCAGACCGGCCTCGTCTACATCCCGTCCAACAACGTCTGCATGGACTGGTCGGTCAGCGACGTCACCTACAAGCGCGGCGTGTTCTATCTCGGCGCCGAATTCCCGACCAAGGAAGGCCCCGGCGGCTTCCTCGGCGAGCTCGTCGCCTGGGATCCGGTCGCCCAGAAGAAGGTCTGGTCGATCAAGGAAGACCTGCCCTTCAACGGCGGCACGCTGACCACCGGCGGCGGCCTCGTGTTTGCCGGCAACATCCATGGCGACTTCCGCGCCATCGATGCGAAGTCCGGCAAGGTGCTGTGGAGCAAGAATCTCGGCTCCGGCATCGGCGCAGGCCCGGTGACCTATCAGGTCGACGGCAAGCAATATGTCGCCATTGTCGTCGGCCGCACCGCTGCGCTGCCTGCGTTCCTGGGCGAGGTAGGAAAGAAGATGACGGCCGCAGCCCCCGAGGGCGGCTCGCTCTTCGTGTTCTCCGTCCAGTGACAACTCGCGCGCGTATCCTTGAGGTGACGGGATACGCGCGCGCTTTCTCCGGACTTTAGCTGCGGCATCGGCCGATGCTTGGTGCCGCCGCGCCTGGCTCAACAAGCTCCGGCGCAACAAAGCCAACGCAAGGGAGACGAGGATGCGTCCGAATCATTCCGCCACCGGTGCGAGCCGACATCGCGCCATCGCAGGCCTGCTCGCATGTGCCGCCGCGGCGCTGATCGTTCCGGCCTCGCCGCTGCAGGCCGACGAGGCGCAACCGTTCCGTCTCTGCGCCGATCCGACCAACCTTCCATTCTCCAGCGACAGTTCGTCGAAGCCGGGCCTCTATGTCGAGATCGGGCAGGCCCTGGCGCAGGCGCTCGGCCGGCCGATCGCCTATGACTGGTACAAATCCTATTTCGGCAAGCGCACCGTGCGGGTCACGCTGCTCGGCAAGCAATGCGACGCCATGATCGGGCTGCCCAGGTCCGCAGATTTCATGGGCCCGGCCGTGATCTTCTCCGACGCCATCGCCAAAGAGGGCTATGCCCTCGTCGCCACCAAGGAATCTGCGAAGGGCGCGGCGATCGGCGGCATCGAGGGCCTCAAGGGCAAGCGCGTCGCCGTGCAGTTCGCCAGCACGCCGCAAAACCTGCTCGCGAGCCGCGACGACATCCAGAAAGTGACGGTGCTGTCGCCTGAGGAGGGCATGCAGGCGCTCGACCAGGGCCGGGCCGACGTCGCCTTCATCTGGGGCCCGGTCGCCGGCTGGCTGAACAAGACCAGCTACGGCGGCCGCTACCAGATCGAGCTCACCGAGGGCGAGGGCCTGTCATGGGACGCCGCCATCGGCTTTGCCAAGGCCTCGACCGAGTTGCGCGACCGCGTCAATGCCGTGTTGCCGCAGCTTCAGGGCAAGATCGGCGAGCTCGCCGTGAAATACGGTTTGCCGGGCGGCGCGCCGGTTCGCTTCGGCGCAGCGCCGACGCCAGCGCCGGTGACGACGGGTACGGGAAGTGGAGCCGGCGTCGCCCAGGTCGCCAATGTCGTGGCGACCGAGACCAAGGGCGATGCGGTCGCGCCGGGCCTTGAGGCCGTCGGCGCGGGCAAGGAGATCTTCAACGGAACCTGCGCCCACTGCCACGGTCCCGATGCGATCCAGAGCGAGCGCAAGATCGATCTGCGGCTGCTGCGTCACCGCTACGGCGACGAGATGCGCGAGAAATATTTGACCACCGTGCAGGAGGGACGGCCGAACAAGGGCATGCCGGCCTGGAAGGAGGTCTATACCGAGGACCAGGTCAACAGCATCTATTCCTTCCTGCTGACGGTCCAGGTCGAATCGAACGATTGAACGGTCTTGACCGAACCCGATCGGGAGGATGTGGTAGCGTTCATCCGGCGCCATCCCGGTGCCGGATTGATGCCGGATAGTTCCGCCTCTTCCGCTGCGGCGGCGGATGCCCGTCCGGTGCAGCATTCGGCGGTGCAGTCCTGTGAAGGCGCCATGACCAGCTTCCTGATCATCGACGATCATCCGCTGTTTCGCGAGGCCCTCGGTAATGCGGTGCGGCTGGCCTTGCCGGAGGCGCGGATTGTCGAAGCGATGTCGATCGAGGACGCCCTTCACATCCTGACGGCCGAGCAGGGCGAGGGCATCGACCTCGCGCTGCTCGACCTCCTGCTGCCCGATGCGACCGGCTTCTCCGGCTTTCTGCGCTTGCGCGAGGCCCATCCGCGCCTGCCCGTCGCCATCGTGTCGAGCGAGGAGGACCAGCGCGTCGTTCGCGAGGCGCTGGAGCTCGGGGCCGCGGGTTTTCTGCCGAAGTCGCTGTCGAAGCGCGAGCTGGCGCAGTCGATCGAGGGCGTGCTGAACGGATCGGTGTCGGTGCCGAAGGATTTCGTGGCAACGTCGCAGCGGCGCCGGGCCGAGGCCGGCAAGGCGCTCGAGGTCAAGCTGCGCGAGCTCACGCCGCAGCAGCTTCGCGTGCTCGATCTGCTGCGGCGCGGCTATCCGAACCGGCAGATCGGCCAGGAGCTTCAGCTCGCCGAATCCACGGTGAAGGCGCATATTACCGAAATTCTGCGCAAACTCGGCCTGTTCAGCCGCAACAAGGCGATCATCGAGATCGGCAAGGTGGACCTGCCGGATCCCAAGGCCCGGCCTTATGCGCGGGCCGACCGCGGGCGGCCGCAATGACGCGCGATGTCCCGCTTGACCTGGATCAAGCCGGTCTGGTCCGGCTGCGACATTCTCGTTTCGGCGTCGAACCCGTCGATCATCTGGCCAATCAACCGGGAATGGCTCACGCGTGATGCGATTTCTGATCGTCGAAGACCATCCGTTGTTTCGAGAAGCCTTGGAGGGCGCGCTCCAGATGGCGGCGCCGGCGGCCGAGATCCTTCAGGCGACGTCGATCGACGGTGCGCTCGAGCAGGCCGCGGCGGCTGCCGAGCTCGACCTCATCCTGCTCGATCTGTCGATGCCGGGCACCACGGGCCTTTCCGGCATCATCCGCATCCGCAAGGCCTTTCCCAGGATTCCCGTCGTCATCGTATCAGGGCATCAGGATCCGCAGATCATAGCCGGCGCCTTGTCGCTCGGCGTCTCCGGCTACATCCTCAAATCGTCCTCCAAGCAGGAGCTGGCGCAGTCGATCGGCGAGGTGCTGCGCGGTGCGGTCTGTGTCCCAGCCGCCTATCGCGGGCTCGTCCGCCCGCAACGCGCCGCCGGCCCGGCGCAGGATCTGCTGAAACGCCTGCACGAGCTGACGCCGCAGCAATTGCGCGTGCTCGAAATGCTCAAGCGCGGCCTGCAGAACAAGCAGATCGCCTTCGAGCTCAACATCTCCGAGACCACGGTGAAGGTCCACGTCTCCGACATCCTGCGCAAGCTCAACGTGCTCAGCCGCACCAAGGCCATCGTCGAAATGTCCCGGATCGATTTCGCGACCCTGGCCGGCGAAGGCGCCGGCCTGAAGGGGGAGCGTTCGCAGGCCGATCCGCCCTCAGGATAATCCGGTGTCATTCGTCGGAACGAGGCGAGCCGCGGTTCAAGCCGGTAGCGGCTGGCCGGCTTGCTCGCGAGCGATGTAGTCGGCGTACCAGTCCGGCCAGTTCGCATCGTACTGACCGCCGTTCCGCTTCTCGTGCTCACCGTGTGCCTTAGCCGCACGTCGGAGCGCGCTCGCGAGCTCGGACGAGGAGGTGAATGTTGTTCCTGCTGCCTCTACGCGTCCCGGCAATCGCGTGGTGATCTCCTGGAACAGCCAGCCGTTGCCATCGGGATCGTTGAACGAGACGTACGAGCGATAGCTGGCGCGTGCGGGATCCAGACCAGCAATCCGACGGCGCCCGAACAGATAAGGCTCGTCGGGTCCGGTGTGGTCGTCGCCTTCAGCGTGGAAGACTTCGCTGACCTCGACGCCGCGACCGCGCAGATCGTCTCGCGCGGCTTCAATGTCGGAGACGATCAGGTACAGACCCTGGGCGGAGCCGGGCGCCGCCGCGGTCACGTTCTTGCCGAAAATGACCGAGGAGGGGGAGCCGGGAGGTGTGAACTGGATGACGCGGTAGTCGTCAGGCCCGGCGAAATCGGCATCGAGCCGCCATCCGAGGTTCGCATAGAACTTCTTGGCGCGATCGACGTCCGAAACAGGGATGACGACGACTTCGAGCTTCATGTCGATCGTTGGCGCTTGGGTGGTTTCATTTGCATCGGGGGCAAGCATTGCTTCTCTCCTGAATTATAGCGTTTACGATATAATCGTGTGCGCGATATAAAGTACCTTGGAGCCTCAATGTCAACCTTCCGATTTAATCGGACACGATATATATGCACGCGGAGTTTCACATGTCCGTGTTGGAAAGGGCACCCCCATGAGCCTGCAGAACGGTCCCAGAGCCGAATTCAGAGACGATTCCAGAGATGATTCAACGACCAATCAGCCGAAACCGGCCGAGGGCGACCGGCGCCTCGACGATTTCCTGTGCTTCGCGATCTATTCGGCCAACCTCGCCTACGGACGAGCCTACAAGCCGGGCCTCGATGAGCTCGGCCTAACCTACCCCCAGTGGATCGCGATCGTGGCGCTGTGGGAGCAGGACGACCAAACCGTCAGCGAACTCGGCGACAAGATGTTCCTGGAATCCAACACCCTGACGCCGATCCTCAAAAAGCTCGAGGCGGCGGGCTATTTGCGCCGCCAGCGCGATCCCGCCGACGAGCGGCAGGTGCGCGTCAGTCTCACCGACGCCGGCCGACGCCTCCGCGAGAAAGGCATGCACATGAATCTCGTGAAGTCGAGCGGACTACAGCCCGATGAGTTCGCGCGGCTGCAGAAAAGCGTCGTCAAGCTCCGCGACAATCTAATCAAGGCGATGGAGGAGGAGTGACAGGCCCCTGTCTACTTTGCATGGGGTTGTTTTCGACATTTTTGTCTTGGCTACGTCCGATAGCCCCGCCGCAAGGAAGACGAGGCGAAGATCATCCGCGCTTCAGCTCAGCAGGAACGACAGCAGCGCCCGCATCTCGGCCGGCTTGATCGGCTTCTTCAGCACTTCGAGGCCCTGCAGGCTCGCCTGCTTCGCCGCCTGTTCGGAATAGTCGGCGGTGATGATCATGGCGGGCGTGTCGAGCTTCAAATGCTCCCGCACGTCGGTGATGGCCGACAGGCCGCTTTCGCCGTGGTCGAGATGGAGGTCGGCGATCACGACATCGGGCGCGCCACCGAGCTCGCTGAGGCGCACGAGCGCGTCCGCACCCGATCGCGTGGTCGCGACGTCGCAGCCCCATCCCTCCAGCAGCGCGGCCATCGCCTCCGAGCCGTTCGGATCGTTCTCGATCAGCAGGATCTTGGCGCCTTCGAGCCCGCTGTAATCGTAGTGCCGCGCGGCGGGCGCGACCTCCTGCGCCTCGTCGGCGACTTCAGCGAGGTCGGCCGGCTCCAGCTCCAGGGTGAAGGTCGATCCCTTGCCGAGCTGTGACGACAGCCGCACCTCGTGCCCGAGCTCGCTGGCGAAGCGGCGGACGATGGAGAGGCCGAGTCCGAAGCCGGCCTGGTCGGCCGTATTGGCATCGCCGCGCTGGAATTCGCGGAAGATCGCCTCCTGCTGCGCCTGCGCGATCCCGGGTCCGGTGTCGGAGACCTGGACGCAGATCTGCCCGCTGCGCGGCCGGCATCCGATCACGACGCCGCCGCTGCGGGTATAGCGAATGGCATTGGCGAGCAGGTTCTGCAGGATCCGCCGCAGCATCATCGCATCCGACATCACCGCGAGCTGAGAGGGGCGGATGCGCAAGGACAGGCCTTGCCGCGCGGCGATCGGCTCGAACTCGTTGCCGAGCTGCTCGAACAGGGGGGCCAGCGCGATCGCGCGCACGTCGGGCTTGAGCGCGCCGGAATCGAGCTTGGCGATCTCCAGCAGCGAGCGCAGCAGGTCCTCCAGCATCACCAGCGAGCGGCTCGCCTGGTCGATCAGCACGCCCGCTTCCTGCGACTCCATCATCTCCGTCAGTGCGGACAGGGTCAGGCGCGCCGCGTTGAGCGGCTGCAACAGATCGTGGGTGACCGAGATCAGCACGGAGGATTTCAGCGAGCTTGCCGCCTCTGCCTGCTGCTTGGCGCGGTAGAGTCCCTCATTGGCACGCTCGACCGAATGCAGCGCCTCGCGCAATTGGTGCGTCCGGTCGCGAACCTTGTGGTCGAGCGCGATGGCGGTTTCGAACAATGAAAAGGCGTTGAGCTGCTGATCCATCGAGCGCTCGACGCGCGACATCAGCGCGGCATTGATCTTCCTCAGCTTGGCGGCCTCGCGCCTGAGCTGGTCGACCGCATCGGGGCCCTGCCACATGTCCGTCACGACGGGCGCCTTCCGATCGCAACTCCCGTGAAGGTCTGGTTCACATGCATGGAGCCGAACTGCTCGCCGTAAGTGTGAAAGCCGATCACACGGTTCTGCCGGTACAGTTCTGACATGTCGCGGGCGAGCTGATGCTGCTCGGCATCGAGCCGGCGGAGCAGGCATTCGAAGCCGATATAGAGCGAGACGTCTCCGATCTGGTCGCGGATGTCGGCGAACGTCTCGCGGGCCGCGCCGACCAGGCTTCGCGAGGTCGCGGCGGTCAGCACCATGCCCTCGTCGATGGCGCAGAAGAAATGCAAGGAGCCGTCCGGCTCGACCCGCTGGATCGAGCGTGCGTAATAGGCGCCGCCGACGCGCACGAGGACCGGATGCGAGGCGAAGGAGAACGGATCGAGCTTGGCATCCATGATGCCGACCACGCGCGAATATTCTTGCGCGGCAGGCTCTGCGTTCAACTCCCGGACCATGCGGTTTTCGATGTCGGCCTCGGTCACCACCATCTTCTGCGCCTGCGGCTCGAAATTGTCGCACTTGAAGACGCGGAACGGCAATGAGGTGTTCAGCAGGATCAACAGCGCGGCATTGCTGTGTGCCTTGCCGTCGAAAAACACGAACGTCTTCTCGAAGCGCAGCCCGTCGCCTGCCGACCCGCCGACGACCGGAATGTCGTCCAGCGATGCATAGATCGCGGACATCACCGCTTCTTCGCGGCGGCACAGGCCATCGATCAGGACCAGGCCGAAGGGACTGCCGCGCTCGACCTGCGGCGTGGCCCGCAACAGCTCGTGCCGGAGCTCGCCGCCGATCCTGCGGCCGTCCTCGACGCGGAAGCTGTCGAGGTTGAAGATGGGCCGCACCACCGCGGAAAAGTCGGCGCGGCTGAACGCCAGCGCCACGACGCTGTTCTCGTCCCAGCCATCGGGGGCAAGCTCGCCCGCGGTGGTACAACCGCAGACCTCTGTGTCGTCGAATTGGCGGCTGATCTCCGCGATGAAGCGATGGGGGTCGTAGCTGGGGGAGAGGAACACCAGGATCAGCGCCAGCCCGTCGGACGGGAGCTGGGCCGCCAGCTCGGCCACGGCGTCATCGACGCTCGCGGCCTTCGACTTGGCCACGGCAACGCCAGACGCACCGCCAAACCGAAAATCGGTTTGCCCCACTCCGTTTCTCCCTTAAGGCTCGGTCTGATGCCAAGTGCCTGATAATTATCGAGAGTAGGGCGTTTTCCGGTGAGCCGCAACACGGCAGCCGCTCCCCGCAAGCCCGGACGGATTTACCACCCCTTGAGGATTCTGCCCTAATTTTCCGCAACGTTCGGAAAGGGCTGCTTCCGGGCCGCAGAATCACATGAGCTGGGGGTTGGGAATGTCCGGGCGTACCGCGTCGCCGTCGAAGCGTGCACTATTTCCGACCCTCAAGTTCCGCGCAAAGATCATACTCGGCTTCGCCGCCGTCCTGGTGATCTCCGCCGGCAGCATGGCGTTTTCCTATTTCGGCTTCGAGCGGGTCGCCGACGGGGTCGGATCGTACCGCAGCAGCGTGTCGGAGGCCGATCTCGCGCGTAACATCGATCGCGAGCTGCTCGCCTATCGTTCGGCCGTCAAATATTTCGTCGTCACCGGCAAGGAAGACGACGCCAAGGCGGCGCTCGATGCCGAGGCCAGCCTGAAGAATGCCATCGACCAGGCCGTCAAGGCCGCCACCAAGCCGCCGCGGCAGGAAAGCCTCGGCAAGCTCGCCAAGGAGTTCTCCAACTTCTCCGCCACCTTCGCCAAGGTGCTCCAGGCCAAGCGCGACAGCGCGCTGCTGGTGCAGAACCAGCTCCAGCGCCAAGCCAATCTCCTGAAGTACAAGCTCGACGACATCGGCAACAACGCCTCCGACGCCGAAGCGCAGGCGATCGAGTTCGGCACCAAGCAGGTCAACGCCCAATTCCAGACCGCAAGCGCTGCAGCCACCCAGTTCGTGCTGACGTCCGATCAGGCGATCGCGAACAGCGCCCTGGCGCGGCTGAAATTCGTCGAGAACTCGCTGGGCGCGGTCTATTCCATGGACGACAAGATTGTCGCTGGCCTGAAGGAGGCCAAGTCCATCCTCGGCGCCTATCGCGAGGCGCTGGAGAAGTTGATCGCCAACGCCAAGCTGGTCGATGGCCTCGTCACGGAGATGAGCGGCTCGGCCGGCGCGATCCAGCAAGGCGCCACCGCCATGAAGGCGGACCTCGTCGCCGAGCAGCAGCGGCTGGATTCGGAGTCGGCGGCGACCATCGGGCAGACCGAGCAGCTGGTGCTGATGCTGGCCGTCGGCGGCACGCTGTTAGGCGCGGTCCTCGCCTCCTGCTCGGCACCGGCATCTCGCGGCCGATGATTGCGATGTGCAAGGCGATGCGCGAGCTTGCCTCGGGCAATTTCGATGTCGTGTTGCCGGGCCTGGGGCGCAAAGACGAGATCGGCGAGATGGCCGGCGCGGTCGAGGAGTTCAAGATCCAGGCCGTCGCTAAGGCCGAGCGCGATGCCGCCGCCAGCGAAGTGCAGAACCGCGAGCAGGCCGCAAGCCGCCGCGCCGAACTGATCCGCTTTGCCGACGATTTCGAGAGCGCGGTGGGTGCCATCGTCTCCAACGTCTCGGCCTCGGCCGTGCAGCTGGAATCGGCCGCCTCGACGCTGACCCGCACCGCCGAGACCACGCAGAGCCTGTCGAGCCAGGTCGCCGGCGTCTCCGAGCAGGCCTCCTCCAACATGCAGTCGGTCGCGACCGCGACCGAAGAGCTCTCGGCTTCGGTCGAGGAGATCGGCCGCCAGGTGCGCGATTCCAGCCGCATCGCAGAGGCTGCCGTGATGCAGGCCAAGGAGACCGACGGCCGCATCGGCAAGCTCTCGCATGCCGCCCAGCAGATCGGCGAGGTGGTCAAGCTGATCACCGCGATCGCCGAGCAGACCAATCTACTGGCGCTGAACGCCACCATCGAGGCCGCCCGCGCGGGTGAAGCCGGCCGCGGCTTCGCGGTGGTTGCGAGCGAGGTGAAATCGCTGGCGAGCCAGACCGCGAAGGCGACCGACGAGATCTCCTCGCACATCACGGGCATGCAGGGCGCCACCGCCGAATCGGTTGCCGCGATCAAGGAGATCGGCGCGACGATCGGCCAGATCTCGTCGATCTCGACCTCGATCGCGAGCGCGGTGGAGCAGCAGGGCGCCGCCACCCAGGAGATCGCCCGCAGCGTCCAGACCGTCGCGCAGGGCACCCAGACCGCGGCCATCGATATCGGCGAGGTCAACCGCGGCGCCGCCGAGACCGGCTCGGCCTCGGAAGAGGTGCTGAACTCGGCCAAGACGCTATCGAGCGAAAGCACCCGTCTTCGCGCCGAGCTCGACCGCTTCATGGCGAACATCAGGGCGGCGTAGTAAAGCGCACCTTAACAAATCCCTACGTCACCTAACCGCCAGTTGCGGCGCCACAAGTTTACCGCAGCTTATCCTTTGCCGGTTACCGTGCACACGAGTCGGAAGCGGGCTGCTTCCCGGCTGCGCCTGGTTTTCCGCGAATGGAATGGGGTGGGGGAATGTCGGTCACGTCCAAATCGAGCCAATCGAAGTCGCGCCAATCGAAGCTGCCAACGCTGCGTTTTCGCGCAAAAATCATCCTCGGCTTCGTGGCGGTGCTCGCCATCCTCGCCGTCAGCATGGCGTTCGCCTATTTCGGCTTCGAGCGGATCGCAGGCGCTGTGGCCTCCTACCGCACCAGCGTAGCGGAAGCCGATCTGGCGCGGACGGTCGATCGCGAGCTGATCGCCTATCAGGGGCTGGCACGGGCCTATACCCTGACCGGCGCGGCTGATGACGAGACCGCGGCCAAGGCCGCTGAAGGAAATCTGAAGAGCGCGATCGCCAAATCGATGGCCGCCACCACGGGCGCGGCTCGCCGCGAGCAGGTCGGCAAGCTCGAGGCCGAGTTCCAGAGCTTTACGAAAGTCTTCAGCGAGATCATCACGCTGACGCGCGAGAACAACAAGATCGCGGCCGACGAGCTCAACAGTGTCGGCAACAAGATCCGCTTCAAATTCGACGATCTCGCCGACACCGCGGCGCTGGCGGGTCTCTCCTCGGTGCAGACCACGGCCAAGGACATCACCTCGCAATATCTGGCGGTCTCGACCTCGGTCAGCGCTTTCGTCGCCAAGCCGGAGCCGAAGACCGCCGACGGCGTGATCGCCCGCATCAAGTTCCTCGAGACGCTGCTGGTCTCTGTCTACGCGAACGACCAGAAGATCACCGATCGCGTCAAGGAGATCGGCGATCTCTTGAAGCAGTACCGCACCTCGTTCGCAAAGCTGACCGAGAACGTGAAGGTCATCGTCAAGCTGAACGGCGAGATGACCAAGACAGCGGCGACCATCCTCAAGCTCTCGGCCGAGCTGCGTTCGGATCTCACCGCGGACCAGCAACGCATCGAGGCGAGCGCCAATGCGACGATCGTAGAGACCCAGCAGCTGATGCTGATGATGGCGTTCGGCGGGCTGGCCATCGGCATCGTGCTGGCCTTGTGGCTCGGCAACGGCATCTCGCGGCCGATGATCGCGATGTGCAAGGCGATGCGCGAGCTCGCCTCGGGCAATTTCGACGTCGTGCTGCCGGGTCTTGGCCGCAAGGACGAGATCGGCGAGATGGCCAGCGCGGTCGAGGAGTTCAAGATCCAGGCCGTTGCAAAGGCCGAGCGCGACGCCGCCGCCAGCGAAGTGCAGAACCGCGAGCAGGCCGCAAGCCGCCGCGCCGAACTGATCCGCTTTGCCGACGATTTCGAGAGCGCGGTCGGCGCCATCGTCTCCAACGTCTCGGCCTCCGCCGTGCAGCTGGAATCGGCCGCCTCGACGCTGACCCGCACCGCCGAGACCACGCAGAGCCTGTCGAGCCAGGTCGCCGGCGTCTCCGAGCAGGCCTCCTCCAACATGCAGTCGGTCGCGACCGCGACCGAAGAGCTCTCGGCTTCGGTCGAGGAGATCGGCCGCCAGGTGCGCGATTCCAGCCGCATCGCAGAGGCTGCCGTCATGCAGGCCAAGGAGACCGACGGCCGCATCGGCAAGCTCTCGCATGCCGCCCAGCAGATCGGCGAGGTGGTCAAGCTGATCACCGCGATCGCCGAGCAGACCAATCTGCTGGCGCTGAACGCCACCATCGAGGCCGCCCGCGCCGGTGAAGCCGGCCGCGGCTTCGCGGTGGTTGCGAGCGAGGTGAAATCGCTGGCGAGCCAGACCGCGAAGGCGACCGACGAGATCTCCTCGCACATCACGGGCATGCAGGGCGCCACCGCCGAATCGGTTGCCGCGATCAAGGAGATCGGCGCGACGATCGGCCAGATCTCGTCGATCTCGACCTCGATCGCGAGCGCGGTGGAGCAGCAGGGCGCCGCCACCCAGGAGATCGCCCGCAGCGTCCAGACCGTGGCGCAGGGCACCCAGACCGCGGCCACCGATATCGGCGAGGTCAACCGCGGCGCCGCCGAGACCGGCTCGGCCTCGGAAGAGGTGCTGAACTCGGCCAAGACGCTATCGAGCGAAAGCACCCGTCTTCGCGCCGAGCTCGACCGCTTCATGGCGAACATCAGGGCGGCGTAGGTTCGCTGCTCCTGTAGCTCGCGGTCCCGAAGGGCCGCGCTATCGCCTTACACTCCGCTGTCCGGAACGACAGCGGAGTGAGTTCATTCCCTTCCGAACGCTCGCTTCAGCTCGACCTTCGCGCGCTCCAGTCGCGTGCGCTGCGTCTTGGGCAGCGTCTTGCCGGCGCGGTTGATGTAGAAGGTCAGCATCGACAGCGCCGAGCGATAGGCGCCAGTCTTGCGTCGCGAGCTGTGCTCGGCCGAGCGCTTCAGCGAGGCCGCAATCCTCTTCGCGCTGGTCAGCTTGAACACCCCTTGCTTGAGGTCGAGCGCATCGCTCTCCTCCGTCACGCGCTGCGACCAGCGCCTTGTGGCGCGTTTGGTGCTCTTGTGCGCGGTCCCGCTCCGCCGGGTGTTTGCCTTGCGTGCCGTCTTGCGCGAGCTGCTGTTTCGAGAATGTGTCGTCTTTCTGACCTGAGCCATGCGCCAACTCCTTGCGGGTCCAGCGGAAACGAGCGGTGCTCGCTGGCGTTCCCGCGGGAACCCGGCCCCCTCGCAAACGTTGTCGCAGGTGGCAGGCAGAATGCCGCACCCCGATGATCGGATCGACCCCGTCCACGTCATGTGAGCCGGGGCCGCTTCCATTGATCAGACGCAACAATCCGATGGAACTGCAGCAGAGCCCAGCGCTGAACTATGCACCCGTAGTCTCGGCGGCGGCCGTGACCGACCGCATCGTCGAGACCAGCATTCCCTCGCGGCTCGATGCGCTGCCGTGGAGCGGTTTTCACACCCGCGTCGTGCTCGCGCTGGGCATCACCTGGATTCTCGACGGCCTCGAGGTGACGCTTGCGGGTGCGCTCTCCGGTGCGCTGAAGCAAAGCCCATCGATGCAGTTCTCCAATCTCGATCTCGGCATCGCCAACTCCGCCTACCTCGCGGGCGCCGTGCTCGGTGCGCTCGGCTTCGGCTGGCTGACCGACCGTATCGGCCGCAAGAAGCTGTTCTTCATCACGCTGGCGCTCTACCTCTCGGCAACGGCCGCAACCGCGCTGTCATGGGATGTCGCGAGCTACGCGCTGTTCCGCTTTCTCACCGGCGCCGGCATTGGCGGCGAGTACACAGCGATCAACTCGACGATCCAGGAGTTGGTGCCCGCACGCTATCGCGGCTGGACCGATCTTGTGATCAACGGCAGCTTCTGGATCGGGGCTGCGATGGGCGCAGTGGCGGCCATCGTGCTGCTCGATCCCGCAGTATTCGCTCCCGATCTCGGCTGGCGCCTGGCCTATCTGATCGGCGCCGCCCTCGGCCTCGTCGTGCTCTTGATGCGGATGTGGATCCCGGAAAGTCCGCGCTGGCTGATGATTCATGGTCGTCCCGACGAGGCCCATGCCATCGTCGACGGGATCGAGCGGTCGGTGATCGGGCACGACCAGGATACGAGCGACGGACGCTTCACCAAGATCCGCCTGAAGATGCGCGATCACACGCCGATCCCCGAGGTGGTCCACACCTTGTTTTCGGTCTATCGCCGGCGCGCATTGGTCGGCCTCGTGCTGATGAGCGCGCAGGCATTCTTCTACAACGCCATCTTCTTCACCTTCGCGCTGGTGCTGACTGATTTCTACGGCATCAAGGCCGACCACGTCGGCTGGTACTTGCTGCCGTTCGCGGCCGGCAATTTCCTCGGGCCGCTGCTGCTCGGCCGCCTGTTCGATACGCTGGGACGCCGCACCATGATCACGTTCACCTATGGCGCATCGGGCCTGTTGCTGGCGCTATCAGGCTATCTGTTCTCGATCGGTGTCCTGAGCGCGCAGGGGCAGACCATCGCCTGGATGGTGATCTTCTTCTTCGCCTCGCCCGCCGCGAGCGCGGCCTATCTCACCGTCAGCGAGACCTTTCCCCTCGAGGTTCGCGCGCTGGCGATCGCGGTGTTCTATGCGGTCGGCACCGGCATCGGCGGCGTGATCGGGCCGGCGCTGTTCGGCGCGCTGATCGACACGGGATCGCGCACTAGCGTATTCGCCGGCTATCTGCTGGGGGCCGTCTTGATGATCGCGGCTGCGATCGTGGCGTGGCGCTATGCCGTCGCCGCCGAGCGCAAATCGCTCGAACACATCGCGCGGCCGCTCGCCTTTATGGAGTAGACTGATGAAATCGGAACTTGCGGAAATGGCGTTGGACCAGAAGCTCACCATACCTGATGACGACGAGACGCCGGAAACGGTGCCGGTGCCGCATGCGTTGGTGCCGCATCTCGATGAAATCGCCATTCTGCTCGACATCGATGGCACGCTGCTTGAGCTGATGCCGACGCCGCGCGAGGTGTGGGTGCCGCCGGGCCTGTCGGAAACGCTGAAAGCTTTGACCGAGCGCACCTCGGGGGCGCTGGCGCTGGTCAGCGGCCGCTCGCTCAACGACATCGACCTGATCTTCGCGCCCGACGTGTTCCGCGCCGTCGCCGGTCATGGCGCGGAGATGCGGCTGGCCGTGGACAGTGAAGCGGATGCCCTGCACGCGCCGCGGCTCGACAAGGAGCTGAAGCGGCGCCTCGCCGCCATCGCCAAGCTCAGCCCTGGAATCCTGCTCGAGGACAAGGGCTATTCGCTCGCGCTGCATTACCGCCTGGCGCCGCATGCGGAGAAGGCGATCTACGAATCCGTCTCACTGATCCGCGCCGATCTGCCCAATGCGCCGATCGAGGTGCTGCCGGGCAAGTTCGTCTGCGAGATCAAGCATTCCGGATTCACCAAGGCGAGCGGCGTGCGCGAGTTGATGAAGCGCGCGCCGTTCAAAGGACGTCGTCCGCTGTTCATCGGTGACGACGTCACCGATGAGACCGTGTTCGCGATCATGCCCGACATGGACGGGCTGGCGTTCTCGGTCGGCCGCCGCGCCATGGGCGTGAATGGCCACTTCGATGCGCCGGCGGATGTGCGTGCGTTCCTTGCGCACCTGCTCGATCCCAGGTGAAACCAAGGCAGCGTCATCTCGCAGACACAAAGGCTTGCATCGCAGCGCCATTGCGCGGTGCGATGCATGCTGCGCAACAGGACCGGAAACGCTGTCTTTGCAGCGAAATGACTGGGTTCCACGAGCGAAACCAGTTCCAACGCGCACGCCCGATTTTGGTTTCAATTGGTTGAAACGATGATCAGGAACCATATTGATGAACGGCAGTTAAATGGGGCGGAATGAACAGGAGGGGACGACCTGTGAACTTGATCGTCGTTTCAAATCGCGTCGCCCGCGGCAAACCCAACGAGCCCATGACGGGCGGCCTTGCGGCGGCATTGCTTCCCGTTGTGGAACATTCTGGTGCGATCTGGGTCGGTTCCTCCGGCCGGGTGCGTGATGGCCACCAGAAGGAGCCGTTCGCCGAGATCGAGGCGCTCGGGACAGGCGCGATTGCGACGTTGGATCTGCCGGCGGCCCATTACGGCGGATACTACGAAGGCTTTGCCAATTCGGCGCTGTGGCCGGCGCTGCATTCGCGCAGCGACCTGATCCGCGTCTCGCGCGAGGACTATGTCAGCTATCGCGAGGTCAACGCCTTCATGGCGCGCGCCTTGATGCGTTTCCGCAAAGCCCGGACTGCGTTCTGGGTTCAGGACTATCATTTCCTCGCGCTTGGTGCCGAGCTGCGCGAGCTCGGCGTCGATGATCCCATCGGCTTCTTCCTGCATACGCCGTGGCCCGTCACTGCTGTGATGCAGGGCGTACCCAACCATCGCGAGCTGATCACCGCGATGCTGGCCTATGATCTGCTCGGCTTCCAGACCGAGGAAGATCGGCAGAACTTCCTCGGCTATGTCGGCGCCGAGCTCGGCCTCACCATCGAGGACGGGGTCGTGGTCTCGCAGCATGGGCGCACGCGCTGTGAAGTTTTCCCGATCGGCATCGATGCGGAGAAGTTCGCCGCCTATGCCGCGAAGTCGGCCGCGCATCCGGATGTGTCGCGCCTGCGCCGCAGCCTCAACGGCGAGCGCCTCGCGATCGGCGTCGACCGGCTCGACTATTCCAAGGGTCTCGTCAACCGCATCAGCGCATTCGACCGGCTCTGGACCGAGCAGCCGCAATTTGCGCGCAGCATCTCGCTGCTCCAGATCGCCAATCCCTCGCGCGGCGGCATCGAGGCCTATGGCAATCTCCAGAACGAGGTCGCGCGCCTCGTCACCGACGTCAACGGCCGCCACGGCGAGGTCGACTGGACGCCGATCCGCTATTTGAACAAAGGCTTCAGCCAGGCCGTGCTCGCCGGTCTCTACCGCACCGCGCAGGTCGGCGTGGTGACGCCGCTGCACGACGGCATGAACCTCGTCGCCAAGGAATACGTCGCCGCGCAAAATCCCGCCGATCCCGGCGTGCTGGTGCTGTCGAAGTTCGCCGGCGCCGCCAACGAGCTCGACGCTGCGCTGCTGGTCAATCCGCACGATATCGACGGCATGGCCCGCGCGGTCGCGGTCGCGGCATCCATGCCGCTCACCGAGCGCAAGATGCGCTGGGATGCGATGATGAAGAAGCTGCGCGGCCACACCATCCAGCAATGGTCCGCCGATTTCGTCGCCGAGCTCGAGAAGTGCCGCACCGAGAAGGCCGCCGTGGCGCCGCTCGCGGCCCAGCCGCCGCAGGCGCTGCGCTGGTTGAAGTCGGCGATCTCAGGCGTGCGGTTGATCTAATCTCAGCTTGGCTCGATCTCACCCTCTCCCCTTGTTGTGGGAGAGGGTGGCATAGGGGGCCTCTGGCCGCCGTTCTTAAGAACGCCGATGCTTTGCATCGGCTATGGCGACAGCGGCGAGACGGGTGAGGGGTGTCTCTCCACGCGTGAACGTCTCGCAGCAAGATTCGTGGATGCAACCCCTCATCCGGCGCTTCGCGCCACCTTCTCCCGCAAGGGGGAGAAGGCAAGAGCGCCCCTCAATAGCAATACGACACGCCGTCCAGGATCGCGCATTGCCGCTTGTTCGGCGCGTTCGGATCGTCCAGCGGCACCACGCCCTTGCCCTGACCGACAAACACGCCGGTCCCGACACGCACCGAGCTCTTGTTGCCGATGACCACGCTCTGATGCGGCGCCGAGCTGGAGCGGGTTCCGTCCGGCCAGAGGATGGTATCGCCTGAAAGCACCCCGCGCCGGCCGTCGTCGCAGCTGACGTCGACCCCCTGCCGGGTGCAGACCTGTGCCAGGGCCGGCGCGGCAAGGGCGGAGCCGAGGGTCGAAATCAGGCTCAAGGCGGCGATGGTCTTGCGGATGGTCATGGCGTCCCCGGTCGTGTGTGGCGGCTTGCCGTGAATCGTCGCGCCAGGGCCGCCCGCGGTTCAGCCCCGCGGCCGCTTCGGGTGCCCGCGGAGCCGGATATTGTGCTGCAAATACAGTAAGTTGCGGAAAAATCGCCCGATATCTCCGCGATCCCTTGCAAAATCGTCGGCGCCCCTTCAAGAGAGGGCGCTCCGGAGAGATGGCCGAGTGGCTTAAGGCGCACGCTTGGAAAGCGTGTGTGCGGGAAACCGTACCGTGGGTTCGAATCCCACTCTCTCCGCCAACCGGCAAAAACGATCTCGTACTTGGAGCGGCAGACAGGCCAGAAACTCGGCCGTTTTCCTGCTTTTTCGCGGGCGGAGAACTCCAAGCGGTCATCCAACAAGGGGCTGAATGAAGCCGGAGAACCGAATTTTCTCCGAATCTTTGAACCCGCAAAATCGGTCTAGTACGGCATTTCTCAGAAAATCAACGGCTTGGCTGCGCGGCGGTTTGAACCCGTCTCGCTCAGCCAAGAAGAGCTAGGGTCAATCCGCGAACTTGAAACCGGCACCCCAAGACCGGCCCGATCTGAAGGGTGGGCTGTCGTTGGTCGTTACTGTAAAGCGCGTTGATCATGCCTCCGAACACCGGGCAATCGTCCATTTAGGTTTTAGACGAGCAGGTTGCGGAATCCCTGCGATTCCATTTTGCATAGCTCCTGCCGCTGCTTCAATCTGCGTTGGATCGGAGTTTTGTGATTCGATGGAAGAGCCAGAAAACGAACAGCCGCAGGGGTTTGCCCGAGCCCGACCGATCAGAGTTGCGTTCTTAATTTCGAGTCACCCGCATACTCAACTCATCATAGACGCAATTTTTGCAGAATCCGTTTCGAGATGGGGTGGACGCTACAGCCTCATTTGCCCTTGCGTCGATGGCTACCCACAGCCCGCGTATCTGCGTTGGCTTAAGGTCTTCGATCCCGACATCGTTTACTCTTTCACTGATCTGGCAGATCAAAGTCTGTATCGGCTGCGTGAAGAGCTTGGACCAGCGTATATTACGCGGCATCGCGAGCCGTCCAAGAATCCCCCAACCGCACACGATTTCCGAGTCGAGCTGCCGATCAAGGTGCTGTCGTCGCTTTCAACGACGCTTCAATACGCTCGTGCATTTCCCGCATCCGCACCACAGCCGTTACATATCGTCGATTATCTGCCGGGTCAGCCTAACGACCGGTTTGTCGATGACAACTTTGGTTCATTGTACGGAAGCCATGGCATGTGGCCAATGCCTTCTAACCTAGCGGATGCCTTCCGGCCCGTCGCCTTGGCTTCAGCCGAAGTTCGTGCCAACCGTATGGCGGCAAACTACAACGGTGAGACGGTTTCTGATCCTTGTTCGTTGCTGCAGTTCATGGCCGCTAATCGCAATACGTACGGGCTCTCGCAACTAAGTGCTGACGCGACGCCCCGTATTGAAGTGCGTAGCGGTTCTGAGTCTGCCTTTACCATTGTTGTAGGGGATACTGCCGACGACCGGATTGCATTCTGGAATCTCCGCAGTCGAGTGGCCATTCATATCGGAATCGGAATATGTAGCCTGATTGCGCCGGTCTCCCTCCTTGAACAGGATGCGTTTTTCGCCGCTCTAATTGAGCTTCTAAAGGCCAGAAACGTCGTTTGGCGCAGTTCGGGGCCGCCTTTGGTTGAATTGGTCTCTACAAGCGTTTCTCAGGAGAGACTTGGCGAACTGCAGAACCGGTTTATTGCAAGAGATAGGTGGAACGCTTATCGCGTTGGCCGCGCGATTACTTTGGACAGCATCGTTCCATCTGACGAGGTGTTGTCGTATGCCCGCCAGCTAGTGAGCGGCGGCTTTCTCGAAAACAAACCCGAATGGAAAGAGTTTTCTGCAGCCGAGCGTCAGGTCAAGCCCCCACAGGTAGTGCCGAAGCATCTCAACCACATTCAGGTCGAGAGCTTCGCTACTACGGGTTCTTGGGCCGTCGATGTCAGCTTGGAGAGACGGGAAAGCCACTCTCGCTATTCAAACGTTCGACATAACTGGCATTTTCCCCGCCGTCTCCCTCTGCACGGCGCCTTCTTGCATTCCTACGAGAGTAGTCACAGTGGCCGGGAATGGCGCTGGACGAGAGCAAACGCGCAGGGATCGCTCGTCCTGTTCGCTGGCTTGAACGAAGCTCTTCCCGTCATAACAATTCCGAACGACGAGATCGCGTTCCGCCGCGCAATGCAGCGAGGCAACGAGTGGCCACCGCTCCATCGGCTTTCAGCGCCCATCACTCCGACTGGACCGTTCGCTTGGTCGCAGCCGTCCGACAAGGGACGGTACTTGATGGGCGCGCTTCGAATGTTCGGCGGTCTTCAAAATGCTGGCGCTATCCTCCTGCACAATTATTGGCGCTCAGTCTTCGAAGAACTGGGAGGGGCTGTTGGTCGGGCGCGTAGAGAGCAAATCAAAGACGCCATTAAGAAGAAGATCCGAGCCGTAAGGACGCAGCCAAGCAATTGGGATGATGCGACTTGGGAGAGGTTAACTGCATTAGTGACGAGAGAAGCCTACCAAGTGCGCGTGCCACAGGGAGCCTTGTCATACGGAGAGCTACTAAAGAGACACGATCCTTACCTGGTAAAGGAAGAAGCTATTCTGAGAGACAATAAGGTAGAGGATCCCGCTGATTGGATGAATCGGGCGAGAAATTCGCTAAGAGCTGCAGTCCAGGATCGATGCGCTCAAAGGGTTTTGTTTCAGGGTTATGAGTGGCGATGTGATACGTGCTTCGCCACGAACTGGAATGACATTTCCTCCCTCGGACCAGAGCTTTCATGCTCGATTTGTGGAGCGAACGAAAAGGCATTCGTAGACAAGCCATGGAGTTTCCGTCTTAACGGTTTCTTACAAGACGCTTTGAGAGAGCACGGCTTACTTGCGGTCGTGTGGTGCCTCATCGAGCTTGAAAAGCGAGCGCGCGACACATTTTTCTACTTGGGCCCTCACAATCTGTGGAAAGAATACCCTGATAACGAACAGACACGTCACGATCACGAAGCTGATCTAATTTGCATTCTGGACGGACGCGTTCATCTCTGTGAAGTGAAAAGCTCGGCGCGCGAAATTGCTTTGGAATCACTAGTTGAGGTAGCGCGGCGCCTCCGTCCAGACGTCGTTACGCTAGCGGTGATGGAAGAAATGTCTGCGCGTCTCTCGGCTAAAGCCGAAGAATTGAGAGTGGCGATTGCGGATCCGACCATAGAGGTTCAGTTGCTCTCGATGACGGCTGACGACGAATGGAACGATGCGTACCTTCCCTAGATTTACAGCTCCAACGTTTTGCTTCGCGTCACCGCTGCCTATTGCTAAGGGAAGCCCCGGTCTGCTTCAGGCTGAAATTTAGTCTTCCCTCCTGCCATACGCGTCAGGAGTTTTGTGTAGGAAGGCGTATCTCAATTGGGAAGTCGGCGATCACGTTCAGGCCCGCTCTTACCTGCACGTGCCAAACCCCTCCTTGAGAACCTACAAGCTCCAATCCCGCAACGAACCGCGACCGCTTGATTAGACCGCCCTCAACCGTGATGATTTGGCTCTGTTGAGTCACTAGAAAGCCATCCGGGCGCAAGATGACCAGAGTTAGTTCAAGGTTGCTGCCCGCCGGTGAAATGGTCCCCGTGTCGATTTCGACATAGATCGGCAGCAATTGTCGAAACGGGACTGTAGTCACCTGTATCCAATCCCAACCTCCTTCCACAATTGTCCATAGTCCATCCCGCACCCGAATGAACTCGGCGGCGAGCATGCTTGTGACCCTCAAGCCCGCATCCAAATCCGACTGGTTTGGTACACGACGAGGAGGGGGGCAGTAGGGTGGTGCTCCCACCTTGCCGCCCTTGGCCTTGATCTGGCGAAGGACTGTGCCGTCCTCTGCACAAAGGTTGACAATGGTATCTTCACCGGGACCGCCTTTGCCTCCTTCTCCAACGTGAAACTGAAGATGGTGGACCCCGGCGAGTTCTTCGGGGCCAAACGTTGCCTTGACGTATTCGCCTCCGCCTCCGCCTTCGCCCCCTATAGCGTCCTCGCCGATGGTGCCGGCTCCCCCACCACCCGCACCGGGTGCTTTCCCCGGACTGCCGTCGAGAAGGATCATGTCCCCTCCAGGGCCGCCATGTCCTCCCGATGCATTGCCGCCGATTGCGCCCCCACCACCACCTCCGGCGCCAGGAGCCGAACCTCCGAGACCGCCTAGGTGATGGACGTGTGCTCCTTCGGGCTCCATGTCCAAAAATTGCTCGCGAACGCCCCCCATGGCAGGCGTATCAAGAATTGTCGTAACGCGCTCCAAGTGAAAGAGATCCAAGAGGGTTTCACCTGCGACCGCCCTGAGCTGCTCGCGCTCACCGAGTCTGAGTTCCTGATTGGTGACGAATGCGATGCCCTTGGCCCCTGTGCGCTGCGCCCCCGCGAGATCACCCTCAAACTTTGACAGGATGTCCGAAAACCGTTGGGCGCCGCGCGGAAAGTAGACGGCCATCGCAAAGAGAACGCCGCCCTTGGTCGCCACCGCATCCTTGCCACCATCGGGGCCTCCCAGAGGATGACTTGGGTCCAACGAGGAGAAGCCTTCATGAATTAGAATTTGTGCTGCCAGCCGTTCGGATGGCGCTTGACCCTTCGTCCATTCGATCAATCGGTGCCATGTCTCGTCGTAACGGTTGCGCATCAAATCATCCCCCAAAGTCAAGCCGGTGCTGCCTTGCTGAAATACAGAACGCCCCACCAAACGGCATTCCTTCGTTGCGCTAGTGCAGTTTTGTCAAAGGCCAAGCTGTTAGACGGCTCTATCACCCGCTGTACCTGCCCGCGCCTCACTGCATTGGGATTCTTGGAGCCGCGGCGTTATTACAACGCTGCACTGGTCTGCGACTAACCTGATATCTAGTAGTTGTTAATACTTAAGCGAATCTCTCGACAAGATGATGAGTCGCCGCGCAGCTAGCGGAAAATAACACGATTGTTGGAGAAGGGTGAATGGGACAAGTTGCTGACTACAGGGCGGAAGGGCCTGTCGAGTGTCAGAAACCACTGGGAGCAGCAGGCGGCCTCCGATCAATCAATGCCAAAAAAGACGAGACCAATCAGCGTCGGAGGCAAAAGAGGTTCTCACTTTCGCAGATGACTGTCGCTTCTTCGAACTTCCGGATGCAAGAGTGCGCCTCAGGCTCTCGAAAGGCTGGAGTCTCACACAAGCGTTTGAGTTGGACCCGCCCCTCCTCGGCATTGTGATCCGTGGACGCACTTTCCGGTCGATAGCAAGTGCTGCGCAGGCTCACGGAATTTCCGCCGATGTTGCGCGTCACAGAGCTCGGGCAGGTTGGACACCAGAACAGATCGTCGGAGTTGCTCCGCCTCTGATGCTCGCTTCCATCCAGTTACAGTGCAGCGCATCACTTATGAATGAGCTGGCATAGCAGGCGCGATCTCCGAGCAGCCTAAACGGCCGCACGCTCAGTAGCCTCCCTCGAACTCTGTTCCGTCACCGGATCGGCAACGCCGGTCTTAGCGGACTCTCCTCGATGTCGCTGGTTACGTACGACAATGGACGCATCGGCACGCTCGCTAACAGCCTGTTGCAAAATACAAATTGTTGCTACAAAAGAGACTGATGCGGGCGAAAATTCGTTTGTCATTCAATGCTTTTGCCGGCGGTTCGCGGTTCCCATCCAACTGTACTTAATCCGGCACGTTCCATAACGTTCGATCAGCGAATCGGCCCGCGCAAAACCGCTTCCATCTTGGAAGAGGTTTTAGCGGCTTCCGGCTTTCCGAGCGGATGCGCTGATCAGGGCCTGCTGCTGGTCCCACTCAGGTGGGATGGATTTCAACAGCTGCGCCAGCTCGAGACCGTCCGGCTGCAGCCCGTTCAAGATCGCTTCGGTGATGGCCGGCGAGAGGAGAGTGAGCCGAAGCACACGGCAAAGATAAGACTCGTTGATCTTCTCGGCCTTGGCGAGTTCTCGCACCGAGCTAAACAAGTTCGATTCAAGCATGTGGCGCCAGCGATGGGCGCGGACCACAGCTTTGATCAACGTGTTGTCGACCTGGGGCTTCGGCGGTGACCAGGTGTCCACACTCGCAGGCGTGACGACGCGTTTGCGACCACCCTGCCGCCGGAATGAAATCGGGATGCTCACGACCATGGTTCGGCCGTCGCGGCCGAGCTTCGGTCGACCGATAGGGCCGAGGGTGAGGGTGGTCGGTCGATTCATTCGGCGACCTGCTGGAAGGGCTGGGGCTGCAATTCGGAGGAGAGCGAGGTCAGGCCCTGGACCTTCAAGGTGATGTCCAGCCGTTCGGCATGAATGTGGATGCGTTCGACCAGCAACTGAACAATGCGGGCCTGTTCGGCCGGAAATAACTCATCCCAGAGTTCGTCAAAGCCGACCAGCGCGCTTCGGACTTCGCTTTCGCTGACCTCAGTGGCCTGCTTTCGCAGCGCGCGCCAGGTCTGGACGATGATCTCAGGGGTTTGCAGTAGCCGGCGGACTTGGTCGATGATGATGCGCTCGAGCTCCGCCGCGGGCACCAGCTTGACCGGGCAGTCTGATCTACCCTGCTTCATAGCAGTCTGGCTGATATAGTAGCGATAAAGGCGGCCCGATTTTCGCGTGTGGGTCGGCGACATCGCCGCGCCATCCGGGCCGAACAGCAGACCTTTCAATAGAGCTGGTGTTTGCGCCCGACTGTTGTTGGCGCGCTTGCGGGGACTTTCCTTCAGAATGCTGTGCGCTTGATCCCAGAGTTTCTGATCGATGATGGCCTCGTGTTCGCCCGGGTAGCAGGTGCCCTTGTGAACGGCCTCGCCGAGATAAACACGGTTACGGAGGATCCTGTACAGCAGGGTCTTGTCTAGGAGGTGACCGTACCGTGTGCGCTCGTTGGCAGCGATAAGTTCGCGGGCCAGAAGGGTCGCAGACTTAAGCTGCACGAAGCGCCGGAAAATGGCCCTAACCCGCTCGGCATCGCCCTGGTGAACCAGCAATTTGCGATCCCGGACTTCGTAGCCGAGTGGCGTCCAGCCGCCCATCCATTTGCCGCGCTTGCGAGAGGCTGCGACCTTGTCGCGGATTCGCTCACCAATCAGCTCGCGCTCGAATTGGGCAAATGTCACCAAGATGTTCAGCGCCATGCGGCCCATGGCATCCTTGGTATTGAAAGATTGGGTGACCGAGACAAACGTCACGCCATGGCGTTCGAACAATTCGACAAGGTTGAGGAAGTCCAGCATCGACCGCGAAAGCCGGTCGATCTTGTAGACGACAATGACATCGATCCTGCCGGCTTGGACGGCAGCCAGAAGGTGCTTCAGGGCCGGTCGCTCGAGGGTACCACCCGAGAATCCGCCATCATCGTAGCGATCGGAAACCGCCGTCCAGCCCTCCGCTCGCTGACTAACGATGTAAGCCTCACAAGATTCTCTCTGAGCGTCGAGCGAGTTGAAGTCCATGTCGAGGCCTTCCTCGCTCGACTTCCGGGTATACACCGCGCAGCGAACCTTACGAGTTGCGGAGCGGGGCGAGCCGGCTTGTTTAAAGGCGCTTGCGAATGGGCTAGCTGGGCGCTTTTGCGGTCGGCGGGAGGTCATTTGCCAACCGAATTCTTGAGGCCGAAGAAAACCCAGCCATTCCACTGGGTGCCGGTGATCTGGCGGGCAACTGAGGACAGAGACTTGTAGGGACGGCCGAGATATTCGAAATCGTCATGGCGAACGGTGACGCAGTGCTCCACGCCCTCCCATTCGCGGATCAGCTTGGTGCCGGCGACGGGGCGCAAAGGCGGTCTGGCCTTGCGGTCGGCCGGTTTCTCATATTGCTTGGCCATGGCTTTGAGCCGCTCGGTGGTTTCGCGGGACAGACCGCCATAGGCCAATTCCTGAATGCGATAGGCCAGCCGGCTCTCCAAGAAACGGCGGTTATAGGCAGGGGGCTCGGTATCGAAAAGCTCGCGCCAACGGGCCTTCAGAACGGGGGCGGAGGCGCCTTTCAGGGCCGCCAACTGCGATAAAACGCTCTCTTTCACGGGCTAACTTCCTGGGCTTTGCGAGCGACATCACCCCCAGATGGCCTGCCACAGTCGAGCAGAGATTTTGCTTCACCGCGCAATTTATGACTGGACTTCCGGGCCAAAAGCCGCACGAGGGCTGCCGCGAGGAGGGCAGCGACCTCTGGGAGTGTGTCGTCGTCTTGAGTAGTCATGCGCCGTTACTGGGCGCAGTCCTCTCGACGGTCCAACGGTTTCATATGAAACGGTAGAAGCCGGCATTGGATCGCAATTGGGCGTAGTCGATGAGGCATGCTTCTCTGGGGAATAGCCCTTGGCCCGATCTTTCACTCGATCCTTGGTGGGGCAAAACTGGGTGACTGATTCGGAGCCTGCCAATGCTGTTCGAAAAGCCAGATGCTCGAAGACGTGAGCAAGCGGAAGCTCAAGGTGCGGCAAGCTCTCTTGATGGGCTGACACTTGGCGAGGCGTTTCGCAAGCACGTGCTGGCGGACGAAGAAGTCGCCGACCTTGGTCGGAAGGTCTTGCCGACCAATCCGGCGGTGTTTTCGGAAGGCCAGTTTCCGGGGCCATTTGTTGACTTCCACTGGCCTCTGCACGCCACCGCGGAAACCATCGCCCACGCCTTCGTTCGTCAACCCATCGTCTTCTTGGGTGACCCATTGCCGAGCCCTTCCGATCAGGAGATCGCTGTTTCCCGCAGGCTCGCTGAACGGATTGATTCGTTTACAAGCCTCCTTGTGCGTCGCGATCTCATTGCCATCGGCACGGTGGCAGCTACTGGTTTGGAGGCTCCAATCGGGAGGGGCCAGTGGACGCGATCGGACCTCCTGATAGACGTACAGAATAGCGCCGTTTGCGAGATGCGAAATCATCGTCCTATGGCCGTTTGGACAGGAGTCTGGCTTCAGCTCCCAGATCAGCAGGCGGTGATCACTGAAAGGGCCGTTGCGGAACCAAAGTCCGATGAGCCGACGAGGGCACGAAAACAGATTCAGACCAAAGAGAAATCCCGTCGGGAATGCGTAGCTTGGCTGTCGGCCATGATGTCCGATTCAGCAATCGAGCCAATGTCTAACGATCAGCTCTGGAGCGAGGCGGAAACCAGGTGGCCAGGATCGCTCAGCGCGCGAGAGTTTGTACGATGCCGGGCGAACGCTCTGAGTAGCTTGAGCGAAGAACAGCGGTACCTATGGGAGCGTCCAGGCCCCCGGCGTAAGCGATCGTAGATCGATTCGCCGCACTTCGAGATCGCGTCGGCTATTTTCCGTTCCTGAACGTAGTCAGTCTTACTGCATCGAAAACCAATGCAGTGCTGACATGCCCTTTGAAAGCTCACCTCGAGACCCAGACGCCCTGCTTAGAGAGCAGGAGGCCGCAGATCTGCTGTGCCTGTCTATTCGCACGCTCCAGTCCTGGCGCATTCGCGCAGCCGGTCCTCCATTCGTTCAAGTCGGCCGCGCCGTGCGCTACCGCCGCCGTGATCTCATCACGTGGATCGATGCCAATACGTTTGGTCGCCGGACGGAGTTCCGGTCGTGAAAACTCCACCGTTCGACATACATCGGGATTGCTACGCCCAAGACCCGATTGAATATTCGGTTTATTCAGGCCGTGTGCGACTTGGGCGCCTCGTTCGCTCGGGAGAGCGAGAGTATCAGGCGTTCGATCGGGACGATAAGGCCTTAGGAGTTTTTCGCAAGCAGAAGCAAGCTCTACATGCGATTTACGCGGCCGCGGATGCCCACCAATGAGTTGGCAAGCTACCGCCTGGGCGTTGCGTCAGAAGGTCGAGCCGCCCGCACGCAAGCTGTTGCTTCTCGTCTTAGCAACCTATGCCGACAAGCATGGCATCTGTTGGCCGTCTCAGGAGACGCTGGCCGAAGATACAGGTATGTCGCTCGATACGATTCAGCGTCATACAAAGAAGTTGAAGAATGAGGAATTTCTGACCATCGCGCGCCCACCAAAGCGCCGTGGGCAATGGCAAACGTTCGTTTATCAATTAAGCATGTCCGCTCGCGAGGGAATGCCCCACAATTTGGGCGCTCGGAACGAGGCTCGACCGCTCCATGCCGATATCAGTGCTCCGCGAAGCAGCCGAGCTGCGGCCAGCCCAAAGTTTGCTCACGCGCAGGGTGTCGAGAGGCGTGGCACTGGAGGGAGTGTCATCGAAGCGGCTGATCGACTCGTCGAAAGGCTTCGCTCGTTTGATGCTGGTCCGGGCGGCGCTTTGATCGACCACCAGGCCGCATTTGACCGCAGTAGCGCATCAGTTTGCGGCACGGCCAGGCCGCATCTGGAACGTCTGCCAGGCCGCACAGCTATGCGGCTTAAACCTTCAATAGAACCTTCAAAAGAACCGTCAGCCTTGCCAACAACGAATGATGCGCAGGCAAGACTGCAGGCTTTCCGGGCTAACCAAGAACCAACTGAAGTCATTCAGAACCGGATAGCTCGCCGATTAGGACCAGAGGGTTGGTTAGTGCTGGGTGAGCTGAGCAATTCGGAAAGGGAGCGCCTCACCGCGTTGGAGCGACGTCACGAGCTCGACGACGAGACCTTGAATCATGTCGTTCTATGCGCGCGCTCTTCGTCTCCACGGTGAAGCGGGCCTTGCGAGGGGGGAGGGCCAAAAGTCTAGCAGCAGACCTCCCGGACCGGTCTTCCTGGTTCGCACGCAAAAAGTTCAGAAATAAAAACAAAAAGCCCACTTTGACTAAACAGGAGATTGGAGCCGAAAAGTCTTAGCCCGGTGAAGAAAGGACGCTGCGCTGCAATCATGGGCGATTTTGCGGGATGTTTGCAGCGCCGGCACTGCCCTCAGAGCGGTCATAATGTTAGTGGCAGAAGCAAGCTGACGGTTGAGCCTGCTACCGCCCCCATGAGCAACGGCGACGTTGCGGCATCTGCCACGATTTCGCCTCTGACTGGTCAGCTAATTCCCAGGGTCAGGAGCGATTCGCGCGAGGCGTCGAGGTGGCTGATTTGAAGCTCTGGAATGGGCTGACGCGGCGGGAGCAGCGAATAGTCGTCAAGCTTTTCGGCGGCGGGTCGACACAGAATGACAGTCCCAATGAGACAGTCAACTTAGCGCAGCTGGGCCTCATCACCGAAGACGGACTAACCAGCGCCGGGGTCGAGGTATTCATTGCTGCGTTCAAGGCCCAACGTGAAGCACGCTAGTCAGAATCGATGCGGTAGAGCTGGGGCCGTTACCGGATTTGCAGGGCCGGGCAGCAGTTCCACTATTCCTTTATATGCGGGTCGAAAATCTGTTCATCGCGCTCAAGGTCTGAATTCTTGGATCGACATCCTGCAGATAAATGGTCGTTCTCAGGAATTCGATTTCTGCTACTTGGAGAGCGTCGTCGACGTCGATGTACCAAGATCTCGGCCTTCCATCTGTGCCGTCGCTCCATCGATAACCTCGCCTTTTCAACGTGTCCTTAAGTTCGAAGGGCGATTGCTCTGCCCATATCCGAACTGTCTTGCGCCGAGCACGTTCGAGGAGAATGGCGAAAGCCGACCGAACCTGGTTTGGGATGTCTGTGGCCAAGATTTCAATCAAGGCGCGGCAATCGTCGATTGCGCGATGGGCTTGGTGAAAGAGGCCCACTCCGGCCAATAAGTAGCCCAGGCGCGATCCGTCAAATCCGTGCCTACGCCATTCGATTTCCGTCGCAGAGCATGCCCAGGGCTTCCGCTCAAAAAAGGGCCAATAGCGTTCGGCAAATTTCCGGTCAAAATTTGCATTGTGGGCGACGATGATCACAGCGTCTGAGACGAACGCCGAAACCGCGTCCGGATCGATCCGGTGGCCCAGAACTATTTCGTCCGTAATGCCCGTGAGCTCGGTGATCTCAGCAGGGATGGGATTCTGAGGCTCGTTGAATGATGAAAAGACGTCGGTGATTCGTGCAATCCTGTCATCTGGCAGATAGTCGAATTTCACCATCGCCAGCTCGATGATTTCGTCTTGTTCTGTATTCAGGCCGGTGGTTTCAACATCAAGCAAGATACCTTTCTTTGTTGTCTGCCCATCGCATGGGACGAATTCTGTCCGGGGCGTGAGCCGGCGAAGGACCCGATAGTCCGGGGACTTCGATAATATGTCGGCCATTGCTATTAGATTGATCTCGTTCGACATCATAGAATCAACCAAAAATCAGGCGGAAGCGCGCGAAACACAATGAATGGTGCCTTTTATTCTAGCTCGATCCAAGAGCTTGTCGATCTAGCCCCAGACGCTATTCTGGGACGTCTCGCCAAGCAGAATCCCTTTGCACTAGATGCGCTGCAGCGCAACGCGTGGCTGAGCCAGATCGAGCTCGCGCGGGCTCAATTTGGTGGGCTCGATGGTTGGATTGCATTTGAGTTTGCGATCCCGCGCATGGGCAAGCGTGCCGACGTGGTGGTGACTACGGCGGGAATCGTTTTCGTCGTCGAATTCAAAGTGGGCTCGGATCAGTTCGATGCGGCAGCCCTCGATCAAGTTGTCGACTATGCCCTCGACCTCAAGAACTTCCATGCTGGGAGCCATGATCGGCGAATCGTACCGATCGTTGTGGCGACGATGGCGGCGAATCCATCGGTTGAGCTCGCATGGCAAAATGACGGCGTCGCAAGCCCGGTCAAATCGAATGGGGATAATCTGCGAGAGATCCTCGGGCGTGTCGTGCGTGAGATACCAAAGCAGGCTGACTTGGATGGCGCTCAGTGGTCGCGGAGTGGCTACAAGCCCACGCCCACAATCATTGAAGCCGCGCAGGCGCTCTACCAGGGCCATCGGGTCGAAGATATTACGCGCTCCGACGCCGGAGCTAAAAATCTAAGTCAGACGGCAGCATGCCTTGCTGACATCATAGAGGATGCCAAGGCCCACCGACGCAAGGCGATCTGCTTTGTCACGGGAGTGCCGGGTGCAGGCAAGACCTTGGCAGGCCTCAATCTCGTGACACTTCGGACGAAGGCTCACGAGGAAGAGCATGCCGTCTTCCTGTCCGGCAACGGCCCCTTGGTGGAGGTGCTGCGCGAGGCACTCGCACGGGACGAACACGCGCAATTAAAGGAGCGCGGCGAGAAGAGTAAGAAGTCCGACGCGCTCCGGAAAGTCAAAAGCTTCGTTCAGAACATTATGCACTTCCGCGACAGCAACCTCGTCACCTCTGAGCCTCCGATCGAGCGGGTTGCGGTGTTCGACGAGGCGCAGCGGGCATGGGACGCCAAGCATCTGTCAAATTTTATGAGTCAGAAGAAGGGGCAGACAAATTTCCAGATGTCGGAACCTGAGTTTCTCATCAGCGTCATGGACAGGCACGACGGCTGGTGCACAATCATATGTCTCATAGGCGGAGGACAGGAGATAAACGCCGGTGAAGCGGGCCTAACCGAATGGTTTTCCGCGCTCCAGCGAAGTTTTCGGGACTGGAAAGTCTATACGTCGGAACAACTAGCTCATCGAGACTACCATTGGGGGCAAGATCTGCCGGCACTTCTCGTAGGGCTTGAGAGCCAATCTCTGCCCGCGCTTCATTTGGCGGTCTCTGTGCGATCGTTTCGTGCCGAAAAGCTCTCTGCGTTCGTTGGCGCTCTCGTCGCTGGGCAGGCCAAAGAGGCTAAAGCGCTTTACCAGGCGATTAAGGAGACCTATCCGATCGTGCTGACGCGAGAGCTCGGCCACGCTCGGCAATGGCTCCGAGATCGTGGGCGGGGTTCGGAACGCATTGGTCTGGTGGCCTCGTCGGGCGCATCGCGCCTGAAGCCTGAGGGAATCAACGTTCACGAAAAGATCGAAGCAACGACATGGTTCTTGAACGGAAAAGATGATGTTCGCTCGTCCTACTATATGGAGGATCTTGCAACCGAGTTTGATATTCAGGGCCTCGAGCTCGATTGGGCGGGGGTGTGCTGGGATGCTGATTTTCGGTCGGTCGATGGCAGGTGGCAGTTCTATCGGTTTTCCGGCACGCGATGGCAGAACGTCAATGACGACAACCGCAAGATCTATCTGACCAACGCTTACCGTGTGCTGCTGACCCGCGCACGACAGGGGATGGTGATCTACATCCCGAGAGGGGATTCGATTGACGCCACCCGTCCACCAGCCTTCTACGACGGGACGGCCGAGTTCTTAACGGCGTGCGGGTTGCCGCTGCTTGACCGAGCAAACTGAGCAGAGTGAAAGTCGGTCGCTGGCCGATTTCCTCCATAACATCTCATTTGCGAACTTTACCTCTGGAAGCGCCATCACAATAGATCAAATGCGCCCAGTCTTCCGGCCCCTCAATCTCTCTATACGAGATCTAGGCAGATTGTATTGCGTAACGCGATTGCTTCCCACGATGTTAAAAACCGACTAGTTGGTTTGGAGCCTCCCATCTGAAAAAATTAATCAAAAGTCCAGTGGACTAGGGATTCGCGTTTGCTACGGTGCAGCCTATAGTTGATTCATTGGGCAGATGTCGTGACCTGGCTTGGCTGGACTAGTATTTCAGACGAAGAGATCCGAGCGGCTGAACGAGCTGCCGATCTGGACGAGCAGGATGTTCGAGACGAACTAGGTTTATCATTCTTGCACTTCCTATACGCCGATCGGTTCTTTCCTGGCACATCTACGCAGATGACGAAGCTTCGCTACGTGCTTTTTGTAGCGGCCGCATACGAGCGCCTACGGCAGGAAGCGCGGGACGGTGCACCAGACGAGCTCCTACCCGGCTTAGAATGGGATATCGCGGTGCAACTCAAGGAGGCTGTCGAAAATGCTGGTCAGTCGCTGACTCGATCAGGGGTGATCGGTTGGACAGTCGTCGATCGCAGCTCTCGATCGGGACGTGGCAAAGTACCGAAGGTCCTGCCGAGCATGTCCTATTTTACCGCACTCGCGCATTGGCAGATCTTCGACAGAAGGGATCGTTGGCCAGTCCGGCCCGTTATGCATGCGGATTGGAAGATATATACCAGACGAACGCTGCGCGGCGGCGATGTTGAGAACGAGCGACGAAATTTGTTCTGCTCCGAGCTCGAGGAGAAATGGCAAGAAGGTCTTCAATCCACCCACAGTTTGAAAGACCTTGGTGAGCTAGGCAGGCCGCTTGGATTTGATCTAGATCGCTGGGAAGTCGATTTTCTTCGCGAGCGCATGTCTTCAGTTGTTCGGCCGGGTTCTAATGCTCCGGCACTTCTAGCCCGGGTAGCGAATTCGAAATCTGGCCTTTTAGGTCTTGTGCGCGCTCCGAATTTCTGGGAAGCGGATTTCGAACGCTTAGTAAGCGATGACGATGCGGAAGCCAAAGCATTGGTCCGTGCCAAGGCAACGTCCGCTCTAATGCATGTATGTAACGCGGCTTACGTTGTCTTGGTAGCCCGACGGTGCCGGGATCGGGACAAAGTCTCTCGCGCGAAGGAGGTGGTCGATCGCGCAGAAGCAGCTCTATCTCAGTTACGTTCCGGCTATGAAGCAAAGTTGGTAGCTGAGCTCCAGCCGGAGACCGTGCTTATGGACCGAGAAGCGAGCGGGCCTGTTCGAGCAGGGAATCTCTTCAAGTTCTTAGAAGAAGCAAAACAGTGGATGAAATCTGGGAAGGATATTCGGCATTTGGAACATTCGTTCGCAGTCAGAGAGGCTCAGGCTAAGGGAGCTTCGCTTAGGGCGAGACTTTGCGAAGCAAAGGACCTGCGGTCAGAATGGATCGCCCGTCGGATCAAAGATGTCGACAGTGATCGACCTTTGACTCGGCCACCAGACTTTAGATGGGGAATAGCCAGCTCTCTATTGAGTGAACTCACCGTGAAGCCAACTAAATGACGACTCGCCCGCATCATGCGCTTATTGAATCGTTGAGGCCGCAACCGGGGCAATTCGTTCGGTCCGTAGTTGTTTGCAGCTTCTCCCTGGACTCGATTGCTCTCTTAGCCTTACTCAGGGGGCTTTCCGGCCTCCGAATAGACTCAACGGATACATCTGACGCAGACGATCTACGCGCCGCTCTTACGTTAGCTGGCAGAACCGTTGTTCTTTGTCAGAACGGAAGGATGAGGCCTCCGCGACGGCCCGGCCAAGCGCGATGCCTGTCACCGCTTGAAAGGTGCATCGTGCATGTGGCACGCCATGAACGAAACTCTTCATTTCATCCGAAGATTGTTCTGGTCGGATATGAAGAGCGTTCAAAGCGCCTGGGGTCTTCGTGGCGGCTGTGGATCGGCAGTCGGAATTTGAGCCGCAGCCGCGACGCAGACTTTGGTATACTCCTGGAGGGTTCGACGGAGCTGAAGCCCTCGCGGCAGAAGATTCCTTCCCTTGGAGCCGCCCTGTTCGAGATCTTCTCTGCAGCACAGTCCAACATCGAAGAGGTATTGGCGAACTCAGTCACGCGAAATGGCGTAGCTGTTAGGGAGCTGTCCGAGCAACTCAAATATTTAGCGTCAGCAATCTATTGGGATGCTTCTCCCGGCGTAGTTGTCGAAACCATCGCTGCGAGCGGTGATCCCGTACGGGGCTTTATTCCCAACAACTGGTTTGCGTTGCCGACTGAAACGGAGCTTAAAGATTTGTGGTTGGTTTCCCCGTTTGTGAATGATGGAATTCAGATCATTCTCGACAAGTGCGCATTACATCCGTCGCGCACCGTGCTGGTATCAACCCAAGAGTCGCTTCAGGCATCGTCCGAGAGGGTGCGCTCCAAGGTAAATGCTCGCGCCGCATTTTTTGCGTCATCACAGCAAGGATCGAGCGCCCCGCCGTTGGAATCCGATAACGACTATGCTGGGGTAACAGGAGATGATTTAGATGCAGCTACACAGCCATCGGACTATCAACCATCGGGCTTGCATGCAAAGATCGTCCTTGCCCGGAGGAAGAAAGGGCGAGCCACTCTCTGGCTCGGAAGCGCAAACCTTACCGGCCGCGGACTGTCTGGGCGCAATGCCGAGATCATGATCAGGTTATCCATTCCTTCTGCTATGGGAGACCGTCTCGCCTCCGAGCTTCGGGGGATGAGCCGCTGTTTCGAATCGGAAGACGTCGATCTTTCAGAGACGTTGGAGCGCTCGCGTCTCCTAGAGGCAACTCGTTCTGAGATGGCGGCTACGCTGAAGACCATTCTATCTTACGACGGAACGAGTGTTCAGTTGACGTTATCAGACTGGCGCGTCGATTTGGTTCGACCAGATTTGTCTGTTGAGGTGACGCCCCTTACACGGCTTGCTGAATTTAAGAGCGTCGGTCCCAGCCAGCTTACTGCGGAGTGGAGTGGCGTTCGAGCGGATGAATTCACAGAATTCGTCTGTTGGAAGGTCTCTGATAACTCACACTTGCCAGCCGCTCCGATTTCTTGGGTGCAACGAGCGGAAGTCAAACTTCCGCAGGGGCTAACGCTGGACAAAATGCGCGAAAGGAGTGAAACGGCCCTGTTGCGTCGGTTAGGATTCCAAGAGCTATGTGAATTGATCTCAGCAGAACTTGCGGGCCTTCCTGTTACGCTAAGGCGACACAATTCCAAGAAGCGCTCGAGTAACGTTTCAGGTGACAGCCTGTCAATCGCGCCCTCCTTACGCCTGGAGGAATTGCTTCGCCATCGGATCCGAAATCGTGATGGTTGGCGTTTCGAATTCATCCAAAAGGTTAATTCAGTGTTGGCCTCTTGGGAAAACGACGATGCTGCCATCTCTGCCGCGCAGATAGCTCAGCTACGTGCGTTATGGGAACCGTTCGCGGTGGCGTTTGGCACGCAGGCAATTTGAATGTTGCAGGCATTTCAAGAAGAGACCGTTTCTGTTGCGATTTCTGCCCTTACGCAAAAGAGAGGAGCCCGCCGCTTCTTGGTGGCAGATGAAGTAGGGCTCGGCAAAACTGTAATCGCGGCATCGATTGCACACCGACTGGCTCAGCAAGCTCTCCATGAAGGAAAGTCGTTCTGCGTTGTTTATTTCGGAAGCAATCTGCAGCTTGTAGCGCAGAACAAGACAAGGTTTTTGCCAGCCGCCGAACATCCTCTTGCGCGTCAGACTCGGGCCCTTGACTCCCAAACAAATAGAATATCCCTGGCTTGGCAATGGCAGCCGACCGAGAAACTTCGGCTGGCGCTGTTTACTCCGTCGACGTCGCTGCCAGATATGGAAGCGTCCTCGTTCGGTACGGGGACCAAGCTGGAGCGCGCGACTGCGGCCGCATGGGCGCGCTTCTCAATGGGCCGAACTCTTGATCGGGAGGTAAGGGTATTCCTTGCAGGCGGAGCGCGTCGACCCGGCCCCGCCGCATCCCGAGTCAAACTCGACGAGTTCGATCAACTCGTCCTTGCGACTGCAAGAAAAATTCAAAGTGACATCCGGCAGTCCAAGTCGATGATCATGCGAATGTCTCGGACTTTCCTATCGTCACTCGCAGAGTCACTCAAGATCGAAGGGAGAATCCGCGGTCGAAGCTTGCGGAAGGAAATTCGAGCCAGGTTGGAATCGTCAAACCGCAACTCGGGTGCGCGCCTTGCCTGCCTGGCTGACATCAGGAAGGCTCTTCGGGTGGCTTTATGCAGGGCTACGTTGGAAAGAGGGGTCCTTAAGCCGGATCTGATCATTTTGGATGAATTTCAAAACTATCCGCAGCTATTGAATAAAGTGAATGATGCGTCGCTGGCGAAAAGCGTCTTTTCAGATGCGGCCGTGTTGATGTTGTCCGCGACACCCTTTGCCTGGCATCGCGGCGGCGATGCGACAGCGCCACTGCATAAGATCGTCGAATTTCTTACCAAGGATGCCAGCGAAGCAAATTGCATTCGCAACTCAGCCGCCGCGTTCCGAAACGCGATACTTCGCAATGAGGATGAGCGCAGCCGTGCAACGTGGCTGAAATCGGTTCAGCTTGCCAGAGACAAATTGGAAGGTAAGTTGAGGCCGATCCTCGAGCGGACAGAGCGTTGGGATGACGAGTTGATGGCGGCGCCAATCGTAGCCAGGCCTCATCCGTTGCCGATTCCTGCTGACCTTGTGATTTTCGATGATTTGGCGAGAAGGTTGCAGAGCGCTCGGAGTCATCAACTGCGAGCGAAAGGGGTAGCCCACGCGACGCCGCTTTGGATGTCACTGCCCTACCCGACCCAAACTCTTCCGGCCGGCTATGTCGTCAGCCGCGCGCTCGCCCAGGCTCAAATCAAGCGAACGGCAGCACCTAACCTTAGGCGTCCCGTTGATGGACATTCGCCGAGGAGGCAGGAGCAGGCACTAAATCACCCAAAGCTTCGGTGCTTCTTGAGCGAAGTATCGCCTGAGAAGGTGCTGGCATTGCCTTGGGTAGCGCCATCGCTACCTTGGTGGCGCCTTGCCGGTGAATGGCGCGAAGCCGAAGACCGCGAACCAAAGTCTATTGTCTTTGCGAGATATCGGGCAACCCCGCCAGCTATTAGCGGCCTCGTGAGCTTTGCAATCGAACGCGCGACAGGATCGAAGTTCGTTAAATGGTCCGATATCCCGCGGCGCCCGAGGTTCATTGGTCGGAAGGGCAATAGGAATGATGAGCTTCGTTCGTTGTTTCATCCTTGGATGTCGCTAGCTATGATTTTTGATCCTCTCGGGGTGGAAAAGCGCACGAGCGAGGAAATTCTTGACGTCTTTGTCAAGCAAGCTCGGAGTCGGTTTCGATTGACAAGGAAGTCATCCGCGCATGAGTCGGTTATGCAGAAATTGAGGAGGTACGAGTTACAGCATGTGAACGAAGGCGAGTCGCGACTGGTGTTGCCGGCACGTCTCGGACTTCGGAAGGGAAGCGACTCAGAGCGAGTTGCGAAATTGGCTCTCGCTGGACCGGGGACAGTGCTTGTCCGGGCACTTTATCGGCATTACGGGCCTGAAACGAAGAAGCACTTGTCCGCAATAGGGGAGCTGAGTTGGAACGCCCTCAGGCCCTATCTCGGCAGAAGATACTTTGATGGTGCACTTGCTCGTCACAACGTCAGAGGCTTCCGATCGAGATCAGCTGCGGATCGCGACAGCCTTCTAGATGCCATCGTGGCTGGCAATTTTGAGGCTGTTCTTGACGAACACATAGCGACCTTTCGACTACTGAACTCCACGAAATCTGGATTGCTGGATGTCCTAGCACACCTCAAAGAAGCATTGACCGTAAGCGACGGTGCTTTGGCCCTACATGAAAACACTACTAAGAAGCGTAGAATAGTCGGTCGGCTTCGCGCGCATGCTGCGCTTGCGTTCGCAGGACAAGAGGCTGCTAAAAGTGGGACGCTTCGCCCTAACCAGCTCCAGGCGGCATTTAACTCGCCGTTTTGGCCGCATGTGTTGACGACTACGTCCGTTGGGCAGGAGGGACTGGATTTTCATGTGTGGTGCAGCCGCGTCGTTCACTGGGACCCCCCGTCCGATCCGATATCCCTTGAGCAAAGAGAAGGTCGAGTAGCAAGGTTCGCATCTTTGTCAGTGCGAAGAGCGCTGGCGCGAATGTACGAGGAAGCTGCTCTCTCGCGCGCGGAGGGAGAGAGTTTTAGAAGCCCATGGAGCAGGATCATCGAAATTGCGAAGGGTTACGCAAAGGATCGGCAAGGTAATGCGCCGGGACTACGGCCGTGGTGGGTGATGAAGAATGGTCAATACACGCGCGTCGTGCTAGCGCCCCTACATAGTGCCGAAACGATACGCTTCGACGACTTGACCGAAGAGCTGGCACTGTATCGGCTGGCATTTGGCCAGCCCGATCCTCATCAGTTTGTTAAGAAGCTCGCTGGGAAGCTCACGTTGCCTGAAATTCGTGCGCTCGCCGTCGATATCTCTAGTCTCCGGTTACGGAGAGGCTAACCAACGGCTGGGCAAAGTGCCTCACGCTTTGGACAAGCTATTCCGAATGAGTCATTGCCCTAGTTTCCTCCATAACATGTGATACGCGAGCGTTCGTCGTGAGTGGGAGCCGGCGGCTAGGCGCCTTGGACCTTGGCGAGGGCAGCCATCTTTGCGGTTAATGCATTCAATGGGCTGGTATGAGAGCGTCGATTGGTCTGCACTCTCCGCCGCGGTGGATCATCGCATGGCAGTTCGCACAAACGATTGCAAGTTCGTTCAGTTTGATCGGCCGTCCTTCAGCAGGAGCTTCGCTCAGTGGCTTTAAGTGATGGACATGCGCAAACTCCTTGCCAAGCTCCCCGTAAGTTGCCTTGAAGTCGAAGCCGCAGCGCGGTACCTCACATTTTAAAAGGCCCTTGTTTTCCCAGAGAGCTGCCTGGATCTTCTTTGCGCGTACAGAGGCTTCGCGTCTGCGATGAAGAATGTACCTTCTGCGCTCCTCGCCCTCGAAACCTTGAATTTCTGGATCGTCCGCATCGGTTGAGCTAGCTGGCAAAGCACCACGGGTCACAATGCAATTGCCGCTTGTCACATCGTAGGAAGTGACAGCCCAAGGTACGGGATCAAGACGTCGTTTCTCGACCGCCGATGATTCCGCTTCAGCGTCCAAATGATCGCGCTTCTCGCCTTCTAAGATAATCGCGCGTACTGGCAGCCCATCGCGATATGCAATCCGCAGATTGTCATCGAGCTCATTCGCGCGCTTCTTCCATTGTGCAGCGCCTCTGCCGCCAAACCGCCCGTCGCGCAGGCGAATATTTTGGTCATGTACGATGTTCTCTCCGGCAATCGTGAGGTCTTCGTGGAAGAATAGTGCAACGACCACCTTGTCCGGCTGACGGAAGGACCAGTTATAGCAGTACTTTGGGTTGATAGCCGGGTTGGAGCCCTTGAAATCGCTCCATTCGCTCACATCCACGCCTGCCTCTTTGACCAAGTCGATTACCAGGGGTTTCGCTATCGGTTTAAGGGCGGCAAGGTCAATTATGGTGCTCACGAAAACATCCTTGGGATAAAGCGTTAAGTAGTCACACCCTTATGCCAAGATTCAACCGCTACTGCCAAGGTCACTCGCAAGCCAAACTTCACAGTGCACGCGGCTCTGTCCCGGCTCTCATTGCCCTCCACATCATTCCGATAGAGTCTTGGCGCTTGTAGTAGAGCTTGTTGTCCGATTGATGCGGTGCATTCTCTTCCGCCTTGGGAACGAGCGTAACCTCGACGCTGTCGATTCGCGCTATGTGTGTTTTACTTCCGGAGGCCTTTTGCGCCCGTCGGAAGGCCGGTATCGTTGCTGCGCCGTGGCCCTTGCGTCCCGGCAGCAGTCTCGGGGGGATAGATGCAAAAGAACGGTGCGGTGATCGTCTTCAGCGCTGGCGACCTCGTTGGACACCTGAATTGTCGTTACCTCACACACCTCGACCTCAAGGTCGCCCAGGGCGAGCTGGCCAAGCCAAAGCTCCGCGATGACCCGACTCTCGATGCCCTGGTGCAGCGCGGCAAGGTTCATGAGCAGGGTTTCGTCGATCACCTGGCCAAGGAGGGTGGGACCGTCACAGTTATCGCCGGCGTCGGTGTCGATCACGTCTCGGTTGACCAAACCCGGCAAGCGATGGTGCGGGGCGATGCGGTAATCGTTCAGGCGGCGTTACGGAATGGGCATTGGAGCGGTCGCGCCGACGTGCTGCGGCGGGTCGAGGCACCGAGCGGCTTGGGCGCCTGGTCCTACGAGGTCACCGACACCAAGTTGGCCCGCGAGACCAAGGGCAACACCGTTCTGCAGCTGAGCCTCTACTCGGATCTATTGGCGATCACCCAGCAGAAGGTCCCGGAGGCGGCCCACGTTGTGACGCCCGGCACGGAGTACCTGCCTGAGGCCTACCGCGTGGCCGATTTTGCGGCGTTCTACCGCCGGATCAAGCAAAGCCTGGAAACCTTTGCGGCTGAGCCCCCGCTTGATGGCCTCTATCCCGACCCCATCGAGCACTGCGAGGTCTGCCGATGGCGCGAGCCCTGTGCATCGAGGCGGCGGGCCGACGATCACCTGTCGCTCGTCGCGGGGATAGCCAAAACGCAGATTGAGGAGCTGGTGAGGCGAGGTGCGGGTACAATGGCCGCACTTGCGACCCTGCCGATCCCGCTGCAGTGGCGGCCCGATCGGGGCACTTCGTCAAGGTACGAGAAGGTTCGCGAGCAGGCGAGGCTCCAGGTGGAGGGGCGTATTGCGGGTGAGGTGCTTTACGAGCCGCTGCCGCTGGTATCGGAATTTGGCCTGTTCCGGCTGCCTGAGCCTTCCGCCGGCGACATCTTTTTCGATTTCGAGGGCGATCCGTTCGTGGACGGCGGCGGGCTCGAGTTCCTGTTCGGCTACCTCTATGCCAATGAAGACGGCACAGACGCCTATGTCGGCGACTGGGTGACGACACGGCACCACGAACGGGCCGCGTTCGAACGCTTCATCGACTTCGTCACGGGGCGGCTGACCAAGCACCCCGGCTTGCACATCTATCACTTCGCGCCCTATGAACCGGCGGCGTTGAAGCGTCTGATGGGGCGGTACGCCACGCGGGAGGACGAGGTCGACAACCTGCTTCGCGCTGGCGTGTTCGTGGACTTGTACGCCATTGTCCGGCAGAGCATTCGCGCCAGCGTCGAAAGTTACTCCATCAAGAAGCTGGAACCGCTGTACCGGTTTGACCGCACCGTTGCGCTGATCGATGTCGGCAGCGCTATGGCGCGGGTGCAGGCTTGCCTCGAATTGGCCGACGCAGATGGAATTGAACCAGGCGATCAGGCCGCCATCATCGGTTACAATCGCGACGATTGCGCCTCGACTCGCGCCCTGCGGGACTGGCTTGAGGGGGTGCGCGACGAGCTCATCGCGCAAGGGCAGACGATCGATCGGCCGCAGCCGAAGGCTGCCGAGATTGGCGAGGATCTCAGTGCCTGGAAGCGGCGGGTCGCTGGACTTGTGGCGCGGTTAACAGGCGATGTTCCGGACGACATCGCCGAACGAAGTCAAGAGCAGCAGGCGCGCTGGTTACTGGCCCACTTGATCGACTTCTTCGGCCGCGAGAACAAGGCGGTTTGGTGGGAGTATTTTCGGTTGAGCGATTTGCCGGCCGAGGATCTCTTGTATGAGCGCGCGGGGTTGGGAGAGCTAACCTTTCTCAGCCACGCTGGTGGAACAGCGAAGGCGCCGATTCATCGCTACAAATTCACGGTTCAGGAAACTGACGTTCGCGCTGATGACGATCTGAGAAGTGTCGGCGGCGACAAGCTTGGCAGCGTCGTCGCGATTTCCGATGATGACAGAACGATCGACATCAAGAAGCGCCAGGATACGGCCAGTTTCCATCCAGAGGCCGTGTTCGCGCATAAGTTCATCGACAATCAGGTTCTCGCTCAATCGGTGTTCCGGATTGGTGAGTATGTCGCGGACCACGACATCATTGGACCGGGCGCTTATCGTGCAGCGCGCGACTTGCTGCTCAAAGTCGCTCCACGTCTGTCCGGGCAGGTGTTCGAGCAAGCCGGCGAGCCGCCGCTAGCGACCGCAATACGTGCTGCACTCTCGCTTGATCAGAGCGTTTTGCCTGTGCAGGGGCCACCGGGGGCCGGCAAAACTCATGCCGGTGCGCGGATGATCTGCGCGCTTGCCCGTGACCAGCGGACGATTGGCGTTACAGCCAATAGCCATAAGATTATTCGTCACTTACTTGATAAATCCCTAGAAGCGGCCGCCGAGCAAAGTCTGCCCATTCAATGCATCCAGAAGGTCAAGGATGAGCCGACGTCTCGTCCGGGACTGCAGCAAACGACGAAGAACGCGGACTTCGTCGACGGGCTCGGCAATGGCTGCCAGGTTGGCGGTGCCACCAGCTGGTTTTGGGCACGGCCGGATGCGGCAGGCAGTGTCGATGTTCTGTTCGTGGACGAAGCGGCGCAGATGTCATTGGCAAACGTATTGGCCGTTTCCCAGGCGGCCGAGAGCATTGTCCTCCTGGGGGACCCAAGACAGCTTGAGCAGCCGATACAGGGTAGCCATCCGGACGGCGTTGCGACATCGGCGCTTGATCACGTCCTGGGCGAGCACGCAACGATCGAGGCCGGCCACGGACTTTTCCTTGGAGAAACATGGCGGCTGCACCCTGATATCTGCGCCTTCACGTCGGAACTCTTCTATGAAGGCCGACTTCGCTCGCGCGCGGGACTGGAGCGGCAGGAGATTAAGTCGTCGAGCCGTGTGAGCGGGGTGGGTCTGCGTTATCTCGCTGTCCAGCATGTCGGCAACCAGAATTCGTCTCCCGAAGAGGCGGACGAGATTAAGAAACTCGTCGATGAAATTCTCGCCGGCAACACAAGCTGGGTCGACGGTTCAGGCAGGGAGGCTCCAATCCGGCTGGAGGACATCCTGATCATCGCTCCCTATAACGCCCAGGTCTTCGAACTTCAGGAGCGATTGCCGGGTGCGCGCATCGGTACCGTGGACAAGTTTCAAGGACAGGAGGCGCCGATCGTGATCTATTCGATGACCACCTCGTCTCATGCCGATGCCCCACGGGGAATGGAGTTTCTCTACAGCGCGAACCGGCTGAACGTGGCCACTTCGCGGGCGAAGTGCATCTGTATTTTGGTCGCCTGTCCGCGCCTGTTCGAAGTCGAGTGCCGAACGCCCCGCCAGATGCAGTTGGCAAACGCGTTCTGCCGCTATCTCGAGTTGGCTCGCCCGCTTTAGGTCCAAGCCATCCCCCGGGAACAGGCTAAGTCAGCGGTACGGATCGGCCAACGGCCGACTTCTTCCATAACAATGGATACGCGAAGAGATTTTGGAGCCGGCCGTGTGTTACCGTCACGCTCTCAATACCGTCCTACCATCTGCAGGCACTGTCAGATGGCGTGGTTCTCTTTGTCACCGAGACCGGCCAAATGGAAATCTTCCGAACATGGCTTGGGAATACCCTGCCACTAAACTTCTTGCATCGAGGGCTGACGCGTTGCCTTTTTGCGGAGAGAGCTGGAGCGGCAGACTCAGGCTCCAGCGACTTCTAAAATGAAACCCCCATGTGCCATCTCCGGGAGTGGCGTGCATTTCGACAGAGATGGGCGGATTGACAAACGGGCGACCAATTTGCAGCTTTCCTGTTGCATGCTGAAAAGTTGCGGCATCAAGATGCATGTCCACGATCGAGCAGATGTAGGAGCCGTCAGTCGCAAGTCCGACCAGGGGCTGCTCTATCTTCTTCCTTACAGCCACGATATCCGGAAAACGTGAGATATCTCCGGGGACGCCCTCACGATCAAAGTGCGCGCTGATCCTGGCGATACGACCTCGAACATCGAATGAGTCGCTGTTGACGTGAATCTGAGCGTGCTGTTTGTTGAAGCCATACAACGTTTGCCCAACAAGCACAGGCGCCAGCTGGTCGAGCAGAAGAATAGGCATGAAGCTGAATCTGACCCGTCGCAAGTAGGGTATATTCTCAAGTTCGATATCTGGAATGATATTAAAGATCTCACAATAACTAGTGCCACCGAATGGCAGAAAGCCAGGGCGCACGTTCCTTTGACGCGCGAACACTAGCACAACTTGGTGGCTGGCCGCTGAGCCCGTTGTGTGAAGTTTCATACCTGTAGGCAGCATCGCACGAACAGTTTCGATTGGAGCGTCCAATATCGCGCAGAACGCATCGATATCGCCCACTCCACCCGCCGTCCGTCCCGCGACTTCGCGCAACAACTGGAGGCCTGGCACAAGAGCGATCGGGAAATTGAAATCATCGAAATCAGTGGCGTTTGGCATAGCAATTCTCACTCCCCTAACTGCGCCAGCGGCCGAGCGGCCAGCCATGACGGAAGCTTCTACACACCCAGCATTGATTCCTGTTCGAACCCAATCACCGGCAAGATAGAGGTTCTCTACGCCAGAATCGTCGGCAGTCATGCGCTTGGTCAAGCTGCCTGCAACCGAAAGGACGTAGCGATCCGAAGGATTTATGTTGACCCTCAGATATTGAGCCGCAAAACGGGCGATGCCTTGCCGGTTCTCTGGATCAAAAAGCAAATTCCATTGGAATGAGCCCTTGCTTGCAGCTCCACTAGGCCACATCTCCGGAAGATTTCGGTGTATCCATTCCAGCGCATATTCTCGTGCGCGTTCGAGCTCCCGCTTCGGGAAGTCAGGATTTGGGCTTGCAGGCGGTGGTGATTTAGGTTCCGGGAAGCTGCCGACGAAGTATGCCAAACCACGAGGTCTCTCCTCGTGCCAGCTTTCCATCGAGAGCATCAACGATAGATCACCCCAACTGTCCAAAGGCTTAGCGAATGCGGACAGGATGGTTTGGTCGCCACCCTTCCATCCTAATTGTGGGGTGGAAGCTGTTGTCCATAGCTGGAGCGCCATGGTAGGCGTCGTCCTGATTGCCTCTATCATTTTTCTCCAGGCGGGGAGATGATGGACGAGTTCTGCGCATATTCGTTCAAGTTCGCCGACCGGAATTCCAAGTACGACGACATCGAAGTCTCTGCCTAATTTGAGGGTCTTACGATCTGCATCCCTCCAATCTGTCCACGCTGACTCAAGGTCGTGGCCCTCCATAGCGTGCCCATTGTTCAGTAATTCGTATTTCGGATGGGCCGGCCACGTTGGCAGGGTGCCACCTGCGCCGTCCGGCATCGAAACTAAGGGACAATACGGGAAATTTCCGACAGTCGTCGCTTGGACGCCGATATCAATCTCTTCAATAATACTTGCGTCAGCAGAGAGGGTGAGGCGATCGACTCGATGGAAGAACTCGAATTTTACACCTCGCGCCCGCAACAGCTGATAAAGTGGGGCGAAGACGAGTTCTCCCATCGTCGCTTTCATAATATAGAAGAACGATCCCCGATATCCAAACACGAGCTTGAGCAGCACGCGCGTTCCAGTACCGGCGCCGACGTTTCGATTTCCGCGCAAGTATCCGAACACATAGTCATAGCAGCCGCGTACGACGGCGGAGCTGAGGGCGGATTCGGAGCAAAGATGGGATCGCATCCACTCGGACCATTCCAGGTCGTCGATGTGATCAAAGCCATGCCATATCACTCCGTCGGCCAGCATTCCGAGCGCAATAGTGAACGCCAGTTCAATGAGGATGAATGCGCGTCTCAGGTCGTCTCGGGTGACAGCACTTGCGGCTTGATACTCGCGGAGCGCGCCCAGGGCGCACCTAAGGTTCTGCTGCAGTATCTCACTTTGCGAGAACGAAATGTCCCTGGGATCATCGGGCAATTTGTCAGCTTCGACCCGCGCGGCTTCAAAGGATGCGACGAGGCGCTTCGTCGTCACCTGGACGGTCGGACCGAGAGGTGAGATGCGAAACTCAGCAGGAAAGTCTGCTCCCATGACATAGTCAGCTGACCTCCGGATCAGCGACTGAAGGTAGTCAACTAACGTGACGAACTTTCCGTCTTCAAACTTACCTGGCGTTCCGCTGTGTCGCGGCAAATCGAAGTGCCAAGGTCCCGCAGACTCTTCCATCAACGTGCAACGGTCGAGCGCACAAAATGCGGCATCTCGCGAACCAAAAGGAATGGCATAGCCAAGACGCCGCAGCCCGTCATAGCAGCGGTCCACAAGATAGAAGGAGTTGTCGTAGAACCCGGTCCATACGTGCAATCCGTGTTCCTCACCACGATAGCCGCAGTCGGGTCCTCGCCTTCCGACGGCGCCTTTTCCGCCAAGCCGCCAGCCCAACGTGTAGACTGTGATGTCGAAGCGCTCTCCGCCAGGGTCAAGTTCAATCAATTCAAATGCTGCGCTCAGCGCAGCTATGCCTCCCCCAAGAACAGCAACTTTCTGTTTCGCCATGGAGAGCGCTCCTAAAGCGCTCTTAGGGAGAGCATGCCTAAAGCAGTGCGTATGAAATCGCAGGGGCTTATACTCTCCTGTTCCAGGTGCAAAAAGCTCTCGCCTGGCACAGGGACAGCCTCTTGAGAGATCGCTCTCGCAGCCTGCATCCCCGACATAATTGCCGCCTCAATGCATTCCGTGTTTAGTCCACTGTTGATCCAAGAACCGCAGAGAAACAGATGCGAAAAACCCGATTCGTTCGCCCTTAAGCGGAAAGCGGTCGTGCCAGCGGCGGAAGCAACACAGCAATCTGATGGATTGACGTTTGCTCGCACGACTTGGCTGCCCAGTCGCTCTTGCCCTTTCTCGTTGGAAGGCGAGAACAGTACACCCCAGTCAAACTCACCTCGCTCAAGTACCGCATGAGGCCAGACTGACATTGCCTTTTCGAACCACCGGGTAGCGAGAGATGTTGCCAGCCGCTTACCCTGCTCTGGGACGCTGGCATCGGTTGGCGGCCTGCGATAGAGCTGGGTAGCCAAAACGTCACAAAAGTAATGCAGGGACTTGGCTTGTGTCGGCGGCTCATAGGCAAGTACCTGAGACATGTCCCCCCATACAGCAAGTGGTTGTGGAGCGCACACCATTGCAGGCTTCGGCGCGGTCCAACCGAGTTCCGCAAGGGCCCGCTCGCTCCAAACCTGAACTGAAATGCTCGGAACGAGAGGCAATCGCTCCGTCATGGTTCGGAAGCGCTCGTTGGCCTTGAGAAGCTGACAACATGGACCTGCCAAAGGATTCAGGTTCTTGAATGCGCCTAGTGGAATAGCAAGCACGGCCTCGTCGAAATCACAGCCCTGTTGGATCGCAATTGAAGAGGCGCTCTGGTCGCACCAGTGCGATTCCAGATCTACTCCGGCATCCTTGAGCATCTCTCCATCTTCGATCACAGACCAATCCGGGGCGGCGCTCCAGCTCAACACGCCTTCACATAGCCGCACTGGTTCGTAGTCATCCTGATCAATCCTGAGGTTAACCTGTCGATCGAAATGCAGGCGGACGATGGAAGTCATGTCGCTATCAATATCGATGTTTCTTAACTTGTGAAAAAAACGAAACCGGACCGCTCTACTCTTCAAGACCTGGAATAGCGGTGCCACCAGCACGTCGCCCATGCCCGCCTGCAGCTCCCACGCCAGGGCACCTTGATAAGTGCCAAGCATACGCAACACCACTTGCACCGCAGTGCCTGCGCCATAGCTGGCGCGCCCTCGCTCTCCATCGGGATACTGAAACATTGTGTCATACAGAGCGAAAAGAGCCGGCGAATCATGGACTGAAGCTTCCTTGGCGCCGTGCATTAGTAACCACTGCCGGAAGTCCAGCCGATCTAAATCCGCGATCGAACGCTCTCCTAAGAGAAGGTCGGTTATGAGCCCATTGGCGAGAGCTGAAGCTACATCGAGCGTCTGCGCTAGGACATTTCCTGTGCCGGTCTGCGCAAAGGACGTCCCTACAAGTGCCGAGGCCGACTCTCGAAGGGCATCAGCAATGCCTTGGACCTCTTCAAAATGCGACCAAACACGATCGCCATCGATGTGTTTACTCCACTCGGTCACTGCCCGAAGGTATTGGCCAACGCGCAGAGCCGATTCTGACGATGCAGTTTGCGCCGGGTCTTTGTTCAGTGCTGCCAGCAAAGAATGCTGTCCGATCGTGGCGCGGATCTGAGGTTCTCTGCTTGCGAGGTGTTCGTCCGATTGAAGCGCCCTCTCATAGGAGCTCGTAAAGAGCTGTATTATTCGAACAAGACTGTTCCAAACACTGAGGTTGGCAGTTCCGAAGCCAGGTAATTCGTCGTTTGTTGGAAACGAGACCCGGTGAAAGTAGGGTTCGCCATCTTCAAGAGCCCCGATTGGCGTGAAAGTCTGCGGCCGAACTGCCTCCTCCGCTGACTTTATTTTTTGGCCTTCCGGCCGGTCCCATTCCTGATAGACATCCCGCAACAATTTAAATGCATTCTCGTAATATCCGAACCATATATGGAGGCCGTGCTCGACGTTGCGGCCGAATTCGTCTCTGCCACTCGCGCACTTTCCCCCCAGCCGCCACCCCATTTGATAGAGCGTTACCTCGTACCTTTCTCGAAGTTCAGCAGTGCGCGTCAGTTCGAACGCGGCGCTAAGCCCTGCCAGTCCACCACCGACGATGGAGATACGCTGTTTGGCCAAAATAGCCCCCAAATCGGCAGTAAGTCTCTACTGCGATAGAGCGCAGCTGACGTGAGATGCGTCCGCCCTTGCGCCAATCTGTTCGAAAATGGATCTAGCTCGGTTTAAGTATGAGAGTCTCGCCGGATCGGAACTTGCCATCGAGTTTCCGATTTCATAGAGAGCCGTTGCGCGTTCGTGCATCATTCCAAGGCGTTCCGCTGCTGCGGCCGCCCGCTCCCATTGCCGTCGCGCGGAGCGCGAGCGCTGGAGCTTAGAATCAAGGCGCCCTCCCACCAAAAGTGCAAACGGACGGCATATTGGAGAGGTTCGAGCTAGCCGTGAAAGATGCCGGCATGCACTACTGGCCCGCTGAAGCGCTCGCGCACCCTCTGGCTCTGATCCGTTAACTTGGCCCAACGAAGCCAGCAGGACGTCAGCAACGCCTGCGGCGCCGTAAGCGTAGCCGCCCCACACCACGCCACATTCACCAAGAACGTCGAAGCCACGTGTCGCCGTTTCGATTGCTTTATCTAATTCGTTCCGCTGCAAATGTGCGGCGGCGGCAATGCCGAGGCAGAGCAGGCGATCTGTGCGAATCTGCCTGGCTTCGGCAATCTCTCGCAGTAGCCGTAAGTCGTCGGAATTTGTTCTCCCCGCAAATGTATCAATAAGGACGCGCGCAGAAAGGCTCCAGGCGCGTACCTGAGCAGATGATTTTTCCGAGATGTGCGAGCTCATACTCCGAAGTCGGTGGTCGGCACTCGCGATGTCGCCCTGAAGAATCGATACAAAGATTGCCATGACCTCACTGTTGAGCGCGCGGGTGCGGTCTCCAAGTCTAGAGTAAAGCGCAGCCGCTGTGTTTGCGTGCAGCTCGGCACTGCTCCATTCGCCGAGCCCATATGACAGAACGCCGACTACAAGCTCGACACGAGCCTTCTCAGGCAATCCCCCTCGATCTTCCGCCAGCTGCAACGCTCGGCGACTATACAGGCGCGCCGCGCCGACGGCGCCTGACATCGCAAGACCGAGCGATAAGGCGCTGTAGCCTCTTATTGTTTCAGGAGCGGAGTTGGATTGCTCAGCAAGGTTGAGTGATGCCAACGTGCCGTTGAGTACGGCCAGCGAGTCATTCTGAAAAAAGTATTCCTCGGAAAGATGCTCATAAATATGTGACGCCTGCTGTAAGCGGGTTTTCTCATCATCATTCCACCGGTACCCGGTTGGTCGCCATAGTCGGGTCCAAAGTTGAACTGAGCCATTATACATCGCAGCGCGGACCTTCTGCGCTCTCGTCGCTGGAACGGGCATTCGAAGAAAGCTCATTGCTCGGCCGTAGTGCTCAGACGATCTCTCATACTCGGATAGCTCATGGTGAGCATCGCCGAGCATGATTTCCCAGTCGATTCGACGGGCCTCGCTTATGGTTAAGCCCGCTTCCTCGGTGAGTTCAAGAATCCGCTCCAGGTATCTAATGGAATCCCGATTGCCGTAGTTGTGAAGTGCCTGCTCTGCAGCGAATTCAAGATAGCGAACGGCGTCCAGTGGCTCCTCGGCCTGTTCCCAGTGGCGCGCAAGCTGAGCGTAGTACGGTTGCAATCCGCCCGACTGGGTTTCCTCGATTAAACTCGCAATTTGTCGGTGCAGAGCCTTTCGCTGCGCAAATGACAGCAGATTATATATTGCGTCTTGGGTTAGTGAGTGCCGGAACGCGTAGGTTGTTCCGGAGCCACTCCGCGGTCGACCAACAAGAAAGTCATTTTCGATTAGATGCCCTATCGATTCAGGAATCGCCTGCGGGTGGGGCTGCTGCGGGACGACCATCTTCAGCATGTCGAGGCTAAACTCATCGCCGATGACGCTTGCGACTTTGAGAACGAGTTGGTCGGTGCTCGATAGCACATCGACGCGGCTTACAATGGCGCGTTCAAGAGTGGTTGAGAGTGCGATGCTTGCCTCGCGAGGTTCGAAAAATTGGCAGGTGCCATGAACAACGGCCAATTTGCCGGTGTCTCGAAGGGACAGGACAAGCTCCTCGCAATAGAACGGGTTCCCGGCGGCATAGCGCTCAACAAAATCGACAAGAGACTGAGGGATCTCAATTGCGTGGAGGCGCTGGCGGATAACCTCGACAAGCGCGTCGCCTTCGAGAGGCTTTAATTCAATTTCGAGAGAAGGGGTAAGCTTTGACAAATCGGAGGTTAGCGCTGCCTGCGGAGTGTTCTTGCGTCTGGAGACGACTAGTAGGCAATCAGACAATCGCCGTGCGGCGACGTTCATCAGTTCGAGCGATGAGCTGTCGAACCAGTGGAGGTCCTCGAGGATCAAGATGCGTGACGAAGATCTTGTGATCAGCGCGAGTACAATTTCTTCGATCGCAGCTGCCCGCGCCGCACCAGTGATTTGCTGGGTAAGCTCAGTTTCGGAGAACCCAAGCGGTATAACTTCGTCGAGCAGAGGCAGCCAACTCAAAAGGGCAGGATCGTTTGCGAGCATTTTTGAAGCCAGGGCACGAGCTGCTTCAGCGTCTGTGTTTGGCTCAAATTTGAGAACTTGCCGCACGATGCTTCGCCACGCGAAGAAAGGAGTGGACTTGTCTATTGCCGTTGCAAATCCCTCGAGGACTTGATGGCCTTGCACCTCGCAAGAGAGAATGAAATCTGCGATCAGATTTGATTTTCCGATCCCTGGGTCGCCTAGGACCATTACGAGGTTCCCATGCCCGACCGCCAACTCATCGATGCATCGCATTAGACGCGCCCGTTCGGGATCTCTGCCGAAGACTCGGCCGACCGGGCTGCGTCGAATTGGAGTTGTTGGGGCGATAGGTCTAAAGCCGAGGATGGGTTTCGCGATGCCTTTGATGTGCAAGCGAGGAAGCACTGCGAACGCGATTCGCTGACCTACCGCTTCCGCCGTGGCGGCGTCGCATATAAGCTCTCCTCGACCTATGTCGGCCAGAAGAGCAGCGAGATTCATCGCCTGACCGTTGACGCCGTATTCCCGGCGGGTCCTTCCTCCATATGTGCCACAGAACAGCCGGCCGGTAGCGATTCCGATGGACGTAGAAACGCCGCGCGCAGATAGCAGCCGTCGGATTGCAAGAGCCGCTTCGACCGCTCGCAACGGGTCTTCCTCGTGTGCAAAGGACGGAAGTCCAAATATGAGTGTGAGGCTCACACCCTTGTCGTCCATAATTACCTGGTGAAGGGTGCCTTCCAATCGCTCTGATACCGACTGAACGTCTAACAGGATCTGCTGGACACGCGACAGCAGTTCGGCGTCGAATCGGATATCGAGCAGTGAGACCCGGACAATCGTGAGTGTCCGAAACTCGCCAATCCAGTCACTATTTCCGGCGTCTAGTTGATCGCGTACGAATTCGGGCATTAATTCGTCAACCAAAACGCGAGGAACTTCCGGTTTCTCGGTGTGCAGGGCCGAGGTTGGCACCCTCATCTTGGAAAGGCGGATGCCATGTGCGCTGATTTCGCCATCATACTGGCCGTCCAATATCTTGGCGGCGTTATCACAAAGCAATATGTCTCCGATGTTGGCTTTGCGATAAGCCGTTCCAACTCGATAGATGGGATCTCCGACTACAAAATAGTGCCACTTATCGTTTAGCCCACCCACTTTGCAGAAGTGGACGCTACCAATATCAATTGCTGTGCGTTGGCTGATCTGGCCATGGCGTGCGACCAAGGTTTCCATTGTTTGGCGTAAAGCGAGCGCGCAACTCGCGGCTCGCAATGCAGCTTCCTTCAGATTATGGTCGTCCCAAAGCGCCAGAATCGCGTCCCCGGCGAAGGCTGCGATGTCGCCCCCATGATAATCAACGACATCCGTCAGTGCTGAAAAGTAGTCGTTGAGGAGATCACTGAGTTCCTCAGCGCCGCGTTTACCCACTTGCTCGGCCTTAGTGGTAAATCCTGCGAGATCAAACAGCAGGACTGCAGCATTTCGCTCTTCAACCCATGGCTCATTAGTCCGATGGTTACCGCTGCGCAGAAAAGCGCTCACCCATTTTGGAAAGTAGGCGGCGAATTCACTTGCAGGGGTGCCCATCGGCATTAAACCCGGTCCAAGATTCGCGAGCGGCGCTGCGGGGCGCCCCAATATTGGAACCCCAAACGCGACCAAAAGCAAGAACTATGCGCGCAGAACGGCCGATCCGAGCCGCGAGCAACCGGAGCGATATCGCCGTCCCGGCGCAGCAAGCCGCAAAAAGGCGACGGTTCCATGACTTGGAGCCCTTGACCATTGCGCTCCCGCGGTTGAAGCGGCGGTCGCTTATGCTGCCCGCGATCCGATCTAATCCGCGCAGCTAATCGGCCTGCAACGGGAGCGGGAGCTTGCGGCTAAACTCTTCCATAACAACGCATACGCGTATGCCGCCAAATCGATTTAAGTTGCGCCTGAGGCCCTTTAGGCTGCATTGGCCTCGGATTCGGTGATGCGCTGGAATTCAAACAGCAATTCCTGAAAATGCTTGGCGAGATAGCCGACCACCCGGCCGTTGCGCAGCAGCTTTGAGACGTAGCCGACCGCGAGCACCAGATCGAGGTGATCGGTGCCGTAGGTCTGTTCGGCGACTTTGAATTCGCGGGCGAGCGAGGCCGATTCCCGCTCCATCAAGGACAATTGCTCATCGGACAGGCCTTTCGGCGTGCGCGGGGTGTAGCCGGCCGCCAGCTGATTGCGCGGGGTCGCCGCCACCAGCGAGCGCACATAGCTGTTAGAGAAGTTGTTCATCGCGATCATCAGCTCGGCGGCTTCGATCTGCCGGAGCGGCGCGAGCTTGCGCAGCTCAGAGAAGGAGTTGAGGGTCAGATGCTTCTCTTTCAGCAGATCGACCGCCTCGGTACAGATGCCGTCGAGCAGCTTGCGGCGCCGGCGAATACTGGCGACATCGACGTTCAGCGCTTTGGCAATCCGCCCCTCCGACACCCCGTTCTCGATCGCCTTTAAGATCATGCGGTGCTCTTGGATAATCGCGATGCGGTTGACGCGCTTGTTGTAGGTGAAGGCCTCATCTTCGGTCGAGACCAGGCATTCGACCTCGAGCAGCCCGCGGTCTCGCAAGACTTCTAGGCGCAAATGGCCGTCCAGGAGCAGGAATTTGCCAGAATGGTCGCGGCTGCGCGCCACCACAGGCGGCTCGACCAGCCCGATCTCACCGACGGAGGCTGCGATCTGCCGGTACTTCGGCGAACGCTTCACCTCCTCGGACACGCGCTTGAGCGGCTGGATATCGGCCAGCCTGACCGTGGCCGTCCGTTCCTCAAAGCCCATCCGCACCGATATATGGGGACGGCGTGCCATGACTTAAGCCTGCCCATGCAGCCGCAGCGCTAGGTTCTTGGGCAATGTGTCGAGCTTTTCGTCTTCGAGAATCGAGAGAAATTCCGGCTCAACCAAGAGCTTGCGCAGGGCCTCTAGGATGAAGATCAGGCGCGCCTTGGTGCTGTTGGATTTGCGGATCAGCACGCGCTTGCGGTCGACGTCTTGCCGATAGGCGCGCAGCAGCGCGTTCGAGCTCAAGGGCGCACCGTCGGTTCGTCGTGGTCCGGTCTTGTAGCCTTTTCCACGTCGGCGGCGTTGCTCGATCAGCTTTTTGGCCGCAAGCAGCTTTTGGCCCCGCAGCAGGCGTTCCTCGTAAGCCTGCTGCAAGACGGATTGGATCTCGCTATCCTGTGCTTGCGAGATCATGACGGCAATGCTGACCGGCATCTGTCCGGCCTCAACGGCGCGGAGCAGCCGGTGCTCGCCGCTTTCCAACAGACTGCTGACGCCTTTGACATACTCGATGCTGAGGCCAGTCTTGCGGGCGATGTCATCAAACTCATAGCCGCGGCCACGCAGTCCCTCGATATCATGCAGCAGGTCAATGGCACGGTGCTGCCGCCGAGCGCAGTTTTCGACCAGGCTCATGATGGCGCTGTCTTCATTCGTGGCATCGACGACAATTGCGGGGATTTCTCGCTGTCCAAGCGCTTGATAGGCCTCCAGCCGCCCCTGGCCGCAAACCAGATCGTAACGGGGTTCACCTTCGCACGCCTTCCGTTTGACCGTGATCGGCCGCTTCAGGCCGAGTTCGGCGACGCTGGTCACAATCTCCTTAAAAATCCGGCGATTGCGGGCCCGCGGATTGACCACGTCGATGGCTCCGACTGGAATGATCTCAATGCATTGGGCCGATCCCATAGCTGACCTCCATCAATTGCGACCGCGCAGCAAGTTCAAACAGCATGTCCAGCGTGTCGAAACGATAGGCATCGAGTGCCAAGCCATTATGTTCAGCGAGAGCCACTTGTTCTGCTTCCATTTCGAACCGCGGCAAGAGGTAATAGTCGAGTACAGCGCTGTTCATCTGGTTCATCCGGATCGCCACCGTGATGTCGGGCCGCAGGCCCGCATCAAAGCGGATTTTCCACCGGTAGGACCCGGCCATGGTCTCCTGGGATCGGACCAGGCAAAGAGAAGCGGTGAACTCGTCATTGACTGTGAGGAGGTCGGTTTCGGGGTTCTGGCGGACCGATCCCCCAATCTCTTCGATGCCGCGGATCGTTGATGTGATGAAGTCGGGATACATCCGGCGTAGGGCGCGATTGATCTCGATATAGCGATAGTCCCGATCCGGACTGAAACCGATAAGTTCGTAAGCCCGGATTAGACTGCCGAAGCGACTGCGGTAGGCGCTGCTGGACGGCCCAACCTCAAGTTCATCGATGATGATCCCGGAGAGATAGCCGTGCTGCTCCAATAGGCCGCGCAGCACGTCGAGAAGTTCCTCGTCAGAGTAGCGCTTGCAGCGGTCGGAAATGATGGCTTGCGCGGATCTGAATGTCTCCTCATCAACGATGGGTTCAAAGGCCTGGTCGTGGCGGATCCAGCGCTCGGGCGGATTATAGACCCGCCGACCCTTGAGCTTGCAGGAGCATTTGTTCCAGACATTGTTGCCGATGTACTTTTCGTTGATCAGAATTTGGTGGACGGTGGCTCTCGTCCAGGACCGACCAAGATCGGTGGTGATGCCTTTGGTGTTGAGGCAATCCGCGATTTCCCGCTCGCTTTTGCTTTGGCCAACAAACGCCTCGTAAATGAACCGTATGGTCTCGATCTCCTGCTCTGGGCCGGGGACGAGCACGATCCGATCAGTTTGGATGCTCTTGTGCTCGCCGCGAACCAGCTCCGCTTTGGCGATACCGTTCTGATCGATCAATTGCCGCCTCAGCCCAAATCCGGCCGGGCCGCCTTGGCGATAGCCAAGCTCGATCAGCCGCCGCTGCCCGGCAAAGACCTTTACAGAGAGTTCCCGGCTGTACTCACCCGCCATCGCGCGCTTGACGCCTTTGACGATGGTTGAGACCGGGCTCCCGTCATTCTCAAATTGCTCGGCGCAGTACCGAACCGAGATACCGGCCCGCTTGCAAATATACTCGTAATAGGCGCTTTCATCGGCATCTTGGAAACGTCCCCAGCGGCTGACGTCATAGACGAGGATGGTCGCGAACTCGGCCGTGCCATTTTGGACATCCTCGATGAGCTGTTTGAGGGCCTGGCGATCGTCGAGATTGAGGCCGCTCTTGCCACTATCCTCGTAGGTTTTTTCAATCCGAAAGCCGTGACGTGCAGCGTACTCGCGAATGGCTTGTGACTGGTTCGCCGTCGAATATTGCTGATGGTCGGTCGACATACGAACGTATTCGGCAGCCGGCTTGGCCCTTGAGCTCTCGACTTCAGGGCCTAAGTTCGAAGTGCCTTGCAACATCGTCGCCCCACAAGCGTCAAGAATCCATGGTCGAATAGTTGAAAATCATAACGCAGCTCGGGAGGAAACATGTTTCCGAAAACGGGCAAAAGGTTTCCAAGCGGCGGAGGGACGCCGCCTACTTACGCCAGTTTGATCGCCGAAATTCTCAAGGCTGAGCTAGGCAACAGCCATCAGGCTCAGAAGACCTTGATGCGATGGACTGGAGCGAATGAAAGAACTGCGAAAAACTGGCTCTCGGGCACGAACGGCCCGAGCGGAGAGCATTTGTTGCAGCTCATGCGCAATTCGGATCGGGTCTTCGAGTTCGTCTTGAGGCTATCTCATCGACCCGCATTGCTATCTAATCAGAGACTCGCGGAAGTCCGGAACAGCCTACAAATGACAGCTGATCTACTCTCGCAGGTTATTGAGGTCCAAGACGGACACGGCGCATCGAAATAGGATCAGCCTGCTGAAACGGACTGGGCAGCTGCTTTCTCGCCTCCGGGCACGGTTGCGATGATGTCGGAATTGGGCCATGGCTTCCGTTAGGCTTGCGGCGAGTGGTCCGGATCGGGAGGAAACCGGAAGCACTCGACCGCTGGCCAAATCGGCGCTTCTGACCCGAGCAGACTATATTCGAGGCGGGAGCGAGACCGAGCAGCTGAGGGACAGGCCGCAGTGACTACGAGCGCTTTCTTTCATCGTCTATCTGGAACGCCTATTCGATTTGGTGGCTCCGGCACGTCGGTTCGAGCCGTATCCCTCGTGATTTACGGACTTCGAAGAACGTCCAATTGCGGACGAACGCAGTTCTTTGTTGATCCGGCCGAGAAGAACTCGAGATAGCTCGTCAAAAGTGTCAAAGCGTTCGATTTTTTGAGATGCACGCGAGTGCTCGGAAAACCAGAACACCGGCCCCTTGAACGACAGCGAAGTTGACGGCATCAGGACATAGTCGAGAACTGCTGAGTTCTTCTCGCCCAACCTAACAGCGACAACCTAACCCTTGGGCTGTCGCACGCGGCGAGCTATCGTCCACCGAATCGGTCTTCCGGCATGCTTTCGCCACTTAGCTATTCGGAAGCAGATACTCACAGCATCTTCTATGCGCAAGCACTCGTTGGACGCGTCAATGCTGGCGCTCTTAAGCTCCCTTTCCGTCTGCACTTATCGTCGATGACTTGCCGCTCTAGCCCAAACGGCGCCGGCCCTCCCATTTTAAAGCCTAATCTCGCGAGACGCATGGCTCCGGCGTGAACCTTCCCAGAAAGCTCACGGCTGAACTCGGCTGCCATAACTCTTTTGATGTTTTTTATGATGCTGGAGAGCAAAGTGTTGTCATTGTCAAATTGCTCCGCGCAGTACGCGACTTTCACCCCTGCCTCCCGACAGATAAACTCATAATGCGCGCTCTCGTCGACGTCTTGAAACCGCCCCCAACGGCTGACGTCAAATACGAGCAGATGGCCGAAGTCCACATGGCCGGACCGAACGTCGTCAATGAGCTCGGTGAGGCCCTGCCTGTTACCGATCTTCAGCCCGCTTCGGCCCTCATCGCGGTATGTGCGGACAATGGTTAGCTTGTGAAGCTGGGCATACGTCGCGATCACCGCCGCCTGATTCTCGATCGAGTATTGCTGATAGTCCGTAGACATACGGACGTATTGTGCCGCGCGGGACATCTTTTGCGACTGGGGCAATCGATCCTTATGGACGACGAGAGCTTTTGACATGGCGCTCCTCGCGATATCGACGTCCGTCCCGCCCTGAAGCGATAATATCCGCCAAGGTGTGATCAGTAGAAGATCGAAAATCGATGACGTCAGCGACTCTGTCGTATCGTTCGTCTCGATGCATCTAAGACGCAAGCCCACACGTCCGATCGTGGCCCGTGGCTGACTTCCCCTCTTAGGCTCGCACGGTCCGCTTCCGAGGGCTGAGCGGAAGCCATCGCTGGCGCCGCCGAGGGTAGCCTTTGACCCGAAGCGGACAACGAAGCCGCCCTATTGGCGCGTGATGGGGTCCCCGTATCTCCTAGGCCCTTCGTCGCCCAGAGGACCCGCGGCGAAGGCTGAAATCAAACCAACCACGCGCCATCATTTGCGCGGCGCGCGGGGCAGACCACGTCGGAGCAAACTGAAATCTGTGAAAATGTTTGGCCGTTGCCCAGATGACATATCAAGCTTCTGCGAGGCTTGGTTAGATAAACCATGGATATTCTCGCGCCGGTCGCGCATTAATCGCAGGAGATCGATATGAAAAGACTGGTTTTCGCAACTTCACTTCTCGCCTTCGGCCCAATCACGGCTCAGGCTGCCGATCTGACCCCAGTCCGTATGCCGACGAAAGTACCGGCCCAACAGGTCGGTAACTGGACGGGCTTCTATATTGGCGGCAACGTTGGCTATGGCCGGGGCAGCTACGGAGTCTCGAACAGCACCGGGACATTGGTGAACACGAATGGCGGTTCGGCCCCCTTCGGCTTCAACGCTGTATCCGGCAACGGCAACGGGGTCACCGCCGGCATTCAAACCGGCTACAATTGGCAGATCGAGCAGGTGGTGCTCGGCGTCGAGGCTGATTGGCAGTATATCAATTCAAAGGTCAGTACCGGCAACTCGGCTATTCCGGTTCTTGCCGCCGTCGGCGGCAACTTCACTGGCGGCGCTTCCGTCAGCACCGATTGGTATGCGACCTTCCGTGGCCGAGTGGGTTATGCGTTCGGGCCGGCATTACTTTACGCGACTGGCGGCATTGCGTTGGCTGAGACCAAGTTGAGCGCGAATGCTACGGGCAGTATCCCCACCAGCCTATTCCCGCTGACCTATGGACCGCTCGGTTCTATGAACGCTTCTAATAGCGCCGTGCTGGTAGGCTACGCCGTTGGCGGCGGTATCGAATATGCCTTGGGAGCAGGCTGGTCCTTCAAGGGCGAGTATCTGCACATGGGCTTCGGCACGAACGGCTACAACTTAACTGGCTCGCTTCAATCGCCGGCGGGATTGACCGGTGTCATCGCCAGCCATGTCGATATCAAGCCGAGCTTCGACATCGCCCGGGTCGGCATGAACTATCGCTTTTGATCAGCAGGTTTTGGCGAAGTAAGGGAAGGGAGGCTTCGAGTCTTCGGGGCGATGTCGAGGGAGCTTTGATCACGCTTGGTTACCCGACGACCTCCGGGCCAAGTTACTCGCCGAACTTGCGCCCTTAAATGGCGCGGAGGAAGTGACCCGGGCGCGAACTAGACGACGAAAATTCCTTAGGTGCCGGTAGGTCCGCTTGTGGTCCATTTGCGACGTTACCTCGCGTCTGTCGGAGGTCCGCTCATCGCACCAGAGCGGACCAGACTTGCTCAACCTGAGTTCTTCGCAGTTTGACGCGGAGCAGACCTCCCCCAGAGTACCTTTGCTAAGGTCGGCGGATGCCATCAGACCGATTCCTGATTTCTCCAAGCGCAATGCCAGTAAACCGCTCGGCCTGGAGAGCCATTGCCAGAGCGTCGGAAAAGGAACGGCCATAGAGGAGAAGAAACATATCGCTCCCTGTATCCGCCATACGGTTCTGCGCGGACTTGGCACGACGCGCGAAGAAGCCGGCGCCAGACGGTCCGAATGGGAAGGCGCGCTTCCGGCTAGTTGCATCGCGAGATCAAGAGCAGCGACTCCAACCTGGTCGGTTGGATTAGGCCTACAGCGCTGATCATCCAAGCGATGATTAACGTGAAGTTTCCGCCTCCGACAATTTCTCTCTCGCCACTGACGTTCAGCCCACTGATGAAGCCTACGACCCACGACTCGAAAGCGCCCTTCACCACCGCATTTTGGTCCTGTTCGTCCAGGCGGAGCAAGACTGCGAACCAGCGCCGATGATTGTTGCCCGTGCGTCTACGGGGCTTGTTGGCAGGAACACACACGCAGCGACGGCAACTATTTCAACATTTCATCACTAAGCTCTATCCGGCGGCCAAAGCTAAACTCTTCGCGGTGCCCTGTCAGTACCTGAAGTGCTCGCAAGCTGACCAAGAAAAGACCCGCCGGACTTAGGAGTCTGGCGGCGGATAGGATAACGGGTCGGTGCGAGGTGACCTCTCGACCGCGGTGACCCTAAGCCCCGGACTAGCGCTTCCCGCGCGCTAGTCTGGTCCATACCGGCGACACGCCGTCCCAACCACGAAGTCGACCATAAAACCGCACCCTCACCCCGGCCTCGGTGAGCCGCTCGACGACGAGATGCAGCGCGATAACATCACCCTCTGAGAGCTCCACGCAGGCACGCTTTTGGGACCATACCGCGCCCGGGAAGCGGAAGAGGTTATGCCTCAGCCACCGGCCGCCGCGCTCGGATAGCGGGTGCAAGTCAACGTGTGCGCCGTCGCGCGGCCGCAACCCGACATCCGGTCGCCGAAACAAATTTGCGATCCAGCCCACCCATCAACTCCTTACTTGGCAACATAGTGCCGATAGGGGTGATGTACCTAAAGCGGCTCCCGACCGGCCCAGTCCCTAACTGCTCCTTACTCGATCGATCGCTAACCGCTACTCTGCGTTTCTCTTGCGCAAAACGGATACCTAGCCCCGTTTAAGCCATGGCTGAAGAGGCGGTTGCGGCGGGGACGAAGTGTCCAGCAATCGAAAGCTCTTTCAGCTATTGGACGCGATTCGGCTAGGTCCGAGTAGGGCAGGGCGCTCCTCTCGTTGATTTTGCACCTAGAGCGGAGAAACTTCGATGCTGACGCTCTCGCGGCGAGAGCATTTGGTAAGCATCTGTTCCAGCAAGTTTTTTTCGAGATTCTCTCCCTCCGCCACCCGCTCAAATCAATGGCGCCGGCTTATTTGCCTTCGGGGCCAGCAATCGTCGCCAAGCGTCCGAGCAGGGCCGCCTCGGCCCTGGAAGTCAGACGGTAGCCTTCCGCCATCTCGGCCATGTCGCCGCGGGCGACGCACGCGTCCCACCAGTCCCTCACAAAGCCCTCGGCGTACCCGCGCGTGTTGAAGCCGTAAGGTTCGGTGACAAGGTCGAAAGCGATCATCAGCTCGTAACAAGGCGAGTCGTAGGAGGTGCCGGTCTCGGACCGGCCCAAGAAAGCTTCGAAGGATCTGGCCGTACGAAGGCTCGAATAAAGCCAGAACATCAGTCCATACATCAGATGTGAGCGCTCGTCGTCGTGCAGGGCAAAGAAGCCCTTCTCGTCCACGATCTGCCGGGCCAAGGTGCGCAACATTCGCTCGCCGTGCGGCAGACGGTCGCCGACGGCGGCCAAGGCTCGCACCACGATTGGCGATAACGTTCCCCGCTCGACGGTCGCGATCGCAGCGGCCCGATCCTCCTCAGCAGTGTCGTACTCGGACTCCTCCACCAAGCCGCGAATGAAGGTCTCGAAGTCCGGCGCGACGACGACGATACGGCAGTCATCCTCCTGGTCGACGTACACGACCTGCGGCTCGCCCCGCTTTCCGCAGCTCCGGTAGTCCAGCATGATCAGTTCGTGGCCGCCGGCCGGCGTGTCGGCGATTCCGACGCCAATCGGCGGGTAGCCCCATTCCTCGATCATGAACTTGGCGCCAAACTTCCCGGCGAGTGAATAGGTGGACGTACGGCCAAGAGCGAAGAGCCCCTCGATAGCCACGTGGTCCTCCGCCCAGCCTGTACGCTCCTTCATTGGATGGCAGTTGCGCTTGACCATTCCGCCATTGTGGCGCCGTGCGAGGTCGACATAGGCCGCCGGCAGCCGATACCCTCCGATTTCATGCTCAATGGAGGCGATCAGCTCGTCGGTCGGCGGAGGCTCGACATAGTTCTCCAGGGAATACGGACAGTCGTCCCAGAAGCCTTCGAAGTCGAAGTCGTCAAAGAGCCGTTTCGTCGCCATCTTCATTACCTCGTCGTGTTACGAGGCGTGTCTAAGCGCCCAGTAGCCAGGACCGTTGATTGCCACCCTTCGGAATGAAAACAGCTTATACGTCAATCAGGATTGACTGACACTCTCTCCGCCATTTGCTGCCGCTCATAACGGTTTGGTCGCAGGCTCGAGTCCTGCCGGTGCGGTTGAGGCGCTTAGTTGCTTTCATTGCTGGGTAGCGGCTTCATATTCGTGGGGTCATGCCCTCAGGAGCTTATTCCGTGCCGCAAGCGATCCTATCCGCGCAGAGCCGACCCCTCCGTTCCCGTGCCGAGTTAGCCTCCATCATCATAAGCGCCTATGAGCGCATCGAGCGGGACCGGCACCGCAATTGCTGGATCTATGTGCGGCCCATGGAAGAAGCGCTGGCTGAGGTTGATGCCCTTGTGCAACGAGCGGAAGAGGGTGAAGTCCTGCCGCTCCTTGGCGTGCCATTCGGCGTCAAGGACAATATTGACGTTGAGGCCATGCCAACGACAGCAGCCTGTCCGTCATTCGAATATCGGGCTGCGCAATCGGCCAGATGCGTCGAGAAATTGGCGGCCGCGGGTGCGATCTGTCTTGGCAAAACCAACCTGGATCAGTTCGCAACCGGACTGTCCGGCGCCCGCTCCCCCTACGGCGCCTGTTCTAGTGCGGCGGACGATCTGTATGTCGCCGGCGGTTCGAGCTCCGGCTCGGCTGCTGCCGTAGCATCCGGCCATGTTGCCTTCGCTCTCGGCACAGATACCGGCGGCTCAGGCCGGATTCCCGCAGGTTTCAACGGAATCATCGGGATCAAGCCAACCGTCGGCCTCGTCTCGTCCCGGGGACTTGTGCCGAACTGTCCGACGCTCGATTGTCCCTCGATCTTCTGCAATTCCATTGCCGAAGGTCGAATTCTGCTCGGGTTGATCGAAGGATTCGACGACAGTGATCCCTTTAGCCGCCAACGGATTGCCTCGTCCTTCCCACCTCCTCGCAAATTCCGGTTCGGCCAGGTCCCTGTCGGTCATCTCAATTCATTCGGCATGCCGGAATGCGATGACCTTTACAGGCAGGCCTGCACGAAGCTTTCGGGGCTGGGAGGTCAAGCCAGGAACATTGACTTCGCGCCTTTCGCCGAAGCCGGTGAAATGCTCTTTTCAGGGCCTTGGATTGCCGAACGTCATGCGGCGATCAGCAAGCTCATGAACATCGATCATGGAGACCTGCTTGACGTCATCCGCAACGTGCTGAGCGGAGCTGCCCGGTTTTCCGCAACAGATGCATTCGCCGCGCAACATCGACTTTGGAAGCTGCGACGCCAGATCCAAACGCTTTTCGAGGAGATCGATGTTCTGGTGGTACCGACCGCGCCACGCCCCTTCACGATTGCGGAGATGATGGAAGATCCCATCACGCTCAACAACCGCCTCGGTTACTACTCCTATTTTGCCAATCTCGTGGACTTGTGCGCGGTGTCGGTTCCCAATGCAACGCTCGGCAACGGCATGCCGATGGGTATCACTTTGCTGGCACCTGCGTGGCGCGACCATGTTGTTCTCGACCTTGCCGAACGATGGCTGCCCGATGCGAAGGCCAGACTGTTCGATCTAAAGGAATATCCGAAGGCCGCCTCCTAGACCACTTCGAGATCGAGGGCGCGCAGATTGAGGATCACAATCAGGCCCCGGTGATAACGGATGACGCCTCTTGCCTGCATGCGGGAAAGCTGCACCGTCACCCATTGGCGGGTTGAGCCGATCAGATTGGCGAGATCACCATGCGTGAACGGGATCCCGATCACGATCTCGCGGCCCTGCTGCGAACCGTAGATCTTCGAGAGGAAGACCAACAGACGATGCAGCCGCTCGGTCACCGAGCGGGTCCCCAGCATTTGCGCCATGGCCGAGTAGCACCGTGCCTTGAAGGCGAGCGCATCCAGCAGCGCGACTGCGATACTTGCCGATTGAAGCGCCAGCGCGCGCAGGGCTGGGCCGGGCAAGAACGTCACTCGGCTTCGTTCCACTGCAACCGAAGACCATACGTGGGCACCAGTACCGAACAGATCGGGGCCGCCGACGAAATTGCCGGCGAACCAGTAGGCCAGCGTCACCTCGCGTCCGGAAGGCGCCGCGTAGTAGCTGCGAATACGCCCCTCTTCGATCAGATAAATGCCGTTCTGCAGATCGCCCTGACGCCAGACATGCTTGCCTGCCGGCAGGACCTCCTCGCGGCCGATGGCGAGGACACGGCGCCGGTCAGCCTCACACAACGGATCCAACAAGCTCGGCAGGGACCCGACCAGAGCATCCGATCCCGCCAGCATGATGCCGGTCGCATTCCTGAGACTTGCCGCTGACATCTGCTCGCTCCCCTGCCGCCGCAGGGGAAAGCTATTCAAGAGCCATGCCAGAACATATCGTCAGGCGCCTACGTCTTGATTTCCATCTGCTCGAAGGCCCTGCGGCCTTCCGAGCGGATCAGGTCAAGGCAATCCCGCTTGAGGGCGAGATAGGCGGCCTCCGCGACAATGGCGCTGGAGCGCGGCCGCGGCAGGCTCACCTGAAGATCCCTGAGGATGCGGCCAGGTCCGGCGCTCATGATCAGCACACGGTCAGAGAGAAGGATCGCTTCATCGATGTCGTGTGTGACGAAGACGATTGTTGCATTGATCCGCTCGCGGAGCTCGAGCAGATTGTCCTGCATGACCGCCCGGGTCTGCGCATCCAGCGCTCCGAACGGCTCGTCCATCAACAGGACACGCGGTTGATTGGCGAGGGCACGGGCAATCGCAACCCGCTGCTGCATGCCCCCGGATAGCGTGTGCGGATATGCCGACGCAAATCTGGTCAGGCCGATCATCTCGATGAGGCCGTCGGCAATCCGCAGCGCCTCCGCTTTCGGCTTGCCGAGAGCGCGGGGCCCGTGCGCGATATTCCGGCGCACCGATTTCCACGGAAACAGATGTGGCTGCTGGAAGACCATTCCGATCTCGGGTCGTGGCTTGCGCATTGCTTCGCCGGCCATGAGCACCTGGCCTCCGAACGGCCGCTCGAGGCCGGCCATTGCATTCAGCAGCGTGGACTTGCCGCAGCCGGATGGACCGACGATCGAGACGAATTCCCCCTGGGCTACTGCCAGGGATACGCGGTCGACTGCGATGACCTGCCCGCTCGGCGCATCGAAGACGATGCTCAAATCCTCGACCCGGATGATCGCCTGACGCGCCGCGGCGGACGGCGGGTACGTATCCACGAGCCTGAGCGGCTGGTCTGGACGAAGCAGGCTCGGGGTCATCGCCACCACACAGCACGTTCGGCAAGAATTGCGAAGGAACGGTCGGCGATGAAGGAAAGCAGCCCGAGAGCCGCCAGCCCGCCCATGACCTGACCCGTTTGCATGTTCTGTTGCGCAATTTCGATACGATAAACGATACCGGCGAACGCTCCCGCCAACTCGGCGGCGACCAGCGTGTAGAAGGAGATGCTCACCGCGGTTCGAAGACCGACCGTGATATAGGGCAGCGCGCCAAGAAGGACGATCTCCCACAGCATCTGCGGTTGCGGCGTGCCGAGCATCTGGGCGGCTCGGATAAGTCCGCGGTCGACTTTCTGCACCCCGATGTGGGTCGCGAGCCATACCGTGAAGAACACGCCCCAAACGACCAGGAAAAGCTTGCCTGTTTCCGAGAGGCCAAACCAAAGGATGACGATCGGCACGAAGGCTATGGGAGGAATTGGGCGAAGGATGTGAAACAAGGGCGAAAGCAGGCTGGACACCAGCCGAAACCGGCCGGTCAGGATGCCGAGCACGATTCCGCCCGCGGCCCCGATGGCAAATCCCGCGACCACGCGCGCGAGGCTCGCCATCAGGTCGGCGAAGAATTGTCCGCTGCGAATCCATTCGAGAACGGCAACGGCGACGGTCGATGGCGGCGGAAACAGCACGGTGTTCACGATGCCGGAGCGCGCAACCAGTTCCCACATGCCTGTGAAGGCGGGCACGGAGAGGACGGCGACCAGTACGCTCAGCCGTTCGGTCGCGCTGCTGCGTCTGCCGACGCTCACGGGCGTGCCCCCAGCGTGACGCGAGCTGGATCGAGCGCCTTCAGCGGCGCCGTCACCAGGACTTTCGTGAAATCGGGCATGCTCGCTCCAGGGGGATGATTGCCGGTCTCGAGCCGCCAGGCGGCATGGGTTTTCAGAGTCGTGAGAATCCTGTCGTCGAGGCGCACATGGTAGACGTAGTCCGTCCAGATCGACGCCAATTCATCGCGTTTCATCCCCGTCGCCGCTGCGATGACGTCGATTGCTTCACCCGGATTCGCCTTGAGCCAGCCCTCGGCTTCGATGAGGGACGCCAGGAACTTGCTGACGATCGCCGGGTTGGCGGCGAGGTAAGACTGCGTCACGACGATATTGAAGGTCTCCGAGTAGAGACCTTTGGTATCAAGCGGGATCGCGCCTTCGCCGAGAGCCTTCTTCGCGTTCGCGACGTGCGGCTCCCAGGTGTCGAATGCGTCGATGCTGCCGGCCGCCATGGCAGGGAGCATCTCCTGCGGTCGCAGGTTGACGAGCGTCACGTCCTTCGACGTCAGGCCCGCCGCTTTCAACAGAACCGAGGTGTAGACCTCGCTGCCGGTTCCGGCCGTGAAGGCGATTCGCTTTCCACGTAGATCGGCCTTCGTCTTGATCCCGGCAGAAGCTGCGGTCATGGTCTTCAGATCCGAATATTCCATCCCCGCCACGAAGGCGATGGGCTGTTGCGCCATCGCGGCCGCCGTGACCGGCGCCTCGGCTGTTGTCGCGAAATCCGCCCCTCCCCCAAGCACCGTATCGAGGCACTGCTTCCCGCTGGTGAAGTTGGAGACCGAGATGTCGAGCCCATGCTTGGCGAAAAGGCCCTTCGCATTGGCAACGATCGCCAGTCCCGAGATCGGCCCAAGATTCTGGGCGAGCCGCGCCTTCAGCAATTCCTCGGCCGTCGCGCGCTCGGACGGCGCAAACAGGAAGGACGCAGATAGCACGAACACGGCGAAGCGAAGAGCAGTTGTTGATCGCATGCCAAATCCCTGTGATGCCGGCGATCGGAGGTGATCGACCTTGACGACAGGATCGTCTGAAGATCGAAGATCATGAAGCAATTAATCGACAAGGCCCCGCTGTCCACTTTTGCGCAGGCAAAACAGCTTCCAACCGCGGTCGGGGCGATAAATTCATCAAGCTGCTCACGCCTTGGGCGCAGCATGGCCTGCAGCAACGGCACTCTGCTGACTTTCGCCAAGCCCTGACCCCCGATTCAATCAGAACCGATCGGGCGTTCGGTACCGTTGCGTGCGCGGCGAAACCAGGCCCACGTCTGCCGCGTCACTGCGATGTAGCCCGGGCCCCGGTAGACGATCCGATCGGCGACGATCCGGTTCAGTTTCGGCAGCGCATGGAAAGGAATCGAAGGATAGGCATGGTGTTCGACATGATAGGGCATGTTCCATGCGAACCAGCGCACGAACCTGGCGGTATAGGTGGTGCGGGTGTTCTGGAAGGCGCTGCGCGTGCGATCGCAGCCGGTGTGTTCGGCAAGCAGATACGGACGCAGAAACAATTGACCGACGATCACGGGGACCACCCAGACCCACAACAGGATCAAGGTGTGCAACGCGATCGATGCCAGCAACAGCGCGACGTAGCCTGCCAGATGGAGACGCGCTTCTGTCACGACAATGTGGCGTTTGCCTTCGGGAATCCAGGGTGACGTGGCGTTGCCGGTCAACGCATGGCGAAGCATCAGCCCCACCCGGAAGGCAACCTGCCGCAAGCCGCTGTAGACGATCATCAGTTGCGCGTCCGAGGTCGGGATCGGAACCGACAGCAGCTCCGGATCCCTCTTTGGATCCTGCGTATACCGATGATGATCCCAGTGGAATAAGCAGTAATATTCGTAAGGCAAGCCGACCGCGAACGAGGAGATATGACCGAAGGCGAGATTAAGCGCCCGGCTGCGAAATGCCGTCTTGTGGGCGGTCTCGTGGACCACCATGAACAGGAATGCGACAAAGTAGCCTTGGACGACCACCAGCGGCAACGCCCAGACGATTCCGTATTGCGATGAGACCAGCCAGATCAGCGCGCCGACAACGACGATCACGCCGTAGTGGCTGGCCGCGCGGATCAGACCCTGCCAATCGGACCGCACCGACAATTCGCGCAGCATGGCTGGAGTCAGCGGCTTCTCTCCGGTGGCAGTGATGGCATTGCTCATGATCGTGGTCGCCTCTTTTTCGCAATCGCACGCTTGACCGTGCTCGTGAGGACGCTGGAATTGGCCAAGCACAGGCCGACCCTAGGAAGCGCGGCCGCAATGCAGAAGCAATTTATTTCGCCGGCGTTGGCTCGCCCGGCATCCCTGGACTGACACTCTCCTCGCCAGCCTTCGCAAACGACGTTTGCGCAAGGCTGGCGCGCCGGAGCCCGCAGGGCGAAGGTGGACTCGGCAAGCCTGCCGGGGGCAAGCTTCTCCTGCGCCCTCCGCCGCCGCTTCACCCCACCAGCTTCCACTTCCCATCCCCGGTCCGCTTCAACGCGGGGTCGCTCACCCGCACGTGCTCGGCGAGGAAATCGATGAACGCGCGCACGCGTGCCGGGAGTGGGGCGGTATGGCCGACATAGACGGCGTGGATGTCTTCGCGGTCGCCGGGATTGTAGCCTTGCAGCACCGGCACGAGGCGGCCAGATTCGATGTCGGGACCGATGTGGAAGAGCGCGAGGCGCGCGAGACCGACACTGCCGAGGCAGAGGCGGCGGGCGGCTTCGCCGTCGCTGGCGCGCGCGACCGGCGGGGGCAGGGCCTCCTCGGCGTGGTCGCCACGCCTGAACGGCCAGCCGCGGATGCTGCGTGGAAAGGTCCAGCCGATGCCGCGGTGGTCGGCGAGGTCGGCCGGAATCTTGGGCGTGCCGCAACGGGCGAGATAATCCGGCGCGCCGACCACGACCATGCGGCTGGTGCCGAGCTTTCGCGCGATCAGACGCGAGGCGCGCAGCGGACCGACGCGGATGGCGACGTCCGCGCGCTCCTGCATCAGGTCGATCACCGTATCGGTCAGCACGAGATCGAGCGTGACGTCGGGATGCTGCGCCAGAAACCGCGGGATCAACGGCATCACATGCAGCATGCCGAAGGGGATGTTGCAATTGACCGTGAGGCGGCCGCGCGGCGCCGCGCCCGAGGCCGCCTCGCGCTCGGCCTCCTCCATCTCGGCGAGGATGCGCAACGATCGCTCGTAGAAGGCCTGGCCTTCCGCTGTCAGCGTCAGCTTGCGCGTGGTGCGGTTGACGAGCCGCGCGCCGAGGCGCGCCTCCAGACGCGAGATCAGCTTGCTGACGCCCGATGGCGTCAGACGCAGCTTTCGCGCGGCCTGGGTGAAGCCGCCGAGGTCCACGACGCGGACGAAGACCTCCATCTCGGCCGAGCGGTTGGTATCGAAACGGGCCATGTTGAATTCACGTCACAAATGATTGGATTGCGGACATTCTAATGGTTTGGCGGCAGCGCCGCCATCTGCGTGGCTCGTCTCATCCCTTGGAGCAACGCATGCCTCCTGCCGTCCTCGCGCTCACCGCCGGTGCCTTCGGCATCGGCACCACCGAATTCATCATCATGGGCCTGCTGCTGCAGGTCGCCGCCGACATGCACGTCTCGGTCCCGGTCGCGGGCCTGCTGATATCAGGCTATGCGCTCGGCGTGTTCGTCGGCGCGCCGGTGCTGACGCTGGCGACGCGGCGGCTGCCGCGGAAAACCGTGCTGCTGGCGTTGATGGCGATCTTCACGCTCGGCAATGCGGCTTGCGCGCTCGCACCCACTTACGAATTGCTGATGGCCGCGCGGGTGCTGACCTCCCTCGCCCACGGCACGTTCTTCGGCGTCGGCTCGGTGGTGGCCACCAGCCTCGTCGCCGAGGACAAGCGTGCGTCTGCGATCGCCACCATGTTCATCGGCCTGACGGTCGCGACGCTCCTGGGCGTGCCCTTCGGTGCCTGGCTCGGCCTGATGCTCGGCTGGCGCGCGGCGTTCTGGGCGGTGACTGTCATCGGCGTGATCGCGTTTGCGGTCGTCGCCGGGCTCGTCCCCGGCCATGTCGGCGATGGCGACAAGCCGATCTCGCTTGCCGAGGAAGTGGCCGTGCTCGGCCGTCCGCAGGTGCTGCTCGGTCTTGCCATGACCGTGTTCGGCTTCGCCGGACTGTTCGTCGTCTTCACCTATATCCAGCCGATCCTGACGCGCTTCACCGGCTTTTCGGAGGCTGCCGTCTCGCCGATCCTGCTGGTGTTCGGCGTCGGCCTTGGGATCGGCAATATCGCCGGCGGCAAGCTTGCGGACCGCGGCCTCGCACGGGCCTTGACCGGCACGCTTGCCGCGCTTGCGATCGTGCTGCTCGGCCTGGCGGCCGTGCTGTCGATCAAGATCCTGTCCGTCGCGCTGATCCTGCTACTCGGCACCGCCGCCTTCGCGACCGTCGCCCCGCTTCAGCTTCGCGTGCTGGAAGCCGCAGGTCCCAGTGGCCGGACGCTCGCCTCCAGCCTCAACATCGCCGCGTTCAATCTCGGCAATGCGCTCGGCGCCTGGGCAGGCGGCCTCACCATCGACCGCGGGCTCGGCCTTTCGGCGCTGCCGCTGGTCGCGGCCGGCATCACCGCCATTGGCCTCGTTCTGGCGCTGTGGAGTCTCCGGCTCGATCGCGCGCCGGCCACCGTCGCGGTGTGCCCGGCGGAGTAGGAGAGCGATCATGGAATACCGCAATCTCGGCGCTTCCGGGCTCAAAGTTCCCGCCCTCAGCTTCGGCACCGGCACGTTCGGCGGCCAGGGTCCGTTGTTCTCCGCCTGGGGCCGCAGCGGCATCGATGAGGCCCGCAGGCTCGTCGATATCTGCCTCGATGCCGGCGTCAATCTGTTCGACAGCGCCGATGTCTATTCGAACGGCGCCTCCGAGGAGATCCTCGGTGCTGCGATCAAGGGGCACCGCGACAAGGTGCTGATCTCGACCAAGATGAGCCTGCCGATGGGCGACGGTCCGCTCGATGCCGGCTCGTCGCGGCAGCGGCTGCTTGCCTCGGTCGATGCGGCGCTAGGACGGCTCGGCACTGACCATATCGATCTGCTTCAGCTCCACGCCTTCGACGCGTTCACGCCGATCGAGGAGGTGCTGTCCACGCTCGATATGCTCGTGCGCGCCGGTAAGCTGCGCTATGTCGGCGTCTCGAATTTCGCCGGCTGGCAGCTGATGAAGTCGCTCGCGATCGCGGACCGGCATGGCTGGCCGCGCTATGTCGCGCACCAGGTCTATTACTCGCTGCTCGGGCGCGACTATGAATGGGAGCTGATGCCGCTCGCGCGCGATCAGGGCGTCGGCGCTCTGGTCTGGAGCCCGCTGGGCTGGGGCAGGCTCACCGGAAAGATCCGGCGCGGCCAGCCGCTGCCGCAAGGAAGCCGTCTGCATGCCACCGCACAGTTCGGTCCGCCCGTGGACGATGCGCGCCTCTACGCCGTCGTTGACGTGCTGGATGCGATTGCCGCGGCGACCGGTCGGACCGTGCCGCAGGTCGCGATTGCCTGGCTGCTGTCGCGTCCTACGGTCTGCTCCGTGATCATCGGGGCGCGCGACGAAGCCCAGCTGCGCGACAATCTCGGCGCTGTCGGCTGGTCGCTGAGCGCGGACCAGATCAAGCGGCTCGATGAGGTCAGCGGGGTGATGCCGCCTTATCCGTACTATCCCTATCGCGTCCAGGAGGGCTTTGCGCGGCTCAATCCACCGTTGGTGTAGGAGCTTGCTCATGGAAGGCTGCGATTGCGACAGAGCGTCGCGACAATGCGCCATGCAGAATCGCACCTGTACAGGGTCCCGCGTCGTCCCTAACCTCCGCCGCGCAATTTTAGGAGATGCGGCGTGGCGAAGAAGACGGCGACCGAGAAGAAAAGTGTGTTGAAGAAGACGGCGAAGGCTTCGAAGAAGGGCTCCGGCCGCAAGAGCGCCGTGGCCAAGCCGGCCGGAAAGGCCGCTGCCGGCAAATCGGCGAAGCCGCGGCGCCCGAACGGGCCGGCCTGGCAATGGTCGGCGGTCGAGACCGCGGCTGCGATCCGCTCCGGCGCCATCTCCGCGGTCGAGGCGGTGGAAGCGCATCTCGAACGGATGCGCACCGTCAATCCGAAGCTGAATGCGGTCGTCGTCGATCTCTCGGAGGAAGCACTCAAAGCGGCGCACGCGGCCGACAAGCAGCGCGCCAAAGGCGGCGAGCTCGGTCTCCTGCACGGTGTGCCGATTACGATCAAGGAAAATGTCGACTACGAGGGCCGGCCGAATTTCAACGGCGTGCCCGCCAACAAGGACCTCATTGCACCATCGGATGCGCCCGTGGTGCGCAACCTGAAGAAATCAGGCGCGATCGTCATCGGTCTCACCAACACGCCCGAATTCTCCTTTCGCGGCTTCACCGACAATCCCCTGCATGGGCTGACGCTCAACCCCTGGGATCCCGACATCACCTGCGGCGGCTCCTCCGGGGGCGCAGGCTCGGCGGTTGCTGCGGGCATCGGCACCATCGCCCACGGCAACGACATCGGCGGCTCGCTGCGCTGGCCGGCGCATTGCAACGGCGTTGCCACCATCAAGCCGACGCAGGGCCGCATCCCCGCCTTCAACGGAAGCGCAACGTCGGAGCGGCCGATGCTGGCGCATCTGATGTCGGCGCAGGGGCCGCTCGCGCGCCATGTCGCCGACGTGCGCCTGGCTTTGGAGGTGATGAGCCAGCGCGATCCGCGCGATCCCTGGTGGGTGCCCGCGCCGCTGGTCGGCGAGCGGCCGAAGCGGCCGATCAAGGTTGCACTGGCGAAGATCCCCGAGGACATGGACGTCGATCCCTCTGTCGCCGCGGCGCTGCGCCAGGCTGCCGATCATCTCGAGCGGTCCGGCTATCGCGTCAGCGAGGTCGAGGTGCCCGACATCAACGGGGTCTGGCAGACCTGGTGCGACATCATCACCAACGAGACCGTGATGATGCAGGAGGCCGCCATGCTGAAGGTCACATCCGAGGATTTTCACAAGTCCTGGGGCGGCATGAAGGCCAAGGCCAACGTGCTCGATCTCAAGGGCTGGATGCAGGCGACCGCCGCGCGCAACGGCCACATCCGCGCCTGGCAATTGTTCTTCGAGGAGTATCCGGTGGTGCTGGCGCCGACCACGGTAAAGCCGACGCCGGGCCCGCGCGAGGACACCATCAGCTCCGAGCGCGTGCGCGAGATCTTCTGGGGCGAGATCCGCTTCATCTCCGCCATCAACGTGCTGGGCCTGCCCGGCGCGGTGGTGCCGGTGGCGCTGCATGACGGCAAGCCGATCGGCGTGCAATTGATTGCCGGCCGCTATCGCGAGGATCTCGCCCTCGATGCCGCAGCCGCCATCGAGAAACGCGTCGGCGTGCTCACGCACCGGCTGTGGGAAAGAATGGCGTAGCGGCGGGTAATTTCACCCTCTCCCCTTGTGGGAGAGGGTGGCTCGCCGCAGAGCGGCGAGACGGGTGAGGGGTATCCCTCCACGAGTTCGCGTGTGGATAGACACCCCACATCCGGCGCTTCGCGCCACCTTCTCCCACAAGGGGAGAAGGAGCGCCACGGCGAGAGCGCGTTCGTTAATCCGCTTTAACCCGGATTTCAGCCAATCCGCGAGCAAGCATTAGGGTTACTTCCTCGATCTCTAAGCGAATTATTGTCCGCTTTACCACCCGCCTCTAACAGAGGAGCGGCGGACAACGCACATGCCTCATTCTAGGCCAATAAGTGCGGCCCGCTCCACGCGGAGGTGGCACGATGCGCAACGAGACGATCGCTATTCACGCCGGCTACGAGCCTGAAGCCACCACGCACGCAGTGGCCGTGCCGATCTACCAGACCGCGGCCTACGCCTTCGACAGCGCCGATCATGGCGCCGCCCTGTTCAATCTGGAGACCGAAGGTTTTCGTTACAGCCGCATCGCCAATCCGACCAGCGCAGTGCTGGAGAAACGCATCGCCCAGCTCGAAGGCGGCGTCGGCGCGCTTGCGGTCGCGACCGGGCAGGCGGCGCTGCATTTCGCCTTCGTCAATGTCGCCGATCACGGCGGCAACATCGTCTCCGTGCCGCAGCTCTACGGCACCACGCATACGCTGCTCTCCCACATCCTGCCGCGCCAGGGCATCATCGGCCGTTTTGCCGAGAGCGACAAGCCAGAGGCCGTCGAGAAGCTGATCGACGAGAACACCCGCGCCGTGTTCGCCGAAACCATCGGCAATCCCGCCGGCAATGTCTGCGACATCGAGGCGCTGGCGAAGGTCGCGCACGCGCATGGCGTGCCGCTGATCGTCGACAACACCGTCGCCACCCCGATCCTCTTCAAGCCGTTCGACTACGGCGCCGATATCGCGGTGCATTCGCTAACCAAGTTCTTGGGCGGTCACGGCACCACGCTCGGCGGCGCCATCGTCGATTCCGGAAACTTTCCCTGGGCCGAGCACGCCGATCGCTTCCCGGCTTACAACAAGCCCGACGCCTCCTATCACGGCCTAGTCTATGCCGAGCGCTTCGGCAAGACCGCCTATATCGAGCGCGCGCGCAGCGTCTATCAGCGCACAATGGGCTCGGTGCTGTCGCCGTTCAATGCCTTCCTGCTGCTTCAGGGCATCGAGACCGTGGCGCTGCGCATGGAGCGCCATGTCGAGAACGCCCGCAAGGTCGCCGAATTCCTGCGCGGCGATCCGCGCGTGGCCTGGGTCAATTACACCGGCTTCCCGGACAGCCCCTATTATCCCCTGGTGCAGAAGTACCTGAACGGCAACGCCTCCTCGCTGTTCACCTTCGGCATCAAGGGCGGCATGGAGGCCGGCAAGACGTTTTACGATGCGCTGAAGCTGATCACGCGGCTCGTCAATATCGGCGATGCCAAGTCGCTCGCCTGCCATCCGGCATCGACCACCCATCGCCAGATGTCGGCGGAGCAGCAGCGCGCCGCCGGCGTGCTGCCAGAGACGATCCGTCTGTCGGTCGGCATCGAGCATGTCTCTGATATCATCGAGGACATCGACCAGGCGCTGGAAAAGGCCTGCCCGTCGGCGCGCCGCGAGGCTGCGGAGTAGGCGGCGCCGGCCATGACGATCTTGATCGACAAGGATCAGGTCATCGCGGGCCCGACGCTGGTGCCGGCCGCGCACGATCTCGCGCGCGATGCCGGCGCCGAACTCACCATCGGCCTCGTCAACAACATGCCGGATGCCGCGTTGAAGGCGACCGAGCGGCAGTTCATGAAGCTGCTTCTGGCCGCGGCGGGCTCGCGCCGTATCCGCTTCCACTGCTTCTCGCTTCCCAGCGTGAAGCGGTCGCCGGAAGCCAAGTGGCACGTCGAGAGCGAGTATTCCAACCTTTCCGATCTCGAGCACGGCAAATTCGATGGGTTGATCGTGACGGGCGCAGAGCCGATCGCGCCCGAGCTCGACGGGGAGCCGTACTGGCGTGACCTCACGAACCTGATCGACTGGGCCAAGATCAACACGCGTTCGACGATCTGGTCGTGCCTTGCCGCGCATGCCGCGGTGCTGCACCTCGACAATATTGAACGGCGGCGGCTGCCGGCCAAATGTCACGGCATTTTCGATTGCGGCGTCGTGACGGACGATTTGCTGACCCGCTCTGCGCCCGCACCGCTCAAGGTCTCGCATTCACGTTTGAACGAGATCGCCGAGAGCGACCTCGTGCACGCCGGTTATCAGGTGCTGACACGCTCACAGGAGGCTGGCGTCGACGTCTTCGTTCGCCAATATGCCAGCCGCTTCGTGTTCTTCCAGGGTCACCCCGAATATGACGCGCTGTCGCTGCAGCGCGAATATCTGCGTGACATCGGCCGCTATCTCGCGCGGGAGCGGGAGACCTATCCGCGCCTGCCGGTGAGTTATTTTGACGCAGCGACTGAAGAGAAGCTGGCTCGGTTCGAGAAGAAGGCGGCGCACCAGCGCCATCCGGCGCTCAGCAACGGGCTGCCCGCGCTGAACCTGCGCGCCGATATCGGCGCTGGCGACGCGGCGGCGGTGCTCTTCCGCAATTGGTTGCGTTATCTCGGCGCGGACGCCGACGCGTCGATGTCGGTGCGCTAGCCGAAGCGCTCTTGGTTCGGCGTTAGGATTACCCGGGCGTTAGGCTTGCCTCGACCTGCGCACGAATGTTTCAGTAGAGCAAGAAGGCATCACAGGAAACGCAGTCGTGTGGTCGGCACTCCAGGGACGCGTGAGCAATCGGTTGGCCCGGCATTTCCGCGCCGCGCCGCACCGGCTGGCCGCGCATGCGGCGATGGTGAGCTTCACGTTCGACGATGCCCCCGATAGCGCCGCGGGCGAGGGCGCCGAGCTACTGGAGCGGCATGGCGGCCGCGGCACCTATTACCTCGCCGGCAGCCTGATCGGTCAGCCGTCGGAGCATTGGCATGGCTTGTCGGATGACGCCATCGTCCGGCTTCACCGCGCCGGGCACGAAATCGCCTGCCACACCTTCTCGCACCAGAGCTCGGCCACGCTCGATGAAGCCGCGATGGCGCGCGAGATCGAACGAAACCGCAGCCATCTCCGTGGCATTGATGCCTCGATCACGCTGGAGAATTTCGCCTATCCCTATGGCATCGCCTCGGTGTGGCGCAAGCCGCAGCTGGCAAAAGCCTTCCGTTCCGCGCGCGGCATTCTTCCCGGCGTCAATAGCGGCGTCATCGACCTTCAATTCCTGCGCGCCTCGCCCTTGGTCGATTGCGAGATCGACGAGGCCGGGGTCGATCGCTATTTCGACGAGGCGGTCGCGAGTGGCGGCTGGCTGATCTTCTACGGCCACGACGTCAGCGACAGGCCGAGCCCCTATGGCTGCACGCCGCATTTGATGCGTCATGCGCTCCAAGCCGCCGCCAAGCGCAACATGCCGATCGTGACCGTCGCAGAAGCGCTGCGACGGATCGGGGCGTAGCCTCTTCTTCCCTTCTCCCCTTGTGGGAGAAGGTGGCGCGAAGCGCCGGATGAGGGGTATGTCTCCACAAGCTCATATCTGCGTTCGCGGGTAGAACCCCTCACCCACCTCGCTTCGCGAGGCACCCTCTCCCACAAGGGGAGAGGGAAGAGTCGTGCCTCGCCTCCAAACAGTCTTGCCACAGCCACACCAGCATGCGACTGGCCTTGTGACGAATCCCACGGCCTGATCTGCTCCGCTCCGCCCATGTCCGCTCCCTCCAACGCCCCACTGCCTGCGCCAGCCAACGGCCGCGACGCGCTGTCGGTGCTGCATTCGGTGTTCGGCCTGCCGGGATTCCGCGGCGCGCAGGGCGAGATCGTCCGCCATGTCACCGACGGCGGCAATTGCCTGGTCTTGATGCCGACCGGCGGCGGCAAGTCGCTGTGCTATCAGCTTCCATCCTTGCTGCGCGAAGGCTGCGGCATCGTGGTCTCGCCGTTGATCGCCCTGATGCGCGACCAGGTCGCCGGCCTGATCGAGGCCGGCGTCAATGCCGCCGCGCTGAACTCGTCGCTGACGCCGCAGGAGGCCTCCGACATCGAACGCCGCCTGCTCGCCGGCGATCTCGACCTGCTCTATGTCGCGCCGGAACGGCTGGTCACGCCGCGCTGCCTGTCGCTGCTGGCGCAGGCGAAGGTGGCGCTGTTCGCGATCGACGAGGCGCATTGCGTCTCGCAATGGGGTCACGATTTCCGGCCCGAATATGTCGGCCTTTCCGTCATCGCCGAGCGCTTTCCCGACGTGCCGCGCATCGCGCTGACCGCGACCGCCGACGAGCTGACGCGCAAGGAGATCGTCGAGCGGCTGCAGCTGACGGGCGCGCCGCAGTTCGTCTCCAGCTTCGACCGGCCCAACATCCGCTATGAGATCGTCGACAAGCGCAATGCGGTGTCGCAGCTGAAGGAATTCATCCGCGAGCGCCACATGGGCGATGCCGGCGTGGTCTATTGCCTGTCGCGCAACCGCGTCGAGGAGGTCGCCGCAGCGCTTGCCGAGGCCGGCATTGCGGCGCTGCCCTACCACGCCGGGCTCGACGGGGCGGTGCGCTCGCGCAACCAGGATCGCTTCCTCAACGAGGACGGCATCGTCATCGTCGCGACCATCGCCTTCGGCATGGGCATCGACAAGCCCGACGTGCGCTTCGTCGCCCATCTCGACCTGCCCAAGAGCATCGAGGCCTATTACCAGGAGACCGGACGCGCCGGTCGTGACGGCAAGCCGTCGGCGGCGTGGATGACCTACGGCCTCTCCGACATCGTGCAGCAGCGCCGCATGATCGACGAATCGGCCGGATCGGAGGATTTCAAGCGGGTCTCGATCGGCAAGCTCGACGCGCTGGTCGGCCTCGCCGAGACGCCGCATTGCCGACGCCGGCGCCTGCTCGCCTATTTCGGCGAGATCGTGATGGGCGAGAGCTGCGGCAATTGCGACAATTGCCTGACGCCGCCGAAGATGCGCGACGGCAAGGTGCTGGCGCAGAAGCTGCTGTCCTGCGTCTATCGCACCGGGCAGCGTTTCGGCGCCATGCATTTGATCGACGTGCTGGTCGGACGCCTGACCGAGAAGGTCACACAGTTCGGTCACGACAAGCTGTCGGTGTTCGGCATTGGCCGCGAGCTCAACGAGAAGCAGTGGCGCACGGTGCTGCGGCAAGTGGTGGCGATGGGCCATTTGCGCAGCGACAGCGAAGCCTACGGCGCGCTCAAGCTGACGGAGTCTTCGCGCGGCGTGCTGCGCGGCGAGACCGAGGTCTGGCTGCGCGAGGAGGCGCCCGGCACGCGGGTTCGCGCCAGCCGGGCCACGTCACGCCGCGGTGACCTCGCGCCCGCGGCGAGCGCGCCGCAAGGCGACGTCGATCCCGAATTGCGCGCGCGCCTGCGCGCCTGGCGGTCAGAGGTCGCGCGCGAACGCGGCGTGCCGGCCTATGTGGTGCTGCACGATGCCACCATCGACGGCATCGTCCGGGCCTGGCCGACCACGCTGGACGAGCTGCGCAACGTGCCGGGGATCGGCGACAAGAAGCTCGAGCACTACGGCGACGAGCTGCTGCAGATCGTGAGGACGCGGTAGCCACGATCGCAGCTGCTGTAGCCCGGATGGAGCGAAGCGCAATCCGGGACAGTCACTTCGTATGGTGGGAATCCCGGATTACGCTTCGCTACGAAGAGAGGCGAGAGTCGTCTCGCCTCCCTTATGACTCACCCATTCCTAAACGCATACGCGTACCCGTTCAGCGCGGGCGCGCCGCCGAGATGGGCGTAGAGGATCTTCGCGCCCTTCTCGAAATAGCCCTTCTTGGCGAGATCGATCAGGCCCTGCATCGACTTGCCCTCGTAGACGGGGTCGGTGATCATGCCTTCGAGCCGGGCGGTTAGGCGGATCGCCTCCTTGGTCTCCTCCGACGGCACGCCATAGGCGGGATAGGCGTAGTCCTCGATCAGCACGACGTCGTCAGCGACGAGGTCCTTGCCGAGCTCGACGAGGTTCGCCGTGTTCTGCGCGATCTCGAGCACCTGGGCCTTGGTCTGCGCCGGGGTGAAGGAGGCATCGATGCCGATCACCTTGCGGGCGCGGCCGTCGGCGGCGAAGCCGACCAGCATGCCGGCATGGGTGGAGCCGGTGACGGTGCAGACGACGATATAGTCGAACTTGCCGAGCTCGGCTTCCTGCTTGCGCACCTCCTCGGCAAAGCCGACATAGCCGAGGCCGCCAAACTTGTGCACGGAGGCACCGGCGGGAATCGCGTAAGGCTTGCCGCCTGCGGCCTTCACTTCCTCGATCGCCTGCTCCCAGCTCTTGCGGATGCCGATATCGAAGCCGTCGTCGACCAGGCGCACGTCGGCGCCCATGATGCGCGAGAGCATGATGTTGCCGACGCGGTCATAGACGGCGTCCTCGTGCGGCACCCAGGCTTCCTGCACCAGGCGGCATTTCATGCCGAGCTTGGCCGCGACGGCCGCGATCATGCGGGTGTGGTTGGATTGCACGCCGCCGATCGAGACCAGCGTATCGGCGTTGGAGGCGATCGCATCGGGGATGATGTATTCGAGCTTGCGCAGCTTGTTGCCGCCATAGGCGAGGCCGGAATTGCAGTCCTCGCGCTTGGCATAGACCTCGACTTGGCCGCCGAGATGCTTCGACAAGCGCTCCAGCTTCTCGATGGGCGTCGGGCCGAAGGTCAAAGGATAGCGCGGAAATTTGTCCAGCTTCATGGGTCATCCCGATTGGCGTTGGTGTTGGCGGCTCCCTAGCATTGCCTCGGGAAAATGTGCTCTCGAATATTGCGCCGATGTTGCGCAATTTCTTGCGGATATGGCGTAGATAAGCAATACTTCTTCCAGAAAAGACAGATTTGTGGAAGCTTCTTTCGTGGCTGCCCGGCTCGACCGCACCGACCTCAAGATATTGAGATTGCTTCAGAATAACGGCCGGCTCAGCAATGCCGAGCTGGCCGAAACGGTCGCGATCAGCCCCGCCACCTGCCATCGCCGCACCCAGCGCTTGGTCGAGGACGGCTTCATCGCCAATGTCCGCGCCATGGTCGCGCCGAAGAAGGTGGGCAAGGGCACGCTGGTGATGGTCGGGGTCGTGCTCGACCGCTCGACGCCGGAAAGCTTTGCCATCTTCGAGCAAGCCGTTGCAAAGCTGAAATTCGTGCTCGACTGCCATCTCGTCGCCGGCGATTTCGATTACTTCCTCAAGATCCGCGTCGGCGACATGGAGGATTTCAACCGCATCCACGGCGAGCAGCTGATCGCGCTCCCCGGCGTGCGCCAGACCCGGACCTTCTTCGTGATGAAGGAAGTCGTCGATAACGCGCCGCTGGAATTTTAGGCGCAGCTATTGATGCGCTATCCGCATCATGAGAGATTCGCCCGATGCAGACATTCCCCTTCCGCCAGCACAATCCGGCCGGGCCGGCCTATCGGCGCGGCTGGGTCGACGAGGCCGTGGCCGCGATCGAGGCCGACCAGTGCCGCACCGCCGACACGCATCTGATCCGGCTGATCGTGCCGGCGCTATCGGGCATCGACATCTATCTGAAGGATGAGTCCACGCATCCGACCGGCAGCCTGAAGCATCGCCTCGCGCGCTCGCTGTTCCTCTATGCGCTCTGCAACGGCCACATCCGCGAAGGCACGCCCGTGGTCGAGGCCTCGTCGGGATCGACCGCGGTGTCGGAGGCTTATTTCGCAGAGATGATCGGCGTGCCCTTCTACGCCGTGATGCCGCGCACGACCTCGGCGGAGAAGATCGCCGCGATCGAGCATTATGGCGGCCATTGCCATTTGATCGACGACGGCCGCGCGCTCTATGCGGAAGCCGCCGCGCTCGCCGGCCGCCTCAACGGCCATTACATAGACCAGTTCACCTTCGCCGAGCGCGCCACCGACTGGCGCGGCAACAACAACATTGCCGAATCGATCTTCACGCAATTGGGAGGCGAGCCGCGGCCGATTCCGGACTGGATCGTGATGGGCGCCGGCACCGGTGGCACGTCGGCCACCATCGGACGTTATCTGCGGTATCGGCAATATCCGACCCGGCTGTGCGTCGCCGATGTCGAGCATTCCGCGTTCTTCGATTGCTTCCGCACGCAGGACCGCTCCCGTGTTTGCGACCGCCCGTCGCTGATCGAGGGCGTCGGTCGTCCCCGCTGCGAGCCGTCCTTCGTGCCCGGCGTGGTCGATCGGATGATGAAGATCCCGGATGCGGCAACGGTCGCGGCGATGAACGTGCTGTCGCGACGGCTGCGCCGTGCGGTCGGCGGCTCCACCGGCACCAACTTCCTGGCGCTGTGCCGGCTCGCCTCGGAGATGCGCCAGGCGAGCGTCACGGGATCGCTGGTGACGCTGATCTGCGATTCCGGCGAGCGCTACCGGCAGACCTATTACGAGCCGGGCTGGCTGAAAGCGCGCGGCATAGATCCGACGCCGTTCGAGGCGGCGCTGTCGTCGTTCCTCGCCACAGGTGAGCCACTGACGCTGGACGTCGACGACGTGGTCAATCCTCAAAGCCTGCAAAACCCCACGGCGTCATAGCCGAGATCTGCCTGGCATTTGCGAAATCGCACGGTCGTCACGGCAACTTCACTTGCCTTGGGCAGGCATGCAGGTGACGGTTGCGTCTTCTCAACGAGGAGACCCTACCGTGCGCCTTCCCATTCTCGATCCGAAAGAGCTGACCGACGAACAGAAGCCGCTCTATGACGACATGCGGGCCGGCATGAAGGACCACTTCAAGGGTTTTGTGAACATGCGCGAGGACGGCGCGCTGCTCGGGCCTTGGAATCCCTGGATCCGCGAGCCGCGCTTCGGCAAGCCGGTGTGGGAGCTGGTCAAGGCGATTGCGTCGAACCCGCTGCTGCCCGCGGCCGTACGCGAGGTCGCGATCCTCGTCACCGGCTCGCATTTCCGCTCCGGTTACGAGCTCTACGCTCATGTGCTGGTGGCCGAGCAGCGTGGCCTCTCCGACGAGAAGCTCGCGACCATCGTTGCCGGCCAGCGGCCGGTGGACCTCACCAAGCAGGAAGCCGTCGCCTACGACATGGCTTCGGCACTGGTCAGCGGCGGCGTGCTGCCGGAGCTGACTTGGCGTGCGGCGGTGAAGGAATTCGGCGAGCACGGCGCGGCCGAGCTGTCCTATCTCGTCGGCGTCTACTGCATGGTCTCGGTCACGCTCAACACCTTCGACGTGCCGGTGCCTGACTAGTTGCGCACGGCGTAGAGCGGTGTGCGCAACGTGACCTGATAGGACGGCTTCGGCATCCAGGCGATCTGCGCGGTAATGCCGAAAAGTCGGTTGTCGTTGTCGTCCATGCGATCGAGGTCGAGCCGCAGGACCGGCTGGGTGAAGGATTCCGCGAGCGTCCGGCCCGCGAGCAGCGCGCCGCCGAACGACTGCATGCCGAGGCGCCCGGTGAACTTCCAGTTGCTCGGCCATTGATAGTAGCCGCCGGCATAGAGGATCGTGTTCGGCCGGATCGTGGCGAACGGGCTGGCGATGGTGACGGTGGTGTATTGCAGGCCGGCGAGCCAGCCCCGTGTCTCGTCCTCGTCGACCGCGTAGTCGAATTCCACGATGTTGTTGAAGGAATTCGTCATGCCCTGCTCGTTGGGCACCGACTGCGTCAGGGTCGATTGCAGCGTGATGGTCGGGATCTTCCCGCCATTCTGCTGGTAGAGATCGGCCTGCACGCCGATGTTCCAGCTCGTGATGTCGAAGGACGACCAGCCGCCGCCGATATCCGTCGTCGTGCCGGATACGCCGCCGTAGAGCGAAACGCGGTCGCTGACGTCGACGGTCAGCGGCAGGTCGATCGCAATCGATTTCGCGGCCGGCAGTCCATTCGGCAGCGACGTGCCTCGTTGCGCCGCCAGGGCTTGGAATGCGGCTGACAGAGAGGTGTTGCCGAAGCCGAGCGCGAGCGTGCCAGCGGGGATCGTCGCATAGATGGTGCGGAGATCGAGATAGATGTTCGGGACCGCCGGCTTTTCCTCCTCATCGTCGGCGGCGAAGGCGCCGCCGGCGGGGACCGCCAGACACAGGAGTCCCGCTGCGGCAGCGCGCAACGCACGACGGGATTGGCTGCGAAAAGGCACGTGACGATCCGACGCGTGGCGATCTGAAGGTGGAACCGTTGTTAGATGGAACGTGATCGCTCGCTTGGTCAAGCGCTATCCGCAAGCGATGGACGGCGCGGATGTGCGCGGTTACCCTGGCGTGATCGCACTGACACACTCGCCCGCCACAGTGCAGGCCGAAGAATGGAGGAGACAGCCATGAACACGTCACGCCGCATCCTGCTCACCGGTCTGGCGGGGCTTGCCGTTACTCCCGGTGCTGCGGTGGCTGCTGCACCCACAGCCGAGCCCGGCAAGGCGACGGTTGCGGAGGAACGTTTCGCGCGCACGATTGCGGCGGCGCATGCGCCCGACAGCACCTGCGCATGGCAGGCGGAGCATTATGCGGAAGCGCACTGGCCGGAATATGTCGCGGCGGCGCGCGCGGTGATCGGCGCGCGCGTATGATTGACGCTGTCAGGTCTTCACCGCGCGCCGCACCTGTTCGCCGATTTGCGACAGCACGAGCTGTGCCTGCGGCAGGATTGCGCCCATGGCGTGGAAATTGTGAACCATGCCATCGTGGCAGACATGCTCGACCGCGACCCCCGCGGCGAGCAGCTTGCGGGCATAGGCATTGCCCTCGTCACGCATCGGGTCGTACTCGGCGGTGTGGATGATCGCGGTCGGCAGGCCCGTGAGGCGCGTCGCGCGCAACGGAGAGACGCGGGGATCGGCAGGATCGATGCCATCGGGCAGATAATCGGAAAGATCGGCTTCGATCGTGGCGCGATCGATCAGATGGCCCTCGGCAAAGGCCTCGCGCGAAGGCGAGGTTTCCTCGAAATCCAGCACCGGGCAGATCAGGCACTGCGCGGCGATGGAGAGGCCGGCGGTCTGCGCCGCATTCTGGCACACGATCGCCGCGAGTGTGGCGCCGGCGGAATCGCCGCCGATCACCAGGCGGTCAGCGTCGATGCCGAGCGATGCCGCCTCGCGCGCCACCCATTCGGTGGCCGCGATCGCGTCGTCGACCGCGGCAGGGAATCTGTGCTCCGGCGCGAGCCGGTAATCGACCGACACGAGGCGGCAGCCGGTGGCATGCGCCAGCGCCGCGGCGATGCGCTCGTGCGTGGCAATGCTGCCGGCGACGAGCCCGCCGCCATGAAAGAACACGAAGCCCGGTGCGGGCGCTTCAGTGCCTGCCGGCGTGTAGAGGCGATAGGGCAGCTCGCCGCCGGGACCGGGCAGCCTGCCGTCGGAGGTCGTCACATCCGGCGCCTCGGCCCGGGCGAACTGCATCAGCTTTGCCAGCGATTGCCGCCGCACCTCCACACTCGGGCGGCTCCGCGCCCGCGGCGCAGCCGCAGCCATCATGGTCAACAAACGCTTTGCGAGCGGATCGAGCGGCATGGATTCTTCCTTCTCCCCTTGTGGGAGAAGGTGGCGCGCAGCGCCGGATGAGGGGTTTTCTCCGCAGGTGAGTTCGCGGATGGATACCCCTCACCCGTCTCGCCGCTACGCGGCGAGCCACCCTCTCCCACAAGGGGAGAGGGTAACTCACCATTTCCTCGCAGCAAATCGTTTAGAAATTGGGACAATAGTGCCGGATCGTTCGAAAAGGAGGCCGGTCATGGCCGAGATCAAGAAGCCCATCGACTACTCGCCGAGCTGGACCTTCTTCGAGGGCAAATGGCACGAGGGCAACGTGCCGATCATGGGGCCGCGCACGCATGCGGCCTGGCTCGGCTCGATCGTGTTCGACGGCGCTCGCGCTTTCGAGGGCGTCGCACCGGATCTCGATCGTCACGTGGCCCGCGCCAATCAATCCGCGATCAGTTTCGGCCTGAAGCCGGTGGTCGATACCGACACCTGGCTGACGCTCGCGAACGAAGGCATCGCGCGCTTTGCCGGAAATGCCGAGCTCTATATCCGTCCGATGTACTGGGCGCAGAACGGAAGCGGCGGCGGCGTGCTGTTCGACCCCGAGACCACCAATTGGTGCCTGTGCATCTACGAAGCGCCGATGCCAAAGCCCGTCGGCAACGCGATCACCTTGTCGCCGTTTCGTAGGCCGACGGCCGAATGCGCGCCGGTCGAAGCCAAGGCCGCCTGCCTCTACCCGAACAATTCGCGCGCACTCGCCGAAGCTGCGTCGCGCGGCTTCCAGAACGCGCTGATGCTCGACATGCTCGGCAACGTCGCCGAGTTCGGCAATTCCAACGTGTTCATGGCCAGGGATGGCGTGGTGTTCACGCCGGTGCCGAACGGCACCTTCCTCAACGGCATCACGCGCCAGCGCGTCATCAGCCTGCTTCGCGCCGACGGCGTCACCGTGGTCGAGAAGACGCTGCGCTACGCCGATTTCCTGACCGCCGACGAGATCTTTTCGACCGGCAATTTCGCCAAGGTCGCGCCCGTGATCCGCATCGACGAGCGCGAGCTGAAGCCGGGCCCGTTCTACGCCAAGGCGCGCAAGCTCTACTGGGACTTTGCGCATGCGATGAAGATGGCGGCTTGATCCGGAGTCTCTGTCGTCATGCCGGGGCTTGACCCGGGCATCCACGTTCTTCGCGTCGAGCGTCAAGACGTGGATGGCCGGGTCAAGCCCGGCCATGACGAGAACTATTTCTGCCGCCGAAACCGGCTGAACTGAAACGCCTGCGTCGAATGCCACGGCGTGTGGTGCGTCTCGCTGCGCGTCTCGACCAGTTTATATTCCGGCCCGAGCTCCGCCGCAAGGCTCGCGCTGTCGTGGCGCTGCACCGGCAGGCCGCTGCATTTCTCGGGACCATCGGGTGCAAACGTCGCAATGATGACGTGGCCGCCAGGTCTGACCGCCGACCGCAGGCGCTCCACGTAAGCGACCCTGTCGCGCGGGTCAGTCAGGAAGTGAAACGCTGCGCGATCGTGCCAGACATCGTAGGTCCTGGTCGGACGCCACATCGTGGCATCGGCAACGATCCAGTCGACCGTCGAAGCGGCCGGACCGATGCGCTTCTTCGCCGCCGCGAGCGCATTGGCAGAAAGATCCAGCACGGCGATGTCGCGATAGCCGTCCTGCAACAGCGCATCGACCAGGCGCGATGCGCCGCCGCCGACATCGATGATGGTCGTGTCGCGATCGGAGCCGGCTGCGCGAATCATCGCGAGCGAGATCGCGGGGCTATCTTGATACCAGCTGACCTCGGCCTCGCCCTTGGCGGCGTAGACATGGTCCCAATGGTTGCTTCGGTCAGACGTGGCTCGCCCTCCGCGTACAGGGGCCGGCGCGAATGAAAGACTATTCGTCCTTCTTCGACATCCGCTCGAGGCGCTCCTGCATTTCCTTCATCTGCTGGCGCAGCTCGTCGATGTTGCTGTCCTTTGGCGCCTCGGCATTCGCATCGGGCTCCGGCTCGGGCGTGGCCGCCGGACGAGGCGCTGCGAACGGCTTGAACATCGAGAAGGTCTGCTGGAACAGCTCCATGTTGCGGCGGACTTGCTCTTCCAACGGAGCAAAAGGAGTGCCGGACAGCGTATTGGCGATCTGCTTGCGGAACTTCTCCTGCTCCTGGGTCAGGGTCGCGATCGACTGCTCCAGATATTTCGGCACCACCATCTGCATGCTGTCGCCATAGAAGCGGATCAGCTGGCGAAGGAAGGTGGTCGGCAACAGGTTCTGGCCGGCCTTGTTCTCCTGCTCGAAGATGATCTGGGCGAGCACGGAGCGGGTGATGTCGTCGCCGGTCTTGGCGTCATAGACCAGGAAGTCTTCGCCGTCCTTGACCATCGCGGCGAGGTCTTCGAGCGTCACATAGGTGCTCGTTCCGGTGTTATAGAGCCGGCGGTTCGCGTATTTCTTGATTGTGGTGGGTTGGTCTGATTTCGCCATGGGCTCTCACTTGCAAACGCGGAGAACGGGAACCTGTCGGGCAATGCCGCAGGGCGGGAAGAGTACGCAACGCAACAAAATAAGCATTTTCAAAGGGCTCACGCTACCGTTTTGTGCGGCACGGTTAATTGCAGAGCAAAATCCTGCTTGCGAAAACGCCAAGAACGCTATTTTGAATGCGCTGCGGTATGAATTCGGGCCCCGGCCGATTGACATGCCTCAACGACGTTAACAGGATGGCTGACGAGACTGGCGATCGCTTTCCAGCCCGCCTGCCCCCTTCACAAGAACCTCAAGCCCCAGGAGATGCCCATGTCAGACGATGTCGTCATCGTCAGCGCCGCCCGCACCCCGGTCGGAAGCTTCAACGGAGCGTTCGCGACCCTTCCCGCCCATGACCTCGGCGCCGTTGCCATCAAGGCCGCGCTGGAGCGCGCCGGCATCGAGCCCGGCCGGGTCTCCGAAGTGATCATGGGTCAGATCCTGACCGCCGCCCAAGGCCAGAACCCGGCCCGCCAGGCGTCGATCGGCGCCGGCATTCCGGTGGAGAGCCCGGCTTGGGGCGTCAATCAGCTGTGTGGATCGGGCCTGCGCACGGTTGCGCTCGGTTACCAGGCGCTGCTCAACGGCGATTCCGAGATCGTGGTCGCCGGCGGGCAGGAATCGATGAGCATGGCCCCGCACGCTCAGCATCTGCGTGGCGGCGTGAAGATGGGCGGCCTGGAGCTGGTCGACACCATGATCAAGGACGGCCTGTGGGATGCCTTCAACGGCTACCACATGGGCAACACCGCCGAGAACGTCGCGCGGCAATGGCAGATCACCCGTGCCCAGCAGGACGAGTTCGCCGTGGCCTCGCAGCAGAAGGCCGAGGCGGCGCAGAAGGCCGGCAAGTTCAACGACGAGATCGTCCCCGTCACCATCAAGACCCGCAAGGGCGACGTCGTCGTCAGCGCCGACGAATATCCGCGCCATGGCGCCACGCTCGACGCGATGGCCAAGCTCAAGCCCGCCTTCGAGAAGGATGGCACGGTGACCGCGGGCTCGGCCTCGGGCATCAACGACGGCGCTGCCGCCGTGGTGCTGATGACCGCCAAGCAGGCCGCCAAGGAAGGCAAGAAGCCGCTCGCGCGCATCGTGTCCTGGGCGCAGGCGGGCGTCGATCCGAAGATCATGGGCTCGGGCCCGATCCCGGCCTCGCGCGCCGCGCTGAAGAAGGCCGGCTGGAGCGTCGGCGATCTCGATTTGATCGAGGCCAACGAAGCCTTCGCGGCACAGGCCTGCGCGGTCAACAAGGACCTCGGCTGGGATACCTCCAAGGTCAACGTCAACGGCGGTGCGATCGCGATCGGCCATCCGGTCGGCGCGTCCGGCGCACGCGTGCTGGTGACGCTGCTGCACGAAATGCAGAAGCGCGATTCGAAGAAGGGCTTGGCCACGCTGTGCATCGGCGGCGGCATGGGCATCGCCATGTGTGTGGCGCGCGACTGATCTTACGCGCAGCTGACGGGTGCGCCGCACACGTCAGCGCGTGCGTTGCACGCGACTAAAAAGGCAGCGGTTGCAAATCAAATATTCTTCGCAACCCGACAAGCCTCGACTAAAGAAAAACGCCCGGCTCGATGCCGGGCGTTTTGTTCTTGATGTCCGTCAAACCAACCGCATAATCCGTAGCTAAAAAGCGATCACGTCAGAAAAGTCCGAAGCGTCCAAGGAAGAGGGAAGGAATACGACATGGCACGTGTTGCATTGGTGACGGGTGGTACGCGGGGCATCGGTGCTGCGATCAGCAAGGCGCTGAAGGCCGCCGGCTACAAGGTTGCGGCGAGCTATGCCGGCAACGACGCTGCCGCGGAGAAATTCAAGGCCGAGACCGGCATTGCGGTTTACAAGTGGGACGTCAGCAGTTTCGAGGCCTGCGCCGAGGGCGTGAAGAAGGTCGAGGCCGAGGTCGGCCCGGTCGACGTGCTGGTCAACAATGCCGGCATCACCAAGGACGGTGCCTTCCACAAGATGACGCTTGAGCAGTGGAACGCCGTCATCAACACCAATCTCGGCTCGCTATTCAACATGTCGCGCCAGGTGATCGAAGGCATGCGCGGGCGCAAGTTCGGTCGCATCATCAACATTTCCTCGATCAACGGCCAGAAGGGGCAGTTCGGACAGGTCAACTACTCCGCAGCGAAAGCCGGCGAGATCGGTTTCACCAAGGCCCTGGCGCTGGAGAACGCCAAGGGCGGCATCACCGTGAATGCGATCTGTCCCGGCTACATCAATACCGAGATGGTGCAGGCAGTGCCGAAGGACGTGCTGGAGAAGGCGATCCTGCCGCTGATTCCGATCGGCCGTCTCGGCGAGCCCGAAGAGATCGCGCGTGCCGTCGTGTTCCTCGCCGCGGATGAGGCCGGCGCCATCACCGGCTCGACGCTGTCGGTCAACGGCGGCCAGTACATGGTGTGATGCGATCGCATCACGCAGGCTGATATTGTCCACATCGTCATGCCCGGGCTTGTCCCGGGCATCCACGGCCTTACAACAGCCGTCGCCACGGAAGAACGTGGATGGCCGGGACAAGCCCCGCCATGACGGAAACATTGGGCCAATGACTCCCCGCACTGCCACGCTGATCGGTCTGACCGCGATCCTGATGTGGTCGCTGCTGTCGGTGATGACGGTGGCGACCGGAAAGATCCCGGCGTTTCAGCTCGCTGCGATGACCTTCGCGATCGGCGGTGTCGTCGGCCTGCTCACCTGGATCGGGCGGAGCGAGGCGGCGAGAAGCTTGCGGCAACCGCTCGCCGTCTGGATCGTCGGCGTCGGCGGCCTGTTTGGCTATCACGCGCTGTATTTCCTCGCGCTGCGCTTCGCCCCGCCGGCCGAAGCCGGCCTTCTGAATTACCTGTGGCCGCTCTTGATCGTGCTGTTCTCGTCCTTCCTGCCGGGCGAGCGGCTGGCGGCGCACCACATCATCGGCGCCGTGCTCGGCCTCGTCGGCACGGTGCTGCTGTTCGCCGGCAACACCAGCGGTTTTGCGCCTGGAGCTGTGCCGGGTCTCATCGCGGCCTTCATCGCGGCGTTCGTCTGGGCGACCTATTCGGTGCTGTCGCGCCGGTTGAAAGCGGTGCCGACCGATGCGGTCGCGGGCTTCTGTCTTGCCACGGCAATATTGGCCGCGCTGATGCATGGTCTGCTTGAAACCACGGTCTGGCCGGAGACCACGGTGCAATGGCTCTCGGTCATCGCACTCGGCATCGGCCCGGTCGGTGCCGCGTTCTACGCCTGGGACATCGGCATGAAGCGCGGCGACATCCGTGTGCTCGGCGCCGCCTCCTACGCGACGCCATTGCTCTCGACGGGATTCCTCATCGCTGCCGGTTTCGCCAAGGCCAGCGCCAACATCGCCCTTGCTGCGATCCTCATTGCCGGGGGCGGCCTGATCGCGGCCAAGGACATGGTGCTGCGGAAGCGATGATTGGAGCGGAGCTACGGCTCCCAGCCGGACGGCGCGAGCTCGAAGCCTGCGAACTCGAATGCGGGTGCCACGGTGCAGCCGACCAGCGTCCACTCGCCGGTGGTTTCCGCCATCTGCCAGGCCCGCGCAGGCACGATCGCCTGCGGCCGCTCACCGCCGCCGAGGTCGGCGCCGAGCCGCACCTCGTGCTGCGAGCAGCCGTCATGGGCGATGCGCAGCGTCAAGGGGCTGCCGGCGTAATAGTGCCACGTCTCCACCGCATCGACGCGATGCCAGTGCGAACGCTCGCCGCGCGCGAGCAGGAAGTAGATCAGCGTCGAGCGCGAACGCCCGTTGGCGTCCGTGCTCTGGTCGCGAAACGTCTCGCGATAATGTCCGCCTTCCGGATGCGGGCGGAGCTCGAGGCGTGCGATGATCTCGGCTGCGGTCGGCATCGATCCTCGTCGGGAGTGTGCTTCAGGACTTGTGCGTCAGGATTTATTCTTGCGCTCGCGCAGTTCGCCGAACACCGCAGCGGGATCCGCGCCCTTCATATGCAGCTTGGCCGCGACCGCCGGCTCATCGGCGCGCAGGAACACGTTGGCGCGCTTCTCCTCGCCGAGCAGCGAGGGAATGGTCGGCTTGTTCTCGGCGCGCAGCTTTGTCACCTCCGCGGCGCGCGCCTGCAGCGCCGCGTTGTCCGGCTCGATGGTGAGCGCGAACTTGACGTTGAACGCCGTGTATTCGTGGCCGCAATAGAGCTTGAAGTCGTCGGGCAGGGCGCGCAGCTTCAGCAGCGAATCCCACATCATCGGATAGGTGCCCTCGAACACGCGGCCGCAGCCGATCGAGAACAGCGTGTCGGCGGCGAACACCGTCTTCTCATTGTCGAACACGTAGGAGATGTGGTCGAGCGTGTGGCCGGGCGTCTCCACGACACGCGCCAGCAGATTGCCGATCTTGACCACGTCGGCATTGGCGACGCGTTGGTCGACGTTGGCGATCTTCGTGGTCTTGTCGTGCGGCGCGACGACGCGGCAATTGTATTTCTGCTTGAGCTCGGCGACCCCGCCGACATGATCGCCATGATGATGGGTGATCAGAATGTCGGTGAGCTGCCAGCCCTCGCGCTCCAGGGCCTTGAGGATCGGGCCGGCCTCCGGCGCGTCGATCGAGGCCGTCGCTTTGGTTGCCACATCGTGGATCAGATAACCGAAATTGTCGTTTAAACAGTTGAAAGTACGAATTTCGGCGGCCATGTCATCTCCATCGCGCTCAGCCCCGCCAGACAAATATGGCGTTAACGTTGCGCAGGCAATGCAATATTCCGCGCGCAGCGGCGCCCTGGCGCATGTTACATTGCGGTCATGACCATCGACGTCGTCGACCTCCGCGAGTTCTATTCCCGCCGCCTCGGCATCGTGGCGCGGCAAATGATCAATCGCGGCATCAGGGAGCGTTGGCCCAGCGCCGAGGGCCAGCGCGTGCTCGGCGTCGGCTATCCCACACCCTATCTGGGGTTGTTCCGCGAGGACGCCGAGCGCTGCCTCGCCTTCATGCCGGCGGCGCAGGGTGTCCTGAAATGGCCGACGGGACGGCCCGCGCTGGCCTCGCTGGTGGATGAGTTCTCGCTGCCGCTTCCCGACGCCGCGGTCGACCGCATTCTCCTGGTGCACGCGCTGGAGATGTCGGACGATCCGGCCGCATTGCTGCGCGAGGTGTGGCGCGTGCTGTCGCCCTCTGGGCGCGTCATCGCCGTGATCCCGAACCGGCGTGGGGTGTGGACCCGCACCGACAGCACGCCGTTCGGCCATGGCCGGCCCTATTCGCGCTCGCAGATCACCGAGCTGTTGCGCCAGACCTGGTTCACGCCGACCGCTTGGGGCGAGGCGCTGTTCATGCCGCCCTATGCCGGCGGCTGGGTGTTGAAATCGGCCCAGATGTGGGAACGTGCCGGTGCGGCGCTGTCACTGCCTTTTGCCGGCGTCCACATCGTGGAGGCGACCAAGCAGGTCTACCGCGCGATCCCCGCCAAGCGCGAGCGGGCGCGGCTGATTCCCTCGCTCGCCAAGCCCGTGCTGGTGCCATCCTCGACGACGGTGACGCGCAGTTAGCTTCACCTCTCCCTTCCGGAGAGGTGGGTCTGTGTCCGGCCAACGCACAGCGTCAAAAGCAAATCGTCCCGGCGAGGCCGGGACGATTCGAGTCGGAAAGTCAGAAGAGCTTACTCGCCGGGGGCGACTTCGTCGCTGGAAGCAACCGGAGCGGCTTCACGCTCCGGGCGCGGGCCATGCGGCCGGCGCCGCCGACGCGGATAGCGCTCGCCGCCACCGCCGCCCTCGAAGCCGCCCTGATTGCCGTTCACCTGCGGCTGCGCGCCGGTGATGAAGGAGGGTAGGCGGTCGACGCCGCCATCGGCGATGACAGGCTGCGGCTGGTTGGCGGGTTGCGGCTGATATTGCGGCTGCGGACGGTGATCGCGTTCGCGGTGCTCGCGCGGCTGCTGATTGTCGCGCTGATAGGGCGGCTGGTTGTCGCGCGGCTGGTGATCACGCTGGTGATGATCGCGTTGGCCGTCGCGGTCGCGCATGAAGGGCTGCGGCTGGGGCTGCGGGACGAAGCCGGGCTCCTGGCCGAAGGCCGAGAAATTCTCACCGTCGTCCTCGCCCTCGTCGCTGCTGGCGATGGGCTCATCGCCGCGCGGCTGCTGGTTCTGACGGAACTGCTCCTGAGCCGCCGCGATCAGGCGGAAATAATGCTCGGCGTGCTGGTAGTAGTTCTCGGCTGCAACGGGATCGCCGGAGGAGCGCGCGTCACGTGCAAGCTGGAGATACTTTTCGGCGATGTGCGAAGCAGTGCCGCGAATCTTGATGTCGGGTCCGTTGGATTCGTAGACCCGGGTCATCGGGTTCTGGCCGCGCCGGTTGTTGTTGTTATTGTTGTTGCGGTTGCGCATCCGCTGCTTGTTCTGACCGTTTCTCATGTCCTGCCTTTAATTCCAGCCCTAAAGGTTGCACGCATTACTGATTGCTAGGAGTGACCTGGTGACAGTGGCTCACATGTCTTGCGCGCACCGCGCAAAAGCGGATCCAACCCTGCCGATGTTCGTCGACCGTCGCGTTCAACAAAGACGCGTTCCCCACCCGCCAGCATCCATTGCCAGCGAACCCATTCATTTCGCCTGCCGAAACAAGCCCAGCTTTCTTGCGTAAGTGTTCAAGCGCAATATCAGGCTTTCGTTCACTTGCGGTCGGAGAGAGCAGCGCAGCTCCACTGGCCATCGCGCTCAACAGGACCTGCGGCTTGGAACCTTCAATCAGTAAAGCTCTCGCCCGAGAGCCCGGCTTTCGCCCGTAGGTCTACGGGGCCGGCACCGATGTGTTGACCGGAACGTAGTCGTTCCCACGGGATATTCCAAGTGGTTTTTGCAGGCCAATCCGGCTTTTATGGGGGCATTTTTCGGGCCGAAACGGCCCGCGGAATGCCCGCCAAGTCGGCCTTGGGTGACCTGTCCAGCGATAACGCGGCGGCCCTCATCAAGGTTTCAATATTTTGGGCCTGGCCCTGTCCAGCCTCGACGACCAGGGCGCCGCCGGGGGCGAGCCGCTCGCTCGCCTGCGGGATCAGGGCGCGATAGGCGTCGTATCCGTCATTGCCGCCGTCGAGCGCCAGATGCGGGTCGTGCTCGCGCACCTCGACGCTCAATTTCGGAATTTCAGCCGAGGGAATATAGGGCGGATTCGACACGATGAGGTCGAACGGGCCACCGAGCGCCGCGGCGTAGGAACAGGCGACGAAGGCGGCGCGGTCGGCGAGTCCCAGCGCCGCGGCATTGTCCCTGGCGGTCATGAGCGCGTTCTGGCTGAGATCGGTACCGACGCCGAACGCATCGGGGATTTCGTGCAACAGCGCGAGCAGGATCGCGCCCGAGCCGGTGCCGATGTCGGCGATCCGCGGCGGGTGAGATGCCTCCCGCTCGCGGAGAATCTCGAGCGCAAGCTCAACCACGGTCTCGGTATCGGGGCGCGGCACCAGGGTTGCTTCCGACAGGCGGAACGGCAAGCCCCAGAATTCGCGCGTCCCGAGAATGCGCGACACCGGCTCGCCGGCGATGCGGCGCTGTGCATGTTGCGTGAGCCGCGATGCTTCGGCCGCGGTCAGGAGACGGGCCGCCTGCGTGACCAGGCCGGTGAGGTCGAGGCCGAGTGCCGCACTGATCAGGATGCGCGCGTCGAGCTCGGCTTCGTCGAGCCGTGCCGATCTCAGTTGCGCAGCCAGCGCCCGCCGCGCGCTCTCGATGGATTGTCCGGTGAAGGGGTTGCTCACGCCTCAGGCCGCCGCGCCTTGCGCAGCGAGCTGTGCGGCCTGGTGCTCCGTCGTCAGTGCGTCGATCAGTTCGCCGAGCGCTTCACCCGCGATCACCTGCGGCAGCTTGTAGAGCGTGAGGTTGATGCGATGATCGGTGACGCGTCCTTGCGGAAAATTGTAGGTGCGGATGCGCTCGGAGCGGTCGCCGGAGCCGACCTTCTCCTTGCGCTCGGCCGAGCGCGCCGCCTCGACGCGTTGCCGCTCGGCGTCATAGATGCGCGAGCGCAGGATGTTCATGGCGGAGGCGCGATTCTTGTGCTGCGAGCGGCTGTCCTGCATCATCACCACGATGCCGGTCGGGATGTGGGTGATGCGGATCGCCGATTCCGTCTTGTTGACGTGCTGGCCACCGGCGCCCCCTGCGCGCATGGTTTCGATGCGCAGGTCGTCGTTCTTGATGTCCACGTCGACGTCCTCGACCTCGGGCAGCACGGCGACCGTCGCGGCGGAGGTGTGGATGCGCCCCTGCGTCTCGGTGTCGGGCACGCGCTGCACGCGGTGCACGCCGGATTCGAATTTCAGCTTGGAGAATGCGCCGCGGCCCTGGATCTCGGCGATGATTTCCTTGTAGCCGCCGACGGTGCCTTCACTGGCGGAGATCACCTCGACCTTCCAGCCCTGCAAGCTGGCGAAGCGCTCGTACATCCGGAACAGGTCGCCGGCGAACAGCGAAGCCTCGTCGCCGCCGGTGCCGGCGCGGATTTCCAGCACGACGTTGCGGTCGTCCATGGCGTCCTTGGGCAGGAGCGCGACGCGGATCTTCTGGACCAGTTCCTCGATTTTCGGCGCGAGCTCGTCGCGTTCGGCTTCCGCCATGCCGCGCATCTCGGCATCGGTGGCGGCATCGGCGATCAACGCGTCGGTGTCGGCGAGCTCCTTGACGGCGGCGCGATAGGACTTCACCGCCTCGATCAGGGGCGTGAGCTCGGCGAGCTCGCGCGTGATCTGCACGTAACGCTCGGAGGCGAGCTGTCCGAGCGATTCGGCCTCGAGCGAAGCGTGATGCGCGAGCAGGACGTCCAGTTTGGCTTCGGGAAGTGACGACATCGGTTCTGTCTCAAAGTGCGGAAGGAGGCGAGGGCGGCGGGAAGCTGGCGACAGGCCCGCTACAACGCAAGGCCCTCGGCCTCGGCAAATTCCGTCAGCTTCTGCCGGATCGAGACGCTGCCCGCAGGCGCATCCAGCAGAGGGCCCAGCATCGCTTCGGCCTTCTTGGCGTCGAGGTCGAGCACCATCGCCTTGACCGGGCCGAGCGCGGTCGCCGAGAGCGAGAGCGAGCGGTAGCCCAGCGCAATCAGCGCCAGTGCGCCGATCGGCTTGGAGGCCATCTCGCCGCACAGCGAGAGCGACTTCTGCGCCGCGTGCGCCTTGCGCGCGATGTCACGCAAGGCGCGCATGATCGGCGCCGACATGGTGTCGAAGCGCTCGGAGACCTTGGCGTTGCCGCGGTCGACCGCGAACAGGAACTGGAACAGATCGTTGGAGCCGACCGAGATGAAATCGACCTTCTTCAATAGCTCGTCGAGCTGGTAGAGCAGGGCGGGCACCTCGACCATGGTGCCGATGTCGATTCGTTCAGGCAGCGTGTGGCCGTGCTGGCGGAGGTATGTGAGCTCGCGCTCGACCAGCGCCTTGGCCGAGTCGAATTCGGCGACCTCCGAGATCATCGGGAACATGATGCGCAGCGCGCGGCCGCCGCCGGCGCGCAGCAGCGCGCGGATTTGGCCGCGCAACAGGCCGGGACGATCGAGCCCGAGCCGGATCGCGCGCCAGCCGAGCGCGGGGTTTTCCTCGATCACCGCTTCCATATAGGGCAGCGCCTTGTCGCCGCCGATATCGAGCGTGCGGAAGGTGACGGGCTTAGGTCCGGCGGCATCGAGCACGGTGCGATAGAGCGCGAGCTGGTCGCTGGTGCGCGGCAGGCTCTGACCGACCATGAATTGCAGCTCGGTGCGGAACAGGCCGATGCCGGCACTGCCGGTGTCCTCGATATGCGGCAGGTCGATCGCAAGACCTGCGTTGATCATCAGCTCGACCTTCTGGCCGTCCCTGGTGACGCAGGGCCGGTCGCGCAGCGCCAGGTACTGCGCCTGGCGGCGGGCGCGGAAGCGCACGCGCTCGGCGAAGGCCGCCTCGATCTCCTGCGACGGGCGCACATAGATCGAGCCCGAGGTGCCGTCGACGATGATGGCGTCGCCGGGATCGGCGATTCCAGGCGCGTTCGGCACCTCGCCGACCGCAGGGATGCCCAGCGCCCGCGCCACGATCGAGACGTGCGAGTTCGCGGTGCCTTCCTCCAGCACGATGCCGCGCAGGCGCTTGCGGTCGTAGTCGAGCAGCGCCGCCGGGCCCATCGCGCGGGCGATGACGATGGCGTTGTCGGGCAGCTGCTCGCGCGAGGGCGCATGATCCTGGCCGACCAGCTGCCGCATCAGGCGGTAGCCGAGGTCTTCCAGATCGTGCAGCCGGTCGCGCAAATAGGGGTCGGTCGAGCGCAGCATGCGCGCGCGGGTGTCCGACTGGACGCGCTCGACCGCGGCTTCCGCGGTGAGGCCGGTCGCGACCGCCTCGTGCAGCTTGTGCGACCAGCCCTGGTCGTTGGCGAACATGCGATAGGCTTCAAGCACCTCACGGTGCTCGCCGCCTTCGGCGACGTCGCCGCGCTCCAGCATGCGGTCGAGATCGGCACGCAGCTTGGCGAGCGCAGTATCGAGCCGCTTGATCTCCTTCGGCAGGTCTTCGGCGATGTAGTCCTTGATGACGACGCGCGGCTCGTGCAGCACGACATGGCCGAGCGCGATGCCCTCCGACAGGATGGCACCGACTTTCTGCGCCGAATGGCGCGCCGCCGGCTCCTGGCCCGGCTGCGCCAGCGCGGAGAGTTCGCCGGAGGCGATCAGCTCGGCCAGCACCATCGCGGTGGTCTGGAGCGCCTCGAGCTCCTCCTCGACATAATTGCGCTTGGCGCGATTCTGCACCACCAGCACGCCGAGCGTGTTGCCGGCGCGCAGGATCGGCACGCCGAGGAAGGAATGGTAGATTTCTTCGCCGGTCTCGGGCCGGAACGAGAACGCCGGGTGGCTCTGCGCGTCGCTCAAATTGAGCGGCGTCGCCTCGCTGGCGACGAGGCCGACCAGGCCCTCATGGGCGCTGAGCACGGTGTGGTGCACCGCCTCGCGGTTGAGACCTTCGGTGGCGTAGAGCTCGAGCGTATTGTCGATGCGCAGCACATAGACCGAGCACACCTCGGCCACCATGTTGGCGGCGATCAGCACCACGATCTTGTCCAGCCGCTCCTGGGCCGAGACCTGCTCCGCCATGGTCTCGCGGAGCCGTCTCAACAAGACGCGGGGACCTCCCGACGCGCTCCGCATGAACCGTCAATCTCCTCCATCGGCCGGGCCCGGCGATATCGGCCGGCGGCTGGACCAAAATTCCAGAAAAACAATCAAATTGTTTGTCCGGCGCAGGCACAAGCCCAAATCCACGGGAGATTGAGTGCTCGTACCGAATCAGCGCCGCCTGAACTGGGACACAGTCTGCGGCAGCCCACCCTGTCCGCCGTATAGCGAATTGAGGCTTGTTTTGCCAAGCAAAACGCCTGCCAAACGCGAAGGTGTGTACACCTTCGCGTTTGCTGCGACCGCTAAGAGAAAATTAGCCTTTTGGCACTGTCCGGAAAAGTGCGAAGCGGTTTTCCGGAAAGACCGTCAGGTCTGATCGAGACCGTAGAGCGTATGCAAGGTGCGCACCGCAAGCTCGGTATAGGCGGTATCGATCAAGACCGAAAATTTGATCTCGGAGGTTGTAATGGCCCGAATGTTGATGTTCCGCCCGGCGAGCGCCGAGAACGCCTGGGCGGCGACGCCGGCATGGCTGCGCATGCCGCTGCCGATCACCGAGATCTTGGCGACATCGGTGGCGGTATCGAGCCGCGCATAGCCGATCTTGGCCTTGGCTGCGGTAATCGTATCCTTGGCGCGGGTGAAGTCGGCGGCCGGCACGGTGAAGGTGAGGTCGGTGGTCTTGCCGTCCTCGGACACATTCTGCACGATCATGTCGACGTTGATATTGGCATCAGCCAGCGGGCCGAAGATCGAGGCCGCAACGCCGGGCTTGTCCTCGATCTGGCGCACCGAGATCTGAGCCTCGTCCTTGGAGAAGGCGATACCGGTGACGACGTGGCTTTCCATGATCTCCTCCTCGCTGCAGATCAGCGTGCCGGGCGGCTGGTTGGCATGCGGGTCGATATCCTCGGGCTTATCGAAGCTCGAGCGGACGAAGATCGGCATGTTGTGGACCATGCCGAGTTCCACCGAGCGGACCTGGAGCACCTTGGCGCCCTGCGAGGCCAGTTCCAGCATGTCTTCGAATGCGATCTTGTCGAGCCTCTTGGCCTTCGGCACGATTCGCGGGTCGGTGGTGTAGACGCCGTCGACGTCGGTGTAGATGTCGCAGCGGTCGGCCTTGACGGCGGCGGCGATCGCCACGGCCGAGGTGTCGGAGCCGCCACGGCCGAGCGTGGTGATGCGACCCGTCTCGGGGTTGATGCCCTGGAAGCCGGCGATGACCGCGACCTCCTTTCGGTCCTTGAAGCGCTTGATGATCTCGCTGCCGTCGATGTCCTCGATCCGGGCCGAGGCATGGGCGTCGCTGGTCTTGATCGGGATCTGCCAGCCCTGCCACGAGCGGGCTTGGATGCCCATGCCCTGGAGCACGATGGCAAGAAGGCCGGACGTCACCTGTTCGCCCGAGGCGACCACGGCGTCATATTCGCGCGCGTCGTGCATCGGCGAGGCCTCGGTGCACCAGGCGACCAACTCGTTGGTCTTGCCGGCCATCGCCGAGACGACCACGGCCACTTCGTGGCCGGCATCGACCTCACGCTTCACATGGCGTGCGACGTTGCGGATACGTTCGATGTTGGCGACGGACGTGCCGCCGAATTTCATCACGAGGCGGCTCATGACGACGCGTGCATTCCTTCATAAGGATCAGTATGGTGGCCCGCACTGGACGGGTGCCTCGGGGACACCGACCGCGCGTATACAGAGCGGCGGGGCCGGGGGCAAGCGGGTTC